>DAHVIE010000043.1:0-133877 GCA_027322035.1 Nitrososphaerota archaeon
CGACTGGGGGGACGAAGGGCCCGGCGGCGACGAGCCATGGAGCGGCGACGAATATGAGCCAACTGACGATTACGGCGGACCTGAGGACAAGGGCTAGATCTGCTTACAACTTCTGCGACCGCTTCCTCTCGACCCTCTGCCTCAGCTAGGCCTCGTAGTTGGCCTCTTTGCGTCTGTTACTTCCTACTTCATTGGCAGAAGTTCGTGAGACGACCCGTGATTTCAGGAGTGCAGGGTTCATGACCTACGGCAAGCCCCCCCACAAAACGTCAACGCGCGTCTTTGTGACTTGGGCGGAAGCGCGACGGATTTTCTAGCTGGGAGCTAGGAGAGCCTCAAGGAAGTACTCCGGGAAAAGCTCCCTGTGCCTACTCACGAACCAGGGTAAGTTCGAGTCTAGCACATAGGTGACCGCGTGGTCGGTGTCGCTCCTGATGCTGCGCCCGTAGGTCTGGACCAGCCTCAGGGCCGTCTGCCAATCGTACCAGCCCTGGTCCCTCTCCATTTTGACCCTGGTCCTCCTCTCTGACAGGTCAGGGTACGGCACCTTCACCAGGACCTGGAACCTCGACAACTCGTCTTTCAGGTCCACCCCCTGATAGAGGCTGGGGGAGATCAGGACCGACTCGTCCCTGGCGCCGTGGGCCAGCAGAAGGGCCGACCTCGAGGAGACGTTCTCCGTGCTCGAAAGCCTCGCCCTGTTGTACTCCGAGACGTGATCCATGATGTATCTCGCTTGCTGATACGATGTCGTGTGAATTATCCCTCTCTCGCCTGCATGACGCGTCATCACTTCATCGACCGCGTGGGCGATCGGTCCCAGGGAAGTCTCGATTGTTGATCTACTCAGCTGTGCAGCGTTTAGGGCATAAATGGGCCTATTCTCAACCGGAAATGAGGACTCGGCAACTCTGATGAAGGCCGCCTCCTCCTCAGACATGCCGAGCGTCCTGCAGAAGACCTCCTTCGAGAAGACTGTCGCGGACATCAAGAGTACGGTGTCAGCGGTGTCGAACAGCATCGAGGTGTAAGCGCCCACCTGCAGAGGCTGGAAGACGACCTCATCAACTGACGACCCTTCCCCTTGTGAGGCGGTCTTTCTGACGCTGTTCACGACCCAGTTGGCGGGGTGAGCATCCAGGTCCTCCATGAAGCCTTTCAGTGATTTCAGGGAGGCCTTGCAGGAGGCAACCCGGTCCTGTTTGGTCCCGTCCAGTAGATAGGCATCAAGAAACCGTTCCAGCACTCTTTTCGTTTCTTCCAAGGGACCTGCCCAAGCGGTAACATCCGCGAGACCCATGTCTGGGATGACATGGGGTACATCGTCCTCATCTTCAACCCTGTAGTTTTCCAGCACTGATCTCCTCAGGGCGAAGGAAGCTGAACCGACCATCTGCTTCTCAAGGTCATGGGCTTCGTCACAGACCAGAAGTCTTCTCCGCCTGATGTCTTCGGTGTACCTGAGTTCGGTCAGGAAGAAAGGATAGTTGGCAACCATGACCGGAGCCCTGAAGGCATCCCACTTCTGTTCGTAGTATGAGCAGAGCTTCCTGTCCTTGAGATGCTCGCACTTCGAACCGCGGTTGCAGAGCCTCCGCTTGTGCTCCTCGTATTCCTCGAAGGTAAGGTAGTGAGGACATTCGGAGAGCTTCCAGTCGACCTCGCACCTCCCCTTGCTACAAGGGAGGTTCTTCCCCGACGACATGGGCACCAGACAAGTGAAGTTTGACTTCCCTGTGACCACCGGGAAGGCGAAGTCAGAGGAATACTGGTTCTGGAGCTGCTTCGTGGATGTCAGGAGGTAAGCAGACCCCAGATAGAAGCAGAATGAGGCCGCGATGGCGGACTTGCCAAACCCCACGGGTGCTTCGAGGATTATGAACTTCTTCGATTCGGAGATCGCTGCTTCGACCTGCTCCAAGACCTCTCTTTGCGAAGGTCTCATGGTCTTGAAGGGGAAACTTTCGATCAAGGTCTTTCTCTTCGGCGTTTCTTCCTGCACCAAAATTGTACCGCACCTTGTGCAGAATCGGGTAGGGGCGCCAGGCGGGCGTTTGATGCGAGTGCCGCATCTCGGGCAGAAATTCATCCTGATTTCTGTCGGGGACCGGACCCTGCTTGGTTATTAACGAAGACACCACACTGCAGGAAAAGCAAGAGACGATGCGGCTGGAAGGGGGGAGGGTTGAGCGAAAGTAAGATCAAAGTCGATTATTCTTTCAAACTCGTGCCCGGGAGGGTCCGCCGCGAGACGACCCATTGGTGGGCGAAGGTAAGGGTTGTGAAGGACAGAAGGAGGGGGGACGAGTACTTCGACATCGTTGGGGGAAGGAAGGATAGGATTGGATCGCACTTTCATGCTGGCGTTGGGCGGGATGGATCGATGATGTTCATGGAAACCAGAGGCAAGGTCCAATCGATCAACAGGAAGATCATGAGCAAGCAGGAAGGACAGCTGGAAGATAAGACGCTGACCCTCAATGCCAGGCCTACTGAAGCGACGCTGCAGTTTAGCACGAAGATAGATGAACCAACCAAGCGCGTGTGGCTTGAAATCAGCGAAGTCAGCTTGAAAGAGGAACAAGGATTTTCTGCGGTCTGGGCCAATCCTCGGCTTTGATTATGGCGCGTTGGCATTGATTCGGGGTACTTATGATGCCTTCATTGGTACTTATGTGCTGAGGAAGCAAGGACCTAGTCGGTGAAGAGCAAATCTGAGATTACTCTTCTGGGGCCTACTCTTCGCACTGTTGCTCTTCGGGTCCGTCGCCGGAGTGGCGGCCTCGTTCCCAATCTTCGCCCTTGTAGCGGTCTTTGCGTTCCTTTTCCTAGTTAGCATTATTGGGCTTACCGTTACGGGCCTGGTCTACCTCGTCCGGGCGGTCCAGTTCGGCCGCAGGGAGGCGTATGGCCAGCCGGCTGTGACCCAACGGGGAGAAGTCGTCAGGAGCAACTCCGAGAGGGTCATCGCAGACTACTTCAGCCGCAGCGGCATCAGGTACGTCTACGAGCAGCCCGCCATGAGCCGGTGGGGGTCCAAGAGGATCAGCAGGCCGGATTTCTACCTGCCTGACTATGACGTGTATGTCGAGTACTGGGGCCTGATCAACCTCTCGGACGGTTCCGCCCGCTCGAGATACGAGCGGAGCATGCAGTGGAAAGTGGCCCAGTACCGCCGGAACGGGATACGGTTCGTATCGCTATATCCCAGCGAGCTCCATGATTTTGATACCGCATTCAGAACCAAGCTGGAGCAGGCATCGGGAAGGACGTTGAATCCACTTCCGGCGAAGTCGTTCTGCACTGCGTGCGGCCAACCTGCTTCTCCTCCAGCAAGGTTCTGCACGAAGTGTGGAACTAGGTTGTGAAGGCGAGCGGGATATCTCCATCCTGTGCGCTAATGCCTTTCCACCTTCTCTTTTCCTGAGCGTCTCGCGGCTCCACACCGATGCTTGCAGCCAGAACGTTGCCTTACCGGAAGCCCCAACCTCGCGGATGGTGCACCAATGCCCCGACCGGGGAGAGCGATTTCCGAGTGTCAACGTTTATAGCTTAAACATGATGGAAACATCTATCCTTTGGATTATCGGCAAAGGAAGGCCGCGGAGTCGTACGTGGGCAAGGTACTCGAGCGGGAGTTCCACGTTCCATTCAGAGAAACTGCGCTGAACCTGCCCCATGGGGCTCGCCACAGTTTCGACCTAGTCTCTAAGAATCAGAGAATAGTGGCAGAGGTAAAGACCTCCGAGCCAAACAAGGCGCCAGGCAGAGAGAGATATCTCAGGAGCGCTCAGCTCGGAGACTTTGCTCGAGATATTCTCCTGCTCTTGGCCGTGCGGAAGGCGAAAAAACGACTGCTGATACTGACTAACAAAACCGTCTACGACTTGTTCCTAGCAACGCCGTACGCGCGGGCCGCAATAGCACAGGGCATAGAGGTCCGGTATGTCAAAGTACGTGAGAGCGCTCGGGGGCATCCCCGTGTAAGAATACCTGCGGCTGGATCTCAGTACGTGATAGTGGATGAAGCCTTCGGACCGCCAATTCCCGTCCCACCGGTTCCCGGACCCGTTATTCCAGTGAATCCCGTGCAGCCCGAAGAGGACGAGAAGGAAGCCGAGAAGAAGAAAGGGCACGGGGAAGAATCCTCACAGGGCTGAGAAGACACGTCTGAAGTTCCCTCTTTCTTTACAAAGAATGATTTCTACGACACGTTACTCCCCGGCTATCTCGTCGTCATAGCATACCTGTATTTCTTTCAGCCGAGCCTGTTTTTATCTAGCTCATCCCTCAACTTGCTTGCCGCCGCAATCTTCCTCGTGGCTGGTCCCGCGATTGGGTTCACATTGGGCCAAACGCATCGAATACTCTTCACAAACGTTTGGAACTTGCGTTCAAAGAAGGCCCGAAACGACCTCAAGGAGGCCACCCAACAATATTACTGCGTACGCCTTAAGGCTAGCAAATCAGAAATCGATTACTTGGAGTTGCAGGAGTCTGAATACGATTTCAACATGTCTACGGCCCTCGGCTTGGGACTCGTGATTGCTCTTCACCTGTACCTCTCTGAGACGGTCGACCTCGCATCCGCTGTTGTCCTTTCAGCGTTAGTAATCCTGTTGATTGGGGCCTTTTACGCGTACCACGATTACTACTACGTCTTCGTCGACCTCGTGCGGAAGTATTGCTTGACCCAAACTCAGCAGCCGGCTGCTAAACAGCCCGATTAGTCAAGGTATTCGCACGTCTGGCTGCCTCTATACCAATGCTTAGCGTCCGGGTCTGCCCCCTCGTAGGGTGCGACCGCGCAGCCGCAGACCCCAAAGGTTTTCATAATCAACGCCGCGCGAGTCCTGACCGCCCGATGAACTGGCGAGAGTCTGATGTATTCATCCATCCTTCGATTCTTGCAGCGACGAAGCTCGGGGAGAAGCGCCTCGTCGAGTTGTTCAATTCCCGTTCCTACTCTCTGTCGACGATAGAGGGAAACGACGCCGAGCGGAGGCTTGTCAATGGTCTTTTGCTGTACCATGTTCTTTCAGACGAAAACTTGATTCTGGGAGAAAAGGAGGGGGCCAGGTACGACAAAGCAAAACTCTCTGGATTGGTCTTCCAGGACATCTTCGAGAGATTGTCCCAAGTGTGGATGTCGGGTCGCTCAGAACTCTTCCTTGCAAACGTTGACAGTTACGTAAAGGGGATGGACTACGTTGTCTGCGAAAGAGGAGACGCCGTGCGTTACCGCGCAGGCATACAATGCCGATTCTCAATCAGCGCAGCCAGCGCCACCAACAACTCCTACCAGAGGCTGAAGGAACGGTTAGCTGAGGTGAGACGGGGAGGTGCGCTGGGCGATATCCCGTTAGCAGTCGCGGCCTTCAGGACGGAGAACAACGTGCCCTCGCCCTTGAACCAGGCTGTTGGCGCTCAAAAGTCGGTCGTGTTTCTCAACCGCTCCGGAAAAACGGGGTTGGCAATTCGCTATGACGAGTTGAAAGGGTTCGCGGCGTGGCTTGCAAGCCTGTAGCCGACCGCTTGCCAAGCCCCTGGCGAATACCAATGAACGCCGCGCCCGGAATTGGATCTAGAATGGCCCCGTCCATTCCCCCTCTGGTTCAAATTCGAATCTTCCTTTGCGGCCAAAGAAACGGCCCAGAATTGCATAGTAGCTTAGCAGGACGACGTAGCCTCCACCGTCGCGATTTTGAACGACGCATTCTATCTTCGTCGCAACCCCCGGTCCGGCGTTGACAATGTGCAAATCTAGGTAAGCTGGTGCCACTATGGCTCTCTCACCAATCACGTATTCTCTTTCGCCTTTCGCCCGAGGCAGATAGCCGCGGATGTTTTCTTCAGAGCCGGGCTTAAGTGCGGGTATCTTCCTGACCTCTTTTCCATCTACTAGGGGGCGTGAGACATCTCTCAATCTGTAGTACGGGACCGGTCTGTCCCTCAGCAGGGTCGGTTCGTCGCCCTGACTTTCCAGCAAGGAAAGGTATCCACCAGCCTCCTGTCCGGACGGGAACTCGGTCACCATTTCGGCGTAGAGGGATGGCCACGCCGAGTAAACGAACTGGCCGAAGGTTATCACTGCCAAGGTAAAGGCCAAGATTACGGGCACGGACGCAGGGCCTAATTCCAACCAGACAATCACGAGAACCACCACCACGACGAGCAGGGCGCCGCTGATGGAGAAAGAGGCCTTCATTCGCACCCGGTAGAGAAATGGCGGTTCAATAAGTTGCGTTTTGCCGCCGACGCAACGAGTGCGGTCAGCACCTCCATACGTCGCATGTTCCTTTCTTTCCTGCCGGGTGAGATAGGACTACGCACGAGAACGCTTGCTTGGCGGGCGCCGCATTGGTGCCCGTCCACCTTCTGTGTTCCTTCATTGGTCGAAGACCCTTATTATGAGCAGAGTTCTGGTACAAGATCATGTCTTCAAAGGATCTTGATCTCTACCGACAGGAGTTCGGACATTTCAGAGAAACGATGCAGGAGTACCTAGCGAAGAACGAAGACTACCTGCTCAACGACCCAACGGGGTTGAAGCTCTCCCGGAGCCTTCTCGACCAGTTTGTGACCGGGTGGGTTGGAATGGCCCAGCGCTCAATCGGCTACGACGTCAACTATTACGCGATGAGCTGGTTTATGGAAATGATGATGGGGCCGGCGGTCACCACGGTTACGGCGGCGGTGCTGGCCGGGATTTACGATTTTCCTCCGAACGCTCTCCGCGAACTCTTCGAGGGAATAGAGCTGGCCTATGCACTGGACACGAAGCCTGATATGAAGGGGCTCACCATGGGTCGGAAGTTCAGAATCCTAGAAGGATGCGCGAAGCCCGACAGCCGCGAGCGAAAGCCTTTGATCGAGTACACGGCCAAGTCTTTCGACCAGCCGACGAAGGGGATGATGAGCAAGTTCTATCACGAACTGTCAGATTTCGCCCACGCGCCGGGATACGTGGCGAGGGGCTTCAAGAGCGGCCGGTTGTCCGACCACTTCCCTCCGTCTTTCCGGGAGATAATGGAGAAGCCGGCCATGAAGGACTACGTTCCGGAGAGGTGGCTCATCCCGACGTTCGAGCTAAGAAGACTTCAGGAGGACGACGCGACCGTCGACCAGATGATTCTTCTGTTGGAGACCTTCTCATCGTTAGCCAAGCTAATCTTCGATAAATGGGAGTCGATTGTAGCCGGACGCGGGCAATCGGGTTGAGAGACGGTATCGACAAACTCCTATCAGCACTTCTCGCCAATGACAGGGACGAGGTCTACGACGAGAAGGAACCTCTGGTCAGACCCCAGCATGCCATCTACGATCTTGTGCGAGAGGGAGAGCAGGTAATCCCTGCGCTCACTCAACTCATTCAGAAGTATGAGAAGGAAGAGGAAGGCAGGTACTACATAGAATACGTGATTGAGATTCTGGGTCGAATCGGAGGGAAGCAGTGTCCTGAACTGATCCTGAGGATAATTCTTGCGTCGATAAAGGCGGACATCATGAACGACGACAGCGGCATCGTAGGCATCAGGTGGCTCCGGAAGCTGGGAAAGGCAACGGTCACTGCGATAATCAAGTTTGTGGAGGCTAATCACGACAACGAATTCGCCGTAATGTCAGCCGCGGAGGCGCTCGAGGGGATCAAAGACGGACGACTTGTTCCGCTCTTGCTGAACCTTCTGGAGTACCCAAACCCTCTGGTTGTTCAAAGCGCCCTGGTCTCCCTCAGGAGACAGAACGACAAGTCTACAGTACCTCGAATCATCCCGCTTATGCGGTACAGCCATGAAAATCCGGCGGAACAGAAACAGACAAGGGAATTCGCCATGCAAGCCCTCAAATCCCTGCTCAGGCATGACCGTTCACAGCTGCGCGAGATCGAGACGGAGCTTGCACCGCAGTCCAAGCATCCGGACAAAGCGCCGGCCCGCGGCACCAATTGGGCCTCAATCGGTTGGGCTTACGTCGAGAAGAGAAACGGCGAAGCAATCATAGGCTACGTTGACGACAGCGACAGGACTCACGTGTTCCTGCACATGCCAAGGATTAGGGACAGTCAAGAGAGGTGGGTCGACTACTTCGACTACCTTGAGAAGCGCGGAATCTCGTACGAAAGGGGGCCTGACTTCGGCTGTCTGGCCATAGCGAAGAATCAGATATGGTCGGTGAAAGAAATAGAACCCAGCATGGAGGGAACTTCGACGCATTGCTTGGTGTGCGGGAATGAAATCAACAGAGGCGCCTTCTGCGGAGACGAATGCAGGGGGTTGTTCTATGTCATGTATGGAAACGAGATCGTCGCCCACCACATTTCAAGAAGGTCGAATCACTACGAAAAAGTACGACTCCCTTCTGGCAGGACCGTAAGAGCGATGTTTGAAGCGGTACTGGGCAGTCCGCCAAGGTTGCAGGAGGCGGCGGATCGCTTTGTTCAGGACTACGGAATCAAGCCCACCAGGGTCAGCTTTCGTCCCTACGAGTTGCTGGCTCTCTACGACGTCATCGACAACAGTATTGTCATTTCATCCACAAAGACAGGCGAATGGAAGCAGCTTGGCCTGTGGGAAGCGATAAACCTGACACTCTTCGAGCACTTGTGCGAGTGCGAGTCCTGGAAGTTCGATGACGACCTAAGAAAAAACATAGAGAAACAGCGTGCGGAGACTAGGTTGTTCGTCGAGCGAGTGTTTGGAAGATGCGTCAGGTTAGGCTTGATGCCTCCCCCGCCAAGAGGGTCTTTTCCAACCGAATAGCTGAATGCTTGAGACCACGTTCTCGCAGCAACTGCTAATACGGTTTGTTCGGGTTTGTTCCAATGGCTATGATTGGCTCAACAGTGTTTATGTCTCCAATGAGGAAGGGTTCGGGGGAAGATGATGGAATCCATGTTCGCCAAGATAATTGCTGAGGGCTCCATCACGATTGCAAAATCCATTGCGAAGAAGCTGAAGGAGGTGGAGATTGCGACTCCTGCCGTCTTCCAGAAACCGGTCATTCCGGGCGACTACCCGACAAATCCCGAGGCCAACCGAGAGGGTTTGGTCGTGCTGGCGAATAACTACTCTGGCTCGCAAGCCACGATTTCATTCTTTCAGTTCAGGTCCTTTCATCTATTATCCTGAAATTAGTATACCCCCTAGTCAGCAGGATAGGAGCCAGGTGGATATGGAGCAGGGGCGAAAGATACCTCGTCATTGGGAAGCTCGACCCTGTCAAGGTCGCATGGATCATCCGTGAGAAGGAGAAGCATCAGCTCACGAACCGAGTCATCGCTGAGAGGATGGGCGTCTCGGCGATGTGGGTGAAGAAGCTATGGAGGAGGTATCGTGTCGAAGGGAAGGCGCCCGAGCTCGGTAAGCCTGGAAGGAAGCCTGGTCCCGGCACATCCGATGAAGAGAGGAGGGTCATCGTCAAGGCGCGCGAGGAGTACAAGGCGTGCGCCCTCGTCCTTGAGCGGGTCATCGATGTCGCATACTCCGTCCACATCCCTCACAACAGGATCCATGAGGTGCTGAAGGGCATGGGCCTGGCGAGGGACGAGCCGAGGAAGCAGAAGCAGAGGAGGTGGATCAAGTACGAGCGCAAGTATTCGAACTCCCTCTGGCACACTGATTGGAAGCTTCTCGAAGGATACGGATGGTTGATAGCGTACCTCGATGACGCGTCAAGGAAGATACTCGGCCATGGACTGTTCAGAGAGGCGACCTCCGAGCACGCCGTCGAGGTGCTGGAGAGGGCGATGAAGGGATGGGGCAAGCCGGCGAGCATCCTCTCCGATAGAGGTTCTCAATTCTACGCCGTGGAATCGGAGGAGAGGGCGAAGGGCGTGACAGCGTTCGAGAAGGCTCTGGCCAAGTATGAGATAAGGCAGATACTCGGAAGGGTCCATCACCCGGAGACCAATGGGAAGATAGAGAGGTTCTTCAGAACGGTGGAGGAGAAGATCCACGAATTCAAAAGCGTGGACGAGCTCGTTACGTGGTACAACTCGAAGAGGCCCCACATGTCGTTGAACCTGGACGCGATAGAAACCCCGGATCAAGCATTCATTAGGAAGATGCCGGAAGAGGGCGTGGTCGTTGACGAGGAATCAGGAGAGGTATACCATGCCCAGTCATCGTAGAAAGGGGTATACTCATTCCAGGATAACACAAGTTGGCGTTAAATGCGAAACCTAGATTGGGGAGCTTGGGCCAAGAAGAGACTGGAAAGCCGACCATCTTCGTAAGTTCCTCGTTTCCGAAGAGCGATTCGATGTCCCATTCAGATCTGAATCGGAAAATTTCCTAGGCTCCGACGACGCTTCGGTGAACCCCAATAAAGCAAGGTCCTTCGCGTTGTGGCACTGATTCCAGTCTCTTTCTTCACGGGAATGGCGCGCGCCATTTCTTTCAACTCGAAGATTCGGGTCGGTCGTCAGGGTCCCTTACGCGATGGCGGCTTGCGGAGTTTGAAAATAGCTCGATGGATTCGAAAAAAAGACCGGTGCCTACTGCCAGGTTGGCTTGTAGGCGAACAGTGTCTCGCTTGTCCTAACGCCCTGCACTTCGTTGATCTTCGATACCTGCGAAAGAATCTCTTCGTGGTTCTTTCCGTAAATCGTAGCGAGGATGTCGAATTCGCCCGGAACGACGAATGCATTGCGTACGTGAGTGAGTTGCTTCATCGACTGAAGAACGGTCCCCACCGGCTGATTCGCCTGCACCAAGCACAGCGCAAGGGAGTCGGTCGACTGGAAGTTCTTGCCGTCGTTGTAGCCCTCGAAGGGAGTGTACGATCTCGTTGAGGTGATCCCGTTGATGGATCTGACCTTGTTGATGAGCTCGTAGACTTGGCTTGGCTCAGCTGCCTTCAGCTCGATGGCCAAGTCGAATCTGCCCGCCAATGGCGAGAAGTATGTGATTCCCTGTAGGGTCCTAAGTTGCTCGGCCACTTGGCTCCACATCTTTGGTTGGACTGAAGCGACGATGGTTGTCGGAAAGTTGGTAGTCATTATTTGTTTCAGTTTGTAATAGGGCTAGATGGTATATATGTGTTCCTATCTATGCAGTCACAAACATTACTAGGCGCGGCCTGTGCTAGGGAGACCCGAAATTCCACCTCTGGGGTCAAGGTCAATGCTTAGTTGAGCCAACGGATCGTCTGATTGACGGTCGTTTCCCAGGTCAACGACCAAGGTATTGATTCATGCATTTATGGCGAGTACCGGAGGGAGCATAAGGAACCCAAACTATGCCATGCCTCATCCAGATAATCTGCAGACCGCATCTGTTGCAATAGTGATATTGAGATTCCGACTGATATTGTTGTGACATACCTATTGTGCCCCACGGTCAAATCCCAGACTCGGCGGTGAGGAGCCTCTCTCTGACGCTGCGGTCAATTCTCGGTCCCCTGATTTCTTCAGCTGGAAGTCTTGCGGTTGAACATCGTCCTGATTCGTCTAACCAGGGCCCCAAACCGTCCTTCTTGCTTGCCTGTCTCTACGTTTGTCATTTTCTTTCTATCACCAAATGTAACAGGTATTGCTGAGTATATATGTATATTGACGTTCATGTATAAATATTACAACATCCACCCATAGCCTTGGCTATGTCGAGCAGGAACCCCTCAATTGGGACGGTAGTGGAATCGATCGTTACTCACGACCAGGCTGTCTATGAATGCCTGAAGCAGAAGCTGGTCAACTACCACGCACTTGCTGGGAGCATCAAACCTGAGGTAGAGAGGCTTGCGGGGCGGCCCACTACCATCAACACCCTCGTCGTCGCGATCAAGAGGTTCTCTGACACCCTGAAGAAACCGGATGGGAAAAAACCGTCGCCGATTCTAAAGGAAGCTAGGATAACTCTGTCAAGCGATGTGGTCGATGTGACAATTGCGGCCAGCAGGGCCCAGCTGTTTCCGATGATAGAGAAGATAGCGAAGCTCTCCTCCAACCTGAACGAGCCGATACACCTTTTCCAGCTTTCGCATTCAATAAAGCTGATAGTTGACGAAGGCGAATACAAATCATTCGTTCGTTCGGCTTTGACCAAGATCAACATCGAGAAGGAAGCAACACAACTGTCCAGGTTGGACATTCGCCTTTCTCAGGGGGTCGAAAAGACGCCCGAGTTTGGGCTGTTCCTCACGGAGCTCCTATACCGTCACGGGATAACGATACGGCAGACCTACATCAGTGAAGAGACGATTCTTATCCTTAGCAGAGATGATGGTCCCAGGGCGTACGAAATTCTGCGGCGTGAAATAGACAGAAGCAGAACAACCTCGGCGGAACGCAAGTAAGCGCCTACTCGCCGAGTCTTCCTCTCTGGGTCTTGCTGAATCTCCCTCGCCGCCGCAAATTCCTGCTGATCTCTCCCTGTTCCCTCGTTCCTTGAACGTACTTTGTCGTCCGAACAGAGCCTCTTGTGGTATTACGTCTCGGCTCGTCGGCTCCACCAGGAAGCGTGGAATGAGGTTCATCGTGATGAATGGACTTGACATCGGCGAGTGTCAGCCTCTCTGCATCGTACTTTATTGTCGACGTATCTGAAATGTAGTTGATGTCGACCTGCAGAACCCCGTCGAGCTTCTCAGCCGTGCGTCTGATCTGCTGGGCTCGTCCCGGATTGTCCATTCCGCGAATCTTCAGGATGGCAGTCGCTTCCCCCTTCTCGGTTGTCATTGCGTTTCAGCACATTTAGCGCATGCGAGCTATTGAACCTGACGTATTTTTTGCAATTAACCGCAAGAGAGAGTGAAACGTAAGGCGAACCGACTAAGGTCGCCTACTATTCACTGAAGCTCGAAGGCGACCGCGTTCTCGTCTGGCAGGAATCTCGGTGGCTTTCCCAGCGGCTCGAAGATCGCCTGTACGTAACGCTGCAGAAACAGGCTCCCTTTGGGACCGAAATCGTGCGTCAGGGTGACGTTGACCTTCCCGGCGCGCACTACCTCGCTGTATTCGAAGAGGTTCGTGTAATCGGCGGTGGTCTTGAGATAGCTGAGGGCGTTCTCCACGGTAAGCTCCCCCCACTTGGCCCTGATGTACGTGTTCGGGACGTCTTTGCCTGCCAAGTTTCCGGCTTCGATTACCGCTTCATTGATTGCTGCCTCTAGGATGTGTTTGAAGCTCGATGCTGGCACCTTTATCATGTGAAACCTCTTCATCGGTCGATCATAGTTGGCGTATGCGAGAACGAGTTGGTTGAGCAGGGTGTTGACGCTGACGTTCTGCTTCCTCGCGTCTTCTTGGATGGCGTTGAGCGCTGACTCGTCCAACCTGAACGAAGCTGTCGACGTTTTTGGTCTCATAAGGTTCTGGGCGCCGTTCAGGTCTGCCGTTTTATAGGCTTGCCATCGTGTCTCGTCGGGAACGCCATGGTAAGGTCTACCATTCAATTGCATTAGAACGCAGAAAATACCTTGTCTCTATATGTAGGCAGCGGCTATTATTGCCAGTGACCAATTTTGCACATAACGGAACAAGCGAGGGCGCCAGAAATATCAACCATGTCGGATGGCCGAATGAGGGACTATCTCAGGCGGATGAAGGGAAAGTTACGCCGCTAGGGATGAGCAGACAATATGTCGAAAACCATGTCCAAGAAGAAAGAGGGAACGCTCGCTCCTCAGAAAGCAAAGAAGCCTACGCTTGCCGTTAGAGAGCCTCAGACCAGTTGGATCAACTCAGTCAACACGCTTCTAGACACGTTTCGCCTGATCCCCTGGGACCCCTTCAGGGGGTTCGAGTGGCCTGTTCAGTATGAACTGCCTACGCGGATACCCTACGTTGATGTCATCGACTCTGGCATGGAGTATGTCGTGAAGGCAGAGCTCCCGGGGTTGAAGAAGGAGACTCTGGCGATAGAAGTCGGACCAAACGAGTTGTCGGTGGCCGCTGATTCTGACGTGGAGAGGGAAGAGAAGGGAAAGACCTACCTGCACAGGGAGAGGGCCTTCTCAACGTTCCGTAGGAACATTGGCTTCCCTGAGAGCGTGGATCCAGAAAAGGTGTCAGCGAAGATGGCTGAAGGCATCCTCGAGGTCAGACTCCCCAAGCTCGGACCTAGGCGTGAAAAGAAGACCAGAAGACTGACGCTGCCGCTTTGACCCGCGAAAGACCTCTCCTCAATCGAGAAAGGGCATCCAAGGGATGGAAGAAATTGAGCGTTAAGAAGGAACGGCGGAGGCAAAACAAAGCCACCGACGACTTGAGGGAAGAGGTCGAAATGGTCGCGATTATGCTCTCATCATTGGTCGATGTTCTCGAAGATAAGGGGATCATAGGCCATGATGAATGGAAGAAGCGAACGAAAGAAAGGCTGAGCTCGAAGTAAGGGGCATTTACCAACGCCAAGTAATCGCAACTTCGATTGCATCTGAACACAAAAAATACCTTGTCTCTATATGCGACGGAGTACCCTAAGATGAATGATCATGTCAGAAGCTTCGTACGTGACGACATCGGGCGGACAGCAGGTCCTCATTTTGAGGGAGGGCAGCACACAAAGCCGAGGTAGGAGAGCTCAGAAGAACAACATTGCTGCGGCCAAGCTGATTGCCGAGATTGTGAAAACCTCCCTAGGTCCCAAAGGAATGGACAAGATGCTGGTGGATTCGATGGGGGACGTGACCATTACCAACGATGGCGCGACGATGCTGAAAGAAATCGACGTCCAGCACCCGGCCGGAAAGATGATAATCGAGATATCTAAGACGGTGGACAGCGAGGTGGGCGATGGGACCACCTCTTCGGTGGTTCTGGCTGGTGCCCTTTTGGCGAATGCCGAAGAATTGATTGAGAAAGGTGTCCATCCGATGGTTATCGTCGACGGTTACAGAAGGGCTGCCACCAAGGCCCAGAAGATCTTGGACGAGATTTCCGTCGGTGTGGAACCAGAGAACAGGGTTATGCTGGCAAAGATAGCCCGAACCAGCATGGCCTCGAAGATGATTTCGAATGACAGCACAGCCTTGGGAGCCATCGTGGTCGACGCACTACTTCAAGTCGCTGAGAAAACGGCTGAAGGGACCTACAGAGTCGACCTTGACAACGTAAAGGTTGAGAAGAAGCCCGGAGGCTCTCTGAAAGACACCAGTCTAACACGCGGAATCATCCTGGACAAGGAAGTCGTCCACTCAGGAATGCCGAAGAGGATAGAGAAGGCAAAGATAGCGCTGGTCAACTCGCCTCTAGAGATAGAGAAGACCGAGTTCGACGCCAAGATCAGCATCGACAAGCCGGCACAGATCCAACAGTTCCTTGACGAGGAGACGCGAATGCTGAAGAGCATGGTCGACAAGGTTTCGGAGTCTGGGGCCAACATGCTCATCTGTCAGAAAGGAATCGACGACGTGGCACAGCACTACCTTGCCAAGGCCGGGATCCTAGCGGTAAGAAGGGTGAAGGAGTCTGACATGACCAAGCTAGCGAAGGCCACCGGTGCAAGGATGGTAACCGGCGTCGACGGCCTGACCAAAGCAGACTTAGGCCATGCCGGTCTAGTCGAAGAAAGAAAAGTCGAAGATGACAAATGGTTGTTCGTGGAAGACGCTAAGAATCCGAAAGCCGTGTCGATACTCATCAGAGGCGGGAGTCAGAGGGTCGTAGATGAGGCAGAGAGATCCATGCACGATGCCATCATGGTAGTGAAGGACGTTCTCGAGAACCCTGCGATAGTGGCCGGCGGCGGTGCGGTCGAGGAAGAACTGTCCTATCGCCTGATGAAATGGTCGGCCACGCTGGAAGGAAGGGAGCAGCTTGCCGCGGAAAAATTCGCTGAAGCCCTGGAGACCGTTCCCCTCGCTTTGGCCATGAACGCCGGGTTTGACCCGATTGACATCCAGGTCGGACTCAGGGAAAGTCACGGGGCTGGCAAGTTATGGGCAGGGGTTGATGTTCTCGGAAAGGGCATCCGGAACATGTTCGAAAAGGACGTGCTCGAGCCGGTAGCAGTGAAGGAGCAGATCATCAAATCGGCTACTGAGTGCACCTGCATGATCCTGCGGATAGATGACGTGATAGCCGGCGGAAGAGGTCCTTCGACCCCACCACGCGGTCCCGGCGGTCCAGACGGAATGGAAGGTGCGGACTAGATCATGACATTTGCACGCAGAAAGAAGTGGGAAGTAATTCGGAAGCGCAGACACTCTTCCCATCAAAACACCCTTGAACAGCGTGCCTGGAAGACCAGCTCGCCCAAGTAGAGACCGCGCATGTGACAACCTGTTTCAGCTGAGTCGAAGACAGAGTGGCTGAATCGTTGCAGCTTGGGCTAGCCCAATTCTATTTGCTTCATCATTCCGACAGGGTCGTAGAAAAGTCGCTCTTCGGTGAACTCTCCTTTGTCGTCCCAGCGAGAGTAGCGAGGAGACGAGTTGATCTCGAGCGATTCGAGATTAGTCAGAATTACTTTTCTCTTCATCAGCCCAAATTGCTCCGCGGCGGGGATTCGAACCCCTAGCATCGCGGGGCATTGGTACCGCCGGGGATTTGTACCCGAGGACTAATATTCCCGGCCGGGGCATGATTTTTCGGGCCAAGTCCGAGGTATTCCGGGTCGGTAGAGGAAGATGACAACCTGCATCGCCATCGAGAACCCATCAATGTCGTTGGCGCAAGGTTGTTCATCCCATCGATGGCACTTTGCGCATATGTCTGACCGTCACTTCTGATAGGGGGCATCCCGTCCCTCTTTCGGGGGTTCGTAGGTCCGAGTTCCCCATCCTGCATCAAGTACCCCATCGGATGGAACACTGTTTCATCGGAAAAACGAGCACGAAAGAACATGCATGGCGGACCCCCCTCCTTCTTGTTGGGATGCTTTCATGGAATCTTGTTCGACAGCATGAGTATTATGATGAACGTGCAACGTGGCGCTTTAATAGAAACCAACAGTGATGCGGTCAATTCCCACCGACCCCGCTTTTTGATGCCCAAAAGTCGCCTAAATGGGACGTTATGGCAATTCATTGTGAACCCAAACGAGCTCAAATCCGGGCGACCCTGGCTCTTTTCTGGGGAATTGGGCCCAGATGTGCCCCCTTTGGTTGTGCTAAATTACAGCCCGGCACGCAGCGAATATAGTCATCATCCCGGCCCTTTGGACCAGTCCAGATCGCCCGTCGTAGCACGCTGCGTGCCAGACCGGGATTTCTGGCGGTTTTCCGTATTTATCCGTTCTCAGTCTGCGGAGTCTCCACTTGGTTTTATTAACGTCGAATGGTTCATCGCGCCTGTTTGAGCGGAGACCCTCGTCTGAGCGGGGAGGTGGAAGAGTACGCCAGCTGGTGGCTAGCGCTAGCTAGGGACCCGGACTACTACACCAACACCGAGCAGGGACAGAAGGAGCTGGCCGACATGATCAGGCAGGAGTCGGAGCGTCTCCTCGAGGAAATCGGAAGGTCGGTCAAGAGGACGAAGGAGATAATCTGGCTGTCCAACTTCTGCAGGAGCTGCCAGTACTTCGGAGAGGAGGGAAGGAAGATGAAATGCAGCAAGTGGCAGGTGCGCATAGTGAAGCCGTTCCACGGCCGCGCGATTTGGAAGCAGGTGCCGTCGAGGTCAGGGAACGGCGAGAAGGAGTTCGAGGTCGAAGGCATCGACTGGGATTCCAGATGGAAGGAAATCTCAGACAGGGTGGTAGACATGGCGGTAGGGATGGTAAACGGCGGATACCCCTACTATTGTTACAGAGGAAAGTAGGTTCAAAACCGCAGGTTCATAGAATCAACACGCAATCTTCCTTCCGAAGCTTGATGAACAAGACGAAGTGGATTGCAGTCCTGGTGCTGCTCGGAATAGTCGCCCTGTTCGTCCCATTCGTGCCGCAGACGCAGGCATCGGGGCATTTCCTCGGAACCAACTACCGAAGGACGGCCGACGTCTCGCCCACCTACTACCTCGTAGGGTGCGGTGCGTACGTCAACTCCCAGTTCACTGCGCAGCTCATGTCGGGGTACACCGGCATAGCCCAGCTCTCAAAGGGATACACCTTCGCCTGTAACTTCAACGCCCAATAGCCTCGTCCTCGACCGGAGGTCGCAGCTCTCGAACCCCATCTCGAAGTGGTTCTGGAAACGGGCGGTGAGGCACGAGATGCTCTCAGCCGCAAAGATGGCGTCGCTCGTAGCGGGGCTCCTCCTGATCCTTTCAGGCCTGAACGGTGCGGGGTCGCTGGTCCTGGGCTTGACCCTCGGCGCAGGGGTGATCATCTTCTCGGGGAGGCTCAGGCACAGGGTGTGGAGCGCCGTCTTCCTGGCGGCAGGGCTTCTGGCCCTCTTTAGCTTCGGCGGGATAGTGGGCCAGGTCGGGGCTGTGGCGATGGTAATCGCTGCATCCCTGGGGCTCGCCAGCACGTTCGTCTAGGGAGCCGGCATCACGTCTTCCATCACCCAGTGCTTGGTTTCGGCGAGGTGGCGTGCGGGGTCAGGCCTGACCGCCTTCCTCTCTTTCGAGTTGTGGTACTCCTCGTCCGCCTTCTCGAAGTCCTCCTTCTTCCCATCGTGGCACAGAACCCAGACGAACCTATCGTCCCCAATCTTCCAGGCCACGAGGACCTTGAATCCGAACTTCAGTCGGAGCTGATGAACCACCTCAGCCCACTCTTCGATCCGCTCGTCCATCTCTCCGGGCTTGACGCGGTAGTCCCTCAGCATGTACACGGTCAACGAGTCTGGCTCCTGGCATCTCCCCTGCCCTGACTCTGTCCCCAGGCCGCACCCCGCTCCCTGACCATGAAGTCCCGATCGAACTCGATTAGCTTCTCCCCTCTCTGGTTGTATCCCCACGTCCTGATGCTCACGACTCCGTTCCCCTCCCTGCTCTCAGATTTCTTCGTGGCTGTGACTTCGCACTCTGCGTAGATGGTGTCTCCGGCGAACACGGGAGCGACGAACTTCACGTTTGTCAGGCCTAGCATGAACCCATGGGCGCTGGTCTGCTCGACCAAGATTCCGGCGACAGCGGCGAGGGTGAAGAATCCGTTGACAACCATCCTGCCTCTGAACGGTTCTCCCGCATAGTTCTTCTGGGCGTAGTCCGCATTGAAATGGATCTGGTTGTTGTTGTTCGTCATCAACGTGAACCAGATGTTGTCTGTGTCTGTGACCGTCCGTCCGACGGCCCCTTTGAATTTCATGCCCGGCTCGAAGTCCAAGTCGGGAGGCACGTCTCTCTGCCCCCTGGCCAGTCTAATTATGGTTACAGGCAATCCTTAAGCCAGATTCGCCCGCTATGCGAGCAATGCTCAGGCGCAGCCAGCTCTACGTCCCGGGCAACAGTGAGAAGATGATTACCAAGGCCGCGACCCTGAATGCCGATTCCGTCATCCTCGACCTTGAGGACGCAGTGCCGGCCAGCGAGAAATCCAGGGCGAGGGCTCTGATAGCGAGACTCTCCGACGGTCTCGACTGGGGGAAGAAGGAGCTCTGTGTCAGGATCAATGCCGTTGGGACCCCCGAGCACCGGGCGGACATCGCCGCTGTCAGGCAGATTGACAGGGTCGGCTCCATCCTCATCCCCAAGGCAGAAGGAGACTGCTCTCCGTTGGGCAGGGCTTCTGCGAAGGCGCTGATTCCGATCGTCGAAACCGCAAGGGGTCTAATGACTCTGGACGGCCTGTCCCGGTCGAAGGGCGTGGTGGCTCTTACTTACGGCGCCGGGGATTATGCCAGCTCTGTAGGCGGCTCCATCGAAGCCTATCTGAACAACGCCACTGTCAAGACCCTCATCGTGGCAGCTGCGAGGGCAAATGGCGTTGAGGCAGTCGACAACGTCTACTTCGACCTGAAGGACCTCGCCGGCTTCAGGGCCGAGGCGCAGGCGGCCCGCTCGCTTGGATTCGTCGGAAAGCAGGCGGTCCATCCGTCCCAGATACCCGTCGCCAACGAAGTCTTCTCCCCGACTGAGAAAGAGGTCGAATGGGCGGCGAAGGTGGTCCGCGAAGTCGAAAGGGCGGGGGCGCAGAAACGGGGTGCAGTCAGGGTCGACGACAAATTGGTGGACGCCGTGCACTACAGGCTGGCGAAAGGGATACTCGAAAGGAGGTCGCAGGGCCGAAGAGGGTAGCACGACCTCCGGGACTCGCTATCCGGCTGCCTCGGGACCCCCTTGACCGCGTCTGACGTAAGAAAGCAGCTGATGCAGCCCCACGACGACGCTGGAGGCGCCTGCTACCCAGAACATGAGCGAGTATGAGCCTTCGGCCGTGAGGATGACCCCCCCAAGGGACGGGCCCACGAACGCGCCTATCCCGAAGCTGGTCAGCAGCACCCCCATCAGCTTCCCGTAGTCGGATATCCCGTAGTATTTCCTGACGATAAAGGCGAATTCCGGGATGTATCCCCCATAGCCGATTCCGAACAGGAATGATAGCAGGTAGGCCGCCGCCAGGTTCGGCTCGTACAGGAGAGCCACGGCGGTGACTCCCTGCAGGACGAAGCCGAAGGCAGCGATTTCCTCCTCGCCTAGCCGCTGGAAGTTGGTCAGCATCCTCCCGAGCATGCTGCCGAGCGCCGGCGCCGCGACATAGGTCCCCAACTCGACCGCCTTCATCCCGTACAGGACTCCTTTCACAACATGGGAGCGGAACCGCGGACGTAAAATCTTCGTTCCCAGAGCGGGAATCGTGCTACAGGGTTAAGAGAGGCCGACCCGAGGGAAACCCGAGCGGAATTGCCGGTCACAATAAAAGTGAAGGACGTCATGGACAAACGACTCGTATCTGTCCCATACATGGCTACGGTAGACGAGGCCGTGAAGCAGATGATCCAGAACAACGTGTGGTCGCTGGTGGTGGAGAGGAAAGGCGCACCCTGGGGGGTCGTCACCGAAAGGGACGTGCTGAGACGTTGCCTGGTCAAGGGGCTCCCTACTTCGAAGACCTCAGTCGGGACCATAGCGTCCTCGCCGATCGTCACCATCGGGTCAGAAGCCACCATCAGAGAGGCCATGGGTAAGATGGCGGCCAACGAGATCCGGCGCCTGTTCGTCGTCGAGAAGGGGAAGATGATCGGACGCGTCACTCAGACCGAGCTGTTTCAGAGCACGCTGGACGTGATGGAAGCGCTCTCGTCCCTCTCCAGCACGCTCTAGTCCGTCTCTCATGGGCTCGTTCTCAGGGCCGGAAGTCGTCATCTCGTCTTCTATCCGGTAGGGGCCTCGGTCAGGCAGACCGGTTTAATGGGGCTGGAGCCAGCCGCAATGCTGTCCTTCGTCAGGTTCCTCTTTGCCTTCACCATCAGCTCCCACATCCTCTTGGTCTCCACGAGCATAGCGCTTGTCGTCCTCATCTCGGTCGCCGAGTTCATAACTAAGCGGGGCTGGCTGGACGAGGTAAAGCTCTACAGGGCCTACGCCCTGCCGACGGTCGTCATCGGCGTGGTGGTGCTAGTCCTCCTCTCATCTCTGGTCGGCGGCCAGGGGGTGAACCTCGCGTCCGGCTCGTTCTCCTTTGCCTCCTGGGCCACGGCCGGAAGCATCGGGTTCATCTTGGGGACCCCGCTTCTCGGCATCGGGTTCGCGCCTGTCTTCTTCGACCTGCCGCCCCAGAGAGGCTTTGTCCTTCCGTTCGCAGGCGCCGGGGTGGTCCTTTCAGTCGCCTCCTACTGGCTGATGTCCCCGGCGCTTGTAACCTGGTGGATGTCGGTACCTGTCCTGCTGACTCTTCTGGCGGGTACCCTCTACCTCTGGCCCACGACGGTCAAGATTGTGACGAACAAGGGAGTCTTCCTCACGGTGTTGAGCGTCATCGTCTTCTCGCTCCAGTTCCTCGTATATCCCAATGCGATCGGGCAGGCGCTCCCGATAGACGCGGTCACGACTGCAGGCGCCATGGCCGACGCCTTCGCCTCCATGCCGATCGTGGGAGGTTCGCTCCTGGCCGTGATGCCCCTTCTATACGTCAGGATTGCGGCCAGAGGGCCCAGCGGGCCCGACCTCCGCTGACCGGGACGACAGCTTTTTCCATGGGGATTTTGCGGCGCCCTGACTTCCTAGGGCTCTAGTGGGCATTTTGGAATACAAATGGAAAGCACTGTCGGTCACATCGATAGGTGCTCTGATGGCCGCGGTTGACAGTACCGTGGTCCTGCTCGCCCTCTTCCCCATGGCTGCGGACCTCCATTCAGACTTCGTGACCATGACCTGGGTCGTCATCGCCTACCTTGTCGTGAACACCGCCCTCGTCCTCAGCCTTGGGAGGCTGGCTGACATGTACGGAAGGAAGTTGCTCTACAACGTCGGTTTCGCCATCTTCACGTTCGGGTCGGCCCTCTGCGGGTTCGCACAAGACGGCCTTTCCCTGGTCGTCTTCAGGGTGATACAGGGGACCGGCGCGGCCCTGCTCACCTCCAACTCCTTCGCGATACTATCAGAGGCCTTCCCCCGGAACGAGACAGGAAGAGCCTTCGGCCTCCAGTCCATCGTCTGGGGGCTGGGCAACGTCCTGGGGGTGGTCGTGGGCGGGGTCATCATCACCTACACGACCTGGCGGTGGATATTCCTGATCAACGTCCCGATAGGGATCTTCGCGACGGCATGGGCCTTCAAGACCCTCAAGGCCGTCCTCCCTCCTGCGGGTCAACGGGGCTCGTTCGACCTCCCCGCGGCCATCTCCTTCACCGGCGGGTTGCTGACCCTTCTGCTGGGGATAACCTGGGGTCTGCTGTACTCCTGGCACGACCCGACCACGATAGCGGCCCTCGTCCTCTCGCCGGCGGCCTTCGCGTTCTTCGTCATCTGGGAGGGGAGGTACAGCAGGGACCCAATCTTGGACTTCGATTTCTTCAGGAACAGGGTCTTCACGTTCTCGATTCTCGCAGCGATGCTGCAGTTCCTCGCGGTCTTCAGCGTGAATTTCCTGCTGATCTTCTATCTGGAAGGTATCGAGGGACTGTCTGCCCTTCAGTCGGCGTACCTGATCATCCCGTTCGCCCTCGCTTCCGCGGTCGTTGGGCCGGTGGGGGGCATCCTCACGGACAGGTTCGGCTTCAGGAGGATCTCCGGTGCGGGAGTCATCATCGCGGCGGTCTCCCTGGTGCTGTTCAGCCGGCTGACCGTAAGCTCGACCCTGCTCGAAATCGGAATCATCGAGACGATCTCCGGGGTCGGGTTGGCGTTCTTCTGGCCCGCCAATACTTCCGCGATAATGTCCTCGACCCCTCCTGCGAAATACGGGGTGGGCTCGGGGGCGATGAACACCTTCAGAAACACCGGGGGGATCCTGAGCTTCGCTCTTTCATTGACCGCTGCCACCGCGGTAATCCCGCCGAACGTGGTGTATTCGCTGTTCATCGGAAACCTGACCGGGAAGCTCCCTCCTGCGCTGGCGGCCTCCTACCTTACCGGCCAGAGCTTTGCGTTCGAGATCTCCGCCGCCCTTCTGATCCTAGCCTTCGTGTTCATCGCGCTCACAAAGTGGAGCGAGCGACCCATCATCTCGGCCGAAGCCGTGTCCTGATCTGCCGGAGGAGCCTGCGCGAGAGCGGGTCGGCGCGGTCTGAATCTCCGGTTTGGCACCCTGCGCAGGGTGTTGAATCGTAGGTCTGACCGGCCACGATCGAGGGGCGGACGGCCGGCCTAGGCCTAATCTGAAAGACAGACGAGAACGAGATTCCAGGCAAATAGTCGAGCAAGTAGACGATTCGTACCTGTTTATGATAGAGGGCGGCTCCGTTCCCCCACGACATGCTGTCCCCCACCGACAAGAAGATACTGAACGTCCTTCTCGACCCCGGCTGCAGAATCACAACCTATGACCTGGCGATGAAGACCGGGCTCCCCCGGACAACGGTGCAGCGGAGGCGCGCTTTCCTCGAAGGCCATTACCTGCAATTCTCGTACGTCCTTAACCCGCACGCGCTTGGCTTTCGGCGCGTAGACCTGTTGGTCGAAACGGAAAGGGGGAAGACAATGGCCGTGGCGAAGGACTTGTTGAAGCTCGACCCCGTGGTCTATGTCGGAAGAAGCGTCGGACAGAAAGGCATCGACCTGCAAGTGGAAGCCGTGGTCAAGGACAACTCTGATCTGCTGGACCTGCTCGAGCTGGTGAAGGGGATGGAAGGAGTCAGGGATGTGATCTGGTCAGAGGTGGTGCAGGTGATCGGAAGGAAGAAGTCCATCCCAGCGAGCGTAATCGACAAGCTCTGACCAGTGCTGAGCACCACGTCTGATGGTCTTTTCGACCAATGGCGGAGCCCAATTGGTCATTTCCAACCTAATGCGGCTGAGAAGCGGAACTATCGTTTTTAGTATTCCGCATAACCCATGTCATTTGTTTCGTGCGACAGATGCGGTTTCATGGCGAGCGAGCGGGCTGGAGGTTCTTACTGTTCGCGTTGTCCACGTCAGCCTTGTTTGTGATGTCATCCCTGCCTCCGGCAAGCGCCACCCAATACACCGCCGGGCTCAAGGCTGGGGACTACGCCGTCTGGACGCTCAATAAGTTCTACGACGCGTCGACCCTGAGGCTCTACGTATCGTCCGTCAACGGGACCATGGTCACAGGCAACCTCACGCTGCAGAGGGAGGACGGTTCCATGTATTCATCCATCGTCTCGATTTCTGTACTGTATGGCGGGGGAGGCGCCACGCAGGCATATGATACCGTTCTGGTCTTCGTGAAGGCAGCCAACGCGACCGCGGTGTCGGTGCTGATTCAGAGTACCGGCGTCGTCAACGCCACGAAGACTGAAGACTTCCAGCTGTCACATCTGCAAGCCGGGCCCAGCTTCTTTGACGTGGCCTCCAGTTCGGTCTATGATCTTGCCGGGGCCGCGAGCGTCCCACTCAGCGGTCAACTGTCTTTCGTGATAACTCTGAGCAAGCTGACGACGGCAGGCGCGTCGACGTCGGTCTGTCTGGGAAACCCGACACTGAACGGTTGCGCGGTGCCTTTCGGCGTGGCTAGCCAGAGCGTCACGGTCCCTCTTTCCATGGGGGAGAGCGGATCCACCGTCTTCCAGAGCGCAAGCAACAGCAGCCTGTCGTATTCGTTCGCCGGGCTGGACCTCCCGCCTCTAGTGATAGCGTCCGGGCTCAAGAGCGGGGATCAGGTCGCTCCCGGCATCTTGGCATCTGTCGAAGGGAAAGGAAGCGCGTACATACTGCAGGGCGTGAGGACGCTGGTCGGCATATCCTCCTCGACGATGGGCACCGACCTCGCCGTCGGGACTAGTTCCATGACATGGGACTCTGCTACGGGGCTGCTGACTTCCTACTCCCTTTCGAGCACGGTCAACAGACAGATGAAGCTGGTCGCCACCAACGCGTGGAAGCCGGAGGCGTTCGACTGGCCTGTGTTCTCCACACTGGCCACCGACGACATATATGCCGTGTTCTTCGGTACATACTTCTACATAACCTGGTCTCTCATCTTCCTGTACCTCTGGGTCTATCTCTCCGCCCGGGTCGTCGACCGGGCCAGGCGGCTGAACCTCACCGGTTACCGAAGGTATGCGCCGTTCGTTCTCCTTGTCATAATCGGCGTCACCATTCCGATGGCCCTGAACTACTGGGCGGGTGTCCTGTAGGTGGTCAGCAACTCCAAGAGGTTCGAGCAGATCTGGCAGCGTCATAGGCTGTTCAGGGCCCTCTACCACCCCCTCCTCTACGTCTTCGACGAGAGCTACAGGACCTACAGGTTTCTGAAGCTCCCCAAGGAGGCCAGGCGGCAGAAGATGCCGCCGTTCGAGCGGCGGCCGGACAAGGAGATGGCCTTCATCCCCGATGTGAGGGCGAAGGACCTGGTCGGGAGGGACAGGGAGCTCCAGTTGCTCATGTACAGTTTCAGGTACCACGTCCTCCAAGACACGGCGGTCACCCAGGCGAAGCTGGCTCCCAAAAAGATAATCGTCATCAAGGGGGGGTCCGGCAGCGGAAAGTCACGCCTCACTGACGTGTTCATGAGGGAGGCCTACGACGAAGCGATCTCGGAGGGGGTCCGGCTCAGGTTAGACAAGATCAAGGCGAGCCAAGTCCTCTCGATGTGGATGGGGCAGTCGACCCAGGCAATCGGGTCGAGACTGGGGGCGATGCAGCAGGTGCCGAGCATAGTCGTGATCGACGAGGCCCAGTCGTTGGTGACGAAGGGGACCACCGAAAGCGCCTCGTCCGGAGCCCCGGGAGGCGCAGACAGGGAGCACATGGCCATGCAATCGGAGATCCTGCAACAGCTGGACGCCCTTGCCGAGAACCCCGAGGCGAGGAGCATAATGGTCTTGGCCACCGACAAGTTCGAGCACATCATGGAGCCGATCAGGCGCCGAGCGGAGATGATAGACCTGGACGTCGGGGTAACGAAGGAGACCCTTTACGAGCTGGCGAAGAGATACTGCGACTCCTATAGCATCAGCCTCAACCCGGTCGACGTGGTCGACGTCCTCTCCCAGGAGCTCCGCGCCTTTGGCAAGAACGCCGTCACCTATAACGACGTGTCGAAGGCGTTCGAATACGCGGTCTCTGACTCGGAGAGGTCATACAGTGAAGGAGGAGCCAGCCGCCCGGACCCGATAGACCTCGACTCCTTCAGGCGCGTGTCCCAGAGGGTCTTCGCCTACGACGAGGAGGCCAAGACCGAGGCAGCAAAGAAGTCGAAGGTGTCCACCAGACCGACGGAGACGTTCGACGACATCGGGGGGCTGCACGGCGTCAAGGAGAAGATAATCCAGGAGATCACGCTTGTCCTGAGAGGGGACTTCGCGAGGAAGGTGGGGTACAAGGCCCCGCGCGGGTTCCTGTTCTCTGGGCCGCCCGGCGTAGGCAAGACCCTCATGGCCAAGGCCATCGCCAATTCCTCCAACGCCTCGTTCTTCTACATCAGCGCGAGTTCGATTATGGACAAGTACGTCGGCGAGTCGCAGCACACTCTGAGGGACATCTTCTCGATGGCGAGGAGGGAGCCCCCTGCGATCATCTTCATGGACGAGATAGAGACCATCGGGGCGTCGAGGGACAACGCCAACGGAAGCACCGCGGGCTCGATTGCGCACCGCGAAGTCCTCACTGAGCTCCTGACCCAGCTCGACGGCTTCGAGACCACCCACAACCGCGTGGTGTTCGTCGGGTCGACCAACATGCCTCACTTGCTCGACAGGGCGCTCAGGGAGAGGCTCTCGCGCTCCTTCGACTTCGCGCTCCCCAAGACAACCGCGGAAAAGAAAGAAGTGCTGGGGATATACCTGCGCAACATAAAGGCGGTGGCCGCGCCCGACCTCACGCTGGACGCCGTCTACAACATATTCGTCAGGAAGACGTTCTCGCCCCGGGTGATATCCGACACCTTCAACCTCGCCGAGCGCTTCAGGGCAGCGGAGATGCTGGCGGCGGCGGAGATGAAGTCTGCCATCGAGTGGCAGGACCAGGCGAAGCTCGCCGCGACGAGGGGGACCTATAGAGACGCCCTGGAGAGGATGATGGAGCTTGCGAAGGGCAGGAGCCTCGCCTCCGGCAGAGAGGCGTACGACCTGGTCGCAGGCGCGGTCGACGACAGCACGAAGTGGCCTCTGACGAGGTATCACCTGGCGAAGGCCCTGGAGGAAGTCACGACCAACGAGAGTTACGATCAGATGAGGAAGATGCAGAGGATCTACGTAGACAAAGAGCCGACCGTGGGGAAGGCGTACGGGCTGGCGGCCCTGGGTCAGGGGTCCCAGTTCGGGTCCATACTCGTTGTCACAGTCAACCTGTACAAGTCAACATCCGGGGAGGGGAAGGTGAAGCTGTTCGGGAACGCCGGCAAAGGGGCCCAGGAGAGCGCGGAGCTTGCCGTGGCATACCTGAGGCAATACCTGCCTCAGGTCGCCGCCTACGACGTGTACTGCCATCTGATTTCGGCCGGCGAAGGGACTGAAGACATCGCCGTATCCGGTCCGTCAGGTGGCCAGGCCCTGGGGGTCGCCATAGCCAGCGAAGCCCTGAGGGTTATCCGCGGGGTCGACCTGCCCGTAGGCAACGACATCACGTTCACCGGGAAGATAGAACAGAAGTCTGGCATCGCCGGCTTCGTGGGAGGCATCCACCCGAAGGACACGACCGCGAAGCTCGACGTCTCGATAGTCGAGGGGTTCCGGAGGGTGAGCATCCCCCTGGGCCAGCTCGAGGACCTCAAGAGGGACTACCCCGAATACCTCGAGATAGCCAAGAGCCAGGGGACGGAGATAGTCGGCGCCAGGGACCTGATCGACAACCTGGGTTTTGCCACCGGAAGGAGCAGGGAAGACATGATGAACATATTGCTCGATGCAGGCAGCCGAAGTCCTGCGTGAGACTTGAGAAGTGATCAGATTCCCCTGAACCCCGCTGACGCCTTGTCGAAGCTTCACTGAGCCCTGCCGATCGACCTCCTGATCTCTCTCCCTCTGGAAGTCTCCAGCCTTTTCTCGAGAAAGCTCAGCGAGACTATCTGCTGGTCGAAGGCAATCGTCATCTCCGGCGAGAGATAGGTTACCTCGGCGCTGCCAATCGAGTCCGGAAACCTCTCTCTGTAGCCTTCCTCCCACTTCAGATGGTCGCTGATGCTGAGGTGGTTACCAAAGACCAGGAAGTTGTATTTGCCCTGCGCTATCTTCATGGCTATGGGTATGCACGGGTCTTCGGACACTTCTCTCAGCACCTTCTCCCTGGGCTCTTTGATCTCATACTGCGAGAAAGTCAGGACGTAGTTTGGCGGGACGAAGAGGTTCGGAAATCTGCATGCGGGGCTTCCAAGCAGTCCCACCTTGGTCAGCTCAGAGATTCTGTTGCTAATCGTCTTCCTGTGCAGTCTTGTCTCTTTGCAAAGGAGAGTGTGGTTCACTTTGATCCCCTTGCCTGCGACGAGGCATTTCAGTATGTCGACGTCCGTTTTGTCGAAACCATAGCCGTTGATGACCAGCTCTCCTTTTGCATTGAACTCCCTTTCCAGCAGGCGCATCCCAGAGCTGGGGTCGTACTTCGTCATGCGCGCGTTCGAAAAATACGTCGGAGTCGACATGGGGCATGTGTAGTCCTGAATCCCATACTGCAGTTTCAGGACCGAGGGCAGTGACTCGACCCACGACTGGTAGCTTGCGACGCTCTCGTGATACGCGAACAGGAGGATGTTGTACTCCCCATGCCTGCTCTTGAATGCGGCGAAGATGTATGGGTCTTCTTGGACCCATTTGACAACCGGCCCGTCGTCGGGGAGGCTAATGCGTACGACTACAAGCAGGGGGTAGACCTTGTACAAGCCGAGGAAGGGAAAGAAGGGCGAATGGAGTACTTGATGATCGAACAGATTCTGGACCCGCTTCTTTATTGTGTTTCTATGGATCCGCAGAATCCTCGACAGATCGCTGAAGTTTATGCTGACCGCTTCGCCCGACACGAGCATCTTCATCAGAGAGAGGTAGTCTCTGTTCTCAAAGAGGTCCTCCAATGCCCTATTCCTGATGACGGTGTTGGTATCATTACTTGTGTATTGCGCCAACTTTGTCACATAAATTGCCCTTCTGATAGCCAACAATTATCGACAACGACGTGCCTCAGTTCTACCAAAACTGTCATTGCCGAGGTTGCAGGTATGACCAGTATTGGCATTCCAAACGCGATATTTGTAATTCGTGTTTATTATATGTTCTTCAGGCGCGGAGCCCACGGCCCAGACACCAGCGGACACCCAGGTGCAGCGGGTTCCGAAGCTTGAGGAGCTGCTGCAGAAGGTCAACGTCGCTGCGCTTGCGGATCAATGGGGTCCGGAGAAAGCAGTCCAAGTCTACAATCCGACTACCGGCATGGAGGGCTGTCTGGTCATAGACAATACGGCCAGGGGGCCCGGAGAGGGTGGCGTAAGGATAGATCCTGAGCTCACCCCCGCAGAGCTGTTCAGGCTCGCCAGAACGATGACCTGGAAGTGCGCACTGGCAGACCTGCCGTTTGGCGGTGCCAGGGCGTGCATATCCGCGAATCCTGAAGCAATCGACAGAAGGAAGTACGTCAAATCGTTCGCGCAGGCTGTTTCTCCACTGGTGCCGAGCCAGTGGGTCGCTTCCCCCGACACAAACATGGACGACAAGGACATGGAAGTCTTCGTCGAGGAGATCGGGGACCTGAGAGGCGCTGCAGGAAAGCCCGAACGGATGGGCGGGATCCCGCAGGAGCCGGGCGCGATTGGCTATGGTATCGGGATCGCCATCGAGGCGGCCCTGGAGGCCCTGGGCAACGTAGTCCCGACGCGCAAGCAGATTTCGGGGATGAAGGTGGCGATGCACGGATGCGGGAGCACCGGAACCGAACTGGCCAGGTTCCTTGCAAAAGAAGATTTCAAAATCGTCAGCATAAGCGACTACCGAAGCGCCATCGTCGACCCGAAGGGAATCGACATTTCAGGCGAGCTGATCTGCGAGGGTGCAGGGGGCCAAGAACGTCCCAAGCCTCGCGCCCACTCCGCTGGGTTGCAGGGGGCCGATCCTCTATGCGTTGACTGCGACATCCTGGTCGTTGGGACAAAAGGGAGAGCCATCACCGAGGACGACGCCGGACGAATCAGGGCAAAGCTGGTGGTCGAGGCCGAAGACCACGCCGTGGGCATGGTCGAGGAGGCCCTCTTCAAAAGAGGCATCGTAGTAGTCCCTGACCTACTGGCCAACGGAGGCGGACCTATCGCCGCGTATGTCGAATACGCAGGTGGAAATGCCGACAGAGCCTTTGCGATGATAGAGTCGAAGACGAGGGAGAACACCGAAAGGGTTCTCGAGGGCTCGGTCAAGAACGAACGGATGGTTCTGCCGAGAACCGTAGCAACGAGAATCGCCATGGACCGCGTTCGCGAGGCGATGCGCGGTCCGGTGAACGTCTTGAAACCAAGAGGAGGTGAGACATAGAATGGAAAAGGAAGCGCTCGAAATAATGCACGTCCTAGACAGGATCTACTCCTACGCGCCCCTGGGCTACATCTCCTTGCACTCGAACGTTGCAGATCCCCTTCCTATACTGGAAGGGCTCGAGAGAATGGGCTATGCCAGCCGCTGCAGGGACTGCTACTGGTCGCCATCGCCATACCCACTGTTCGTACTGACGCAAGATGGCCGGAGTGCGCTCAGGCAGTTCCGGACTGTCGAAGTCCACGTCCCACGAAAACTCGTCGCGCAGAAGATGGGGAGCAGGTAGGAGGAATTGCTCTTGGCTCCCCGCCCCTCGGCTGCGAGACCCCGCCGGTGCCTTCGGAGTTCACCCCGCCTTCGCAAGGAGACCTCGGTCGAAGAGCCGGCAAGAACGCCCGCACCATCAGCGGAGGCGCCACGTGTCGCTCGCACCTACGAGAAAGGAGGGCATCCTCTCATCGACAGTAGAGCCATACGGTGGGAGGGTGCCACTTGAGCGCAAGGGGTCAGCCTGCTCACACGCTCCTTGAAAGCGTGACAGACCGCCTGGTCCGAGAACGGGAAGAAAGCACGCACAACAGGTCGAGGCTCCTTCCCCTGCTTCGCGAAGTCCAAGAGAAGCACCGCTATCTTCCTGAAGACGAGCTCCGCAGGATCTCGCGGGCACTGAACATGCCTCTGAGCGAGGTCTACGGGGTAGCCACCTTCTACAAATCCTTCAGCCTGGTACCGAGAGGAAAGAACATCGTCACGGTGTGCTCAGGGACGGCATGCCACGTGAGAGGATCTGTCAGGCTCGTCGGTGAGCTGGAGAAGTGGTTCGGCGTCAAGGCAGGGGGAAACACACCCGACGGCGTCTTTTCCTTTGAGACTGTCGACTGCCTAGGATGCTGCGCACTGGGCCCCGTCATGGTCATCAACGGGCAGTACCACTCGAACATGAAATCTTCCAGAGCCATCGCCCTGTTGAAGCGGATGAGGGTGGAGAAGTGACCTCTGAATGTTGGTAAGCAGCACGGTGCCAAGAATCAAAGGACCGCAAGAGCTGGAGGCCCTCAGGGAATCGACTCTCCAGAAGAGGAACCCCGGCAAGGCCCGAATCTGCATCTGCGCCGGGACGGGGTGCAGCGCGAGCGAGTCGCGGGGGGTCATCGCTGCCTTCCGAGAGGAGATCAGGAAACACAACATGGAAGACAAAATCGACATACAGACCACCGGGTGCCACGGTTTCTGCGAGCGGGGCCCCCTCGTGGTCCTCCAGCCCCAGGGGGTCATGTACGAGAAGGTACGCCCGCAGGACGCTGCGGAAGCGTTCTCCGAGACGGTGCTGAAGGGACGCGTGGTCGACAGGCTGCTCTACGTCGACCCCCTGACCAATCAGAAGGTCGCGCTCGAGCGCGACGTTCCCTTCTACAGGAAGCAGACCCGGGTGCTGCTGAGAGGGAACGGCTCGATCGACCCCACCCGGATTGACGACTACGTGGCCATCGGCGGCTACGCAGCGCTGGCCAAGGCGATTTCAGAAACGAGCCCCGAAGAAGTGACAGAATCCGTCAAGCTCTCTGGTCTCCGGGGGAGGGGCGGAGCGGGCTTCCCGACGGGGACCAAGTGGGAATCCTGCAGGAAGTCCGGGAGCCGAACGAGGTACGTCGTGTGCAACGGCGACGAAGGAGACCCAGGCGCATACATGGACCGCAGCATCCTCGAGGGGAATCCGCACAGCGTGATCGAGGGGATGATCATAGGCGCCTATGCCATAGGCGCGTCCAGCGGCTTCATCTACGTGAGGACCGAATATCCCCTCGCCGTCAAGCACGCCAGGATGGCCGTGGAGGCAGCACGGGCCTATGGCTTCCTCGGCACGAACATCTTCGGCTCTGACTTCAGCTTCGACCTCGATGTGTTCGAAGGCGCAGGCGCCTTCGTCTGCGGGGAGGAGACCGCACTGATCGCTTCAATCGAGGGGAGGAGAGGTACGCCGGCCCAGAGGCCCCCCTACCCCACCGAGAGCGGGCTGTGGGGCAAGCCCACGAACATCAACAACGTCAAGACCTGGGCCAGCGTCCCGGTCATAATCAGCCGGGGGCACGAATGGTACAGCGCCATCGGCACGAAGGCCAGCAAGGGGACGACGATCTTCTCCCTCGTCGGGAAGGTGAAGAACACCGGCCTGATCGAAGTCCCCATGGGGATCACCCTCAGGCAGATCGTCTTCGACATCGGGGGAGGGATACCAGAAGGCAGGAAAGCGAAGGCGGTCCAGATCGGAGGGCCGTCCGGCGGATGCATACCCGAACGGCTGTTCGACCTGCCTGTGGACTACGAGAGCCTCTCGAGCGCGGGCGCGACGATGGGGTCGGGCGGCATCATCGTCGTAGACGACAGCACCTGCATGGTGGACCTTGCGAAATACTTCACCAACTTCCTGCAGTGTGAATCATGCGGAAAGTGCCTTTCCTGTCGCGAAGGGCTGAAGCGAATCTACGAAATCCTGACGGGCATCGTCGAAGGGAAGGGGAAAGAGGGAGACATCGAGCTGCTGGAGGAGCTCGCTCCAGTGGTGAAGGAGGCGTCGCTCTGCGGCCTTGGACAGACGGCAGCCAACCCTGTGCTGTCCACTCTCAGATACTTCAGGGACGAGTACGAAGCCCACATCTTCGAGAAGAAGTGTCCCGCAAAGGTGTGCCGCGCCCTCATCAAATACTCGGTGATTCCTGACCTGTGCACCGGCTGTGGAGCCTGCGCAAAGGTCTGCCAACAGGAGGCAATCCGCGGCGAGCCGAAGAAACAGTTCGTCATCGACCAGGAGAAATGTGTGAAATGCGGGGTGTGCATGGAGACCTGCACCTACCACGCGATAGAGGTCGAGTAGGAGGTTTGGGAGAATGCCCATGACCATCAACGGGGCAGAAGTCAAGATTCAGGAAGGGTGGAGCGTGCTGGACGCCGCGCGTTTCATGGGGATCAACATCCCCACCCTGTGCAACCATGAAGGGCTCTCCCCCTGGGGAGGGTGCCGCCTCTGCGTGGTAGAGGTCGGCCAGGGGCCCAGGACGAAGCTGATGAGCGCCTGCACCTATCCAGCACAGGACGGGCTCGTCGTGAGGACCCATTCGAGGAGGGTCGTGAGGACGAGGCAGATGCTGGTGGAGCTGCTGCTCGCCAGCTGTCCGACTTCGAAGACCATCCAGGACCTGGCATCGGAGCTCGGGGTCCAGCGGGTACGATTCAAGGCCAGGCACGACGACTGCATCTACTGCGGGCTGTGCGTCCGCATCTGCGCGGAGCAGATGGGCGCCAGGGCGATTGACTTCGTGAACAAAGGGAATGCCCTGAAGGTCGGCACGCCCTTCGACCAAACGTCGGAAGTGTGCCTGAAGTGCGGAGCCTGCATGTACATCTGCCCTGTCTGCCAGATACGGTGCCAGGGGCCGTCCGGAGACGATGTCTGCGGAGGCTGCCAGATCCTTCAGCCCAGCTGCCTGGAGTCCTATGACGACTACCAGTGCTACATGGGGGCGGCCATGGAGTGTGGCACGTGCGTTGCGATGAGCAAAGAAAGTAAAGGAGGCGCGAGCCGGTAGTTGTCGCTCTCTAAGGTCAACGCGAGCGCAGCCACTCTGACGAAAAATAGGACCGAGGACTCCATCAGCCCTTCCAGCGGCATGTGTGCAACATGCATCGACGGCTGCATTGGAATGTGCGAGATCGGCAAGTCGGCATACAGAGGAGCCGAAGTCATCTACCCTCAACCATTCGGAATGATAACAACGGCGGCGACGAAAAGCTACCCCGTGGACCTGTCGCACTTCACCATCCAGGGGACCGTCAAGGGTGCGCAGGGGATTGAGACCGATTCAGACAGAATGATCTTCCCCAACGTCAACCTGGAGAGACAGCTTGGAGGGAAAGGGGGGATAAGGCTCAGGCTCCCCATCGTCATATCAGCCCTGGGTTCGACGGCCATAGCGAAGAACAACTGGGCAGGCCTTGCCGTTGGGGCTGCCATATCCGGAATACCCCTGACCATCGGTGAGAACGTCTGCGGGATGGACCCGAAAGCAGAGTTCTCGGATGGCAGGCTGGTCCACTCTCCAGAACTCGCGGAAAGGGTGAAGATGTTCAAAGACTGGCAACGCGACGGCTATGGAGAGATCATAGTCCAAGCCAACGTCGAGGACACGAGGATGGGCGTCCAAGAGTACGCAATCTCAGAGCTCGGAGTGACGGCCGTCGAGATGAAGTGGGGCCAGGGAGCGAAGGACATCGGAGGAGAGGTGAGGGTCGACAGCCTCGAAAAGGCCCAGCTCCTGAAGTCCAGGGGGTACCTGGTACTTCCTGATCCCGTGTCTCCTCCTATCATCGACGCCTTCAGGCACAGAAGCTTCCGGGAATTTGAGAGACACTCAAGAGTGGGCGTGGTGAGCGAAGACTCCTTCGTAGACAGGGTCAAGAACCTGCGCAAGGCAGGCGCGAAGTACGTGTCTCTCAAGACGGGCGCTTACAGGCCCGCCGACCTCGCAAGAGCCCTCAAGTTCTCCTCACTGGCCAAGATAAACGTCCTGAGCGCAGATGCCGCCGGAGGAGGGACAGGGATGAGTCCATGGAGAATGATGAACGAGTGGGGCGTCCCAGGCGTGTACTTCTGGTCCCTGCTCTACAAGTATGCAGACAGACTCGCGGACAAGGGAGAATACGTCCCGGACATCATCGTGGGCGGAGGACTGACGCTCGAGGACCACATATTCAAGGCACTTGCCCTTGGCGCGCCCTACTTCAAAGCCGTGGGGATGGCACGGGCGCCGTTGGCCGCCGCCATGGTAGGGAAGACGATCGGCAAGAGGCTTCGCGAGGGTCAGCCACCGGTCTACGTGGGCAGGTTCGGCACGACCCCCGAAGAGGTCTTCGTGACCGGCCCTGAGCTGAGACAGAGATTCAAGGACTTCGAAGACATTCCCACCGGCGCGATAGGGGTGTACACCTACCTTCAGCGGCTGTCCCAGGGGACACGTCAGCTGATGTCAGGCTCCCGCAAGTTCAACCTGGACTCGATCGCACGGGACGACATCGCGGCACTGACAACCGAAGCCGCCAAGGTTAGCGGCATCAAGTACGTGATGGACGCGGACAAAGAAGAAGTGAACAAGATCCTCAACGCCTAGCTCGAGAAGCCCAAAGTGGTCGTTAGCCACGGCAGAGTGGTCAGCAGAAAATCCGACGCGTGAAGTCCCTTACCCCTGGGTGGGACCGGGACGACGTAATCCAAATCCCCAGTTCGCAACCCGCGCATTGTGTCGCATGGACAAGGATGGTCGAAGTTCGTCGCTCAGACTGAATCGGGCGATTAGCAGGTTCACCATGAACTCCAAGACCAGTCCGTTCAAGATGCGACTAGGTTTGGTTCGGTGCGTCTTCGCGACCTATGCCTGGAGTCTCGTCAAGGCATGCGTACACTCGCTGAATGGCTCTGTCCAGCTCAGCCCTGCTGAATTCCGAGGCGAGGCTCGAGACCTTCCTCTCGAGTCCCATCAAGTCCTTCTTCGCTATGGTCTCCTTCAACTCTTCAAGCTCTCCTATCAAGGACGACAGCATTTCGGTTACGAAGGGGTTGTCGACCTGAATGTGGCCAAGCAACGACGGGCTCGACGAGAGCACGGCCCTACCTAAGTTCAGCTGGGCGGAGCCGAGAGGAGGAGCTATCCTTTCGAACCGCTTCACCCCGATTCCACCGGCCACCGCCGAGACGAAAGCCACGTTCGTCAGATGGACTAGGGAGAGTGCGAACGCCATCATCTTGTCGTGGTCGGCCCTCATCATCCGAATCAGTCGGACATCCGGGAAGAGCTCCCTGGCCGCCTGCATGCCGCTGCTGCTCCCAACCACGCAGATTTTCGACCCGTTCACCTGTGCCAGAGGGCCGAACAGAGGGTGAAGAGACAGGAGAGAGAGCTTCTTCCCGCTCAGCTTCTTGTGCAGTTCGTCTAGGCCTCCGCCCTTCACCGATGTTATCTCGACCAGCGTCGACCCCTGACTCATGAACGCCAAGACTTCATCGACTGCCCTGACCGTCTCATCGGTCGGGACGGCCACGAGTACGTACTCGGCCCCCGACACCGCGTCTGCGTTGGACCTTGCGAACTTGAATCCATTTGGAAGCCTCTTCGGCCTCCGCTTGTCGAACCCGGCGACCTCATATCCGCGCTTGAGGAAGTATCTCGCGAATAGGGCGCCCATTCCACCTGAACATCCGAGGACTGTGACCTTCAAGAAAGGAACCTGCCCATCCGCCTGATTCCTTCGACGATGGCATGTTCCTGCTGTCCGAGAGATATCCTGAAGAAGTCACCATAGTCGCCGAAGAGGATTCCGGGGGTGACGCTCACCCCTGCGTCTAGAAGCCTTTGGGCGAATGACTCGCCCGATCCTCTCCCTTTGCTCAGCTCAGGGAACACGTACATGCCGCCATCCGGCCTGACATATTCCAGGCCGTCGATTCCGTCAAGCTCCTTGCACGCGACGTCGATTCTTCTGCTCATCTCGGCGACGTTCCTCCTGACGTCGCCGTCTGCGTCGAGGGCTCTGATTGCGCCCCACTGTATGAATTCAGGGACGGAGGTGAACATCAGAGAGATCATGCGGGCAATCTTGGACGTCGTTTCCTTGGAAGAGACGGAATAGCCTATCCGGAAGCCTGTCATCGCCCACGTCTTGGAAAATGACGACGTCAGGATGAATTTCTTAGGGGTGGTCTCGAGCACGCTCGGGGAGGGCTTGGGCGTGTATTCGTTGTATATCTCGTCGCTGATAACAGTGAGTCCTCTGTCGTCGGACAGCTCAACGATCTGACGGAAGAGATCCTTTGAGATTACACGACCGGTGGGGTTGTTGGGGTAGCTGAGTATGATTGCCTTCGTATTCGGCCGTATGGCCCTTTCGATTCCCTTGATCGAAGGAGTCCAGCCCTCCTCAATGCTGGTGTGTACTGCTACGGCCTTGGCTCCAAGCTGCTGCAGGGAGTCGCGATAGGCAGGCCAGTTTGGCTCCGGTACGATCACACTCTCAAGTTCGCCGACGACCGAAGCGAGCGCGGCGTAGACTGCGAACCTCCCACTGGGCGTGACTGCAACTTCCCCTTCGGATGCTTTGAAGCCGTGCTTCCTTGCTAGGTAGCCGACGAGCGCTTCCGTAAGCTCAGGAATCCCCTGAGATTCGGTGTAGTGCGTCTTGTGGGCGAACAGGGCTTCGGAGCAGGCTTCAAGGACAGCCTGAGGCGGGGCGAAGTCCGGCTCGCCCACGTCTAGCCTGATCAATTTGACCCTCTTCCTCTGGAGCTCCAGCGCCTTCGAGAAGATGGGGACGGGAGAGGTTCTGCCTCGAATCCCCTGGACCCTTTTGGACTCGGTGACCAAGACGTTGAGGATTTTGAGACCCGCTTCCCTGTCCAGCCCGACCCTGTCACACCCCTCCAGGACCTGCTTCACGAGCTCGTCTTCCACGCGGTCGTCCTCCATTGGAAGGGAATCGGCTTCCTTGAGGGCCCCGATTTCCTTCACGAGCTCGTTCCTCTTCCCTGCTAGTTCGATGATCCTCTTCGTGACCTGCGCGGCCTGTGCCCTCAGGTCTGCGAGCCTCTCCTGATTCTTCAGTTGGCACCACGCTTTCCGAGCACAGGAGGTATCGCCCCTGCCCTGACGACGTAGTCCGCGAGGACCAGGGCAGTGACGCTTTCGACCACCGGGACCGCCCGGGGGACGACCGTGGGGTCGTGCCTTCCTGGCACCACGAGGTCCACCTCACTCCCGGACTTGAGGTTCACAGTCTTCTGTTTCGACGCAACCGACGAAGCCGGCTTGAATGCCACTCTGTAGACGATCGGCATCCCTGTGGACAGCCCCCCCAGTATCCCCCCCGCATTGTTCGTCCTGGTGGAGACCTTTCCGCCGTCGAAGAAGTACTCGTCATTGTTCTCAAGACCCGTCAACCTGACGGCGGCGAAGCCGGAACCGAACTCAACCCCCTTGACGGCCGGGATTGACAACACAATCCTCGCCAGGTCCGAGTCCAACGAGCCGAAGACAGGCTCGCCCAGCCCCACCGGGACGTTGGACGCGACGCACTCGACTATCCCCCCGAGGCTGTTCCCTCTTCCCCGCATCTCAATGATCCTGCTCTTCATCTCCTCTGCCGCTCGGGGGGTCGGGGCTCTGACCTCGTTCGCGTACCTGTTCTTCGCGGCCTCTTCCAGCGTGAACCCGCCGGCGCGGACCCCTCCAATCTCGAGCGAGTAGGCCACTATCTCTACGCCGAGCGCCTTCCGAAGGAGCTTCTTCGCTATGGCGCCCCCCATCACGAACGACGCGGTGATTCTGCCAGAGAACCTGCCTCCTCCTCTGTAGTCGTTGAAACCACCGTACTTGACCTTCGCCACGTAGTCGGCGTGGCCCGGGCGGGGGGTGGATTTCAGCGCTTCGTACGGCTTCGAATCCTTGTCGGCGTTTCTGATCATCATCATTATTGGCGCCCCCGTCGTCCGCCCGTTGAAGACGCCAGAGAATATCTCGACCCTGTCTTCCTCCATCCTCTGCGTGGTCACTATCGACTGACCTGGCTTCCTAAGGTCGAGTTCCGCCTGGATGTCCCCCTCGTTCAGCTCAAGACCGGCGGGACACCCGTCGACTACTGCGCCGACGCACTTTCCATGGCTCTCTCCAAAGGTGAGCAGCAGGAACCGCTCTCCTATGATGTTCCCACTCATTTCCTCGCCACCCTCGCTCCCAGCTCCTCCAAATCTTCGATGAATGCTGGATACGAAACGTCAAGGCTTTCGACTCCTGCAACCCAGACCGACCCGGGCGCGAGCAGCGAGGCGAGAGAGAATGCCATGAACATCCTGTGGTCGTCATGTGCGTCGAGGACCGCGCGCTCGACCTTCCGGGGCCCCACCGCCCTCAATCCGTCTTCCATCTCCTCGACCTCCGCTCCAAGCTGCCGCAGTCCGTCCACAGCCACTCTGATCCTGTCGCTCTCCTTGAACCTCGCATGGGTTACCCCCCTAATCTCAACCGGGGTGTCGCATTTTAAGGACAGTACAGAGAGCACTGGAAGCAGGTCAGGAGAGTCGGTGAGGTCGAACTCCCCTCCCTTCAATCGTCCGCTGTCTGCCCTGACCCTAACCGAATCCTGGCGCACGTCGAGCCTGGCCCCCAGCCTTCGGAACAGGTCCAGAGCTGCTAGGTCTCCCTGAGGGAGGGACGTGTTCAGCGAGGAGAGCTCGACGTCTCCTCCCACGAACGCCACCGCAGCCATGACGAAGGCGGCGGAGCCGAAGTCGCCAGGGACAGCGAAATCAGCAGGTCTGTACTCCTGCCCTCCGTGGATTTCGAACCTGGATTCGCCTTCCCTCTGTATCTCAACGCCATGCAGCCCCGAAATGCGCAGCGTGGCCTCGACATAGGGGCGAGAGACCATGCTCGTGACCTGAAGCGAGGTGTCCCCTCTCGCAAGAGGGGAAGCGATCAGGATGGACGAGATGAACTGCGACGACACGTCCCCCACGACCTCCGTATCTCCGCCCCCCATCCCACCCTCGCCGACGATTATGGGGGCGCAGCCGTTCCCGTTCGCGGACCTCGCTTTCGCGCCGAGCCGGGCCAATGCGTCCAGGAGTCCCTGCATTGGCCTGCGCCTGATGCTCGCGTCACCGGTGAGCACGGTGTAGCCTCGGCTGGGAAGGGCGAAGACGGATGTCATGAACCTCAGCGTCGTTCCGGAGTTCTCTACGTTCACGACGTCATCAGGGGCGCGAGGCTCGGCTCCCGTGACGATCAGATGCGACCCCTCTTCCTCGACCTCCGCTCCCATCGCCCTGCACGCCCTGATGGTGGCTACGGTATCCCTCGAGACGAGGTGGTTGTAGACCCTGCTCTTCCCTGAAGAAAGACCGGCTGCTATGACTGCCCTGTGGGTGTAGCTCTTGCTCGGGGGGACCACAACCTTTCCGGCGAGCCCGCCCTCGGCGCCCAGGCTCACGCTAGATCCCAAGCGTTGCGCCTCCGTCGCTCGTCTCCGTCCTGATCAGTGTGGCACCATCGCTGGCCCACCGGTCGGCCAGCGACTCCATCTCATCGCGGTCGTCGAAGACCGCGGCCACCGCAGGTCCCGTGCCGGACAGACCGGACCCGAGGGCGCCCGCACCGAGAGCCTCCAGGGATCTGTATGGGGGGTAGCCGTAGATTGTAGAATACAGGAGCCCGTTGAGAGTCATCGCCTTCCAGAGCCTCCCCTGTCTTCCAGTCTCAAAGATGGATGACGCGAGGGCGGCGAACCTCCTCACTTGGGCGACCGGTACCTCCGACCTTCTGCTCCTCCCCTGGCGGACATGGATCAAGACAGGCCTGGGGGCTCCCAGGCGGACTGAAGAAAGCACCTTGCCGGACGTATTGTCCACGAAGTTCGCCCCTCCCATAAGGCACGAAGCCGCGTCGTCCATCGCCCCTGTCGCGCTGACGCCGGCGGCGAGCGAGGCCGAAGCACTGCACCTCAGCACGCCGGCCGGCTGGGGGAGTCTCTCACCGAAGGCCGACAGAACGGCCAGGGCGATGGCCACCGAGGAGGAAGACGAAGTCTTCAGCCCGACACCGACGGGAGCCGAGATGCTGGTATCGATCGAGCCAGAATAGGTTCCGGGGTCCCTCCCTATCATCCTGATTGCCGTTTCTGCTGTCCGTGCCGCGAGCGCTGATTTCACAGGCCTGTCATTCACTGTGGCGCGCCACGTTCCCCTGCGTTCGTGCACTTCGACCCTGGCGGAAGTGGGGAGCTTGACCGCCACGGTCGCTCCCTTGCCGGAGGCCAGAGCGTTAACCACGCTGATCGCTCCCATGGCCTTCGCTTCCCCGATCAGTCCGCGGATACCCCCAGGGTCCTGAGCAGCACCGATTTCATCACCCCCAGTGGAGGGGTTCGGCCGGTCCAGATTTCCAGGGACCTGCTGGCCTGATACAGAAGCATCTCGTGCCCGTAAATCACCTCGCACCCAAAACTTCTCGCCCGCCTCGTCAGGTCAGTCTCTACCGGCGCGTAGACTGCATCGAAGACCAGGGGGCGCGCCTCGAAGAACGCCGTCACACCGGCGGGGAGGGGTATTCCGCCTGCTCCAGCTGGGGATGCATTGAAGAGTATCTCAGGAGCGGATGCCCGCACGTTTTCCGCCGAAGCAAACTCCGTCCTGGTCGCCGGAAACGCCGCCCTCATGGACGACATGAAGCCCTCTGCTCGGATGGGGTCCCTCGAAATGACGACAATCTCGGCGCACCCCAGAGCGTGCATAGCCCCGCAGAAGGCCCTGGCTGCACCCCCCGTCCCGACCACCGCGGCCCGCCCTACTCTTGCCCGTCCCCTCGAGATGAGGGGGCCGAGTATCCCGTCGACGTCCGTGTTGTGCCCTGTGTAGCCGTCTCCGTCCCTCTTCAGGGTGTTCACCGCACCAGTCTCTGCGGCCGCTCCTTCCAAAGAATCAAGGAACCGCGTTATTGCAATCTTGTGGGGGATGGTGACGTTTGCCCCGCTCGCCCCAGACTCTGCCAGCGCGGCGAAAGCCTTCCCCAACTCGGCCGCTGGGACGTTGGAAGCTTCGTAGACGGCGTCGAGCCCCAGAGCCTCAATCGCGGCGTTCATCATCCGCGGCGTCGGTGAGCTGGAGACGTTCCCGCCCACAAGCACGTAGCGGTCAGGCACCCCCAAACCGCCTCCTCAAAGCGAGCAGAAGACCGAGGGGGAGCTGACCGGCCGCAGCCGGCTCGTCGGGGAGGGACGCATAGGAGATCGGGCTCCCCCGTTCCATCGACATCACCCTCGAGAGGATGCCATGCGTCCCCATGCAGAAGGCGATGGGAGCTGGTGCGCGTCCGTCGTACAGGGAGAGTATCGTGAGGTTGTCAGCCGGGCTGGTCGCGGTGGTGGCGATTTTCACCAGGCCGCCGTATGAAGCGGCCCTCTTCATGATGGACCGAAGCCTCCTCCCGTCCCCTGTCCCGAGCATGTCGTGCCACGAAACTATGCCGCGCACGCGTCCGCGAGGCAAGACGTCTCGGTTGCCTTCGACTGTCCGGAGTTCCACGTCCAGATAGGCGGGGGTCAGCTGGGCGAGCCTGCGGAGCAGGGCTACCCTCTCGGCCTCGTCTCCGTCGAATCCGCCGCCTTCGTCGGCCGAACGGACCGTGAACACCGAGCGCCGGCAGAACTTCGATAGGTCCGCTCTGATGTCTTCGAACCTCGGGGATTTGAGCAGGTCTATCCTGAACTCCACGAGGTCGGTGCCAAGAGAAAAGGCCTCGGCCGCCTTCCTGGAAAGCTCAGAAGTTGTTCGGCCTGTGAGGGATGTGCAGATTTCGGTCCTGGATCTCGATGCGCCCGGGCCTCCGGCTCCACCTGAAGAGCCGCCGATAAACTGAATCGCCCCTGGTTCTAAGCTCCAATCCAGCTCAGGCTCAATGGCAGTCCCAGGCTATATAGACTTTGACGGAGCCCGCCCTCGGACCTTCACTCTGCACGCGAACTGCGTCCGGCGAAGGGCTTCGCATCGCCGCGTTTAAATCCCGCAGGAGAAGACGGATACCCGGTCAAAAGTGATGTCCCGCCGATATCATGGGCCCGCCGCGGGCGTGGCCGTCGGTTCACTGTAGGGACTCCACCGAGAAGAAACGACACCGCATCTGGAGAATCGTCGCCGGCCTGTTTCTTCATCCGAGTCCTTTCGGTTCGTGAGCTTCGCCAGACGGACCCGGGGTCGAGGCTACCATGAGCATAGTGATGAAGCCGACCGCGACAAAGGCCCAGCTGGAGGAGGTGATCCGCAGGATCAGGGCTTCGGGGCTCCGGCCAGACGTCTCCTCCGGGGAGTTCCAGACGGTCGTAGGGGTCATCGGGGACGAGAAGAAACTGGACTTCGACCTGGTCAAGCTGATGCCCGGGGTCCACGACGCCATAAGGATCCAGGTCCCATATCGGCTCGTGAGCCGGAGCTACATCCCCGGGGACGTCGTCGTGAAGGTCCGCGGGGTCTCCATCGGAGGAAGCAACCCTCCCGTCTACATGTGCGGGCCCTGTTCCATAGAGAGCTATGAGCAGGTCTACCGCATAGGCAGGCAGGTGAAGGAAGCGGGGGCGCACATCCTGAGGGGAGGGGCCTACAAACCGAGGACATCGGTGCACTCGTTCCAAGGGCTGGGGCTGCGGGGCCTGCAGTATCTGCACGCGGCCGGGAAGGACCTCGGCCTCCCCACAGTGACCGAAGTCAGGAGCGAGGCAGACGTCGAGAAGGTGGCGAAGTATGCCGACATCATCCAGATCGGGGCTAGGAACATGTTCAACCAGGACCTGATTGAGGCAACCGCGAGGACAGGCAAGCCCATCCTATTCAAGCGCAGCTTCGCGGCCCAGGTGGACGAGTATCTCAGCTTCGCCGAGAGAATAGTCGCCAACCACAACAGGAGCATCCTGCTCTGCGAGCGCGGCATAACGCCCCTCGGAGGATCGTTCAAGCCCCAGACTAGGTTCTCCCTCGACCTGAACGCCGTCCCTATCCTCAGGCGGGAGACGCCCTTCCCGGTGATAGCCGACCCGAGCCACGGGACGGGAAGGAGAGACCTCGTGGCGCCGATGAGCAGGGCCTCAATCGCTGCGGGGGCTCACGGCCTCATGATCGAGGTGCACGACAGGCCCCAGGAAGCCCTCAGCGACAGCGCTCAGGCGCTCCTCCCACACCAGCTCAAGGGGATCATCAGGACCTGCGACCTCCTCTACAAGACGATTAGCGAAAGCGCACTCCCGTTCTCGAGCGACGTAGCAAATGGGAACGGCCAGAGTTAGGATAGCCCTTCCTCCCGGCGGCGAAGGGGGGTATGACATCGTGATTCGGGAAGGGGTGCTCTGCGATATGGCCGAAGGAACGAGTCTTCTTACGGGCGCGACCTCGATATTCATCGTGACCGATTCAAACGTAGCCAGGATTTACGCGTCCAGGGTCAGGGGGGAACTCTCCAAGATGGGCAAGAGGGTTAGGGTCGTAGCAATCCCCGCCGGAGAGTCGAACAAGAACATCAGGACCGCGTGGGCGCTGGCCTCGAGACTCAGCGGTCTCGGGGCTGACCGGGGCAGCGTCCTTCTCGCCCTTGGTGGTGGGGTGGTGGGTGACCTTGCCGGCTTTGTCGCTTCGATCTACAAACGCGGGGTCGACTACATTCAGCTTCCTACCACCCTCCTCGCCCAGGTAGACAGCAGCATAGGCGGCAAGACGGGAGTGGACGCCCCTTGGGGAAAGAACCAGGTCGGGACCTTCCACCAGCCGCGCGGTGTCCTGACAGATCCCCTCGCCCTGAAGACGCTCCCCAGAACCGAGATGCTGAACGGTCTCGCCGAGATCATCAAGTGCTCTGTCGTCGCAGACAGGAAGATGTTCGATAAGGTCTCGTCCCTGACCGATCCCGGCTCGACCGTCCCAATGGACCTGATTGTGCGCGCATGCCAGATAAAGGCAGGGATAGTCTCGAAGGACCCAAGAGAGACGAACCTGCGGACCGTCCTGAACTACGGCCACACGGTCGGCCACGCCCTGGAGAGCGCATCGGATTACCGCCAGAGCCATGGCTCCTGTGTGGTCTTCGGGATGCTGGCGGAGGGCTGGATTGCGTCCAGCCTCGGAATCCTCCAGAAGAGCGACTTCGAGAGATTGGAAGGTTTTCTCATTCCGTTCTCCAAGGGCATCGATAGGCCGAATGCCTTGGACAAGGCGAAGCTCTTCAATTTCACACTCGCCGACAAGAAGTCCTCCGCTTCAAAGGTCAGGATGAGCCTCCCGGGAGAGATAGGGAAGATGTACATCACCGAAGACGGGAGCTACAGGGTTCCTGTCAGCAAGGAGACATTCGAGGGCTCGGTCGACTATCTCCATGATGTCCTGGCCTCGTTCGGAGCCCAAGGGACGGGCGTTCAGCACCGGGGACCTCGCCAGAGCCATGGGTGATGTCCATCGCGTCGGAGAGCGCTTCAAGAGCACTTTCGATGAACGATACGGGCCAGCGATGGAAGCTGCGACGCAACTCGACCACCTTGGGAAGGACCTGTCCTACTTGTTCAGCCAATCTGCTATTTACTATATTCTCATCGGCTCTGGTAACTTCGGCAGGGAAGGGAAGAATCAGGCTCCCATCCCTCGAAAGTTAACAAGGAGGAAACCTCGGATGCCTAATCTCCCGTCAAGTTACCAGAACCTTCTCATCCGAGGGCAGACGAACGCAATCTATGGAAAAGAAAATTCAACGCGATTTTGCCGCGACTGCCTCTATTTCGACCAAGGCTTTTCCGAGACCTACCTGGACCGTGGTTCTGCAGGGTGAATTTACGGGGAAGTATTCACGCCAGATGGGGTTCAGATGCGTATCTCTGTCGTCGAGATTGGCTAGAAAGACTGTCACCTTCTGGGCATCCTCCATTGTTAGTCCCGCCTCGGACAGCGTCGACTTGAGTTTCTCAAAGCACCCTCTTATTTGAGTGGGCGCATCACCAGGAACAGACACGAGTCCACTGGCATGGACGACTCTCCCATCGGATCTGAGTTTTGAAAGTAACGGGGCACCCGAACTTGACATGGCATTTTGTTTCGCTGCACTAGTGGATAAATGTCAGAGTGGTAGGAAGGGGGGTTGACATCAGACTGACGGAAGAGATTCCTTTCAGGGCACGGATGTTCGGGTTTGCCGACAAGGAAGTCACGCCCCTGTTGAAACGGGTCGAAAGGCGACGCAACCATTGCCAACCGCACGCTCACCTATCAGCGCTCAAGTTTGAACAGGGTAAGCTCGAGGGGCCCTGGGCGGGACTTTGACGTGGTCCAAGTCCCCAACTGATCCCCAGCCGGGTTGAAACCCTTGATCGAGTCATGGGAAACGATGGAAAACGCGCTTGGCGCGCAATCATGGTCGACGGAGAGAACGTCTCGTGATAATCTTCGTTAAGAATTCAGCATCGCGGTCCGACTTCACTCTGGTATGGAGCAACCGCCGAATGCAATGTCCATAAGGGGGCCGGTTGGGGATGCCACAAGCATGCGACTAGCAATTATAGGCGGGACAGGAACCCTGGGAAAAGGCCTCGCGATAAGACTCTCCGCCGCGAACCAAGTTCTGATAGGTTCCAGAAGCGAAGAAAAAGCGGAGAGCGCGGCAGCGGAAATCAAGGCAGCAACGGGGAGAGACGTCCAGGGTGGGTCGAATGAGGACGTAGCCAACTCCTGCGATGCAGCCATACTTGCGGTTCCCAGTCTCGATGATCCCGGGTTCCTGGACGCGCTTAAAGCGCCCCTGAAGGGCAAAATCGTTATCTCCCCCATAGTTCCAATGCGCTTCGAGAACGGATTTCTGGTCTACTCGAAAGCGACGGGTTCGGCCGCAGAAGATGTCGCGACGGTCTTGCGAGAGAGCAGAGTTGCCGCCGCTTTCCATCACGTCCCCGCTCTGACAATGGCGAATGAAGACGAGGAACTCGGCTTCGATGTCCTGGTCGCGTGCGACAACAAAGCGGACTACGAGGGGGCTTCGGCAATCGTTGGAAGCGTCAAAGGGCTTCGGCCGCTTTATGCCGGACCTCTCTCTGTGTCCAGGGCGCTGGAGCAGCTTACGCCCATTCTTATCAACACAGCAAGACTGAACAACCTTAGAAGATTGTCGGTGAAACTGGTCAGCTAGTACTTCGGGCTGGGGGCTGACTAGTCCGGAGGGAGCTGCTCCTCCTTTCCCATCAGCATGTCCTGGTACCGCTCTTCTGTCGCCCTGCGGGTGTAATACCTCTCGTAGAGCGACACGTGCTTGTCTTCGCTACGGGTGAGGTACTCGTGCACCCGCTGAGCTGCCTCTCTTCCGTGCCCCATTGCCTTGACCACCAGCGTTTCGCCCGTGGTCACGTCTCCCGTGTACGAAGACGCTCAGTTAGCCATAGCGAATCATACCGCGTGGCACTGCGATTCCAACAACTTCTGTTACCAAGACACTTCAGATGGCCAGGACCCTACATGCACCAGCCTTGAGAAACTCAGTGAGTGGTTGACCCATATATTCGGCCGCTTTACCGAACTTCTCCAGCTCGGCCGAGACGCTGTAGGCGTCGGCGCACGCTTTACATGCCCTGAGCCTAACGCCAGCATCCCTCATCGCGGACACGCGCTCCTGTGACTCTTTGTCACCAGCGAGCAACTTGGCTGATGGTCCCCAAACGACCAGGATGACCTCCTTCCACCACCCTGTCGTACCACAGCAGTTGTGAGAAGTAACTATTCTCTTATGGAAGCATCCAAACAGGGTTCGAGTCGAAAAGAATGGTGAATCACTTGTTTGGACGCAAACCGGTGGCTGCTTTCGCTGCCGTCGCGGTTGGGGTCGTACTCCTTGCTAGCTTGCCTATCTTGTCTATCCCAATCATGAACCTTGCTCTTCCATGAGCACGACAAACATCACCGCTTGGCTTCTCTATGGCGAGCCGCCCCCGAGTGGCGCTACTCAAGCAAGCGCCCTGCTAATGAGTCCAGGATGCTCAGCCACCATAACAGGCATTCTGACTGCGTCAGCAGCGCAAACTTCTCCTGGCAATTACACATTATACTCGAATGCGGGGATATTCAGGCCTTCATCGGGTTCTCAGAGCATCTTCTGGTCTTCAAGTGTTGGAATAACCCCCGTCCCAAATGTCATCAAGCTATCGCAGAACATGAATGTTGGGGTAATCTTCACGATAGCCACTGCGTCCAACTCAACAGGCTTCTATTTCGTGGACATCGTGGGACCCCCATGCCCTGGGTTCCGCCTTGCCATCGGGAGTCCAGCATCAGCACTCAATCTGACCGACTGGGGCGGGATCGAAGCCATAGGTGGTTGTACGTACGTCCCTGTCAGCCTCAGAATTACGGAAATCCAGGGTGCTTCAGTAGTTCCAGTCCCATGATGTCTTCTGGTGCACTGAACTACCGAGTGTCCTCTGGTTCACTTTGACCTGGTTTGGACTGCCAGCACGTCGTGGTCCCGGGCGTCGTAGAGGAAGTTCTCCCCTGAAGAGCAAGGCATCTTGTTAATGTCTAGCTTCGCCAGCGGGGACTTGCCCACATATGTGGGTTCAAACGAGGCCCTGGGTGGGATTCGAGTCCAGATATGTGGGTTCAAATACGTTAGAAAGGGTTTTCCGATTAGATTCCTTGGGAGGTTGAATGGAGAGACAAGACGCCTTACCACTTGGTGTTGACAGTTCCACAGTAGGAGCACTTCTCAACCCTGTTGTATTCCTTGAAAGGAGCACCACAACCTTCGCACTTCAGTCTCTTCACTCCTGACCTTGAAGGATACCTCATCGACGTCATCACGTCAGCCACACCTTTCGATGTAACGATCCCGAGCAACTTGTGACCCATTCTGGATACAATTGGAACCCTTCCGATCTTGTTAGTCGACATACGAGACAAGACGTCGGGCAACGTCTCTTCAGGATACCCAACGACGGGCTCTTTGCTCATAACTGCGTCGAGCTTAGTTGTAGTCATCTGTCTTCTGCTGACCTTCTTCGGGTCGGCGAGAGTGAAAATCCCCACTAGTTTGTCACTATCCACGGCGGGAATACCCTCTTATCCTATTCTTCATCATCAGATTGTAGGCGAAGCTGACCGAGACGTCCCTGGTCTGGGTCAACACACCCATGCTCATTACGACAGCAACCAAGAGCCTGGAGAATTCCATCGACCATCAATCTACCCGACAGCACAACAGTTTCATTTGGCACTAGCGCACTCATAGACAAACTTGTGCCCACATAGAGAGCATCTACACGCCTGCTTACCAAACCTGCCGTAATTCGGACCATGGACTTGAGCGTCGATCTGATCCCGTTCTCTCTCATCCCAGTTCCGACTATGTTCACTCATCGCTCTTTCAGTCTGTCCACGAGACTCTTCTTCTTTTTTCTTCCGAGGTCGTATCCCCATTCATGCTTGGGGTATTTCTTGTTGCCATGGCTGGTCTCCTTGTATCTCCTTTCTTCCTCATCCCACTTACCACTATGACTGCTTGGAGACCACATCTCGGTCTTCTTCTTCCTGCCTAACACGGCTGGAGGCCCTCAGTCCTGACTAATAGCATTGTGACCTAGGAATGGTCGGACCGCCTCACTTGACTACGCATATTGCCAGTTTGGTCGAGAAAGACCGTAGTGGCCTTGCAACTATAGCGATGCGAGGCCCTGCCGATTCCTTGAGAATGTCTCCACGGGACTCCCAAGAAACGTAGTCTACGGTGAACTTTAATGCCCTTCTAGTGCGGCGTGGAATATGGTTCAGTCTCGTGTGCCATGCGTCATAATGAGGGGAGGCACCAGCAAAGGTGTTTTCTTCAAGAAAGCGGATCTGCCTTCCAGCAAGAGCGAAATGACCGATGTAATACTCAGAGTGTTCGGAAGCGGTGACCCAATGCAGATTGACGGGCTCGGGGGGACACATGCGCAGACAAGCAAGACAATGGTAGTGTCCAGAAGCAAGCAGCCAGGCGTGGATGTCGACTACCTATTCGGTCAGGTCGAGGTAGAAAGAAAATCCGTGGACTACAGAGGCAACTGCGGGAACCTTACATCCGCCGTGGGTCCGTTTGCCATCGACGAAGGGCTTTTCAGGGCACGAGGGTCTAGCACCAAAGTCAGGCTCTTCAACACAAACACGCGCAAAAGGGTCGACGCATCGGTTCAGCTGGAAGGCGGGAAGACGAAGTACGAAGGCAATTACTTCATCGACGGGGTTCCAAATCCAGGCGCAAGGATAGATGTGACTTGGTACGACCCAGGGGGCGCTGTGACTGGCGCCCTGTTCCCCACCGGCAACGTCGTGGACAGGATTCCGGTACAAGGGAGAGCCATCCAGGCGTCAGTCGTTGACGCATCTAACCCTGTGGTCTTTGTGAGGGCAGAAGACGTCGGAATGAAGGGGACTGAGCTTCCTGACGACGTCTCCCAAGATACACTCCGAAAGTCGGAGCTCATCCGATCCAAGGTTTGCGAGATGATTGGGCTTGTGAAGGAGGCGGGAGAAGCGACGTCGAAAAGCCCACACATACCTTTCATAGCTGTTGTCGCGAACCCCCAAAACTATACTACATCCACCGGCGCCAGGATAACCAGGCACGAATATAACGTGCTCCCCAGACTCTTCTCAATGCAGAAGATGCACCACGCCTATGCAGTCACGGGAGCAATTTGCACCGCGGTAGCCGCCACCATCCCAGGTACGATTGTAAACGAGCGTTCTAGGGCACCCGCGGGCAGAGTCGTCATCGCGCACCCCAAGGGACTGATCGACGTGGCAGTGCAGAGCCATTCGAACCATAAGGGAGCAGTGGTGGATAGCGTGACAGTCGGAAGGACTGCCAGACGCCTCATGGCGGGAAGCGCGTTCTACATCAAAGACTGAGGAACCGCAACACAGCACCTTACAGAAGACGCCTTCGCCGGACCAAGGTAGTGCCATGCTGCTGACGCGGTGTTCGTATGCATGAGGACTCGACGCGAAACATCAGACAATCTGGGGGTTGTGCCATGACCCATGCGCCCAGCCATGCATTCCCTCGCAAGTCCGAGCGAACCTAGATGAGATCGTTCCATCGCTTGCTGTCCGATAGTCAACTTCCTTGGTCAAGAACTGGATTCCTCCCTTTGTGCTTCGATTCTATTTACCACGAGCGCCACGTACCGGTAGACAAAGTGAATGAACTTGCCGTAGGGAGCCGTGAGGAAGAGCGCCAAGACTAGGCCTAGGTGCAGGGTGAAGAGGCTCCCCATGCCAGCTGTAGTTCGCAGGAGCAGAGTCCCGAAGCCCGTCAGTGTGACCAGAATCAGGAACACCAAGAACCAACGGTCGAGCGATGCCATGCTCTCGAAGGTAGTCGGTTTGCTCCTTACGTCGACGAAGAGCAAGACCAACGCCCCAGGAATTATGAGAGCCCCACCAGCGATCCCAAACAGGACCGGACCGCTCACAATAGGATATGGCGGCAGGATGCCCAAGCCATCCTGAAGAACAGTCGCCGATATTGTCGCGATGAGGTCTAGAGTGAAGCCGAAGAAGACCAGCGCGTGTAGGTAATACCTTCGATACGACGGTTTCTTGTCGGACTTAGGATCGGGATACATGCAACCAGGGCCTCCTCCTTTGAACCACGTCTGCTCGAATGCTTCAGTGGCCGCTCCCCATAGTGCTCCTGGGTTGAAGACTAGCCGCAATGGTCCTGCAGTGTCATTCCAATACCGTTTCACCCCGTAAAGCCACATCCCAATCACATACAGCCCAGCCACTATTCCGACTATGTCGATGGCTAGCGAAGGGACGATGGCATAGAACGAACCAGTTCCGAGGTGTTGTGCTACGAGCCTAGATGGGCTTCCGATCAGTAGGACGAATACCGACACCAGGGTCAGACTGACGGCTATCGTCATTAGCGAGTATCTAGTCTGATTCTCAAAGAACACCGCCAACTTCTTTGGGGACGTATAGTCCTTGTATGTTGACTTGCGAATTTCACTCATCATCTTTGGTATGTTGATTTTGAAAGGATGGGGCGGGGTGTAAGGACACACCGTATAGCAGTCCTGGCAGTCATGGCACAGGTTCGCCATGTAGACCACGTCTTGTCTATGGAAGACCCGCCTCCGTTCCATTGCATCCCAAACGGGACAGATGCCTTCGCAATATCTGCAGGCATTACATACAGTCATCTGCCTTATCGGTTCTTCATAAGCGTCTTCAGTGCGGTTCTCTGTCATGTCCGCGCCTTCAATCGATTTGTTCGTCTATAGCTGCCTGCAAGCCTCTTCCCCCGCGATTCTCCCAAAGGCAGTTCCGATGGTTAGGCCAAACCCTCCGAGGTAGCCTCGCTTGAGTATGTTACCGGACATGATTTCACCCGCTGCATACAAGTTCTTGAACGGAGTACCATCTTCCCTAAGCACGTGCGCCTGCGCATCAACTGCGACGCCCATGTAGGTGAATGTAATCCCCGGTCTGAGAGGGTAGGCATAGAATGGAGGTGTGTCAATCCTCAGCGCCCAGTGCGACTTGCTCGGCGTTAGGCCTAGCGTGTGGCAGTCATCCAGCTTTGAAGGGTCGTAGGTGCCGCCGTCGGCTACAGATTTGTTGTACGTCGACACGACGTTGGTCATCCTGTCCGAGTCCAAGCCCATCTGGTTTGCCAACTCCCCAACAGAGTCCGCCATGAATGGCGGCCAGACGGAAGGAAGGAACAAGCCCTTTACCTTCGAATCGACTATCGAATAGGCAATCTGGTTGGGTTGCGCCGCGATCATCTTCCCCCAAATCGCATACCTCTTCGGCCACAGGTCTTCCCCCTCGTCGTAGAATCGCTGAGCCTCGGCGTTGACTGTGATGCCGAACGGAATTGCATCGATTCTTGTGACAATGCCGCCATCGTACTTTGGAGCCCTAGCATCCACAGACGTTGAATGAAAATTTCTGGGATCTCCGACTCGCTTCGCGCCTTCTTGCAGGAGCATGCGCAGCATTTCACCATTGTTGTGTCGTGTACCACGAATCACAAAATTATCCGCGGCATCACCCCAATACTCCTTCAGCCAGGAGACGTTCGATTCGAAACCGCCGGCTGCAACAACCAACGCCCCAGTCCTATATTCTCTAGTCTTGCCACCCGACATGACAGTGACTCCTTCGACAACGCCGTCCTGGGTGTGCATCTTGGTTATGGCAGATTCGTATGAAACCTCCACATTCGCCTTGGATGCTTTCTGATAGTATGCGTTGACCATGGCTTTCCCACCACCTAGAGGAAACAGATTGGTTCTTCCCAAGTGGAGCGTTCCTCTGAATGCTTTTGTAATCTTCACGCCATTCTCTTCCAGCCATTGAGGAATCTCCCGCGACCTTCTGATTGTCAGTTTGGCCAAATCCAGATCGATTTCCTTTCCGGTCACTCTGATGAGATCGTCCAGCAACTCTTCCTCACTATACGGCCCAGTGGTGTACTTGTCGTCTCCGTGGGCATATCTTATGTCGCGGACGTACTTCGTGTTACCTCCTCTGTCCTCCATGGCTGCTTTCTCCAACAGAAGCACCTTGGAAGACGTCTTTGCCGCGGATAGAGCCGCAGACAGTGCGGCGTTTCCCCCACCAGCGACAATCACATCGAACGCTTCTTCCTTCATCGGGGAGTTTCGACCGGCGTTCGGATTATTATAAACACCCCCCCTAAGAAGGCCAGAAACAAGTGACAGAACTGGTGGCTCTTGGCGCCTCACTCCCCTGCTGACCAAACCTGGGTAGGCTGCCTCGAGGCTGTCTTGGACAAATCTTGGAAGCACATGGGCCGATGCCAAAGCCAACGGCACTTTTCACGACAACGTGGTGCGGTCTAGAATGATCCGGCTATCATCATGCCAACGACGACAGACTAGCCATCAAGCTGTCTGGTTCGCGCAGAATCGAGCAGTTGGACAGCAACCGGGTTCCTCTGGGGTCTGAAATTGCCAATCATGAAATTGCGGCGGCGGATTTAAAAACGGTTGGAAAATGCGGTAAAGCTGAATTGGAACTGTCCAAAAGAGCGGCACATCTAGAAGGCTCGCCGACGCTTGAGGCAGCCAATGTGGTACGGGAGTTGCTCGCAAGGAACGAGGACGTGGTGAGGTTCGATGTCGGTGAACCCGATTTCGAGACGCCTGTAAGTATCAAGGAAGCGGGAATCGACGCGATAAAGAAAGGTTTCACTCACTATACGTCGGCGAGAGGAATTCCCGAGCTCAGGCAAGCCCTCGTGGCGGACCAGAAAGGCATGGGCCTCGATGTCAAGCCTTCCAACGTCGCCTTCTATCCCGGGTCCAAGTTTGCCTTATTCTCCGCGCTGTCGCTCTTGATTGACTCGGGAGACGAGGTGATGATTCAAGACCCGGTCTGGCCGACCTACGGGGCAATCATCGAGTACCTGGGAGGAACTCCAATCAGAGCGGGCCCTTGGAATGACATCAGGCCGTCGGACTTTCCACTGGCATCGTTTGAGAACAAGACTACCAAAAGAACAAAGGCAATACTGGTGAATTCGCCCTGCAATCCGACGGGGGCCATAATCCCCATGAAGCAGCTAGAGGAACTCCTCAAGATGTGTGCACGAAAGAAGATCACACTGTTGCTGGACAGAATCTACTCGGCATTGGTCTACGACGGGTCTCCACAAAAGATACCCAGTTGCGACATAGAAGAGGGGAATCTCGTTGTGATTAGCGGCTTCTCCAAGGAATTCGCAATGACAGGCTGGAGACTTGGGTACACTGTCTCTTCGAAAGCATTCACAGACGTGTTGGTCGACTTTCAGGACAACACAACGACCTGTGCATCTTCCTTTGTGCAAAAGGCCGCGGTGGTGGCTCTGCTGGGCGACCGGAGCTGGCAGAAAGAGATGAACGACGAATACCGAGAAAGGAGAGATGCGATGGTCAGGGAGATAGCGAAGATACCTGGTTGGCAATGCGCCACTCCGTCGGGTGCGTTCTATTGTTTTCCCAGAATTCACGAATCTGACTCCATCGCGTTCTCGAACTCCTTGCTCACGGAAAAGCGCGTGTCCAGCGTCGCGGGTGCACACTTCGGCCTTGAAGGGGAAGCTCATCTCCGACTGTCGTACACGACACCGAAGCAAAGGATAATGGAAGGGATGAAGAGGATTCGTGAGTTGGTGTCCGCCTAAATGAACACCGCCAACAGTTCGTAGCTCGGAAGTAGATCTAGGGCGCCGTATCTTATCCACCTGGGGTTCTCATTCGAGATAGGAATTCTGGGCTCGTGTCGGTCGGTTACAATGGCGAACCGGCTCGTGTCCCCGCTTCAAATGTTCCTACCATACATCTTTTTGATTTCGCCTGCCAAGGGAGTCTGCATCAACTCTTTCACCTTCTCGAAGTCCAAGTCTTTGGCCAAGCACCACATCAGTTTGACGAGCGCGGTCTCCGGGGCCATGTCGCTTGATGGTATGGTGTTCGGTACACCGAGTATGTCAGCATCAATGTCATACATACCAAGGGCTTCCCCACCAATCGGACACTGGGTGGAAAGGACTGTTGGGCGCCCGAATTTTTTCACCTCTTGCAAAAGGTCCCGCCGTATGTGTCCGATGCCTGTCCCCTCAATAACAGCGCCGTTGCAGCCGGACAACGTCCTTGCGAGCATCTCTGCCGTCATGGCCGGATGGCACTTGACCAAGCAGACTTCCCCTCTGATTGCAGTATCGATTCTGAGTCTCCTGGGTCCCCTCCTCACCCTGTCCCGGCTCAGGCGTATTCTCCCGTCTCCAAAATCGCCCAAAGGATTCTCGTTTATGCTCGAAAAGGCATTCAATGCCGTCGACGAGATCTTCTTCGTTCTGGTTCCTCTGAATATGCTCTTAGAGCGGCCGTCTTCGCTCTTTGAGAATACTACACAGGTTTCGGCCAAGTCCGCACGTGCAGCGACCTTTACGGCCGCCTCCAAATTGCCACGAGAATCGCTGTCTCGCTCGAGGCCTGGTTTCATGGCGCCCGTCAGCACAATTGGTACGCTCAGTCCTTGAATCATGAAGCTCAACGCGGAGGCGGTGTATTGCATGGTGTCGGTGCCGTGCAATATCACAATTCCATCAACCCCACCCTCCAGACACGATGCCGTTCCCTTCGCGAGCGTTACCCAGTCGTCTGGCACGAATTCTGCGCTCCCTTTGCTAAGGACGTTTCGCGTTTTCAGCTCAATTCCTGGAATCCTGAGTCCCCCAATCAGTTCTTCAGCGCCCACCATTCGGGCACGGCCGAGCGACCTGTCCACCCCCATCGAGACAGTGCCACCTGAAGTCAGCACACAAACCTTGGCCAAAGCAGAACGGCCAAGGAAGAGTTACATTAATGGCTATGTCTTCGAATGGGCGAATTCCTCGCGTATGATTTATAAAAGGTGACGGTAACAATCGAACCGAAATACATGGTTTCTTCGTTTTACGGGAAGGATGTCATTTCGGCTGCTGAACTCAAGAGAGATTCGTTGGAGAGTCTGTTCGACGCCGCGGATTTCATCAGAAACAGCCTAGCCAAGAAGAGGATGCTGGACATCCTCGAAGGCTATCTGCTGGCCACCGTCTTCATGGAGCCTTCAACGAGGACGCGTCTGAGCTTCCAATTTGCCATGGTGAAAGTGGGCGGGAGCGTGATAGACTTTGGACCTGCAGAAGCCGCTTCCATAGCCAAAGGGGAGACATTCGAAGATACACTGAGAATGATCGACGGATATCGCCCTGACGCAGTGGCGGTCAGGGCCAAGGCGGTCGGGTCGGCAAGGCAAGCCGCTGATATCTGCGAAGCCCCAGTGATCAACGCAGGCGACGGCTCGAACGAGCATCCCACGCAGGCTATGCTGGACTTGTATACGATAAGACGAATACGACACGAGATTGACGGCGTCAGTATCGGTGTCATGGGGGACGTAGCGCACAGCCGCACGACTAGCAGCCTGTCGATGGCCCTAGACAAGTACGACCGAGTGAAGATATTCTACATCGCTCCTGAGGAACTCCAGGTCAGGCAGGAGACGCTTGACTCCCTGCACAATGCGACCTATCAGAAGACGGACGACCTGCAGAGGGTGTTTTCTCAGCTTGACTTCCTCTATGTCACCAGACTACAGAAGGAGAGGTTCGCCAATCCCGATGACTACCAGAGGCTGAAAGGGTCTTACCAACTGAACAAGGCATTTCTGATATCTCATCAGAAGGTTCCGTACATACTTCACCCCCTGCCCAGAGTTGACGAATTGGGGCCGGACGTCGACAGTCTACCGGCCGCCAAATACTTCGAGCAAGCCAAGAACGGACTGTATTTGAGGGCAGCTCTCCTAGCGCAGATTCTCATAAAAGACGCTCCAGGCTAGCCGGGCACGTAGCAGCTCGAACAAAAGATCTTCAACGGCCTGAAAGCGGCCCAAGGCATAAACGCCCAATGTATCTCGGGGCATGGAGTCCTCGTGCCCCCCGCATCTCAGGACACCTTCAAACGTTTCGAACGAGCCATCAACTCGTCGACGTTCGACAGGTCGCGTAACTGTCTCTCGTATGCTGAGATGGATATGGATGCAGTGGAAAGGCCGCCAGACCGCAGGGCCTCGTCAAACGAATTCTGTGCCTATTCGGCAACACCTTTAATTCGCCATGTACGTCATCAATCTCCTCATGCAGAGAATTGGGTTTGCCACAGGATACGCGCCTGACGCCACGGTCCGAGACATGATCGGGTGGATTCAGTCCGCGGAAAAAAGACGCTTTGAGATGGGCTTCTTCTCTGAGACGATCAACCTTGTCAGGGATGCTGTGTCGGCTCTATCTTCTTTCAGCGTTTCCACCCAGAAAATAGCGCTCGGCGCGACCCAGATTGTCAGGCTGCGCAGCCCCCTGGTGATGGCTCAGACGATGGCGACATTGGACGAACTGTCAGGCGGCAGGACCGTCTTTGCCTTTGGTGCTTGCACGCAGTCACACGCCGTCCGACACGGCTTAGAGGTATTAGACCCAGCGGCGATTCTCGTGGAGTATGTCGAATCCGTAAGACAAATTCTGACGGGGGATGAAGCAAGTTACGAGGGCAAGTTTGTCAAGTTCAAGAACATCAGGCTCTCGTTCGAGCCTCCGAGACGCAGAATACCAATCTGGATTGCGGCAACGAGCAAGACAGGCCTCCGCATTGCGGGCGCTGTGGGCGACGGTGTTCTTCTAAACACAATAGCTTCGCCGGACTATTCGAAGAACGCGGTGGAAATCGTCCGGAATTCAGCACGTGAAGCTGGACGAAACCCTGAAGACCTGGAGGTAGCTCAACTCATTGTCGCGGCCGCATCGGAAAATCAGAAGGAGGCTATCGATGCCGTGAGGTGGGAGGTCGCCAACAAGTTCACCCCCACACAGGCAGGATTCAACTTCCGCCAGAAGCTCAGAGTAGGTGAGTCAGTGATGAAGGAAGAAGATTTCCCCATGCTTCAGAAAGCGTACGAAACCGGTGGCATGGAAGGGCTCATGCGCGCTCTGCCCGAATCGTACCTTACCGGACTGGCTGCGTGTGGAACGCCTGACGAGGTGAAGGAGCGTCTAGGCGAGTATTCCAGTGCCAAGGTGAGGCTCCCTCTGGTGAGGCCAGCCAAAGCCGAGCTCTCAACAGAACTCATAGACTTGCTCGCGCCCGATTGACCGTGGGCATTGATTCCCATACCGGTCCTCCTGCTAGCCGAATGCAGACAGTGTTGCGCAAGACCTGGCATCGAGTTGGAACGCACGTCATGCCTGCGACGGCGGTCGAAAACGGCCTCCGCATGGGTCGTCAACCTGCGTTCACGAAATGTGATTAGAAAGCACTTCTGATGCACAAAAAAGGGGGGTTCCCAGAAAGAATCTGGGACGTTAACCCGAAGGTTCGAATGAAAGCCTAGGGAGGAACCGGTGGTAGTATTGGCTTCGCCGTCGCAAGGTTCAGCGGGTACACTGTCAGCAGCTTCCCGTTCTGCCACTGCGCAATGACTGGAAACGCGTCAACATTGGCGCCTATGGAGTTGAAGTGTATTTGGTCCTCAGGGAGGATGAGGGCATTCCCTGATGTTACAGTCATCGAGTGCAGTGTTTGGTCAATTACCACTGGATTGGTAGAGGCCGCCTGGTTGATGGCATCGGCAATGGTCCACACGGCAGAGTAGTAGGAGCCAGCAGCTTCAGGCATGAAGTAGCCATACTTCGCTTGGTACTCGCTGTTGACTGACTGCGCTATCAGTTTGCTTTCGTTCGCGTTGTAGGCAGCTGCGGTGAAAATTAGGTTTGTGTCGTTGCCCACCTGCTTGTAGAGCTGCTGCAATGGAAAGCCACCGGAGCCACCTATGATGGGAATGTTCAGTCCTTGGGCTCGAAGTCCCTGAACTATCAAACTCGCATCATTCAGGTATGATACCTCCATGATTAGTTGCGGATTGGCCGCCTGAACGGCGGTCACCACGGGCTGGGCATTAGTGAACCCACTGAGGGAGTACGGTTCATTCAGGACCACATGGTACTGGGGGTACTGCTGCAAAGCCGCTTGGACTGCCTGGGCGACGCCTGCACCATAGGCGTCGTTTTCATAGACCAGGGCAATCCTTGAGACATCGAAGCCCTGAGTCCCCAAGTAGACAAGGAAGTTGACCATCGAGTCTCCGAAGGTGGTAGCATTGGGGGCTATCCTGAACCCATAGGTGTAGCTGTTCGTCGTGGCAAGATTGGAGAATGCGGTGTGAATCAAAGGCACCTGATACTGCTGGAACAGCGGGAGAAGCGGTATCGTCAGACCAGAAGCATAGGCTCCTACCGCAGCTGTGATGTTCTTGTTGGTTGAGAGGAGGCTCTGAACGACGCTATATGCCTGGGTCGCGTCGCTTGTAGTATCAACAGACAAGATCTTGATTTTGGCACCTCCAAGTGCCGTGATTCCGCCAGCGTTGTTAATGTCCTGCGCAGCCAACTGAGCTGCCTGCAGACAGGTGGTCCCAAAGTAGGAACTCGAGCCGGTCAGCGGAAACACCGCCGCTATGGTGATTGTCGGTGCGGGCTTGCTCGACGTCGTAGTGGTGGTCGTGGTTGACGAAGACGAGGATGCGCTAGAGTAGGCGTAATAACCTCCCAGTGCGACGACCAAGATTACGATTATCACAACTACAGCGACTGCGGTCGAAATTGCGTTTCTCTTGGTGTGTCTTCCTAGAATGTTTTCTACCTTCATCGGCTCAAATTCGAGCCGTATGGCTATTTTAATCATATCCCCTAACCGATGGGGGGCCTGTTGACAACGCAGATGTGGTGGCGTCTCCCTCCTCCTTCCCACTCAGCTCGCCCCAATCGTCTTTGCCGTAGAACGAACCGACTTCATGGATAGAGACCCTAAGGGATTAGCAACTATCCCTAAATGACTTCATTCGGCTGGTCGTTTGTTTATGACAGTCGACTTGGTGGTGAAGGGTGACAACATCTTCCTTTCGAGCGAAAGGTGCATCAGAGGCGGAGTTGCGATTGACGACGGCAAGGTCGTGGCCATAGGCGCGTTCGCATCGCTTCCGCAGGCAGAAAGAGTGCTGGACGCGGACGGGATGGCTGTTTTTCCTGGCATCATCGATGGGCATGTGCACTTCAGAGAACCTGGTTTCGAGTACAAGGAAGATCTTCACTCAGGGTCTCTGGGGGCTGCCGCGGGTGGCGTCACGACGTTCTTGGATATGCCGAACGTGAACCCACCGACCCAGGACAAGCCAAGCTTCCAGTTGAAATTGCGGCGGGCCAAAGAGAAATCTATCGTGGACTTTGGCATATTCGGGGTCGTTCTCCCGACAAACCTCGACAAGGTTCAGGAACTCGCAGCGCAGGGCGCAGTCGGCTACAAGATATTCATGGGAGAGACCGTCGGGAATCTTCCGAGCCCAGATGATTGGGAACTTGTCCTCGCCTTTAAGGAAATTGCGAAGACGGGCCTGAGGGTAGGCGTTCACGCGGAAAACAGGACCATAACAACGCATCTGGTGAACGAGTTCAAGGCGGCTGGACGGAGTGACCCTCTCGCTCACCTCGAATCGAGGCCGAGCATCTCGGAAGCCGAAGCGATAGGCAGGGCACTGGTCTTCATCAGACCGTTTCGAACAAAACTGCACATCTTCCATCTGAGTTCTGCAGACGGTCTGGAGATGGTCAAAGAGGCGAAACAACTGGGCTTCCCAATAACGGCAGAGACCTGCCCTCACTATCTTCTGCTGGACGGCAATGAGATCCGGAAGCTCGGGCCTCTGCTCAAGATGAATCCCCCTGTTAGGAGCCCGGAGCACGCCAAGGCGCTCTGGGATGGACTGAAGAGCGGCACCCTCGATATGATTGCCACGGACCATTCGCCTCATGCGAGAGAGGAGAAGTTCAAACCGAACATATGGGAGGCGATTGCAGGATGGCCCGGCGTGGAGACGATGCTCCCCCTCATCCTGAACGAAGTGAGTCGGGGGAGGCTCAGCCTCGGAGAAGTGGTAAAGTACATGAGCGAGGGTCCGTCAAAGGTCTGGGGCATGTACCCACAGAAGGGAACCATTGAGGTTGGCATGGACGGAGACCTCACCATTGTGAATATGGACGAAGAGATGACAATAAAGGCGGAACGCCTGCACAGCAAGAGCAAGCTGACTCCCTTCGATGGTGCGAAGATCAAGGGTATCCCATCCTATACCATCGTGGGAGGACGCGTGGTGATGGAGAAAGGCCAGGTTATGGAGGACGTCCAGAGGGGAAAGTTCGTAACCCCGGTCGCGAGTGGCCATAGTGATCATGTTGCCAGCGCCTGAGCCCTCCGAAGGAGGCCCTTTCGAAAGGGGATGCGCAGCAGGGAGCACCGCCAGGCGTGCCATTCGTCATAACGTGACAGCGTTCTGGAAGAACGCGGCCGTCTTTGGAATCCGCCGGAGCCCGACGCTAGGCAAGGCTGAGCCCGGGATGTTCGACGAAGACGCTCTGGAGTACATGAAGGGCTTAGCCCGAGGTTCGGGGACGAGTTTCCAAGATATCATCGCATACAACTCCCTGAACCACAACCTCGCCCCTGACGAATGCACCGTTCTAATCGCGATGGGCGACAGTACAACGACAGGTTCAGTCGTCGTCATGAAGAACAGCGACAAGGTCGGCTCCGAGAAATTTGTGGGCAGCAACTTTTACCGTAATAAGGAAATCAACATCCTGGTGTTCGAAAAACCCGACAACGGCAACAGATTCGTGGCGGTGGCAGCTGCCGGCGAGCTGTCGATAAAGATGGGGATGAACGACAAGGGAGTCGTCACTGGTAGCAACATTTCGAGAACCACCGAACTCAAGAACAGGAAGGTGGCGGTCGGCGAGGTCAGAGCCCTAGACAGGGGTTGGCTCATGAGAGAGGGAATTATCCGTAGGGCCACTGCACTGGAAGCCACGAAGTTCGCCACCGAGCGAGTAGCAGAGAGCCCCATGTACACTCCAGGGAATCTGGAGTTCGTTGACGCTGCGTCCGCCTATGTAATCGAAGGTTCCTATGACAGGCTCGCGGTGCAGAAGTTCTTGTCAGGGACCATCGCCAGATCCAATCGGTTCCAGGTGTTGCACGAACTAAACGACAGTGATGACGTCTCGAGCTATGTCAGATACGTTAGGGCATCGCAGTTGCTGGAGCAGAACAAGGGCAACATATCCTCAGAGAAGATGATGGAGTTCTCCCAAGATCATCTGAACGGTCCCGGCCTAAACTCTATCTGCAGGCACGACGAGGACCCAAAATCAGAGACGTCCCTGGCGGCCGCCGTGATGGAAATCAATGGCTCCGATCCTAAAAAATCACTGTTCCACGTTGCACTGGGAAAACCCTGCAGAGCGTGGCAGAACAGCGAGGCGCACACAACCATCAGGCTGGACGGTGCTACGGATGAAGTGCCGAAGGCGTACTACAATGGAGACGTGTGGAAGCACTTCTATATTGAAACGCCCTAGGCTCAGCTTTGCGAGCAGCTGGACAGTTGTTCTCGTCTCTCGGGAACGCTTATCTCCTCTAGTCCTCGTGTGGCTTGGTCATTGAGTTCCTTCGCCATCATACTACTCCAGGCCATTATCAACGGGCTCTTCATTGGCGGCCTTTACGGTGCGATCAGCATGGGGCTCTCTCTGATCTTCGGCGTCATGAAACTAGTGAACTTCGCCCATGGCGAGTTTCTAATGCTCGCGATGTATGTGACCTACTGGTTCGTCGTATACATGGGAACAAGCCCACTGGTGAGCCTAGTCGTCTCCATTCCTCTGCTGTTCGCTATTGGTTATCTCTTCGAGGCTCTCATGCTTAGCAGAACTCTCCCCCTGGGCGACCTGCCGGAAATCCTCCTGACGGTGGGGCTGTCAATCTTTCTGCAGAACTTCGCTCAACTTCTCTGGAGCAGCAACTATCAGGTCGTCCCTGTGGGCTATCCCGATATCTCCTATGGTCTGTCCGGCGTTTTCATCGCGCTTCCGCCTCTAATCATCTTCATTGGCTCCTTGGTTGCTGCCGTGATTCTCTGGCTGATTCTGCAAAGGACATCCATAGGGCTTACAATGCAGGCGACAGCCCAAGACATAACTGCGGCGAAACTCATGGGGGTGAACACCAAAAGCGCTTTCGCGATAAGCTTTGGTTTGGGGATAGCCTTCACCGCGGCAGCCGGTTCGCTCCTTGCCCCCACATACGAGATCTTCCCGACCATAGGGTCTACCTTCATCCTAATCATGTTCGTGGTTGTCGTGATAGGAGGCATGGGTGATATCCGGGGAGCCTACGTTGGCGGCCTCGTCCTCGGTCTCATATCGTCCATTAGCAGCCTCTTCGTGACTGCTGATTTGGGGCAGGTTGTGTTGTTCGTTTTCTTCATACTCGTACTACTCTTGAGGCCAAATGGCCTCTTTGGGAAGATGACGAGGTGACACTTGGCAGTGAAAGATAAGAAAGCACTGGGCTGGGTGGTCCTCCTTGTTGTCCTCCCCCTGCTGGGGGAGGTGGCCGGGCGCCAGTACCTCACGATGGTGACCTTGATGCTGTTCTTCGCGACCTTGGCCAGCGCTTGGGACATAATGGGGGGGCGAGCCGGTCAGGTGTCGTTAGGTAATGCGGCTTTCCTGGCAGTGGGTGCCTACACTTCGACCCTGCTTTTTCTGAGATTTGGCATATCGCCTTGGATTGGGATTCTCGCTGCAGGGGCAGTCGCCGGTCTCTCTTCATTCGTGATAGGCGCAACAGCTCTCAGGCTCAAAGGCGTCTTCTTCGTGATGGGTTCGCTCGCCTTCGTCCAGGTGATACAGCTACTGCTTACCCACTACGTCGATATAACGAACGGCGATATAGGTCTGTTCATCCCGCTCACTTCGAATGTGGCTGAAATGCAGTTCGGTCAGCCCATCCTTTACGCTTGGTTGATTGACGGCATACTGTTTCTGGCGATCATAGCCAACTACGTCATCTCCAAGCGAAGGATGGGATACTATCTGTCCGGAATCAAGGAGGATGAAGACGCTGCGCAGGCCTTGGGTATAAACACGGGACTGTACAAGTCGATGGCGTTCTTTATCAGCGCATTCATTACCGGAATGGCCGGGACCTTCTACGCTCAGTACTTCCTCTTCATAACTCCGACAAGTACCGCCACGATCACCTTGTCGATAGACATAGTGCTCGCAGCCATAATCGGAGGTACCGGGAGAATTTGGGGGCCCGTGCTTGGAGGGATAGTATATGAGGCTGTGACCTACTTCCTGCAGCAAACGTTCCCCAACGTCGCTGGCCTCAACTACGCCTTGATTGGAATCCTGCTCATGGCAATTGTCTTAGTGAGACCACAGGGACTTCTTACGCTGGTAGAAAGGGTGAGGCGGGGCAAATGAGCATCCTGAAGGTGGATGCGGTCACCAAGAAGTTCGGTGGATTGGTTGCCGTTGACGGCGTTTCGCTCGAGGTGGACAAGAAGGACATCCTCGGCGTGATAGGCCCGAACGGCTCGGGGAAGACGACTCTGTTCAACCTCATTTCGGGCTTCTACCCACTGAACTCAGGAAAGATCATCCTCGAGGACACCAACATCACGGGGTGGCCGCCATATCGGGTGACCAAGGCCGGAATAGCAAGAACATTCCAGAACACGAGGCCGTTCCTCAACCTGACAATCAGGGACAACGTTATGGTTGGTGCATTGTTGGTCAGGAGCAACATGGAGGGTGCTGCAGAGATTGCCGGAGAAGTTCTGGAAGAAGTGGGCCTGAAAGAAAAGGCCGAGCGGCTGGCGAAGGACACCTCAATTCAAGACAGGAAGCGGCTGGAAGTCGCCAGAGCCCTCTCGATGTCCCCGAAGGTTCTGCTCTTGGACGAGCCTATGGCAGGGCTGACGGAAGGGGAGATAGGGGACTTTCTCCTATTGATTCGGAAGGTCAGGGAAAGGGGTGTCTCTATAGTCCTGATAGAACACATAGTAAAGGCTGTCCAGCAAGTGGCGGACCGGATGGCGGTTTTGGATTACGGGAAGAAGATATGCGAAGGCGCGCCGGCGGAAGTCGTGAGAAATCAGGATGTGCTGAAAGCCTATTTGGGCGAAGACTATGCTTGAACTCGATTCCGTATCGGTGTCCTATGGGACGCTCAATGTCCTGAATACAATATCAATGAACTTTCAAGATAACGAGTTCGTATGCATCATAGGCTCGAACGGTATGGGGAAGTCCACGCTCCTAAGGACAATCACAGGATTCGTCCACCCTCGTGAAGGCAGGGTTATGTTCTCGGGCCAAGACATCTCCCACAGCGAACCTCATGAGATAATCAGGTTGGGCATCTCCATGGTGCCTGAGGGAAGGCACGTATTCCCCTTGATGACAGTCAGGCAGAATCTGCTGCTGGCCGGCAACATACCGAGGGCCAGGGAGAAGAGAGAGCAGAACACCGAGAACGTCGTGAAGTTCTTTCCAGCCTTGAAAGAAAAGATGAACAGCCTTGCTGGAAATCTCTCCGGGGGCCAGCAGCAACAGCTGAGCGTGGCTAGGGCATTGATGCAGGAGCCGGACATCATAATGCTGGACGAGCCTTCGCTGGGGCTCTCGCCGCTGGCGGTCAAAAGCGTCTACGAGGCGCTCAGGGAGATCAAGCGGAGCAACCCGAAACTAGCCATAGTTCTTGTTGAGCAGAATGCCAAGGTCGCACTGGAGAACTCGGATAGAGGATACGTGCTGGAGTTCGGAAAGGTCGCGCTTTCCGGCACTTCCAGCGAGCTGAAGCAGAACGCGCTTCTCCGAGAGAAGTATCTGGGAGTCCAGGCTAGCTGAAGTAATCGTCGGCGATGGATTCTTCGATCTTGGTCATCAGTTCATCTATCGAACTCAGCTTCTCCAAGTTCTGGACCTGTAGCCAAAGGCTCGACGCCTCCCTTTCGGCAAGGACCCCGGCCAAAGTCATCCCGAATTTCGCGCGAAGCTCCTCCTCCGAGACAGGGTTTGCGTTCTGGCATGCCGAGCGCAGGACGGAACCGTCCTTCAGGACGACATCAAGTTCAGACCCCCATTCTTTTGGGTACCGCGCTTCCATCGCCTCGTCGACGCTTACGTGGACCTTAGAAGCTAGGCCGCGCCACGAGTCGCGCAGAACGCTGGCGTCGGCAAAGGTGTCGATGGTAAGCTCGCCGCTGAGGAAGTAGTTGGAGACGATATACGGGATGGAGAACTTGGCGGCCAATGAGTTGACAGGTTTGCTGTTGCTCAAGGCTGCCGCCTCTCCGAAAGTCCTGATGTCGACTCGTTCTATGTCAAACGGCGAACTGACTTTGACCTTCCCCAAAGCCTCCACCAGGCTGTGGGTGTAGCCGCAGCAAGGATACTTCTTGAAGTAGTTGTCGAGCATCAGGTACCGCTCCCCGAGTCCTTCCGCAGGGTCTCTTTGCAGAGAACCAGTGGAACTGACTGCCGGTGCCAGCGCCGACGAAATCGCGTCGTCAGGTCCGGTCACTCCATCCTTCGCCAAGGTATTCGCAATCACGCCTGACATCGAAGCGAGTCCGGCATAGAAGTTCCTCACGAGGGCTCCTTCATGGGCAGATTTCCAGGTGGTGGAGTGCGCTGTGTTGGAAGCAATTCTAATGGATTGGAGCACCGTAGCACTGTCAAACTCAGGCTGGGCCAGGGCGGATGAAACGGCGGCGCCGACTGCCGCCCAGGTTCCGTGGGTGTGCAGGCCTCGCCTGAGGGGTTTGAGGGACCAGCCTACCCTGACGCCGACCTCGTAACCTCCCACGAAAGCTCTGACAAGCTGTCTCCCACTAATGTTGTTGGATTGGCCCACTGCGATGGCTGCCGGGAGTCCCTGAACCGCCATGTGAGATCCTCCAACCCTGTGGCCTTCATCGAGTTCGAGCACGGTCCCCGCAGAGGAGTTGAGCAGAGCAGCTGTGCTGGGAGCCGACTTCGCGTGGATAGATATCAGGTTGGCCGTACCAACGTCCAACCTGAAGCGCCGGCTTACGGAACGCATGTAGCTCGTTCTGTAACCCCTGATGATGCAGGCGAGTGTGTCGGCGATGATGAGCTTCGCACGCTTGACGACTTCGTCGGGCACCTCTCCACGGGCAACGTTGAGGGCGAAGTCAGCCAGTTTCTCTTCGGAGTCACGATACATACGACCCTACACCTCCTCTGGCACTCTGTCTTCGTCTCAGGATGAGCGTCTTCCGGGCGTGACGTTCGGAAGGCCCACGCTTGCTATCCATGCCGGACGTCTCGCCTAGGTCTCACGAAGTCGCCGTAGGGTCCCTTGACACTGCCTCGCTCCATTATCACCTTCCCTCTGAGCATGGTGTAGACCACCGAGCCCTTTAGCCTCCATCCAATGAAAGGAGAAATCGGGTACTTCGCGTGGATGTCTTTCTCTTTGATTTCGGTAGTTTGTTTCGGGTCTACAACCGCGAAGTCTGCGTCGCTGCCTATCCGCACGGCGCCTTTCTTGGGGTACAGCCCGAAGCGCCTGGCCGGTCCCTCGGCGAGCAGTTTCGGCAGTGACTCGAGACTGGTGGTTCCCTGCAGGGCTGCGTCGAGCATCAGCGGGAAGAGGGTCTGAACGCCAATAAATCCTGCGGCGCAATCCCATATATTCCCTTTCTTTTCTTCGGCAGAGTGAGGAGCGTGGTCGGAGCCCACGGTCATTATCGTCCCGTCCTGTACCGCCCGCCATAGCGCCTCCTGGTGGGTCCTGTCTCTGAGCGGTGGATTGATCTTGGCCAGTGTGCCGTACTTCGAGTAGGCGTCTGTATTGAGCAAGAGGTACTGGGGACATGTCTCCCCACTGATGTCCACCCTTTCCTTCCTTGCCTGAGCCAACGCATACACACCCTCCTTGGCGCACATGTGAAAGATGTGAGCCCTCCCTCCCGTATGCTTCGAAAGAATAGCTATCTTCCGAATCGATTCTTCCTCGCAAATCGGAGGCCTAGCATCCGTGTGTGCCGCTGGGTCTGTGCGACCTGACTTTTTCAGGTCCTCTGACAGCATATCGACAATTGAATGGTTCTCTGCGTGGAAGCCTATCGTAACCTCCCTAGACGCCGATTTCTCCATTATTTTCAGCAGCGTGCCGTCGTCAGGCGGAGGTATGTTTCCCGTGGTCGGCCCAAGGAAGACTTTGAAGCCGATTGCTCCCACGTCGACGATTTCGTCGAAGTTGGCTAGGTTAGTGGTATGCAGAACCCCATACAGAGCGAAATCCACATACGCCTTGGGTCTGAGGTGCTCCAGCTTTTCCTTGAAGATCTTGGCCGAGTCGACCGGGGGCATCGTGTTCGGCATCTCGAAAATCGTCGTCGTACCACCAGCAGCAGCTCCCATGGTGGCGTTGGTAAAATCGTCTTTGTAGGTGAGTCCGGGGTCTCTGCTGTGAACATGTTCGTCGACTATTCCTGGGAAAACTAGCTTGCCTGACGCGTCGACGACTTCGGCACCGCCGCCCTCCAACCCCTCGCCGATGCTCGAGATGACTCCGTCCTTGCACAGAATGTCAGACCGGTACTGCCCTTCCGCGCTTACGATGGTTCCGCCTTTCAGTAGCATTTCACTAGGCATAACAAAAAACGCCGCGTGGCGCATAATAAGGATATTTTAGGGACGGAACGGTGGAATTGGACGACGAAGAGCGGCGGCCTCGGCGTCATAATTGGGAAGCCGACACCTGCAAAGACTTCATAAACCGCATTTTTCTTGATAAAAGCCGAGTCATATAATTGATGCGCGAAAGAACCATAACGTTCGTAGGATTTGATGTTCACTGCCGGGAAAACTAGTTGTCATTGCCCTTGGAGGAAACGCTCTGCTTCAGAAGGGGCAGAGTGGGACCTTCGAGGACCAGTACGCAAACGTGCAGGCGGTGGCACCGAAGATCGCTGACCTCATCGAGCGCGGGTACAAGGTCGTGCTCACGCATGGCAACGGTCCCCAAGTCGGGGCCACGCTTCTGAGGCACGAGGCAGCGAAGAATGTTGTACCTCCATTCCCGCTTGACGCCTGCGGGGCAGAAACGCAGGGTCTCATCGGGTACATGATTCAACAGGCCCTCAGAAACGAATTGAAGCTTCGCAGGATAGAGAAACATGTTGTGACCGTCGTAACGAGAGTGACGGTCGACAGCAGTGATCAGGCTTTCGAGCACCCGACGAAGCCAGTGGGCCCATTTTACACCAAGCAGGAGGCAGACGAATTGAGCAGGCGCCTGCCAGGCCTGACGGTCAAGGAAGACTCCGGACGGGGATACCGGCGAGTCGTTCCGTCGCCGGACCCGAAAATCATAGTCGAGGGACCTGCCATCCGCGCACTCGTGAACGCTGAGTTTGTGGTGGTCTCAACAGGTGGAGGTGGAATACCTATTGTCGAAGAGAGCGGCTATGCGCATGGCGTCGAAGCGGTCATCGACAAGGATCTTGCCGGCCAGCGCCTGGCGACACTGATAGGCGCCGATGTCTTCGTCATACTGACAGACGTCGAGGGGGCTTGCTTGAATTTCGGGACGCCAGAGCAGAAGGTGATCGGGGAGGTGACTTCAGACAACCTGCAAGGCTATCTGAGCAAGGGCCACTTCAGAGATGGAAGTATGGCACCGAAAGTGAAGGCAGCCCTGAGGTTTGTTGAACACGGAGGCGAGAGAGCAATAATCGCAGAACTCAGCAAGTTGGTCGAGGCGCTCGAAGGCAGAACCGGGACGCAGATTCTCAGATCAAGAGACTAATCTGGCATCTCCAACTCTGCCATCTCTTTCGACTTATACGTCGACAACATTCAATGTGGCTTGTTCGTGATTCTCTCGGAAGAACACCAGCGTCTTCGGTCAAGCCGACAGCCCCCTAAATATTATACGGAGCTCGCCGCCGCGACGAGCTCGTCCGGGGTCATCTGCGCCTCACGGAGGTATCGCTGGACCCTCCCCAGGTACCCCTTCTTGGTCGCGTCAGAGAGCCTGGCCGAGCCCAGCAGCCTCTGCACGGACTCTTCAGTTGGCGGCGGCTTGCGGAACTTCAGCGTCATCCAGGCTCTGGGCTATTAGAGAGCCCGGGCCATTTAACGCCCAATGATTTGAGCCCAGACATAGGGGCCCTGGGTGGGATTTGAACCCACGATCGAGAGGTCCACAGCCTCCTATGCTAACCAAGCTGCACCACCAGGGCCACGAGGTGAGGCGGTTCGTCCGACCGTCTTTATGTCTTAAGGCGTTCTGACTCGGCTCTTCCCGTAATTTCTCTCCGTCTCCTTGACTACGTTCGTGCTGCGGATCGTCGCCTTCAGCCTAGACTCCAGGTACGGGTTAGGTAACGCCCCTTCGCCTCCACCGCGAGTCAGGCTGAAGACCTCCGAGCCCGAAGCTGACACGACCACCACATTTCACGGTGCCGCTCTGCTAGTACGCCACAGTGTTTTGGAACCCTAGCGCCGCGAAGGCTCCTTCCAACTTCTCCTTCTTGACGACACGGCCGCCCACGTTGATTCCCCTGAGGAATGCCACCAGGCGGGTCATCTACAGGTCGTTCTGGCATCGATCAGAAATAGGAGCCCAATCCTGCGACCGGACCTGGCCGGCTAAAGCGCCCTCTTGATCGCCTCGAAATCGGGGAGCTTCCCGGGATTTTCGGCGATCCAGCTGAAGGTCACTATTCCGCCGTCGTCCACCACGAATATAGCCCTGTTGGCGACGTCGTAACCCTCCACCCCACCCAAGTTCTTCCACACCAAGTCGTACTTCTTAACGACCTCTCGGTCGAAGTCACAGAGGAGAGGAAAGGTAAGGCCGTGCTTCTCCGCGAACGCCTTCTGGGCGAAGGGGGCGTCAACGGATATGCCCACCACGCTCCCATTCATCTTCTCCAGCTCGCCGTACATGTCCCTGAAGGCGCACATCTCCTGGGTGCAGACGTTGGTGAATGCGCCGGGGAAGAAGGCGAAGACGGTCTTGCGCCCCTTGACCAAGAACTCCGACATCTTACGGAGCTTCCTGTCGGCATCGTACAGCGAAAAATCCGGGGCCCTATCGCCAATCTCTGGCATGTTCTCTCTCTGAGCTGGTTCTGTATTAATCCTCCGGAGCCCGGCCTTAAATAAACGGCCAATGCGCCTAGGCGTCGAGATGACGTCACGCGGCGGAGTCTCCGGGGTCGTTGCCGCAGTTGCAGTCGTTGTCCTGCTCATTCTTGTCGTAGCGGTGGTATTCTTGTCCCAGGTAGGAACCCCTTCGACACAGCCGACCACCAGTGCTGTTAGCACCTCGGCGAACCTTCTCGTTTTTGTTCAGGCGTATCCCCAGACTCCCTGCGCCGGGCAGCACTACGCCAACTCCTCTCTGGCCGTCAATTGGGGGAATCTCAACCCAGGCACGGAAGGGATTCAATACATGTGCCTAGAGAACACGGGGACGACGCCCGTGACCCTGGCTGTGACTTCGACCCTTTCCTCTTCGATTGGAAGGGTCACTTCCCCCCAGGCAGGCACAGTCCTGAACGGCAAGGGAATCCTCCAGGTCGAGCTGGACCTTTGGGTCTCTCCGAGCGCCCAGCTGGGGCAGGCGTCCACGTTCACGATAACGGTGGGTGCGAAGAGTTGATCAAGAATCTCGTCCTTTCAGTCCTCGTGATTGCGCTACTTCTTTCGACTGCCGTCTCCGCGTCTTCTGCCTCGTTGAACTTCACAAGCACTGCAAAGGTGGTGAACTTTGCCCCGACCAATCACAAGTTCGACTACGTCGTGGTGATACTCTTGGAGAACCAGCCGCTAACCGCGATAATGAACGGAACTTCTACCCCGTACATGAAGAGTCTCGCGGACAACTACTCCTTGGCCACCCGCTACTCAGGCATCGCTCATGACAGCCTCCCCAACTACCTCGCCCTCCTCTCCGGCCAGCCGTTCATCGCCTGGGCACCGGGCGACTGCGGACCGTCCGGGGACACCGGTGCGTGCACGACTGGAAACACGACCAACCTCGTCGACAGGCTTGAAGCAGCCCACCTCACTTGGAAAGCATACGCCGAAGATTACCCTGCGAGCGTCACCGGGAAGCCCCATTCTTCAGGAGGCTGCTATCTGGGCGAGGAGGGGCCGGGCAACTTCTACGCAAGGCACGTCCCATTCCTGTACTTCAACGACATCATAGACAGCCCCGCCCGTTGCGCAAAGATCGTGCCAGCCAGTTCAGTGATGTCCAGCAGCCAAGAGACCCCTGACCTTTTCCTGAAGGACCTGAACTCTGTCTCCACATCTTCGAACTTCATGTGGCTGACTCCGAACGGGCTTGACGACGGTCACGACTCGTCGGTGGCGTTCGCTGACAAGTACCTCTCCATGGTCGTCCCGCAAATTCTGAACAGCACCCTGTTCAGGACCCAGAAGGCAGCGCTTTTCATCGTCTTTGACGAAGGAGTCAACCCCTTCCCGTCGGACTGGATCTACGCGGTCTGGGCTGGTCCGGTCGTGAAGACAGGATATCAATCTTCGACCCACTATTCCCATTACTCGTTCTTGGCCACCATCGAACAGAACTGGGGCCTCAAGCCGTTCACGTCAAATGATGTTCAGTGGCCGAGCATGTCCGACGTCTTCAAGTAGCCGCCGGATAATCAGTCCATCCACGCCACATCCGCGGTCCGCGCCATTGCGAATGCATCGGGGGACTGCAAATCTCAGCCGCTCCTGTTCTGAAGCCTTTTAACACACAGTCTGGTCGCCGGTGACAATTGGATATGAAGAAATCCAAGCTATACGCACTTCTAATCGCTAGTCTCTTCATCTCCTCGTCATTCATCGTCATCGGCATCCTCCCAGGAGTCGCAAAGGCAAGCGGCAGCGGAGTGGTCGCCGTCGACTACTACCATCAGATAGTCGGGAACCAGACAATCTACCGGGCCTACGGGATACCCCCGGAATACTCGGACCAGCAGGCCGACATGAGTAACATGTGGGGCAACCTGACGAAGGCGGGTTATACCGTCAACACCCAACTGCTCAACCAGACTACCCCAATAACCTCGAGCGAACTGAGCGGCGTCTCCGTGCTCTTCATCGGCCAACTATCTTCCCTAAGCCTGAACTACACCGCGTCTGAGGTCGCGGCCATAAAGGGCTGGTTCCAGACCGGAGGAAAGCTCCTCATGGTCAGCGGCAACAGCGACTACGCCTACGGCAACGCCACCGCGGACAACAGCTGGCAAGAGAAGGTCCCCAACATGCTCATGAGCGCCATCGGGTCGTCTCTTCGCCTTGACTATGGCGAAGTAACAGACCAGCCCGGAGTAGGGGCGGCAGGAGCTGGATTCAGGGTCTATGCGAACGCCGCCAACCCCGGCAGCATAAACACGCAGGGATGGGCGGCCACCCTGACCAACGGCACGACAAGGGTCAGGTTCCACGGTACCACCAACGTCATCGGCTACCTTAACGGAAAATACGTTCCCTTCGACCAGCTCCCCACCGACACAATTGCCTGGCTCTACAAGACCAGCCCTCAGGGGTCTCAGACCGCCCAGGGCGCAGTGAGCACATTGGTGACTCCAAGCAACACACCCGGCCAGTGGGTTCTCGCCGCCGCTGAGAAGATTCCCGAGGGGGGCACCTACAGCAAGGTCGTCCTCGCGGGCGCGGGCTTCATTGGCGCCTACATCATTGCTGCTGCCAGCGAGTTCGGCCAGAACATCACCTACAACGGACTGCAGTTCGTCATCAACGCGGTCAACTGGGGGACGACCGCTGAGAGTGTTCCAAGCAACACCAACTTGTACCTGACCATCGCCGCGGTAGCAGTCGTAGCCATCATCGTCATTGCAGCGGGACTCTACATGATGAGAAGGAAGCCGAAGGCGACGTCGGCTCCGGCGAGCTAGGCTCTCCTTCTCTTCTCCCTTTTTCTCCCTCCGACTCGGCAGGACGGCTAAATCATCAACGCTGTCAAACCTTATAACGGCGGTTGGGGGGTTTTTGCCGGATGAGAATTTCTTATTCTCGTCACCGACGTGCGATTTCCCGGGTTCTAGTCATCGGCATAATAGTGCTCCTCGTGGTCGTTGGCATCGCTGGGTACGAGCTGCTCGCCCCCTCCAAGCCCACCAGCCACCAACCTCAAGGGAAGGTCTTGGTGGCCATAAGGAACTCCCAGACCAGCGACATGGACCCAAGGGAGAGCTCCAGCATTGATGTTGTCCAGAACGTCTACGACAGGCTGACCATGGTGCTGCCGAACCAGACGGTCATCCCTCAGTTGGCACTGAGCTGGACTGCTGCCGACAACTTCACCCAGTGGGTGTTCAAACTGAGACAAGGGGTCACCTTCCATGACGGGACCCAATTCAACTCGACTGCCGTCGTCTTCTCGATAACCAACACGGCTAACTTGGGCCAGGGAGACGCGCCTGATGTCTGGAACGGACTGGCGGGCGTCAAGGCCATCGACCCCTTTACGGTCCAGATTAACTGGGCTTTCCCCGCAGACGTACCTGCCATCGTGGGGGCCGGCTATTCCGCTTTCATATTCAGCCCGAACATCTGGACCTACTCTGGCGTTAGGCCCGGCAACGACACAGGCCTGTCGTTCTGGTTCGGTCAGTACCACGACGATGGGAGCGGCCCATATGTCATCCTGACGAACGAATCAGCCTTTGCCACCGGAATAACTCTCAGGGCCTATCCCAAGTACTGGGGAGGCTGGCAGCCCAACCAGTTCAGCCAGGTCTACATCAAGTTCGTGTCCCAGCCCAGCACCTCAATCCAGCTCCTCCAATCGGGGCAGGCGAACATGACAGGCATCAGCGGGAACTTCCAATATCTGCCGTCGCTAAGGGCCCAGGGGATTGTCGCCGACCCCTCGACGTCTTTCGCCACGATTTGGTGCCTCTTCAACACGCAGCACCCTCTTCTGAACAACCCGGTCGTGAGAAGGGCGCTCCTTACAGCCATCAATTATGACCAGGTTCTGAACCAGTCCTTCTACGGCTACGGCAACCTATTCAACGGCGGGATAAACCCTGGAAAGTTCGCCTACAGCCCCTCTGTCCCTGGCTATCCGGCCCACGGGGACATAACCGAAGCGAAGGCGCTGCTGAGGTCGATCGGCATAACCGGGGGGTTGAATGTCACTTGGGTGGTGACATACTCCACGGGCAGCCCCTTCCTCGCGATAGCGGCCGAGGTCATGCAGACGAACTGGGCGCCGCTCGGAGTCACCCTCAGCATTCAGGGGACTGACTTCGGTTCCCTTTCGATAAAGGCGGGGTACTACAACTCCACAACGAAGACCGTCTTCGCCCCTGGCCCGCTGAGTTATGCATCAAGCCCCCAGGCCCAGGACATACTGCTCCTCAACTGGGTGGGGACGACCAATGATCCATGGCTGGTCCCCGACGAGCTGTTCGCCATCCAGTCCCATCCATACGAGAACGACATCCTTTACAACTGGAGCTACTGGCACAACTCGACCTACACCGATCTGCTGAACCAGGCGCACATCGACGAGGCCCTTAACCCTTCGAAGTCCATCCAGGAGTTCGCGAAGTCCAACCTCATGCTCTATCAGGGCGCTCCAGGTTGGGCACTCTACGGTGAGCAGACCATACTGGCCCTGGGGCCCCACGTGAAGGGCTACGTTGCGAATCCGAACTACGGGTTCGCGTATCCGTTCTGGTACCAGCTGTACTACGGTTGACCTGCATTGAACGTGGGTCGGTACGTGATCAGGAGAGCCTTACTTTCCATTCTGGTGGTACTAGGAACCGTTACGGTCACCTTCTACTTCTCTCACCTCCTCCCTGGGAACCCGGCCGCCCTCTACGCGGGGAGCAGCCCCAGCCCTGAAGAGATCCAGAGGATAACCCTGCAGTACGGATTCAACAAGCCACCTTGGGTCCAGTACTGGATATACGTCACGGGGATTCTCAGCGGTAATCTGGGCATCTCGAACGTCGTGAGGCAGCCGGTCGCCACCCTGGTGTTCCAGGCGCTGCCGAACTCGCTTACGCTGGCAGCCATGGCGGCCATCATCGCCGCCATAATAGGAATCCCGTTGGGAATCCTCGCGGCCCGAAGCCGGAACAGAAGGCTTGACAGCATCCTCCGCATTTTCTCAATGGGGCTCGTCGCTATCCCCCAGTTCTGGTCTGGGCTCATACTTCAGATCGTCTTCTTCTCGATCCTCCACGTCCTCCCACTGGGCGGGTACGGGGGTTCGTTGTTCTTCTTCAACCAGCACCCAATCCCGACCATAACCGGTTCCTACGTCATCGACGCCCTCATCTCCGGCAACTTCGCCGCCGAAGGGCAGCTGCTCTGGAGCCTGATACTCCCGCTCGCGACGCTTTCGGCTTATCCCATCGGCGTGGTCATCAGACAGACCAGGGCTGCGATGATAGCGACCCTGAACCAGGACTATGTCCGGACCGCCCGGGCCTATGGGATATCGAGGAGGGAGATCGAGATGAAGTACGCCCTCAAGAACGCTTTCGGCCCCATCCTTGTGTCTCTGGGACTGATCTTCGCCGGCTCCTTGATAGGAGTGGTCTTCGTCGAGGACATATTCGTACTGCAGCCTGGGCTGGGCTACCTGGTCAGGATAGGCCTGGGGGTGGGGACCACCTCCACCTCGATCGGTGCGCCTGACGTGCCCCTGATCCTCGGGGTCTCCGTGGTCGTCTGCATCGTGTATGTCGTGACCAACTTCGCCGTCGACATGATTCAGCTGCTGGTCGACAGGAGGATTACCGTCTGATGACGGCAACTGCGGCGAGGAGTTCTCCTCGTCTCAAAATGGCGAGGAGGGTGGCGCGGACTACCAGGGGCCTCCTCAGCCAGAAGATGTTCTTGGTCGGAGTAGTCATCGTAGGGACGCTGATAGTCATAGGGGTTCTCGCCCCGTGGTTGTCCCCTTACCCCGCCCAAGGGGAGGGTCAGACCGCAACCACCAGCTGCCCGAATTCGCCTGCCGGAATCTGCCCGCCTTCGTGGCAACACTGGTTTGGCACCGAACAGACGGGGCGGGACATCATGAGCAGGATCTTCTTCGGCATCCGGACCTCCATCACGATCTCCGTCCTGGTGGTAACGTTGGCCCTGGTCATCGGCCTCGCAGTGGGGCTCACCGCCGGGTACTTCGGCGGGCTCGTCGACGAGGCCCTTATGCGGCTCACAGATATCTGGCTGTCGTTCCCCCACCTAATCCTTGCTCTCGTTATAGTCGCAGTTCTAGGTCCAGGATTCAACGATGTCCTGATAGCGTTGGGCGCCACATGGTGGCCGGGTTTCGCACGGCTTGCGAGGGCCCAAGCGCTGGAGATACGAAACAGACCTTACGTCATCGTCGCCAAGGCGGGAGGGGTCAGTAGCAGGAGCATAATCGGGAAGCACATCCTGCCCAACGCGGTTTCCCCCTTGCTTGTGCTAGTATCCGTCGACCTGGGGGCCGTAATCCTGGCGGAGGCGGGTCTGAGCTTCCTTGGACTCGGGGTCAGGCCTCCTACAGCCGATCTCGGGGTCATGATAGCGGAGTCAGCCACGCAGATCACCACGGCCTGGTGGTATGCCCTCTTCCCTGGGCTCTTCCTCACTCTCCTGGTGATCGGGTTCAACTTGGTGGGTGACACAATCAGGGACAGGCTCGACCCGAAGCTTCGTGTGAATCTAGGAATGGTCGACGTCGGCAAAGTGGGCGGGAAGGGAGAGACTGGCGGGAGACGCGTCTGAAACCATGCCTGCCGAACTCTTGCAGGTCACCGACCTCTCCCTTGACTACTACACCTCGCAAGGCGTCACGCACGCCCTGAACGGAGCGGGCCTTTCCCTGAAGAGGTCCCAGATTCTCGGAATCGTAGGGGAGTCTGGGTCTGGGAAGTCGACCCTCGCGTATGCCCTCACTCGGCTCCTCCCTCAGAACGCCGTGTATCGGTCGGGCAAGATCCTTTTCGACGGGATGTCGATGCTGGACCTTCCAGAGAAGGAGCTCCAGCGGATCCGGGGGAAGAGGATCTCCATGGTGTTCCAGGATCCGATGACGTCGCTCAACCCGCTCTTCAAGGTTAAGGACCAGATAGGAAGAGTGCTCGAGCTCCACCAGGGGATGAGCAAGACGGAAGCAAGGCGCGCCTCCTCTGGCTTTCTGAGCGCGGTCGAGCTCCCGGACCCCGACCAGGTCCTCGATTCCTACCCCTTCCAGCTGAGCGGGGGCATGCAGCAGAGGACGATGATAGCGATGGCCCTTTCCACCCAGCCTGACCTGATTATCGCCGACGAGCCCACTTCGGCGGTCGACGCGACCATCCAGGTCCAGATCTTGGAGCTCCTCTCGCGGCTGAGGCGCGAGCACGAATTCTCAATGCTTTTCATTACCCACAGCCTCGACGTGGTCTCTGCAGTCTGCGACTCGGTCATGGTGATGTACGCGGGGAGCGTGGTCGAGACGGGCACGGTCTCCCAGGTCTTCTCGTCCCCGAAGCACCCCTATACCCAAGCTCTCTTCTCATCTATTCCGCGGCCCCGGAAGAGCGCCGACGAGGAGAAGACACTCGCTTCAATTCCAGGCACCCCTCCTGACCCCCTCTCGCTACCCTCGGGGTGCAAGTTCCACCCCAGGTGCCCCCGAGCTTTCGACAGATGCCGGACCGAGGACCCGACCTTCAGGTCCGTCGAACCTGGACATGGAGTGGCCTGTCACCTCTACTAGAGATGAGATTCTGCCACCCCTCATTTCGGTGAAATCCCTCAAGAAGTACTTCCCGGTGAGCAGGCTCCCATTCGCAAAGAAGCAGTACATCAAGGCAGTGGACGACGTGAGCTTCGACATCGAGAAGAACACAATATTCGGTCTCGTCGGCGAGTCAGGGTCGGGGAAGAGCACCCTGGGGATGAGCATGATCAGGATCATCAAGCCCACCTCGGGCGCGGTGTTGATGGACGGGGTCGATGTCTCCACCCTAAGAGGACGGGAGCGAGTCAGGTGGAGTAGCCAGCTCTCCTACCTCTACCAGAACCCTGTCTCTTCACTCGATCCAACCTGGACGGTAGAGCAGTCGATTTCGGAGCCCCTGACCGCGGCGCACGTGCCCGAGGGCGAGAGGAAGGACGCGGTGTTGCAGTCACTGGCGAGCGTTGGCCTCCCGGACTACTTCCTGGAGAAGTTCCCACACGAGCTGAGCGGGGGGCAGAGCCAGAGGGTAGCCATCGCCAGGGCGCTTGTCAGGCGGCCGAAGTTCATGATTCTCGACGAGCCCACCTCCGCCCTTGACGTCTCCGTTCAGGCGCAGCTTCTGAACCTGATGATGGACCTCCAAAAAGGATACGGTCTCACTTACTTCTACATCTCTCACGACCTCAACGTCGTCGGGCGCGTCTGCGACAGGATCGCAGTGATGTATCTGGGAAAGGTGGTCGAAATCGCGGACGCTTGGGACCTGTTCACATCTCCCATGCACCCCTACACCCAAGCCCTCATCTCCACGACCAAGTTCAGATCCTCTGGCTTCCGAGGGTTCAGGCTGAAGGGAGAGCCTCCGAGCCCGAGGAACCCACCCGCCGGGTGCCATTTCAACAGCAGGTGCCCCTATGCCACTTCCATCTGCTTCACCGAGGAGCCGAGACTACAGACCGCACGAGGGAACCACGCAGTGGCTTGTCACAACCTGGACCTCGTGGCGCAGGGCAGAGTCCAGGTCCCGGAGAACTTCAAGCCCGTCGCTCACGACGGGCTTGGGCCAGGAGAGGCAACTTGAATAGAGGGATCATGCCGAGCCGAGGGCCAGCTCAGGAGGAATGGGTCTCATGAAGGTTCGGATGCTTGCACTCGTCATTGCGGCACTCATCGCGTTCAATTCCTTGCCCCCTCTGGCTGCGCCTGCCCAGACCGAGTCGATACAGCACATCGTTTTCATCATCCAGGAGAACCACACCTTCGACAGCTACTTCGGGACCTACCCTGGAGCCGACGGGTATCCGTCCAGCCTCCTGCAGACAACCACCTCGTCCCCCTATCTGCCCCACCACATGAGCAGCGAGAGCGGTCCATCACTGACCAACTCCTGGGCCGCCGCCCACGAGGCCTACGATAACGGGAAGATGGACAATTTCATCAATGCAGAGAGCGGAAGCGCCGGAACGATGGGCTATTACAACGGGAGCGACATACCGTACTATTGGGACTACGCCAACCACTTCGTTTTGGCCGACCACTTCTTCTCCTCGCTCATGGGGCCCACTTTCCCCAACCACCTGTACATCGCATCAGGGGCTTCGGGGCCAGTGACCGGGCTGAGCGGCCAGACCTGGGTCCTGAACAACTCGATAGTAGGGAACTTGGGGGGGAGCTACCCATACTCCAGCCTCCACCTGAACTGGGGGACGCTCGCCGAGGAACTCACCCAGGCCAACATGTCATGGGACTGGTACACAGGCGAGTCCCCTGCGACCAGCGGGACCGCCTGGAACGTGCTACCTCTGTACAGCTATTTCCAGAATAATCCGAGCGTGCTGGCAGCCCACGTCAAGGGGACCCAGGACTTCAGCTCGGATGTCCAAGCAGGGAACCTCGGGGCGGTAACCTGGATCTCGCCCGGTTCCTGGGCTCCTCCGACCTACCCCTCCGGGTGTGTCGGCATCGGTACGAGCGAGCACCCTCCAGCAAGAGTTGACTGCGGCATGGATTACGTCGCCTATCTCGTGAACACGATAATGAAGAGCTCCTACTGGAACTCCACCGCCATCGTGTTGACGTGGGACGACTGGGGCGGATTCTACGACCACATCGCGCCGCCGCACGTGGATGAGTATGGGCTTGGGTTCAGGGTCCCGACCCTGGTCATCTCCCCCTGGGTCAAGCCGCACTACATCGATCATACGGAGTATGAGTTCAGTTCTATGCTGAAGTTTGCCGAGACGGTCTTCAACCTGCCTTCGTTGGGAACCCGCGACTCGACCGCCAACAACATGATGTCGATGTTCGACTTCAGTCAGGCGCCCAACCCCCCGCTCATCGAGCAGGCGAACTTCTTCAAGCAGTCGAGGGCCCAGTCCACAACCTCGACGACATCCTCGTCCTCCTCCACCGGCTCATCCGGCGGGATACCTGAATTCTCGTTCCAGACCTTGGCTGTGGTCACAATCACCGCCTTGGTAGTCGTATCTTATCTTGCGGTCAGGACGTCACGTCGTCACGGCGGGGTCCACACCTGAAAACCGAGGGCCTTCCCATGCTCCCTCCCGGCTCCCTGAAGCCCGACTACGGCGGGTACTGCCTGTCCAACGTCCCACCCACCGTATTGTCCATGTTCGGCGTGGACGCCGGGAGGCCCGTCCTCCCCAAGGACGCCCTGGGAGATATCGACACTTCTGGTGTCGAGAACGTCATACTCCTGCTCTGCGACGGCTTCGGGTACAACGAGTGGAAGAGGCAGAGCCCGAAAGGGTTCGTCGGGGCGGTGACGCGGAGGGGGAGCGTCAGGCCGATGACGACGGTCTTCCCTTCCACCACAGCGGCCGCGCTGACTACGGTGAGCACCGGGCTCACCCCTCAGGAGCACGGCCTCCCCGAGTGGTTCGTCTACATGAAGGAGCTCGGCGAGGTAATCGTCACTCTGCCGTTCACACGGGTAGGCGACTCCGGGCGGGACACTCTCGTGGGGTCCTTCGACCCGAAGGCTCTATTCGACGGCCGGACAATCTTCCAGAGGCTCAGCGCGGAGGGGGTGAAGTGCACGTCCCTCACAAGCAGGCCGCTCGCCCAGACCGCATACACCACCATCTCCCGCGCGGGGAGCGGTGTCGTAGCTTACAACACGGCGTCAGACCTCTCCGTGTCGCTAAGGCGCCTCGTAGAGCGGTCGAGGGGGCAGAACCTGTTCTACGCCTACTGGAGCTACGTCGACACGCTGGAGCACATCTACGGCCCCAACACGGACGAGGCCGGAGTCGAAGCCTCAATCATCTCGCACGCCCTGCAAGAAGGCTTCCTCTCAAAGCTTGACAGGAGTGCGGCGAAGAAGACCCTGGTCATCGTGACCGCAGACCACGGCCAAATCAACATAGCACCGGAGAAGACGCTTTACATGAACAGGTGGGGGAGGCTGGCGAGGGCCCTCCAGCGCACGCCCTCAGGGAAGATGATCCCCACATGGGGGAGCGCGAGGGACGCCTACATGTGGGTCGACGAGGACCGTCTCGACGACACGAAGGCCTACCTGGAAAGAAGGCTCAGGGGCGTGGCGTCGGTCCTGAAGACCGAGGACGCGATTGGAGAGGGCCTGTTCGGGATAAACAGGCCGAGCAGGAAGTTCAGGAGGCGGATAGGGAATCTCATGGTCCTCCCTCACGGGACCAAGACGGTGTGGTTCAGGTACAGGAAGGGGGAGTCCCTCGAGATGAGGGGGCACCATGGCGGGCTGCACCACGACGAGATGACCATCCCACTGGCAGCGGCAAGGCTTTCAGACCTGCAGTGACCTGAAGGCTCGGCGGGCCAATCCACGCGAAGAATATTCCACGTTCAAACCGCTTGTACGCTCCGCTATGGCCGTTTCAAAACGCTCTATCATATCGTGTCCCCTTCCGACGCGCTCCGATGAAAACAAAGACGGCAGCAACGGCCGCGATCGTCGCTCTTCTTCTCTCAGTAGTCGCAACCGCAGCTCTCGCAAGTACAGGCACATCAGGGAGTTCACTCAGCTCGAACGTCAGGGGACCGGACAACAACGACCATCCGGGGCTAGGAGACCATCATGGACCTCACGGACCCCGTGGCCCGCCCCCAGTCTGTAACAACCTGACGGTGGGCGAAACCCTCACGGTCTCGGGGCTCACAGGGCATTACGCCAACGCCACTGACAGGCGCATGAATGGGAACGCCTCGGGGACATTCACCTTCAAGGTCAGCGGGGTCTTCACTCAGGGCTGCACTCTCTCAATCACAGGAGGCAGCTTCAAGCTCAACACAACCAGCTACACTGCCACCGGGGGCTCGATAGTCCTCAACCACGGAGGCAGGTCTGGCGTAGGGTCAGGAACGACCTCGTCAGGGAGCTTCCTCATCAACGTCGCAGGGCTTCAGGGCAACTCTACATCGGCGAACGTGGGCAACATCAGGCTCGACTTCGAGACTGGAACGAGTCAGTTCCTGGTCAACCTGCACTCCATGCAGGTGCATCCTCCCATCCCGGGAGATACAGACAACGACGGCAACTAGACCAGGAACCCTCTACTTTTTTTGGTTCAGCGGGCATCCGAGATTACACGGACATCAACCGCGAGGGCGCCGTCTTCACTGACCATCAGCGGATTGATTTCCATCTGACTGATCTGGGGGTTCTCGGACATGATCCTTGAGAAGCTGGAGATGACCCTCGCGAGACGGTCGACGTCGACCTTGGGGCCGCCTCTGTACCCGCCAAGGATTCTGCCCAGCCTGCCCTGCGAAAGGGTGGACTTCACATCCTCGCGGCTCGCAGGGGCGATCTCGACGACGTAGTCTCTTAGGATCTCGGTGTATATCCCCCCCAGGCCGTAAGCGACCACCGGGCCGAAGGTCGAATCCCGGGTCCCCCCGAGGATGAGCTCGATGCTCTTGTCGACCATAGCCTGGGCCAGCATCCCCCTGAACCGGGACCCCTTCTTCTCAGCTGACTCTTTGAACTGGTAGAAGGCTGACCTCGCTCCGTCGGCGTCCGGGACGCCCAGCACCACCCCTCCCACGTCTGTCTTGTGGAGGAGCCCCTCGGAGATGAGTTTGCACGCCACAGGGTAGCAGAGACGTGCGAGCTCACTGAAGTCTTTCGGCGAAACCACGACGGCTGATTGGGGCTCGGAGATCCCATACGACCGCAAAAGTCTGCTTGCTTCCTGCGTCCCCAGCAGCCCGCTCCTGACAGCAAAGCGGTGCGGTTTCTTACTGCCGAGCTCCCGAGGGGCGGTTCCCCTTCTGAGCCGGGCGTAGGCAGAAGCGGCCGCCAGCGCACGCACCGCTCTTTCGGGAGTGGGGAAGCTAGGTATCCCCTTCGACATGAACTCGCCATGGATCTTCCCTGCAAGAGGGTCCCGCCCTATCACTGCAACGGCGGTCGGCTTCGAACCTGCCACCACGCCAGCCAGCCGCTGCGCAACATCGTAGTCGATCGCCGGCGGCTGATGGGTCGGCATCAGGACCAGAAGGTCGCATTCGGTGGTCTTCATGAGCAGGCGAGTGGCCCTGACAAACTGGTCAGTGGTCGCCGAAGCCGTGAGGTCGATGGGGTTGCCGAAAGAGGCGTTGGCGGCGAATGGCTCTCCTTCGAACTCAGAACGCAGCCTGCTCTTCAGCGCTACACTCAGGGGGTCGACCCTGAGGCCCACCTTCTGCCCTTCGTCGGCGGCGATGGCCCCCACCCCTCCTGCATTGGTGATGATCGCGAGGCGGTTTCCTGAGGCCGGAGGGAGCATGGAGAGCGCGATCGAGAAGTCGACGAGCTCATGAAGGCTCTCTGCTTCGATGACCCCGGCCCTGCGGAATGCGGCCCTGTACACGTCGTAGTTCCCCACGAGCGAAGCAGTGTGGGTCAGTGCCGCCCTTGCCCCGACGTCGGTCTTCCCCACCTTGAACACCACCACAGGCTTCCTCCTGCTCGCATACCGTGCAACCTGCACGAACCTCCTGCCGTCGCGGAGCCCTTCGAGATAGACCGCCATCACCTTGGTGCGGGGGTCGTCCGCGAAGTACTGCATCACATCTGCGACCGAGACATCGAGCTGGTTCCCGGTGCCTACGAGCGCCCTTATGCCGACGCCGTTGGAAGCGAGCTCGGCCGAGATGGTCTCGCCCAGGTGCCCGCTCTGCGTTATGACCACGACCCCTCCCTCGAGGGGGCTCAGCAGGGAGACGATCTCGCTTCCGTCGGGGAGCTCCTTGGTGGGTCTGAGGAAGAGCGAGTCGACCCCCGACCTGGTGTCCTGCAGCCCGATGGTGTTCGGCCCCAGGATCCTCATTCCATACTTCGCTGCGTCTTCTCCTATCGCCTTCTCGACGTCCCGTTTGCCTGCTTCGGAGTATCCACTGGTGACCATCACGGCGGCCTTCACCCCGGCCCTGGAGGCGCTCCGCATCAGTCCAGGAGTCAGCGACTCGGGGACGGCGACAATCAGGAGCTCCGGGACCTCAGGGAGTGCGTCGATGGAAGGATAGCAGGGCTCGTCCCCGATGCGGTCGTGGACAGGGTTGATGGCGTAGACCTCAGCCTTCAGGAGCCCCTTCTTCCGGTTCGAGAGCAGGTTGGAGAAGATGATCGACCCCATCTTGTTCGGGTCGGTCGAGACCCCGGCAACGGCGACGCTCCTGGGCAGGAAGAAGCTCTTCATCCCACGCAAGCGCTCGAGGGGCAACTTCGCCTTGCAGGGTGCGGGAGAGGAACTATAAGGTGAGGCCCCGCGCTTTGCCGAGCCTGGAGAGGTGCAAGCTACAGGCCGACTATCGCTTGGGCGCAGGGTCTGTGCGCTATGTCCGGCTGTCGTAGACAAGTCGGAAAGGCGTTTCTCAATTCTGGTAACTGGTTGAAACCGCCCTCCTGAGGAGCGCCCCATGCCGTCCGAGCGCCTCTGACCGGCTCTAGGAGGTGTTCACCTTCACGTCCACGCTGATCCCGTTTCTTACCGCCCCAGTCACCACGCAGTAGTTCTCGAACACATCAAGGCACCTGTTCACCCTGTTCTTGTCTGCGGGCTTGCGGAGCTTTGTGCGGATGGAGACGTCTACCCGCTTGACCCTCCAGTAGCCCCTCTCGTCCCTCTCCACCGTGGGCTCTGCCTGGGCTTCGATGCCATCCACTTCGACCCTCGACTTGTTCAGGCAGAAGAGCAGAGAAGCGCTCAGGCAGTTCGCCACTGACGCCGCAAGGACCCTTGACGCGTTCGGGCCTTCCAGCCCGCCGAGCGGGTCGGGCTCGTCCATGACAAACCCGTCGCTCTTCGTCCCGGGGAATTCGACCTTGAACTGGTAGCCCTTGAGGAGCCTTACCCTGACTATCGGCCTGGCGGGCTCCGGCACGCAGATTCACCACACGATATGGTCAGTGCAGGAACTCGAGGTGGTTGTCGAGGGTCCCCTCGGCCAGTGCCTTCACGGCGTCGTCGGCCGAACGGATCCGCGTGATGTAGGCCTTCATCCCGGCCGACACGATCGACGCATACATGGGAGATCCCATCCCGGCCGAGATTATCGCCTGGCAATCGCTGACGTTGGCAAGCATGGTGTTGTGCAGGCGGGACTCCGCAGCCTCCCCCTGCTCGTGGTGATGCTCACCCGGGCCGTGCCCCATCTTGTCTCGGACCTCCTTCTCCTTGACCATCCCGCCCTCGATGTTGTAGACCAGGAAGTGCCGAGCCATCCCAAAATGGGCTGAAACCGTCTGCAAATCGTCTGTAACTACCGCCGCTTTCATGTTTCCCGCCGACCCTGAGCGCATCAAAAGCCTTCTCCCTAAGGAGGGGAGGAGATGAAGGCGCGGCCCATGTGACCGACGCCGCGGCGTCCTGCATCTTCGGCTTTCTCAACATGGCCAGAGACACCGCCCCTTCCCATGCAAGCACCGACGCCAGGAATATCCGCTCTATGAGACCGCCGTAGCTGGCGAACGCCCCTGGGAGCACAAACCCTCCGAGGATCTCCACGGCGCAGAGGGCGACAGCGAGATAGGACAGAGGCACGGCCACCCCCTTTGCTCTCTCCAGCGGCCTGTTCCCAGACATCCCCCATGACAGATACAGGGCTCCGAACGCGCCGCCCAGGAACGCGAGAATCGCGACAGCCAGATGGACGGCGCCATGCCACGACACCGGAGTGGGAGGGACGTCGGTCGAAAACGCCGCCAGCAGGAGAGCGCCCACTGACCAGACGCCAAAGAGCCAGCCGCCTCTCCTGAACTGGATGGTCATGGTGTCGGAGCTGTTGGCCGTCAGGGCGAGTGCGAAGATGAGGCAGAGCGAAAGGACCCCGCGGTTGATGAAGTTCACCGCCATGACGTAGCCGTACGGACCGACGGCGAGGTCGCTCTCGGCCTGGCTTATCGGGCTGTAGTGCGGAGGCAGAGATTGGGCGACCGCGTCGAGGACGAGGTAGAGGATGATGCCGGCAAGCGTCACCGCGAAGAGGAAACGCGCACGCCTGGCCTGGCCGAGTTCATCAGGAGTTGTCGCCAAGCTCTATGAGGCACCGCGGCATTCTCGATTATCATAAGGCTTTGGAGCCCGAGACGGCAGTCTGCTCTAACCCGTCATCTGATCTTGGTCTTCAGCTCCACAGCCACGAGGATGACCGCAGCAACCACCGCCGTGGCCGCCGCATAGAGGTACGACCCGAACTGACTGAACGTGAAGATGGCCCCCATCACGATGTTCGATACGAACAGGCCGACGGCCCTGCTCGAGCTCAGCCTTCCGAGCCCACTGGAAAGGCGGCCCGATTTCACGAGCACCGACGTAATGACCGGCTCGAAGGTCTCGACGGACCCGGTGGCGAACCCAAGCCCCGCCGCCCCGAGGTAGTACAAGCTCAGGCCGTAGTTCAGCAGATAGGAGGCGCCGATGACGAGCGAAGACACAGCGGCAAGAAGGTACCCCAGCGACCAGAGGGTCCTGAAGGGGCGGCGCCCACGGACGGAGCCGAGGAGGTACCCGGCGAAGGCAGAGACCCCCAGGTATATGCCGAAGGTGAGGATGCCCAGCACCGCGCTCCCCTGGGACTCCGCGACCGTCACTATCGGGAAACCCAAGGCGTAGTAGCTGAAGCCGAAGAGGGTGGCCGAAATCAGGAGCCACCTGAAGACGAAGCGGTTCGTCCTCTCCTGACCTTCAGGCTGCCCCTTCTCTTCGGGTTTGCTGGCAGCATAGTTCGGATGAGGCCTAGTGCCTGCCAGCGTCAGGGTGAAGCTCGACACGAGGAGCGGGATCGCGGTAACGAGGACGATCTGGTCCAGGGGGGTCCCGGCAAGGACGAGGACGATCGAGTATGCAACTGCGATCATCCCCCCTCCGACGTCCAGGGCGTGAAGGAACCCGAATATCTTGGACCTGTGCGCGGGGTCTGACACCTCCACCAGCCAGGCCCTCCGAGTCGGAGTCCGGAAGTACCGCGCCCACCACCCGAACACGAAGAGAGCGCCCACCACAGCAACGTTCGAGAAGAGCACGCTCACCGACATCAGCGGTATGAGCAGGTTGCCGAGAAGGGCGAGCTTCTTCCTTCCATACCGGTCCCCCAGCTTCCCGCCGATCAACGAGAACCCGGAGCCGACGCCGTAGGCCAGGGCCAGCAGGAGACCGTAGACATACGCAGGCTGGCCGAGAGATATGACGATGAGGAGAGGGAACACGGCGGTGACCGCCTGGTATCCCATGTCCGCGAAGAACGCGGAGAGCGAGAGGAGAAGGACGTCTCTGCTGAGCCACCGGCCTGCAGCACCCGCGGTGCTATCGCTCAATCGGTCTGCACTTCATACCCTGCGCTCTTTAGCTCTTCGACCACCGCCCTTACCACATGCAACGGGTGAATCTCCGGGATCCACTCGTCCAGGTTCGCCACCGGCGGACACCCCGGAGGCGGGATGCACAGCCTGTTCAGATTCTCCAGGTTCGCGCGCAGCAGGAGCGTGCCGTGAACCAGGTATGCTCGGGGGGTCGACCGCGCCGCCATGCCCGACACCTTGCGCCCTTGTACGTCGATCCGGTTCGGGGGCGAGAACTCGGCGTCCACATCCAAGTCGGCCAGGGCCCGAACGATGTGCTCCGATGCCCGTTCGAACATCCTCGTGGGGGAGAGCAGACGACCAGAGTTTCTGATGAAGAAGCTCCAGTTCAGGTTCCCTTCGTCATGGTAGACCACCCCTCCGCCCGTGGCCCGTTCAATCACCCTGACGCCCATCTCCTTGGCCAGGGCCTCATGATACCACCCATACTGGGCGCTCTTCGCCTTGCCTCTCACCAGGCACTCCGAGTCGGTCCAGAAGCGGACGAGATCGGGAAGCCCTCCAGACTCGACGCGCCGGAACAGTTCCTCCTCGCGCTCCAGATTCTCGACAGGGTCGTTGCCCTTGTCGACGAAGACCCTCAGCGTTCTTGTCTTCATGGGCCTAGCGGCTTCGGCTGAGCTTTCTTCCTATCCGCCGCAGCAGATTGAAGGTCAGGTCGATATCCTGCCTTCTCGTCCGATGGTTGGTCACGGAGAGGCGGAGCGCTGTCTTCCCCCGAATGGAGGCCGTCATCAGGAAGACCTTCCCGGTAAGCTGGGCTTCGTGGGCGATCCTCTGGCACCGCGCGCCGGAAATCCGGGACGCTCTTTGTAGTTTGCGGATAGGGACTTAAACGGCTATTCAGCGAAGCCCGAACATTGGCAGAAGGGGAACTCGCCTGTCAGGGGCTCACTAAGATCTACCAGGATTCCGGGGGGAAGAAGGCCCTGGACGGGGTGACCCTGAGCGTCCAGACAAAGGGCATCTTCTCCCTCATAGGGATGAACGGCGCCGGCAAGACGACCCTCGTCCGCATCCTGGCCACCCAACTGGAGCCCACCAGCGGAAGGGCCCGGATACGCGGGATGGATGTGGTGAAGGACGCAAGAAAGCTGCGCGAAATGATAGCGTCAATCCCCCAGGAGGCGAGGACCATCCCCTGGATGACCCCCATCCAGACCATAGGGTCGTACCTCCTCTGGCGGGGGATTCCCTACGCGGAGGCAAAGAGCAGGGCCGCCGAAGCGCTCGCAAAGTTTGGGATCGAGAAGCAGCGCGACACCCTGAACAGGAAACTGTCGGGCGGGCAGCGCAGGAAGGTCATGGTCGCTGCCGTCCTGGCAGCAGACGCCGAGATCACCTTCCTGGACGAGCCGACTACGGGCCTCGACCCCATCTCCAGGAAGGAGTTCTGGAAGACCCTGAAGGAGCTTTCGAGCAGGCACTTCCTCATCCTCACCACCCACTATCTGGAGGAGGCCGAGCAGCTGGCGGACTCCATCGGGATACTCGACCACGGGAGGCTGGTGGGCATCGGCGCCCTGGACCAGCTGAGGAGCATGGTCAAGCACCAGTACAGCATCCGGCTCCCGGCAGACGCCCGAGTCCCTGAGGTGAAGAACGGGACTGTGACCCGCGGAAAGGAAGGCCAGGTCCAGATACTCACAGACGAAGAGGAAGCCTACGCTCTTTCGGGGGGGCTCCTGCGGAGAGGGGTGAAGATCTCCGTCAGCCGCATCTCGCTCGACGACATATTCTTCCACTTCGTGGGGGAGCAGGGGGAGAGCTAGATGGCCGGCCGCCTGGCCAGACAGGTCCTCGCCTCGGTGCTCGTGAACGCCGTCTATGCGATGAAGAACTACCCAGTCGTCCTTCTCAACACGGTCCTCGCTCCGATCTCCTTCCTCCTCGTCGTCAACTTCGTGAGCAAGGGGGACCTGCTGTCTCAGGCGATTGAGGGGGCCTTCATCATGAGCATGTTCTCGAGCGGGATGGGGCTGCAGTCGGACCTTTCCCATCTAAAGAACGACTTCAAGATTCAGGACATGGTGGTCGCGTCCCCGGCGTCCCCTGCAGCCTACGTCCTGGGGATGGCGCTGTCGGAGGTCGTCTACTCGATCCCTGCCCTGGCCACCCTGTCGGTGCTGATGGCCGTCTTCGTCCATCCCTCGGCGGCCCAGGCTCTGGAGCTCTTCGCAGTGATCATAATGATGTTCGTGACCTCGGTCACCATCGGCTTCACCCTCTCCACTTTCAGCAGCGACATCGTGCAGAGCTTCGCCTTCTCGGGGCTCATCTCCATCCTCTTCACGACCCTGCCTCCGGTGTACTATCCCATCACATACATCCCGCTGCCGTTCAGGTACCTGGCGTACCTCTCCCCGACCACCTTCGCGGCTGAGATAGCGCAGTCTACGAGCGGACTCCTGCAGCTCTCGACCCTCTCCTTCGCCCTTGCATGGCTGGTCCTGATAGTGGTCACCATCGTGTTCGCGCTGCTGGCCGTGACCAAGGCCAGATGGAGAGAGATCTAGCTCTTTCAGGGAGCGCGCCCCGATTCAGGGCACCGTAAATAGAAGCACCATTACCCCCAGAAACGTTGGGGGTCGAGGACGACAGCGGGCCGAGGATCTTCAGACGCCTCTCGATACTGGTCATCGCACTGGTCATCGTGGTGGCGGTCCTTGCTGTCCTCTGGATCGTGCTCCAGTGGTCCATCGCCGAACACGTCTATTCGCTGAAGGCAGCGCTCGACTGGTTCGGGATCACCTTCTATCACGACTACACCTTCGCCGCTGCGGCACTGTTCGCCCTGCTTCTGATTAATCCTCGCCCCGGCGAGAGCGACCTCTGGAGGCTCGGCACCGTCGGGATGCGGCTCATGAGGCCCTACGAAGAGGAGGAGCACAGGCCTAGCGAGAAGGTGAACATCTGGCTCTGGGGGCTCTGGCAGGTCGTCAAGTGGGCTCTGGGTTTCTACATCTTCGTCTCCACCGGCGGCTTCCTCATCCTCGGCCCCATCATGAACCCCATAATGATGATGACCCAGGGCCTCGGGAGCTGGGGGTCCATCCCGGGGATCTTCGCTCTTCCGCTGACGTCTGCGACCGGGGCCGGGTGGGTCAGCCTGATGCCTGCCCTGACCATCCAGTACGCCGTCCTCTCCTACGTCGCGTCCGCGGTCATCCTCGTACTGATCATCCGGATTTTTCTGCGGCTCTGCGCCAACATCGCCATCAGGCAGAGCGACGTCCCCCTGAGGAACATCGTGACGCTTATTGCGCTGATACTCCTCAACGCCATAATCGGCGCCCCCTACTGGCTGATGAACGTCGCCACGCCCTACGTCTACGGCATCCTCTGGAGCGTGTTCCTCCTCACCTTGGTGGGGGTCTTCTATCTCTACAGGAGGAGGCTGGAGGACTCCAGGCGGGCGATCTTCAAGGGGCTCGCGGTCGTGCTGGCAGTGCTCCTGATCGTGCAGGTGGGAGTAGGGGCGTTCTACTACTTCAACTGGAACAACAACTACCTTTCGTACCAGTGGTACCCGCAGACGCAGAAGGAGATCACGGTGACGAGGTGGGCCGCGGGCCTAGACAGCATCCACGTCCAGAACATAACCAACCTCCCCACCAGCAACCCGACGACGACCCTGGACCTCGTGAGGCAGTGGGACCAGCAGGCGGCCAGCGTCATCAACACGAAGGAGATCGGCGCCTACAACTGGATGCAGCTGGCCAGCTCGGAGATAGTGTTCTACAACGGGACGGAGTACTGGGTCTCCCCGACTACGCCTTCGTTCCCCTCGACCGATTGGATTAGCGAGCACCTGATCTACACTCACGCGGCCAAGATACTCGTAATCAACACCCACAACGGCACCGTGGTCCCAGTGACCGGCGCCTTCGACGTCGCTTCCGAGCCTCTGATCTACTATGGCGAAGGAGCCGGGTTCACAGGGAGCGTGTACGTCCACGTGCCCGGGTACGACGAAATACAGAACGTCTCCTACAGCGGGACTCCAGACTATACCCTGAGCGGATGGCAGAAGGCCATGTGGTTCACCTTCGCCGAAGGGCAGCTCGGGTTCGCCTTCTCGGGGCAGTCCATCGACATGCTCTGGAACAGGAACATCTTCAACAGGGTGGGGAGCATCCTCATCCCCGGCCTCCAGATGGACCCGTCGGCCTACGTCGTTTCAGACGGTAAGAACCTGTACTACGCGGTCCAGGTGTACATCGACTACCCGCTCGAATCCGGGTTCTCCGCGAGCCCATACCTGAGGTTCTTCGGGGTGGTCCTGGTGAGCATCGCTGACGGTTCGATGCAGGGGTACACGGTGTCGCACCTGATCGGGACGAACTCCTCCGACTTCCTCACCCAGTTCTACCAGAACTACTACTCCAGCTGGAAAGCGCCTCCCTCCTGGCTGATCCCCCAGCTCAGGTATCCGGAGCAGCTCCTGGGTTCGCCCACCGTCCCAGGGCAGCTCGACTACGACTTCATCTATCACGTGAACGACCCGTTCGTGTTCAGGTCCGGGACCCAGTTCTACGAGAGGACGGCCGACAGCACCGTGCAGTACATCCCCTTCGCTGTGGGCAACAAGACCTACTTCGTCGGCCTTCAGCTGGTCCAGTATCAGGGGGTCGTCAGCAAGAACCTCGGCGCGCTCTATGTAGCCTACGGAGGGGATAGGCTCGGCCAGATCTATCTCTACCAGAACCCGTCGACGTCCTCCCTGATCATAGGCCCCGCCGCTGCCGAGAACGCGCTTTCGACCAACCAGGAGGTGAGGACCCAGGAGACCCTCCTCCCTAACTACAGGCTCGGAACGTATCTCCTCTATTCCGTCGGAGGCCAGCTCACATACTTCATCGCTGTCTATACCAATCCGGGCTCCTCCGGGGTGGTGACCCAGCTCCCGTTCATGACCGCGGTCAACCCGTCCACGGGAGTGGTCGGGATCGGGTCAGATGCGACAGCGGCCTTCGATAACCTAGGCATCTCGAACGTGACGGCGCCGACCCCGACGTTTGAAGCCGTCGTCCGCCAGGTCGACTCGCTCATCATATCGAGGGGGTACGCCCTGGTGAACGCAACTTCCGTGAACCCCACGGTCTGGGTGAACGAAGGAAGCGTCTCGCTCGGAGCTGCGGGAGCGAACAGGACAGTGGACATCGTGGCCTCCCTCCTCCAGAACTACGGGCCGGGGAGCGCAGGGAACTCGGTGTACGCCTGGGTGGACTCGACAGGCAACCTGAACTTCGGGGTGATAAGGGTGCCCACCCCCGGCGTCAGCGAGCTCTACTACGTCACGATCAAGGCGTAACCGTTCTATCTTACCGCGAGGATGAGCACGACGATCAAGATGATAGCAGCCAGAGCCAGGACGACGAACCTGAGCGCCCCGTTCCTCTCTGCAATCGTGAGGCTGGCGCTGATCTGGTCGAAGGGGTTCCTCGAGTTCAGGAGCTTCACCAGCCTCATGGCGTCCTCGTAGACGAACTTCCCGCCGTCAACGACGACGATGTCTCCCTTTAGGACGAACGTGTGCCCTTTCACTGCGAGGGGCAGGTTCGACCGCCTGCTTACCCACTGCTCGAACTGCTCTTTGCTCAACCCATGGGGTTGTGCACCTGCTTTCTTTTCCGCTTTTACCCTATTCCGGGCTGGCCTGAGAGAGGAACTCCAGGTTGTCTCTGCGGAAGGGACGCCACTTCCATTTCTCGAAGGGGGTTGCCGACGGGTTTCGCAACCGCCTGGTCCAGCCCGCCCCCCGAGTCCCGGACCTCCCGGGCCGTTCTCTGGAGCTCCTCCACGTAGCTCCTGTTCTCCCCGATGTCCTTCGCCGAGCCGACTGGCCCATGACCTGGCACGAGCACCCTGGCGTCCAAGGCTTCCACCCTGTCGAAGATGCGGAAGAGCTCCTTGGGATTCCCATCGGCTATGTAGGGGTGGCAGCCGACGAACAGCAGGTCCCCCATGAAAGCCACCTTGTCTTCAGGAAGGTAGAGGAAGGAGTCGCTCACCGTGTGCCCACCACCGTAGGTTATCGCCTCTGCAGTCCTCTTCGGCCCACGGAACGTCATCCTCTCGTCGAAGGTGACGTCCGGGAGAGTGTATTTCAAGGTCGGAAGGCCGTCAAGGTGCCCTCTGTCGTACCCCTCGAAGAGCGCCATGTCCGGATCTTCAGGGTGGGCGAGACGCGAGTCCAGGTCCCGCTGGACGTCCTTCCTGATGGACTCCGAATCGGTGTCGTAACGCTTCTTCGCAATGGCCATGACTTCAAGCGTCTTGGTCGTCGCGACGATGCTTGCGCCGCCGAACGCCTGGTTCCCCTTGACGTGGTCCGAATGATAGTGGCTGTTCACAACGTAGCTGACGGGCTTGCCGATGAGCCGCCCAATCATCTCCTTGAGCTCCTCAGCTACGTGCTGGTTCACGAACGTGTCGAACACCAGCACCCGGTCGCCGAGGTCTACCGCTCCGGCGTTGCATATCGCCCAGCCTCCATCGCTTGCAATCGCAGAATAGACGCCGTCAGCCAGCCTCTGTAGGGTGAAGTGCCTCGACGTCCGGACGTCAGTGTACACGGACCGCTTCTGCTTAGACGGGCGGGTATTATCGGTATCTGTGCGGACCTACATCTTCGGGGTCTGGCGGGCCTTCCCCAGCCCTGCGGGGGCGAGGTTGAACTGGATTGTCTTGATCTTGGTCATCTCGTCGATGCTGTATCCGACCCCCTCCCTCCCCAGCCCCGAGTCTTTGTTCCCCCCGAAGGGGAAGTAGCCGATGCCGTGAGACGGGGCGTCGTTTATGCTCACAGAGCCCTCGTCAAGGGCCTTGGCCACCCTCCAGGCCGTGTAGAGGTTGTTGGTGAACACGCAGGAGTCCAGCCCGTACCGTGACGCGTTCGTGAGCTCGATCGCCTCCTGGACACTCTTGACCCGCATGATCGTAACCACGGGGCCGAACGTCTCTTCCGTTGCGATTCTCGTATCCGGAGGGACGAAGTCGAGCACTGTCACGTCGAAGTAGGAACTCCTGTGCTTCCCACCCTTCAGGAGTTTGGCTCCCTTCTCAACGGCGTCGTCGACCAGCGCCTGGACCCTTTCAGCGGCATCGGGGTTGATCAGAGGGCCCACGGCGGACTGCGCGTCCCGGGGGTCTCCCAGCTTCCACACGTCGGCCTCTTTGACGAGCAGCTCCACGAAGCGGTCGGCCACCCCTTCCTCCACGAAGACCCTGCTGATGGCATCGCATCTCTGGCCTGAATACTTCAGGGACCCTTCGAGGACCTTCTTTGCCGCGAGCGCCAGGTCCGCGTCGGCGGCGACGATGGCAGCCCCCTTCCCTCCGAGCTCGAGGTGCATCTTCTTCATCCCAACGACCTTCGCGATGTGCTTCCCGACTTCGGTGCTCCCCGTGAGCGTGATCATCCCGACGTGATCGTGCAACACCAGCGCCTCCCCCACTTCCTTGCCTGAGCCTGTTATGATGTTGAATCCTCCAGCCGGGACCCCTGCCTCCTGCAGCACCCGCCCGAAGAGGAGCGCCACGATTGGGTCGTCACTCGCAGGCTTCAGCACAGCGACGTTCCCAGCGACGATTGCCGGGACCACCTTCGCGACGACGGAGAAAAGAGGATAGTTGAACGGAGAGACGCAAGCGATGACCCCCAATGGCTCATGGATCACGAGCGCGAACTTCGCCATCGTGTCCTCGGACCAGTCGCCAGGGACATACTCTCCGAAAATCTTCCTCGCTTCCTCCATCGTCATCTTAATCCTGTTGATCGAGGCTCTGACCTCGGCTTCGGCCATGTAGACCGGCTTGCCGGCCTCCAGGACCATGGTCCTGACGAAGTCGTCACGATGAGCCTGCAGGATGTGCCTGGCCTTGTTGAGGAGGTCTATCCTGTCTATCGCGGGGATGTCCCTGATGGACCTCCTTGCGCGGTAGGCAGACTCCACCGCCTTCTCTGCGTCGCCCACTGTGCCTGCCTGAACCCTCGCAATCACCGAGTCGTCGATTGGGGTGTCGACAGGCAGGGTGCGCTGGCCAGCGGCGCACGTCCACCTGCCGTCTATCAGCATCTTGAATTCGGGTATCCCTCTGAGGACGTCATAGCAGTCAGCGAACAGCTCTGACAGCCTGAGCTCGGTCGGCGCTCTGCCAGGCACGTCACTTCTGTCTGCGGTGGGAAGATTCGACATTGCCTGAGGCCCATCGCTTCAACCGGATTTCGGCTCGGCTACGGGCTTGTTGCCGGCAGCAGCAGGCCACTCGCCCATTATCTTCGCTCCTGAACTCGTCCCAATCCTGTCTGCGCCCGCGGCGATCATCGCCAGCGCCTTCTCCAGCGTGCCTATCCCGCCGGCGGCCTTGATCCTGGTCTTGGAGAGGAGGCTCTTCCTCAGGAGCTTCACGTCTTCCACTGTCGCTCCGCCCGTCCCCATGCCGGTCGACGTCTTGACGAAGTCTGTGCCCGCCAGCTCCGCCAGCCTGGCCGCCTTCACCTTCTCTTCATCGGTCAGGTAGCAGCACTCGATGATGACCTTGAGGAGCCTCGAGCGGGTGTGGCAGAACTGGGAGACGCTGTTAATCTCATTGAACACCAGGTCGTGGTCCCCGGATCTGAACGCCCCGATATTCATCACCATGTCGATTTCGCCGGCCCCGTCTTCCACAGCCTTCACGGTCTCCGCAAGTTTGATGCTGGCCGTATCGGACCCGAGGGGAAACCCTACGACTGCGCAGACCTTCACGCCGCTCCCTTCCAGATGTTCCCTTGCCCGCCTTACGTTGCAGGGAGCGATGCAGACGCTCCAGAAGTCGAATCGCTTGGCCTCTTCACAGAGCCGGTCGACGTCCGTCACCGTTGCGGTGGCCTTCAGCAGGGTATGGTCTATGCGCTTGGCGAACTCCGTCCTGCTCGGCGACATTCCCTTGCCTGCCACCAGCTCCACTGTCACAGTGATGATATTAGGGCTCTCTTAGATAATTCGCTGTCACGTTTTTCATTACTGAAAACGACCGCCGAGGCTCTGCAACGATTAAATCGGAAGAGCAGGCGAGTGGTACGAGTGGATTGAAGGTCAAGACCTACGCCTTCGTGGCAGCCCTGTCTTTCTTCACCTCGCTGACAGTGGGCAACGTTCCATATCTCTTCTTCGGCTACGGCGCCAGCGCCCTGGGGATGCTGACCGCCGGGCTCCTGCTCGACCCCGTAGCCGGCACCGCCGTCTACTTCCTCGCAAACGCCGCGGCCCTCGGGATGGTGGCCTACACCCAGTCGGCCTTCACCCTCCTCGTGGTCGGGGCGGTGATAGTGAGGCCGATCCAGGTGTTCGCCCTGGCCAAGCTCAGGCAGAAGATAGGCACTGTAGGTGCTTCACTGAGCGTCGTGCTGCTTGGGACAGCCCTCGCCACCGTCCTCGGCCTGCTCTTCTACGGCGGCCAGGCGACAGGGACTCCCCTGACCTTCTTTGACGCCTTCTGGGTCCTCCCCGCGGATCTGATTGCCAAGGGGGCCGGGAGCGCCAAACCTGGAGGGGCTCTCCTTGCGGGGGCGGTCCTGGTCTCGGCCCTCGGGATTTTCCTGTCCGCGAGTTCCTTCTTCATCCCACTCGGGCTCGGGATCGGTGCCGTCCTGCTCGTCGCCGCCACCTGGGCGACCACATCCACGAGATCATCGAAGCGGGCCGCGGCGCTGGTCTTCGTCTTGGCCATCATCCTGGTGCCGGCATCTCTGGCCGCGAGCCCCGTTGCGCTCTCCCGCAGCGCGCACAACGCCTTCTACCCCATCTACCCGAGCTCCCTGTCCCAGTCCCAGTGGGTCCAGACCAACTCTTCGGGCTCCTGCGCCCAGGGGAACCTGGCCGGGGCCGGCACCGTCCAGAACGGCGTCTGGGGCTTCCAGAGGCTCAGGGTGATAGACACCTGCGTCACGGTCAGCGGAGTCATCATGGGGATTGCGCCGCAGTACGGCCCTGCGAACGACAACGACTTCCAGGTGGACATCGAGCTGGACCCGCAGTACGCGTCACTCCTCTCCGTCGGGAACTACGTCGTGGGAGGCGCCCTGATGCACGTGGAAGTGGTCCCGTCAGACCAGGGCCCGCTCGCAGCTCAGCTGCACGCGATGCAACCAGGGGAAAGGATCACAGTCACCGGAGCCCTGATCCTCGACACCGACCATGGTTACGGCGCGGAGATACATCCCACGTGGGCGGTCCGGCTCGGGCCGTAGACAGGGCTCCGCTTCCCAAACCCGCTAGGGTAGAACCTTAAATCGAATCGGGAGCGATTTGAGACCTTGGGTTGCCGCCGCCAGCGGTCAGGACTGTGAAGGACCTCCTCTACTGGCAGTACGCCAAGATAATCTCGAACTCCGCGGGCGCAGGCAAGAGGAATTACGGCTTCATTATGGACAGGTTCAAGAAGCTGAAGTCAGGCGACATCCGATGGTCTTCATCGATCAGGGAATACGTGAAGGAGCACGAAGTACCCGACAAGTGCGTCTATTGCGGCGCGCATGGGGACCTGACCGTCGAACACATGCTCCCAAGGTCGCGAAGGGGGCCCGACGTCCCCGAGAACGCGGTCTGGGTCTGCACCAGCTGCAACTCGAAGAAGGGAGGCAAGAGACTGTACGAGTGGTATGGCCTAGAGAGCAGGAACGCACTCCCACGGATTGCGGAAGGCAAATATCTCAAACTTCTCTATTCCCTGCACGAAAGGGCTGGGACTCTGGACGCTCTCCCCGCGGACCTTTGCCCATCCTGTGACCTGGGTAGCAGGTGTCCTGTCGAAGGCAGTCTGACGGTCTACTGCCTGGAAGGAACCTTTGCCAGGGCCTGAGCGGCCTTCAGCCGTATGACGGGTACCTCAGCCTCAGGAGCCTGCGCATCTCCGAAGCGAGCCTTTCGTCCATTTCCTTCTGGCTCTTAGAGAGGCTGATCTGCCCCGGTCCAGTCAGCACTAGGGGGCCTTCGGCGTAAGCCCTTCCCATTTCCGGAGCCACAGGTTCAGACCTCATCACAGACATCAGCTCGGCAAGCGTCCCCTCCCTCGGACCCGCCTCTCCGCCCCCCACAATCTGGAGAGCGAGCTCGGGCGGGAGTGCCCTGTAGCCGTAGGAGAACGGTCCCCTCGGCCTTCTTCGGAACGCCTCGACCTCCGACCCGATCACGATGGGGGCCGGCTTGAACAGTGTATCCAGCTTGAGCATCCAGGCCGTGTCCGGGCCTGACACCGCCGCGTCGAAGAAGCCGAACCTGGGCGACGGAGACAGGACGAAGCTCCACCCCTTCGGGTTCCTGGAGTAGCTCTCCATCATCCGCCTCTTCAGGTCCTTCCCTTCCATGAGGTCCATGCTTCTCAGGCCCCCGAGGCTCGAAGTCGTATAAACGCGTTGAGGCGCGGGGCTTTGGGGGTAGAGCTCTCGGCCCAGCGTCCCGAGGAAGCGGACGTCGCCATCATCGGCGCCGGGATAGTCGGCCTTGCCGTGGCCTATCGCATCTCAAAGGTCTTCAAACGGGTCGTTGTCATCGAAAAGGAAGCCGAGCCGGGGACCGGGGTCACTTCGGGGCAGGCAAACGTCATCCACGTGGTCCAGCTCCCCTTCGGCTCCCTGAAGAGCAGGCTCGCGAGAAAGGGGAACGTCATGTACGACGGGCTCTGCCGGGACCTGGGGGTCAAGCTTGACCGCATGTCTTCCCTGCTGGTCGTCAAAGGATGGCTCAGGCTCCCTGTCCTCTTCGCCGTGTACCTCTATCTCAAACTCGAGCTGCGCGGGCAGTTCAGGGTCCAGCTCATGCGAGGCGAGGGGCTGCGGAAGATGGAGCCGCTCCTTGCGGACGACGTCTCTGGAGGCATCGTCGTCCATGGGTATGGGACTGTCGACGTGGAATCGCTGGTGTCGAGGCTGCGGGAGGAAGCGGAGAGGATTGGTGTAGTCTTCAGGTTCGGCCGTGAGCTGGCTGCAGCCGAGCGGGTGGAGGGGGCGACCCTCCTGAAGACGACCGGCGGAGACGTGAAGGCAGAGTTCGTGGTCAACGCCGGCGGACTCTGCTCGGACGACGTCTCTAGGATGCTCGGCAAGGACCTCGGCCGGCAGGAGCCGGGGCTGGGGGTCATGGCGGTCTACTCGGGGATTAGGTTGAAGAACGTCGTCGCGCCGCTCCCTCTGAGCGTCGGTTCACGGACCAAGGGGGGCGCGATAATCCCGGCCACCGACGGCACGACAATCGTCGGGCCGACGCTAAGGGTCACCAGCTCGAAGGAGGACAAGGCGTACACCGAGGAGGACCTGGAACTCCTGAAGGCGAAGTTCAGTCCCCTTCTGAAAGAGAAAGGGAAGCTGGTCAGGGTCTACACCGGCGTGAGACCGCTCTCTCCCACGAGGGACTTCATCATCGAATACGACAGCGCCAGGAAGGTGGTCAATCTGGTGGGGATCGAGTCCCCTGGCCTCACGGCCGCGCCTGCGATAGCTGAAATGGTGGCAGACATGCTCGCCAGGGAGAAGGCATGAGCCAAGGGGTCTACGCCTGCGTTGACGTCGGGACAACGAGGATCAAGCTAGCTCTCTACGACGACGAGCTGCATGGGAAGGTCTCGGAGACCCTCAGCGTGCCAGTCGGGGCGGACGGCCTCCAGGATGCGGAGGAGCTCTTCCGGGCCGTCAAGCATCTCGTGGAACGAGGAAAGGAGCTGGGCGCCAGTTCTGTGGGCCTTTCGACCTACAGGGGGTCCACCGTCGCCTGGGACAAGGAAGGCAAGCCGCTCACCCCCATCGTGACCTGGACTGACAGGGGTTCCACCTCCATCTACAGGAGACTGCCTGCATATCTCAAGTTGATGGGGAAGATCCCGCCCTTCGACCTGATCATATCCCCGTACTCCCCCGTCCTGAAGTTCCTCAGGCTCGGGGAGCTGAACCCGTCTCTACCAGAGGACGCCATGATGTGGACCGTCGACGCATACCTGGCCTACAGGCTCACAGGGAAGTTCGTGTCTGACGCAACCAACGCGTGCCTGTCAGGCATGGTCGACCCGAGGTCGATGAAGGAGATAGGGGCAGTCAAGTCCCTCTTCAAACTCAAGATGGAGACTCCACAGCTGGTGGAGAACACCGAGCGCATCGGGGAACACAACGGGATGGAGGTGAACGCCCTGGTCGCAGACCAGCAGGCGGCGAGCGTCGCCGAGGGGGCGGTCGAAGGAGGGGTGGGAAAGGTCACCAATGGGACGGGGACGTTCGTCGACATTCCCACGGCAGGCTTCGCCCGGAGGGGGGAGCTTATACCGCTCGTCCTGCTCAAGCACAGGGGGAAGGTCTGGTTCGGGGTAGAGGGATATCTTCCGACCTCCGGTAGGGCGGTCGACACCATGCTCGCTATGGGGGTGCTGAGGGATTACTCCGACCTGGAGGTCGAGCCTGGCGGCGACGTGATCTTCATCCCTGCCCTTTCAGGGCTTCAGGTCCCTCGGGTCCCCGACGCGAAGGGGGTCATAGCTGGTCTCACCCTGGGGTCTGACAGGACGGCCGTGGTGTCGGGGCTCCTGAAGTCCATAGCCTTCCACGTCAGGCTCGTCCTCGAGCAGTCAAGGGAGCGACCGCAGGTCCTCAGGGCCGACGGGGGCCTGTCGAAGTCCGACGCACTGCTGAAGACAATCTCTGCCGCCACGAAGACCAGGGTGGAGAGGGATGCGGACATCGAGGCGACGGCGAGGGGGCTCGCCATGCTGCAGCTGGTCTCCACGGGCAGGTCCTCTCTCGAAGCGCTCCTTAGGGCCAAAAGTGAAAGGGAGGCCTTTGGTGAGACAGGAGACGCGAAGCTTGAGGAAGAGTACGAGAAATGGATGAACCTGACAAGATTGTTGAGGAGCTCGAAGGGGTCCTACCTGGCCGAGTGACCAGGGACGTCAAGCCGTACCTGAAGGACTGGTGGCCTCTGACGTGGATAAGCGACGAGCCTCTCGGTTCGGCCATCGCCGCGGCGAAGCCAACCAACGTCGACCAGGTGGCGGCCCTCGTGAAGTTCGCGGCATCACAAAAAGTCCCTCTCTACATCCACGGCGGAGGTAGCTCGGTTACCGGGGCTTCGATCCCATCCAAGGGGATAGTCGTCGACATGCAGGGGATGAGCCAGATACTGGACCTCGACACGGACAACAAGACCGTCACCGTCCAGGGAGGGGTGAAGCTCAAGCAGGTAGAGGCGAAGCTCGGCGCCCAGGGGTTCTCCCTCTTCCAGTTCCCCCAGTCGCTGGAGCTGGTCACCGTCGGCGGCTACATCTCCACTCTCGGTACGGGGCAGTACAGCAGCCTCTACGGTGGGATAGAGGACACCGTGCTCAGGCTCGAGGTGGTCCTCCCGACCGGGGAGGTGGTGTGGACCCGCAAGCGCGGAGCGCCAAGATCATCGGTCGGTCCCGACCTCAGCAAGCTGTTCCTCGGAGCAGAAGGCTCGTTCGGCATCATCACGGCCGCGGAGCTGAAGATCCATCCCCTTCCGAAGCACACCTGGAAGGCGGCGTACACTCTGGGGAACTTTGAGGCGGGGGTCGCTGTTGCGAAGCAGCTGATGGGCTTGGACGTCAAGCCCGCGGTCTGCAGGCTGTACAACGAGGTCGAGTCCGCCATGCAGTTCCAGGGTCCCACCCCGCTGTTGCTGCTGATATATCACGCCAACTCGGCGAAGGTGCTGGAAGAGGTCAAGGAGGAGGTGTCTGCCCTGTTGAGCGGGAGCGCGTCAGCCATGGACGCGACCCTGGTCGACAGGTGGCTGGAGAAGAGGTTCAACTTCAGAGAGGACATCGAGAACGTGAAGAAGATGGGGTACACCCTCGAGACCATCGAGGTCGCCTCCAAGTGGAGCAGGATCGTCGAGATGTACGTGGACGTCATGAACACCCTGGGTGACATCCAGGGAGTGGCCGGGGTCGGGGCCCACCTATCGCACATCTACGACCAGGGGGCGTGCCTATACCTTACGATACTCTTCGAGCCCAACACCGACATCTACTGGTCCATCTGGGAAGCGATGGCCAAGATCACCAGCACCCACGACGCCACCATCTCACACCATCACGGGGTCGGGATCCTGAAGAGGGCGTATGCGAGGGACGAGGTGCCCATGGGGCTCATCAAGAAGATCAAGCGTGCGCTTGACCCGGACGGGACCCTGAGCCCCGACAGGCTTCCCTGAGGGGCACGGGCTCTATTCTGTCGTTGAGAGATGGCGGAGAATATCGTCGGTGTTAGGCGTCATGGCATAGGTCGTGGTCTGCCTTCGAGCAACTTCTTGATGTCTAGAAGCGCCCGCTCTATCCGCTTCAAGGCCCTGTAGAACCAGTAGATGACGCCCACTATGATGAGGAGCCAAACAACCGTGATCAGCGTGCTGATGAGGCTGTTGATGTCGATGGCATACTGGCGTGAGATGTCGGTCATAAGCAACCGTAATGGATGCGGGTTCGTTAAGCGTTCGCCTAAAATCCCTCCCCCTTTGATTCCTTTCATCTCGGGGTCCATCCGTTCAGGTCCTCATGGAACCCGTCACGACAGCTTTTTATTCCGAAGGCGTCTTCATCGCGGCTGCATTGCTCAGGCAGATGTCCAGGGAGTTCGGCAAGGACCTGGGGGCGAAGTCCAGGCAGTTCTTCGAGCTGGTCCTCCCTCCCGCCGACGTGTTCGAGGATGGGTCTGACCTCGTCATAGTGGTGGACATGCCCGGGTTCGAGAAGGAGGCAATCCGGACGAGGCTGAACGAATCAGCCTTCACTGTCACTGCCAAGAGGGAGCCGTTGGAGAGGGACGGCATCTCCTACTACGAGCAGAGGCCCCTCCGCCTCAGCAAGAGGATCTCCCTCCCCGTCAAGGTCGAGATGGGGGACGAAGAGGTGAAGGCGAAGTACGAGGACGGGGTCCTCACGGTGAGGCTCCCGGTCAAGGGCGTCGGCAGGGTCGTCATCGAGTAGAGGCTGTTACTGTCTTCTGGCCGCCAGCGCCGCAATCCCGAGCAGGACCAATGACACCACGAACCCGGCCTTCCCGAGCGAACTCCCGAGGTAGAAGGCTGACGCGACTAGCCCGCTTACCCCCACCCCGACCAAAACCCCTGACGCGAACGGCCTCCCTCCACCGCCGACGGGTGCATTCGCCCTCGAGCGGTAGTCCTCCAGCACGCTCTTCAGCATCGGCGCCACCTCGATGGTCGCCTGGAGCCCCTCCCTGAGCTTTCCCAACTCGTCAAAGAGGTCCCTGCGGTAGGCCTCGTTCACAAGCCCCTCGTCTTCAAGAAGCGCCCCCAGCATGCGGACGAACTGGAAGTCCGGGTCGAGGGCGAGGCAGACCCCCTCCAGGATGGACGACATCCGCATGTACAGGACCAGGTTCCTCGGGAGCCTGAACGGGAACTGGTAGATCGTCCTGTTGGCTATCTCCATCAGCGCCCTCACCTCCGTCTCCTCCACCTTCCTCCCGTGCATGTCCGCTATGGCCAGCTCGATCCCCCTCCTGACCACCATCCTGTTGGCAGCCGGGTCGAGGATCCCCAGCTGGAGCATCATGTCGATGACCTTGTCCGGGTCCTCGGTGACTAGGGCGAGGTAGAACCTGATCAGGTTGGTGCGGGTCTCCTCGTCCAGGGTCCCGGCCATCCCGTAGTCGTAGAGGATGATCTTTCCATCTCCCGCGACAGATATGTTCCCCGGGTGAGGGTCCGCGTGGAAGATCTCATCAGTCAGCAGCATCGAGAGGAAGAGCCGCGCCACCTTCCTGGCGAGCTTCTTCCTGTCCACCCCGGCTGCGTCGAGGGCCTTCACGTCCAGGACCTTCATGCCGCTAATCCTCTCCATCACCAGCACGTGCTCCGAGGACACCTCAGGGAACACGGCAGGGACGACCACGTCCTTGTTCCCCTTCAGGTTCCTCTTGATGGCCAGGAGGTGCTCCGCCTCCTTCCTGTAGTTCATCTCCTCGAGGACCGTAAGGGAGAACTGGTCCACGATGGACTCGGCGCTCACCCCGAGCCCCCTGTCGATGAACCTCCTGACCAGCGGGACGAGCCTCTTCAGGACCTTCACGTCCAGGGCCACGGCATCGTGTATCCCGGGCCTGTTCACCTTCACCACCACGTCCTTCCCCCTGTACCTGGCGCCGTAGACCTGGCCCAGGCTCGCCCCGGACACAGCCGACTGGTCGAAGGAGTCGAAGGCCCTGTCCAGCGGCCCAAGGCCGGCCTCGATGAGAGGCTTCACCTGCCCGAAGGGGGCTGGAGGGACTTCATCCTGCAGCTTGGCGAACTCTTCGACGTAGGGCTCAGGGAGGACGTCGGGCCTCACGGAGAGGAGCTGCCCCAGCTTGACGAAGGCCGGCCCCAGCTCGATGAAGGTCTCGACCGCCTTCCTCCCGTGGGCCCTGTACCTCTCGGGGTCGACTATCCTGCCCTCCGCCTTCAGTATCTCCTTCCTGTCGCTCCTGTACCTCAGGCCGACGAACAGCAGCCTGGAGACGACGCGGATGAACCTCCTGTCCTCCCTGTCGAATAGCACCTATCTCACGGCCGCCTTGTCTTGCTGGAGGGGCCAGCTTTTGAACAATATGGGAAGCAAACCGGCAGGATGTGGCTTGGGGTCCGCAAGCCGTCCTCGGTGCGGTTCAAGCCGCCCAAGCAGCCAAAAGGTGACGCATGGCCCGATGGATACGTTGCCTGCTACTCGGGTTCAAATCCCGGCGACCGCATGTCTCCTTTTGGCAAGGGGCTTGAGGGCTCGAATCCTTCCGTAAATAATCATAGGGGCCGAGGTTGCGGGTGCGCTGGTAAACCGTTAATTCGGCGGCTTCGGTCGAAAGACCAACCCTACGATGCGGTTCTTAAGTTGATGGAGTCCGTCTCCTCGCTTGGCTGAGATTCTGATCAAGGAGAAGTCCCTGAAGATTGGTTCCTGCTCAATTCGGTTCCCCCGCCCATCCTCAAGACGATCAATCTTGTTGAGCACCAACAGGATCTTCTTCGGGTCGACTTCTAACCCTTTCAGAGTTTCCCCGCAACTTCCTAGCTTTATCCTGATGCTTTCCAGCGGTTCGCTGACGTCTATCAAAAGAAGGACGAGGTCTGCGTATCTGAGCTCGTCCAGCGTCGATTTGAACGATTCGACCATGTAGGTCGGAAGCCTCGAAATAAAACCCACAGTATCGGACAGCATTATCTTCTTTCTCGAATCGGCAAAGGCAACGGCTCTCGTCGTCGTGCTCAGAGTCGTGAAGAGTTTAGGCGATTCTTCCTTCGACTCGGAAGCAAGTCTGTTGAAGAGAGTCGTCTTTCCGCTGCTGGTGTAACCTGCAAGTGATATGAACGGCATGTTAAGTTTCCGTCTTTCGACGGTGTAGAGTTCGCGGTTAGTGCGGCCCTTCTCGAGCTTCTGTCTTATCGTGACCATCTGACGCTTCAAGGCCCTGAACTTGACGTCGACCGCCGACTCGCCCATCCCGGAGAAACCTGCCCTTTCCCCCTTGACCGAAAACCGGACCGCGTCCTTTGCGCGAGGCATTTCGTATCTAAGCTCCGCCAGCTGGACCTGGAGCTTTGCCTCCGTTGTATTCGCTCTCCTTGCGAAGATATTCAGAATGAGCCTCTCCCGATCAACGACCTCTGCTTGCGTCACTTTGGAGAGATTGTTTGCCTGAGACGATGTGACGCTTTCGTCTATGATGATCGTATTGGACCCGTTTTCGGCGACGATTTCCTGCAGCTCTTGGGCTTTGCCTACGCCAACTCCGTATCCGGACCTGATTACCTGCTTTTGCGTAATCACTGCTTGAACCCTATAGCCCGCGGCCTTGGCGAGTTCCAGGATTTCCTGCTTGGTGAATTCGTCGGGGTAGGTGACGATGGTTGCCTTGTCGTCCGACCTTCCCCTTTCAACGAGAGCTTCTTCTACTGTTTGGTGCATCTTGATTGCCTCCCATTCAGCGGCCGTAATACTGGCCCATGCACCTATGGTGAGACCCGACGGGGTTGTAGGGGATCCACCGAATCCCGATCCTCATCCAGACTATCTCCCGGCCGCATCTGTTGCAATGGGGACTTTCCAATTGTGACATGTTCATTCTACCTTCGAATCCTCTCCAGAATCAGTCTGGTGCGTGACCGGTGCGTGAATACTTAGGGCCAGTTTCTTCTTAACCTGGGCTGATGTTAGCTTATCCGCATCGTACTTCACGGTCACCGAATCTAGGATATAGTTGATGTCGACCCTGAGAATTCCGTCGAGCTTGGCAGATGCGCGCATGAGCCGCTGGGCCTGTCCCGGATCGCTCAACCCCCGTATCTTCAGGATGGCGGTTGCTCCCCCCTTTCCAATTGTCATCGCAGTTCGCCCCTTTTTGGGACACGAAGGCTATTGAACCCGGCGTATTTTCTGCAATCAATTGCAAGGGAGAATGAAACGTTTGAGGGCCTGGCCAGGGGGCTACTTTTCACTGAAGCTCAAAGGAAACCGCATTCTCGTCTTGCAGGAACCTCGGCGGCTTTCCCAGTGGCTCGAAGATCGCCTTGACGTAACTCTGCAAGAACAGGCTGCCTTTGGCCCCGAAATCATGTGAAAGGGTGACATTGACCTTTCCCCCACGCACGACTTCGCTGTATTCGAACAAGTTTGTGTAGTCAGCAGTGGTTCTGAGGTAGTCCAGTGCGCTTTCAGCGGTGAGCTCCCCCCACTTGGCTCTGATGTATGTTTTCGGAACGTCCTTGCCCGCAGAATTGCCGGCTTCAACTATCGCCTCGTTCGTTGCCGCCTGCAAGAGGTGCATGAAGCTCGACGCCGGCAGCTTCAGCATGTGAAACCTCTTCATCGGCCGGTCATAGTTGGCGTACGTGAGAAGGAGTTGATTGAACATGGTGTTGACGCTGACATTCTGCTTTCTTGCGTCTTCTTGGAGGGCGTTGAGAGCAGATTCGTCTAACCTGAACGAGGCTGTTGTAGTCTTCGGTCTCAAGCGCTACTCGCCGCTTGTCCGGGTTCGCCATTTTATTAGCTTGTAATCATGCCTTGAAAGGGACGCCGAGGGAGATTTGCCCTTCGATTGCACTTGGGTGCAAAAAATACCTTGTCTCTATATGCAAGGAGTGCCCATCGTTGCTCGTGAATGAAGATGCAAACAAATCAGCAAACAAAGACGCCAGAAGCACCAGCCAAATCGGGCGGCCGAATCAGGGACTATCTCCGGCGGATTAAGGGCAGGTTACACCGCTAGAGACGTCCCGTCAGGTTGTTTTGGGTATGATAAGTGAACAATGATGTCAGAAGCTTCGTTTGTGACCACGCCGGCAGGACAGCAGGTCCTGATTCTGCGAGAGGGCAGCACTCAAAGTCGAGGAAGGAGAGCGCAGAACAATAACATTTCGGCAGCCAAGCTGATCGCAGAGGTAGTGAAGACGTCCCTGGGTCCCAGGGGAATGGACAAGATGCTCGTCGATTCCTTGGGAGACGTCACCATAACCAATGACGGAGCGACGATGCTGAAGGAAATGGATGTACAGCACCCGGCTGGAAAGATGATAATTGAGATAGCCAAGACGGTGGACAACGCTGTGGGCGATGGGACTACCTCTTCGGTGGTTCTTTCTGGAGCCCTCTTGGAGAATGCTGGAGAATTGATAGAGAAGGGCGTCCATCCAATGGTCATCGCTAACGGTTACAGGAACGCCGCGAACAAGGCCCAAAGGATTCTGGACGAGATTTCCATTGGCGTGGAACCCGAGGACAAAGCCACGCTGACAAAGATTGCTCGAACCAGCATGGCTTCGAAGATAATCCCGAATGATAGTGCGGCTCTGGGAGCAATCGTCGTTGACGCCCTTCTCCAGGTTGCTGAGAAGACGCCCGAGGGGACACTCAGAGTTGACATTGATAATCTGAAGATCGAGAAGAAGCCGGGAGGCTCTCTCAAGGACACAAGTTTCACACTGGGAATCATTCTGGACAAGGAAGTCGTTCACTCGGGGATGCCGAAGCGGATGGAGAAGGCGAGGATAGCGCTGGTCAGCTCGGCTCTCGAGATAAAGAAGACCGAGTTTGACGCCAAGATTAACATCGGCAAGCCGGCACAGATTCAACAGTTTCTCGACGAGGAAACACGTATGCTGAAGAGCATGGTTGACAAGGTCTCGGAATCTGGAGCCAACGTGCTCATCTGTCAGAAGGGAATCGACGATGTAGCTCAGCACTACCTCGCGAAGGCCGGCATCCTATCGGCAAGGAGGGTGAAGGAGTCTGATATGACCAAGCTTGCAAAGGCCACCGGTGCAAGGATGGTAACCGGTCTCGACGGCCTGACCAAGGCCGATCTAGGCCAAGCTGGACTGGTCGAAGAAAGAAAATTCGAGGATGACAAGTGGATATTCGTGGTGGACTGCAAGAACCCGAAGGCCGTGTCAATATTCATCAGAGGTGGAAGCCAGAGAGTCGTCGACGAGGCTGAAAGGTCCATCCACGACGCCGTCATGGTTGTCAAGGACGTCCTCGAGAATCCCGCGATAGTAGCTGGCGGCGGTGCCGTAGAGGAGGAACTGTCCTATCGCCTGATGAAGTGGTCGGCCACCATTCAAGGGAGGGAGCAGCTTGCCGTGGAGAAGTTCGCTGAAGCCTTGGAGTCCATACCCATCGCTTTGGCCGTGAACGCGGGGTTTGACCCGATCGACATCCAGGTCGAACTCAGGGAAAGCCATGAAGCAGGCAAGACATGGGCAGGGGTGGATGTCCTAGGGAAGGGCGTCCGGGACATGTTCAACAAGGATATCATCGAGCCTGTTTCAGTCAAGGAACAGATCATCAAATCAGCCACTGAATGTACCTGTATGATCCTGCGGATAGACGACGTGATTGCCGGCGGTAGGCAAGGTCCTTCGCCTCCTCGGGGCGGTCCTAGTGGAATGGGAGGCATGGACTAGACCATGACGTTCGCACGCAGGAAGAAGTGGGCAGTGATTCGGAAGCGCAGACACTCTTCTCATCAGCACACTCTTGAACAGCGTGGTCTTCGTCCCACGAAACCCAGCTAGCACCATAACTTCGCCGACTACAGTAGGTCATTGGCAGCCAGCTCCTAATAGCTGAAACCGCGTTGCAGGTCCGTACGCTATTAAAACGCGGAATATTATGGTCAGCCGGAGACAAACGACTTTGGGAAGAGAAGGGAAGAAGAAAAAGAAGGAGAAAGTCAGAGCGAGAAAAGAAGAGAGGCAGGCGCGCAGAGGGAAGTTGAATTAGACGTGAATCTACCTTAACAATCGACTATCAAACGAGTTTGCCATGTCGGGGACCTAGTCGATTTGTCCAGGTTTGAGAACAGGCTTGATAGAGCGAAGTCGCTTTGGAGTCAGATTAGAAGAATCCTCGTAGTTAGAAAAAGGCGGGGCCTACGCCCAGACGGGCTTGTAGGCTAACAGCGTCTCGGATGACTCAACGCCCTGCACTTCGGCAATCTTCGAAACTGAGGAGAGAATCTCTTCTTGGTTCTTTCCGTACACAGTCGCTAGGATGTCGAATTCGCCCGGTACGACAGATGCATTGCGGACCTGTGGGTGCTGTTCTAGGGATTGGAGGACCTTCTGCGCGTTCTCGTTGACTTGCAACAGGACCAGCGCTAGAGCGTCAGTTGCCTGAACGTTCTTGCCGTTGACAAAGCCTTCGAAAGGCGTGTAGGTTCTTGTGCATGTGACCCCGGCGATGGATCGGATCTTGTTGACCAGTTCGTAGATCTGCTTCTGGTCTGCGGCCTTGAGCTCGATCACTAGATCGAACCTGCCGGCGACTGGTGAGAAGTAGGTGATTCCTTGGATGTGCTTTAGCTGCTCAGTCACTTGGCTGAGCATCCTCGGCTGAACAGACGCGGTGATTGTTGTTGGATTCATGTTTGTAGTTATCATGGTATTTCAGAACTGCTATACTTATGACGCTATATAGGTATATCGCTTTACAGTGGCACACTTATTACACACCACCAAGGGCCGTTGTCTCTGTGGGCAGAGTTTCAGCACCGTTGCCCAAAGGGAACGGCGTCTCGGTTAGCGAAGCGGTTTCGACAGTCATTTCGAAGAACTACGTAGTGCACGAATCGTTGAAACTGAAGATAGTCAACTATCACCAACTCGCCTTTAGGATTGCACCCGAGGTGGAGAAGTTGACGGGGAAGAAAGCCAAGGCGGCAACCATTGTGGTCGCAATCAAGAGATTCTCGGATGGGTTGGGTGAAGGGAGGATTGAAGAGATATCTGCCAGTCTGAAGGGCTCCAAGCTGGACCTCGCCGGACGGATGGTCGACGTAAGGATTGGGGCGAAGACTGCTCAGCATCGCCAGATATTACAGGATATCCTGAAATTGGAGGACAGATTCAACGCCACCCCGTACGTCTTCCAGTTGCCCAGCTCTGTCAAGGTAATCGCCGAGGAGGAAGACGCGAAACTTCTCGAGGAAGTGCTGGATGGAAGCTACGAGACGGCTGTTGTGAGGGATGTGGCCAAAATCACAATTCGGCTGTCTCCCTCCGCGAAGAAAGCGCCCGGAATCGCATCGCTTATCACGGAGTTACTCTACCAAAATGGAGTCGGCATCCTCGACGCGTTCTTGAGCTACGATGACGTCGTATTGGTCATGCAAGAAAGGCTCGGGCCTAAAGCTTACCAAGTACTGAGTGAAGAAATTTCAAAATGAGGCCATCCTGGTGGCGAAAGTCGCCCAGCACATTCTTGGACCGCGGGCGGGAGTGCGATACGGCATCGCGCCTCAAGTCGCAGATCTGATCCTCCGCATCGCTTTCGACCATTCCAATTGCGGAATTGAACCCGATTCGGTTCAAGAACCGGCAACCGCATGCTCTTCACGACACGGGAAGCGCGCATCTGATGGCCTGAGCTCAGGCTATTCTGACAGAAATGCCATAGATCCGGGGCGCTCCGGCGCAGTCCTGCCGTGGGGGACACAAGGGGATGACGATATGTATATGTCGGCGTTTCCGAAGCCGGGAATGACGACCTCACATGAACGAGTCTCGCGGAAGAAGCGGTTCGTCGAGAACTCCTAGGAGCAGGGTCCATGGGCCCACCTGTGAAGTCTGCGGCGCCCCGATCAGGGCCCCCTTCTCTGTGGAGGTGGACGGAGCGGTCCTGCGCGTCTGCCAGAACTGCTCCAGGCTGGGGAGACCAATCCAGGTCAGGCCGGCCTACACAGAGCCGGCGGTGCGGCAGGCTGTTCCTTCGCCCCGGCCCGGGCTCCGCGCGGGTGTCGCTAGAGACATCGAGCCGGAGTTGGACATCGACCCGGACTACGCCCTGATGGTGAGGCGCGCGCGAGAGAAGCTGGGCCTGACGCAGGAGGCCCTGGGGAGAATGGCCAACGTGAAGCCCTCGGTCATACATCACGTCGAAACAGGAAAGATGAAGCCCGACCTGATCTTGGCGCGGACCCTAATGCACTACCTGAAAGTGAACCTCCTGATTTCCAGCAACGAAATCGACTCTAGCCCCCGCTAGCTAGCACACTGATTCTAGCGACTCCAAAACACCAGAGTGGGTCTGCGAGGACGTCCCAGTGGGTGCTTCGCGTTCTATTCAGCCGATGCTTTCCGAGTTATCCGAACGGTTTTAATATTCGAATATGCAGAATAAGGCGGCAACGGAGGATACAGGTCTCGAAGCGACTTGCTCGCATTCTGTCGGTTTTTGTGCTGTCGGTGCTGGCTCTTTCCACGTTTGCCGTGATTCGGCCTATTCATGCCCCAGTCACGAATGGAGGAAACCTGACGGTGGACCTCGTTTCGGAGCCGACCTGGGCCCGCCTGCCAGATCCGTGATCCCCTGGGCGGCCCACAGCAGCTGTCCCAGCTGAGCGACGGTGAGGGGCTTTCGAAGGTAGGTCCTTTTCGACCTCCTGCGCGCTATGGCCTCCTCTACTGAAAGTCCTCTTTCCTGACTCGGGGCGGGCAACGACAGTTCGGACTGCGCCCCTTCGCCCACGCTCGCAGGGCTGTCGTAGTGCACGGGCGTGGGTCTGGTGCCTTTCAGCATGTAACAGGAGCAGACAATTCTCATAGGTGAGACGGACTCCCTGGACGCCTCTCCTGACCCGACCGGTTCCCTGCGGTCGAATTCAAATCGCTGAAAAGTGGGGCCCCCGGGCCGAAACATGGCGCAGAACCCCTCCAGCGGAGTCGAAAGCCGAAGGTCCAGGACCATCCAACTGCAGGGGGGTCTCTTACTTTTCGCCGTGGTGTCTACTCTGTTGCTTGTCCTCGGACCCGTGGACGCCTACTCCGACTCGAACCTCTTCTTCCACATGGACGTACAGCACTTCGGCCTGGTCCTCACCGGGGGGCTCGCCACCTACTCCGGCGAGAGGGTGCTGGCAGCCATGTCCACCACACGACCCCGGGTGAGGTCGTTCCTCCGGGGCGCCACTGGCCTCCTGAGATGGGTCTGGCCTGTCCTCCTGGTGGCGGCCGCGTCGACTTTCGTCTTCTGGCACGTCCCCCAATACTTCAACCTGGCAGTCGAGGACGAGACAGTCCATGCCATCGAGCATCTTACGCTCATCCTCTCGGGAGGCTTGATCGTCGAGGGGGCGAAGAGCCTCGGCTCCTCGAGCAAGGTCTACCTCTTCGCCCTCGCCAGCAGCGCCATGCTCGTCTTCGGAGGGTACATGGTCTTCGACACGGGTGGGATCTACACCGCCTATCCAGCGGCCCAGCAGGTCTGGGCAGGCGCAGGGATGCTGGCGGAGATGGTCATGATGGGGGGCGCCCTCGCGGCCTACAGGATGGCGCGCTTCTTCGACACCCTGGAGAGGCGCAACCTCTGATACCGGTCACAGGCTCTCAGATGGTATGGTGGTCTTTCCCTTGAGGATTGAGGTGTACATCGAGTAGACCTGGATGTTCCTCCCGACCCGAAGGCCGTACCCGAAGGAGAAGAGAAGGTCTGACAGCGCCAGCCCAAGGACGGACGCCTGGCCAAGGCCTGACTGAAGGAGGCGGCGAGGAACAGGCCGCTGAACAGGAAGTAGAATGTCGTCCACCCCAAGGTCCTTTGGTGGCTTACCCTGACCCCTGCGACGTTCCTGTATATCCTCCTCACAACGATTAGGACGATTACCACAAAGAGGCCCAGGACCCCAACCGGTGGCTCGCGCTGTCCCAGAACCCTGCTGACGCGGTCCTTTCGGTCTCGCCGGACACGAAGGTAGGGGCGGCCATCGCGGCCGACAGCCTCAACCGCAATCCAACTGTCTACACTGCCTACCTAGACGGGCTCTCCAACATCCAAGGTCCGTCTTTCATGGGGTTCGACATCTACACAACCACCGGCTTCGACCGAGTCGTATCTGGCCGGGCATGGCCACGGCAGCCTCGCTGTCTGGATGGCGGAGTGCTGGAGCACCAGCAACGCTGAAACGGTCTATGACTCGAGCCGCGCCACACTGGATCGGACCTGGATGAAGATAGCGTGCTTCTTCGCCCAGAAGGAGGGCATGTCGGTGATGGTTCCCTTCTTCACCAGCGCCTTCGCTTCCTACAGCCTCACCTCGACTTCCCCCTCCACCTCCACCCAGATCCTCGCACTGCAGCAGGAGAGGACCCAGGTCTTCTACATGTGCCAGGACGTCACCTCAGGAAAGGCGGACGTGATTTCAACTGCAACGACCACCAGCACAAGTCCAGGGGCTGCTGCCTCTCACACATCGAGCACTGGAATCCCCGAGTTCCCGTTCCAAGTGTTCGCCAGGATAGCACTCACTTCGGTCGTCGTCCTATCATACCTCCTGAACGGGTCAGGACTCGGACGTCACGGAAAACCTGAAGGCGGGCAACGCGGTCAGACCTGAGATGGCACAAGAGCGAAGTCAGTGCTGCGGGTCGGACTTGAGGTAACATATGTCATCTCAAGTCTTGGCGCGATAGCATCCTTTTCGAAAGACCAGTCCGTTGACGATAGGTGTTCCTGGCGGAGGCGCAATGAACCCGTCTATCTGGGGCGGTAGGCCTGGGAATGGGTGCCGGTCGATAGAAAGGTCAGCGCCCTCTGCGACACCCTGAACACAACGAGCAGGTTGGTTCTGACCCTGTGGCTCCAGTTACAGAAGTACGCCTTCCTTTCCAGATGGTGAGCCAGCAACCTCGGGTCATTGGCAGACAGGATTAGCCTGACGGCGCTTTCGACCTGCCCGCGCTGGGAAGGAGTGAGCTCACGGTATCTCCTGACGAACTCGTCCGTGTATCTCGTCTGTCTCGGCATGGTTCACGCCTGTTTCGCAAGCTCCCTCAGGAACTCGACCGCGTCGTGCCCCTTCGGAACTTCGCGAATTCTCCCCTTGTTGAGGTCCTCCACCCCGGTCATGATGCTCTGCTCGAACTCCCTGTCCAGCATCAGGAAGACATTCGTAAGTATCTGGTCCTTCGGCTGCCCCTCCTTCGAAGCCCTGGAGACGTAGTCGATCACCTCCAGAAGTGACGATGCCGAAATCTCGGCAGGAGGCGAAACGACTCCGCGCAGCGCCTCCTCCACCACGAAGCTCAGGGCTCCTCTCCTTCCCCCGTACTTCTCCTTGACTATCCTCCTCACCTCTTTCGCGAGGTCTTCGTCCACCCTGACCAAGATTTGAGCCATATCTTAAGAAATCATAGCATATCAAATAAACGTTATGCGGGCGCTGCCAATCCCTCTGAGGAGTGAAGATGCCGCGGGTCGGACACTCATCTCTCCCTTCAGGTCGGATCCGAGCGTTGATTTGCCGGCAAATCGATAGTGAATTATCATGTGGCTGTGGGGGGCCGAGGAGATTGAAGTCAAACGGCTGGCGCACAGTGAACCGGCCAAGGGAGAAGGGCGCCCGAAGGAACCTGACCGTCCAGGGAGTGGGTAGGAAAGGGCGTGGCGTAGTCACCATTGGACCCATCAAAGCAGGGACGCTGGTGGTGGGTTACTATGGTAGGCCGAAGTGGATATGGGAGATTCCGGAGCGCGACTGGGAATTCTGCGTGCAGGTCGGTCATGACAGGTACGTGGTGCCAAGGCGAGGATCCTTCGGACGGTATGTCAACCACTCCTGCGACCCGAACTGCGTCATCAGGGGGGCTGGAAGGGTCGTCGCCCGGCGCGACATCGAGAAGGGCGAAGAGATTACCTTTGACTATTCCACCAACGTAGGGTGGGGGCCATACCGGATGAAATGCATGTGCGGCGCAAGGAATTGCAGGAAGACGATTCGGAGCTATCCCCACCTGCCTGCTTCGTTGAAGCGGAAGTACGGGAGGAACGTATCCGCATTCCTGATGGAGGAATCGGCAGGTCTGAGGCGGGGAAGTAGAGTGAGGTGGGGTGGGCCCCCTCGAACGATGCGAGACACCCGCCCGGGATAAGCGCTGCCGCTTCCTTCTGGTCAAGGAAGGCATCGTCCCTCTCCGATGTGGACGAATCAGTGGTCCCCTAGGAAGGGAAAACCTCGCGTATATGCAAGCACTACTGCCGACTAGAAGTGCCCAAAGCCTTCTTCATGGCATCGACTTTCTCTTTCATCGGCGCAATAGCAGCCAAGTCCTTGCACCCCTATTCCTCCCGTGAAAGCGCTCCCTGAAGGTCTGCAATCTTGCTTGGCGCGTTTCCCAGACCCCGCGTGATTTCGCCCTGCGGGGCGTAGTTCAGCTTTCTCGGCATCCCCGAGAACAGTTCCCGCTGTACCTGATTGATCTCTCTGAGCTTCGCCTCATCTGCCGCAGCGAGCCACGAAACCTCCCTTCCAGCCCGCAGGCCCTCATACAACTGGTCTTGCAGCTTCGTATAGGACTCTCAGCACTTCATCCACGCTTCGTTGAAAGCAACGAAGACCCCTGCAAGCCTCGCATCACGGTCGTCCTTTGGTTCCAATCATGACTTCATGAGACGGCACTAATAGGGTTTGGACGTCGGACACGGGTTTAATAAGGCCGCCAAACGGTAAACACCGTGAATCAAACCCAACCGGAGGTATGTGTGACCCACCGGATCAGGCTCCAGCCGGATGGGGCGTCCTCCAAGCTCTTTTGTCCGGTCTGTGCTCAGATAAGCAACCAAGAGGCGCTCCGAAGACGTTCCCGAAGGCGCTAGCCGCATGAGGTAGCGCCTCCAACAGACTCAGCTCCCCTGGACTTGCCCGAGTTGCGGCGCCGTGGGTCGCCTACATAGGCTCCCCGTGGCCTCAGGTGCGAAGATTGCGTGAGAGTCATGGATTCTTCGGGGCTAAACCTCAGGTGGTCTCCAATCCCAATCCATCCTTTATATACAACGAGGTCATCCTGACCATGAAATACCGAGATATTTCTGATTCGTGAAATAAGATATCCACCAGTAGCAACTTTTCGCGGCTCCTCAAGCAGGAGAGGAGTTCGGACAAATGCCCGAGATGCGGCAAGCCCAACGTGGTGACCGACGGCGCCGGGGCGGAGACGTACTGCAGCAACTGCGGCCTTGTCATCAGGGAGAAGATAGTAGACCAGGGCCCGGAGTGGCGTTCGTTCTCCGGGGACGGCGACAAGGTCAACCGCAGCAGGGCCGGGCTCCCTACTTCGCTTGCTATCCACGACCAGGGGCTCGCGACCATGATGGGGACAGTGAACAAGGACGCTGCAGGAAAGTCGCTCTCCGGGAGCATGAGGTCTACTGTCGAAAGGATGAGGACCTGGGATCGGAGGAGCCAGGTCCACGAATCCACCGACAGGAACCTCCGCCAGGCGTTCAGCGAACTAAGAAGGTTCTCGGACAAGCTCACTGTATCTGAGGCAGTCACCGAAAAGGCAGCCTACTTCTACAGGAAGGCTCTGGAGAGGAACCTGGTGAGGGGAAGGTCCATCACGGCGATGATGGCGGCCTCGCTGTATGCCGCCTGCAGGGACGGTGAGATTCCCAGAACCCTGAAAGACGTCGCCGCGGTCAGCAACGTCAAGAAGAAGGACCTCGCGAGGTCGTACAGGCTCCTGTACCGGGAGATTGGCTTCACTATGCCTGTGGCCGACGCATCGAGGTGCGTATCCAGGATCGCTTCCAAAGCCAAGATGTCCGAGAAGACCCAGAGAAGAGCCCGCGAAATCTTGCTGATGGCGAAGCAGATCGGACTCTCCGCAGGCAAGGACCCAATGGGGCTGGCGGCCTCTGCCCTCTATGTCGCGTGTGCCCTAGAAGGTGACGAGAAGACACAGAAAGACGTCGCCGAGGCTGCTGGGGTGACCGAAGTCACTATCAGGAACCGTTACAAGGGCCTCAGGGAAGCCCTGGGAATCTGAAGTGAGGATTCGCCCCCTTTAATAAGGAGCCCACGCGCGCTCCCCTATCGGACGGAATAACGGTAGGGGGTTGAATGTATTGAGTTTCGGTCAACGAGGAGGATATGGCAATAGGGGCGGTTCCGGCGGCTTCGGTCACGGTTCCGGGTCCTTCAGGAAGCCGGTTGAGGTCGGGAAAGAGTACAACGTCAGCATCTCCGACACCAGCAGGCGAGGAGAAGGCATCGCCAAAGTCGAGGGATTCATCGTCTTTGTCCCTGGCACGAAGGTCGGCCAGAATGTGAGGATAAAGGTCACGCAGGTCTCCCAGCGGTTCGCGTCTGGACAAGTCGTAGAGGGTTCAGCGGCGCCCGCGGCACCAGCCTCCGGATCCAGTGGAACATCCACTAACTAAATCGGTGGCCTAGGCCGTCGAACAGTCGTTGGTCGATTCGTCAGAGTCGACCAATCCTCCTGTTATCATCCCCACGTTTCTGGTGTGTTGACTTGGTAAGTGCCGCGGGTCGGATTTATCACTACCTAGGTGGGTTCAAATCCAATCGTCGTAAGACAGAAGCCGAACAGTCATACAACTTCTGACGAATCTGGACGAATCTGGAAGAATCTGTGACTTGAACCGACAACCATGCTTGATCACCATGGACGCGAGTCGGATTTGAGCCTTAACCTACTGGTAAATCGAGCACGACGAATTTGGTCAATCTGTCCGTTACAAAGTGCATATATTCTTTGATTCATTTCTGTTCAGCCGACACCACATTCATCGAACATTTTCTGAAGCACAGGGTCGTTTCTACGGAGCCCAACTCGGCGGCTTCCCTCTATCAAGGGCTACCGCATCCGCCAACCACATTTCCATAACCTTCCTGACCTGCTCTTCGGGCATGCCCGCCCTTCGCAACAGGTTGGCAGAATATTCGTTCGCCTTGGCGCAATCCTTGAAAAAGAAATGCGTCGCGTGGTAGAACTCATGCCCAATGACGAATGCTTGGTAAGCACGAGGCAGCCTGTCGAACGAGGGAAGGTCGAGGTGAACTACTTTTTCTAATGTCCATGCCAAAGGCTGTTTCCTACAGCCGTCGCAGACATAGCAATACTTCACGAATTTGGTCTTTGTGGGCACCTTCAGGCATGTGCGCACGAGTTCTTCGATTGTTCTGAGGCGGTCCGAATCCACAATCTCATGCTCTGTTGCCATACCGATTCAGTGCTGTGAACCTATCCGAAGCTTATGACCCTGCCTCACAACGGCCACCCATTCGTATTCTAGTCTTATGGCCTCCTCGACCACATCAGGTCCCTCCCAATATTCCTGAGTTACCACCCAGGCACCCAATCTATCCACCGAGCTCACGAGGAAGCTGGCGAAGATAGCCTTTCGCCCAGGGACCGACGAGGCACATCGTGGAGTGGAACCTTGAGGGGTAGGGGTCCGACTTCTTGAGACAGAGTTGGGGTGCGAAGCTATAACGGTCCGGGGACATGGCCTATAGGCGGAAGAATGGATATCACACCGACGGAGGACGATCTGTGGCAAGGAATCGGTGGCCATTTCGATTCCTTCTCCCAGATAATGAACGAATTCATTGACAACGCCATATCAAACTTCATCAAGAACAATCCTACTTCAAGAACCATCAATATCGCGATCGCCGAGCAGCAACCCGACAAGGTCGAGGTCAAAATAGAAGACACTGGATCGGGAATGGGCGATTTTAGCCATATGCTAAGGCTTGGAGATAGGACCACGGCTGAATCTCCCCTTAACGAACATGGGTTCGGACTGAAGCACGCCCTCGCTGCAGCGGACATCGCAAACAGGAACTGGAAGATCTACACTAGAACGCGCGAAGAATTCAGAAGAGGGAAATATAGAGTCTTGTCTGCTCCGTACAAGTTCCAGATGGACCCAGTGGAAACAGATGTAAGTCGGGACCCCTGGCCAGGTGTATACAATGGGCCTGGAACCCTTATAGAATTTGTCTGTGCCCTGGACCTCTTCTACACTGTGAGAAAGGGGGTAAGGGGACCTCCCTCATTCAATAATTGTGTAGACTACTTGGTCGAGGATCTCGGCTATACCTACTCCGGGATGATTGAAGAAGGCAAGGCAAGCATCATAGTGAACACGGGGCCCGTACCTGCCGTAACCCCTACCATCGCCGGATTCTACAAGCCAGACCCAGGAACCACCAGCAAGGATCTTGGAGGAGGGACAGTGAATATTGCTTACAAATTCTGCGAGATAAGGGAGTCCACTTACCTCGTTCACTACAAGAAGAACACAACAACGTCGGGTGTCGAAATACGGGTGAACGGGCGAGTAATCATGTCGAACCTATTCAAGGAGATATGGTCGCTGGAGCCGCATCCCTTGTACAATCATTTCTTGGTCCAAGTCAACTTGGTTAGCCAGAACTTGGACGCGTTGCCAAAAACCCGTACCTCAAAGAACGGAATACGGAGCGGAGACCCCAAGCTCAAAAAACTGTTCGAATGGATCCTCGAAGTCCATCCAAATCCGGAAAAGAAGCTCTCTGGGGCAGTCCGGGAAACAGAGCTTGTTGCAGAGCTGGCTAAAGCGAAAGACACGCACATAAGACACCCAGACAAACACATTGAGACTGGCTTCAAGGTGTTCAAGACCATCGACACCGAAGGCGTCTTCGTCGATTTGTACGTCTTTGATGGAACCCTGGTTGTCCTTTACGAAGCGAAGAAGGACAAGGCAACAATTCAGGATCTGTACCAACTCCGAATGTATTGGGACGGGGCCGTTGTCGATGGGATAAATCCAACAGAAGGAATCCTCCTCGCCTCCGACTTCTCTAATGGGGTTGATGCGGTCATGTCAAACCTCAATGCCACCAAAGATGCGAATGGAAACAATTACCACTTTTCAAAGAAGACTTGGAACGAAGAAGGTATAACTTACCCCTGAATCTAACCTTCGGGTTCTTCTTCGCTTGAACTTGGACGCGCTAGGAAATTAAAATGCGTTGATTGGGCCGATGCCTAGTATCCCTTCCAGCTTGGAGAGGGACGCCTCAATCATTTGCATGTTGACCTTGGCGATCGAAACTTCTATTCCATGAGACGGGGGGTTTCGGTAAGCTATCAGCAAGTCGAAATTTCCGAAGAAGAGTTCATCCCTCAAGCCTGAATTCAGCATTACAGGCCACATCCACGCGTACGACATCTGCGCCCGCCAGTACAAGTATTACAAGGAATACGAGTTCACGGGATCAAGGTCCGCCGGCCAGGCATTCGGCTCGCTCGTCCATTACACAATCGAAGACATACACCGGCACTACCTTGAGACCAAGGACGCCAACTTGGACGAGAAGCAGATCGAAGCCTTCTTCGAGAAGAACCTCCGCGCCATCACTCGCGGCGGGGCTCACCCGCTTGGTATGAAGTTCGTTGACATGGCCTACAAGCAGGTGGTAAGCTACTACGAGCACAATAGGGGCATGTTCGCAAAGCTAGTGCGAGCAGAGGAACCGATACTAGTCGAGAGAGAAAAGTACGTCATGTCAGGTATCATCGACCTCATTCGCGACGAAAAGGGGCGGCTTGAGCTATTGGATTTCAAGGCGGAAAGGAGGGAGGACGTGGGTCCAGACAGGCTCGAATTCTACAAATTTCAACTCTCCATCTACGCGAAGATGATCGAGAAGAAGCTGGGGGAGCGACCGTCGAAGACCTACATCTACCTGACTGCGGAAGAGGACCCCAAGACCGCTTTGACCCCCCTTCCGATCGAAAACGTGGAGGCAGACCAGGCTGAGAAGACCTTCGACGAGGTGGCAGGGAGGATCATCCGGAAAGAGTTCGCCGTCAGCAAGGCACCTCCGCGGGACGTCTGCCGGAACTGCGATTTCAAATATGGATGTACCGATCGTATTCGGTTCTATCCAGACCTTAAAATCTGACCTGTAAACGCTGACGCAATACTTCCAGTTGAGGCCGGTGCAGCGAGCGCACCACTTGGTGTACCTAGGTCGATGGAGTGGACCACACAATCCAAAATAACACCTAGATGGACCCTCAGTGGAAACAGGTTGTCCGACGGAGCGGCTGAGAAGCCACTGAAGGTGCGGGGTGACACCAGTAGGGAGTACATGAGAAGGATGGTGGTAAGTGCATTCCTCGCTGAACTACCTGGCAATGTCAGGAAAGTTAGGTACCACTACAAAGTTGAAACCATGAAAGACGGTCGTGTAATGCGCCTAGTGCGACCCACTGGTGTACGCAAAGGGCCTTTGGACTTCAAAGTCGAGGTCTCTGAATGGGGGTCCAAGGGAACCCACGATGAGATCAAGGCTGACCTACTCGCAAAGAAACGAGAGGATACGGCAAGATTCCAATCATTGATGAAGGCGGTTCGAGATGTTCATGCATGCCGTGAACCCGAGTCAATACTCGCTGCCCAGGCGAATCTTGAGTTCAAGAGCGGATGGAGTGTTGAGTTGCTGCTAAAGGTCCTAAAGTGGTTCTTCATCCTTGAAGATGTAGACTACTGGAACTACAACGGAAGGGACGAGCTAATGGATTTCATTGAGAAATCTGTTGGACCCTAACACACGTTTCTAGGAAAACGCCAACTGTCAGGCAACCCAACCGGTTCACGTTAGCGAACTTGAGCGAACTTGTGGCAAGCCAAGCGGTCATAGCTTATGGAGAATTTGCTGGCCGAGCCTGGTCAACTGGTAGAGTCTCCCCTTCCTAAGATCCGGGGTCAAGCACATGACAGCTCGCACATTCACTAGTTCCTTCAGAGTTGAGCTTACGTGATTAAGGCGGAGGCCTGTCGCAGCAGAAATCTGTTTCGGTGTCTTCGGTCCGGACGCCATTGAACCTACCACCTTCTTTCTGTATTCGCTTCCCACTACGAATCCGTAAGCGTGCCAGTCGAAGTCAGCCAACTGCCAATCTCCGATAAACCACCAGTTTTTATATAGCTTAAATCCAGGATAGATACAACTTGGCCACCAGTAGGCGTTATAAGGGGCACGCCGGTACTGCTGTCGGGCAGATGCCAAAGACACTCTACGTCTTCAAACTCTTCAACAGCATAAAGGACGAACACGAGGTCAAATTCGCCGAACTCGAACTGAACTCTCTTTTCGGTCAGGTCGAGCCCGTCCGGAGCTTCGTCGATGTGATACCCAATTCACCACTGAACCACTTCTGCGGGGATGAGTGCAGAATCCAGGATGCTTTGACCTACGAACCTGTCTACGGAAAGTACCAGGGGTTTCTAGGCTGGAGAGATGAGAAAAACGCTTTCCCTATCAGCCAACTCGTCAGAAGACTTGCCTATACGCGCGAAGTCTTGGTAATAACTGAGGGTGACAACGTCAATGCTGCTGCGAAGGAGATCTTCCCTGAAGGAGCGGTCGGGCGCAATGTGGAAGGATACCTCAATGAAGGTTACGTACTCCTTCGCGCGATGACTAACCAGTACTTCTTGGAGAAGTCATCATACATTTCGAAGCTAAGCAGACAAGAGCAGGAGGTCAACAGGAACGTCGAGTCTCTCTTCAGCTATCCTTGGCCCCCTGGCCTGTACCGAATACCTGCATCCTCGACAATGGCAGTAGGGAAAAGACTCGAAGACTATTTTGCTATTCGCGAAGAACAGTCGCTCTATCTAACTCACATTTGGCATCCATACAAGGCGAAATTCCATTCGAGGATGGCAAGAGCACTCCTGAATTATGTTGCCCCGAATGACGACTCCTTAGTTATGGACAACTGGGCGGGAAGCGGGACACTCAACGTCGAGGCTACGCTTATGGGGATTTCCAACATAGGCTTGGAAATCAATCCTCTTTCGGCTTTGATGGCAAGTGTCAAGTGCCAAGCATTTTCATTCCAACCCGGAATCATAGAAAAAGAGATCTCGCACTTTACGGATGAGTTCCAAGCATACCTCCAGAGGATTCGCTCCGGAGCTGTAGTCGCTACACTTCTCGATTACGGAGGTAAAGGGACGGGATCAGACTCCTATTCATGTGAGGCAATTGAGCTTAGAACAGAGGCAGAGACGATCAACAACGAGCTTAGAAGCCTATTCAACATTGAACAGGTAGAGGAATTCCTGGTTGCGAGGAACCTGATTAACAAGATGTACAAATCGGCAATGAGGAACTTCATGCTATTAGCTCTGAGTGGGTCAATTAGTGACCTGGCCAGGAGAAGGAAAGGGCGACTCCTCGAAGTAATGACACTCAGGCTGTACAAACTGATGTACTTGCGGCTCTACCTCTACCACAAATTGAACGATACCCTGAAGGTGAATCCAGCCAAATCAGAAACCTTCGTCTGCGATAATAGGCGCCCCTTTGAGACGGCCAAGTCATTGGATGGTAGCGACTTGGCCCTTCGAAAAGGGTCTGTGGATGGAATTGTTACTTCGCCTCCGTACTCGACTGCGGTCGATTATATCAGGAACGACTTTCCGCAATTGAGGGTTCTGGGGTTAGTTAAGCCCGGCGAATTTGACGACTTGGAGAAGAATATGGAAGGCAACCCAAAACCACGATTGTATCGGGATGAGAAATTGGTGGCTGAAGTTAGCAATGAATCTGAATTCTACGAGAGCTTGCCACAGGCAGCCAAGAATTCCATCAGCAAGTTGAGGAAGGCAGGGCGGGAGCCCGAGGCAATGAGAACTTACAAATTCTTCAAGGACATGTATGCTTCACTTGTCGCAATGAACAGACTGCTCAAGGTCGGAGGAAAGTGTGCCATCGTCATAGGCAATAACCACTACAAGATATCTGAAAGCGACGTGGAAGAGGTCAGAAATGACGAAGTGATCTTCGAAATGGCCCAGCGAAAAGACGTGGGATTCGCGCCCGACAACATCACTGGGGGGATCGTCCAGCGCCCTCTAGAAAAGACTCAAGCAGGTTACATACGAAATGAAACTGTGGTCGTCCTCGAGAAGGCACGAGATGTACCTGAAACCTAGGATAACTCTCTCCCCGTAAACCTACTTAAGACCTGAAACCGCGGCCTTCGCCGTTCCTTGGCTTCCGCTGAATTTGAGGCGTTGATACCCATCCTGGGAATTGACCTTCAGAATGCCAAGCGAGGTAGCCCGACCCGGCAGCGTCGACAGGAAAACATCGATTGGGTCAGGCAGTTAGGCCTCGAACACTTGGGTTACAACAAGACTGAGAGACAGGTCTCAGTTGTAACAACTGGACAAGGAGAAAGGATTGCGATCCAATACCCCGGGAAGGAATCAATCCAAGGAAGAAAGAAGTGGAAGAACGACTGGGACTTCAGGCCCAAGTTAGTCAATCGGGAAAACGTTGACCTCACCTTCGAGCAGATATGGGACCCCTTATTCGACGATCTTCGTCAGCTATCAGGGGAGAGCCGGAGACAGGTTGGAAGTGTACTTGCGACTTTGTATTACCGGATTGCGTACATGGTTGATTACAGCAAGAGTTTGGAGGACCGTTATCCAACTAAGACAATCCAGGTTGATCCGTCCCTTGCAGAAGAGGTGAGTTCCAATTCCATCGAAGTGGGACCCTTCTGGGTGTACAAACCACCTTCTCCGGCAGTGGAGTTCGTTGCAAGTGCAGTGCCGAAATGGGCAGGAATGAGTTTCGAAGGTTTCTTACACTACAACAGCTTGCTTGCTTGGAACGAGGACATGAAATGCCTTGCCAAGTTTGACGGCGAATGGTCCGCTGGAGACCCTCGCGGCAGGATAAACACACTACTGACTTACATCAGAGTGATTGGTTTCATTGTGGACGAAGTTAAGCCGTCAACCTTACTGGGAGGTTTCGCCCGACTACGAGGAATGTCCATGGCCGAGCCAGATGAAGTGCGAAGGATTTGTCATCCGTTCGTGAGATAGGCATCAATCATTCCCTGCCGCAATTGCAACAACCGCTATTCCCATCCTATTCTCACAAGTTGGGCACTTGAAAAGGAAGTAACCACGGGGGTTCGGCGAATCTTGTTCTTCGACCATGGTCCGGTCACATCTTCTGCAGCAAGGAACAGCAGCGTGTCCGTCGACCGTTAACTTGACCGGCACCTTATCCCACGAACCCCTGCGCTAGTCTGAACCAATCCCACAAAGCAGCGCCATCATATTATCCGCCCTGGCGTTTTAAGGCACCCTGTGGTTTTTTGGACGCGTCTCGGACCGTCCTCGAAGGATTGATCTAGCGGCCAGGGGTGGGGGTGGACGTCCCATCGAGGGTAGGATTGTAATCAAGGCCACGTGAGGCTGGCTTCCATCCGAACATCCCCGGCATCTCACTTGGTCGTTTTATACTCGAGGTGCATCCGACTTTGGCATGACTGTACTTGATTCGGGTCTGGTCATCGCCCTGCTCTTGGCCCTGGTAGCGCTCTTGATTGTGGGTAGGTACGCTCAGCTCGAGCACCGTCGCAGGCTGAAGAAGGCATCCGACGCCTTTCGGCTGGGAGGCAGCCAGAAGATCGGTGACATCTCCCAATTGCTCGGCACATTTGATGTCCTCACAGAATACGACGAAATCACCCTACTCTCCTCTACTTCGGCCCAGTCAAGCATGGACCTGCTGGGGCGCAAGGGCAACCGCCTCGACTTCATAGAGTTCAAGAAGGCAGGGACGCCCCTCACGAAGGCAGAGAGGGCTCTCAAGGGCTACATCGATGCAGGCGAGCTCAAGGTGGCCTACAGGATACTGGACGTGAAGTGGCCTGACGAGGTCAGCGTGAAGGAACGGAGCTAGCATATGGACCGGTACAAGTTCGAAGTCAGAGTCCCCACGAAGCCGATGTCCGGCTCGGGAGGAAAGCGGAGACATGAAAGGAAGGAGGAACTCATCAAGGCGATCAGGGAAGCAAAGCCAAACGAGCTCGAGACGGCAAGACGGGCGTTCCGCGACAAGCGCGTGAAAGTTTCCGTCAGGTTCAACCTGGAGAAGCCCAAGGAAGGCAGTTCGAACACCGTCGGGAAGAAGGACCTCGATAACATGCTGAAGCTGGTACTCGACGCGCTGCAGACCAAGGCTGACAGCCAAGGGAAGCTGGACGGTCTCGGGTTGATCCACGACGACGACTGCATCTACCGCCTCGAGGCCAACAAGAAGCTGGTGGACAGGCCCGAGCAAGCCGGGATCAGCATCAGCATCTCCGAGTACTAAACCGGCCCGACGCTCATGCGCACCAGGGGTGCGACCGGCCCCAAAGCATTCAGAAGGGAGGTTCGAGTCAACACGTGCGGCAGCCTTTCATTAGACGTAGATGGTAGGAATAATAACAGTCGCGGCAGCCATTCGACGTCAAGCCTGTAGGCAATCCAGTCATATTGCAAATCTTGTTGTTATTCAGAATCAGAACCATAACCTCTCTAGGATTCGCGTTGCAGATCAATGGGATTAGAAGATCTCTCGGGAGCCGCGAAGCTGGACATCCAGACGGCTTACTCTAGGTATCAGGTTCCGGCCAGCGGCGCCTGGACACTACCCTGAACGGACCGCCCCTCTTCCGTTTATCCTCAAGCCAACGCTTGTCTTCCTCTGCCACCTTCTTCTGATAAGCCGCCCTCCTCAATCGGGTCAGCATAGTGTCGTCTCCCCGTTCATGGAGCTGCCAGGCCAACTCCCACTTCCCCGGCATCTCCGCTTCTTCCTGGTCTCTCTTCGCCTTCTCCTGCTCCTGCCGGGTCAAGAGCTTTGGATGCATAGAGAGGGACCGCTGGGTCGCCTGCTCCTCTCCGGGGACCTTGTCTGACTGCAGGAAGTCGTAGTATGGGTGTCCCGACGGGGGGTCGACCACCTCGATCTCGACGGGGTGGTTCAGCTGCCCCGGGTAGTTCTCCACTCGCACAGGGAGCGTCCCGGTCTCCTTTTGGACCAGGGTGCGGACCCGATCGTGGTCCTTCTCCGACATCACAACGAATCTGACAGGCTCCCCCTTCTTCTCATTCTTGCGCAGATTCCTCAGTATCGCTTCGTCGCTCTTCCTGGTGGCTTCCATCTCCACTTCTATCGCACCCCCGGACCACCACTCGGTAGGGGAATGAGGGGTCCATACGCTGATGTCGGGGAGTTGGCTCTCGACCGCCCCCGTGTCCACCGCGACCCAGCGCCCCTTGCTCTGGAGGATGTTGGCGTACTCGGTCACCATGTCCTTGTGCCACTCCGAGCCAGCCCTTTGGCCAGACAAGCGGAAGTAGAACAGGTTCTCCAGCCTAGGGATGTAGTGGTCCACTGAGTAGTAGCCTCTCGAGGAGATGTACCCCTTGTGCTCCCAGACCAGCCGCGCCGGGCCCAGTCTCTCTTGCGTGCTGAGCATATTCTGTGCGTTGTTTTTGGTGGCGTATCTGTGAGCGTCCCAGTAATCGGTCACCGACCAGAAGAACTCCCCCGCGAGGCTGCCAAGGTAGCCCCTCAGGTGGAAGCGTTGATCCGAGTGCTCGAACCAGCGGACCCACTGCTCCTGCCTTGGGTCGTTCCTCACCCAGTGTTCCAGGTCGTTCATCAGCTCCTCGCCGCTCCAAATCCCGAACCTGAGGTACATCCTCTGGATCAGTTGGAACTCGAAGGGGCGAAGCCACGGCTCCCTGGTGGTGATCATGTCTTCCCCTCCCGAACCTCGACGACTTCACCGGTCGCCACGGACTTCTCGAAACGTGGCTGGGCGATGGTGAACCCGCACCCGCCGCAGCGGACGACGACCTCTCGAAGGTCACCTTCCATCAGCCCCCAATCCAGGTTTCCCCCTCTCCTCGCACGCGCCCGGAGCCCCTTCTCCCCGCACCTCCTGCACCGAAGGCCGCCCACTTTGAGGGCCTTGACCGTCCTCGCCCTCCGCACCAGCCACCTGAACCTGTTGATGTAGTAGGCCGCCCAGGGCCTGCTCACCGATCCGCAGTTTGAGCAGGCGAAGCTCAAATGGAACCTCGCCCTGCCGTCGCTGAACCTCACCTTCTCGAGCAGGGGGGCCTTCACAGAGCCGCAATCGCACCTCGAAGTAGGTTCGCTGAACCCTTTGACACCGGACGCGAAGCCGACGTATCTCTTCAGCAGCTCCCTTACCCTCAGGTAGACGCCAGTTGGGACGAGGGGAGACTCCGCTATGGTCCCGAAGCCCCTGCCTCTTCCGAGGCTCCGCTTGTAGATGATGGTCAGGGGGACCGCATGGAATGGGCCTCTGACCCTCTTCAGATGCCCAAGGCAGTAGTGGACCCCTGTCACGGGGCACTTCGCGTAGACCAGAACGCGGCCCGCCCCTGCCGCCTTCAACGCTTGCGACAGGGCTTCCACCGGCGAGACGGCCTGTTGCGCCGATCCAGCCGTCAGCTCCGTCTGTTGGCTGCTCATGGCGTCTCCTCCCTCAGGATCGCCAGCCAGGTTCCGATTTTGCCGACGAGCTCCTCTGCCGGCAGATAGTCAGGCTCGGCGACGATAACCTTCCTGAGAAGGGAAGACGACCCGAACCTTGCGCTGACGAAATTCTTCAGGACTCTTATGTCGATATTTTGTGGCATGCGAGATGGATAGAAAGCCCCGTTGTTCGCCCTTGAATCAGAGGGCCCGGTATGGGAGATGCTTTGGCGTCACTCTGATTCCGAGGCTATCTATTCAGCCCCTGTCCGTCACGTTCTCGATCAAAGAGGCGACACGTTCCTTCTTCCTAACCCTCGCCTCCCTCAGGGCCACGAATGTCACATAGGAGACAGTGATGCCGAATGCAAGATCCAGCAACGAGAAATCCCAGAAGTATGATGGATACATCTGGAACACTACTTCGGTCAGACCAAGGAAGAAGCCAAGCCCCAGCATTGCAAGGGCTATGCTTGCGACTTCCTGCAGGCTGAAGGCGGCAAGGAAAGGTTTCAGGGCGTCCCTACCCAAAGGCGTCACGACGAGTTCGTTGGGGTCGATTATCTCTGCCACGCCGTCGACCGTAGGCACCCCTGGAGCTAGAGCGACATATCCACGATCGGATAACCAAGTGTAGCTGTTCTTGATCGTGTCATATCCCCCGATGCCGATTTCTTTCCCGAGCCTCTCTGGAGTGGATGCCCGCGTCCCCTTTTGGTGTCCGTCGAGGTAGAGGAGGACCTTCAGCGGGCTCAACCTTACTTTCTCAAGCTTTCTCTGCCAGAGTCTCGAGAAGAACGACAGGAATCTTCGCTCGCGGCCAATGTGGCTACCCATAGACTTCTCGTGGGAGGCCGGTAGAGGCTTGCCCATGTTTTAGCACAACCTCGCTTCGCTGGTCCGACAGGGGAGAGGGAGTGCTGAAAGTAACCGGCGAGTCCGCTTTTTGTGTCTCAAATGGGTAGCTTCAGTATCGCTTTTTCGTTGGGCAAGGCCGCAACGTATTCCCACCCTTGCGTCAGGTATGACTCGATCTCGCCAATCGGCACGACCCTCTGGCGGCTCCCGTTGTTGGTCTTGGCGCCGAGGAATCTCTCCTTCACCATCTTCTGAATCTCGGCGTCCTCCATGTTCGCCAGGTCGAGCTTGTCGACTTCCTCCTCGCTGTACCCGCCCACCTTTTGCAGGATCCCCCGCTTAAACTCGACATTCCTGTCTGCCTTCTCTCCCACTGCCACGAGAATCGTCAGGTTGGGGACGGCCTTCACATATTCGCTGACCATCTCGTCTTGGGTCGGCTTCATGTAGCTTCCAGACACGCCGATTGTGTGACCCATCAGCATCTCCGTTATGATCGGCTTGACACCGGACATCTCCATCCTCGTTTTGAAGAACTTTCGGAAAGAATGACATTGTTTCCACTCGTAGCTCCGATAGTTCTTGGTGTCGGTCAGCTTCTCCCTCATCTTCATCTGGTTCAGGAGCTCCCCCATCTGGTTCTTCAGGGTCCTGACGCAGACCGGCCTCACCTTGCTCTGGTCGAACCTCCTCTTGTTCACCTCCCTGACGAAGACCGGGGACGAAGGGGCGATGACCTCTCCGACCTTCTCGCGGATTTCCCTGTACTTCAGTAGGTACTCGTAGCACTCCGGCGACACGAAGGTGTCGTACTCCTCCGGTTCGCCCTTGTAGATCGTGACCTTGGCGAGCTTCCACCCTTCGAACTCCACCTCCTGTATGTCCCTCCAGCGGAAATACTCCACCGAGCCGATCCTTGCCCCGGACGAAGTCAGGAAGAGTATGAGGCACTTCGTCCTGAGATCTGCGACCGCCACCACCTTGCGGATCTCCTCGAGCGTCGGCGCCCTGTCCTGGCCCGACTTCCTCACCTTCGGGATGAACTGGTTGACATATTCCCAGTCGACCCCCTTCGTCCTGTTGATCTCGAGAAACCTCCGAAGGGAATCCCGCCAGAATGCGGTGGTGGAGGAGGCCGAGGTCCCGCTCACTTCGGCGATGAACTTGACGAAATCCTCCTCAAACGCCTTCGGGTCTCGGCTCACGGTTTGGATGAACTGGTCAGGGGACATGCCCGCCCGCCTGAGATACACCCGTATCCTGAGGATGTAGTTCTCCTTGGTCTGAGGCGCGAGCTTCCCTGACGCCCTGAGCGTCGCGATCGACGACTCTTCTTTCTCGTTCACACCCTATTAGTTGACCAGGATATTTAACGGCCGATGTTTCAGCCTACACAGGCGTGCCGCAGGGGCATTTCGCTGTAACTTGAGCCCGTGCCTGAACCTGCCTGCAATCAGGGAAGTTTCTGTTTGACTTTCGACAGAATCCTGCCCGCCTTGGCAACGGCGTCTCGTGCCTGAGAGGGCTTCATCAGGTCAGGTTGGTATTCGGCTTCGTTCTTCAGGGCAATCAAACCTCCGAACTGCTTGGACATATCCTTGAATTCGGACGGATCAACCGCCCCCTTGACGGCATCTACAGCTCCTTCATGTCCTCCGCTGTGGCGTTTCCCAAGATAGAAGACAGAAAGTGCATCTATGGCATTGATCGCACAGTGGACAGACGCCGTCACTGCGGCATTGTTCTTCGACTGTTTCGCAGCGTACTCCGCGACGTCGAGCATCTCCTCTGCCTTCTGCAGGTAGTTCCTGTAGAGGCTCTTATTGACGGGCTTGGACATCTCCTATCTTCCTCAGGTCTTTGCCCCGGACCATC
>DAHVIE010000065.1:0-4366 GCA_027322035.1 Nitrososphaerota archaeon
CTCGTGCGGCAGCCTGAGTTCGGGATTGTCCTCGATGGTGCTGACGGCGGAGTTCGGGTTGATCAGGGGGGCGAGGGTGTTCATGAAGGTGGTCTTCCCCGAGCCGGTCGGGCCTACGATAAGAGCGAACCCCCTGGCTTCTATCATCAGCCAGAGGTAGGCGACCATGAGAGGAGAGACGGTGTTGAGCCGAACCAGCGCTGTTATCGGCATGGGTTCAGCTGGGAACTTGCGAATCGTGAAGGCGGTCCCGGTCATGGACACGTCGGTAGACCACCTGACAGCGACCCTGTCGTTGGCGGGGGTCCTGGCGTCGACAATCGGCATGGCGTTGGTGGCCATGGTCCCGCACCTCTGAAGCATCTTCTGGGTGGACTCTTCGGCGTCCTCCTCGGTGGGGAAGACGACGTTGGTCCTGATCCATCCCAGCTCGCTGTGGTTCTTGTGGAGGACGACGACCGGCCTCCCGTGGCCGGTGCACTTGATGTCCTCGATGTTGAAGTCGTTCATCAGGACATCGAGCCTCCCGTACCCCTTCAGCTCCCTCTTCACGTAGTACTCGTATTTCTGGAGGGTGCGGGTCACTTCGCCGAGGAACCCCAAGCTTCTGGCCGCCTCTACCATGTTGGGTATGAGCCTCTTCGAAGGGTCGGTGGCGTCCTCAGGGGAGATGCTCATGAAGAGGTGGTCGAGGAGGCGGCTCAACCGCTCCCGTTCTCGGTCGGTGAGGGAAGGCTCGATCACGGTGTACCTTCCAATGCCCCCCTCGTTCGCTATCACGATTGCTGCAGGGCCGACGTCGTATCTCTCGAGTTCCTTGCCTATGACGGCAATCGAGTTGCCCTGCCTTTGCTCCTCGCCAAGTGTGTAGAGGGAGAAACCAGAGAGCGCCCTTCGGACAGGGTCTTCCTTGGAGGACAACAACTCAGAAGGAGGTTAGTGAATAAAACAGTCTAGGAGACTCCACCAGCGTGATAGTGATGGTTAGCGGCTCTGTCAGTAGCTCATGTAGTATGCGTCAGCCCCACTAACTCCGGTCAGGGTCACCTGAGCCTGAAAGGCGGGGCACGGAATGGGTCCTGCTCCCGGGAAGTCCAAAGATTGCACGTTAGGAGGTTCGTGTCCGATGGAGAGAGGGATGTCAGGACACAGTGAAGGTATGACCAGATAGTAGTATCCCTTGGGACTCGTCGTTGTCAATGTGAATAACACTGCGACGCTCTGGCCCGGTGAGAGGGTGATTGATGTGGCGTTTGGCTGTACCACTGTCGAATTGATTGGCGTCGTGGTGAAGGATACCGAACCGGAACTCTTCGTGACCTGCCCTGTTCCTACCCAAGGTTTGAGGGCAAGGGTCACAGGTCCCAGAGCGGAGGAGGGCAACGAGTACTCCGCACAGATTTCTGCAGAGCTGTTCTGTCTCATTATAATCGCCAACTCTCCGGGCTGGGTGCCGTTGCTCGCCCTCCCGAACAAGGGGATGGAACCCTGCTGCTGGCAGGGCTCGCTGCTATAGCTGATGTGATAGACCCCCTGGTACTCGAGGCAGGAGCCGCCGCCGCAGACATGTTCCAAGTATCCGCCTCCGGGGAGGAGGATCTCCAGGAGGGTGTTCCCCGACGCCAGAAGCGTCGCGTTGAACCTGTAGACCTGGCTATCGTAGACGAAAGAGATATCGTAGGCCCCAGGAGACATGCCGCTGCGCACTGCGACGCCTGTCGCATTCGTCACTATCTCGAAGCTGAGAGTCTGCAGGAGGCCGGTTGCCGGCGTGACTGTCAGTGGCTCCTCGGCTATCGGGAACGAACCGTTCCCCAGGCCCGTAAGTCTCACTTCAAAGCGTGCGTTTCCAGTTTGATCGGGCTGCAGCACTGCGAAGTGGACAACCGCAAGGGCTCCCCATTCATCGCCTCCAGCGACCGTGTACACGCCCGGAGGGAAGGCGACGAAGGTCGAACCCTGGATTGCGTTGCTCGTCCAGTAGCCGTCGAAGCTCGGCGACGATGTGATTCCTGTCGTGAAACAGGGGTTAGGATCGCAAGTTCCCACAATGGCGGCTGTATCGCTGAGGGGCTGGAAGAGATAGGAAGTCACCCCTGAAAGAATCATTGGACACGAATAGGTCGCGGTCGGGTTGTACAGGGCAAGCGGGCGGGCTGTGGAGACGTTTGCAGAGGTGTAGTAGCCTTGGAAAATCTCAATCCCCATGGGCATGTTCACCGGACCGCACGGCCCCAAGCCCATGCCCTGCATCGGCCAGTCATTCACCGAGGAGACGTTGTTCGATTCAAGGAGGGTGTTTCTCTCCTGAATCGCTATTCCCACTCCTTCGTTTGGTGATATCAACGTGGAGTTCACTGAAAGCATGAGGTCCAACGAGTGCGCCGAAGCAACCGAGACCGAAGCGGGGCCGAGATTTCCTAGTCTGACCTTCGAACCCCCTTGCGAGAAGGTGACGAAGCCCGTACTCGCCAAGAGGGCAACGACAATAACGACGACGGCCGCGAAGGCCGGAGAGGACCGGGCCGCTGCGTTCGCACTCTCCCGCTTCATGTTGTACGCCCTATGAGCTGTGGTGGTTAATACTAGTCCCGCGAACACAAACGCCCTTTCATTTCGTACTTCGGTAGATTCACGTATGCTACCTCTTGTTCTGTGACGTAGAACGGCCTTATTCGTAGTTTTGCCCAAGCTGTCAAATGACTACGAAGGGGGAAACTTCCTCCTCAGCCTAAAAACGAACAGGCCCACAACCGCGGCTCCAGCTAAAGCGGCCCCAACTGCTGCGAAAAGTAGGCTAGAGTCCGTGCTCCACTGGGCGGTGATGAACCCGGGAGATGTGATGACCGTCGAGCCGCTCGTCAGGTCTGAGGAGAAACTGCCTGTCCATCCCGAGAACCTCTGATAGACGAGCGGGCCTCCAGAGGACGTCTCGTCGATGGAATAGGTGGCCGACGTCCCGCTCCTGTACCAGCCTGATCCCGTGGTGTTTCCTATCGGACTGACCACGCGGAACTGGTAGTATGTCGCATATCTCGCCGTGAGGTTGACTGGGGCCGAGGCGGTGACATTGACTGCGCGCCCAGTCGAGTTCCCAATGCCGACGAAGACGTACCTCGTCTGTTCCGACGGCTGGATCTGCTCCGGGACAGAAACGGCGGTCGCAGAGTCGTTGAAGGTCCCGAAGACGGCGACTCCTGACTGGTCTGTATCCAGCATGGCGGTCCTTCCGCCGTGGGTGAAGTTGACCGGCACAGCTGCGAGGGGCCCTGAATCCGACACCACTCTCACAGTGTACTGCACGGGAGCGATGACGGGTGCAGAAATGAAGGAGATCGTCGCTGTAGCGACTCCCACCCCCTCAAGGACGGCTGTGATGTTCGCTGCGCTCGTGCTACCTGCTGTAAGTGTCCCAATGGCTTACCCGAGGGTGGAGACCTCTACGCTGGAGGGGACGGTCACGCCAGCATTCGAAGACGAAATGTAGACGGCGGCAGGTCCGTAGGGCGCCGGCTGTTTTCCAAGGTAGAACCCCACGGAGAAGCTGTAGCCCTCTCCGACCCTCATCTTTGGAGGGACCGACAACTTCAGGGTCGGCTTGAGCGGTCCGACCACCCTGACCGTAAGAGGAAGAACGATCAGACCAGGTGCCATCGCTGTAACCTGCGCCGTCCCAGTGGCGTTCGCGTAAACCGGAAAGACCGCGCTGTCTTCGCTGCTCATGACGACCTGACTGTTCAAGGGTTCCACGACGCTTGAATTGCTCGAAAAGAGACTGAGGGTGACGGTCCCCTCGGCCGGGGCGAAAGTGGCATTAAACAGCGAGACAGAGAGGAACTCGGCGCTTCGAGCTGTAAGGTTGGCACCAGGTGGGCCCACCATCACCTCCTGAGGGTTGGCCCCCTGTGGCGACAGGGCGATGGCCGCTGTCGCCGACGTGAAGCCAGAGGCGGCCGCAGTGATCATCAGGAATGGCGCCGCGAGGGAAACGTTCGACGGCACAGGGATGCTGAAGTAGGCATCTGAGGCGCCTGGCTGCACCTCTACGCTCTGCTGTGGGACGCCCTGAAGGGAGGCCACGACGGAAACCTGGACTCCTCTAGGGGTTTTGAAGGACATGCCTGAAGCAGTCAGTCCGACTCGCAGATGAAGAGTGTCCCCAGGAGAGACTTGGCTGTTCATTGGATCAAGTTGGAGGGCGAAGTCATTGAAGAGCAGGGTGGAGACTTGGGCAGAACCGGATAGGAACCCGTCAGCTGTGGCAGTCAGCTTCGCCGATCCTTGAATCCCTGCCTCCACATGCGCCTCCGCGTGGGACTTCCCGAAGGGAATAGCCACCTGTTGTGCGACGTCCGCGACCGCTGGA
>DAHVIE010000082.1:0-6215 GCA_027322035.1 Nitrososphaerota archaeon
CGACGACCTCTTTCCCTCCAGTCAGCTTCAGTTTCTTGGTGTGGAACGCAAACTTGGAAGCTCGAGCTGCCTCCACCGTGTGTCTCGGGACTTGGATGGAGGGCGAGTATCTTCGATTCCTTCGCCCCTTCGTAACCCTCGTGGGATGCTTCCCGAAGTTCCTGTGCTTGTATCCGTCGAAAGCCACGAAAGCCTTCCCACTCTCAAACCAACCGAGTAGGAGAGTCTTGAAGCCGCTCCCCATCAGGAGCGGCGGGTCGCCCTTAAGCTGAATCCTGTATTCATCCCCGCTTCTACCTTTCCCGCCCGTCCCCACGTTCCAGATGTAGATTGCGAGGTGCTGAGTATCGATTCCATTTGTTATCGTGATTCTGAACGGGAGGTCTTTGCCCTGATTGACCGTGCAACTCCATCCGCCTGATTGAATCGCGTCGAGTATGGCTTCGAGAAGTTCGTCCCTTTCGAGCTGCCGAATCAACGGTCACAGGGGCCTCCATTACCTTAAATCAACTTTGAGGGGTCGAGCGTGGTCAGTTGAGCCAGAAGACTGTCTATGAGCTACTGAAGGAACTCGGAGGGAAGGCCACCGTCAAGCAGATTAGCGAATTGGCCCTCAAGAAATATCCCGAATACAGCCTTCACTCCTATGTCGGAAACAGGTTACACAAGCTGGCGAATTGGGGTTACATCAAACAGAACAGGGACGGCACTTGGGAGATACTCTCGAAGGAGAGCCCGCCAGTTTGAGGTATGGCCCGACGCTTAACAGGGAGACGATTCCCCGTCATGGCCCATCAAGTTAACAGAACCTGTCAATCTATCGGATTGTGCGAGGAGACCTCAGGAGTTTGATGATGCCTTGATCGAGAGGTTCCAGCCCGCGGGAGCCTTGGTGATTGAAGGGCGTATTCTCAGCCGGTTCTACCGGAAGATAGGCACACGATATGAAAGTGGACCTGAACTATGCTTCGCCGACGAAGTCCAGAAGGCGAGAGAGGCATACAACAGGTACCTCTCGTTAAATCCATAGCGCGACAAATCGGTTAACTTGAGTGCTAACGGCCGCGGGGAACCATACTTCGGCGTCTTCGAGGTCCGAAGGCCCAGGCCAAGACTCCGGGGAAGGAGATCCCATATGGAGATGATGGTTCACGTCCTTGACGCTATCAGAAGCGGAGCGGACAGACCGACGCGGGTCATGTATAGGTCGAACCTCTCCTGGTCCGTCTGCCAGAGCCTCCTGGGTCATCTTACCGAACGCGGTTTCGTTAGAGTCGTCCTGGACGGGCCTCGGAGGCGCTACCAGCTGACACCCTCGGGCTCTGAGGTGCTTGCAATGTTCATCCGGGTGGCAGAAGTGATCGCTCCCGATGAGTCTCTTCCTCGTTAATACGTCAAGTCATTCACATGGTCAATGCCCGACATCGGCTGGGTCTTCCTGTACACGCCGGTCCCGTATCTGGCCGCAATGTACTTCGTCGCCTACAGGCACGACCTGGCCAGGCTTGTAAAGCCATTTCACGACGCCCGCCCAAGCAGAGCGAACTGGTTCGCCGTTTGTAAGACGCTCGGACTCGTAGGTGATGACCTCAAGCCCCCTGCAGCTGCTCCTGTGGGCGGGGCGAGGAACCTTGTGCTCCTGACCGTCTCTGTGTCTGTCTTCGCGGTCTCCATCTTTACTTCGCAGGTCCTCCCCTGGTACTACCTCTGCTCCCTCCAGACCTTCGTGGCGCTCCCCCTGTTCTTCGGGCTAGTAGTGAACAGGACCGGCCCGCTCCCCTTCAAGCCCTACAGGGACTCACTCCCCTATCCCCGACTTGGAACTAGGGTGCGGCACCTCGGACGTGCAAAGCCTGACCAAGATGCAGTGCCTGAAAGAACCGTAACGGGAGGGGGAGCTACTTGAGCCGAAGAGGCGGCGACTCTGACCCAAGGTTGCGTTTTTTCAACATCAGCCTCATCAACGCTAACGTCATGTCGCTCCCCAAGTTCCCCCAGCCGCAGCGACTCATCGGCGAACTGATTCACTCCGTCGAGGCAGCCAACCCGCCCTTCGCCTGGGTGCAGTTCCTCTTCAGGCGGGTCAACCTCTCTCCCACGCTTGTCGGGCTGAAGAACTCCATCCACGCTGCCCAAGAAGAGATCAAGACGCCGAAGAGGAGCTGGATAGACGAAAGCGAATATGACAAGCCCGAGCTCCACCGGGACTGGTACAAGCGTTCCGGTGAGAAGACCAAGAGGCTCGACTCCATCGCCAACGCCCCGCACATCCTCTTGGCCATACAGGGGATGTGGGCTGGGGACCCGAGGCAGTTGACCATGCTCCCTTTCAAGGACTGCTATGACGAGATTGACCGGCTTGGGACCTTCGTCTACAGGAATCCCTGGATGCTGGTCGAGCTGGTCGAGAGGAGGATGGTTACAGACGTCTCCCCGTATTTCATGAGCTACGCACGCTCCCGCCTCGAACCGCCTTCGTTCCTCATAACCCCCGAGGAGGTTCCCTACTACCTCCATCTGCCTGTCGCCAGGAGCCGGGACTTCCTCAAGTCCATCACCGACAGGACGGCTCACACGGAGATTGCATCTGGAACAGTAGAAGGGAGCGAGGATATCCCTATCGGTTATGGAGGCTCCCGAGTGATGGGGCTCGCCAGGGTCCCAGAGATTACCGAGCCGCTCAAGGAAGATGTGGTGGCGAGGTTAGGGCTTCTTCCAACGCCGAGCACGAGGAGCTTCGAGGTGCTCTTCGACCGAGGGGCCACCAGCATCCTCCTTTCGGCCAAGTCCCGCCGGGACCTCGCGGGCTACAAGGAGACCCTTGAATCGGTCTACGGGGCTCTGAGCACGGTGGGAGTTCCAGCAAAGCCCAGATTCTTGAATGACATTCCAAACCTCCTGAACCTGGAGCCCTCTAGCGACATCCGGCGTTAAAGCCCCGCAGCGCCCCTTCGTTCGGTTCAGTATGGGTCCGGCCCTCACCAGCGAAGACATGCACTTCCACATGCTCGTCGTCGGGGGGACAGGTAGCGGAAAGACCAACGCGGTTCTCTACATGCTGAAGCTCCTCTTCGACAAGAAGGAAGCCGGCAGGCCCCTGCCCGCCCTGTTCCTCTTCGACCCCGGAGGGGACGCGTCAATCGACCTATTGCGTGCAATCCCAATGGCCGAATGGGACGGCCGCGTTGCCCTCTTGGACCCGCAGTACGTCACCTTCGGCTTCAACCTCCTCTCCCTGCCCGAGGAGCTGACCCTGGAGGAGAAAGCCGAGGTTCTCCAGACCCAGGTGGAGGAGTTCGCCGTGCTCCTTTCTGACGTCTTCAACACCGACGCCAGCAACGCGCCCCGCCTGATGTGGATCTTCAAGGGCGCCCTCTACTACCTCTACACTTTCACCGACGACCCCACGCTCTGGGACCTGTACAACCTGGTGCTGCAGTTCACCAAAGAGAGCGCGGCAGAGGTGGAGACCCTCCTCAGACAGAGGGTGAAGGACGTCGTGGTCATCCGGGAGACCATGGAGGCGATTTCGAAGCTCTCCAAGGAGGCATACATGCCCGTCCTCAACAGGATATCCAACTTCGTCCTCCCGCCGTCGTCCGTGACGTTCCGGACGTTCTGCTCGCGGAAGTCGACCATCGACCTGGAGAAGCGGATGGAGCCGGGCAGCCTCACCATCTTCAGGATACCCTCCAGCCTCCCGAACGAGTTTAGGAGGATTTTCGCCTCTGCCGTGGTGATGAAGCTCTATTTCGCCAGCCTGAAGCGCGCGAAGAGGCTCGAGAGGGCAGGGGAGCAGCCCGTCGCCAGGACGCCGGTGATCCTGGCCGCAGACGAGTTCAGGGACATCGCGCAGCTAAAGATCCTCAAGACCGTCCTTTCGCAGTCCAGGAAGTACGGTCTCTACCTCTGGATGGTCGCCCAGACCCTTTCAGAAATCCCAGACGACCTGACAAGCTCCATCCAATCCAACGTCGGGTCAGTCCTGGCATTCAGGGGGAGCCCGGACGACGCCCGCAAGCTAGCCAAGCTGCTGCACCCCCAGAAGACCGAGGCGGTCGAGTCGACCATCCCAGCCCTGGAGGACTATGCCGCCGTAGTAAGGAAGAAGCCCGTGGGTGGGAGGCCTACGGAGCCCCCATTCAGGGTCACCTTCCCAAGGCTGCGCGAGCCTATGGCCTCCTTCGCCGAGGGGATGGGCTACATCAAGGCTGACATGGAGAAGCTCTACGGGGGCACCGCCGGAGACACCGACCTCGTCTTCAGGGAAGAGCAGAAGAAGGCGAAGGCGGCCCGAGGGGACTGCCCCCTGGGGGGCCCGCTCCAATGGATGCCCTTGGCCTACCTCCACCGCATCGGGACCGAGATACCTTTCCGCCAGTTGGCTGACATATTCGAGCAGCGCTGCGGCTGGGAGGCAAGCATCCTCCAATCTGGGCTCAACTACCTCACCGACAGGGCGTACGCGAAGGCCGAAGCGAAGTCCGGCCAGCTCTACCAAGGAATGGACCCGGGCACGGGCCAGCCGATGTGGAAGGAGCCGGAAACGGAGGCCGAGAAGATGCAGGCCAGGCAGGTCTACTACTCGATCTTGGATGCAGCCCAGGAGAAATTCTTCCGGTTCGACCTTGACAGATGGGCGAAGTCAGGGAGGGTGGGAGGTCCGCTCCACGTCAAGGCCATGCTCGCACTCCTCGAGGAGTTCTGGGAGAAGGGGTACTGGTGCGCCTTCGACCGGGGGGACAGGGAGGGCCCGTTCCCTGACATACTGTACTCCGAGCCCCTCGTGATCAAGGCGAGGGGGAAGGAGGGCCGGATAGTGGGCCGCATCAGCACAGAGGAGTGGGAAAAGCGACGTACCGCCGTGGAAGTGGAGATAGCCCCCTCGAAGAACCCTGAGCAGGTCCGGGACAACTACACCAAGAACTTCACCATCTACCAGTGGGTGACATTCGTCGTGGTGGCCAGGCCCCAGATTCCCGAGGTCAGGGAGATCCTCGCGGACAAGGACAAGGCTACCTATGACGTGATGTACAAGCCCATCGGGCTCCCGGAGGACGAACTGAAGAAGCTGGTCGACCAAGGGGATGTCGCGCCTACCAAAGCGAGCCCAGAGGCCAATCAGAACCCGTATCCCGCGTCTTCGGTGGTTCCATCAGACCTCCACGACAACGAGCTGCACCTGCTCTCCCTCATGCTGTCCTTCGGATACACGAGCAAGGCGCAACTCGCCTCGGATCTGGACGTTGACGAAAGGACGGTGGCCCGGTATCTCGGGCACCTGAGGACCCTCGCGCTCATCCAGAAAGAGGGGAACGCCTACTGGTTGATGCAGGAGGGGCGGAAGCTCGCCGAGGGGTGGAAGGCGTCAGGCAGCCCCCACAAGCAGACAAAGCCCACCTGAATTGTCATCCCTGCGATAGAAATGTCATCCCTGCCCCCGAAGTGTCACCCCTGGCCGCGGAGTTTGTCACCCTTCGAGCCTAGCATGTCATCCCTTGGGACCCGTAAGGTTCCCTTGGAGTCAGGTCCGTCGCCCGGCACTCTCCCACGTTAAATACCCAAGGCGACTTCGGGGGTGCTAAGCTCTCTTTAGCAAACCCCCCTTACGAACGAAACAGAGGCCCGCCCCAGTACGGAGCGAGCCATGACTGCACCGTCAATGGTGCTACCGCAGGAACCAAACTACATCAATCCATCAACTATCTCACTTTGTTGTTCCCGCCTCATTATCGGGGTCTGCCCAGTTTAGCCGTCTCCCAGGTCTGCCCACCGAAGGGACGCAAAACCGCTCTCAGGCGCCGACTGAACGGCGGCGCGAAGTATGGAAGCGGCTGTCGCTCCGACCTGCTCCTTGACTCCTAGGACTCGAGACAAGCCCTAGGCCAAAGTCGGGACCCAACGGAAGGCATCCTGCTCGTGTTTTCGCCCCCAGCGGCGAGCATCGACCTCCCGGCAAGGACGGACAGGGACGCCGCGTTCCGCTTCACGGCCGCTGCCAGCCTGCACCTGCAAGCTACGGCCAGCCCCCGCTCTCGGGGCCGGCCCAGGGCAAACCAACCAAGGAGGCGAGACAATGGAGAGTCCTCAGCAAATCGAACGGTGCCGCGAATGCAGGGGCCACGTCGTGCAGTCAGGCGACGAGTTCGTCTGCACTTCGTGCGGCGTAGTCGCGAGGAAGGTGGAGGAAGAAAAATACCACCTCGAATTCCACA
>DAHVIE010000039.1:0-721683 GCA_027322035.1 Nitrososphaerota archaeon
CAGGCTGAAGCCTGCCGCTGTGAAGTTCCTCTTGGTAAGGGATGAACCGGCAAGCCATTGGCTAGGGTGATGGCCAAGAATGCCATCGTCCAAGGTCTCAGCGATACCGCTGGAGCTTATTCAGCCGCACCCCAGGCTGGCGTTCAGGTTCAGGTACGAGGTCGATTCGTTGGCCGAGTCGATCAGGGAGACCGCCGACGAGAGCACCCCCAATGGGCAGCTCAATCCCGGCAGGGTCGTTAGGGCCGAAGGCGAACGCTACTACGTCTACATCGGAGTCAGGAGGTTCCTTGCCATGAAGACCCTGCATGAGAGGACGCGGGACGCCAGGTTCGGGGTCTTCAACGCGTACGTGGACGAAGGACTGTCCGAACTCCAGATGTTCCTTAAGGCGAAGGCCGAAAACGAGGAGGAGAAGGGCGAAAGGCAGCCTCTGTCGCTTCTGGAGCAGGTGTCCGGGATTCGCAAAATCAGGGACAGCTTCGAACCGGAGAAGGCGCCTCCTTCGGTCAGGAGGCTCCTGACCCTGGCGGACAGGATGGAAGAGGCCCGACTGAAGAAGATGCACGAAGCCGAAGGGGCGGTGGGATCCCGCTTCACCGAGAAGCAGCTCGAGGGCCTGGCGAGAATGAAGGGAGACGAAGCTGAGTTCTACACCACCGCGGCCTCCATGGTCGCCTTCGGCGTTGAAGATGCAGAGGTTGCGGAGAAGAAGAGGGACGCGGCGTTCAGCCTGACCTGGTTCAAGCGGTCGTTTCCTGAAATCAAGCCGGAGACGAAGCCGCTCCCCAAACTTGCTCCTCCTGCCACCGAAGTGAGCGGGCCCGAGGTACACGAAGTGGATGTCCTCCTGGCTCCTTGCCCACGTTGCGGTGGGGGGAACCTGATCAGGGTCGACGGGGAGATCGCGGTGACCCACGTCCCGCCTGACCCAGACGGAAAGGCCGTGACGATGGTGGCGGACACAGTAAGCAGGGCGAAGCTCGTGTGCTCCCACTGTGGTGGGGAGGTCTTCGTGTTCGTGAGACACATTGAGGGCTTCAAGTATGCTCTAGCTGCATCCACCTCTGCCGCGTTCAGGGACCCACGGGAAGAGGCGGAGACCCTCGATTTGAGGTTCGACCGAGAGGAGGATTCGTGGCAGAGAATTGAAGGCGACAGGGTAGTCGGCCCAATCGTGCTTGTCCCCAAGAAACGGTGACGCCCCAATGAAGAGGCTCAACAGGGATGCGGTCACGGCCATGATCGTAATAGAAATGCTGACCGAAGGGGTCTACTTTGACATCCATGCCATTCGAAAGCTTCCTGTCTCCAAGGATCTCGTTACCAGGACTCTCAAAGCGCTCATCGCTGCCGGAGTTGTGACAAGGTCCAGAGCCAGGAGCAAGTATCTCCTCACAGACGAGTTCTTGGATGCGCTACGCCAAGAAATCGCGGGGAGGATGCCGAGGGGATCGTTCATCCATCACCCCGACCTGGCCATCTTCGAAGTATGCGGAATCTCTGACTGGTCGGCCGACGAGATCAAGGAATATGTTGACAGACTGAATCAGCGATGGATTCTCAGAAAGGGCTTCTCGTGAACTAATGCGCGGCGTCTGCGCATTGTTTTCGGCGGATTAATGCGCGGCGTGTGCGCATTGTCCCCGGGTTAATACTCGTGGAAGCCCTCTTCTAGGCTTGCCTGAGCGCGACCCTGTGGAAAGGTGCAGGTTCTGCGGCTACCTGTACTACACCGTGAAGCTGCCTGTCCACGAAGCAATCTGTTGCACCAGAGCCGATTACGCCGTCCTCCCCCCTCTCTCCCAGACGAGCACCCCCCTGACGGTCCAAGAGTCGCATAGCTCCCGCACGAACATGGGGCGCTCGTACAGCATGCAGCGGCCCACCTCTGGGGTATTGTCTGAGTAGTGCTGGCAAGTCCCGCAGCATCTTTCTTGGGACCCTGCCCGGAAGCGAGGCGGGTCCATCTTTCGGGAATACCGACCTGGCGGGATTTAGGCCGTGATCAAGCTAGGAAGGTCCCTCGGGAGGGGGAGAGGGCTTCCCGAAAGTGCGGCTGGTGCCGTTTTTACCCCACGAGTAATTCACAGGTGCTTGAGGACGGCCATAGTAGCCTGTATTGTCATCGTCGCGTTGAGCGTAACCTTGGTTTCTGCACATGAGATGGCGTCAGGACCGGGCCCAAACGACCCCTGCGACTCCTATGGTGACTGCATTTCAAGTTCAATAAGCTACATCCGTTCCAACCCCGACGGCTCGTTCTATCCTGGGGACAGCTTCAAAGTCCCGGTTTCAATCACGTCTGGACCGAACACAACAACCTACTCTCTTTCATGGTCGTATGAATCCTCGGTCTTCCGGAGATCTGGCGATGCATTCGCCGTTGCCGGAAACAAGACTGGGACTTTCCCGATCACTGTCTCGGTCACGTTCGCAGGCTCCGCTGCTGTCGGCAACTCGACTCAGCCGTTCACTTCCACGCTTTCCGTATCAGAAAGTGTCACGGTCGTCCAATTGTTTGTCGCCTCACACTTCCAGGTAGCCAACGTCACGGGTCCTCACGGTTTCGTCCTCAGGAACCCAGACGGCAGCTTCTATCGTAACGACTCCTTCTGCGTCCAATGGAGCGCTTCGTTCCAGTTCTCCAGCGCCAGGACAGACATCCTGATTAATGGGAGCGGCTCCCTTCCCGCCTTCCTAAGGCAGACGACTTCGAACTACACGGGGATCACACCCGGCAGGCAGGGGTTCGTGTGCTACGACATCACCTTGACTGCGCCCTACTCCAACAGCACTCTCCCGCTCAACTTCAACGCCATCAACTGGCAGAAGGTCTCAATCGCCCACGTCGTCGGGAAGGTGCCATTTGCGGTGGTGCAGTACTCTCCAATGTTCTCCAGGTTCACCTACACCGACTACAACAGCGGCCTCTCTGATGCGTACGAAAAGCCCTTCGTCACCCTGGTCAGGTACGGCGGTAACCGCCCTGGCTACAGCTACGCAGGGAACGTCAACACGACCCCCTTCTATGCCCTGAACTCCACGGGGGAGCGGGCCCTGGTCGACAACTACTCGTTCAGCACCGAGGGCTTCTCCCCCCTCTTCAACGAGAATCAGGGTGCGGCATTCAGACTCGGGTTCAACGACACAGGCAAGGTCGACCTGAACATCACCTCAACCAACAAGACCTCAACATTCCTCTTCGACTGGACCCACAGGGTTGTCAAGTACTACTTCTTGGGGCGGCCGGCAGACTTCCGGAAGTTCGTGCCGTTCGGAATCGAATACCTGAACGTCACCGAGCGGCTGTACTCCAGGAATTTTGCGGGAAGGAGCGCGGCCGTTATCAACACCAGCTACGCCTACCAGCCAGTCTTCTTCAGCGGCAACCTTACCTTCCGCGCCGTAGACCAGTACGGGAGACCAGACCCGGGCGTGAACATCACGCTGACAGCCGTCAACCCGAACCCGCTCGACGCGTACCTCGTCCACGAAGTCGTCTCACTCTTCGGTAACGACAGCAAAGTCCTCCGTTTCTTTAAGGCCGACCTCTACAATGCCAGCGCCAGTTTCCAGACGCTCAGGCCGCGCTCGTCCGGGGACGGCGGGTGGGAGTTTCTAGTCAACCAGACGAACCTGCAGCTGGACGGGGACCCCCCCAGCGCATTTCAGGTCACGGTGGCCGGGCACGGAACAGCCTTCGCTTACTCCTTCTCGAACTCCTTCGGTCTCTACCTCATTCCGAGCCTTCCCGTGCAGTCGAACTCGAGCCTCCTGGAATGGGGGAACGCGACCGCCTACACCTTCGGCGGGAGCGTCCAGTTCAGGTCGATGCCGCTTGCATTCAACTTCTCCATGCCCACGCCCTTCCTTTCATGGTCGGGGCCCGCCGACTGGAACGGCATGTTCCTGCCCCCTGTAACCGAGCCCGGCGGGTACTCGATGTACTACCCCTTCCTCTACGGGGAGAATAACACCGTGATCGTCAACGTTGCGGGAGGGGGCGCGTCCGCATCCTCTGTCGCCCAAGGGGGATCCGTCTACACCACGATAGACGTCGGTCCGGAGTCCGGTGGCGCGCAATCGTTCTGGGTCCGGGATGGCAACGGGACCACAGGCCAACTCCTCTTCTCTTCGCCCCTGCTGGTCAACATGGACCCTCCGGCGCCTCCGGGTTTCGAAGGGGCCCAGAGCTTCACGTGGTCTCCTGACCGAAATGGCACCGTCACCATCGGAATCGTGAACTCGTTCGGGGTCAGCACTCCGGTCGGGTATTACGAGGCGACCGTTCACTCCCCGAAGACAAGTCTCGATTACTCGTTCCTGTGGGTCTTCTTGGCAGCCTGCGCAGCTTTCATCGTTCTGGGGAGATTCCTGCACCGCCGAGGTACTTCCGGTCCAGAAACCAAAGACTAGAAGCCGGAAGCCGAGAATTATCCGGTGACTTCCTTCGGCCTAGTCGTGAACAGCTTCGACTCCGCGTCGCTCAAGAGGTTATAGAAAGGCAAGTGACCATCCTGGGTAAGCAGCACCCCCTGTCCTATCTTGGCGTTGGTGATGAACCGCTCCTCCCTGTCGCTCAGGTTGAACGCCTCCCGCAGCGTGGCTGAGGCGGCCGGGTCCTGCTTGAGGACGAACTTCGTGGCGCATGACTCGACCATCTCTCTCCCCGGCCCGACCACCCCTCCCCTCCCCATCAGGTCAGATACCAACTGCGTCGCGAGCGTGAAGTTGGTGTTGTAATGTCTCGCAGTCCTGGCGATCTCCGGCACGTACTCGACGGCGAGCTGGAAGTATGGCTTGCCGGTCCTGGGGTTGACCTCTACAAGCGCCCACCCCTCGTCGATGACAATCGCCTTCCGCTGCGACACCGGGAAGACGCTTATGTCTTGGATTGTCTTCCAGACCGCCGCGAGGGTCAGGAATGCCGCCGCGTCCCTCAGCTCGCCGGGGGGCAGGTCGTAGAGGACGAACACCATCCTCCTGCTGACCTCCATCTCCCCCTCGAAGAGGAAGCTGTAGGGCGGGAGGTTGGCCTGGAGGCGCTTCCTCAGCTCCCCCTCCACTTTCGTCATTAGGTCGGCCACGCTGGAGGAGCGGTCCGAAGCGATGTACAGGTCAGCCACTAGGTTGGGCTCGCCTTCGATCTTCGCAACGCTCGCCAGGAAGTTGGCCGCCCTTCGCTTGTCCGGAAAGACGACGAAAGGGTCGAGACCCGCACCCTTCTCCTTCGTGAACCTGTGCACCATGCACCCCGTGATTCCCGCGAACGAGGTCTCGTACCTGCCGTCGGGGCCGAAGGCGTACTCGGGCTTCACGATCGAGTCGAAGACGAAGGCGCACATGTCCGGGTCCGACAGCAGCATCCTGGCGAAGAGGGTCTTGACCAGTGTGCTCTTCCCGTACCCCGTCTGCCCCATGACCGCCAGGTTGTAGTTCTCCTTCTCGAACACGTCGAAGATAATCGCGTTGCCCGTCTGGAGGCTCTGCCCGAAGAAGACCCCCTTGGGGTCTATGATGTCCAGCCCCGAGAAGGGGAAGAAGACAGTGGCCGCGGCCGTCGTCAGGAAGAACCACTGGCCCCTCGCCCACTCCGGCCCCTTGTCCGTGAGCAGAGGCTCCTGCAGGTAGCGCGGGGAGTCCATCTCGTCGACAATGCCCCCAAGCGCCTGCCTCAGCTTCTTCCGGGAGGCGACCAAGTCCGGGTACGACTTCTCCCGCAACCTGATACTGACCTTGGCCTTGAAGAGCCGCTCGTTCCCTGCCGCGATCGACTGCGCCGCAGCCTGGACTCGCTGCAGTTCCGCCTCCCTTTCAGGGTTGAAGAGACGACCGTCCATCTCCCTGAGGAGGAGCCCCGAGCGGAGGGCCTTCGCCCTCTGCCTTGAGAGGGTCCTGGCCTGGTGGGGTTCGATAGGGAGCAACTGGAGCCTGACCGAGTACGCCAGCCCGTACACCCTGGTCAGGAAGGCAGGCTCCATAGACCCTCCGAGCCTGGTAATGTTGAACGTCTGGATGAGCTGCTGTTCGGTGTCGACCACGTACCTGCTGCTGACGTGGGAGACCCCAATCTCCGGTACGGCCGGGACCCTGACGAACTTTCCGGGGCCGACAAGCCCCGCCAGCAGGTCGTCAATCTGGGAGCCTGACCCGACGAAGAAGCGCATGTAGGGGACGGGATACGAGGAGCCCAGAGCGTCCACCTTCCTGATGTCCTTCACCACCTCGAAGCTGACAGGGTCGGTCAGCGAATTCAGAAAGGACGCGAACTGGTCCAGGACCCTCGCCTGCTCCTTCTCTGGAAGGTTGGCGAGGTTGATTGACCTGAGCTCATAGACGCAGGACAGGCCGGCCACGCCTGCTCAGGCCCTCACGTGATTTAACGGGGCCTAGCCGACGTGTTCCTTGGCCTCGAGAAGGTTTACTCCCTTCGCGTTGACCGTGATTCTGAACCTGGAAAGGGGCTGCTCGGAGCCCTGGAGCTTGATCATCCCGTCTTTGACCCCGATGTCCCCTACCTGCGGGACGTACATCAGGCGGTACTCGCCGTTCTCCCGGGTCACGGCGGCTTCGTCACGGACCGTTCCGTCAACGACGACCTGCACCCTGGTCGGCGCGCCGACCCTGACCCTGTCCGTGAACGTGAACGGAACCGGGCTCCTGAAATCGTCCACGGTGATCTGGTGGGAGGCGGTCAGTTCACCGGCCCTTGAGGTGGAAGCAGCTGAGGTTGTCTCCGGGCTCCTGCCCCTGCCCTTCGCCAGCCAGTAGTACAACTGCATCTCGACAGGGACCATCTTCACCCTTCGCGTGACGAGGCCGAAGTACCCGACGGCGACCAGCAACCCGAAGATGACGAATCGCCCCGCGAATGGGATGCCCTCAATGGCAAAACCGGCCGGCAGGGAGACGACCAGCGCGACAGCGGCCACTCCAGCCAGCGTGAAGAGCTGCCTTGCGGAGATGGTGGTGCCCCCAAGCTGGAAGAGCCCCTTCTCCCACCACAGTTCCTCGCGCCACCAAGTGGACTCGGACACGCTCAGTGTTGCTTGGGCGGGCTAAAACGGCAAGGTTCCAGAGGGAGGCGCAATGAACCCTATGAGCGGCGGAGAGGCCTTTTGTGGGATTACCACCCAACTAATAGTTCTCTGGTCTGTTGATTGAAGTTAATGTCCGGAGCCGGTCTCATAGTAATGTAATTACCATGAAGTGAGAAACGCACCATATAGAAGCATTTAATACCGTGTTTCGCACGGCAAACGTGAGTATGTCTGTCATGGCCCTGAAGTTCATCGTCGATGGGACAGCCGAGATGATGCTGCATCCTGCCCGGTTCCAGATTCTGCAGTACCTACGCGAGGCAGGGGAGCCCAGGTACGTCGACCAGATCGCGAAAGCCAAGGGGATACACCCGAGGATGGTGTCGCACCACCTGGACGTGCTGCAGGAGCAGGGGCTGATTGAGTGCAAGCACGAGCTGCAAAAGGTAAACGGGTCCAACAGAGAGGTGGCCGTACGCTGGTCTTGGGCGACCGACAAGGCAGAGAAGGTCATTCAGGACATCCAGGAGAGCACGAAGGTGAAGAAGAATGAAGGCTAATCTGATATCACTCGGTGCGATATGGGACTACATCTACGGGACTTTCAGAATCAGGAGGTTACTGCTACTCTCAGTCGCACTGCTCAGCTGGCTGTTCACAGTCCCAGTGCTTGTCATGCTGCCTGGCTGGACGCGGGTCGACCTCATCTATCTGTACGTCGGGCTGGCATATGTCACAGGTTTCTGCATGTACGGGGCGTTCAGGCATCCCCTAAAGACGATACTGGCGTCGGTTTTCCTAGGGTGGAGGTACAAGTCGAGAGAGTTCACCCCGGAAGCGTACAGGGACTACGGAGTGACCGAAATCGTCAACGCGATGGGGATTAAGAAGAAAGTTAGGGTGTACGTCACGCCAAACCCCTGGATTGAGGGCCCGTACACCGACGCCACCCGGAACAAAGTCTACATCCCACTGAAGTGGATGAATAGGTTCCCACGCTTGGACATGCGAGGAGTGCTGGGCCACGAAATAGGACACATCAAGACCAAGGGGAGATTCATTCGCGAGCTAATCGCAATGGTCGGCGGAATTGCCGGCGTTACTTTTCTTCTTGGGACGTACTCGATTAGCATCATCACCGTAACAATCTTCGAATTTGCCCTGGCCTTTCTCGTATTGACCTTCTTCTCATGGAGGAACGAATTAAGGGCTGACTTGGAAGGTGCTAAGGTGACGGGGCCAGAGGGCCTGATTTCGATATTCGAACAGTTGAAGGCAGAAGGCCACAGGGACGATCCTTCAGAGACACATCCTTCCTTGAGTGACAGAATCGCTCGCCTTTCAGTCCTTCTCCCTCTGAGGTGATGTGCGCACGCCAGTTTACGTCTGGATGTGGATCTTCTTCATCGCGACGTTAATCGGGGACGCATCTGTCTCAGGATACACAAACGTCGGTTGGTTCTGGCTATTGCCTGTCTTTTTCTTCATCCTCGGATTCTTCCTCACACTCGACGCTCATTCTCGACAAACGTAACGGACCAACCGCGGAGCCATTCCCGGCAGGGGTGCAGCGAACCCATATGCTCAGCGAGAACCTTCACTAACATTAATCAGTCCTTGACCTAACTGGTCTTGGATGCCCTGCGTCTTCTGCGACATCGCCGCTGGCAAGTCGCCAGCAAGCGTAATCTACGAAGATAGCGACGTCATGGCACTCTTGGATATCAATCCGGTCCAGCGTGGGCACTCCTTGATCATACCCAAGAGACATTACGTGGACATCTGGGATGTCGATCCCGAGGTCGCACACAAGATTGTACTGGTGACAGGGCGTGTGGCGCGACGGATGAAGGAGGTCTGGGGCACCGAGGGCGTCAACACCTTCAGCGCAAACGGGAAGCCCGCGGACCAGGATATCTACCACTTTCACATGCACATCATTCCGCTGGGAAAAGGAGAGCGGACGAAATTCGCTGATTGGTGGCTCTCAGCAATGGGAAAGGCCGAGCGGCAGGATCTGGACAAGTTGGCTGCTGAACTTAGATTTGAGTGATCAACTCCGCGGAGGCACAATGAACCTTTCCGCGTTAAATGGGGACTGACGTTCCTCATCCAATGGAAGACACCCGAGTCCAGAAGACGGTCAGAGAATCCAACGGGAGCCTGCTAGTCACCCTCACCAGCGAGCTGAGGCTCATCGGCGCATTGGTCGGGCAGAAGGTCACCCTCACGGCCGACCCCCGCAGCATCAGAATCACCAGGGTGGCGCCCTAAGATGGCGGTAGACAGAAGGTCCAACGCCATCAGGGTCATCAGGAGGCACATACTCATCATCGGTATCGCGCTTCTGGTGCCTGTGATCATCTCCTTCATCGTCTGGATGGTCGCCACAGCCAACGGCGGGTCTACATCCGTGACCTACGGTTTCCCCACTGCCCCCGTGGCGAACGGTGTGGTCACCCTCTGGGCGGGCGGCCCGTCGATGCCCCTCGCCTTCGTCAACTTCTTCAACATCGCCATCGATGCGGTGGCGTTCATCGTCGCGGGGATTGCCGGGCTGACGATGGTGGGCTCCCTCGGAGAACTCGTCGGCGGGGGAGAAGAATGACTCTCCCCGGCCCCTCCTTTTAGGACGCCGAGGGTTCCTCCTCCGTGGGAATCAGGTCGGGTTTCAAAACACTGGTCATCGGCTACAGGCGGACAGCCAGGCTGGTCGCTGTCGGCTTCATCATCCTCGCGGTGTTCGCCCCGTTCTTCGTGAACGCGGCCTCACCCCCTCCCGCATCATGGGGCCTCATCATCTCCGGGGTCAAGTGCCCTTCGGATAACGCCCTGCTCTCTTCCACATACTACTTCAGCGCGGTCGTCGGGATAGTAGGCCCGCCAGCCACAAACGCCCAACTCGCCCTCTCAGGGAAGATTACCTGGTTCGACGCGAACATGAAGCCAATCACGAGCGCGTCTCCCACCTTCAGCCCCAACAATTTCGCCTGGCCAGGCACAAACAAATCCGGGGCCTGGGAAATCGACTCCCAGTTCGGATACTCTCTCCCTTCCGCCCAGTCCTGCGCAGGATGGATCACCCTCTCAGTCAACGGGTTCCAGCAGGTCAACATGACCCTCAATGCGGGCCAGACCTCCGCGACCTTCCAGCTGCTCGCAGCCCTGCCCGAGTTCAATGACACCTCGTTCGGCGCGACCGCCCACTGCCCCCCTACGCTGACCCCGTGCCAGATCCCCGTAGGCGATTTCTACAATTTCATCGCGGGGATTTCGCTCGGCCTTGCGGTGCTCGGCTTCATGCTATCCTACGCCTCAAACTCCATGCGGGGGAAGGACCGAATACCCTTCGTCGACCTGATGATAACCATCCTATTCATTGTCGCATTCCCCTACATCTACAACGAGGTCGCGACTTTGGTCAACTACCTCAACATGGCCCTGGTCTCGGGTCCAGGGAACGACTACACGAGCTATGCCGGGAAGATAAGCCAGGTCTGGGCTGCCACCGGCGCCACGACCCAATCGGGCCTCTGGGGATTTCTGACGAATCCGCTGGTGCAACTCGCCGCGTGGGTCGTCGATTTCATCGTTTACATCGGCTCCTTCATACTGGGTACGATAAGGGTCCTCCTGATCGCCGTGATGGTCGTAGCCTTCCCCATATCGCTGGCACTGAAGGAGGTGCCGTTCACCAAGAAGCTAGGCCAGATGGTGGAAGACACCCTCTTCGGCCTGATTCTGGCGTCGATAATGTCGTCAATCGTCCTGGGGCTGGCGGCTTACATCCTGGGGACGGGGACCAACGGCACGGTCTTCCAGGGAAGCGACATCTGGTTCGCGGCCATTTCTCTGCTGGCCGCTCTGATGCTTCCGACCGTCTTCGCCCCGTTGACCGGCGTGATGTTCCAGACCGGGATGCAGGCGGCAATGGCCGCCGGGACCGCGGCCGTCCTGGCCGGTTCGGGGGGCGCCATGGGAGCTGTGGGAGGGATTCAGTCAATGGGCCAGATGGCCAACGCTGCGGGAGGGCTGGCAGGCTCCGTAGGGAGGAGTTCCGGGTCGATAGGGACTAGGCTCGCCTCCTCGATGCAGCACGGATCTGGGGGTTCCGTGGGATTCGGGGTACTGCAAGGTCTGAAGGGTGCGGGCGCGGGGCTGGCGATGGGGACGTTCTATGGGATGGGGATGAGGCCTGTCGCGTACTTCGCCAGGAGCGGGATGAGGTCACCCGGGCAGATAGTCAGAGAGCAAACGCACTCGATGCAGCAGGCGAGCCAAGCAATGCAGGTTGCGCAGATGCAACAGGAAGCAGAAACTGTGGGACCAGATCTGGTGAAACACGCCTCGAGTGTGATTAGCAGTGGACTCTCAGGGAGAACCTTAGACTTCTCTTGGGCAACGAATTCGAGTGGCCAACACTTCAGAATGACGCAATGGACCGACCCGCAGACGGGCGCCGTCGACTATAACGCGGCTTCCAAGTGGCGTGACTCCATGTTGGACTTATCGGCAAATAAGAGCAAACTTGGATACGAGCTTGCTTCTCACCACCTTGTTACTCCTGAAATGGCCAAGAACGATTTGCTGATGGATAGTGTGGGACGGCAGCTCCATGACCGACTGTCTGCAGTAGATCCAAAGACCGATGAAGGCGTCAAGGCTCTGCTGAACCTGAAGAACACAATCGATTCGAATCAATTCTTGGCGAGCTAATTCGAGATTGGCAGAATTGGTTCTGCTAACTTGACGGTTGTTCGCTCAGATTCGTCTTACTGTTAACTCGCGGTTGATGTCTTCGTCCATCACCAAATGGAGTAATGGCCCCAGGGGAGAATTCCGTTGTAATACCCCCCATGACCAATGAGCACGTAGGTGAGGGAACCATACTGAACCTGAGAGAAACAGCCATAGCCGCAGGGTGAATGGGGAGAAACAGCGGCTATCGGGACGAAGAAAGCGAATGCGGCCAAAGCCACCAACCCCAAGGTTAGAGCCAGATACCTGCGTTTCATACCTCAGAGGGTAGCCTCGGGGGGTGTATAGTTCTACTCTTGAGAACGCTCCAGTTTGACCTTGGGCACATCAACCGCCAGTTAACCCCGAGAAGATTCTGACGTATCAACCGTCTACTTGACAGAGCCGCAGAATTAGACCATCAAAGCCATTCGGATTAGCCCGAAGGCGAATTCATCTGACTCTGGGCGAAATGGACTTGGGCGAGACCTAAGCCTCACTGACTTCACGACATCGCCGTCTTTGTACGCCAGTATCATCGTCTTCTTGTCATCGTCCAACGTGAGCATCTGTATGGAATTGCGCATGACCCCCCAGACAATTCCATCGTCTTTCTTGAATATCACAGAATCCTTGCCAGAAATCGCTGTACACTCTTCTCCATCAACAAGTATCCGTAGCGGTCGGTCTGCGGCATGCTCGTCTGAACTGGCTTCTGCCATGCGCGCTATTGTCTCCCGAGTCATTCCGGTAGTTTCGACATATAACTGCCACCATCGCCGACCTAATTCTCTCGTTTTAAGCGAGCGTCACGTCGAAAATGGATGAAGGGATTCTCTTGGCCTAGGCGGCATCCGGAGCCCAAGCCCGTCCAGGAGCCGCAGAGCCCTGAGCAGCCAACTCCTAGAACTGCGCCTCCACTTGCCGTCGAAGGAAGAATAGTAGACAGCTACCGCGTCCCAAACAACGGCGACCCAGATTCATCGGCAGAAGTAATCATCGTAGAGAGAGACTCCTTCGGCCAGTACCTCTTGAGGCTCCCGCCGCTAGAAGAGAAACAGAAGCAGGCCCTGACACTCCTGAAGAGCAACCTTCGCAGCTCCATCCCCGTCGAGGTCCCAGGGAACCCCAGGCAGGTGCTGGAGAAGTACCTCTGGGAGACGGCGGAGAAGGCCGGGCTCCTCTCCATCGTCCAAGAGGCCCACAACAAATTCCTCTATCACATAATGAAGGACTTCGCCGGGTTCTGGGAGATAGACCCCCTGGTCAACGATGACAGCATCGAGGAGATCTCTGTCACCCGGCACGACAGGCCCGTCAGGGTCGTCCACAGGAGATTCAGCGAGTACAAATTCATGGAAACGAACATCGTCTACGAAAGCGAGGACAGGCTCCAGGCCTTCATCAGGAGGATGGCCCAGTTCGGAGGGACCACTGTCTCCCTCGCCCAACCCTCCCTTGAGGTCGTGCTACAGGGCGCGTCCGACCTGAGGGTCTCTGCCTCTTTGGGGGACGAGATTTCGAGGCCCGGTTCGACATACTCGATCAGGAAGCAGAAGGAGAACCCCCTCACCATCGTCCAACTAGCAGCCCCGCAGCTGGTGCAGTTCCCCGCCGCGCCAACCTCCGACGAGCCCTTCCAGCCTGGTGCCTATGGAGAATCGACCTACCACAAGACACTCTCCGCGCTGATGGCGGCATACTTCTGGCTCTTCCTCGAGCGGACGACCAACGTCTTGGTCTGCGGTGAAACTTCGAGCGGAAAGACCACCCTGATGAACGCCGTCCTTTCGATGATGGATCCCAGGGCCAAGATAGTAACCGCCGAGGACGTGCCCGAGATCAGCCTCTCGTCCGACCTCCACTGGCAGAGGATGAAGACGAGGGCCCGCAGGGCCGGCCTTTCGCCGACCACTGGAGGGTATGAGTATGCGCTCTCTGACCTGCTCAGACTGGCCCTGAGGTTCTCCCCTACCATCCTCAGCTTGGGGGAGATGAGGGGAGAGGAGTCGGAGACTGTGGCGACCGCCATCACTCTCGGCTTCTCCACCATCACCACGGTCCACGCCGAAGACGCGGAGCGGTGCGTCCAGCGCGTCACGACCCCGCCCATGAGGTTCCAGGAGGGGCACGTCCGTGACATCACCGCGATAGCCACCATGAGGAAGATCCTCCTCCCCGACGGCTCGACCGCGAGGAGGGTGGTCAGCGTCGACGAGGTGCGCCCCGTAGGGCACGACTCCCACGAGATTGTGAACGTGTTCAGGTACAACTTCGCCGCGGACTGCTTCTTCCCCGCCACCCCCGAGGAGGTCCTGGAGCGGAGCTTCAGGCTCAAGGAGATGGCCGAGGGCCTAGGGTGGACCAACGAGCGGATCCTGGGCAGCCTGACCAGAAGGGCTGCCTACATTTCCAAGACGGTGGCGGATGGGGGATTCTCTCCGTCCGACCTCTCCGCCATGGTCAGGTCTTACATGGTGAAGGAAGTTCCGCGCGAGCTCGAGAGGATGGCAAGTTGAGGGCGCGTCTCTCGCTTCTTGTCTCACTCCTCTTGGCCATGGTATTCGCGGGGGTGGCCCTCTACGAATACCTCTCCCTTTCTTCCCCCGCGTCCCCCATCGCCCAACTGCAGCGCATCTTCCTACTCGACGCCAGCATCGGGGGTATCATCGGCCTGCTCTATTCCGTGGCAGGAAGAATCGACTTCCTACGTATGTCTTCAAGGAAGGATGTCACCTACGATTTCCGGATCCCAGCAGCCGTTGTCAGCGCGAGCTTGGCGGCTGCTCTCACGTACATCTACTGGATCGACAGGACAGGCCTCTTCTTCGTCCCCGTCCCTGCCCTTCTTGTAGTGATGATTCTGTCGCTCCACGGAACATACCCCTTCCGTGGCACAACCAGGCTACCCAAGATCGAGCGCCTCACCGAGGACAGGATGGTCAAGTTCATCACCTCGAAGGACAGGCTCAAGAGGCTGGCGGAATACAGGGCCCAGCGGTTCTCGCAGCTACTCGCGAAGTCTGGAGAGGTCGGGAACCCCTACATCATCGCGGCGAAGTCCGTCTCCTGGTCGATTTTCACAGCTACGACAGCCTTGCCTGCGGCCATCCTGCTCGGAGTCCTCGTCTCGCCAGTTCTGGTCCTTCTTGCGCTCGTCCCTGCATTCGTCTACGTCTACCCCGAACTGCATCTCAGGGACAGGGCGAACCAGAGGAGAGAGGGTGTGGAGAAGGAACTCCCGTTCTTCTCGATCATGGTGAACGTCCTCGGCAGCGCCGGGATGTCGCTCTACTCGATATTCGACGGCATTGTGGGCACGAAGATCTTCACCTCGATGAAGCGCGAGGCGCTGCTGGTGAGGCGTGACGTCCGTGTCTTCGGGGCCGACCCCAACAGCACCTTCGAGAGGATCGCCTCCGACCATCCGTCGAAGAGGTTCAGCCTCTTCCTGAACGGTTACACCTCGAAGGTCCGAAGCGGCGGGGACATCCCCGCCTACCTCACAGGCGAGAGCGGGTCGCTCCTCAGGGAGCTCGAGGAGGGCTGGGTGCGCTATGCAGACCGTGCAGGAACCATAGGTAGCATGATGGTCACTCTCTTCGGAATCGTCCCTCTGCTGATTCTGATCGTGGGCTACTTCTCCCCCAACTTTTCGGTGGTCTCTTTGCTCGCTTTCACCGGGCTGGTCATCCCCACGTTCGCAGTCCTCCTCGTGTTCCTGGCCGGGAGGATTCAGCCCGCGGGGGAGGCGCCGCTGGCGGGCAACGGAAGGCGGGCTTTCCTGCTTTCGGTCCCCGGGCTTGGCATCGGGTTCCTTGGGGGGCAGGCCTGGCTGGGGATAGCCTCAGGCGTGCTCCTGTTCTTCGTCCTGTACGGGTACTCGGTCCGGGAGCAGCGGCGGACCATGCAGGAGGTCGACCAGGCGCTCCCTGCCTTCATGAAGGACATGCTCGAGTTCAAGAGGCAGGAGTATGACCTCACCAAATCAATCCTGAAGATAGCGGCCTACAACAGGTACTCCCCTGCCTTCGACAGGCTCATCAAACAGATTGCGTCAGAGCTCAGAGCCGGGACACCACTCGACGAAGTGACGAACGACGTCAGGACTCGCCTTGCCAGGATGACCTTCTTCATCCTGGGCCAGATGGCAAGATCAGGCGGCGGCACCGTCGAGACATTCTACCAGCTCACGGCCTACACCACGAAGGTCGACGAGATGAAGAGCAGGACGCGCAACGAGATGCGTCCCTACCTCCTCCTCTCCTACGTCACTCCCGTCCTGCTGGCGTTCGGGGTCACATTCATCTCCGGCGTCCTGACCTCCTTCGGCTCGTCCTTCAACCAGAACCTGGCGGCCGCCCACCTTGCCCTTCCATCGGGAGCCTTCCATCCTGAGCTCTTCCAGGTGTCCAGCACCCTCATCGTGGTGGCTGCTGCGGCCATGGGGCTGGTGGGGTCAAAGATGACTGACTACACCGTCAGGAACACTCTGAGGGCCTCGACAAACGTCCTCATCGCGGTAGGGGCGACTGCGGTCTTCTCCGGCTTGGACATCGCGGCGCTCTTCCACATAGGAATCTGAGAGGGGCTCGCGGGCGATGGCCGCGTTAAAAGCACCCGCAGGCTCCACCTGTGATGAAAATCTCAGCCAATCGCTCAGGCATCTCTCAAAGCATGGACCTCTTCATCATCATAGCCGCAGTTCTGGCGGTAGGCGGTGTCGTGACAGCCGCCGTCTACAGCCTCGCGGGCTCGGCGTCCACAAACGCGTCGGTCCAGGTGGTACAGGCGTCCATCACGGGAAGCCCCACCGCGACCACACTCGGCGCCTTCTCCCTCACCATCAAGAACACCGGCTCATCCACAATCTCCTGCACCACTTCGAGCTGCCAGATTCAGTTCTCAGGGACCAACACAGGGGCAACCCCAACCCCAACAATGACCGGGCTTGTAGCCTCCCAGGGCGGAACCTGGACAGCAACCGCGACCGCAGCGATTCCAGAAATCCTGTCCCCCGGTAGCTCTTTCACCCTCAGCCCAGGCCAGCAGGTGAGCCTGTCCTTCACCTCACTCCTCATGGGGTCGGCGGCAACAGGGGCTCCCACTTCCAGCAGCACAGTCACCATCAACGTCGTAGGCTGGGGCAACGCCCAGGCCTCGATCAAACTCACAGCTCAATAGAAGGGCCCTTCGAGGGCCCGCCCTCCTGTTTTAAGCTCCCCAGAGATTCCTCTGCGTGAAACTTCGAAGAAGACCTGCCGTCAGCGAGCTTTATGCGACGATGCTGATGGTGGGAGCCACGCTCTCCTTCGGCAGCATTGTCACTGTGGCTGCCGTCGGGCAGTTCAACGCCTCGGCGAGCGGGGAGTCGCAGGCTGCGTCAGCCCTGCAGGCATCCGTTGGGAAGCAGATCTCGCTTGTCTATGGAACAGTGACCGCCGGGAGCGGAGCTTGCACCAAGACCTACACAGGGCCAGACGGCGGCACCTACACTGAAGGAAAGTCCTACACCATCGTCCTCTACAACTACGGGAGCGTCTCGTTCACTCCCAACGAAGTCTTCGACAACGGGACGCTCCTGGCAGTCGGGGGATACGCGACCCTCACTGCGGCCAGTCCAGGCCAAAGCGCGGCCCCGACCTCCATAGCCTTGGCTCTCGCTTCATGCGCCCACCCCGCAGGGCAGACCTTCCTTCTCGTAGACACATCAGGAGATGAAGTTACCATTGGGACTTGAGCTTCGGCGCGGCGCTTCCATGTACATCGAGACGTTCATCCTGATAGGCATCGCCGTGGGAGGCTCCGCGATCGTCTATTCGGCGATGGGAGGCTATGCGTCGTCTGCGGGCGGTCCCTCCGTGGCAATCTCTGATGCAGTCCTGTGGCAGGGCTCCAGTACGGCAATTGAGAGAATGGTTGTGACTAACACGGGCACGACTTCCTTCGCATCATTCACGGTCGTCACGGCCAGGGTATCCTCCACACCCTCATACTGCATTACGCTTCAATCCTCCTCGGGAATGCCGGTGAGCTTCGCGTCCCCTCCTTCGCTCTGCGGGTCCGGGACTACAGGAAACCCCGGTTCGGTCACACTGTCTCCTTCGAACGCCATTCCCCCAGGCCAGTCTGTCATCCTCACTCTCGTTATCTATTCCTCAAATGAGGTCTCGATTGGCACAGGCTACACGATAACGCTGGCGACTTCGGGAGGAGCGCAGCAGGAAATCGTGGCGACGGCCATTCCAGGGTGACTCTCCATGATCATGGACCTCAGTCGGCTTCGTAGTGCGAGGAAGGGCGGGCGACGGGGGATCGCTTCGGTGATAGGCACCATGATCTTCGTGGTTGTTCTGATGCTTGCCATCGGCGCCCAGTCATACATCCAGGGATTGCAGGCCCAGTCCAACCAATCCTCGCAGCAGGCGCAGGAAGCGGCCAATCTCCACAGCGGCGAGCTCCTTGTGTTCAGCAATCCCGCGGCCGGGCTGACGCTGGTGAACAGCGGGCTGGAATCAGCCTCGGTCGTAGGCATGTACTTCCGATTCCCGAACGGGTCAATCTATGCCAGCTCGTCCTTCAACCCGGTTTATCTCCCGGCAAGCGCCGGCGCGCCGGTGCAAGGGATCGTCCCGGGCGGGGTCTGCAAAGACCAGGGCGGCTCGGGGACAGCCAATTGCCTTGCAAGGTTCAACGCAATCACCGGGACCACCACCGCCGGCTACTCAGTGGGGGTCGTGACTTCTCGCGGCAACGTCTTCTGGTACACGCCCGCCATCAGCCTGGTCAGGTGGTCACAACTCACGAATTTCCCGCCGGGATGCTCAACGAACCAGTACACGACCGCAGTCGGTCCCACGCTGACCTGCTCTCAGGTTGGGTGGGCACAACTGACAGGGTACCCTTCTCCATGCGGGTCGAGCCAGTACGTCTCAGCCTACGGTGCCACACTGACCTGCTCCCTCATCTCCCTTCCATGGTCGCAACTGACCAACTTCCCGTCGGCGTGCCCCAGCGGGCAGTTCATCAGCCAGCTAGGGACCAGTATAACCTGCGGAAATCCCGGAAGCGTGATTACAAGCACGCTTACCTCTACGCTGAACGTCTTCCCATCGATGACTACTGTATTCTCTGTGCCATTGCAAGCAAATACCGAATACAATTTCATTGTGACCTGGGTTGGGGTAGAGACCGGGGGCGGCGGCCCGTCCCTCGCGTGGAAGATTCCAAGCCTTGCTCCGACCACAACGCTGACCAATTTCTGTTATGCGCAGCCCGAGGTGTCATTCCAAGCGGCTTGCGTCTCATCCACAGGGACGATACTCACTTACGGTGGAGGGACGTATGGGTCTGGGGAAGTGGTCGGTGTTCTGTCCACTGGTGCCAGTTCCGACACTTTGACTCTCCAGGCGTGTGGGTATTTCACTAGTTGTGGTGGCTGGTCCGGATCATTCAAGCTGTATGCCGGAACTCAACTGCAAGTCTTCGTAGTGAATCACTAAAGTCAGTTCGTTATGGGTCGCTGGCACTCCAGCCGGGCGGGTTCATGGGAGCCCACCAGAAGTCGAATAGACTCCTCGTTCGTTTTAGCCGTCCATAGACTTCGCGTCTCGATGACGGACTTCGACTCGCAGGTGGAACAGGCCTGCGAGTTGGTGATGTCAGAAGTGTTATCGCCGACCGGGCGGGAGTCAACCAAGTGGTGGCTGGCCAGGATGGGGGTGACGCTCTCGGACTGCTCGATGCGCCCCCGCGAATTTGACGACGCCCTAGTAGAGCTGTTCCAGCCCATGGGCGCCCTGATAATCGAAGCCAAGATTCTGTCGAGGCTCTACAGGAGCCACGGCGCAAGATACGACGAAACGGACGACCTGTGCTTCGCAGACGAGGTCAACAAGGCAAGGCTGTTGTTCGGTTCGGGAGACGCGCCCCGTTAAATCGAGTGTTGGACGTTCATGGTAGCTTGTCGCTTCACACTTCGCAAGCCTGGGACGGCCAGCCTTCGGACATCTTCTCATCGCCCTCGCCCAAGCTCCGGGGAAGAAGATCAAGGGCCGAGATGATGGTTGACATCCTCAGAGCAGTCAACGCGGGCGAAGTTGGACCGACTCGCATAATGTACAAGTCCAACCTCTCCTGGTTCGTCTGCCAGGAGCTCCTGCGGCATCTGTGCACCAAAGGCTTCCTCATGGCCAAGACCGACGGCGGCAGACGACGGTACGAGCTAACAGCCATAGGCCTGGATGTCATGCGCCGGTTCGTCAGGGTTGCTGAGGAAATGGGGTCCTAGGGAGCGGCTCCGGGACCCACCAAGTGCCCGCAGTCACGGCATGTTCCTTCGATGGTCCTTTCACAGTCCTTGCTACATCTGCAGCCATGATGACTTCGGCACCTGTAGCACACTCTGATTCACAAGCCACTACAGCCGTGTAATAAGCCAGCAGCCGCGACAGAGGACCTAGTTCTAGATTGGAAAGCACTCGCAGTTGACCGGCTCGCGCCTGCACTGCCTGCAGACCCAGACCCCTCCCTCGGTCTTGGTCAGCGGCCTGCCGCAGTAACACATCATCTGCCCGAATAAACAGGTCGGTCCCTATACGGGTCTCGCCGTCAGAGGGTCCCCTGGCGGGGCCTTGCCTTGGCCAGTTCTGTGGCCTCGTAGTGCTTGCCGACTCTTGACAGGAACCCCTTGGCCACGAGCGCCTTCAGGAGACGGGATACAGACCTGGTGCTGACCTTCATCCCCGACTGGCTGACGTTCTCAGCGACGTCCTCTCTGCTCTTGAACCCGTGGTCCACGATGAACGAGAGCACAGCCTCTTCCGCCTCACCTAGGCGCACGCTAGGTTCCGGTTTTCCCTGGGGCTCGACCTTGGGTTCGATCACGTTCAGGCTATCGTATTCAATCACGTCTATTCTGTACTTCTCGGGGTCCGCCGTCCCCTCCTCGCCGAGTATCTTCGCGACCTGCCTGGCATGGTCTTCGGACGTGGCCACGAACCTGATTAGCGCATAGAAGGCCTTGTTCTTGCGGTAGTTCTTCAGCACCTGCTCCTTGCTCTTCTGAGGGGACATCTCCACCTCGACCGCGATCACGGAGGTGTAGTCCCAAGCGAGGGGATTCGGGGTTCTCAGCTCGTTCCCGGACCTGTCGACCGTGACAGTCAACGCGGGCTTGAGGACCGCTATGTCCGGCCTCTCGGAGGCGGTCTCCCCCTGGTCCACTACGCAGTAGTACCCCATGGGCCAGTACTCCTCCTTCAGCAGCTTCTCGATTACCCTGACGTGCTTCGGATTGCCCATCTTTGCCCGCCCCACCTTGATCTGGAACCACTCCAGCGCCCTCACGGTCAGGCTGTAGATGATCGTCCTGGCCCTGTCCATTTCATCCCTGTTGTCAGGGCTCGGGGGGACCATGATTGGATTCCCGTAGACATCTTTCCCCTTCATCACATACTCTTGCCTGTCGAAGGTCTGCGTCAGGTAGCCCGTGTTCACCAGCTCGTTGAGGGCCTGCTGGACAGTCGACGTCTGCCAGGAGTACTTCGCGTAGAGCTCCGACCTGAGCCGGGAGAACTCCAGGGAGTAGGCGTCCGAGATGAGCTTGAGGTACCCGATGGTGAGTATCCTCCAGTGGATGGGCATGAAGGGGACTCTGCCGCTGTCTTTCGCCTTCTCTCCCGTCCCGTTGATCTGCTCCCACAGCGTCTTGTAGACAAGGTCTGTCGCCTCTTGGGCCCCGCCGTACTTCTCCTCCATCTGGTTCCTCATGAAATCGATCGCCTCCTTAATCCCGCACACGGGTCCGCTGAGCTTCGGAAACCCATCGTCCACAAGCAGGGGCCTTCCCGGGATCTCCCCCTCCCTGGGCCTCAACCTCACGATGCAGGAATAGTCTCGGAGCTCGATGAGGTCGCCCCTCACCTTGTCCGCCCTTGGCGGCGAGATCAGGTCCGCCATCTTCGACGCGTCGTCCGGCCCGACCCTGAAGCAGAATATTGTCCCGACGTTCCCGCTCACCGAGCTGAACAGAGGCCCCCGTATCTGCTGGATGTTCTGGTTGACCATCCAGAGGTAGAGGCCGTACTTCCTCGACTCCGACAGGATCGTGTCCAGGAGCTTCAGGTCGCTTATGTTCTGGAACTCGTCCATGGCGAGGATGACCGGGGACCTCGCGGAGGGCTCCTCCCCCGCCGCCTCGAGCCTGGAAGCCCTCTTCTCCATCGCGAAGTAGAACCGCATCACGATGGAAGCGGAGGCGAGCCTGCGGAAGTCGTGGGGGAGGGACTTCGGGAGCCTGAACATCGTGAGCCTGCCGGGAGCCATCATCTCCTCGAAGTCGAGCTTGCTCGTCCTGGAGCAGAAGGTCCTCGACGTGATCGACTTCGGGGGAAGGGCGAAGTTGGAGATCCTGTTTACGACTGAAGCGAACGCCTCCTTGGGGAGCTTGGAGATTGCTTCCATCGTGCTGGCGATTATCTCGTCCTCGATCTCCTTGGACTTCAGCATCATCGAAATCTCCTCCTTGGGCATCGAAATGAAGTCCACGAGTATCCTGTAGAGGTCCTTGAATGTCGGGCGGTCGTCGAGGGTGTAGAGGTAGTAGAGGGCCCCCTTGAATATCCACATCAGCCTTGGCGCGGTCGAAGCGTCGGTGCTGAAGACATCCGAGAGGAGGACCGACAGCTGCTCCACCTGGGTCTGAATCGTGTGGGTCCTTGCCTGCCCCAACAGCCCCGGAGGGAGAGAGAGGGGGTTGAGGCCGAACGAAACATAGTTGGGGTCAAGGAGGGTGATCCTGTCTCTTTCAGACGAAGGGATGCTGCGGAAGAGGTCGATGGCCGCGTCCCCGTGAGGGTCGATAAGGACGAGCGCCACGTCCTTTCTCCTGACGAAGAGCCTCTGCAGCCAGTAGAGCAGGGCGTTCGTCTTCCCGGCGCCGGTCGAACCTATGAAGAGGGAGTGGAAGACGACGTCATCGTCGTCGATGGGGACCTGCACATCGCAGGAGGGCTCGGCGGCTTATAATGCGAGCATCACAGCGGTCAGTTGCCGAAGGAAGGGTGGAGTCTGATCAGCCGTCTCCAGGTTGAGGTCCCCATAAACAGAATCCAGTAGGCCAGCGTACTTCCTCATGTCGTCCACGTTTTCGGCAGAGAGCACAAACTCCGTATGGCCTGAGCGATAGACCAACTCGAAAGTCCTCACGGCCGTGGATGAAAGGTGGTCAAGGGGCTGCACCGACACGTCTTCTAAGACCTCTTCCATCTTCGGGACCTGTGTCAGCCGTACCACCTTGGAGGTGATATCGTCGCGCAGGCCAGAATCGGCTTTTGCGTCATCGCCGATCTTCGCCCGCGTGTATCCCCTCGATGAATTGCCCCACGCGACCGAGTGGAGCGATTCGACAATCTCCCCGGCCGGCAGGTGGACAAGCGACCCGAGTCCCTCTGGTGTCACCATGAAAGACGGAGGCTCGAGCCTCGATCTGATGTAGCGGTCTAGGTACTCCCTGATGTCGGCGACCATCCTCCTGTCGACCAACTCGCGGAGCATCCTCGGGTCCCTGTACTGGAAGACGGCAAGGCTGTCATGCTCGTCGGAGCAGTGGTCGAACGGAAGCACGCTGACCTGATTCGACTCGCTGCCGACCCACATTCCTTGGACGGCAAGGGTGACCAGCGGTTTCGTTACCATTTCGTCCACCTTGTTCATTCTGGATTCAGCCCTGTCGTAGAAGTCTCGTTTCAGTTCCCTCTTGGGCCGGTCCTCCCCGCTCACAAAATCGAGGGAGGGTCTTTCCATCTCGGCCTTGGCTGTACGCAGGGAGTTCTTCAGCCTCACGAAAGCCGGGCCGTGGTTCGACTTCACGAATAAGAACTGTATCCAAGCGAAGTCGGGGTTCGCAGCTTCTAATACATGGATCAGGGTGGCGACGAACGCCTGCTTCTCTGTGTACGAGGGGGTGGAGACGACTGTCCCGTTCTTGAGCGAGACGTTGAAGAACCTGATTCGCGGTTTCGACTTGGGGTCCGACTTGGTCGGAGGAGTTGGGGTTGGCTGCGGCGGGGGCTGAAGGTGCCTTACCCTCGACCCCAGGCGCGGATATCGCAGCACGTCAACGTAGGGCCTCCTCGGGGGAGGTCCGAGATGCTTGACCGTCGCCATGACGAAGACCACGCCTGACGCTGCCTGAATGCCCAGGAGGTAGTACCAGTCGTGGGGAAACGCTGGTATGATCCACGCCAGACTCAGGCCCCCGCCGACGATAAGGTACGCGGCATACGGAAGGGCTTGTCCCCTGCCCCCGGGCTTGAGAGCCGCTTGCTCCGGGCTCAACAGGCCCAAGCTGAGCAGGACTGACCACCAACCTCGTAGGCCGTTCTGGTCCCTGAAGGGATTGAGTAACCTGGAGAGGTCATGCCTGTAGAGCAGCAGGATGAAGGCGCCCCAGTAGGCGACCGGAAGGTACAGGACGAGAACCTCGGCCGAGTTCATCCAATGGTGTGGTCTCTGTGACTCTTAACGAATGCCGGATTTGGCAACCTAGGGGGAAATGTTGCCAAAACGACCTCCGAGGTTGCCAGCTCGGGCCCCTGGATTGGCAACATCCGTATCCGAATTGGCAACTTCCGCTGCCCGCGTTAAATACCGACCCGCACTTCAACGCCGTATTCAATCTGTCTCTCTCTGCTGCTGAAAGCACGTGAAGTAACGACGCCGCGACGCGTCATGAAAAGGTCCTCGTGACCAACCAATCCCAGAGAGAACGGAATACACGGTGACGCCTCACCAGAATTCTCGACGTGAAAGTGAGGGTCGGTCTTTGGTTGACCGTTCTCCACCCGGACGGGAAGATCCGGGCCTAACGGCCGTCCTTTGGGCAGACTAATGCCATCGATCCACCCAGAAGGATGTGAAAGAACTTCTCTCCCATCCACCTTCGGGAGAATGATGGAAACGAAGACTTCATCCCTGTTCCTTGACCCGTCCGGGCCGCAACACCAACTTGCTGCGACTGAAGGACTGCCTAGAAAGATCCCTAGGGCACACTATTGTCCGCCCTTGGGTTCCTGAATGGGGACCGAGTGAAGCCTCCGCTTTCCACATTTCTTCCTAAGGTCGAGACCGGGAAGCAGGCGCGCCGCGCCCGGACGAACCACGGGCTGCACGCCAGGACGAAGGCAGGAGGCAGATGCGAATGCAATGGGTTCAAGGAACTCCGACGAACGGGCGCACGAAGGCCGCCGCCTATGAGGAGTACGCCCTCCTCCGCAGGTGCCCCGAGTGCAGGGGCCACCTCGTCGAAGCGGGCGAGGAACTCGCCTGCACCAACTGCGGGGTCGTGGCCAGAACGGCGAAGACAGCACTTGACGTCCCCCACGCCAGCAGCACAACCCCGAGCCGCAGGCTCGGCTCCTACATGGGGACGAAGGAAGACGAAAACTCCCACGCCACCTTCAACGGCACGTCGACGGTCGGCTTCGCCAAACTCCTCTCGGACAACATGGGAGTCGACTCGGCCGCCTGGGAGTGCGCCAACACCATCAGGAGGGTGGCAGAGAAACTGTCCCTCCCCGCCTTCGCCACGGAGAACGCCGTGGCCGTGTCTGAGAGGATGCTGGCCGATAGCAGGAACGGGCAGCTGGGAAAGAGGAGAACATCGGTCCCGGCCATTTCCGCCTACTCCATCCTCTCCGCCTGCAGGGCGGCCGAGCTGGGTTATGTCAGCCCCAAGAGCATCATCCGGGCGCACAACGACATGGGGCACAGGGTCACGAAGTCGGCCCTGCTGCGGATCGGGACGGAGTCGCCGGTCCCCCTCAAGCCCGCCGACTCGGCGGCGCTCCTCCGGACCGTGATGGGCGGCCTCGAATCCAACGAAGACGTCCTCCAGAGGCTGAGGAAGAAAGGAACCGAGCCAGGGCCCTACTTCAGGAGGCTCCTGCAGGCCTCCCAGACCATCATCGGCACCATGCGCGCCCTGAGGGAGGGCTGCAGCCCCAGGACCATAGCCGCGGGCTCCGTCTACCTCGCCTCCCGCGAGGTGGAACCTAGGGCCGTGACGCAGAGAGAAGTCGCCGAAATCGTGGGGGTGGCGGAGTACACCGTCCGCGAGTTCACCCTCTGGGCGACCAAGGAGCTGGGCCCGTTAAATGCGGGCCCCTCCTAGGAGGGCATGACCGGGAAGCGGAGGCGGCGAAGCATGGAGACGCCATACGCCCGCATAACCGAGATCAGGGAGGTCGGTACGAGCGGCGAGGCGAACGAGTGCCTCGGCAGCGGCTTCGTCCTGATCAAGGCCGTCGAAAAGAGGGAGACCGACGCACTCGGAAGGCAAACCAGCGCCATCATCTACATCCTCGGCAAACTCAAGGGCAACGGGAACGGACACCCAGCACAGCCTGCCAAGCCACAGCCCGCCGACATCATGCACGGCGCACCCGACGTGGACCCGGCCGTCCTCGAGGACCGCCCCTGGAAGAAGTACGACAACGGCGACGGGGAGTGGACCTTCATCGTCAACCAGGACGGGTCTCCGGTGGCAGAACTGGAGCCTGCTAGGGACTTCCTGGAGACGCTGAGAGCCGGCGAGGACCTGGTCGTCGGCGGCTACAAGTACCGGCTAAGGGACAGGTTCCTGAAGCGGTACCCCGTCAGCGGACAGAGCGCATAGAGGCAGGCGCGTTCTCGTGCAAACAGCTGAGAACCCAGCGCAAGCCATCTCGTGGAGGGAAAAGGCAAGCTCTGAGCTGGACAAGGTCGTCCTGCTCTTCTCCTCCACGCAGCTGCCGGACCTGTGCGCAAAGGCCCTGATCAACGCCCCGGAACTGCCTTCGTCCAAGTGGTCCTTTGGCAACCAGATCCTGATGCTCCTCTCAGGGACGTCAGACGCTAGGGGCTACAAGCAGTGGAATGACGTCGGGCGTCACGTAAAGAAAGGATCCAAGGCGTTCAGGATCCTCGGCCCTGTCTTCGTCGAGAAGCCCTTGGAGGCAACCCTCAATCAGAGCGGCAAGGATGAGACGGTCGAAGTCTTGGTCGGCTTCCGAGCAATCCCTGTCTTCAGGTACGAGGACACCGAGGGCGCCGAGCTCCAGACATACACACCCAGAGACCCTCCACCTCTCCTCGAAGTGGCCGGAAGGTTCGGGATGCGGGTCAACTACCTGCGGCTCTCGGCCGGGGTCTACGGAATGACCGACTATGAGGCGAAGATCATCGCCCTGGCGACCGAAGACTGGACCGTCTTCTTCCACGAGCTGGCCCACGCCCTGCACCGGAGTTTCGAGCCCAAGAGCGGCCACGGCCAGGAGCCAGAGGCCGAGACGATAGCGCAACTCGTCGCAGCGACCCTCGCCAGGCTCTATGGAAAGCCGGCCGACGCCTTCTCATGGACGTACATCGCCGGCCAAGCACGGTCCGGCAACCCCCAGGCAGTCGGGCGCCTCTGCATGCGAGTCCTCGACCGGGCGAAGAGGGTCTTGGACCTCATCTACGAAACCCAAGTGAAGCCATAGGCCCGACGCCGTTGCGGATAATTTCCCTCTCCGCCCCTTCTCTTTTTTTGAACGATTTTCGGGAGGGCCCGCCCCTTCTCTGCCTCCATTGGTGCTTAAGTGCCCCGGCGGCGGATGACGGCGTTGAGACTCTACTGGGGCCTCCTCTTCCTGCTGGCGCTCGCGGTGTCGCCCCTTCTTGCGCTTGCCCTGCTCGTCGTTGTCGTCATCTTGATTCACGCGGTCCGCAGGGAGGCATACGGCCATCCTGCCGTCACCCTGCGGGGGGAGGTCGTCAGGGGCAACTCCGAGAGGGTCATCGCCGACTACTTCAGCCGCAGCGGTATCAGATACGTCTACGAGCAGCCTGCGATGCGCCGGTGGGGGTTCAGGAGGATAAGCAGGCCCGACTTCTACCTCCCGGACTACGGGGTCTACGTCGAGTACTGGGGGCTGGTCGACCTGCCCAACAACTTAGCCCGTTCAAGGTATGAGCGGAGCATGCGGTGGAAGATGGAGCAGTACCGCAGTAATGGGATAAGGTTCGTCTCATTGTATCCAAACGAGCTTGGCAGTTTGGATGCGATCTTCCCGCCCCGACTCGAACAAGCAGTTGTGGCAGGAACGCCTAAAGTCGTCTCCGCGATAACTCGCCCGGTCCCTCTCTAGGCCTCGTCCTGCCACCAGGGGATGCATTTTCTGTCCAATGGTCCTGTCAGATTCAGAGTTCATTAGCGCACATCAAGGCATCGCCAGCTGTAGGAGATGGACCACATCAGCTCCGGAACAGAGAGGACTGCTTGCCACCCCTGTTCTCTGAACCCAAAGTAGCCCTTGACGCTGAGCGAAATACGACTAAATATCCGCCGTGACTCCAAGAGGCGATGAGTGGGGCAGATCTTGAGAAGCTCAGGCTGCAAATCATCTCGGCTCAGAGCGTCCCCCATGAGAAGGTAGAGAACCTACTTCACACTTGCTCCGAACTCCAACAGTCGGACCGCCGAACTCTCGCGTTCTACCTTACCCGCTGTGATGCTGACGGATTCAGGGAAGACGAGCTAATCGACTTCCTTCTGAACCAGATGGTAACCTATGTCCTCGGGAAGTCGGACTACAACGAAATCAAGGCTGATGATGCGCGGCGCGTAGTGTTAGCCGCCAAGGAGACCTTCCAGCAAACGGAAGGAAGTGGCGAAGCAGGCGAGCTTCTCCTCTATGTGCTACTGGAATCGAGGGGAATAATCCAGCTCTACAGCAAGATGGATCTGAAGACGTCTGCTGGCATGCCTTTTCACGGATATGATGCAATCCATCTTGAAGCAGGCCAGTCCGTGGTATTGCATTTCGGACACGCGAAGACATACGCTTCATTTTCGGCGGGCCTAAACTCAGCGTTAGGCGACATAGAGAGGTTTGGCAAGAACAGGGCGCAGAAGAATAGAGAGTTGCGTCTGGTATCCAAGAACCTAGACAAGGTCAAGTTTGGTGAGTCGGCCAAGTACATTCAGAAGATGATTGACCCTTATGAGAAGCATAAGGAGAATTACGCCGAAGCCGATTCGGTCTTCATAGGCGCGGAGTTTCCGTTCACGAGTGAAGCCGAGCATACGCGGGGTCCGGAACTCGACGAACTCATGGTGAAAGAATACCAGCAATTGGTGGAAGATATCGCGGAGACCGTCAAGTCAGCAGTAGAGGCCAAGACCGAAGTTAGGGACCGGACATTACTTTTCCTCATTCTGCCAATAACGGACGTGGAGACCTTCCGAAAGCGCTTCACAGAGGAGCTCAGCAGGTAATGGCCAGCTTTCTGACTGAAACATCCGTAGAGATTTGCAACCACCCAGCATTTGTGAGTGATTTCTCCCGCCTCACGGTGAGAGAGATAACACCCCAAAGAGCGGAACAGTTGAACGAAGACGAGATCGTCCGGCTGCTCGAATCCAGCGCAATCCTATCCCTTAGCGAGGACGAATCTCATCAGATGCTGGCTTACAAAATCGCGGTCTACTTGCTCTCCCAGTATGCTGAAGCGTACGATTCAATCCCGTTTGTCGGGCAAGTGGTCCTTACCAGACTTGGAGACTTGCCAGTTATCCAGCAGATGGTGGTGAAAAACGAAGTCCCTGATTTCTTCTCATACTTCTCGCGGTTTAACTGGGACTACAAAGGGCCGAGGGGAATAGATCCCTCGTCAGTACTTTCTAATTTCCCCGAGGCAATTCAGCGGAAGGCGTCTAACCAACAGACGATTGCGGGATCGCATAAGCTGAGCCTCACTGATTTCCAATCTCAAATCTTGACGGTCATGAAGACAGGAGCTAACCTCGCCTTCTCCGCTCCGACGTCGTCTGGGAAATCATACGTCCTGCATAACCTAGTAGCCGACCGTATGTTCTCAAATGAGGAGTTCTGTGCGGTTTACATTGTACCCACAAAGGCTCTGGTAGCCGAAGCCCAAAAGCAGATCTCAGAAAGCGTCAGACTAGTTCTGGGGCAATCAGACTTCGTCGTTTTCACAGGAGCTAGCACTCTCAACTCTCAAGAGGTCAGTGCGGCCAAGAAGAAGGTGTTCGTGCTCACGCAAGAGAGACTCCAGGATATGATCGCAAATCAAATCATCGACTTCCCAGTGGACCTACTCGTTGTCGACGAGGCCCAGCAAGTAGCCAATGATAGTAGAGGAATCGTGATTGAGGATGCCGTCGTCGAGCTTGTACGAAGCCAGCCCAAGATGCAGAAGGTATTCGTTTCTCCCTACGTCACCAACCCAGAGAAATTCAGGAGTATATTCGGTCTGGGCACAGAAGAGCTCCAAACTGCCCGGACCAAGAAATCCCCCGTCGGACAGAACATCATCTTCGTCACATTTAGGAAGGAAGGGAGGGGGAGCACCTTTGTTACAGATGCCTCGGTTCTCGTAAGAGAATTGAGACGTAACGGAGAAGCTGAATTCCTCACATTAGTCTATGACAAGAAACTCACCGAATTCACGCCATCGGCCTTCCGCTACAAGGCCTGGGTCGCCCAGAAAGTAATCGCAGGGCAAGAGCCTACATTAATTTATTGCAACCGCCCTTCCGACTGTAGGAAGGTTGCGGATGAGATAGCATCCACAGCTCAGCAGTTGAAGGAACTTTCTCCCAAGATGAAGGAGACGATCAGCTTCCTCCGTTCGAACGTGCACCCTCGATACTATCTTGCAGACTACCTCAAGAACCAGATCGGCTACCATTATGGCACAATGCCGCAGTTCGTAAGGAATCAAGTAAAGCGGTTGTTCGAGGATGAAGAGATTACTCTTCTGGCTTGCACCAGCACACTTCTCGAAGGAGTCAATCTTCCCGCGAAGAATCTTGTTCTCTTCGACCCTAGGAAGGGCCCTTTGCCTATGGATTCGCTTTCGGTTCGTAACCTGATGGGTCGAGCCGGCAGACTGAGCAGGGACTACTACGGCAAGATTTACTGCGTCAATGTCGAGGAATGGGAGTCTGGTAAAGACGCTTTTGAGGACAAGCCAGAACCTATCGAAAGCTCGTCTGAGACGGCTCTGTCCGAGGAAGTCGACGACCTCATCCATTACTTGAACGATGTAAATTTCGAGGCATCAAAGAGGACAGTCGCGATGGCGACAAGTCTCTTGATGAAGCAACTCCTTTACCCTGACCGAGATTTCCTATCGACATTCAAGGAACGCCATCAAGGTATTGACCCAATCAAGCTGGAGGAGGTCAGAACCCTGCTTCGAGAGGATGTCGCGCGCCTGGAGCTGGGCAAAGAGGTTATGGTAAAGAATCGCTCATTCGACCCAAGATTGCAAGACTCCCTCTACCGCATGATGATGGACCAAGACATCCCTCTAATGCCCCCCTTTCCAACGTGGGACATGTACAAGTCTCTCGTGCGGGTCTTCGAAGTTATCTCGACTAGACTGATGCAAAAGAAGAACAAGCTCTACAAGCGATATGCTGTCATTGCCTCGATGTGGATTAATCAGGAAGCTTACAAGAAAATCCTGCTTAAAGAAATCGACTACGAGATAAGAGGGAAACCCTCGGATTCGCCTGATGTGACGAAGAAGATTAATGAGGTGATTGAGGAATTAGATGATACAATCGAAGACAAGATCAGGTACGACTACGTCAGGGGGATGAAGTGCTACTGTGACATCCTAGAGTATGTCGAGGCCAAGAAGTCACAGAAGTGGACTTATTGCGAGCGTCTTCCCATGTTCATTGAGGCGGGCGCATCTGATGAGAGAATTCTCTTTTTGATCGGTGCGGGCCTTTCTCGGACAGTAGCAATTGAGCTGTACGAGAGCTTCGGGGGGAGAGAGGGGTTGCCTGAATGGAAATCTGTGGGGGAGACAATCGTGTGGCTCCGGGCGAATGGCTCGAGGCTCCGCAGAAACCTTCATCCATTCTTCTTCAGTGAATTGGAGGACCTGTTCGGGATCGAGACACCCGATAATGCTCCGCGCTATTAGACCAGAAGTGGGCCGATGTCGGAGACAACCGGATATTCCCGTTGTTGCAGGATATTGTCGAACCGAAGTGAATTATGTAACCCCCTGCCTCTGACACTTCAGCCCTGAAAAGGCCCGAGGAGGGGTCCTTCGTCACGGCAATATGAAGTCTTGAGGTGCTTGAGCAACAAGGCAGCCTAAGAGACGGAACCTCAATAGTTTCAGAATGACGGACATGAGGTCGCCCAAAAACGACCGCATTGCGTATAAGGCTAACAAGGTGCTACAAAGATGCACAGCATGCTTATTGAGACATTAGACTACGCGGTGACGAATCGTGAACAGATTCTTTCAACAATCAAGTTCGAAGAGCAGGAATCAATTCTCAAAAGGGGAAGGGACCTTTGGATCGACTTCGACCCTCAGCCAACAGGGGACTCCAAGTTGGTTGGTATCGACAGTAGTTGGAACTTCATTCCCTACCAAGGGTTCTACATTTACGCGGTTGACGCTGTATCGATGCTGGGGGATGGAACGACTCTGGTTCCCCCTCTTTTTGACGTGGGTCTCAGCACCCTCGCTGTGAAATCTGGCGAGGAGTATGTCAGCAGCCCAGAGCTTGCCTTGGAGAGCGTCGGGATGGATTATGAGTTCGTCCAGGTCAAAGCGTGCCTGGGCAAAGCCGAATATGTGCTCGTGGATGGCTCGATCCTTGCGAGGTATTACGATCGAAAGAGGCAGAAGGAGGGCGCGTTCTACGAGACCGCAAAGGAGCTCATGAACCAAGAGGGGGTCCTGTTCGTGAGCAAGAAATCCTTCAGCAACCGCACGCTGAGGGGAGAGCTGGGCGACATGTTCTACTTTAACCGGGTTTCTAACAAGGCGGGGTTCTCTCAGCCCTCCATCGACAGGAGCGGGGTCACAGTCAGCTACGTCCGGCTCTCTGAAGACGCACCATGTCTCAAACTTGAGATACCAGGTAGGGCCGAAGAAAAAGATGTCCGGGGATTGATGGAGCTGATGCGCGGGACGAGTGTGGACGGCTACCCGTACGTTCTGAGGCTCGCGCACGAGAGAGGGAAAGTCAGCCATGATGAGATGAGAAGCATCGCCAACTTGCTCGGCCTTGAGGTGGAAATGGGAGGGAGACAGGTCCTTGGGGAATGACAGCGGAATCCTGGGCGTGGTCGTAGGTCAGACGAAGCCATACCAGTTCCACTTTCTTGCAAGACGGCCTGTAAGCATGGGCGAATATGTGACGGTCGAATCGCCTGAGGGGAGGTTGCTCGGCCTGGCCGAGGACAGCGCTACCAGGAGCGACCTGCTGGACAAGATTGGAAACTTCCAAACCGCCGTCGAAGCAAAGAAAGTCGCCTCAAGGAACACCCGCGACAAGAGCTATGTCGCCTCGGTGAAGGTCGTCGGCCTAATCGAGGCTCTGAAGAAGGGGAGAGCGGTCCTGCCCTCCTTGCCTCCTGAACCGGGGAGCGACGTAATGGAGGCCGAGTCAGGCGAGATTGAGGGTGTTTTCGATAGGAAAGGACGCGAATGGGTGCAGGTGGGTTCTCTCCTTCGGAACCAGAAGGTCAGAGTGGCAGTCAATGTCGACAAGGTGGCCTCTAGGCACCTCGCCATCCTCTCGGTCACAGGGAGCGGCAAGTCGAACCTTCTCGCGCTGATTACGAAGAAGGTCTCTGAGCTCCGGGGAACGATGATACTCTTCGACTACCACGGGGAATACTCTGAGCTCGCAATCCCCAATGCAGTACACGTCGATGCCAAGATCAACCCCAGGCACGTGGACTCCGACCAACTCGCCGACCTCCTTGATGTCAGGGAGAACGCCGAAGTTCAGAGGACCGTGCTGTCCAAGGCCTTCACAGACGATGTGAAAGGAGACAAGGAATTCTGGAAGGCCCTGCTCGCTTCCATAGGATCAATCGAGGAGAGTGAGAAGCAGTACAGGAAAGCCGCCGCAAGACTGGCCGACATCGTCAAGATGGCGATGCGACGGATGAAATCGGTTATCGACCCCGACATAGGCGAGGTCCTCGACCAGCTGAAGGCCTCAAAGATCAACATCCTCAACATGATAGAGTTCACAGAAAAGCAGGCAAACGCGGCCATCTCTTACTACATGGACGAGGTGTTGGACGACAGGAAACGGGCAACCAGGAAGTCGGGTGACGACCAAAAGGTAAGGTTCGAAACGCCCGTGGTCTGCGCGATAGAAGAGGCCCACGCCTTCATTCCCGCCGAAGGAGACACTGACACGAAGTACATTGCGTCAAAGGTGGCCAGGGAGGGGAGGAAGTTCGGGATGTCCCTAATCGTCGTTTCACAACGACCCAGGAGGGTCGACCAAGATGTGCTCAGCCAGATGGGCTCTTTCGCGGTAATGAAGCTGACCAACCCTGAAGACCAGGGCCACGTGAGAGAGGCGAGCGAGGCGATCAGCGAAGATCTGCTGCAGAACCTGCCGTCCCTGAACGTGGGCGAAGCGGTCCTCCTCGGAGAGTGGGTCAACATCCCGGCGGTGGTGAAGGTCGACCATGTCCCTGAAAAGACGACCGGAGCAGACATCAGCGCCACTGAGCTCTGGGCCAGCGCCCAGAAGATGAAGGCCGTGGCAAAGGAAAGCACCAGAGGCGCTATCAAGCTCGAGTAGCCGGTGGACCTCACGCAAATAATCCACGTCTCCGACACCCACCTGGGCTGCGCTCAGTTCGACAGCGAAGAGCGGGAGCAGGACGTCTACGACGCGTTCCAGGAGGTGGTCGACGCGGCGGTCAAAGACAAGGTCGACGCCCTAGTCCATGCCGGGGACATCTTCCATTACCCGAAGCCCGGCGGAAGGCCGCTCGTCAAGATGGGGGAGGCCCTCAAGACCCTCTCAGAGAACGGCATCGCCACCTTCTTCACTCTGGGGGAACACGACATCAGCAGGATTACCGGGACGCCTTCGCCGTACCTGTTCCACAAGCTGGGGCTCGCTACCTACGTGGGAACCGGACAGCCTGTGATGCTCGGAGACCTGATGATCGTCGGGTTCAACAAGTACAGGCGCGGAGAAATTGACGAGCTGACCGAGGAGTTGAAGGCCGCTGCAGCAAAGGCCAGGGACCATAGCGGGAAGAAGCTCCTAGTCCTCCACCAGGGCCTGCTCGAGTTCCACAAGTTCGCCGGCGAACTGACTGCTAGCGACCTCCCGCCTGAGTTCGATTACTACGCCTTCGGCCACCTCCACGACAACCTTCACAGGCATTTCGATGGCATGAAGGGCCCTGTCTGCTACCCCGGCTCCCTGGACCCGACCCCCGGAGAAGGCATCAAGGAGTTCAAGAAAGGCTACTACTTCGTTGACCTGTCTGGCGAAGAGGCAAAGCCCGTCTGGGTCCAACTCACCTCATCCCGCAGGATGTTCCACTACGACCTGCAGTACAAGGCAATGCTTGAAGGAATCGAGAAGATAGCCCAGGAGCTGGGGTCCCGCACACAGGCGAAGAAGCCAGTCCTTTCAGTGACAATCACCGGGGTCGACGTTGACCCGGCGAGGGTTACTGCTGCGCTGACCCGGCTAACCCCGCTCTGCCTGACTTGCGTCCCCACCGTCGAGGAAGAAGCCGAAAAAGGCGAGCGGGTCTATGACGAAAAGCCAGGAGACATAGGAAACGAAATGCGCGCGCTGGCGGAGGGCGCCCTGGGGAACAAGGAGCTCGCGTCATTCGCAGTGGATGAGCTACTGCCGCTGTTGCAGAGAGGAGAGACGGACGAGGCCCTCAGCCTAGTGCAAAGAGCCTTCGAGAAGTCTCGGTTCGGGGAAAGCAAACCATGATCCACAGGGTAGTTCTACAGAATTTCATCTCGCACAAGGACACTGACATTCAGCTGGGCCGGGGTGTCACTGTCTTCGTGGGGCCCAACGGGTCCGGCAAGAGCACTGTCATCGACGGAATCACGTTCGCTCTGTACGGTGAGCACGTCCGCGGACCTAACGAGGCGCTCGTGAGGGACGGGACCTCAGGCGCCGCCGTATCGGTGGAGTTCGACGCTCGCTCGAGGACCTTCTTCGTTGAGAGGAAGCTGGACATGAAGGGCAGGCTGGAGGGTGCAGTCCTCAAAGAGACCACCGACGGCGTCACAAAGCAAATCGCCGCAGGCGAGAGGAAGCATTTCGACGAGTCAACCACCTCCGAGGAGGTCGCCAAGGTCCTCGGCCTTGATTATGAGAGGATGAAGGTGGCGGCGATTGTACAGCAGGGGGAATTGGATTCAATCATAAGGGACTTCAGCCCGAAGGAGTTCAAGGAGCTTGTCAACTCCCTCATCGGCATTGATGGGCTCGAAGCCGCTTACCAGAACATGCTGGTAGTCATCAATGATTTCCGGTCAAACCTGAGGGGCGTACACGGTTACGACGACACCAACGTCGGGGCGCTCGAGCTTGCCATGGCGGACAAGCAGCAGTCACTGCAGAAAAACCGAGAGGGAGCTGAGCGGACAAAGAAGGCGCTGGCAGTGTTCCGCAAACGCCAAACCGACCTCAATCAATGGAAAGCCGAGGCAGAGCCGCTGCGTCAGAAAGCTGGTCGCTTCAGGGACAGCGTCGAAGGCCTGATCAAGTACGCGGCAAGAAGGAGAGACGAACTAGATTCGGAAAGGGAAGACCTCGATAGGATAACGACCCAAGGCCCTGGCTACTTGCGGCTTGCGGGGAAGGAAGGGACCGTCAGCAAGCGGGTGAAGGGGGCGAGATTAGACCTGGCTGGGATTGAAGAGCTGATTGGTGAGCTGACCTCAAAACTAGGCGAACTGAGGCCCCAAAAAACCAAGCCCAAGGAGCTAGTTGCAACAATTTCCAGAGCCAAGGATTCGCTCGCACTTTTGGCCGCGGCTGGGAACCCTGGATCACGGCTGAAGGCCATTGATTTGGAGATCAGGAAGAAAACGGCCCGGTTGGGTGTGCTGGAAAGGACCATCGGGACGTGGGAGGCCAACAAGGAGACAGCGAAGAAGCTGGAATTCAAGGACGGGATCTGCCCGTACTGTGGGAGCAAGGTCGATCACGTCAGACCGATATTCGACCCCAAGGAGATTGTATCACACCTTGAGGCCCACAACAAGGAGATAGAGGAGCTCGAGTCTACGAAGTCGGATCTTGAGGCCGAGCGTTTGTCAGTCGAGCGCGAAGCCAACTCCGCACGAGATGCCAGGTTGTTCTTGAGTGACAACGGAATCGTTGGGAAGGACGATGTTGCCTCGCTCGAGCGGACGAAGGCCGAACTAGAAGCGGAACTCACCAAGGTTCCGAAGTACACGGCCGACCTGAAAAAGGGCAAGCACGACAAGGGGAAGCTCAGCGAAGAGCTCTCCGACCTCGGAGTCGAACTGAGCGACATCTCAGCAGCCAAGACATTTCTCGCTGAGCACAGAATCTCGTCCAAAGAGGACATCAGGCGCCTAGGGAAGAGGAGGGCCGAGCTACGCAGAATCCTGTCCCGGCTCCCAGAAGAGCTAGACGAACTAGGGGACAAGTCTGTGAGCGACCTCAAGGTGCTCGCCATAGACGTGCACTCGAAAGAACTCTATTCTGGCGTCGTAGAACTGAGCAGGGAGGCCGCGAGGTTCAACGCGAGGGAATACGAGGAAAAGATGGAACTGCTCGACAGGCTGACCAGCAGGATAATCCCGGACGAGGTTGCCAAAGAGAAGATATTCGAGACCGCCTTCGAGCAAGACGAAGCCGACCTGAAGAGGTTGAATGCTGCCGTTAGAGAGCTTAAGAGAGCTGCCGAGTTTACGGCAGTTCTTACCAAGATTAGGGAAAGGGTCTACCACAGAGACGGCCCAGTCCCGAGCAGCCTTCGTTCATGGGCTCTCAACCACATAGGCCTGAAGGCGTCAGAATTCGCTAGGTCGTTCAACATTGGAGTCTCTAGTATCCAGCTGAGGGAGAAAGCTAACCACGTGTCCATTGACTGCTATGGCCAGCGGGGAAGCGTGGAGACTGCTGCACTAAGCGGCGGAGAGAAGGTTGCCATCGCCCTTGCGCTGAGGTTCGGCATGGCTTACGTAATGGGCGGATACAAGCTGGACTTTGTGTTCCTGGACGAGCCGACCATTCACTTGGACCCTGAAAGAAGGGCGACCATGGTTGACATAGTAACGGGGTTGGGCGCTGAGGATAGTCCAATCAAGCAGACCGTGATCATAACTCATGATACTGAAATCTTCGAGGACGCGGACGTAGATGTGGTGTATAGATTCGAGAAGACCCCCGAAGGCACAAAGGTTGTCGCCGTCCCATAGTCAGTCACCAAGAGTTCCAGGTTGAACCGAGTCCTATCAAGCAGAGTAGGCCAGTCCTTGAATTTCTCGAGACGTATGCCGCAGCCTTCATTGGTTGATTCAGCGATCTCGTGACCTTTTCAGTCTTATAATCAGCATGTGCGAAGGCGCGTGCCGTGACGAAGGCCCAAAAGGCCCTTGAAGCATTGGTGCAATGGTCAAGAGGAAGCGAGCCCGACTCTTACTCCTACTTCAAGGACGTCTTCTGTCAAGTGTTGGGTTATCCCAAAGAAAGGATCAAGATAAACGACCGTGGGTTCCACGGTATACCCGACATCACGTTCTATTCGCAGGATGCCGTGCCGTGGGTCGTATGCGAAGTCAAGCCCGAGCCCGGGAGATTTCGCTCTCGGAAGGAATGCGACGAAACCTGGGACAAGCAGCTCAAGCGATACGTCACTGCTGACACCGTGTACGCACTTCTGCTCGATCCCACCACAATCGTGGTCGTCAGTCCAGATGGCAAGCAAAGGAGCCCCATTGAGCTAGATAAGGTCAACGAAAAGGATCTGCTCAATCCGAATGGTCCATTCAGCATCGCATCGCTTGCATTCTCGGTCTCAACGGGATCAGCAGCACTGGTCGAATTCATTGCGGGCACTTCCCCGATGGGTTACATCGATGTTTCATCAGACGAAGGCAGAGAAGCTTTCTACCTCGCGCTTAGGCTCTCTGCAGGAGATTTCCGCAACTATGCCACGGCAAGAGTGAAGCGGTTCTACGACGCGTACGACGAGTACAAGACAAAATGGGACGCACTTGGCGGTGCCTCAATGGGTAAAACCGCCCGACTGGCGGAGCAGCAACGCCTCCTGAAGACCCAGTACAAAGAGGCGATTCAGCTTCGCGAGGACGTTCTTCCGTACTTCCTTGCTCAAATCGGCAGGGAGGTCCCAACTGATGAGAAACAACAGCTCATCTTCGTTCAAAAGGTGTACTCTACCGAGGCCGCAAACCTGGTACTTGCACGCATCCTGTTCGTTCGATTTCTGGAAGACTACCAGATGACAACGAGGAAGATTTCCAACGGAGGCATCAGGAAGTTCCGCGACTTCAACAGCTACGTCAAAGATCAGTATCAGTACTTGCTCGTCAGTGCCTTCCAAGACTCGAAGGCGGTCTACGCGAGGATGTTCGAGGAGAGTGTTTACGACTGGGCACAAGAAGGTGACGGGGAGCTCTCAAGGATACTCCTCAGGGTTTTCTATCGCCTCAACGCCTTCGACTTTACGAAGGTCACTGGAGATATTCTTGGCAATCTCTACGAGCGGTTCCTGGACCCAGCGACGAGAAAGGACATGGGCGAATTCTACACGCCTCCGTTCGTGGTGGATTACATTCTGGAGGCCGTCGGCTTCACAAAGGAGCCTGGCCCATTGCTTGATCCAGCCTGTGGTTCTGGAACCTTCTTGTTCCGCGCCATCGAGCATACAATCACGAATTTCAGGCGCAAGGGTATCCCGCTCGGCGATGCAATTCAGGAAGCCGTTAAGATTGTCCATGGCCTTGACATCAACACCTTCGCGGCGTTCATCTCGCAGCTTCAGGTAATCTGGTATCTTCTTCCACATCTCACGCAGGCAGGAATTACAAAGCTCCCCGAATTCAAGATCTACGGGGGCATTGACAGCCTCGAAACGGGAACTCAGGTAAGCCTGGACGAACACCTGATGACTCCCCGAGAGGATGCGGCAGCTGCCATCCGCGAGAATCGTTACCAGTATGTCGTGGGAAATCCACCGTATGTAAGAGCTGAGAGGTTGAAGACGAAGACAAGATGGAGCGACTATTACAAAGAGGTAGCAACGGGGAAGAAGGACATCTCGTTCTACTTCCTCTACAGGAGCCTAGAGGGCGGCAAGGGACCAATCGCTGACATCAGTCCGTGGCTTGAGGAAGGAGGGACAATGGGATTCATTGTACCGTTTGGAATAGCTGATTCGAAGGCGGCCCTTTCGCTCAGGAAAGTGATTCTCCGGAATAATCTGAGGGAGCTGGTCGATTTAGAATCGCTTAGCAATGAGGTTTTCACTTCGCAGATTGCCAGTAGCAGGAGTACGGTAGCCCCTATCATTGTTGTGGCTTCGAAGAAGGCCAGAAAAGATGACTATGCCGTGCAGGTTACATCTCCAACCCGGGCAACATGCTTGAAGGGAAGCACTATTGATTTGAGCAAAGCTATTGCTTCGAGCGTCCCGAGGTCCACTTTTACCGATGAGGCGCTAAATCCGTTCCAAATGTTTGTGACGAAGATACAATCCGATGACGTCGACCTTGTTCGCAAGTTACTTTCGAATCGCAAGTTGGAAGAATTCGCTGAACGCCTGGGGCCAAGTCACAGAGCAATTCAAGTCGGAGTACAAACTGGCAGAGGTAAGGGGAAGATATTCCCCGACCCGGGAGAGGGGCGATTTCCGATGGCGAAAGGCTCTCACGTCCACGCGTTCGTCCTGAACTCCAATCAGATTTCGGAGTACGTTGAATTGGCGAAAGTGGAGAACGACTCCTTATGGGGGCATCCCTCCCTCTTGGAAAAGCCTGCTTTCGCGTTATCTGAATTGGGTTTCGCACCTCAGGCATGCCAATTCAGCATGAAAGACATCGTAGCGCAGAAGAGTTGCATTGTGTTTGTTCCAAGTGGAGACAACGAGGACTTCCCATGGGATGTCTATCTTAACTCTCGCATACCCCGCTATCTGTTCGGATTGGTCCTCAGAAGCGCGTTGTTCGAAGGAACCGAAGATCTTTGGCGTGCTCACGTTAACTCTGAAGCAATCAAACTGTTCCCTGTCCCCGAGGCATTGCTGGCTGGGAAAGACACCCTTAAGCCAGCGGCGAAGGAACTCAGAACTCTAGCGAAGAGGATTCTCACGAGATGGCAAGAAATCGATGACCAGATTGCCAGTTCGCCGAAGGTATCACTGGCTCTTGTGCCGAAGCTTCGTTATGTCAACGTCCACGATTATGACATCTTCAAGAATGTCCCAGTAGAGTACCAAGAACAGGCTGGTGTTGCACGGCTTCAGCCAGTCTGGCGAAATCAACCTACACTGGACTACATCGAAGGAAGTCCGAAGGCTCTCAGAGTAATCAAGTACATGATGGACCACCCCGACTTCAATCTGACACCTTCGCCGTCAGCCGAGATTCCCAAGGATTACGATGAAGTGGCTTCCAAGATACTTGAAGCAGACGTAAGCCGGAATCCTGACATCAAACGATTCAACGACACCCTGGAAGAGACAGAGACGATAATTGCAAAGGCCTTCTCATTAACCAAGAAGGACGCGGCCCACATCAAGGCAAGATTGAACGCTCAACCCTTCTCATCCATGGAGCCCCGATGGCCGTGGATTCCGGCCGCAATACGTGACACCAGAATATACGAAGAAGACCGGTTTGCCTGACCTGTTTGAAGAGAGAGGAGTTCTTGCTCTTCGAGGCCCATGAGTGGCAGTTCGTGGCGTCAGAACGGGGCGCTCTACCGGGGGCTTCGTGACCAACCCTTATCAGGCCTAACGGTCGACTCGGAGTTGTGCCGGAGCCGACCCAAGCCAACGGTAGACCGCCGAAGTCTGCCCTGAAAATCCTGCTTCACTGTTCCAAGTTGTACGAATTTCACCAAGACGAAGGTAGCGAGGGGACGCTATCAGCATTCCTCTGAATTCGTGCTCGCGCCAACCGCCGCGCCATCAGTTCCTCCAAGGGTTTGAGCTGGAAGGGGTGCACAGATCTGGGCTTGTGAGGCTACCCCGATTCCAAGCGTAACGAGATTCGGGATCATCCCGATTGTTCTTGGATAGTTTTGACGACACACTGTCGCTCGTGCACAACTTCCAGTTGTCTTCGGTCATGAACGAGGCTGTCTCAGCTCAACGATATCTCGACTGGAGTCACGATTCATGCGTCATTTCATGATGTCTGCTCAAGGCTACCGAATGCTGATACATTCTGGACAAAGCACAGGTGGCACCTTGCCTTCCTTTGGACTTGGCTTGGTTGTGCCTACCTGCCCTTCCTCTTCAAGCCCTTTCATCCACTCTTGAATTTGCTTCTTTGTTGATTCGTACATCATTCCTCGTGCTCCCAAGAATTGACAGCTCAAAGCAGCGAGACGTTGACCAAAGTCTAGGGCTTCTTCGATTTCATTGGTTGACGACTCCGCCAACCCCGACCTCCCCATTTGTCCTAATGACTGAATCAATCCGGCAGTACACCAATCGCCAGCTCCTGCCGAGTCCAAAGCACCATCGATTCTGAATGCGTTCAGCCATTTGGGCGTTATTCTTCCGCGCGGAGGCTTGAGCCAATACTTCAGGCCGAATTGCCCATGCGTCTCGATTGCAAGCTTGACATTACGCGGGAACCTATGCATCCGTAGCTGGTCTGCCGAGTACTTGACGATGTCGGCCACTTTCAAGGATTCGACGAATAGTTGATAGTTCCTCATGCCCGATGGTTCGAAGAACACCAAAGCGCCGCGATCTCTCATCTTCTTTGCTAGCGAAATTGCCGACAGAGACGTCCTATCGAAGTAGAACACATCAATTTCGCGAATCTTCTCACTGGTGTTTCGTAGTTCATCTATGGAATACGGTTTCAATCTTGGGAGGACGGATCCACAGTGAGGACATGCAAACTCGAAGAGGTGATCTGTTCCCGGAGTTGAGTTTGAAAGGCGCTCGATTACTATTGGCGCGAACAAGCCATCCTCTACGAGCGCGAGATCCATTTTCACCCCCCACCTCTTGACGTCCCTGATTAGGAGCTCTGAACCTTCATCACAGCCCAACTTGGCCAATGGGAACGAGTCCCATCCAAGATACGACAGAATTGTCATGACATTTCCACAAGATCCTCCGACCCGCTGGAACCGCTCTTCATTTGTCGAAGCTTCAACGAAGACGTCTAACGCAACTAGTCCAGTCCCTACACACACGGGAGCAGTTGACCGCGCCTGGAGTGCTAAACTAGGCGGCATAGAATTCACCTGCAATTCCTAATTCCCAAAGCCGAGTTTGCCCTTTGGTCGATTCCAGGTCTCCTTCAATCGTGTAGCCTTGACTGTCCACGTAAGCCATCCCGACACCCCGGCTAGTATTTTTCATTTCGTAAGCCGCCAATAAGGCACCTATTGAGGGCAGCTTGTTTGAAAGTGCCGAGATAATGACCTGGCATCCTCCAAGTGCCTCGAGGGACACATCATATCTTGCGATGATACTCCTAATATGCCTATAAGTCTCAAATGGATTCTGCTCGGAGACGTATGTGAAATTGTTTGGGTCCACCTTCAACTTCTCGAGCAAGAGGTCCCGATACTCAAGCATTAGGTTGTCACCCCTCCGGGGATTTGTGGATGGAGAGGGTAATACCGGGCATATCTCCGTCGGTTGCACCAAGTCGTATATCCTTTCGAATTGGACGGTTCGCTTCTCACCCAAGATGGGGATCCAGATCTTGGGCGTTTCTGAGCTGGATTCTGCTACAAGTGTTCCAGTGAAACCTGGGACGAAGCTAGCGTTTTCGTCTACGCCTGCGCCAGTGATTAATGTGTCCATTTCGGCATTCTCAGCGACTATCACGTGAAGATTGGTCATCATATCCGGGTCGCGACCTATGTTCTTAGCATCGACCAAATAGAGTAGCTTTCCGACAAGAGGAAAATACAATCCCCTGGGAAGCGAGCTTATGTCAACGACGATGTCTGTACAGTTGGGATAACCCGAAAGATCCTGAATTGTGGTCGCGGCGCTTCGTGGTCCAATCCTTCTTCCATCTTGGGACCACATGCTAATCTTCCGCTGCTCAAACTTGGGCCCAGCTAGTTCCTTTATCCTGCTTTCATTTTCGTCTGTGAGTTCCTGATACCTCCTTGAAGGCGAACTCTGTCCCTCATCGACTTTCATTGCTAGGCATTCCAAGTCGAAATCACCTGCCTTTTTGACTGCTTCCAATCCCATAGTCCCACGGGGATCGAAACCAATCCCCATGATGTACAGAATGGATCTCCTCCTGGCTTTCAGGAAATCATCCCAGAATTCTCTGAACTCTGAACCTCTAGCTTGAAAGTAGACTCCCCAGCGCGGTGTCAGACGACTCAGTGTTGCGGCGCTCAATTGAGGGGCACTTCACTCTGTTCAGGGACTACGCGTCCAGAGAATGAGACAAGCTTCGCCAGACTAAGAGGCCGCCATCCTCCATAATGAAGGGGCAAATCGTTAAGCGCGCAGAGCAGACGATTTAGGTACAGAATCATCCAGCGGTCATTCCCTTGACTCCTATCCAGTGAAGCATCCATGAGATTGTAGGCGAGGCAGAGGGAAACCAATTCCGTGACTTTCTTGAAGTCACTCCTTTGGGCGAGAGTCTTCTCATCTAGGAGCTGACCTCTTTCGGACATTGTTATCGCGATTCCGGTCACCCCGGGTGCGTACGGGGCGTTGGGCTTGTAGGTCTCTGACCTGCAAAAATTGCAAACGTGTTCCAGGAAAGCCCTTACCTCATCGCCTCGCGGCATGGCTAGAATAACAGCGTCGAGTCTTTCTCTTGCCGCCCTTTTCAAGATGGACTCCTGTCTTGAAGGACTCAGCAGAGCTCCACGCTGGATTAGGTTGGCCGAAATGGCCTCTTCAAATATAGCGGCAGCAAAGACAAGGAATTGTTCCACATTGGACGATGCAAGCTTTGAAAGTTGTTGGAAACCGAAATAATACGGCACTTGGCTTTCTTGAGCAAGGAATAGGGCAGCTGCCTCTCTGACGCTTGCGGGTTCCTCCAACTCACTCTCGGAGACCGGTACAGGCGCATCTACTAGCGTTTGTTGGCCTTTCCTTGAGTCTCTCTCAATCGCTATTTCTAGAGATCGCCACGCAATTGCAGAATCGCGCCCGGCGCCTGAGGATTCTCTGCATCTCAGAATCCAATCATCGTACTTTCTTGTTGAGGCTGTGAGTTTCGCAACGCGTTTCTCGACATCTGAGGTTATTGCCTCGAACTTCTGGACCGACTCAATATCGTCCATAGAGATCCCAAGGCACGCCGCAAATGAAGGCAGCCGCACACTGGGGTTCAGACTTGCGCGGCGATCTGCAATGTCGCCGAGAATTCTTTCGAACCTTCTGGGATTCCCTTCCCCACGCCAGTAGTCTTCAAGATTGAGTTCGACATAATCTCTTCCTGGAAGAGCTCCGGTGCCGATAAGCTCGATTGGCGACAGGGCCTCAAGCCTTTCTGCTAACCAAAGCCCAACTGGGAACCTCGAACGTGTAATCAGATCCAGGAAAGCCTTGCGTTGGGACGGTGCAATCCTATGGACATCGTCCAGCATCATAAGTACCCTACTTACGAAAGGTTGTCCATCAAGTAGGAGCAACTCGGGGCGCAAGAAGAGCAAACTGCTCAAAGTCTCGTGGCCACTGAGTGTTCTTTCATCCACGGATCCAAAACTGTCGGCGGCTTCACACACATTGTTTTCCACCTTGGAAGCCCACTCGTTCAGTTCCGCTCCTGTGCATGGAAGGGGAATTGAATTCGGAACGTCGAAGTCAGTTGGCCGAAGTATCTTGAGGCGGTTAAGATCTTGCGGGTATCTTAGCCGGTTAATCACCATGGAGCCTCTCAGTGCCGCGATGGTAAGTCGGCTGTTGAGCAATGAATAGAACAGCTTCAAAGAAGGTACGTTTGGAAGCCGCAAATCTTCAAGCTCGGCATAATTCTTTGAACACGACAACATTATTCCCAGCGTAGTTGGTCCTTCCTCAGACAAAGCGCCCAAGTCCCGAAGTCCGGAGTACAGTTCCTTGTACTCGTCACTCGACCTCGCGTCAAATAGGGTGAGCAAAGCCTGCGGGGTGAAGATTCGCAGAAGCGACGTCTTTCCCCCTCCGGGTGCACTCCGAAGAATCAATGGTTTCGTCCACATTTCGTCCGGGTGAAATAGGTCGAGAACGCCAGGAGAGAAGAGTTGCAAGAAGGTGGGATCCGCGTCAATCTGTTCTGAAGCGCGTAGAATGAATGAGTTACGAGTTTCTCTCATTGAGTCTCACGAAACCTGCTTACGCGGGGAAAGCAACCTCGGTACTTGGCCGCCTCGCCGAACCAGATTAGCGGTAGTGAGTTATTGGGAGTGTTGTGGAACAGAACTAAAGGGAGCGCGCATTCGTCGAAACCTAGGTATGGATGATCGTGCTTTCCCTTCAAATAGCTTGGCGTCTCGATTACCTTATCGTAATACTTCCTTGCTAGACCTAAGAACCCTGGTTCGTCTTGGTCGTCAATTCGGATGTTCTCCTGCAGAGTATAGACTGCTCTCACGTCGAACGAGAGCTCGCCAAAGAGCTCTACGCCTAGCTTGGTAATTGAATCCACAGCTTCCTTCGTAGCGATGTACAATATCAGGTGAACCTCGACATCGTGCCGATCGATCAAATACCCAAGGTCAGCCCCATCACGACATACGTCGTCGTAGAAATTCACGATCTTTCCCGTCAGTACACGACGGTCGTCCCTCCTTCTCAGATAGCTGAGACCGCTACCTGAGAAATCGTCGATAAGGAAGACCTCTCGGAATTTCACTTCCTTGTCCAATGGCTCTCTGTTTAGGATCTTCAGCAGATCAATTGCGAGAGATTCTGCAACTTTCGACGCGCGTGCCGATGTTATTTCATGAGATCGTATGACCTGCTCCTGCGAAATCATAGCGTTATTGCATCGTCTAAAGTAATCAATGTGGGAGCCATCGCTCAACGCTAGAAAGAGACTCTGCCTAAGAAGTGTCTTGAATTCGTCCCTGTTCCTTATCTCTCGGGCCCTCCATCTTGGAATCTTGGTTTCCGTTGCCACCTTCTGAATCAGCAAATCGGAAACGTATTCAGGGAATGCCGTTTCTACTAGGTGTCTCATCTCCTTTTGGGAAACATACACTAGCCTGCTCTTGAAGAAGGAGTATGCTATGTTACGCTCGTCTGGTGTCTCAAATTGCCTTAGCCAAAGAGCTAGGTTCTCCACAAACCGGCTACCTGTCGAGAACTGCTCGTACTCGTCGTAACTGAATGCTGCCAGGGCCTGGATAATCGGACGCTCCTGGGCTATCTGCTCAGGTTTCCATTCCATAACAGTGGCCAGGAGCCGTTCAGCGAGCTCGTCTTTCACCCAGCATCACTCTCTTTCTGCCGCCTGTTGATCCTAACCGCAAAGGATCCGTTAGCGCTAATTCGGAGCGCTTCCAGGTATCGGAGCGTAACCGGGGGGCCTCTCATGCCCCGGGGGGCGAGATTCCAGCACGTCTCCGGATTTTGGGACACCTGATCAACGCTCAGAGCGTTCGATTCGGCTAGCATCTCCCAATCGTTTCCCGGCCATTGCCCCATATCCCCAATCACAAGTACTTCGTCCGGCAATTCCAAGGACCGAGCTACCTTCTTAACTTCTCTTATGACACTAAGCTTCGAAGCTTTGGCCGTAAGGACATCGATGGAATGGCTAGACTCGAGCACGTGCAAATCTGGTACTCCTGAAGAATGCACGGCGGCCATCAGCGCATTCAGAAGATACATGTGCGTTCCATGGTTAGATGCCATGAAGGTCAACTGCTCGCCTCGCGCTTCAGGATTCGACAATTCCTGGCCCCCCTTACGAGTGCTCAAAATCCTCATGAACTGGACCAGCGACTTGCTTGTCGGCAAGTTCCCGATCTGATTGTCTTGGTCCAGCCGAGAAATAACCGAGCCATTGTAGTAGCCAACGGCTAGCTTCGGCCAGAGTCTTCTTGGGAGGGCAGAGCGAAGCGCCTTTCGCAGAGATTTGCCCCTGCCTGAGGCAATCCCGACGCAGACTCCGGAGTCGAGAATTGAGGCGAGTCTTGTGGAAATGCTCTCAGGCAAATCTCCAAATCTGTTCGACCGAGGACAAAGGGTTCCATCGTAATCAAGAACTAGCCCGCCAAACCTGGCCCGAGCGAGACTGTGCAAGAACGTCGAATATCGCGACTTAAGGATTGCCAAGTCAACTTGCAAGAACGGCCCCCCCGACTGAAGTTTCCTTTCAATTGCCGCTGGGAGTTCGGCTTCTTCCCCATAGAATTTGTGGTAATTCGTCCAGTATAGCCGTCTGCTTGGGGCAGGAATCCTGGGATGATTCAGGTCGATTTGCTTCGCGACAGATATCTCATTCACAAGACGCATGGTTCTGACTATGAGTTCTATTGAGCCCAAAGGACCCGAAAGCATGGTTGAAACCGTAGCCCGCGGAACTCGACGAGGGAAGCTGGCTACAGTAGAGTCTGCGATTTGCCCCGTTTCAGGAGTAATCAGCGCAAGGACGGCTGAATCTACGCTCTTCCAAAGCCAATTATGTCTTCCATGGGAGAAATTCCGGTAATCTGAGATGCTGACCGAGCCTAGTGCGCCTTCAATCATCTTAGATTCGAAATCGTAAGCGGCTGGCTCACTCCACCCTCCGTACAAGAGCAGGAAAGACTTCGCTCTGCGAAAGGCAGCCAAACTCGTTTGCGTGTCAATTATAGGCTGTCTCATCTTGCTACTGGAGAGCAGACTCTCAAGGTCCTCCGGAAGAACCAACTTCTGGTCTTCCAGGCTCGAGAAAGTTCTGGCGCACAGGATCGAAAACGCGAGGACGGAGTTCGTGGCTAGGAATCCGTCACGGTGTGGAAGGTTCATCGCCCATGTCGTCACCCAACCGGACTTGTTGGCCCTTGAGACCAAATCTGATTCAGCAGCTCCGCATAGCACAAGAATCTCCCTCGCCTCCCGGGCAATACTGAATTGCAGTGCACCAACAACGTCAGGGTTACGTCCCTTCGCTGAGATTAGTGCGACGGATGCCCTGCGGAGCACGGCTTTCCACGAAGCCAACCCCAGGGGAGTTGTTGGAGTGGCTGGCACTCCAGACGCCCTTGCTAGCATTGCAATGAATGAAGCAGTTGTGAATGAGCCTCCGGACCCCACGACAAGCAGGGGATTCCCGAAAGTTCGTGAGAAAAAATCTGGAAGGTCTCCCAGGTTTGCCTTCTTTGCCCATCTATACGTTGAACTCAGCAGGTCTAGGTCATTTTCGAAGCTGTTTCCCACGCATCAATCGGAGTTCAACGACGCAGTATAACGATTTAGGCGTCCTCCAGGAATGGAGAATGCCCTGTCCGCTCTAGTTCGGAGGAGGCAATAAGGGCACCAGGTCAGGCAGACTTGAGAACTCGTTCTACTCGTGCTGCCTGAACATCGTAATCTTGGTCGCTTTCGACAGCGACAGCCCCAACTCGTTCCATCAGTTCATCGAATTCGGCGACCCCTCTCGCCGAGGGTTTCCTAAGATAAAGGATCGACACCTTGGCTGCTTCTGACTTCAAGAACTCTATGGGTTTCAGGATGCAATTGAAGTTGAGTTTGCCGTCTCGGTTCCTCATCAGGGTGAAGGGGAGTATCACAGTGACACAATCATTCTTTTCGCAGTACTGCAGCTTTTGGTCAATCAATCCTATTACTGCTTTGTAATCGCAAAAGACAGACTGTTCTTGAGGCGAGCTGAGGTACAACGCCACGAATCTGCCTTTGTATTTGAAGACATTTCGCGATATTCTGGGAAGATTTCCCATGAGCTTCTGCAGCGTCGACGTCTTTCCCGAATTCCGGGTTCCAATAATCAGGATTGAATGACCAATCACTTGTATGTAAACGCTGAATTAGGCTCTAATCAATCTTTGTCCCATTGTTTCAGCCTGAGAATCAAAGGCTCTCCACGTCTTCAATTGAATGTCCTTCTCCTCTCCTCAGTTTGAGCATGGAAAATGTGCCCCGGCCGGGATTCGAACCTCATAGCTGGAGAGCGGTCTACTGTTTCTCACGACCTTCATGTTAAAAGCCAGCGGTTCCCTCGCTTTCATGGAACCTGCGGATTCGGGTCGTCGCTTGAGAACGGTGGACCTCCACGCCTTCAAGGAGAAGCTGCGCGTGAAGCTCCCCGACGGCAGCCCCGTCCTCTCCGACCTGCTTCTTGAGCCCGACAGCATGCCGGCCGACAGGGCAGCGGTCCTCGTCCCCCACTATCTGCGGAGGCTGGAAAGAGAGCTCGAGCGGAGCGAAGCGCAGGGTCCGCTTGTCCTGCGTCTCTGACCGACTACTCGGTCCTCAGGCCGACCACGGCCCTGCCGTTCGGCAGGTCCCTCTTGTAGTCCCACCCCTGCTCGATCCACGTCTCAAGCTCCGCGACCGGGACCACCTTCTGCGTGCCGCCGTTCAGGCCGAGCATCCGCTTCGACTTCTGCTGGATCAGCTCCTGCAGCCTGTCCATGTCGAGCTCAGATACGTTTCCCAGCGCCTTCACTTCCTCGTCGCTGTAACCGAACATCTTCAGGGCCTCGACCCTGGCCGTGCTCACGACCTCCCCCTTGTCTATGGTCGGCTGAACCACGGTCTCCAGGTGCTTCTCCGCCGCCCGCGCGTACGCCTGCCTCATCCCCTCGAGCAGGTCCTGGGGCAGCTCCCCCTTGTTCAGGGTGTACACGTGCTCTATGTCCCCAATGTGCCCCATCCAGAAGGTCCGGTAGTCCCTGATCACGTGCCCTTCCTGCTCCGCCCCCATCATCCTGGTGTCGAAGTACCTCCTGAGGACGTAGGGCCTCCACGAGAACCCCGCCGCCCTGATGGCGAACCTGATCGAGTCGGAGATGTTGTTTGTCCTCACGTGGCTCCCGATGCTGCGGGGGTTGTGGGGGTTCGCGGTCGCTATCGGGGATGAAGCGTCGATCCTCTCCTCCAGGGTGCGCCCCCTCCATTCCAGGTACTCCCTGACGTACCCGCACCCCTGCTCCGGGAGGAAGGTGAAGTACTGCCTCCCGGACTTCGATATGGTCCTCCTGACCACCACGGTCGCGGGGACCCTGAGGAACCTCACCTTCCCGCCCTCCACCACCAATTCAGGGAGGTCCGACACCCTCAGCCCGTCGTCGGAGAACCTGTTCCCGAGGACCCCGGGACGGACCCCCGAGAACGCCATCAGGGCGCAGAGGACCTTCTTCTGCAGGTCGGCGTGCTCGAAGACCGAGTTCAGCTCCTGCCTGGTGGGCACCCTCTCATTGTCGTACAGCCCCGTGTCCCGGGAGTACCTCACCTGGCGGGTCACCTCCACGTCGTTGAACCTCCACCAGGACTTCATTGTCTTCACGTACCCCGCGATTGACGAGCTCCTCAGCCCCTCCCCCTCGAAGCGGGAGACAGCCTTCAGGAGGAACGCCCCGGCCTCCCCCCGCTCCATCTTCGCCAGGCTCCGGGGGGTGATCCCGAAGAGGAGGCAGGCGCGCCCTATGCGGCGGAGCGAGGTCTCGGCGTTTATCTTCGAGCCCCTGGCTATGTTCTCCACCCAGGACGAGAACGTCTCGTCCTCGTCCATCAGGTGCCTGTAGGCGCTGAGCAGGAAGAGGTTGCCCACGCCCCTGGACGTGGCTTTCTGTTTTAACAGGCCCGGACCTGGACTCGTACGGGTTGCAAGACCGTCGGGCCCGCGAAGCTCAATGTGAACTCTGTTTGACCGAAATAGCCAGAATCAGGCTATTACCTAATTAAGGAAACTCGGGCGGAAGTCCCGGCGACCGCATGCCTCGCTGCGGAAAACCACTATTTGCTTCGAGAACTACATACGATGCGGGGAAGCGCGTTGAACTTCAGGTCCAAATCCTACCGCGCCAACTACCAGCAAGAAGCCTCCCGAGGGGGAAGACGCTCAGAACCAGCCTTTCTTGTCCTTGATGGCGGCCTTGACTTTCAGAGCAGTCTCGGCAGGGATTGGGTCCAGCTGGTGCGCCGCCTTCGCATGTTGAGCGATCTTAGGCATCAACTCTTCCTCCGTCTTGGCACTGGCCTTGAAGCCGCAGTCCATGCCGATGTCCTTGCAGGCAAATTCTTTGGTCATAGCAACCGACAACCGGCATCGCGGGGTGGTATTTACGTTTGTTCGAAGTTACGCACAGTGCCAAGGAGGCGCGTTGGAAAATCAGCGAAGTACGCGCCAGCGTCTCTCTTCCTTCCCGGTTCTTCTGGGTCATGGACGACTGGAAGCCCAGGTAATCGCAAAGCACGTCAGAACGAAGAAGCCTCGGCAGGCCAAGGATTTGAGCCTGGAATATGGTCGTGGACACTTGACGAGCTCCTTCAGGCTCGGCATTCGCTCCGGGGCAGATTCACCCCCCGCGATGCCTCCGGCACCGCTCGCTCTGCTCGCTTCGCTCCCCCCTCTTTGCCCCTCCGCTCGTCCTTCGCCTTCACCCCGCCTCGACGCGGGGCCCTCGCTCACCCTGTTCGCTCGGGGGGTGTCGGCTGGTGCAGGCTCGCCAGGGAGGAGGGAGAGAATTGGGCTCTGATTGGAAAACGGGGGAGAGAACAAGTAGCATACCCCCTGAAGGAGGAAAGTACCGGTCTATTCCGAGGCGCCAAATACTTGGCGGCTGATCCGGAACCACCCATATGAGGCCTCACCTGACCATTCGACAGTGTGAGCAGGGTGATGAATGAGGTCTCAAGCAAGGTTGTGGTCGACCTGGGTTTTCTCTGCCCGTAAACCATCGGATTCGCTTAATTATTTAATCGCATCCCTTCCGACTCGAACCGTTGGCCTCCTTCCTTGAAAGGTACGCCCTGTATTCGCCTCTGTGGCGAGGGGTCAAAGCCCGTCCGTGGTGTTTTTATCCCGTTTCGTAGACTAGTATGCTACATTGGAGGCCGGAGCATCGGAAAAGCCCCGGAATCGAATGCCCCGGGATACGATTCCCGTCGGGCCCGCATCAAGCCAAGTTGTGAGACTCGGGCGTTGCTTTCCTGGCGACGATTTGACTCCCCTTTTGTAGCCAAGATATCCTCTCCACCTCATCCGCTGTCCATTTGAAGTTCAACGCTTCCCTGACATGCTTGGGCACAGCTGCTGTTCCGTCGCTGGTAAGGAGTGTCTTCGTCCAACTGGACTGAGGCGTTCCTTTCGTGACTACAATCTCGCCTCCCTCTTGCGTCCATAGCAGCCTTGTCAGTTTACCGGGGGTGAATCTCAGTCCCAACAACTCCTTTACCCGTTCTGCAACGGTCGTCCTTTTTCCTCTACTGAGGATTATAGTTTCGAGAGGGATTGCCTTCGGCAAGTCTGCATACGCTCCTTCTCATTGGCGATACTTAATCATGCGGGATGAATTCATGTCATAGACTGCAAACTCGAACCCGTGAATTCTCTCTGGTCAGATTCCCGTCGGGCCCGCACTCACCCGAGGTCGGTTCCCGGCACTTCTTCCGTCAGCGCCGGTTGTCAACTTGTCAGTGTCTAATCCGGGTCCCCGCTAAAAACACCACTCTAGACGCCGACGACCAGGCGTGGGAGTACTCTCAGTCAGGCCGTCCTGATTCCGTCGGGGGCGGGGATCTTCTGACTTGCACCCCTTGAGGAGCGCGTAGTCGGTCCTTGCGGCTGCCTTGAACAACTCCTTGATGTCGGAGAGGACGAAGTAATGCAGTTTCGCTGTCCTAATCATCCCCTTGAAGTCGGCGTGGAACTCGGGGATGCTCCTGTAGCCTAGGAACAAGTCTTCGCCAGATTTCTCGGCGGCCAGCTTTCTGAGGATGCTCGAGAGTTCGTCGGTAGTGAAGACGAGGGCGATTCATCAGTCAAGACCTTAGTCGGAGCTACGTCGAAGTTGAGATCCCTGACCTTCAGCCCAAGTCCCCCCACCCGCTTTCGGACGCTTGGGCCAAAGCACGAGACTTATACGGCGGCTCGGGGACGCCGCGTCGATTCGAATTGGTGTCTGAAAAGATACTCCGCTTCCAGAACAAGAACAAGGACCTCGCTTCGTTGAGCCAGCAGATAGCGCAACAGCTCCAGTCTGAAGGTTACAAGACTAACATCGCGACCCCGCCCCTAGGGACCGTCATCCAGGCCCAGAAGGGAGGGATACTGAAGGACCTCGTCGCTGCAGAAAGGGCCTTTACCATAATGGTCACGGGCCAGCCCAACGACTTCTCTGTGCATATAGGCGTCGGGAAGTTCTTCCAGAACCTCGGCGTGATGGCTGCAGAGGCGCTGCTCCTCTCAGAGCTCTTCCTGGCCGTGGACATACCCGAGATGCTCTGGACTGAGCATGTCGAGAAGGGCCTCGTAAGAGAGATCACGCAGATCGTGGGCTGAGCAGACAGAAAGGCGTTCGCGCAACCTGGGGAAAAGGGGCCAAGATTGGGTTTTCCGAGGAAGAGGTGCTGGAGGTGGACGTGGACAACGGGCCGGGGGCGTTCGGGAAGTCGCTGGGAAGCTCGCGAAGTCGAAGATCAACGTCGACTATCTACGTGACGACTTCGCCCTACGGAAGAGCCAGGGTCGTCACGGGGGTCCGCGATGTGGCAAAGGCACTGCGTGCCCGGGGCGAATGGGCGAGACGGGCGTCCCTTCTCCCGGACCGGGGGGACCAGCACGATTATTCATGTGGCGCTTTGAACCAGTTGCAGGTCTCCAGGATGGAAATTTCGAATATCCTCCCTCTCCCGACCCGACCCTGGCTTGGGGACCTCGGACAGCCGTCTGGCTATGCGCTCCCTCGTGCCTACCTCTGCCGTTCTGAAGGACGTACCGGCCAAAACCACCGAGGACGCGGCCGGCCTTCCGTTCGCATCAACGGCTGAGGGATAGACACCTTCCCCGGCTGCCGAATCCATTTGGCGTTTCGACTTCGGCTGGGCGGGATTGTATTTAACTAGTGTTAGTTATATTCCCCTCGCAGTGCGACCACCGTGGACACTGAGGACAGATGTCTCCCAGGCTCCGTTTTTCGTGTGCTGGGAGACTACGAAGGCCTGCCTTCTTGCCTGCCGCCACTGCAGAGCCAGGGCGATTCGGAGGTCCCTCCCGGGCGAGCTGGACCATTCGCAGGGTCTGGCGCTTATCGACCAGTTGCTGGATTTCGGAGAGCCATATCCTGCGCTACTCCTGACGGGGGGCGACCCGCTCATGCGACCAGACTTCTTTGACCTCGTCGAGCACGCGAAGAAGAATGGAATCTACGTCGCCGTCGCTGCAAGCGTGACTCCCAGGCTGAATCAGGAGACAATAACTCGAATGAAGGAGCTGGACGTCGACATAATGTCGGTAAGCCTCGACGGGGCTTCCCCCAACACCCATGACAGGCTCCGCGGCGTCCCTGGCACGTGGCAAGGAACGATCCACGCTCTTCAGATAGCCAAGGACTCTGGGTTGAGAGCACAGGTCAACACCACTGTGATGAGGAGCAATATTGATGAGCTGGCCGGCATCTTCCAAATCGTGAAAGACGCAGGCTCGGCCGCCTGGGAAGTATTCTTCTTGATTCGGACGGGTCGGGGCGCTTCACTCGAAAGCCTGCAACCTTCGGAGTGCGAAGAGGTGATGCACTTCCTCTACGACGCTTCTCAGTATGGCTTGCCCGTTAGAACGGCAGAGGGGCCGAGCTTCAGGAGGGTGCGCATCGAGCGTCAGATGCAGGTTGGCCCGCCAACCAGCCAAGCCTATCAAAGACTATCGGTGCGGCTGCGAGCCCTCGCAGGGAGCCCGACAGCCCAGCCCTCCGTCAAGGCAACACAGACCGGGGACGGGAGGGGCATCATGTTCGTCAGCCACGACGGCGAAGTCTATCCGAGCGGGTTCCTGCCGATACGCACGGGCAAGGTTCCCGAGGACAAACTCGTCTCAATTTACAGGTCGAATGGGCTTTTCGCTGATTTGAGGGACTCCTCGAAGCTAAGGGGCCGTTGTGGCAAGTGCGAGTATCGGACAATCTGCGGAGGTTCGAGGTCTAGAGCGTTCGCAGAGCTCGGGGATGTTTTCGGAGAGGACCCCGCCTGCCCGTACGTTCCAGCAGCCAGCTATGGTGTGTCACCGCTGGCCTAAATCACGTGATCGATTCCAGTCTTGCTGAGGCTTGCCCGACACGAACCCTTGGCAGGCCTCGAGTCACCGGAAGGTTTCCTCGCCGCGGTCGGGGACCTGCGCGACGTCTGGAACAGGGACGGGAACAGGCGACTCAGGGAGACCTTCGAAAGTCGGACCAGCATTGTTGAAGACGCCACCGAGCTGCTGGCGCCTGTGCTCGAACCTGCCCGCACGGAGCTTCCGGAGTGCTGCAGGACGTGCTACAGAATCGTGGGCGTGTGACTTGCCTCGCTTCAGGACCCAAGGTCCCTAGTGGCTGAGCCCCAGGTCACGGAAGGCCGTCCTGGAAGCCACGACAGTCTTCTCGATGTCGCTCTCCTCGTGCGCGAGCGACACGAAGTTCGACTCGAAGGCCGAGGGGGGCAGGTAGATTCCATGTTTCAGCATGGCCCAGAAGAACTTCGGATACCTCGCATGCTCCGAACTCCTCGCTTCTGCGAAGGACCTGACTGGCGCTGACCCGAAGAAGATAGCGAACATCGAACCCACCCTGTTGATCGTGACTTCCACCCCCTCGGCAGAACCAGCCTTAGCCAACCGATGTTGGAGCGTTCCCGAGAGCTTCTCAAGCCGGGCATACGAGCCCCTTTTCAGGGCGCCGATGGTCGCGAGCCCCGCCGCGACTGCCACTGGGTTCCCAGACAGCGTCCCTGCCTGATAGACCGGCCCTTCGGGGCTCACCATCTCCATGATTTCCCTCTTCCCTCCGTAGGCCGCCGCAGGAAAACCTCCGCCCAGGACCTTGCCCAGGCAGGTGAGGTCCGGCCTCACCCCGTACAGCTCTTGGGCCCCGCCAGGCGACACCCTGAACCCCGTGACCACCTCGTCGAATATCAGAACCGACCCGTGTTCGGTGCAGAGCTTCCTGAGCTTCTCCAGGAACCCTGCCTCCGGAGGGATGACCCCCATGTTGGCTGCGACAGGCTCGACAATTACCGCAGCGATCCGGTCCGAACCCTTGCTGAATGCCTCCTCGACCGCTCCCGGGTCGTTGTACGGAACCGTCAGGGTGTCTGCGACGGTCCCGGCAGTGACCCCTGGCGACGAGGGAAGGTCAAAGGTCGCCAGCCCTGACCCACCCTGGGCCAGGAACGGGTCCGCGTGGCCGTGATAGCACCCTTCGAACTTCAGGACGGCGGCCCTGTTAGTATACGCCCTTGCCACCCTCAGGGCTGACATCGTGGCTTCCGTCCCGGAACTGACGAGCCTGAGCATCTCGACCGAAGGGACAAGGGAACGGACCTTCTCCGCCAGCCTCACCTCCGCCTCGGTCGGTGCCCCGAAGCTTGTGCCTCTTCCTGCTGCCCTGGAGGCCGCCGCCAGGACTCTAGAGTCTGCATGGCCGAGGATGAGCGCCCCCCAGGAGCAGACATAGTCGACATACCTGTTCCCGTCTGCATCCCAGATCTTCGAGCCCTTTCCGCGGGCGACGAAGAGGGGGTTCCCTCCCACGGCCTTGAACGCACGGACCGGGCTGTTCACCGCGCCCACCATGACATGGAGCCCCCTGCGATAGAGCTCGTCAGACCTCCTTCGTCTCATGACCGATCCCCCGGTTCGCCGAGGAGCCTGCCTACGCTCCCCAGCCTTCCTTCATCCACCTGGCGGCCTGTTCCGCGAAGTAGGTGATGATGAGATCGGCCCCTGCCCGCTTCATCCCCACCAGGATCTCGTAGACGGCGGCCTTTTCGTCCAGCCACCCTCTCGCGGCCGCGGCCTTGACCATCGCATACTCTCCGCTGACGTCGTAGGCGGCGAGCGGCAAATCAAACCTCCTCCGCGCTTCAGAAATCACGTCGAGGAAGGCCAAGGCAGGCTTCACCATTACAAGGTCCGCCCCCTCTCTGACATCAGCTTCGATCTCCCTCATGGCCTGGCGTCTGCTCGCCACGTCCATCTGGTGGCTCTTCCTGTCTCCGAAGGAAGGCTTCGACCCTGCCGCCGACCTGAAGGGGGAGTAGAAGGTGGAGGCGTACTTCGCCGAGTACCCCATGACGAGCGTATCCTTCATCCCTGCCCTGCTGAGCGCTTCCCTGATGGCCAGGACCTGACCGTCCATCATGGCGCTGGGGGCCACTACGTCGGCGCCTGCTGACGCGTACTCTACTGCAGCCTTCGCAAGCAGCGGGAGGGTTTTGTCGTTGTCTATCTTCTCCCCGGTCAGAACTCCGCAGTGGCCATGGCTCGTGTATTCGCACAGGCAGACGTCGGTCATTATCACAAGTTCAGGGAATCCCTTCCGCAGCGACCTGACCGCCCTCGGCACCACGCCATCCTTGGCGTAGGCTCCTGTCCCCATGGCGTCCTTCTTGGAAGGAACTCCGAAGAGAAGGACGTTCCGGACACCTGCCTTCGCCAGCCTGCCGACGTAGGCATCCAGCTTGTCCACGGAGTACCTGTTGACTCCGGGCATCTCCTCTATGGGCTCGACCTTGCCCTTCGCGTCGAGGACAAAAATCGGGGCGACGAATTCCTCCGGGTGGAGCCTGGTTTCTCTGAACGACCTGCGGATCCAGTCTCTCCCCCTCAGCCTCCGCAGTCTGGGCTCGAAGCTCCTCCCTACGCTCAACGCACCACCAGCTTACCTGCCTCCATAAGAAGTGCATCAAAAGTGTGGACCCTGGACGCGACCACCCGCTCGAACCCCGCATCTCTTGCCTCGTTGGCGGTAACCGGTCCTATACAGATGGCGAGGGCGTCCGTCTTCAGTCTTGCAAGCACCGCCGGGGCCAGCCGTTTTATGAGACCCTCCACTTCTGAAGGGCTCCCTAGAAGCACAGCCCTGGCACCTTCGACTCCCGCTCCTCGGTACCGGCTCCCAACGAGACTCGTCCGGTAGATGGGGACTGAGGTCACGGAGAATCCCCGGCCTTCCAGGATGCTTACAATCTCCTCCCCTGCCTTCTCGGCTCTCAACAGCAGTATCCTGCGACCGGACCCTGTCGGAAGCTGGCGGCCCAGGGCCGCGGTGGTGTACTCGGAGGGGACGAAGGCGGCCTCGAATCCCTCTCTCCTCAGACGGACCGCGGTGACCTCGCCCACAGCGGCGATCCTCGGGAGGTCCCCGCCTCCCCCTGCCCTGACTTTCCTAATCATCCGGACAAAGGTGGAAGCGCCCCTGGGCGAGGTGAGCACGACCCAGTCGAAGTCCGCTACGCCCGCAAGAACCTTGTTCACTCTGGGGAGGTCAGACGGTTGCAGGAACTCCACGGTGCTGATGGAGATGGGCACCATGCCGAGGTCCCTGATCCTGGGGGAAAGCTCCCTGTTCCCTTCGGCGGACCTTGCGATCACGACCCTCGGTCCACTGGCGTCCTTCGGCCTCAACCCCGCCTCCCGCCGTTCCTCAGGAGCCTTCTCGCCAGTTCCTTGCCGAGCTCGTCCGGCCCTGACTTCGGTCCGGAGAGGGCGCTCTTGACCACCGACGAACCGTCGGGCTCCGCGACCATTCCAACGATCTTCATCTCCACGCCTGTGATCTTGGCATACGCCCCCGCCGGGAAGTTGCAGTCGCCTCCAAGTCTCGCCAGGAAGGCCCTCTCGCAGCTGCTCTCCAGGTTTGTAGCCTGATCATCGACTTTCTTCAGAAGCTCGATGGCGCCTTCGTCGTCCTTTCGGGACTCCACAGCCAGGATCCCCTGGCAGGCAGCAGGGACCATCTCGTCGACTGTGAAGTGCTGCGCAGCCCTTCCGGCAAGCCCGAGCCTCTGCAGGCCGGCAGCCGCGACGACGACCCCATCCAACCCCTTCTCCCTCATCCTCTCCATCCTCGTCTCGACGTTTCCTCGCACCTCTACTGCTCTGATGTCCGGGCGGAGCTTACTCAGCTGAACCTTCCTCCTGATGCTGCTCGTGCCCACGACAGACCCGATCGGAAGTCCGCCGAGGTTGGACCCGCCGAGCGACACAAGGGCATCCCTCACGTCGCCTCTGGGCGGGGTAGCTGCGATCGTGAGCCTCCTGTCCAGCGAACTCGGGAGATCCTTCAAGCTGTGTACAGCGACGTCGACTCTCCCTTCGATGAGCTGTCTGTCTATCTCGTGGGTGAAAGCGAACTTCCGGTCAGCCCCGGACGCCTCCCCTGCCTGCGCAATGTCCCCGGCCGTCCTGATGGGGACGACAGCGACACGGGTCCCGGGGGCAGCCGCCCGGATGAGGTCCACCACGATCTGGGTCTGGGCGAGCGCCAGCCTGCTTCCCCTGGTTCCCACCCGAAGCTGGCCGCTACCTCCCATGGCTCCCGCCAAGTCTCCTTTCCTTCGCTCCGGAGGTATCTGAAGATGGTGGTTATTCCACGGCGGCCGTGGAATATTCGTTATCTGCCCCTTCGCTCTCAATCTCACCGAGATTGGACATTACGTTTGCGCTGTTCGGGGTGCTCCCCTACGCGGTATTGGCCGTCTTCGTGGCCGGCATACTCTACAGGGTCTACCGCTGGGTCGACGCCAGACTCCTGACCGGTCTCTACAACGTCAACGTCGGGCTCTATGAAGACAGCAGGGGGGCTGTGACGAAGGATATCCTGAAGAGGGTCTTCCTGTTCTACACTCTCGGTGACAAGGAAGGGGACAGGGAACTGTACGTTGGTTCCATGTTCTTCCACTGGGGCATCTGGGTCGCGTTGGCAGGTCATCTCGGGGTGGTGCTGCCTCAGCCTGCCCTCTCGGCCATGGGAGTGACCCCGCAGGCACACACCTTCTTGTGCCTCTACGTCGGCGGGACGGCGGGGCTCGTCGCACTCGTCGGCGTCCTGCTGCTTGCGGATAGGAGGGTCAGGGGAGTGGAAAGCAGCGTCAAGGTGCTCAACACATACCACATTCGTGTCCCACTGAGAAGGCTGAGTTTCCTCGACGACTACTTCGCCGTGCTGATTCTCCTTGCCATCATCGCCAGCGGACTCTTCCAGACGTTTTTCGTGTCGCAGGCCGACCTGGCTCACCTTGCGAACGTTTCATCCTGGCTGTGGTCCCTCGTGGTCTTCCATCCGAACGTATCATACATCGCGTCGTTTCCATCCTTCCAGGTTCACATGATCATCGTGATGGTGTTTCTCGCCTATTTCCCCTGGGGCAAGATGCTCCACCTGTTCTCCTTCCTCCTCATGCCTTCGACTTCCAGGTCAGCAGCGCGGGTGGAGATGTAAGTTGTCTTTCAACAAGGTCTTCAAAGAGAGGCCGTTCAAGTTCGGAGACGTATCCAACTTCGCCCACAACATGACCGACCCGAAGCTGGAGAGTGCGCTGCAGGAGAAGATCGGCCTGAAGGCGCCCGATGAAAAGGTACAGCACTTCGAGAAGAGGCTGAGAGAGGAGTACAACTGCAACAGGAACGTGCGGATGGCGGTGGACGTCTGCGTGCACTGCGGCGCCTGCCTGGAAGCCTGTCCTACCTACATAACCACCGGGGACATCTGGAATTCGCCCCTCGGGAGGGCTGAACTCATCCGTGGGGTGCTGAAGGAGGAGACCCCGAGCGGTAAGCTGTTCGGGAGCCTAGTGGGCGCCAGGAAGGCGGACGAAGAGTACCTGAAGAAGGTCTTCACGTACTACTGGCTCTGCCTCATCTGCCGGAGGTGCTCCTACGTATGCCCCCTTGGCGTCGACCAGACCGACGTGACGCGGACGGTCCGGGGGGTCCTCCACGAAGTGGGGATGTCGTCGAGGTTCACCTCGCTGACAATCGACGCCCACTACAAGAGCGGGAACAACATGAACTACTCTCCCAAGGCGGTGAAACCAGTCCTCGACTTTGCTGTGGCGGAGATAAAGGAGGAGAAGGGGGTTGAAGTCACCTACAAGCTGGACCAGCCCGCCCAGGCGCTGCTCCTCCCTTCCTCGGCGGACCTGGCGATGAACATGGACACCCTCAAGGGCTATCTCCTGTTCCTGAACAAGATAGGTCTGGACTTCACGTTCAGCACAAAGGTGGCAGAGACCGCGAACTTCGGCCTCTTCCTTCACCCGAAGCACATGCAGACCCTAGCCCAGAAGTACGTCGACGCGGCGAAGGAGCTCGGGGTGAAGTTGGTCATAGCGGGAGAATGCGGGCATGCATGGAGGGTCCACAAGAACTACACCATGCAGAGGCTCAGGGAAAGCGGGATCAACTTGGTTCACATCCATCACCTCGCCGCCAAGTACATCGCGGAGGGGAAGCTGAACCTGAAGAAGCCGGAGAACAGCACAGTCTACACCTATCAGGACCCCTGCCAGTTCGCCAGAGGGGGGGACCTGACGGAGGAACCTCGTCTCATAATGGACAACGTGGCCAAGGAGTGGAGGGAGAGCGAGCACAACAGGAGCAAGACGTGGTGCTGCGGTGGCCAGGGAGGGAACCTCACCGACGAGGTGGTCCCGGTCGTAACCGAATATGCCAAGCTCTGGTACGAGGACGCCCTGAAGGCGGGGGCATCCTGGGTCATAAGACCGTGCTCCATATGCAAGGCTCAGCTGAGCCACGTGGTTCCCTACCTCAACAAGTCCTACAAGAAAGACGTACACTACTCGGGGCTGATGGACCTGGTCTACGCGGCGATAGTCCCTTGAGCGGGAAGGTGGCGATACTCGCTACGATGTCACCGGCCGAGACGGCCAGGGTGGACATGATGTTTGAGTACTCTGCGGCTGCCGCCGCCATGGACTTCGAGGTCCTGGTGTTCCTTTCGCTGGACTCTGTCCTGATCCTCAAGAAAGGGGTCTATGAGAAGCTGGGCCCTGCGACCAGGGATAGGATCAGCAGGGCGCTGTCCCTGGGGGTCAAGATAGCCGCGTGCTCAGCAGCCATGCAAGGGTTCGGAGTCAAGGAGTTCGGCATCGACGGCGTCGAGGTCCGGGGCGCAGCGTACTTCTTCGACTACGTAGCCTCGGCGAAGACGACGCTGACCCTCTAGGGAGACGGCTCACCGCTTCGGCGCTGCCGCCTGCTCGCTCAAGCTCAGGAAGGGCCTGGGGAGGTCGGCCATCGCATTGACTATCAGATCGGCGAGTCCCCCGTAGCTTACGTTGTAATCCTTGTCGAGCCGGAAGTGCGCGATGATGTCCCTCAGCTCCCCCTTGCAGTTGCTGCACGGTGCGCACACATACTTGGGGACGGGCTTGGCCAGCTCAGGCTTGAAGGCGTCCATAATCTGCTTGACCTTCATCCTCGAGAAGACCTTGTACTTCGCCTGGTCGAAGTTGTACGAATGCATGATTGCAAACCCCGACCCGCCCCCGCAGCAGTAGTTGCACACGCCGTGCGGCTCCATCTCCCTGAAGCCGGGAGCGACTCTTCTGAGGACCTTCCTTGACGACTCGACTATGCCCGCCAGCCTCACGATGTTGCAGGGGTCGTGAAGGGTCACCGGGAAGTCGTTCCTCACGGGGTCGAGGTCCAGCTTGCCACTCTCGACTATCTCGGCGAGCAGGGGCAGGACGCTTTCCCGGGGCACGAAGTTGTCTTCTGTGAGAAGCCTTTCGGCTGTGACGACGAGGGCCTTTGTGGCGTGTCCGCACTCTCCTACCACGATGCGGTTTACCCCCAGCTTCCTCGCGACCTCCACATGCTTCAGCGCTACCCTGGCAAGCTGGACGTCGTCATACCACACCCCATAGTTCGCAGCATCATAGCCCACCTTGTCGCTGCTCATGGTCCAGCTCAGCCCGGCTTCTTCGAAGATTATCGCGAACGCCTCGGGGTTCTCCGGCCAGGAGAGGAACTCTCCTGCGTTGTGGATGAGGAGTATGTCCGCCCCTTTCTGGTCCACAGGTATCCCGATCCTCTTGCCGGTCCTTTCGTAGATGTCGTCCTCCATGAACTTGACCATCCTCCTGAATCCGTCTGGGTTCATCCCGGTCGAAGAGCCCACCTCAAGTTGTAGCACCGAGCCCCTTTGGTGCAGCTCCTTGGCGGCGATTCCGAGCTCCTGGCTCGCGATCTTCCTAATCTCCCGAGCGATCAGCCCGTTGTCCACCCCTATGGGGCATGCCTGGGCGCAGCGTCTGCACAGATTGCACCTGTAGGAGAGCTCGATGAGCCTTGAAATCAGCTCCCAGGTCACGTCGATGTCCCCGGTCGTGAAAGACTTCAGCGCCCTCCCCGTCCTCGTGAAGTACCTCCTGTATATTCTCCTCAGAATCTCGGTCCTGTAGAGCGGGCTGTATACCGGGTTCTTGTTGGCCCCCAGATAGACGTGGCAGGCGTCGGCGCAGGCGCCGCACCGTTCGCAGAAATCCAGCGTTAGGAGCACTTCGCGAAGGAAGGTCCAGTTGCCTTCGGCAGTAAGCTCCTTTTCAAGGCCCTTCAGGAACTTCTGGACCAGCTCCTTCTTCTGCTCCTCGGTCTTCGGTCTGGGGATCCCGACGGCTGCGAATCCATCCAGGCTGAAGTCGTAGTTGTCGACCCAGGCTTTCGGGGGCTCTTTCAGAGGGGGCTCCTGCACGGAGTCCAGCTTCATGACGTTGTCAAGGTCGACCCTGGTGACCTGATCCTTCTTCCACATGTCACTGATCTTAGTCAGCTTGGGCGACCTCCTTCCAATTCGCGCCCTCACGGATGTGGGGCGCGGACCATGGAACGCTCATCCCCAGGTTCTTCCCCACCCTCGAGCCGATCTCACCGTTGAACCTCCCTCCCTGCATCGAGGGCTCGCTCTCCCACAGAACCTTATGATAGGTGAAGTACTTTCCGAAGAAGTGCAGAATCCTCGTGAAAGGGATGTAGACCACGAACGACAGCAGCAGGGCGAGTTGGGCCAATATCTGCGGGGTTGCGACTTCCGTGAGCGTCTGCAGATATTGGGCAGGGAAAGCGGCGATGGCCCCACCCCCGGTTATCAGGTACATCATCAGGGACCGCGCCACGTTGAAGGTCGGGTCTACCGTCAGGGCGACGGCCCCGGACGCTATGACGGCGAAGGCGAAAATGAGGTTGAAGTAGTCGACCGAGGAAGAGAGGTCCCTTATCTTGGCCTCCTGATGTCTCGTCACCAGGAGCCCAATGCACCCCACGGCCGCTGCGGTCACTCCCACATATCCGAGCCCGATCGTGAGGTAGAAGAGCGCCTCAGACGCCAGGGTCGGATAGGCCGACCAGGACACCGCGGAGACCGGGAAGAAGAAGAGCTGGGTGATTCCCCCAAGCAGAACCAGGACAAGCCAGCCGAGTATGAGATAGATGCCTCCGTGGAACAGGAAGCTGAAGTACCAGACGCTCCTCTTGTTCCGATAGAGCCTCTTTATGAAGAGCATCTCCTCGAAGAGCTCCTTCAGCTCGGCGGCTCTGCTTCTTGAGGGGGGTTTCTTCCACCACTCCGCCTCCTCGAGGAATGACCCGCCGTGTTCCCTCTGCCCCTCGCTGGGCACAGGGTAGAGCTCCCACCTCAGCCCCAGAGGCACGTTGGCGTACTTCCTCATCTTGAAGGCCGAAGCGAGCGCGAAGAACAGGAGCGCTGCATAGCAGGCTGCCGCGACGCCGGCTTCGACCGAGGTCATCGTAACGATTAGCTGAGAACGTCTAATACGAGTTATTCTCCGAAATGTGTGGAATAATCGTTTTCTACCTCAGGGGTCAGTTCGGAAGTGCGTTGAGCTCAATGGAAGAGAAGAACGACGACACGAAGATTCTCGAGACCTACGAAAAAGGGCCGTGGCCAAGCCATGTCACCGAACTTAGGAACACCACCTACCCTCTGGGGTACTACGCCCGCGGGGTGAAAGAGAAATACACGCCATGGTACAGCGGGTCCTTCAAGGTCAAGTACGTCTTCAGCGGAATCCTCGCTAGAAGGACAAGAGATGGGAAAGCGTCCGAGGTGCACTTCAGGACCTATTCGCCTTCCGGGCGGTTCCTCTCCACTTCTTACATGAAGAAGATCGCGGACATCGCTGACAAGTACGGAATCGGCCTTGTGGAGTTCGGTGGCAACACCGGAGCCATTGTGATAAACATCATCCCTGAGAAAGCAGATGAAGCGGTGGACGTCATAAGGAACTACCTCGGCTCCGACGTCGGCGGCTCCGGGGACACCTTCAGGGAATCGTACGCCTGCCCCGGTCCGGCGCTGTGTGAGTACGCGTGCTTCGATACCATTGCAGCCATGGACTACTTCAGAAGCCATCCTGAAATCTACCGGTACCTGAATCTTCAGATGTTCCCCTACAAGCTCAAGATGAAGTTCAGCGGCTGTCCGATGGACTGCTCGACTTCAAACACGCGGTCTGACTTTGGGTTCATAGGGACCTGGGTCGGAGCCCCGGACATCGACCAGGACGCGCTCAGGAGCATGGTGAACTCAGGCAAGGTCGACCCCCGAAAGCTTGCAAGAGACTGCCCCTCGGGGGCGATGACCTGGGACGGCGAGCGGAGAGAGATGAGGGTCGAAGGAGACAAGTGCCTGAAGGCGATGAACTGCATAAAGACAGCGTTCCCTGCGATAAAGCCCGGCAAGAACCGGAAGGTAGCCCTCCTCGGCGGCGGCCATGCCCAGGGCCATTATGGGCCCAGGCTGAGCTGGGGGTATGCCCTCCTGGACAATCCTGAGGAGGCGCTCCCGTTCATAGTCGAGGTGATTTCGAAATATGTCGAGACGGCACCCAGACGCCACAGGATGGCTGACATGATCATGAGGAACGGATACAGGGTGGTCGGAGACGTCGTCCAGAAGACGTTGCCGGACAAACCAAAGGCAACGCCCTCCTCTCATCCCAGGTTTACGACCGGAATCGTGCTGACCGAGGACGAACGTGAAGGGCTGAAGGAGTGGTCGACAATGCTTGTGCAGAAGTACGAAGGGAGGAGGAACTGAAGCATGACGACCCAGGGGTTCACCTTCGATCCCGCTGAAAGGACCAACAAGAGGCTCCCGATGCCGAGCGCAAGCCAGCTGCCGGAGCTCGTACGACGGAACTACGGGGCCTGGGCCGACAGGAAGTTCCATGGAAGCGGAATAATCGAGCACATATCAAAGACGGGCGAGAGCCTGTTCACCATCAAGGTGGGGCTCCCACCCAACTCGAGGCTGAGTTCGAAGACCCTCAGGAAGATAATCGAGGTCGCAGACACCTACGGCATCAAGTCCGTAAGGGCGACCAGGGGCATGAACCTCGAATTCTTGGCAGACTCTCTCGACAATGCCAGGAAGATTGTCGAAGAGATGAAGCAGGCTGGCTTCCCCGCTGGAGGGTGGAAGAACTCGCTCTGGCATGTGACTTCGTGCACCGCCTACCTGACCTGTACCACGGCGGTCGTGGACGCGCCGACGATTACGAAGGTCCTCTCCGACAAGCTCTTCCCCTACTTCACCGGGCAGGCGCAGCTCCCCGCCAAGCTGATGTTGTTCGTCTCGGGGTGCACGAACGTCTGCGCCGGGACGCTCGGAGGCGACATTGCGCTCGTGGGGCACTGGGGACAGGTGCCGAAACCCGACCCTGAAAGAATCAAGTTCTGTCTGCCCACGAGCGCGGAGGCGCTGAAGAATGTGACGCCAGACGTCGCGGCTGTGTGCCCTGTAGGTGCGGTGAAGCTCTCGGCGACAGAGGAGGGCAAGGTCGCGATACACATAGACGAGAAGAAGTGCATAGCCTGCGGAAGGTGCAAGAACGTCTGCGACTACTTTGACTGGGATCCTGACAAGATAGGGGTGGCGATATTCATAGGCGGGAAGACCAGCAACACTGGGTCGGGGCCGAGGCTAGGGTACAGGGTCATCCCGTGGGTGCCGGTCACTCCGCCGGACTACAAGGAGATAACAGCCGCGGTGACCGAGATAATCGAACTCTGGAAGTCGACCGCCCAGGAAGGTGAGAGGCTCGGAGACACCATAGACAGGGTCGGGGTCGGCAAGTTTACCGAGATGCTTGGCGTCCCCGTGAGCAGGCACAACATGCCGGCGCAGGTCGACTGGAACTTCGGCGTGAGGCAATTCGTGAAATACGTATGACCCACTCCTACCCACTCCTGCGGAGAGCTGCGGCGACTTCTCTCCTCTTGCGTCCGAACGTTTATGTGTGGCAGGGTGCAGATTGCGAGTAGCGAAAGAACATGTCAATAAGCCTGCCCGGTGAATACGAGGTGAACGGAAAGAAAATAACCGTGGACGAGGACGGATTCCTCCAGAATCCTGAAGCGTGGGACGACAAGGTGGCCGAATGGATGGCTGTCAACCTCGAAGGCGTCTCGCAGCTTACAGAGAGACACTGGAAGCTTGTGAAGTATCTGAGAGGATACTGGGAGACGTACGGTGTCTGCCCACCCTTGAGGATGCTGACCAAGGAGAACAACGAGACGCTTGAGAGCATCTACGAGCTCTTTCCGGACGGGCCCGCGATGGGAGCTTGCAAAGTCGCCGGAGCCCCCAAGCCGACTGGCTGCGTCTAATGCGCGAGACTTGCGGCGTCCCGAGGATCGTCGTCTCCTCTTGCCAGGGCAAGGCGGGGAAGACCACAGCCACCCTTTCCCTCTACGCCTCTCTGACGAGGGCGGGCTACAGGGTCTCGATGTTCAAGGTCGGACCTGACTTCATCGACCCAAGCTACCACCAGGCTGTGTCGGGCAGACCAAGCAGAAACCTGGATCACTTCCTGATGGGGGACAAGGTCACTGAGAGGTTCTGCGAGTATTCGGCCGGGAGCGACGTCGCTCTGATAGAAGGAGTGCACAGCCTGTATGACAGCATGGACGGCTATTCCGAAGAGGGGAGCACTGCTCAGGCCGCGAAGCTGCTCAGGGCTCCCATACTGCTCGTCATCAACGGCGAGAGGGTCAACAGGACAGCCACAGCGTTGGTCCTGGGCCTGAAGGCCTTTGACCCAGCCGTCAGGATTGGCGGCGCCTTCCTGACCAACGTCACCGAAGGGCAGGCCGAGAAGATCAGGGGGCCGCTGGAGAGCATGGGAGTCCCAGTCCTGGGGACTCTCTTCAGGAGCAAGCCAATCCAGGAAACGATGCAATACAGGCACCTGGGGCTGATTCACATGCAGGAAAGAGACGGGTCAGCCCTCAACGCCGTCACGACGGCGAGCTCGCGCATAGATTCCTCCGGAATGGTCGCCATGGCGAAGGACCTCTCCGGACCGCTGGAGTACACGCAGCCGCAGGACCGCGGGGAGTCCAGGACTCCGAGGCCAAAGATAGCAATAGCCCATGGGAGGGCATTCTCGTTCAATTACCCGGAGACAGTCGAGAGGGCGGCGCAGCTCGGCGACGTGAGGTTCTTCGACCCGGAGACTGACCAGGAGGTCGATGCCGAGCTGGTGATCATGGGAGGAGGCTTCCCTGAAATCTACGCTGAGGCTCTCGAAAAGAACAAACCAATGATGGCGTCTGTCAGAAGGTTCGCCGAAAGAGGTGGGATTCTGTACGCTGAATGCGGGGGATTGACCTACCTGTCAGACAGTCTCAGGTACAGGGGAGTCGAGTACAACATGGTGGGAATCTTCGATGCGGCCGGCATCCTCCACGACAGACGAGTGGGGCACGGGTACGTCTGGGGGAAGCTCGAGAAAGACACCCTGCTCGGACGAAAGGGGGACGAACTCAAGGGGCACGAATTCCATTACACAGAACTCAGGACTAGCCTGGACACTGCTTTCAGGTATGAAAGGGGGAGGGGAATCAGCGGGCGAGACGGATTGACGTACAAGAACGTCTACGCGCACTTCATGCACCTGCACCCCGCTTCCCACGATTTCGTAGGGAGACTGGTCCAGCAGCTCTGATCCCCGTTTGTTCGGCGGCCCGCCTTCTCCACTCCCCTCCGGTTGGAGCGAGGAGTTGAACTCACGTTCGAGGGGTGGTACGCAGCGCGAATGAAGTCAGGAGGTCGTTCAGAATCTCGCACTTGGGAAATCTGGGCGAGACCTCGGTCATGGCGCAGCCTTTGTCGCAAAGCGCGCAGCTGTAAATATACGTTCTTCCCCACTCGGGCTCGTAGCTGATTGCGTAGTCCTCCGATGCGAAGACCACGGTGTTCCCCTTGCACACCTTCTTCAGCGCCTGGGCGAGAACATACCTAGACGCACACCCGCCGTCTTGGAGACCTTCGTCCGACCGCCGCACATCCTCCCGGGCCGGTCTGCTGCCTTCATAGGCGGCCACAGCTGCCGCCAGAACCCAGAGGTCCTGGAAGACCGCCGTATCTTTTTCAGAGGCCACGGCTGGAAGCAGCCTGAAGAATCGGTCTAGCTTCGGGAAGTGGTCAGCGTCGACCCCCCATTTCCTCCCCAACGACTCTAGCAGTTCCCGATCATCCATGTATCCTAGGTTCCAGCTGGTGAGGAGGCCTTTGACAGTGGATTCTACAAGACGCCTGCATCTCCGATCCTTGATTTCGCTGGCCGGCCCCGGCCTCACCAGCCCTTCATGGATGAGCCTGTTCGCCTTCTTGTATGTCAGAGAAAAGGTGTAGGGGACGGTCTTCGCCACTCTGTATATCGACACCGGCTCGTTGTTTATCACATACGCCAGGATGTTCAGAGCCACATCGTCATACTTCGCACTGAAAATCACGTGCACTGCATTCCGCAGAGCCTTCAGGCAAGTGATCTGAGCCGCTTCTTCTGCTCCCTCTCTGGCGGGCGAAAGTACTTCGTTCATGGGTACCTTCATCAGGGTGCCGTCGCTCATCGTCGCAATGACAAACCTCTGATGCCCGGTGGCTGACGGGATATCGCAGGCGCTCGCCATTGTCCTTTTCCGTCCTTCTTAGGGAGGCGGACGATAAAAGCGCGTGTGTGAAAATGCCCGCAGGTTAGGGCAACGGGCCCGCGGGCTCTGAAGCGTCAAGAAAAAAGGGGACTGGGCCTACGTCAGCCTGGGAAGAGCCATCCTGCGAGGATGCCTCCCCAGAGAATGGCAAAACAGAGGGTCAGGACGTAAGCCACAGCCGGTCTGCCTATGCCGACTTGTTTGAGGTTGGAGAATCTGGTCGCTATTCCGATTGCTACGAAGGTGAACGCGAAGAACATCACTTGCAGTGGCGTGGTACCGTTGGCGGCCACAGGGGCCACCGCCGCCTGTCCAGCGGCTACGGTGGGGTACGTGAATGCGATGATGGAGAGGACCAAGCTGGTGAATATGTAGCCCAGGACAAACTTCGGGAACCTGTACCAGATGACCATTGGGCTGACTCTGGCTCCTGTCGTTCCGTTTGCTCCCTTCCTCTCGATGAAATAGACGAAGACGATGGCCAGTATGAAGGCAATGAGGCCTATCCAGATGTCTATCATGACCTTCTGGGTGGCCGCCATGGTCGCAGCCGGACCGCTGGCACCGGTGCCTTCGAGGCCACTCACAACAGAACCGCTCGCAGCGGCGGCTCCGTCTGTCTTCACGCTAAGGCCCATCCAGGCCCCGGCCGCGTTAGCGTTGTGAGGGAAGAAGAAGTTGGCGACGTAGGGCATGACGAGGAGCTCGACTGCAGCGAAGACGACGATGATTGAGGACACTATGGTTGGGTAGATCGCGGGTGCATCAACCGCCCCGGCGGTCGCAATGCAGGCCGCAATGCCACACACACCTGCGCCGGACGCCAGGGTGACGGCGAATTTGCGCTCGAGGCCTATTCTTCTGGATATGAGGTAGCCGACGACCCAGGCCGCCGGGAACGAGAGCAGTGCCGCCTCTATGATGGGCACGATTACCGTCCCCAGGGTGGAGAACAGTATCTTTGCGCCAAGTAGGACGATCGCTGTCTTGATGAAGAACTCGCCCTTGGCGCTGTTCTTCAGCCAGTCCGGGATCTTTGGAAGGTTGCCTATGGCTATGCCGACGATGAGCGCGAAGACGAAGCCCACCTCGGCGCTCCCCATGATGTTGATCATCGGCTTATAGTTGGCGATCACCCAGAGCAGCATAGCGATCCAGTAGATTACCGCGAAGCCGACGATGAATTGCTTAGCTTTGACCCCGACGAGCTTCATGGGCCCAGTCAGGACGATGGTGAGGAAGACCCAAGTTGCGACTAGGCCGACCCAGGCCCAGACATTCGCGCCACCTGCGCCGAACGCCAGGGCGCTTGAAATGTCCGTCCACGCCTTCCCTGTGGGAATCCACCCCAGGAGGCCGACGGTGCCGCTGAAGTAACTCACCTTGTAGTAGGATGGCAGTGAAAGGAAGAAGAAGAGCAGGCCGAGCCAGAGCGCCCACCAGTCCTCCTTCTTGTATAGGGATGACCAGTTGATTGAAGTGCTGGTGCTGTTATTATTCATCACCTTTCTCGCTGGCCGGTAATCCATTTTATCGTGTCTGTTTATTTGCCGACAGATGCGTACAATTGCGCGCATAGGGCCTTCCCGACGTTTCACGATATCACACGGGTTAGGGAGAGGGCGGACGGGCCGTGGGCAGAAGAGGACCACTTGGCACAAGATATGCGCCCTTCACGCGGCTCCGGGTATCCGCCCCGTCCCTGCTGGCCCATGTGCCTCCTGGGTGATGCGCCGGTGGACCCACTGTCCGTCGCTTCAAGTCGATTTCTTGTTGCTGCCGCTCGGATTCCCGTTTCCTGCCATGAAGAGCTTCTCCGCGACATCGAGGCTCGCGAAGTCTCCCTTGGCCGCAGAGCCTCTCATGTACTCCACGGGGCCGGAGAGGAGCCTCTTCACCAGCACCCTCGATAGGTCATCCACCACAGCGATGGCAGCAGCGTGATCTCCCGACTTCGCAATCCTCATGACGGCCTTCTCGGCCTCTTTCTCTCTGATGGACTCGGCAGCCTGGAAGAGCGAGGTCACGAACGGCTCGACCCGGTCCTGTCGCAGCGATAGGAGGGTCTCCCCCAGCCGCTCCTCTACAAGCTTCTCGGCCTTGCGGACCTCTCTGGACCTCTTCTCGATTCCCGACCTCAGGACGCCACGGAGATCATCCAGGTTCCAGAGGGTCACGCCAGGGAGCCTTGCCACGGTCAGGTCCACGTTGCGAGGTTCAGCAAGGTCCACAACGACCAGGGGCCTCCCCCCTCGTGCTTCCATCACGTCGGACATCATCGGAAATGACAATATGCTGTGTGGGGCCGAAGTCGCTACAACGACCGCATCGACGCGGGCGAGGCTCTTCTCGAGGGCGTCGAAGCGGAGAGCCTTCCCACCAAGGTTCTTTGCCAGTTCCACTGCCTTCTGGAACGTCCTGTTTGCTACGAATATCACTCCCGACCTTCGCGAAGCCAGGGCCCTGGCGACCGTAGCGCCCACCTCCCCGGCGCCTATCACAAGCACCTTTCTGCCGCCCAGTCCGCCCATGGACTTGAGAAGCAGTTCGACCCCTGCCGACCCCACCGAGACCGCGCCCCTGTTGATGGCGGTGCTTGCCCGGACCGACCTGCCGAGGCGAAGCGCAGACTGGAAGACCTCGTCCAGGACAGGCCCTATGGATCGCGCCTTTCTCCCAGCCTCGTAGGCGGTCTTCGTCTGCCGGAGTATCTCGTTCTCACCGATAACCATGGATTCGAGGCCGGCGGCGACCCTCAGGAGGTGCTCGATGGCGTGGGCACCTTCGGATATCTCCAGCGCCCCGTCCGCGGCTCGCCGTCTGTCTGCCGTCCTGAACCACTTCTTCTCGATGCCAGCCACGGCTTCGACCACGGTCTTCGAAGCAAGCGCGTAGACTTCGACCCTGTTGCAGGTCTGCAGGACGGCGCACTCAGAGACCGTTGCCAGACGGCTGATCTCCCTCATGGCTCCGGCCGGGCTTTCGAACCTCACCGTTTCGAGCACCGGCACCGTCGCCCTCTTGTGGGTGACCCTGATGTTCAGCACCCTTTCAGCCGGGTCTGAGTGGTCCATTCACTTCCCCGCTATGATGGCCCTGGCCGCATCGCTGGCTTCGCCGAGCCTGCCGGCGCGCACTAGGCTCCTGACATTTTCATCTTTCAGGACCTTGTAGATGCTGGCCCGGCGCTCACCCGGTGTCGACAGCTGCGCCATGGCGGAACTCCTGACCCGGCTCATCAGCTTCACCCAGAGCCTGTCTTCGGGGGTTATCGCGTCGGCCAGCTTCATGCAGATCAGCCTGGCCATGGCCGGGCTCCTTCCACCGGTTGAGACGCCAATGCGGATGTCCCCGACGGCGCGCACAGCAGGGAAATTGAAGTCACTCACCGCAGGATCATCGACCGAGCCCAGGAGCACCCCCGAGGCGCGGGCCCATTCCGCGACTCTCCTGTTCAGGTCGTGGTCGCTGGTGGCGGCGATCACCACGTCGCAGTCGGAGATCAGGGCCCCCAGGGTCCGGTCTTTCAGTGCCCCTGTCTTCACGAGCGTGGCTCCAGCCCGCTCGAGCGTCTTGACTCCCTTCGGGAAACGCTCGCTCGCGATGGTTAGCTTCTTGCATTCGCCAATGATGCCCCTTGCCTTCCTCATGCCGACCTTTCCTGAGCCTATGATGAGAACCCTGGAGTCTTTCAGGGAAAGGTCAATCAGCAACGGACTCCCCGCCCATCATGTCTGGCCAACCTCTTCGGCCGATCCTCGAAGCGGATAGTAAAGGGTGGTAGGAGATTCTCACCAGTGAGAAAGAGCTGCGCACTTCATTACACCGCGGCGCAACGAGCCGGCAAGAGGATGGCGAATAAGGTCTACCTGGTGGGCGCTGGTCCTGGCGACCCAGCGCTGCTGACGCTCGCGGCGCTTGAGGTCATGAAAAGGGCGGACGTGGTGCTCTATGACAAGCTCGTCGGCAGGCGGACCCTTGGGCTCATCCCGAAGCGCTCGAAGAGGGTGTACGTCGGCGCCCAGGAAGGGCACTCCCAAGAGAGACAGGACAAGATTTACCGGCTCATGCAGAAGTACTACGATGAAGGGCTGAACGTGGTGAGGCTGAAGAACGGAGACCCGTTCATCTTCGGGAGGGGCGGAGAGGAGGTCGAGTTCTTCAGGAAGAACCGCATCAGGTTTCAGGTCGTCCCGGGCGTAACATCGGCGGTGGGGGTCCCTTCCCACGCAGGGGTGCCTCTGACCCACCGAGGGATATCCTCCGGGGTGATGATCCTTTCAGGCCACCCGGCCGAAGGCTCAACGGCTGACTGGTCTGAGGCGGCGAGATTCGGCGGGACCCTTGTGGTCCTTATGGCGGTCGCGACGATGGGACCAGTCTGCAAACGACTGATCGAGGCTGGCAAAGACCCAGAGACGCCGGCCTGCGTGATCTGCAGAGGGACCATGGAGGGCGAGAAGACGGTATCAGGTCGGCTCAGAGAACTGGCCGCTCTGGCGGAGGCAAAGAGGCTCCCGCACCCGGGTGTCATAATAGTCGGCGACGTCGTGAAACTCGCGGGTTTCTGGGCTAGAAAGAACGGCCGAGCTAGCCCTGGCGTCTAGGGCCTTTCGGCCAAAAGCGATGACAGCTCTGGCCCGCGGGGCGCCTGTAGCACACATTCCTCTCGACGCCCTTTCCGTTGTTCTCTCGACCGCGGCGGTCCTAGACCTGCGCAGTCTGGACCAAGGCTCTGTGGTTAAACCGCCAGATCTTGGATGCTGTCGGGGACGCTCTGGTTGGGGGCGCAGGTCACCTGGATGCCGCTCTGCTGGACTTCAATCTTGGCTCCCTGGAGCGTGCTCCGGAAGAGCGAGTACCTCTTCCCTCCCTCGGTTATCATGACGCGTTCCACTACCAGAAGTCCTCTGTCAACCAGGTGGTGAACCCGCCTGTACGCGGTGCTGACAGGGATGTTGTCCTCCTGGGCCACTTCTTCGATGGACTTGCTCTTTGGGATGGTGGAGTTCAGTATAGTCCTTGAAGGCTCGTCTGCAAACGCCTCCAGGAGAGACAGACTCATGGGGTTCAGGAAGTACTGCTGCTGCCGGGCCCGCTCCGCTCCCTGAATCGCCGCTGCGGTCGCCTGCACCTTTGGCTTCATGGGGACCTGCCCAGGCAATCGAGGTATCTATGTTGACCCTAAGCTGTAAGGGAGCGTTCCGTTCCCCAAGCCTAAGCGTTCCTGCCAGTCTCCTCCGGCCAGGCGGGCATTCTGATAGTGCGCGTCCTCGGCCAAGCCATTCTCAACGAAGGGAAACGCCTCATGGTTGTAAATAGAACGAGGGAATCAATGTAGACGAGGCAAGATGGAGAAGGTTTCTGACCTGATGTCAAAGGGCAACATCCAGACAATCGAACCCGGCTCGGATGTCGAAGAGGCTGCTCGCAGGATGAAGTCCTCGGTCAAGGGGTGTCTTGTCGTAGTCGACAACGGCAGGCCCATCGGAATGCTGACCGAGCGTGACATCGTCCACAAGATCGTGGCCGAAGGGAAGTCCTCCTCGACCAGAGTCGCAGACGCCATGACTTCACCCGTCGTGACAATAGGGCCGCGGGAGTCCGCCGCCGTGGCCGCAAGAATGATGTCCGCGCACCAGATCAGGCGCCTCGTGGTCACGGAAGGGGGCAAGGCGGTGGGAGTCATCACCGTCACCGACCTGGCGAGGCACGTTGAGCACAGCGGAGTCACAGATTACCTCAAGGCAGTCATCGGTCGCGGAGAGCTGCTCGAGACCCAGGAAGCCCTGATGTAGCCAGCAGGAGGCATCGGGGCCGGCAAGAGGGGGCCCGTCGCACCGCGAGGACTGTCTTCCCACGCCCGGGCATCAAGCATAAGTCGCCCCCTTGACGGGCAGGGGCCCGCTTGCCTGAACATCAGCGTAGAGTGCAGGGCCTGTTCACTGCATTGATCACGCCCTTCGACGAAAGGGGGAGGGTGGACGCAGAGGGGCTGTCTGACCTTGTCCGCTTCCAGGTCTCTAAAGGGACGGAGGGGATTTTTCCCTGCGGAAGCACGGGGCTCGGGCCGGCCATGGGCATCGACGAGCGGAAGGTGGTGGCCGAGGTGGTATTGAAGGCGGCCCACCGTCGGGTCCCGGTCGTGGTCCAGGTGGGTTCGGCGGACACCGCTTCGTCGGTAGCCCTTGCGAAGCACGCAGAGCAGGAGGGAGCAGACGCGGTCGCGAGCCTCACCCCGTACTACTACAAGCCCGGGGAGAAGGCGGTCATCCGGCACTTCGAGTCGATCTCGAAGGCCGTCTCCGTTCCGGTCTTCGCCTACAACATCCCTCAGTTCACCGGAAACAGCCTTTCGGCGGGGACGGTCGCTGCCATGGCCAGGCAGGGGACCCTTGCAGGCATCAAGGATTCGTCCCGCGACCTGCTCCAGCTGATCGATCTGCTCGAGGCAGTCCCCGACGAATTCGTTGTGATGAACGGCACAGAAGAGTACGCGCTCTACGCCATCATGGGTGGGGCAGACGGGCTGGTATCGGGGGCAGCGAGCGCACTCCCTGAGGTCTTCAAATCCCTCATGGTCGCCCAGAGGAAGGGGGACTACTGCACCGCCGTGCAGGTACAAGCCCTGATCCAGAGGGTGAAAGAACTGGTCAAGCCAGGCCCCATCCCTTCCTACTATGCTATCCTCAGAGAAAGGGGGGTCGAGTGCGGCGGGCCCAGGGCGCCATTCCTCCCGCTGCAGAAGGCGGACGCAGAGCGCATCATCGGAGGCCTGAAGAGCCTCCGGCTGATCTAGCCCCTCGAAGCCAGTTCCCTGTAGCGGAAGCACCCGATGATGTGGTCGTTGACCATCCCTGTCGCCTGCATGTGCGCATAGCATATGGTCGGACCGACGAATCTGAAGCCCCGCTTCAGCAGGTCCCTGCTCATCGCTTCTGACTCTGGGGTGGTCGCCGGTACCTCCCCTAGAGTCCGCCAATGGTTCACCTTCGTCTTTCCCCCCACGAACTTCCAGACGTATGAGTCGAAACTCCCGAACTCCCTCTGGACATCCACGAACGCCTTGGCGTTGCGGATTGCCGACTCCACCTTCAGCCTGTTCCGGACTATTCCTGGATCCCCGAGAAGCTGCTCGACCTTCTTCTTGCCGTATCCTGCGACCCTCCCCGGATTGAAGCCTTCGAAGGCGCGCCTGAAGTGTTCCCTCTTCCTCAGGATGGTCCCCCAGCTGAGCCCCGCCTGGGCTCCTTCCAGGACCAGGAACTCGAAGAGGGCCCTGTCATCGTGGACCGGCACCCCCCACTCCCTGTCGTGGTAGTCGAGATACAGCGGGTCTGAAAGACCGGCCCAGCCGCATCGCCTCGGCCCCCCTTCACTTCTCATCTCAGGGACTCCCTCTCCCCGCCTTCGGAAAAGCGTAACTAGGCAGACGGCGCGAAATCGGCAATGCCTACCTGCCCCAAATGCGGCAAGCTCATCAGCCCCAAGAAGTACAAGAGGCACCTGGAGAGATGCGGGAAGACGCACAAGAGGGGGCCGGCGCCCTTGCACACGACCGGGGACGACTACTACATGCGCATGTGAACCTTAAAACCCCCTTGAAGCGCGGCCTTCTCAGGTGCCCTGGTCGTATAGAGGTCAGTATGCTGCCCTGTCAACGAAGCACCCTTCGGCAGAGCGGCAGCGACCCGGGTTCGAAATCGCCGAGACGAAAGTCCCGGCCAGGGCGCCTATTCCTTCTGGATAACTTCAAAGGTCTTCGGCTTTCGCATCAGGGAGAAGATCAGGACAGGCGCCTCCATGACAGCTGCCTGGATGGCCAGCACCAACGTCTGGATGACCCTCTCATGACTGTGAGTGTTCAGCCAGGCGCCCAGAGCGTAATATCCCAGGAACGCCACCGTACCGCATGAGAAGGCCGCCTCCAACGGCAGAGGCCACCTTGCCCCCACCGACAGGCCGTAGAGGGTAAGGCCGATCGACGGAACGGCCATGAACCCGCAGTACAGCCGAGCTAGCACGAACGATCGCTCTGACCTTGAAAGGAGCGGGAGGGACTTGAGGCTCCCCCACAGCCAGCGCCTCCTCTGCCTGTACAGATCACGGACGGTGAATGGAGAAGCGATGTGGACGCTGTGAGGGATGAAGCCATAGGTGAACCTGTGCGAGGCTCTGGTCCCGAACATCAGGTCCTCTCCCAGGCTCGCTGCCCCTCCATGGTCCCAGGTGATCTCCCTCTCTACGTTCCCTTTTGCCACGAGCCCCTCTCCGTGGATTAGCTTTGGTTTCCCAATGGTGGAGAACGTCGGGCAGGTGGCTATGCAGTCCGTGACCCGGAAGTTGTCTGCGACCGAAGTGAGGAGGTTGGTGCCGTACCCCCTGTCAGTCCGGATGTAGCCATGGGCTATCTCCACGGGGGCATGGAACGCATACTCGAGGTACCCCTTTTCGGGGAAACTGTCGTCATCGAGGAATAGTATCTTGGTCGCTTCATCCTCAATCCCCTCGCGGATTCTGACCTGCCGCGCATACTCGAGTGCCCGCGCCTTGGCCCCGCTTCGCTTTGGCGTAACGAAATCGGAAGGGACCATGACCACTCTGTCTGCATCATAGGTGTTCTTGTCGTATTCCTCGATAACCACCCAGCTCTCGTACGGGAACCTCAGCTCATAGGAGCGCACGGTCTTTATTATCGCGTTGACGCTCTTTGGCGCCCTCCCACTCGTGCAGATCTGGACGATGAACCTCTTTGGATCTTTCTGGGGTCTTGAAGGGTCAGGGTCCAGCCTGCGCGTCAGCCACAGCCCCCAGCCGAGAAGCGCGATGTTGAAGTAGGACGGGAGCCAGATCAGCACCGACGCCGCGACCAGTGTGTCTGAAAGCATCTTTGACGGGGTGATGCGCCGTGGCAATTCATGATTTTGCATCTATCTTCTGGTTGATTGAGTGTTCTGACTTGCAGAACAGGAGAGGAATGGCCCGGCTATCTGAAGCTCAAACCGGCGGAGTCAAGGCGCTTTACGCAATCGGCGCACCTGAGTCCCCTGGGCGTTCTGTAGAGGGGCTCTCGCGCACCGCATTCAGGGCACGCCTTCGTGAAGCTCTGAGGACGGACAGGTGTCTTCTCCACGGCGACCGAGCCCTCGGGGGGTGGTTCTTATCCGCTACTGAACGCCCCGGTCGAGGTCAGCTGGCGAAATGACGCGCCCGAGTCTTAAATACTCGGCGGAGCCGGCCGCACCTGCTTTTCCCGTGCACGGAACCATCAATGAGAAGACTGATTCGTGAGATGCCATGCGGGTTCGTGAGGACGCACTAGCTTGAACAGCTTCGATGACCTGGGGCTCGAACCCGCAGTGAAGAAGGGGGTGTCCTCTGCCGGATATCTGCGGCCATTCCCGATACAGGAGCAGGCAATCACCCCCCTCCTCGAAGGGAAGCACGTCATAGGCCAGGCGAAGGCAGGTTCAGGCAAGACTCTGGCGTTCGGGATACCGTTGGTGCAGTCGATACGGGAGAATCTCCCATGGGTACAGGGGCTCGTCCTCGCGCCAACGAGGGAGCTGGCTGTCCAGATAACCCTCGAGCTCCAGAAGATCGGGGCCTACACCGGAATCCGCGTCGTCACCATCTACGGCGGCCAGTCGATGAACATCCAGCTCGACGAGTTGCGACGCGGGGCCCACATCATCGTGGGGACCCCAGGCAGGGTCATCGACCATCTCAGGCGCGGGACCCTGAAGCTTGACTCCGTGAGGTTCGTCGTCATCGACGAGGCTGATGTGATGTTGGACATGGGGTTCATCGACGACGTGGACTACATTCTCGCGAAGACTCCGCCCGGGCGGCAGATGGCCCTGTTCTCGGCCACCATGCCGAAGGGGATTGTGCAGCTTTCTCACAGGTACATGCCCGAGCCGGTCAAGCTCATGGTGGATCTGGACGAGATGTCTCCTGCGACCCTGGAGCAGTTCTACGCCAGGGTGGAGAGGGACCAGAAGCTCGAGCTCCTCCTGGACGTCCTTGCCAAGGAGAACAGGAAGAGCGCAGTGGTGTTCTGCAGGACCAGGCGCGGCGCCATCAGGCTGGCGAAGGAGCTGGAGAGGAGGTTCCACACCGTCGTTTCCCTTCATGGGGATCTGACCCAGAACCAGCGCGACCGCTCGATGGGGCTTTTCAGGACAGGGAAGGCGGACGTCCTCGTCGCCACCGACGTGGCCAGCAGGGGAATCGACGTCAGGCAGGTCGACTGCGTGGTCAACTATGACGTCCCCGAAGACCCCACAGTCTACTTCCACAGGGTGGGGAGGACCGCCCGGGCCGGGGACATCGGGAGCTCGTACACCTTCGTCAGCAGGGACGAGTCTCCGGACTTCGCTCGGATCGTCGCCAGGGCGACCGCCCCCATCAAGCCCCTGCGAGAGGAGGACTCGAGAGCTCCGGCCGGGCCGACCCTCTCTTCGCGCGGGCCGAGGCCCTGGCGCCACCAGCGGGGAAGACGCATGGGTAATCCGAGGCACTTTCGGCGATATCGTTAATATCCGCCTGCTGTCGGCGCGGGGTGAAGTAGCGTGGGCAAGAGAAAGGTCCTCAGCGAGGCGAACCTGAAGGAGCTGGTAATGCCCCAGCAGGGAGAGATCCTGGGGAAGGCGGTCAAGATGACCGGAGGAGACCAGGTCATCGTGAAGTGCACGGATGGCGCCACCCGCAAATGCAGGATCAGGGGGAAGCTCAAGCGGCGGATGTGGATCCGAGAAGGAGACATCGTCCTGGTCGCACCATGGGACTTCGACAACAGCAAGGCTGACATCATCTGGAGGTACATCAGCGCCCACGCCAGCTGGCTCGAATCCAACGGGTACCTCAAGGGAGTCTAGGACGACGGGCGTCTAGCCCGTCGTGCGACGGCAGAGACGATGGCGAGTTCAGAGCGGGCGGACATCCTTGTCGTCGGTGCCGGAGTCCTGGGGGTCACGCTTTCGTACTGGCTCTCCAGCCTCTACGACTGCAAGATAGCCCTGGCCGACCTCGCCCAGGCTCCAGGGGCGCACACCTCTTCTCGGAACACCGGCGTTATCCACAGGCCGTTCTATCTCGACCCGAGGAAGAAGAAGGTGTTCGCCAAGACCTCCCTGCTCTCCCATCCGTTGTGGGAGCGGCTCGCGAAAGACGGGGGCTTGCCCTGGAAGCCCGTCGGGACCATCAACGTGGCAGTCGACGAGAACGAGATCCGAACGCTCGCAAAGTACGGTGACTGGGGGGTGGAGAACGGGATGGAAGATTCCGAGATCGAGCTCCTTGACGGGAGGGCGGTCCGTTCTCGAGAACCGGAGGTGAGATGCAGGGCGGGTCTCCTGTCGAAGACAGACGTCTCCGTTGACTTCGGCGCGTTCACACGCCACCTGTGGAGGGTAGTCATATCCAGAGGGGTCAGATTCCTCGGTGGGTGCCGGGTCTCCTCGCTTCAGCAGGGGAGGGACGGCGAAGTCCGACTGCGGTCGGCCGCGGGGGTGCAGACTCTTTCCTGCAGGCTGCTCCTCAACGCCGCGGGGGGCGGTGCGCTCGAGATCGCCCATGCGCTTGGGCTGGCCCGGGAGTACGCGGCCCTCAACTTCAGGGGGGAGTACTGGGTGGTCGATGAGCCCTTCGCCCTGAGGGTAAATTCGAACATCTACAGGCCTCCCAGGTTCCCTCAGTATCCGTTCCTGGACCCCCACTTCGTCGTCCGGGCCGACGGTTCGAGGCAGATTGGGCCGAACGCCGTGGCCGTGCCTGGGCCGTATGTCTACTCCGGAGTCGGCCTGGCGGAACTGGGGGCGTTCCTGCGGCGACCGGTGGTCCCCAAGGCCAAGCTCCTGGCGAACCGCGGCTTCCTCTCCCTGCTCGCAGGCGAGTGGAGGAGCTCCCTGTCGAAGTCGGCGATGTGCGACAGGGTGAAGAAGTTCGTTCCCGGACTGAGCGCTGGGATGTTGCGGCGACGGGCAGTGTTTGGTGTCAGGAGCTCTGTGGTCGACTCCTCGGGGTTCGTCCCCGAAGCCCTGCTCCTCAAGGGCGAGGCCTCCGCCCACATCATCAACTTCAACTCTCCCGGGGCGACCGGCGCTCCGTCATACTCTGCCATGGTCGTCGACGAGCTCCGTTCCGCCGGCATGCTCGAAGGGTTCGGAGCGCGAAGGGCTCCCGACTTCATCCCCGGATGGGAGTTCGACGCCGCTTCTGGCAGAGCCGCATGAGGCTGCCGGGCCTGCTCCAGGAAGCGGACCACCGCTTCAACACATCTGCACAGGAATCTGCGGCCACTCTCAGCGGTACTTCTTGCGATAGCTGGCGAAGGTGAGGAGGTCGTAGGCGATCTTGACTCCCCCTCCTACGAAAGGTACAGCAGCGACCGCTTCGAGGCCGAGGATCCCCGCCGCAACGGGCCCACCCACGAAAGACCCCGTGCTCCTGGCAATGTTGGTCACGGCGTAGGCCTGCACCCGCTCCTCGCGCTGGAACATCTCTGTCATCAGCGCCTGGCGAGTGGGGACGTCCATCTGTGAAAGGCTCTGCCTGAGGAACAGGAAGATGACGGCGAGGGCGAGAGAGCCGGCAAGCCCCATCATGATAAGCAGCCCGCTCGAGACCAGGTGGGTGTAGACCATTGTTCTCAAGTTCCCGATTCTGAGCGAGATCACCGAGGCGCCATAGGTCGACGCCGCAGCGGCGACGCTTGCGACGAAGAAGATGCTTCCAAGAGCCTCGAGCTTCAACCCGTAGGTCGAATGAAACCAGATCGAGAGGAGATACGTTGTGACGAAGACACCCCCGAGGGCGTCCAGGGAGAAAAGAGCGGAGAGCCGGGTCACGTCCCTCCGGGCGCCGGGACCCAGATTCGCAAGCCCGGGCCTGACCGCGTGCCCCGAGTTCAGCCCGCGAGTCCTGCTGTAGACTCCGAAGAGGACAGCTCCGGCGAGGCCGAACCCCACGAAGACCGCCTGGAACGCGAGGTGGCTGTTCCCGAGCGCCCCGGGGCCAGCAGAAGCGAGCTGCCCCAGGGCGGCCGAGCTATATCCGATTAGGTTGTATTTCCCGAACGCCTTCACCGACGCTCCAGCGGGCGCGAGGTCGGGGAGGGTCCCAGCCTCGATCGACTGGAACGGCCCCGCCTCGGTGCCGGTGCTGCTGATGTTTCCGACGAAGCAGGCGAAGATGATCAGCAAGGCCGAGGTGGTCAGAGCAAGCACCGCCCCGGCGAGGACCATCAAGAGGCTGAATGACTGCAGAAGCCGCCTCCTTCCGACCGACGCGTCCAGATACATCACGGCGATGTTGGAGAACGCGTTCCCGGCGAGGATGGCTGCAAGAGCCAGGCCCAGGAAGAGCCCCCCATAACCAAGGATCGTCAGGTAGAAGGGGAGGACAATGCTGAGGAGGCCCGATACGAACACGCGTACCCCTTTTGCGAGATATATCAGCCGCGGCCCAGGCGGACGGACCGAGTTCTCGCTCAACTTCCGGGCTTCGAGTGCTCCAGTTTCACGGCTCCGCTGAGGCTAGCCTTGCAGTATTCGTAGAGGGCGTCGTACAGGGGGAACTGGATCCTCATGTTCTCGAAGTCGTCTCGGGCTACAAGCCTGAACCCTGCGGCTGCCGCCTCCAGGCCGGCCGATTCACGGGGCGCGTCTGGAATCTTGGAATCCGCCCCCCGGACTATCTTAGCCAGCTCCAGGAGCGCCCGGTCCCTGAGCCCGTACTTCCTGACAATCGCGTCGAAGCTGACATAATCTCTCCCCCCTTCCTTGTAGTGCGTCAGTTCGGCTCCGGCCGCGTCGAATGGGATGGCCTCCTCCTCCTTCGCCACCGCAGCCACCCTGTCGGCGGGGACGAAGAGGAACTCCGCACCCGGATCGACGAACCTCTTGATGAGCCAAGGGCAGGCTATCCTGTCCACCTTCGCATGCTCCCGCGTGACCCACTTCATCGGCGCATCATGGGACTGGTTCCCGCTCGTCTATCTAAGGGCTGCCCCCCTTCTGCCCGCAGTAGGCAAAGACCGTCCCTCCCGTCAACCTCTCGGTCGCGATGGTTCGGAATCCATTGTTCTCCATGGCGCCCACGATCTCCTCGTCCCACGAAGATCCATCGATGATGGCCGGGAGGTTCTCGTAGGTGTACGCAGAGCTGCGCCTGGCGAAACGTAGAAGGAGCCCTGCCCAGCGGAGCCCGCCCTGGATGTAGAGTCCGAGGAACGGAGCGAGCACCCCCCTCGGTCGCGCGAAATCGTAAAGCGCCACCACTCCTCCTGCCCTGGTGACCCGACCGAGCTCTTCGGCGAACTTCGAGGTCCTGACGTATTTCGCGACGTAGCAGCTGACGACCGAGCCGAACGAAGCGTCGGGGAAGGGGAGCGATTCTGCATCCCCATTCACCATCAGCGCGGTGTTGCGCAGCCGCTTCTCGCGCCCGACCGTTATCATCTCCCTGCTGAGGTCGACTCCGACGAACTTCCTGCGCGAGCCCGTCAGCCGCTCCTCAAGCAGGAGGGTGCCGCACCCCACGTCCAGGATGAAACCTCCCCTCCCGGCCCCAAGGCGCCGCATGGCCCAGAGCTTCCAATACCTGTCCTGGAACAGGGTGGCGTAGTCCACCGCGGTGTCATACGAACCGGCGAGTCCGTGGAAAAGCCGCAGAGCCGTGCCGTGCGTCTCCCCCACTTCTTCGGAAACCACTGGACGAGACGGCGCGCCCGCCTTTTATGTCCGTTCCTCGCCCGGCCGCAACAATTCAATAATCGAGCGGGGGTGAGGGCATGAATCTTGGGCGAAGTCGACCACACGAGGGCAAACGAATGGTGGGTTCCCCGGTTCGGCCCGAGAAGGTTCAGGCTGCTGGTGGGGCTCAGCTTCTACCCGTATACGCTCATGAACGGGTGCTATGTGCTGATCGGCTCTCTTCTCGCCCCCGTCGTCCACTACGATAGGATGGCGGGGATGTTCGCGGTCTATCTCCTCGAAGTCGGGGTCGCTGCCCACTCCCTGGATGCCATGGGGTCAAACAGGCCCTGGGGTGGACTCCTTACGAAGTCCCAGCTCGCTCTGCTTGCGATGTCGGGCCTCATACCGGGCCTGGCGGTCGGCCTCTTCTACGCGCTGAGCTACGCGATTCTCCTCCTGCCGCTGGGAGCGCTGGAGCTCTTCTTCCTCCTCTCCTACAACCTGGAGTGGTTCGGCGGGACCTTCCACACAGACTTCTGGTTCGCCGCCTCGTGGGGGCTCCTCCCAGTCCTGGTAGGATACGCCGCCCAGACCAACACGCTGGGCGTAGATTCGCTGGCCGCAGGACTCTTCGGCTTCTTCACAGCCTACGTCGAGATCAATGCCTCCAGGCCCTACAGGGAGCTCAGGAGCCAGGATGGCGGTCCATCTGCGATCGCTGCAAGGCTCGAGTCGATTCTTAAGGGGGTCGTGGCCAGCGTCCTGGCTGCCGCCGCCTTCCTCCTCGCGTTTTCACTCCTCAGATGAGCGTTACGGACTCCAGCGAAGCAGACCAGGCCACCCGCGCGAAGCCCACGGTCGCGTCTAGGTCACCGTGACGAAGACGTACGAGGACTCCTGGGTCAGGCCGTCTGTCACGGTCACGAGCACGGTGTACCTCCCGGGGGGCACACTCGAACCGACGTCGACGTTCACTCCGAGGCTGTACGGGGAAGATCCGGCCGGCACCGTCGAGACAGAAGGGGCGACCCTGATCGCTGCCGGGATTGAGGTGTGGCTCTCCGAATCCGAGACGCTCACGTTCATGGGGACGGGTCGGGACCCCGTGATGACGAGGGAGAAAGACGCGTTTCCGCCAGCCACAACGGCCGCCCTGTTGGTCCCCGAGACCGCTACCCCGAACCCTGGGGTGTACGACTCGTTCACGAAACCCACGTAGTTCCCTGACATGGATGTGAACCAGAGCCCGCCGTCCCCCAGCGATATCGATTCGTCGTTCTGTATCTCCGAGTAGTTCGAAGCGGGCGGATCCGACTCGCTGTACTCCGTGAGGGTCCCGGAAGCCGGGTTGAGGAGGGCAATCTTGTTCGCATAGTGCTCGTTGAACCAGATGTTGCCGTTCGCAGCCTCGACTACGTAGGGGAGGGTGACGCTGAGCCAGGGCACTACCGACGTAGGATAGGTGGTCCACGTCATGGCTGTCAGGTTGTACATCTGAATGCTCGATGCGTCGTGCTGGGTGACCCAGACCGCCCCGTCTGAGTAGGTGACGCTCGTCGGCTCTACGATCCTGAAATTCCCACCCACCAGGGTCGGGGTCACTTCTGACGTGACCGAGGCAGGGTCGAACGAGTAGATGTGGCCGTCGCAGTTGCAAGAATGGGTGGTGGAGTTGGTCGACAGGTTGATGGTGGCGATGTATGCGAGGGTCGAGTTGACGAACTCGATCTGAAGGGGCTCGTATGCCCCGAGCCCCAGGAGCTTGACCGCCTCAACTGTCATGTTCGGGGCGACGCGGCCCAGCGCCCCAGGCGCCGGAGGGATGTTGTACGAGGTGAACCAGAGGTATCCGTCGGGGCCGACCGCGAGCCAATATGGGTTTGGCGCCTTCGCCGTGACGTTGAGGGTCACCACTGCCCCGTCTCTTGGATTGACCCCCTGGATCAGGCTGCCGAACTGGTCGGACGCCCAGACCCGCCCCTGCCAGATCGCTATTCCAGTCGAGCTGACGGACGGGATGCAGTCAGGGGGGAGGGGGGCGGGGTAGTCCGGCCATGGGTACTCCACGACAGTCCCGTTGCTGGGGTAGAGGTGGCCTACGCCCGGGACTGCCTGCTCAGCGAACCAGACAGTGCCATCGGAGGCGTTCGTGACAGCGTTGGGCCAGCGGTCAACCCCCGGAAGCTTGTACTCGGTCACGCCCCCCAGGTTCATCTTGGCGGTCTGGGTCCTGACAGGGGCGCTCCCTTGAACCGCCACACACGGAGTGTTCTGGCCACTGGGGAGATACGCCTCATAGGCTGCGAAGGCGGCGACTACCACCACTGCTGCCACTGAAAGCGCCAGCAGACTCTTCCTCAGGACCCTCTCCTCTGTCGATTTCACGAATATGCTTCGAAGCTCTTCCCCAGGGAGCCCAGCGCCATCTTCTGCTCCAGTATCTCGTTGGCCCCCTCGTAGATCATCGTGACCCTGCTGTCCGCCAGGTGCCTCGCAGGCCTGTTCTCCAGCGAGTAGCCGTTGGCCCCGAAGACCTGGACCGCTCTGCTGGCGGCGTCGAATGAAGCGTTCGAAGCGAAGTATTTCGCCTTGGTGCAGGCGAGGTCGGTAGCTTCCCGGAGCTGGGTGTTTTTCGGGTCCTCCTCGTACTTCTGCTTGATGAAGGCCGCTTTGAGCAGAAGGAGCTTCGCCGCGTCCAGGTTCATGGCCATCAGCCCGATGTGCCGCTGGACTAGCTGGTGCTTCCCGATGAGCTTGCCGTGCTGGAACCTCACCCCCGCGTACCTGACCGCCTCGTCGAGGCAGTCCTGTATGACCCCCACGCACCCCGCGGCCACGCTCAGTCTCCCGTTCATCAGCCCCGAGAGCGCCACCGACATCCCTTTGCCCGGCGGACCCAGCATGTCCTCCTTCACGACCTCCGCCTTGTCAAGGTAGACGGTCGAAGTGTCTGCGGTCGGGAGCCCGAGCTTGTGGGGGATTATCTCGGCCTTGTAGCCGGGGGTGGAGGTGTCCATGATGAACCCGCACATCCCGTCCCTCTTCCCCTTGGGGTAGGCGAACACCAGGACGTACTTCGCCGTAGACCCGAGCGATATCCACATCTTCTGGCCGGTGAGGTAGTACCTGCCTCCCTTCTCCTCAAAGTAGGTTGTGAGGGCGGCGGGGTCGCTCCCCGCGTTCGGTTCGGTAAGCCCGAAGGCGAGCACGGCGTCCCCCCTCGTCGCCGGCGGGAGGAACCTGGCCTTCTGTTCCTCGGTCCCCCAGTGCTGAATAGTCATCTGCCCCAGGGCCATGTGGACGGAGAAGAACGTCCTTACCCCGGTCCCCTCCCTCCCGATCCGTTCCACTGCCAGGGCATAGGTCACCATGTCCGCCCCCTGCCCGTCCCCATACTTCCGAGACGTGGGGAGGCCCAGGAGGTGGGCCTTCGCGAAGAACGGCTTGATCTGGTCGTTTATCCTGTGCTCAAGGTAGAATTTGTCCTCTACGGGGCGGAACTCCCTGCAGGCCCTGTCCACCTGCTCCAGCAGCAATGTCTGTTCTTCTGAGGTGTCGAAGTTCATCTTCGAGAGGTTCATGAATTCGTCTTGCTCTTGCATCCCACTCTACTCCTTCGACCTCTCTTTTCGGACTCTCCCTCTTACGTGTTCTATTATCTCCTCGAAGGAGGTCCCCGGACCATAGAGTCCGGTGATCCCGAGCTTCAGGAGTCTGGGCTTGTCCTCTTCGGGGATGATGCCCCCGCCGACCACGACTATGTCCTTCCCCCCCATCTTGTCAAGGAGCTTCTTCACCTTGGGGAACGCCGTCATGTGGGCGCCGTTGAGGAGCGAAAGCGCCACAACGTCCACGTCCTCATCGATGGCCATCTGGGCCACCTGCTCGGGTGTGGGGAGGAGCCCGCTGTAGATGACCTCCATCCCTGCGTCTCGGAACGCCCTAGCCAGCACGAGCACTCCTCTGTCGTGCCCATCGAGCCCAGGTTTTGCAACCAGAATCCTGACCTTCTCCTGAACGGCTTCTGTCCTCTTGGCCATGTGTGCAAAAGCGGGACCCCGGCGCCTTCAAAACCTTTGCTGCCTGGGGAGGATGGGGCCACGCTGCTAGAGAAGCATGGGTTCCCTAAAAGCGCCCCACACTTTTCTTCCGACGTCCATCACCTCGCCGAGGGTGGCGTACCGGGTGACAGCCTCGAGCATGGGATAGATCGAGTTCGCGCCCTCGTCCCCGAATGCCTTCTCCAGCTTCGCCAGGGAAGCCCTGACCTTCGCCTGGTCTCTCTCTCGCTTGACCTTCGCCAGCCTCTTCACCTGGCTCCTCTGCGCCTTGAAGTCGATCTTCAAGAACTCTAAGGGCTCCTTCTCGGGCTTCGAGTACTTGTTGACTCCCACTATGTTGTCCTTCCCCTCCTCGACCCTCTTCGACAGTCTGTAGGAGTTCTCCGCTATCTCCCTCTGGAGGTAGCCTGTCTTTATCGCCTTGAGCAGCCCTCCGGCGGCCTCAATCCTGTCGAAGTACTTGAACGCCTCCTCCTCCATCTGTTCCGTCAGCCACTCGACGTAGTACGAGCCTCCGAGGGGGTCGATCACGCTCGGCACCCCTGTCTCTTCGGCGATGATCTGCTGGGTCCGTAGCGCCACTTCGACCGCCTGTTCCGTAGGAAGGGCCCACGCTTCGTCATAGGAGTTCGTGTGCAGTGACTGGGTCCCGCCCAGGACCGCAGCCAGCGCTTCGATGGCGGTTCTCACGGCGTTGTTCAGCGGCTGCTGCCAGGTCAGCGAGGCTCCAGAGGTCTGGGTGTGGAACCTCATCAGCAGGCTCCTCTTGTCCTTGACGCCGTACTTCTCGCTGAGCACCCTGGCCCAGATCCTCCTCGCGGCCCTGAACTTCGCGACCTCCTCGAAGAAGTCCATGGTCGAGTTGAAGAAGAAGCTCAGCCGCGGCGCGAACTGCTCCACCTTCAGCCCTGCCTCCAGCCCGAGTTCCACATATCCGAAGCCGTCGGCCAGAGTGAACGCCAGCTCCTGGACCGCGCTCGACCCCGCTTCCCGGATATGGTACCCGCTTACGCTGATGTAGTTCCAGAGCGGCATCTCTTTCGTGCAGAAGACCATCAGGTCCCTGACCAGCCTGAGGTGCGCTTCGGGCGGGTAGACCCACTCCTTCTGGGCGATGTACTCTTTCAGCATGTCCGCCTGCACCGTCCCTCTCAGCCTCTCCATGGGGACCCCCTGCCTCTTCGCCACTCCGGCGTACATGCAGGTGAGGACCGTCGCCGGCGCGTTGATAGTCATCGACGTGCTCACCTTCCCCAGGGGTATGCCGTCGAAGATCACCTCCATGTCCTTCAGCGAGGAGACGTTGACCCCGCACCGCCCGACCTCGCCGCGGGCCTTCGGATGGTCGCAGTCATACCCGTAGAGCGTCGGCATGTCGAAGGCGACGCTGAGGCCGGTCTCGCCGTGGTCAAGAAGGAGCTTGAGCCTCCGGTTGGTGTCCTCCGGGGTCCCGAACCCGGAGAACATCCTCATCGTCCAGTTTCTCCCCCTGTACATGTTCGGGTAGACCCCTCTGAGGTATGGGTAGACCCCGGGGTACCCCTGGTCGGAATAGTCAGCGTCTGCGACATCTGCCGGGGTGTAGAGCGGCTTCAGCGGGATTCCCGATGCGGTCTGGTAGTCCCCGCGGGTATCGGGCGACTTCTCAGCCCACTGCCTGTAGACGGTCTCCTCCCACTGCTTGAGGCCTCGCCGGAGGTTCTCCGCAGCCTTCTTGTCGAAGAGCGTGCCCGCCTCGGCCCTTCTTTCAACGATGGCCTTCGCCTTCTTCTTCCAATACGGGTCCCTGCTGTCCCTGAGCAACGTGGTTAGCCGCGGCCCGGCCTGGAGATAAACATCCCCTCTAACCAATAAAAAGGGCGCGGGCCGGCCGCCGAGTAGTGCAGCTCACACGGCTCGCGGCAGCCATCAAGAAGGGGGACAGGGTGGCGCTGGCAAAGGGGATCACCATGGCAGAGAACGCCCCTTCGGAGGGGGCGAACCTGCTGGCCCTGCTGGGTCCTCCGGGACGTTCGTTCGTGGTCGGGATTACGGGCCCGCCCGGGACCGGCAAGAGCAGCCTCGTGGACCGGCTGATCGGTGCCTACCGTAGCAAGAGACTGAGGGTGGGGGTCATCGCCGTGGACCCCACCAGCCCGATAACAGGGGGGGCGCTCCTGGGGGACAGGATCCGAATGACGGGGCACGCCGACGACGGAGGCGTGTTCATACGGAGCATGGCGTCGAGGGGGTGGTCGGGAGGTCTTTCGAGGGCAACGGCTCAGGTCATCCGGCTCATGGACGCCGCCGGGTTCGACATCATCCTACTGGAGACCGTAGGCATCGGGCAGTCCGACATCGAAGTTGTGGGGGTTTCGCATGCGGTCCTTGTGGTTCTGATGCCGGGGCTTGGGGATGACATACAGGTCTCGAAGGCGGGCCTCATGGAGGTGGGAGACATCTATGTGGTCAACAAGTCCGACCTTGAAGGGGCTGACCTCATGATGGTGAGCCTCCTCTCCCTCTTCAGAGGGAGCCCCCGTTCCCCACCGGTCCTGAGGGTGTCGGCCCTCTCTGGTGAGGGGGTGGAGGCGCTGCAGAGCGCGATCGAGAAGGTCAGGTCCGGATTCGCTGCCGGGAGCCCCGACCTGAAGCTCAGGAGCATCAGAGGCATGATCGTCGAAACAGCCCGGGGGGCCGCCATGGAGAGGCTGGCTGCCGCATCTCAGACCCGCATAGCTGCCCTCGCGCAGCTGGTGCTGGAGGGGAAGATGACGGTGGAGGCTGCAGCCGCCAAGCTGGCCCGCTAGGGGCTATCTCTTCTCGATGGGCACATACCTGAGCCCGGTCGGACCCACGTAGACGGCGTCCGGACGGATCAACTTGTTCTCCTCGACCTGTTCGTTATAATGCGCCATCCATCCGAAGACCCTGCTTGCCGCGAAGATTGGGGTGTAGAGCGGGACGTCGATTCCGAGGAGGTAGAAGATGGGGGCGGCGTAGAAGTCGAGGTTGGCGGGAATCTTCTTTGCTTCCCACATCTCCTGTTCGATGGTGTCACAGAGCCTGTAGAGCATGTCGTCCCCGCCCCGCCTGTTCAGCATCTCCTTGAGGTACCCCTTGCAGAGCCGCGCCCGGGGGTCGAACTGCTTGTAGACTCGGTGCCCGAACCCCATCACCTTCCTCCCGTCCCTGAACGACTCCGAGAGGAACTCCTTCGCTTTCGGCGGGTCCTTCACCTCCAAGAGCATCCCCATGGCGGCCTCGTTGGCGCCGCCATGAAGCGGGCCTTTCAGGGAAGCCATCCCGGCCGCCGCGGCCGCATAGGGGTCTGCGAGGGTGGACGCTACGACCCTGACGGTGAACGAGGACGCGTTCAGGTCGTGCTCCATATAGAAGATGAGGACCCTCTCGAACACCCACCGCTCATACTCGGTCGCCTTCCTGGTGGTCAGCATCTGCAGAAGGTCGTCAGAGAAGCTGAGCCCTGCCTTGGGCAGCCTCGGCGTTTCCCCCCTCGGCACTCTGAGGCAGTTTGCCGCCAGCACCGACATCTTCGCTTCGATCGACATCTCCTTCCCCTCTGTCTGTCCCTCCCTGTCGACGCTCCCGAGGGCCGAGACCGAGGTCCTGATCACATCGATGGGGTGGGCGTCCTCCCCGAGCTGCCTCATGATATCGAAGACCTTCCGGTCGACCTTGGCTCTGCGCCGTAGCTCTCTGGTGAACGTTCCGAGTTCGGGGGTCGTCGGCAGCCTCCCCTTGAGGATCAGATACGCCGTCTCCTCAAAACTGGCGCTGGCTGCAAGCTCCGAGATGGGATACCCCCGGTAGATGAGGGAGCCGTCGCTTGCGCTCTTGCCTATTTTGGTGTCCGTAATCGCGACGCCTGCGAGTCCCTTGGGCACCCTGATGGGCTCCCCGGCTTCCGTCATTTCTTCCCCTCCCTCAGCTGCCTGGCGGCCTGCAGCGCGCGGCCGTCGGCTTCCTCGTACCTGTAGTAGTCGATGAGTTCGTAGAACTCCTTTCGCGTCATGAGCGAACCGAGCATCCCCTTCTGCGTCCCCTTATCCTTCAGTTCAGTGAGCGCGTCTTTGACTGCCTTCATCATCGCCCGGAACGCGGTCACAGGGAAGATAACCACCTGGTACCCCAGCCTCTCGAACTCCTCAGCGGACATGTACGGGCTCTTTCCGAACTCGGTCATATTAGCCATCAGCGGCAGGCCGACCTTCTTCCTGAATTCCGCGAACTCATCCCTGCTTTCCAGCGCCTCAGGGAAGATCATGTCCGCCCCTGCCCTGGTGTACACCCTCGCCCTTTCGATGGCGGAGTCGATGCCCTCAACCGCCCGGGCGTCCGTTCTCGCAATGATCAGGAGTTCTCCCCCGGCCGCATCCTTCGCCGAGATGAGCTTCTTTACCATCTCGTCTACCTCCACCACCTCTTTCCCTTCGAGGTGGCCGCACCTCTTCGGCAGCACCTGGTCTTCGATGTGGATCGCCGCCGCCCCTGCTCCCCGCATTTCTTCTACCGTCCGTGCGACGTTCAGGGCTTCCCCGAACCCAGTGTCAGTGTCGACGATGAGGGGGACCTTCACCCTCGAAGTCACCTGCCGCGCCGCCCGCGAGACCTCCGTGAGCGTGGTTATCCCCAAGTCAGGGAGCGCGAGAAAGTTGGAGAAGCCGGCCCCCGAGAAGTAGAGCGCTCTGAACCCGAGCTTCTCCGCCTGCTTGGCCACCGCAGGGCTGAAAACGCCGGGTGCAACCACGATTTTCTCACTCGCAATCATCTTCCTCAAGGCTCCAGCCTGCGTGGCCAATCCCGTTCTGCGACTGCGGCCCAGCCTCGTGTTTTATCTTTGTCCCCGAATTCGCCCACCAGCGTTAAATCCGGCCCGGGGTCGGATCGGGGTGTGCTGTCCTACATTTCGCACGACTCGCCCCGGGACATCATCTTCGTCCACGGCGCGGGAGGAAACAGCCTCCTCTGGAAGAGGACGATTCAATACCTGTCCGGCAGGTCGAAGGCAATCGCCGTCGACCTCCCCGGCCACCCCAGCGGTGAAATCACCTGCAAGTCGGTCGGGGATTACGCCGAAGCCGTTCACGGTTTCATCGTCGAGTCGCGGCTGGAGACCCCCGTGGTCTGCGGCCATTCGATGGGGGGCGCCATCTCCCTCACATTGGCCCTGACACACCCGGAAGACCTGGGAGGGCTGATTCTGGTGAGCACCGGGGCGAAGCTTGGGGTCGCCCCCGAGATCATCAACGGTCTGGGCGGAGACCCCATGCGGGCCATCGAGTCGACCATCACCCCCTGGAGCTTCAACTCGATCGACCTCGGCATGGGCAGAGAGGCCAGGGCCGCCTTGTCTGTATCGAACCTCCCGGTCTTCCTGAACGACTACCTCGCATGCGACGGGTTCGACGTGCGGCAGGCGCTCCCAAAGATAGCCGCAAGGACTCTTGTTGTCTGCGGGGACAAGGACCGCATGACCCCCCCGAAGTGGTCGCACTACCTCAACGCGAACATCGCGGGGTCCGAGCTCTACTTCGTCAAGGACTCCGGCCACATGCTCCCCCTGGAGAAGCCGAAGGCGCTCGCCGGGGTGATACAGAGGTTCCTCTCCTGACGGGTCTGACCAGGCGGAATGCCTAGTCTCGCAACAGATTCAGACGTCGATATCAACTGGTCGTGGGCGGTCGAAGACTCTTCTGGTGGACGACGAACCCGACGTCCTGGCCTCGGTGAAGGAGGGGCTTGAAAGGCAGGGGTTCACCGTCGACGTCTTCGACGACCCGCTGAAGGCGCTCAGGAGGTTCAAGCGGCATGCCTACGACATCGCCCTCCTCGACGTGAAGATGCCAGACATGAACGGCTTCCAGCTCTACCGCGAGATCCTGAAGTTGGACGGCACCGTCAGGGTCAGGTTCTTCACAGCGTTCGAGGAAAACCGTGACGAATTCCGGAGGGCGTTCCCCGAACTCGACGAGCGCCGTTTTATCAAGAAACCCACAACCCTCGGGAGGCTGACCAGGATCCTGATCGACGAGGCGGGGCCGAGGGAGGCCGTCCTCAGAAGATCTAGTCTGTGAACTCTTCACCACCCCTGGCTATCCTCGTCATCTCGCCCACGAGGGCGATCATCCCCTCCTGGGTCGTCGAAGAGACCGGGTAGAGGTCTGCGCCGAAGGAGAGCCTGCGGACGCTCCTGAAGAGCTCCGAGTACAGCGAATACTGCTCCCCGTTCTTCGTCGCTGAGAGCGCGTCCTCGAACACCTTCGTGTCCCGGCTCCATCCGGTGATCCTTTTCACCCCATCTTTGGCGATGTCCCGCTTCGTCAGCACCGTGATCTTGGGGATGCCAAGCCGCAGGCCCACAGACGCTGAGAGCAGCGCGAGCGACAGGAAGTTGGCCGGGGTGCTCGCAAGAAGGGGGTCGACGAGAAACAGGAGGAGCTTCGAATCCGCGTTCACCTCCCTGACGATGTACTCGCCGCTCTCCCTGAAGGCGAAGAGCTCCGTCTGACCCGGCGTGTCGACTATTACGTTCTCCGCCTTGAACGAGTCGATTTCGTCTTGCAGTTCGGAGAGTTTTGTCGCGACCAGGTCGGCGGCGAATATCAGGGCTCCGTTTGGTCCCAGCCCGTAGTCTTCCATTATCGACTGGAGCTGTATCCTGTCTCTGATGTCGACATCGGGGTCGTACGGGAGGTCGATCACCCCCGGGTCGAGGTTCACCGCTACCGCGTCTTCCCCTCTGTTCACGAACCAGTTCTTCAGGGCCCCCGTAAGGAGGGACTTCCCTGAGCCTGCTGTTCCTGTGACGAAAGTGATGTTCACGGGCCTTCTCTCCCTCCGCGCTTCCGCACGGCCCGGGCTCTGCCGCCCAGACCGGCCACACCCCGTTCCATTTCATCCCTGATGGCCGCCCCCTCCCTGTCCGTCCACTCCTTGGACTCGCCCACCACCGCTATGTCGAGCTCCATCCGCGAGACTCCTTCCCTTAGCCCCCTGGGGTGTGACTTCACGTACGCTTCCGGGTGCCGCCTGAGCGCCTCCTCGATGACTGGGGCGAAGGCTGACTCCAGCACCCCCTCCAGCTTCATCGTGATGTACCTCCTGTAGAGCTTCCCGACCCTGGCCCTGATCTCCGGCTCCACCGCTCTCCTGAAGATTCCGCGCATCTCGGCCGGGACCCCGGGAAGGCAGAAGACCGTGGTCTTCCCCGCGGCGAGCCTGACCCCGGGCGCAGTGCCCGTCTCGTTGACTACCGGTTCCGCACCTACGGGGAGCCGTGCCATCTTAAGCCTGGCCGGAGTCAGCACGACGTCGGCCATCCCCCGTCTGGCATAGTGCGCGCGCATCAGACCCAATGCCCCCGCGTTCATCCGAAGTCCGACGCCGAGGGCGTCTGCGACCCCCTTCAGAGTCATGTCGTCAGGCGTCGGGCCGAGCCCCCCCACGACGATGAGGAAATCCGGTGCCCTTTCCGTGACGGCCCTGAAGGATGAGGCTATCTCGGTGAGGTCGTCGTCGACGGTGGTCACCTGCTTCAGCATGGTCCCGAGCCTGGCCAAGCGCTTCCCGATCCAGTGGGCGTTCGTATTGAGGGTCCGCCCGATGAGCAGTTCCTTCCCGACAGCGAGCATCTCAACTCTGACCACGGCGCGCCACCGCCCGCCTCAGGCTTAAAACGAGTGCTGACCCTGCGGCGCTGTTGTCGGAGAGCCGAAGGTATCCGTCAAGGCCGCTGGTTGGCGCTGGCGCCGTGGTTCATAGCGGGGGCAAGGTCCTACTGGTGAAGAGGAACAACCCTCCCAACGAAGGCAAGTGGGCACTCCCCGGGGGGCTGGTCGAGCTCGGGGAGACCACTCAGGCCGCAGCCGAAAGAGAAGTCCTGGAGGAGACCGGGCTGAAGGTCAAGATCGAAGGGCTTATCGACGTCCAGACAGACTTGCATCTCGACAGTGCCTCCCGGCTGGAGTACCACTATGTCCTAATCGACTACCTCGCCGAGCCGGTCTCAGGGAGGCTAAGGATCAGCAAGGAGTCGTCGGCTTCGAAGTGGTTCAGTAAAGCTCAGGTCGGGTCCCTCGACATGAGCGAAGGAACCAGGACGGTGCTGGGCGTCTTCTTCAGACAGCGCCGACGCTAGGCGCCCGGTCGGGTGCGCTCGCTAGGGTTGGGATTACTTCTCCTTGTTTCCGCTCAGCCACCACTCGAGATAATCGGCTTGCTGCCTCGAGCGTTTTCGCCTTTCGTCTTCTTCTGGCGTCCTCGCCTTGAACCTGGCATCCGAAAGCTGATCTCTTGTAAGGAAGGCACCGCACTTCTTGCACCCGTACCTCTTCGTCGGCGCGTCGTACAGCATCACTCCTTCATGGCATTCCGGGCAGATTTGGTCCAAATGTTCGGGCCCCGTACCCTGCCGCGTGTCCTTAACGCTTTCTCCCCTTCGGTTTGGGGCCAATCGGGCTCCAACTCGTTAAATAGAGATGAGAGCGGAGCCAACTCGAGCGACACGTGGCCGAAAAGCTGGTCCTGGCTGGCCCGGCTTCGGAGGAGCTGGGACGGTCCGTGGCCGAAAGGCTGGGACTCTCTCTCCTGGGCGCCGAATTCAAGGTCTTCCCTGATGGCGAGTCGAAGTTCACCCTGAATGAGAAGGTCTCGGGGAAGAGTGTGTTGCTGATTCAATCCACGCACGCTCCGGTAGACCAGCATCTCTTTCAGCTGCTGCTGGCAGCGCACCAACTGAGCGAGGAAGGGGCGAAGGTCACCGCTGTGGTTCCGTACCTGGCGTACGCTCGCCAGGACAAGGAGTTCCTTCCCGGCGAGGGGGTCACCCTCGGGGTCATAGCCCATCTCATGCGCTCCATGGGGGTGCGGCGGCTGGTCACGGTGGACATCCACTCTGCCGAAGGCTTGGCTCTGTTCTCCTTTCCGACCTACAGCGTGTCAGCCATCCCCAGCCTGGTGAACTATGTGAAGGAGAAGCTCGACCTGAAGGATCCTGTGGTGATATCTCCAGACTTTGGGGGCTCGAAGAGGACGGAAGCGTTTGCCCAACTGTACGGTGCCAAGTTCCTCCAGCTCAGCAAGACCAGGGACAGGACGACAGGGGACGTCAGCGTCCAGGAGCCCAAGTTCGAAGTCGAAGGGAAGGAGGTGGTCATCGTGGATGACATCATAAGCACCGGAGGGACAGTAAGGGCTGCGGCCGAGGCCGTGCTGAAGCAGGGAGCCAGGAAGGCCCTCGCGGTCTGCGTCCACGGTCTGTTCGTTGGCGACGCAGTCCAGAAGCTCGAAGACGCGCCCGTAGGGCCGATCGTCTGCACCAACACTGTCCCAGGGAAATACAGCAGGGTGGACGTGGCCGCCGCCCTGGCATCGCACCTGCGGACCCTTGAAGAATAGATCTCTCGTCCTGCTGTCCGGCGAAGGGTCTACCATACCCCAGGCCGAGGCGAAGGCGCTCTTCCTCGCCTATGACCCTGACTCCTCCTTCGAGTCCCCTGAACCAAGAATCCTGATCGCCGGCTCCGCCGCCGACCCGGTTCGCGTGGGGTCCAGGATCGCCTTCGCTAGGCGGGTGGGTGAACTGATCGAGGAGAGGCACGAACTGAGGGAGCGGCTCAGCGGGCGCAGGGTGAGGTTCAGGGGGTTCGACCTCCATGAAGTGGGGGCGGTTCCAGACCCGGACGAGTACCTCGAGGGGGCGGACGTCGTCGTCGACCTGGTCGACCCGGAGTTCGAAGTCACCCTCGTACGCGGGGCCAGGGACTATCTCGCGCTCACCGCGCCAGGGGGGATGCGCCAGGGATGGTCGCTCCGCCGCCCGCGGAAACGCCCCTTCTTCCACCCTTCGGCCATGTTCCCCAAGCTTTCCCGGGCGCTGGTCAACTTGACGAGGTGCCTGGAGGGGGACGTCTTCCTGGACCCCTTCGCAGGCACAGGGAGCATCCCGATGGAAGCCCGCATGGTTGGCGCCGAAGTTGTCGCCGTGGACCTGGTTGAACGGATGGCCCGGGGGAGCCTGGCGAACATGCGCCACTTCGGGCAGGAATGGCTCGGAGTCATCCGTGCGGACTCGGCCAAGCTCCCGCTCAGGAAAGTAGGAGCCGTAGCCACAGACATCCCCTACGGGAGGGCATCGAGCACCCGGGGGCGCCTCCCTCGGGAGATGCTCGACCTGCTTCTCCCTGCGCTCGCCTCGGTGACCTCCTCCCGCTCGCTGATGGCGGTCATGCACCCACAGGACGTCCCCCTCACCGGTACCCGAGAATTCTCCGTGCTCGAAGAGCACCGCCTTCACGTTCATAAGCTCCTGACGAGGGCAATCACCGTCCTAGAGAGGAGATAGGCCTCGGTCAAGCTCACAGTGACCTTCCTGGGGACCAGCGCCGCTGTCCCCACCAGCGCCAGGGCGCTCCCCGCAGTCGCCATAAGGCGGGAGGGAGAAGTGATCTTGATGGACTGCGGCGAAGGAGTCCAGAGGGGCGCTCTGGAGGAGTCTGTCAGCCTCGGCGGGCCGATGACCATCCTGGTAACTCACCTCCATGGCGACCACGTCGCGGGGATCCTGGGGCTGCTTCAGACCATGAGCCTCGCCCAGCGCAGGAGGCCCCTGACGTTGGTCGGACCGCCCAAGCTTCGGAAATGGCTCGAACTCACTTCAGAGATGCTGCACATCGGCCTCACCTTCGCGGTAGACTTCATCCCGGCGAGACCAGGGCTGGTCGTCCGGACCCCCGGTTTCAGGGTCAAGGCAGGAAGAGCCAGTCATTCCATCGAGGCCTACTCCTACGTCGTCGAGGAGAACGGCCGCCCCGGGGTGTTCAATCCAGAAAGGGCAAGAGCCCTCGGGGTCCCCGAGGGGAAACTCTGGTCGAGCCTTCAGAGAGGACGAAGCGTCATGGCCGAAGGCAAGAGGGTCGAGTCGTCCCAGGTGGTCGGCCCTCCCCGGCCGGGGAGGAAGGTAGGATACTCGGGAGACACTCGGCCGTCGCCCGGCCTCGCGAGGTTCTTCGCACGCTGTGACCTCCTGATCTTCGATTCCACGTTCAGCGACGGCGACAGAGACAAGGCTCTGGAAAGGATGCACAGCACGAGCGCCGAGGCGGCAGCCCTTGCCAAAAGGGCAGGGGCCAGGAAGCTGGCCCTGACCCACTTCAGCGCCCGCTACACCAATACCGCAGGGCTGGTAAAGGAAGCACGGCGCATCTTCCCGAACACGGTCGCAGCGAAGGACGGCCTGAGCCTGGAAGTCGACTATCCTTCCCCGTAGGCGGTGAGCCAGTCGATGGCCGCAGGAAGGTCGTCTGACTCGATGCTGAGGTATATCGGACCAAGGGGGGACTCTTCGGCGCTTCCGCAGACTGCAACAATCCCAGCGGCAGCCGCCTGCCTGTTCAGCATCACGAAGGTCGTCCGCCCCTTGCTGTTGATCAGCATCTGCCTCCGGGCAGCAGAGCGGACGTGCCTGTCGCGCAGCTGATCTTTGACATGCGAAATCACCCCGACGTCGTCTGAAGTCAGCTCCGCGCCCCAATCGTCCCCCGCCGCTTCAAGCGATCCTCCAAGCACGTTCTGAAGCGCCCCCGCAACCTTCCCGGGGTCTTCCGAGGGGGACACGGTCGCCCTGAGCCTGACCTTCAACCTGAAATCAGGACGGGGCATCCTTCACCCAGCGCTCGACGACCCTTCTCATCTCTGCCTCCAGCTCGTCCGGAGACGCATGCTGATTCGAAATCGTCTCGTCTGCGAGCGCGATGGCCTTCCCGATCCCCACCTCAAGCTCCCTCCCGTCCCGTTCGTCGAACATCTCCCGCGAGAGCGGGTCGTCCCTGCGCCCTCTCTCCCTAAGCAGTTCGAACCTCCTGGATGGAGCGGCGCTGACTGCGACGAGAAGCACCTCCGCCTTCTTTCTGAACGCGTCCACCTCCGCCATCGACCTGATCCCGTCCACCACCACGTTCTGGGATTTCGACCTCTCGACCGCCTCCAGGCAGAGGTCCGCGACCGCCGCCTCCCCTCTTTCCCGCCGCAGGAGCCTCATCACCTCGCCTGTGTTCCGAGCATCGGGCTCGAGGCCTCTCCTCTTGGTCTCGGCCCGGATCACATCGCCCATAACGACCCGGGTCCATCCCCTTTTCACCAGGGCCTCGGCCGCAGTCGACTTCCCGGCCCCGGGCATCCCGGTCACAGCCACTATGCGGAGCAACTTTTCACCCCCGGCCCGCCAGGTAGCGAATTTAAAGGAACCAGTGGTGGCCGAAGGTCGTTGCGCGCCTTTGTGGCAATCGACATCCCCGACCGCGTCATCGACTCCCTCGTGGCTTTCCAGGGTGAGCTCTCGGCCACTGGGGGCGACCTCAAGCTCGTCGAAAGGGAGAATCTGCACTTCACGGTAAGGTTCCTCGGAGAGATAGGCGACCCTCAGGCGTCTGAGGTGTTGTCCAGGCTCGGCCGGCTCAGGCTCACCAAGGGTGCAGTGGAAGTGAGGGGGACTGGCGCCTTCCCGAACCCTCGCCGGCCTCGGGTCGTCTGGGCAGGGGTGGCTCACGAGGGCGAGGGGGTGATCGGGCCTATCGCCCGTGAGGTCATCGGGGCGCTCGAGGGAATAGGAGAGCGGGACGAAAGACCATTCCAAGCTCACATCACCCTGGGGCGGGTCAGGTCGTTCCGCAACTCCCGGGAGCTCGGGGAGTTCCTTGCAGGGCAGTCGGAGAGGGCATTCGGGGTCGCGGAGCTTTCCGAGCTGAAGCTGAAGTCGAGCAGACTCACTCCCAGCGGGCCGGTCTACAGCGACATCGGGGTGTTCCATCTAGAATGAGCCGCGTCTCTTCCGTGATTCTGGAGGCCCAAAAGCTCGTCATCCCTTCCCCTGCGGAGGAGGCCAGGATAGGCAAGCTCGCCAGGGTCCTGCTCGCCAGGACGAAGAAGTTCGCGGCCAGGTTCCCCGAGACCCGGGGGGTCTTGGTTGGAGGGTCTTTCGCCAAGGGGACCTGGCTCCCTGGCCACGTGGACCTCGATATCTTCGTCAGATTCGACCCGTCGACCCCGGAACCCGAGTTCGAGAAGACAGGTCTGGCGATTGGAGCCATGGCGACGAAGGGATATCCTGCCGGGAAGAAGTTCGCCCAGCACCCATACACAGAAGCCATCTTGGAGGGGACCAGGGTGAACATCGTTCCTTGCTTCGCGGTGAAGCAAGGGGAGTGGAAGAGCGCCGCCGACCGTTCTCCGTTTCACGTCCTCCTCGTCCAAGGGCTCCCCGAGACGACCAAGACCCAGATCAGGCTGCTGAAGCAGTTCATGAACACTATCGGAGTCTACGGGGCCGAAATCGAGAAGCGAGGGTTCAGCGGCTACGTGGCCGAGGTCCTGGTCATGAAGATGGGGAGTCTCCAGCGCGTTGCCGAATGGTTCGCCGAGGAAGCTGCGCCGAAGGAGGGAGCACAATTCACCCTCGCCGACCCTGTGGACAAGGCGAGGGACCTCGGGGTCGCAGTCTCGGGTGAAAGCCTTGGAAGGATGGTGCTGGCATCCAGAGAGTTTCTAAGGCGCCCAGGACTGGCCTTCTTCCGCAGGATGTCAGGCAGGGCACGCCCCTCGATAAAGAAGAAAGTAATCGCCGTCGCCTTCTCTCACAAGGCACTCAGCGAGGACACCCTCTGGGGGGAGCTCAGGAAGACCACCAGGCACCTTGTCAGACACGTCGAGATGCACGGCTTCGCGATAGCAAGGTCGATGGCCGCCTCCAACAACAAAGACAGGAGCGCCATCTTGCTGATCCCCGAGTTCTCCTCCCTCCCGGAGCTTGAACAGCGGGTCGGGCCGACAGTGGACAGGCGCAAGGACGTCGAAGCCTTCGTGGCAACCAACGCAAAAGACTCCCGGCTTGTGTGGGTAGACGGCGAAGCTCGAGTCAGGCTGCTCAGGCCCAGGACGTACACGTTGCTCACGGACCTCCTGACGGCCGTAGCCAGAGGAAGGGAGGGGCGCATAGGTGCTTCTCGCGAGATCGAGCTTGGGATGAAGTCGGCGGCGGTGCTGGAGGGTGCCCGCCTGCTTAGGGCGGCGTCCTCGGCTGAATGGATGCGCGCAGGGATCAGGGAAATCACCTCCGATGCCATCGGAACGCGCTAGCCCCGAAGATCTGGTCAGGACCCCATACCTCCAGGTCCTCACCTACCCTCGCATCTCTCTCAGCGAGGCCAGGTCCCGGGTCGAGCAGCTCAGGTCGCTGCAGGTCGACGAGGTGGTCTTCGAGGGGCATGCCAAGGTCGGGAGGCTCGGAATCCTCGGCCTCGGGACTGTCGGGATAGTGGTAAAAGCTAGTGCGAAGGGGACGCTTTGCGCCCTCAAGATACGCCGGACCGACGCCAACAGGCAGGACATGAAGGATGAGGTCAGGATCACCCTGCTGGCCAACCGCGTCGGCGTGGGCCCGGAGGTCTTCGGTTACACCAAGGACATGATTCTCATGAAGCTCCTCGAGGCGAAGGAGATATCAGAATGGCTGAAGGAGGTTGAGGGCAAAGGCTCCCGAGAGGAGGTTAGGGCCATGGTGCACTCCCTCCTCAACCAGTGCAGGAAGCTCGACATAATGGGGATAGACCACGGCCAGCTCAGCAACCTGAGGAAGCACGCGGTCATCGCCGAAGGGAAACCATGGCTGATCGACTTCGAGTCAGCCGGGACCTCTCGCAAGCCGAGGAACGTGACGAGCGCGGCCCAGTACCTGTTCGTGGGGGGTGCCATCGCTCCGGCCATGAGACGGACGGCGGGCCTGCGGGAGACCGAGACGCTCAAGGCGCTCCTCGGCAGGTACAAACGGGACCTGTCGGACTACTCCTACTCGAAGATACTCGAACATCTGAAGTTGGTCTAGCACCCGGCAAGACGGGACTCCCCGCCCAACCTTTAAACCGAGTCCGGCGTCGGCCGGTCCACGTGGGGCCGTTGTGTAGCTTGGTCCAGCATACCAGAGTGAATGACCTTCACGGTGAGCCTGGGGCGCTGGCGATCTCGGGTTCAAATCCCGACGGCCCCATCTGATTTCCGGGTCGAGCAGGCGGGCATGTAGCCGCCGGCGCTTTAATAGACGGGGCATACGCCGCGCCGTGACGCTTGTCCCCCGCAGAAGAGGTCTACACTCTGGTCGATACCGCGCTGGCGCAGGCGCTGGCCAAACTCCGGGTCCACCGGGTGGCCGAGAGCGTCACCCCCTGGCTGGCATTCAGGCGGGTCCTGGCTGAAGACGTCCTGGCACCAAGGGACGTGCCGGAGTATCCCACCGCCCACTGGGACGGCTACGCAGTCATATCCGAAGAGGTCGCAGGGGCCGGAGATGCGACCCCTGTGTCTCTGAAGGTGATGGGGGCAGTGGGCCCGGGGTCGCGCGCGAGGGCCGCGATAGCAAGAGGAGAGGCCTACCAGGTGGCAACGGGCGCAGGCCTGCCGTCAGGGGCCGACTCGGTCGTCCCGAAGGAATCGGTGGAGGTGCGTGAGGGCCAGGTCATGGTGAAGGAGCCGTCCCAGCCTGGGAGCCACGTTTATGCTGTAGGGCAAGACCTGAAGAAGGGAGAAGCGATCATGAAGGCGGGGCAGGTCGTCAGGGCCCAGGACGTCGGGGAGCTGATCTCGACCGGCCATCGGAAGGTCAAGGTCTGGAAGAAACCGAAGGTCTCGGTCCTGGCGACAGGGAGCGAGCTTGTCGAAGAAGGCCGACTGAAGAAGGGGAAGGTGGTCAACAGCCACTCGCCAGTCTTCCAGCGGCTCTGCGAAGCCTTCGGGTGCGCCCCCGTCGACCTAGGGATAGCGAAGGACGACAGCGCCGAGATATCCCGGAAACTCAGGCGGGGGCTCGCAGGGTCGGACCTGGTCCTGACGCTGGGGGGTACCTCCGTCGGCGAAAAGGACTGCATCGCCGCTGCCGTCCGAGCAATGCGACCGGACGTTCTTGTTCACAGGGTGAAGATGGACAGAGGTAGGGTCGCCGGTATCGCAGTCGTCAGAGGGAAGCCCCTGGTGATGATGCCTGGCCCCATTCAGGGCGCCATGAACACCTTCCTCCTGTTCGCAGTTCCGATGATCGACGTCCTGTCGGGGACGGAGGAGAGGGAGTCCGAGATCATCTGCACTTTTAGGGGCGAGTGGAGGGCAAGAAGGAGGTATTCGGACTTTCGCAAGGTCGTCTATGTCAGGCTCGAGAGGGGGACCGAGATGACAGCAAGCCCTCTGCTGGCAGAGACGGAGTCTATGAAGGTGCTCGCGGAGGCCGACGGGTGCGTCGTGGTCCCGGAGAACGTCACTCGGATAGAGTCTGGAGAGAAGGTCGCAGTCAGGCTCATCCCTGGGTTCTCCTTCGCCTGACCCCACGGAGAAGAAGCTCGGCCCGCTTGTAGTCCGAGGGGGTGTCGACGTCAATGGCAGCTTCGGCGTCTGCGGTCTTCACCTCGCGGACGTCGTCCCCGTGCGCCTCCATCACCGACTTCGCGCCGCGGTCGCCGCTGATCTTCATGATCTCGGGAAAAAGACTTCTCGCGAAGAGGACCGGGTTCCCCCTCTTCCGTAGATGAACTGGGACCACCGCCGGTGCCCCTCCTGCCAGGAATACGTCGATCAGCGAGTCCACCAGGGCCGGGGACAGAAACGGCTGATCTCCAAGGACGATGATGGCCGCATCTGCGGAGCGGTTCACGCTGGCGAGGCCCGCCCTGATCGAGGTGCTCATCCCCTCTGCATAGTGCCTGTTCACAACTATCTTCGTCCCACAGAGGTCAATCATCCTGCGGACCTCCTCCGCCCCACCCCCAAGGACCACCACGGTTTCATCGACTTTCGAGCCTTTCAGGGCGTCCAGGACCCGCTGGAGCACCGGCTTCCCGTCCAGCGGCAGGGTCAGCTTGTTTCTCCCCATCCTGGTCGAACGTCCCGCCGCTAGGACGATGGCGGAAATCAACGAGGAAGGTCTCTAGACCAAGGATAAATAAGAAAGCGCGCGAAGCACCCAGTCCTGCTGCCATGAAACAGGCCGAGTTTGCAAAAATGATGGACTCCCTGGCGACCAGGGGGGCCCCCTTCGCTGTTGCCACGGTGGTGAAGACGGAAGGCTCGTCTCTGGGGAAGCCTGGGTTCAAGGTGATCATCTCCGGCACCGGCGAGGTGGTCTACGGCTCTCTCGGAGGGGTCTGCCCGGAATCGGCCATAGCCGCCGTCGCCAGGAAGACCATCCGGACCGGGACCCCGAAGATGGTCCAGGTCTTCTTGGAGAGCGTTGAAGATTCGGTAGGAGCGGTCCTCAAGAGCCAGAACGAAGACGAGATCCACGTCGAGACCAACTGCGGGGGCTCCATGGAGATCTACGTGGAGCCGTATCTCCCTCAGCAGAGGCTCGTCCTGATTGGCCAGGGAGGCAAGGACGATGTGGAAGACGCCCTGGTGAAGCTTGGCAAGTCGCTCGACTTCGACGTGGTGGTGATCGACCACAGCCCCGTGCTGACCGAGCAGCCAGACCAGGTCATCAAAGATGTCGACTATGACGTCTCTTCATTCGAGTTCCAGAGCTCCGACTCGGTAATCGTGCTCACCAAAGGCGAGAGGGACCTCGACATCCTGAGGGCGCTCTCCAACTTCAAGCTCAGGTACGTGGGCATGCTGGCAAGCCACCAGCGGGCGCGGGACAACGCCTCTAAGCTCAGGGAAGCCGGGGTCGACGAGCGTTTTGTCTCTACCCTGCGGTCGCCGGCGGGCGCGGACATCGGCGCCGTGGCCCCCACCGAGATTGCGCTGAGCATCATGGCAGAAGTCGTCGCACAGAAGTACGGTAAAGAAGTGCCTCACAAAACGCCAGATGAAGGCGACAAGGGCCGGAAGGTCGAGAGCCAGGCAGACTAGCGCTGTATCTTGGTCCCCTTCACCCAGCCTTCCTTCCCGCCCTTCAGCTTTTCCTTCTTCCAGAGAGGGAGAGACTTCTTGATTGTGTCGATGGCATAACGGCAGGCCTCGAACGCATCTCCCCTGTGCTCCGACGAGACCGCCACGGCTACCGAGACCTCCCCAATCCGGAGGTCCCCGTATCTGTGGACCATCGCCAGCTTCCTGACGGGCCACCTGGCCATTACGCGCTCCTCAATTTCTTTCATCTTCTTTTCGGCCATCTCTTCGTAGACCTCGTATCTCAGCCCGGCGACCTGCTTCCCTTCGCTCACGTTCCTGATGGTTCCCACGAAGAGGACTGTCCCGCCGGCGGAGTCGTCCTGGACCGCTTCCATGACCTTTGCAGGGTCGATGGGGAGGGTGGTTATCCGGGCTGACCGGGGCATCTTACCCACCTGCCACGGGCGGGAGGACCCCCACCGCATCCGACTCGCGGAGCACCGTCTTCCCGCTGGCCACTTCGAGGTTGACCGAGAACCTCACAGACCCGGCCAGCTTCCCCAGCCCAGGGTGGACTTCGAACAACTTGGCAGAAAGGTCGTCCAACAACGCCCCGTCTTCAAGATTCATGGACTCTTCTCCTTTGGCGACTATTTCGCGGGCCCCGGCGAAGTATAGTACCCTGACCCTCAACCCGGGCTACCCGCCAATGGCGTTCATGTTCCTGGGCTTCTCCCACCCCGTCTTTATCCAGGGCATGTACCCCACCCCTTCGGGCTTCTTCCAGACCGCCTTGAGCAGAGCCTCGGCTATCTGGTCGTCAGACGCGCCGTTCCTGACCATGTGCCTGATGTCGTGGTACTCGATGTCGAACAAGCAGGAGAGCAGCTTCCCGTCCGCTGTAAGCCGTATCCTGTCGCAGTCGTCGCAGAACGGGTCGCTCATGGGCGTGATTAGGCCCAGGTCTCCTCGGCCGTCGGCGAAGCGCCAGAGCGAAGAGGTCTCCCCTGTCCCCCTCCCACGGGCTACGAGAGGGTACCTGCTGGAAACCTTCTCGATTATCTCCTTGCCGCTTACGACCCTGTCTGAGCTCCATATTCCGAGCCCGTCTAGGGGCATGAATTCGATGAACCGGATGGAGATGCTCCGGTCACGCGCGTACTCGACCAGGTCCATGATCTCGTCGTCGTTGTACCCCCTTATGGCGACCGAGTTGACCTTGACCGGCTTCAGGCCGACGTCCAGGGCCCTGTCGATACCTCTGAGGACCCGGGGAAGGGCGTCGATGCCCGAGATCTTGGAGAACCTGTCGCTACGGAGACTGTGAAGGCTCACCGTCACCCCCCTCAGCCCTCCCTCTCGGAGCGCCTTCGCCTTCCCCTCCAGGTGCCAGCCGTTTGTCGTCATGTCGATGGAGCGGATCCCCTTGATCCTGCTCAGCGCCCCCACGAGGCGGTCCAGGTCCCTCCTGAGGAGCGGTTCCCCTCCGGTTATCCTGATCTTCTCTATCCCCAGGGCTGCGAGGATCCTTGTTATCCGCTCTATCTCGTCGAAGTCGAGTATCTCCTGCTGCGGTATCCAGGTGATCTTGTCCTTCTCGGGCATGCAGAAGAGGCACGCGAAGTTGCACCTGTCGGTCACCGATATCCGCAGTTTCTTGGCTACCCGCCCCTTCCTGTCCTTGAGACTCTGTCCGTCCGCCTGTAAGCGACCATTCAAAGGGAGGTGGCACTTAACTGTCCGCTCATAAAAAACGTTCCTGAAGGATGAGAGGGGAACCTATATCGGGAAGGGGGGAGGCGGCGAGCCCATGAACTTCAGGCAGGTCGACATCTCGAACAAGCCGGTGGTCTACAGGGAAGCTACAGCAGTCGGCAGAATCAGGCTCAAGCCGAGCACCATAGAGCTCATTCAGCAGGGGAAGCTGGAGAAAGGGGACGCGCTGTCCCTGGCGTCGACCACAGCCATAATGGCGGCAAAGCAGACCCCGTCGATTATCGCCCTCTGCCATCCTCTGAGGATAGAGGAGAGCGTCCCCACAGTGAGGGTAGGAAAGGACTGGGTTGAGGTGTCGATGAAAGTCGCGGCCCATGAAAAGACCGGGGTCGAGATGGAGGCCCTCACTGCCGTCTCCGTTGCCCTGCTGAACATCTGGGACGTCACCAAGATGTACGAGAAGGATTCGGACGGCCAGTATCCGTCGACCGAGATCGGGCCGATACGGGTCGTCAAGAAGGTGAAACGCGCAGCTTGAGGCCCCACGAGGAGCACAGAAGCCACGCCCCGAAGCGGCTCCAGGTGCGGATCGTCACAGTGAGCTCGAGCAGGTACGAGAAGAAGACCGCCCGATCGAAGTTCGCCGACGAGGCCGGGGACGCGGCCGAGGCCGAGGTCAAGAGGGAGGGGCACCTCGTCACCGTCAGGGAGCTCGTCTCCGACGACGCGACGATGATCGGACAGGAAGCCAGGGCTTTCCTTGACAGCGGCGACGACGTCCTCCTTTTCACGGGAGGGACCGGCGTGTCGAGCCGCGACATCACGGTCGAGACCGTCAAGCCACTCTTTCAGAAGGAGCTCCCAGGCTTCGGCGAGCTGCTGAGGCGGATCAGCTATGGCAAGATTGGGAGCGCCGCGATGCTCACGAGGGCGACCGCTGGGACAGCCAATGGGAAGCTCCTGGTGTGCATGCCCGGCTCTCCTGACGCGGTGAAGACCGCACTGAGGGCGAGCGTCTCGGAGTTCCCCCACATAGTCTCGGTGGCCAGGCGGCCGCTTCCGACTCAATAGACCGGCATCTGGGGGTCGACGGTGTCGGCCCAGGCGCGGATTCCCCCCATGAGGTTGCGCGCTCGCCTGAACCCCTTTGAGGACAGGAGCTCGACGGCCCTGGCGCTCTTCACCCCCACATGGCAGTAGACAACTATCTCGTCAGCCGGGTCCAGTTCGCCGACCCTCTTCTCCAGCTCCTCGAGGGGGATGAGCCTTGAACCCCGGATGTGGCAGAGCTCGTACTCGTGCGGTTCTCTTACGTCCAGGAGCTTTATCTCAGAACCCGAGTCGAGGAGCCTCTTTAGGGTGGTGGCGTCAACCTCAGTCACTCTGGGGGCTGCCCTGTTCGTGCCGCAGAACTCCTCGTAGTCAATTAGCTTCGTGACGGTCGGATGAATCCCGCAGACCGGGCAGTGCCGGTTCTTCCCGATGCGCAGCTCGTTGAAGCTCATGTCCGTCGCGTTGAACAAGAGAAGCCTCCCCACCAGCGGCTGTCCGTGGCCGATGATCAGATTGATCGCCTGGGCCGCCTGTATGCTTCCCATGACCCCGGGAAGGACCCCGAGGACCCCTGCAACGGCGCAGTCCTGGACAGTCTCGGGGGGTGGCGGTTCCGGGAAGAGGCACCTGTAGCACGCGCCCTTGTCGGCGTGGAAGACGGAGGCCTGGCCGTCGAACCTGAAAATGCTCGCATAGACGTCCGGCTTGTGAAGCATGACGCAGGCGTCGTTGATGAGGTACCGCGCGGGGAAGTTGTCCGTGCAGTCCAAGACCACGTCGTACTCTTTCAGCAGCTTCAGGGCGTTCGCCGAGTCGAGCCGCAGTCGGTGCGGAACGATCGAGACGTGGGGGTTGACCTCTTCCAGCTTCTTCCGAGAGACATCCACCTTTGACTTGCCGATGTCCGCTTCCGTGTAGATGACCTGACGGTGGAGATTGCTTTTCTCGACGACGTCGCTGTCGACTATCCCTATCTTCCCGACTCCTGCGGCTGCCAGGTAGACGGAGGCTGGGATCCCCAGCCCCCCGGCGCCGACTACAACGACGCTGGATTCCTTGAGCTTGTTCTGCCCTGAAGTCCCCATCTCGGGGAGCACCAACTGCCTGCTGTACCTCTCGACTTCTGCCCGAGTAAGAGGGCTTTGTCTCACGTTCCGTTCCTGAGTCAGGGTCGATAAAAGAATTAGGAGGGAAGGGGATGGGTTGAGACGTTCTCCATAAATAATGGCAGGGAGTCCTATGGTGGTTGATCCGGGTGCGCCTCACTGGGCAGCTGAGGGACTTGACCAACGGGGCGAGAGAGATCGAACTCGACTCCGCCTCCGACATAGACGGGGTGGTAGGGGAGCTCGACAGGACCTTCCCCGGCATAGCAAGGAAGATCGTCGACGACCAGGGAAAGATCCGGCCCTACGTCAACGTCTTCGTGAACACGGAGAACTCTCGTGACTTGGGCAAGGAGAAGACGAAGCTGAAGGATGGTGACACCGTTCATATCCTACCGTCTGTGGCGGGTGGGTAGAGGAAGTCTTGGCTCGCAGGAGCGGTGTCTGCCTCATGGTCGGGACGCGGAAGGGGGCTTTCGTCTTCACCTCTCATGATGGGAGGAAGGGGTGGAAGGCCACAGGGCCGCACCTCAAGGGGAACGAGGTCCACCACATGGCGTACGACCGGCGTAGCGGGAAGATTCTGGCAACACTGAGCAGTGGGCAGTGGGGACCGACGATCGCCGAGAGCGGCGACTTGGGGGGCGAGTGGAAGACCTCCAAGACCCCGCCGAAGTTCCCCAAGGGCTCTGGCCTTTCCGTCGCGAAACTCTGGCAGATAACCCCAGGGTCCGAAGACGAGCCTGGGACTGTCTATGCTGGGGTCGAACCAGCCTGCCTCTTCCGGTCGGACGACGGCGGCAAGACTTGGGAGGTGAACGCCGCCATGTTGAACCACAAGACCCGCAAGAAGTGGACTCCAGGAGGCGGAGGGCTCAACCTGCACACGATCCTTCTAAACCCGCGGGACCCGAGGAAGATGCACATCGCCATCTCCGCGGTCGGGACCATGTTCACCAGGGATGGGGGCAAGAGTTGGGAGTTCCAGAACAAGAACGTGCTTGCGGACTTCTATCCTGAAGGGAGGAAGTACCCTGAGTACGGCCAGTGCACCCACAAATTGGCGTTCAATCCGTCGAAACCCGACGTAATATTCCAGCAGAACCACTGCGGCGTGTACAGGAGCGACGACTCGGGAGAGAACTGGGTGGACATTAGGAGCAACCTCCCTTCGCGCTTCGGCTTCCCTATGGCCGTGGACGCCAACGAGCCGAGGAGGGCCTATGTCGCCCCGATGGAAGGGGACTTCTCCCGCATCCCCCCTGGCGGGCATTTCGCTGTATGGGGGACCGACAACGCCGGGAAGGAGTGGTTCAAGCTCGACTCCGGTCTCCCCGAGCAGTCCTACTTCATGGTCCTCAGGGACGGGATGGTCGCCGACCAGGAGGACCCCTGCGGCGTCTACTTCGGAACGAGCACCGGTCAGCTCTACGCTAGCAGGGACCAGGGAGAACACTGGGGTCAGCTCACGGACACGCTGCCTCCCATACTCTCCGTCTCAGTGTCCGGGATGTAGTGCTCTTCTTCCGAATGGCTGCGAGGGCCGACGCCAACTTCGGTTCCCCATCTGCGCGTCATGCGGCGCGCTTTGCGATAATGACGTCGGTGGCCTTTACCACCGCCTCGACTTCGTCCCCAACTTTCATGCCAAGCTCCTCGACCGCCTGATTGGATATTATCGAGGTTATGGTATTCGCCGAGAGCGTACGCATTCTCACCTGCGACGTGACCGTCCCCTTTTGGACTTCGAGGATCTTCGCTTTGAATCTGTTCCTCGCGCTCAGCTCGTAGCTGATGTGCTCCCAGAACTCACGGTCTTCTAGGGCGTCATGGAGATACTTGCGGACCCTTCTGAACTCCCGAAGCAGTTCGACTCCTTGTTCCGTCAGCTTGGCTCCGCCTCCCTCTCTCCCGCCCACCTTCATTTCGACAATCCGGCCGCCAAGGCCGCGTTCCATCGCGTTGATCCTGTCCCAGGCATTCCTGTACGAAACACCCACGGACTTCGCAGCCGCAGTAAGCGAGTTCCCCTCGGAAATGCCCCTAAGGAGAGCTGCGTCAATCTCGTCAAGGCTACCGCGTCTTTCGACTCCCTCGAAGCTCAGCTCAAACTTAGGCTTGAGTTCCATTTTCCTTCGCTTGGCCGTCGAACCTCCGTTGTTCACGAACGCGAACAAGCCATATGCGTATTTAACCTGGCTTGGCCTCTTGCGACTGATGCTGTAACGGAGCGACTCGTCGGTACTCCTTGTCGGTCGGTGGTTCTCAACATTGCTTTTCGTAAGAAGTTTTATAAGCGCTATGCATGCGCTTGCATAACGCATGCACTCTGAAAATGCGCGGGGGATATCTGCCGTGGCTTCGTCAGTTGTGGTGGCGGTTATCCTGGTCGCGGCTTTGGCTGGTTACTTCCTTTACAGTTCCGGTCAGTCGGAGACTTCGACCGCTACGACCACCAGCGTTCCCGCGGTCACGTTGCGGGTATTCGCGGCCGCAAGCTTTCACCCCGCCCTCGCGGCATTGCAGTCCAGCTATCAGCAGAATCACAGCGTATCGCTGGTCTACAACTTCGCGAGCAGCGGAGCACTTGAAGCGCAGATCTTCCAGGGCTCGCCTGCGGACGTCTTCCTCGACGCCGATGTCTCCAACAACGTCAAGCTGCAGAATGCGGGGCTATTGGGCGACGGAAACACCTATGCGAAGCTCGTCTACAACTACATCGCGATATTCGTTCCGGCTGACAATCCCAAGAACATCTCGAGTCTTTCCGACCTCTTGAAACCAGGCGTGAGGGTGGCCATCGGCGCCCCGGCTTCCGTCCCGGCGGGGACGTATACTGTGCAGGTGTGGGCCAACGTGCAGTCGAAGTGGGGGAACGCGTCCAGTCCCGATTTCAAGTCCACCGTCTATGCGAACTTCAGCAAAGCAATCGCAACGCACGTGGTTGCTCAGACCACAGACGTCGAAAGCGCCATAACCGAGGTCCTGACCGGAGCCGCAGATGCGGCCTTCGGGTACATCAGCGATGGCGTTGCCAACGCTGCGCAACTTCACCAGATCAGCATCCCTGCGGATGTGAACGTGCGGGCGGTCTACACGGTCTCCCTGATCGCGAATTCCCAACACTCTGCCCAGGCATCGGCTTTCATAAGCTACCTCCTCTCTCCTCAGGGCCAGGCCTACCTTCAGAAGTGGGGCTTCACCCCCCTGGCGGGGAAATAGCGGCGCCGCAGGCTGGGAGCTGGTCGCAATGCGTCCCAACAGATATGCGGCTCTACAGCTACTCTTCGTGGTCATTCTCCTCTTCTTCATACTGGTACCTGTGGCCTCCATCTTCCTCGAGATTCCCGGGGGCAACGTCCTGTCGGCCGCCCTCGACCATTCAACCCTAGACGCGATCAGGATCAGCCTGGTCACGTCCGCGGCCTCCCTCGTCGCGATGGTGATTCTGGGACTCCCGGTGGCCCGGTTCATGAGCCGGAACCGGTTCAGGGGGAAGGGTGTCCTGGACACCATCATCGACCTCCCCATAGTCCTCCCTCCCGCGGTGGCGGGTCTGGCTCTCCTCCTGGCCTTCGCGCCGCGGTCACCCATAGGCGCCTTCCTGCTCCAGTACGGGCTCATCCTCCCTGGCAACATCATAGCGGTCGTCATCGCGGAGACATTCGTGGCGATGCCGTTCTTCGTTAGATCTGCGAGGACCGCCTTCGACGAGATAAGTCCGCGGCTGGAGATGGCGGCCAGCACCCTATCGCCGTCCACTTCCTACTCGTTCAGACGGGTGGTGCTCCCGCTCGCTTCAAGGGGCCTCATCGCCGGCGCCATTCTCGGGTGGGGGAGGGCGCTCGGCGAGTTCGGAGCGACTCTTCTGTTTGCCGGGAATCTCCCTGGGATCACGCAGACAATGCCGCTCGCCATCTACCTTGATCTCCAGGTCAACATATACCAGGCAAGCCTCGTCTCTGGAATCCTGATCGCGATCTCCTTTGTAATCATCGTCACGGTGAGGCACGTAGTCGGGGGGAGGACGATCTGAAGCTCGGCGTCCAGGCGACTGGCCTCTCGAAGTCTCTTGGAGGCAAGGAAGTGCTGCAAGACGTCAACTTCCAACTGGAGGAGGGGGCTGTGGGCGCCATTGTCGGTCCGAGCGGTTCCGGCAAGACGACACTCTTGAACATCCTCTCTGGTGTGCTCTCGCCAGATTCGGGGGAAATCTACGTGGACGGGACACTGGTGGAGCGGGCTGGCGACGGGGGGAAGGACACGCTTCACGCGCCACCTTCCGGCAGGAACGTTGGGTACGTATTCCAGGACTACCTGCTCTTCCCTCACATGTCTGTCTTCGAAAACGTGGCCTACGGGCTGAAGGCCAGGCACGTGCCTGACCGGACTGTCACCGCCGCCGTCCTGGAGATGCTCGACACGCTCGGTCTCCGTGACCTGCGCGAAAAGAGACCGGGGCAGATAAGCGGCGGACAGATGCAGCGTGTCGCCCTCGGGCGGGCGCTGGTCCTCAACCCCAGGGTGCTCCTAATGGACGAGCCTCTTTCGGCGCTGGACTGGCAGACTCGGGAGACTCTGAGGTCAGAGCTGAGGCGTGTCTTCGACCAGTTCATGACCACTGTCGTCTACGTGACGCACGACCTCGACGAGGCCTTCTACTTCGGTCACAAGATAGGGGTCCTCGGGTCAGGGAAGCTCGCCCCGCTGGGGACCAGGGACGAGATCCTTGGGACCATGAGTTCTTCCACGGCGAGGTTCTTCGGCTTCAACCTGATGCGGGCGAAGTTCCTCCGCTCAGACGGCCCTATCACCGTGTTCTCGGCAGCCGAGTGGGGAGGGCAGATTGGCGTGGAACTCGTCCGGTCTCACCGTCTCGCACCCGACCAGGACGTCCTCCTGGCTTTCTCCCCGACTGCGATAAGACTGAACCCTCCTAGGAGCGGACCTGAGCCGATAAGGACTTCAGTGCTCGATGTGCGCCAGTTCAGGGACACCGTGCAGATTGTCGTCGGTGAGCCTCCGCTTACGGTTGTCGCCGAAGTCCCGGCACACGAGTTCGGGCGGCAGGCCCTGAAGAGAGGGGATGTTGTCACGCTTTCGATAGCCACGGCGTGGGCGGTAAGCGACGCCTAGTGGAAGTCTGTGTTTCCGAAGCCGGAGCCTCCGGCGCGGCTTGGCAGAGCGTTCAATAGCAGGGGGGTCTCCGGTCGGCCATGGCAGGAGTCACGGAGCTCGAGGCGACTGTCAAGGAACACGTCAGGAAGAGGCACGAGGAAGACGACGAGGAGTTCCTCTTCGGGTCCGAAAGGGTCGACCTTCGCAGGGTGGCCCACCTGAAGCTCGAGGCCAGGAAGAGGAAGTTCAAGTTCACCGTAGACGAACCCGCCGAGAGGGGCGGGACCGATGAAGGCCCAAACCCGCTGGCTTACTTCATCGCCGGGGCGGCATCCTGCCTGACCAACCAGTACCTGACCGACGCCATCTTCAGGGGAGTGAAGCTCGAGGGCCTGGAGCTGACGGCGCGGGGGCACTTCGACAGGAGGATGGGCGGCGCGTTCACAGAAATCGTCTACGACCTTAGGCTCACGAGCCGCTCCCCGAAGGCCGCCATCCTCAGACTGTCAAGAGAGGCGGAGGACATGTGCTACGCCCACAACACCCTGAAGAAGGCAGGGGTGAAGATGACGACGAACCTCTTCCTCAACGGCAGGCCGCTCGGGTGACCGTCTAGTAGAGGAGCTTCCGTTCCGCCGTCGTCTCGGCCACCACCCTCCCCCCCTTGATCACCGCTACCTTGTCGGGCTGTAGGCGCAGCGCCTCATGGACATCCTTCGCATCCAGGAGGACCAGGTCGGCCCTGTCCCCCTCCTTGATGCCGTACCCCTGAAGGCGCATCCCCCTTGCCGGATTGTAGGTGATCATGTCAAAAGACGACTCGATCTCATCCTCGGTTCCCAGGTGGGCGGCGTGGCACATCACGAACGCAAGTTCGACCATGTCCCCTCTGCCGAACGGATAGTAGGGGTCGTCGATGTCGTCCTGCCCTATGGCCACGTTGACACCTGCCCTCATGAACTCCCTGACCCTGGTGACGCCCCTCCTCACCGGGTGCGGGTCTGACCTCCCATACATGAACAGGCTCACATGGGAGTTCTCGACGACGGTCGCCCCGGCCTCCTTGGCGAGGGCATAGATCCGCCGGGCATAGGCCTCGTCGTCCGAGTCGAGCCCCCCTCTGCAGTGGGAGGCGGCCACCCTTCCCCTGAACCCCTCTCTGACGGCCTTTGTCAGCAGGTATTCGATGTGCCGGGAGCTCGGGTCTGAATTGTCGTCGATCAGGGCATGAACGTCCTTGTCGTATTTCTTGGCCAGGTCGAACACGATGTCGGTGTGCTTCTTCGCCGAGTCTGCATCCTTCTCGTACCATGGGATTCCCCCGACCACGTCTGCCCCAAGTTCGATGCTCTTCTCGAGAAGCTCCTCAGCCCCCTCCTCTCGTACGATTCCCTCTTGCGGAAAGGCTACCACCTGGACGTCGATGATGCCGCTGTACTTCTCCTTCACTTTCAGCAGGCTCTTCACGGCCAGCAGCCCACCGGTGGCGTCGACGTCAGCGAACGCCCTGACCGCGGTCGTGCCTGCGATCGAGGAGCCATCGAGGGCTCTGGTCGCCCTTTCGACTATGTCTGCCCCAGTGAACTCCTTCTTTACTGCGGTAGCCGAAGGTATGGCCTGGGGCGACCCGGCCTTGGAGGTCTCCCAGACCTTCGCCCAGGCACCTGTCAGACACTTGTCGAGGTGGCAGTGGATGTTCACGAACCCCGGGGTCAGGAGCCTCCCTTCGGCCCCTATCTCTCTGCTTGCGTGCGCGCGTATGCGCGGAGCGACTTCCTCGATCTTGCCGCCTTCAATGCCGACGTCCACCGGCCCTCTTCTGCCCCTCAGCCTGGCCCCTCTGATCAGAAGGTCCAAGATGTCACCTCGGACCCGGTCCGGCGGACTGGGGGTGATCGGGCCCTCCTCCCCCTCTCGTATCTTCGTCTCAGAAGGACGCCGACGGTTATCACCACAACGGCGCCCGCAATCATCGCCAACCCAAAAGGCTCGAAGGACCCGGCCCTGGCAGCGTCGAAGACTGTGATCTGATGGTAGTTGGTGGCGTAGAGTTCATGCGCTTTCATGTCGACTGCGAGCCCTGCGACCTGGCTCTGCACCAGGAATTCCCCCACCACGGCCCCGGTCGACGCGTCCAGCTCCAGGATCGACCCCCCAGGAGACGAACCGACGTACACGCGGTTTGTCTCGCTGTCCACGGCGATGGGCCCCGTGGAATTCTGAGACGACTGGGTCACTTCGATGCTCTTCTCGAACTCATTCGTCGCCGCATTGATCATGTCCACCGCGTTCGTCCCGGTCGAGGCAAAGAGGGTCTGCGTCTTGGGATTCACCGCCATCGCAGAGGCACAGCAGGACGGAAGGGCGATCGTAGAAACCGGCGTCAGGGTCGAGGCACGGAGCACGGCTATCTTGCCTGAAAGGTACTCGGAGACGTAGAGCATCCCGTTGGCGGGGTCGAGGAGCGGCCAGTACGGGCCGTTCGGGACGGTGGCGTTGCGGACGAGCTCTGACGAACCGGGGTCGAGGGCGAAGACGTAGTTCCCGGAGGTGAAGTATATGTAGGGAGACACGCTCCAGTCGTAGGTCATCTCCAGTATTGGGTGGCCCGACGTCGGCAGAATCCTGACTGCATTCGTCGCATTGAAGACCTCGACGGAGGAGTTCCCTGAGCCAGCGACGTAGACCTCCCCCGTCGCCTGGTCAATGGCGATGGGGCCCGAGACCTCGTCCAGAGGGATTGCCCGTATGAGGGAATGGGTGGTCGCGTTGATCACTCCGAATGTATATCCTACGGGAGGGTTTTCACCGGAGGTGGAGTCGACGTAGACGAGGCCCCTCGCCGAGTCCACCGCTATCGAGAGGGGCCAGGACCTCCCATAGGATATCGAAATGGGGTAAGTCGCTGCGGCCGCAGAATGAGCCAGGACGAGCGCCAGGACGACGATCGCCGGCAGGGCCTTCCTCATCGACTCCTTGCCCGTCTGGGTCAGCGGGATGAAATGCTTTGCCCCTGCGTCCGGCTTCGGAGGGAGGATGACGCGATTACCTTTAACAGTCCGTGCAGACGCGAGAGTTCAGGTCGACCATGACGGAAGCACCCGAACAGAAGACGCCGTCCGGAATTGAAGTGAAGTCCGTACACTCCCTTGGGGAAACCCCGCCCTTGGCGGAGCGCCCAGGGGAGTACCCTTTCACCCGCGGAATATACCCCGAGATGTACAGGAAGAGGCTCTGGACCATCAGGGAGTACTCCGGCTTCGGGACCTCGTCGGAGACCAACAGGAGGCTGAAGTTCATGCTCGAGCAGGGACAGACCGGTCTCAGCCTGGCCTTCGACCTGCCGACTCAGCTGGGGTTCGACTCGGACAGCCCTCGGTCCCTCGGCGAGATTGGGAGGGTGGGGGTGGCCGTAAGCACTCTGGGGGATATGCGGGAGATCTTCAGGGGGATCGACCTTGGGAAGGTCAGCACTTCCATGACGATTAACGCCACCGCCCCCATGCTCTTCTCCATGTACGCAGCGGTTGCAGAGGAGAACGGGGTTCCGAGAGCCGAAGTCAGGGGGACCGTCCAGAACGACATCCTCAAGGAGTTCATCGCCAGGAACACCTACATCTTTCCTCCGGCCCCTTCGCTGTCTCTCGCCATCGACCTGGTGGAATACTCGGTGAAGAACTACCCGAAGTGGCACCCCATCAGCATCAGCGGCTACCACATTAGGGAGGCAGGCTCGACCGCGGTCCAAGAGCTCGCGTACACCTTCTCCGACGCCATAGCCTACACCAACGCGGCCCTCGAAAGGGGCCTTGGCCTCGGCCAGTTCGCCCCACATTTCTCCTTCTTCTTTGCATCGAACAACGACTTCATCGAAGAGGTGGCCAAGTTCAGGGCGGCCAGGAGGATCTGGGCGAGGATCATGAGGGAGCGGTTCGGGGCGAAGGACGACGAATCGGCGAAGCTGAAGTTCCACACGCAGACCGCAGGCGAGACCCTGACGGCGCAGGACCCGGAGAACAACGTGGTAAGGGTGACGATTCAGGCGCTGGCTGCCGTCCTAGGCGGGACCCAGTCCCTGCATACGAATTCGATGGACGAGGCGATGTCGCTCCCCTCGGAAGAGTCGGCGAAGCTGGCCCTGCGGACCCAGCAGGTGATCGCCAACGAATCGGGGGTCACGTCGACCGTCGATCCGCTCGGCGGGTCCTACTATGTCGAATATCTGACATCAAAGCTCGAGAGGCTCGCCTTCGAGGAGATCGAAAGAGTCGACAGGATGGGCGGGATGCTGAAGGCTATCGACAGCGGCTACGTCAAGAAGGAGATACTCAACGCCGCCTATGACAAGCAGATGGCCATCGAAACGAAACGGAGGGTCATAGTTGGTGTGAACGCCTTCCCGCCCTCGGGGGCATCGAGGAGGAAGACACAGGTGCTCCCGGAAAAGCTCCAGGGGGAGAGGGTGAGGCGATTGACCGCCCTGAAGGCGAAGCGGGGCTCCGTCATGGGGGACCTTGAGCGGATCAAGAGCGCAGCACAGAGAAGAGAGAACCTGCTTCCATCAATCTCGACCGCCGTAGGCGCCGGATGTACCGTCGGAGAGATAAGCGACACCTTGCGGGACCTGTATGGGGTCTACAGGCCCAGGCAGCACTTCTAGGTGGAAGAGCATGAAGTTCGACCACGTCGGGATAGCGGTCCGGAGCGTCTCAGAAACGGTTGCGGTCTACCAGAAGCTCGGCGGCTTCGAAGTGCGACTTACCGAAGTGTCCGGGCAGAAGGCCAAGATCGCCCTCCTGAAGTCAGGCGAGACGTCGGTAGAGCTCCTCGAACCGACCAGCGAAGAAAGCAGCCTCGCGAAGTTCATACGCGAACGGGGAGAAGGGCTGCATCACATCGCGTTCGCGGTCGAAGATATCGAGCGGTCCATGGAAGAGCTCAAGGGAAAGGGATTCAGGTTCGTCTACGAGAAGCCGGCCGACGGGAAGTTCGGGAGCCGTGTGAACTTCATACACCCCAAGACAGCCGGAGGGGTCCTCGTAGAACTGACCCAGAACGGTCACGAATGAACCGATTGTCCTAGAAAACGCCGGCGCCCTTGAATGCCTCGACGAGCTTGGCTCTTGTCTGGGACGGGTCGATTATCTCGTCGATGTAGCCTTCCTTCACCCCTATCGACGGGTCCATCTGCTTCAGGAACTCGTTCGAGCCTCGATCGAGTTCCACCCGCCTGGCATCAGCCGCGAGAGCATCCACCCGTCTCTTCAGGAATATCTCTGAGTAGGCTGGAAGGCTCAGGACGGAAATGCGGGCCGTGGGATAGGCGAAGATCTTCTTGGAACCGAGGGCCTTGCTCGCAAATCCGACAAACGCCCCGCCGTAGGCTTCTCCGGTGATCACGGTGACCTTGGGGCACCCTGACGATGCGTATTCTCTCATCGCCTCCCCGCTTGCCAGAATCAGCCCGGCCTTCTCCTGCTCGGGGCCGGGATATACTCCTGGGCTGTCAAGCAGGGTCACGAGCGGGATTCGAAGGCTGTTGCACATTGAAGCGAACCTGCTGATCTTCCTGCATGCGTCGACATCCAGGAACCCGCGCATCACCTCCTTGTTGGAAGAGATGACCCCGACTGTTCTCCCCTCCAGGAGGGCTAGCCCAGTGGTGACGCTCCGCGCATAGGGCCCTCTGAACTCCACGAACGACCCGGGGTCAAAGGTCTGCTCGATGAGCCTCGGAGCACCGGCGGCTGCCGTGCTCCGCTGATGCCCCTTTCCCTTCCCCCTGAAATACGCCAGAAGGCGCGCGACCGTCTCGAGACACTCCTTCTCACTTCCGACGACATGAGAAGCAGTCCCGTTCGCAGAGTGCACGTCGGCCCCTCCCAGCTCCTCTGCGGTTACCACCGCGTTCGTCTCTGCCCTTGCCACTCCCGGCCCCCAGACGAACAGGCTGCTCTTCCCCCTGATCATCAGAATGGCGTCCCCCATGTAGGCTGCATAGGCCGCGGCCCCGCTGGCGGTCCCCATCACCACGCTGATCACTGGGACGATGTCGCGCGCCCTGATCAATTGGCCTACCAGTGCGCTCGCCTCCTCGAGCGAGTGCCCCCCTTCCTGGACCCTCACACCTCCGGAGTCATAGAACCCGACGATGGGGAGCTTCTCGTCGGTGGCGACCGCGACCAGCTTCTCGAGACGTTTCGTGTGCCCCAGCCCCATGGACCCTCCCTTGTAGGACGGCTCCTGGGCGAAGACGGCGGCTTCGATCCCTCTGATCTTGGCGATCCCTGCGATGACGCCGTCATAGCGGGCGAATATTTCGGGAGGGACAGGCTTCGTGAGGTCCAGCACAGAGCCATCTAGGTCCTGCAGCCTTCCTCCATCCACTATCCCGAGTAGCCAGCCCACCGAGGGGGCTCCCAATCAGAGTGTCACGACTCCTGGTTCGACCTACTCTACGAAGGCGACGGTGCGGGCAAAGGCGGCCTCTCCGCCCTTGAAGAGCCAGGGGAAGCACCCGAGGGTCGTCCTCACGGCCTTCTTCTTGCCGAGGACTTCCTCGATCTGCCCTCCTATGTTCTCTATGTGGATGCAGTCTCGCGGGAACAGGACGTTGTGCGTGACCTGGTAGTCTTCCTCGGGGAAGAGCTTCTCGAGGTTCTCCTCGCCGAACTTCTTCGCTGCGAGCGCCCTCACCTTTGTGCTGACCCTCGGAAGGAACCTCCCTATCGGGAGATTCATCGGGTGGTCGGTGGACACTGCGTCGACCCCCCAGATGTGGATCTTCTTCTCCAGGAGGTAGTCGCAGAATGCCCTGGTCGGCCCGGGGTGAAGGTGGATGTAGCGTTCCTCATCGGCGGTCCCGGCGGGCTTTGGCTTCTGATACCAGGCGTACCTGCTCCATCCGGTGTAGAGCACCAGGATGTCCCCGTCCTTCACTCCCCCTGCCTCCTTGGCGTTCTTCTCCACGAGCTCTTTCGTATAGATCCCAAGGTCACCGACTTCGCTCACGTCGACGATGATCCCTGGCCCGTAGAGCCAGGTCAGTGGTATCTGATCGATGGTCTTCCCATTCGTGACGAAGTGCAGGGGAGCATCGAGATGGGTCCCCATGTGGTTTGATGACATGATGTACTGCGCATTGACCCCCTGCTCTGCCTTTCTCTTGATGAACTTCACTTCGAAGGGCGGGTAAAGCGGCCAGAACGGCGTCTCCTGGTTCAGAGGCTGCGACAGGTCATACAGTTTCATGCTTTCCCGAGCCGGTCGGAGGTATAAAAGACATCAGGGAGCCGACCGCATCCAGAGCGGTCGGTCCACTCTCTACACTTCGACTTCCTTCGGGGCCGTGACCTTCTCTGCAGACTTCACGAGTTCCGGTGAGGCGGGCCGTATCGGAAGCCGCTCTCTCAGCATCGGCTTCACGAACCTGTCCCAATCGTCCTTCGTGGTGAAGAAGATCCTCGAGCCTCCAAGCTCGTGCTGCATCTGAGGGTATGGCTTCTGATACTGGGCGTACTTTATCCCCCAGTACCTGAAGCCGGTGTAGCTCTCATAGGTGGCCCACCACTCCTTCGTCTTCATCAGGTCGAAGGCGTACTCCGCCTTGGCCGCATACATCGTAGCTCCTATGCCTGCGCGGCGCTTGAATGTCAGTGTGTGGAGGCTGATGGCGACGTCGCTGTCCCAGAGCCTGAAGTTGGCGATGGCCACGAGCTCCCCGTTGATTATCCCCAGGAGAGAGACATGATCCTTCATCCTGCTTCTGTACCATCCTAGGAACTCCGCGTAGACCCTGGACGATACGAGATCGAAGAAGTCGGTGTCGTGGTTGAAGAGCTTCAGTGCCGTCTGCATCACCACGGGGGCTTCCTCCTTCTTGGCCCTCCTGACCACCATCTTCTCTCCTGTGGGGAGGTTGACGTATCCTGGCGGGTAGTCCACCTTCAGCAGGGGGGATTCCAGCCCGCGGAGGATGGGCTCGATATCTTCCACGTTGATCTTGACCTCATCAAGCGTGACCTTCTCGGGCGGGGACCAGTCGGTGGACATGATGCCACCGACAGAAGTGAATTCGCTTTAAGCCTGTCGCAGGGCTTCTAGCCTATCACGGACAGCCGGCCAGGGTTGCTCTCTTCGGCCTTCTCGTATTTCCGCTTCAGCTTGGTCAGGTTCCCGATCTGCTCCCTTATGGCGTCTCTGCAGATGAATATCGACTCCCTGACAACCCACTCGCTTTCCAGGTTCTCCGCCACCTCCCCTAGCCTGATGACGGTTCCGCCCAGGGACGCGATGGCGATGTTGAGTTCCCTCGAGACCCGCCTCACTCGCTTCTCCAGCCCTGCCCTCTCGGTGGATCCAAAGCTTGGCGTATCACCTCCCGCCTCTTCCTTGGACTGTCGGTGCCGTATGATGCGCCTCACCTCCCTTAGGGTGAGTTGGCGCGCCCCAATCTCGTCCGCCATCTCTTCGGCGTCTTCGTCGTTGAGCAGGGTGAGCTCCTGGGCGACGCTGGGAGTTATTCGGCGCCGCATAATCTGGTCCTGGACCCGCTGGGGGAGGGAAAGGAGTCCTATCCTCTTGCTCACGTATTCCTGGCTCTTGCCGATCTTCCGGGCGAGCTCGGTCTCTCCTCCGTACCCGTACTCCTCCACATAGCTCCTGAACGCCCTGGCCTCTTCGATGGGGTTCAGAGTCTCACGCTGGATGTTTTCCAGCAGCGAGACCTCGAAGGCCTCCCGGTCGTCGAGCTCGACCACGTGGGCGGGGACTCTTCTCCACCCGAGCTTCCTGCACGCCTCGTACCGCCTCATGCCGGCCACCACCTCGTACCCGTCGACGCTGGGCCTGACTATTATCGGCTCGAGGAGCCCCTTGTCCTGAATCGACATCATCAACCCCGACATGGGGCCGGATTCGCTCCGCAGGACTGCCCGGGAAGGGCGGACCATCCTGAGCTCGACCGATTCCAGAAATCCTGCTAGAGGGTTGGCTTTCATGCTCCGCAGGGTGGCAGAAGTCGCTATATCCGTTCACCCTAAGCTCTTCGGGCGCTTCAACCGATGAACCAATAAGCCTCAGCCGGCTCGGGGTGCCCATGCAGCTCCAAGGCAAGTTCCCTCTCCCGACTACCGTCGACAAGGCCTGGGCGTACGTTTCCGATCCGGCCAAGGTAATCGAGTGCGTTCCCGGACTCCAGACCTACACGGTCGGGGAGAACAAGAGAATCTCCGCCACCGTCCAGGTGTCCATCGGTTTCATCCGGGGAACCTTCCAGACGAACACGAAGGTGGTCAGGGAGGACCCGTCAACTCACGCGGCGTCCCTGGAGCTCGCTGGCACCGGGGCAGGGAGCGGCTTCAACGCTGCGGTGAACATCGCTGTGGCCGCCGTCGGAGGAACTTCCGAGTTGGCCTGGGACGCGAACGTCAACATCAGTGGGCCACTCGGCGGGCTCGCAAAGCCCCTGATCGAGGGGAACGTCAAGAAGATAATCAGTCAGCTCTTCGACTGCGTCAAGGCGAAGCTCAGCCAGGCTCCTTAGGAATCGCGCTTAAATAAGGTCGCTTGGTTTTCGCGTCGATGGAAGGAACGAAAAGAAAGGGAATTACAGCACTCGTAGGCGGACTAGTCATCATCATCATAATCCTTCTTGGCGCAGTCGCATACGTATTCGTCTATCCACCGACCTCATCAGGATCCACACAGACGGTAACCACGACCGTGACCGGATCCGGCGCCCAGGCAAGCGCGATTGGGAAACTGAAGGTCGGGCTTATCCTGCCACTCCCCACATCGGACGACTCCTGGAACTACAACGCAAACGCCGCAATGGAGAGTCTCAAGAGCGAATATGGCTTCACTCTCAGCACCGTTACAAACATCGCTTCATCGACCGATGCGGCTGTCCCGGCCCAGCAGTGGGCGGGCCAGAACTACAACGTAGTCATATTCATGGGCGGACAGTACCAGCAGGAGGCAAATACATTCGCAGGTCAGTACCCGAACATCATGTCGGTCTGTGTTGACTGCACTGTGGCAAACTACTCCAACGTCTACAGGATCTGGTTGGACCTCAGCGGCGGGGGCTTCGTCCTCGGCGCCATGGCGGGGATGGTCAGCCAGACACACAAGTTCGGCTTGGTAGGGGGCGGCGACATTCCGTCCATTTGGCAAGGTCACGAAGGCTTCATCGCTGGCGTCACATACACAAGCCCAGTCAAGCCAACCATCACCAACACATTCGAGGCATTCGCATGGGCCGACGTATCTGGGGCCCAGGCCACCGCGACCAATGATTACACGTCAGGAGCCGATGTCGTCTTCTCCTCTGGAGACGGCGTAGACGTGGGTGTCCTTGGAGCAGCGATGGCGCAACCCACAACAACCCAGGTATGGGCATCAAACGTGTACACGAACCTGACAGCGATCAAACCGGCTGACAACAGAATCTTGCTGGGCTCGATAGTCATCGACTATGCGAGTCCGATGAACAAAGCACTGCTGGACTTCGTCAGCAACAACTGGCACTGGGGCTATACCAAGGTCGACATGGCCTCGGGCCTCGAAAGAGTACAGCCCGGTCCCAACCTCCCGGCTAACGTGAAGGCTGCGGGCCTGGCACTGCAGGCAGACATCGTGGAGGGTTCGATCATCATCTCCTTCGCTTCGACATCGGGCGGATCGCCGTACTGCTTCGTCAATCCAAGCGCTTCCAGTTGCGCGGACACGACCCTGACGGTGCCATCCGGCGGCGGCATGCCGACTGGCAACATGGCCGCGCTGTTCAGCTACCTCCCACCAGTTTCGAGTCTCCCTTAGTGGGTGCATGAGAATACGCAGGGCCTTCGATGGCTACGGGCGACGGCGTACAACGCCCTCGCGGTTGTGCTCGGCATAGTTGCCGGGCTCGCGGTGGTCGTGTTCGCCGGCGGCAACATCGAAGTGGCCCTGTCCTCCCTTTTTCTGAACCCGATAAGGCTCTCGGGCGGGGTTCAGCAGATCTTCGTCCTCTTCGTGATGTTCTACACCATGGCCCTGGGGATAGGCCTGGCGCTGAAGGCGGGCCTCTGGAACATAGGGGCCCAGGGCCAGTTCCTGGCCGGGATGGTGATGGTGTTCGTCGTCTACGTTTACCTTGCCTTCCTCCCGTGGCCCGTCCTCTACGTCGCCATGATCCTGGGTGCCGCAGTCGGGGGCCTCCTCTGGATTGTGGTCCCCACGATACTCAGGGTGAAATTCGGGGCGAACGAGATCGTGGTCACCATCCTGCTGAACGTGGTGGCATTCAACTTCGGGTTCTACATGCTCAGCGGGCCCATAAAGAGCCCAGGAACCGCCCTCGGCTTCCCAATTACGAAGGTGCTTCCGGCGACGTTCCAGATCCCCAACATCATTGGGAGCGTTCAAATCACCTACGCTGTGCCCGCAGCGATCGCCATTGGGGTCATCCTCTATTTTCTGGTTGAGCGCACCCCGTTCCGGGTGAAGGTGAACACGGTCGGGGAAAGCGCTGAGACCGCCAGATATGCAGGGATAAGCATCCCTCGCGTCATGACCATCACGATGCTTGCGGCGGGAGCGCTCGCAGGGCTTGCGGGTGCCACCTTCATAATGGGCTACAGGTACGAACTCGACATCGGCTCTTTCTCGACCAACTACGGGTTGATCGCCATCATCGTCGCCCTCGTGGGTAGGAAGCACATGCTGGGGGTGGGGATATCTGCTTTCTTCTTCGCCTACATAACGATCGGCGCGCAGTCGATGGCGCTGGCAACCAACGTGCCTTACTTTGTTGTATTCGCGATGGAAGGCGTCATGATGATCGGGATCCTTATGGGCAGTTACCTGACCGAGAGGAATCGGGCAACTTGACAGTCGCCCTCACCGACGTCGTGACCGCTGTGCTCTCTACCACTCTCCAGCTCTCCCCCTTCTATCTGTTCGCGGGGATGGGGGAAATCGTGTCAGAGAAGTCCGGGGTGGCGAACCTGGGCCTGGAGGGGATCATGTTGATGTCTCTGGTCACGACCTTCATTGTCGATTACGCGACGGGGAACCCATGGATCGCGCTCTTCGCCGCCCTTGGGGCGGCAGCGGTGCTCGGTGCGGTCTTCGCGTTCTTTTCAATCCAAGTGCGCCTCGACCAGATAGCCATTGGACTCGCAATCTACCTGTTTGGTCTGGGGTTCTCTTTCGTAATCTGGAATATCGTCTATCCTTCCGGTCTCACGCCCAGCTACGTCCCCCTCCCAGCCATCTTCTCAAATTGGGGAACCGTTCCCATCATCGGGACGATCTTCCTCAAGCAGGACGTCATGACGTATGTGTCCATAGTTCTCGTCGCCCTGACCGCGCTTTTCCTGAGCCGGACTTCTCTGGGCCTCAGGGTGCGAGCCGTCGGGGAGGACCCCAAGGCGGCTGACAATATGGGGGTCAACGTCACCAAGGTCAGATTCCTCTCGACCCTCTTCGGCGCCCTCATGTTCGGCATCGCAGGTTCTTACTTCGCGGGCAACTTCGTCCCCAACTTCCAGACCGACATAATCGCGGGAAGAGGCTTCATCGTGCTGGCCATGATCTACTTCGCCAACTGGAAGCCATATCGAACGCTCTTCGCGGCGCTATCGTTCAATGCGGTATACGCCCTTCAGAACGAATACATCTCGATAGCCGGTTCCACCGTGGCGTCGGTATCCACCCTCTTCAATATGCTCCCATACGTCTTCCTGCTGGCCCTGATCCCCGTCTTCGGGAGAAAGGCCAGGGCACCCAAGTTCCTACTGAAGCCGTACCGCAAAGGATAGTCAGAGCTGCGTCTTCGCGGTCGTCGTCATCAGCGTTGCGAGCTCATGTATGTCGGCTCCCTTAGCATCGACCACCCCGGTGACCTTTCCCTGATTCATGACCGCAATTCTGTCGCTCATGTCCAGCACCTCGTCGAGGTCGGCTGAAATCATCACTATCGCCCTCCCTGCCGCCTTCTGCTTCATGAGTATGTTGCGGATGTACTCGGCCGATCCGACGTCTAGCCCCTTGGTCGGGTTGTTTGCCACAATAACCCTTGGCTCCCAGAAGAGCTCCCGGGCGAGGAGGAACTTCTGCCTGTTCCCGCCGCTCAGCGTCCTCAGAGGCGCCTCCTCGGAGGGTGCCATGACATTGTATTCCTTCAGGAGTTCCTTCGTCTTCTGTCGGAGCTTCGCGTCGTCCAGGAGGATCCCGCTCCTGAACCGGTCCGCGAGGAATGGCTGGACGACGAGGTTGTCTTTGAGCGAGAAGTCGAAGACAAAACCCGTCGTGTGCTCTTCGCACACGTGGGCCACCCCCGCCCTGCGGACCTCATCTGGCTTCTGGCGGGTGACGTCGTTCCCATCAAGCATGACCTTCCCCGATGTCGAGCTCCGCATTCCGGTTATCACCTCGTCAAGCTCCTTCTGGCCATTTCCAGAAACTCCGGCGACTCCGAGGATCTCTCCCGCCCTGACCTCGATGGAGACCTCCCGGAGTGCCGGCGTGCCAAGGTCGTTCTTGGCGGAGACGTTGACCAGCTGAAGCAGCGGCTCCCCTATCTTCACGTCCTGCTTCTGAACATTGTACATCACCTCCCGGCCTACGATGAGCATCGCCAGTTCGTCCTGGGTCACTTCGGTCTTCATCCTCGTGGCTACGACCTTCCCCAGCTTCATCACCGTGATTCTGTCGGCGATGGCCATCACCTCGTCAATGTGATGCGTCACGAAGACTATCGAACGACCTTCGGACGCCATGCGCTTGAGGCTCTCGAAGAGCTTCTCTGTCTCGATCTCGGTGAGGTGGCTGGTTGGTTCGTCGAAGAGGAGGATGTCCGCGCCTATGAAAAGGCACTTCAGTATCTCGACCCTCTGCCTCTCCCCCACAGACAGGTCTTCGACCTGGGCATCCGGGTCCACTTCGAGCCCGTAGGTCTCCTCCATCTCCAGCAGCCTGCTCTTGATGGACCCCAGCTCGAGGATTGGCTTGGTCAGCTTGATGTCTGTGGTCAGGCTGAGATTCTGGACCACGCTCATGTTGGGGATGAGCATGAGGTCCTGGTGGACCATCCCGATTCCAGCCCGCATGCCGTCCTTGGGGGACGTTATCCTGACCTCTTTCCCCTTCACTTGCACCTCTCCGGCGTCTGGCTTGTAGTAGCCATAGATGACGTTGCAGAGGGTGGACTTGCCGGCTCCGTTCTCTCCGAGCAGGGCGTGTATCTCGCCCTTCTTCAGCTCGAAGTCGACGCCGTTGACTGCCACGAGGTCCCCGAACCGCTTCGTCAGTCCCTTCACTTCCAACACAGGAGCTTCCGCTTGCATCCCGATCAGGTTCGTTTCCGCGCTCGGGACTGGTGGTATAAAGCGTTCATCATCCGACCCCGAGTGCCCCGAGGCACCCCTTCAACGCCCTGCCCGCATCTTCCTTGCCCGTCTCGACGGCTTCGGCGAGAAGGACCCCCATGGACATGTCAATGCCGGAAGTGTGCCCCCTTGACGCCAACGTCATCAGGTCGTCGAAGAATCCCCGACCTCCGAGCGAGTCCAGTATCAGCCGCTCCATCCCCTCGTCCACATGTCCTTTGGAAGAATAGACCATGACCGCTGCGCTCTCCGGTATGGTCCTCGAATATGCGAGCTTCTTCGGGATGAGGACCTGACCCGACCGCCTGCTGCGGGCGATGTAGTTGAAGACCGCCATGAACCCCGTCGTGAAGTCGTCACCGGCCGGGGTGAATCCTCCCCCCCTTCCCACCAGCCCGAGGAAGTCCTCGAACCCCAGTCTCCTGGACCCGCGCGCCGCCGAAACGAGGCGGCTCATTGCGAAGCTGCGGAAGACGGGGTCGGAGACCAGGGAGGGGCCATGGGGGGAAGCGTCGTAGAGCGACCGTAGCGTGGCGGCTCCCTTCAGAAGGTCGCCGGATCTGGGGAGCACCACTTCGCCCCTTCTCCGGAGGGAACTGCGGTAGGCGCGGGCGCCTTCCACCGTCACTTCCACTTCGCCAGCACGCACCCCGGCTGGGCTGAGCTCGCACTCTTCGCCTGCCCTCAGCCCTTCCGCACCGTTCTCCTCTCCGATGATGTTGATCGTCATGGGGGACCGTCCATCGCCCCAGAGCAGCAGGAAGAAGTCGGGGCCGGCACTGGCATATGCCGAACGCCTGAAGACCCTTGTCACGGTCCCGCGGCCGCCTCTGGAAAGGAACCGCTGCGCGAGCTCTCCGACAAAGGAGGCCCGCTGGATCATGCTCCGTACTTATCGACGTAGGCGGCGAAAGCGTCCTTGAAGAGCTGGATCGGGAAGGTGACAGTCCCGGCTCCGACCTGGCCTACCCCCGCCTTTCTGTGGGCGATTCCTGTGTTGATGGTGGGAGCCACCCCGGTCTTCAGGACCTTCCGCAAGTCGATGCCGACGGGCGTCCCTTTGAAGTCCATGAACGGGATCAAGAAGTGCTTGTGCTGTGCCTGGGTGATTTCGTACATCCTCTCGGTCACATCCAGGGCTGCCTGGACGCTCCCGCCCACCCATGAGACTATCGCCGGCGCTGCCGCCATGGCGAACCCTCCGTAGCCGGCCGTCTCGGTGATGGAGCTGTCTCCAAGGTCCGGGTTGGCGTCCGACTCGGTAAATCCCGGGAACCAGAGCCCCTTCGGGACCGGTGCAGGGGCGGTGAACCACCTCCTCCCCAGGGAGCTGACCCAGATCCCTGCCTCTGTCCCGTTCCTCGTCATCACGGTGACCAGCGTGCTGTACTTCACGCCATGCGCCGCGAGCGTCATCGCCTTACCCGCAGCCATCCCCATGTTCAGCATGGTGAAGTTGTTGCCGTCGATGTACTTGCCCACCTCTGAAAGGGTCTTCGCATCGTATCCAGTCCTCACCATATGGGGCGCGATCTGCTTCGCGAAGAGGGAGGTCGTGGCGACGTATCTGTTGTGGCAGTCGTCCCCCATGGTCAGCGCCTGGGCAATCATCGGCTTCAGTGGGAGCCCGCCGTTGGCCTTCACGATTCTCCTGACCGTGGCCCTGAGCACCGGGGCCACCGTCTCGGACATCCACTCCAGCCTGTCGAGCACCTCCCTGCTGTAGGCGCCGTACCGGAGCACCTTGCCTATCCCCTCGTTCATGTTCGAGTATGTCCGGTGGCCGAACTTCTTGTCCTCCAGCTCGTAGACTGGCATGCTCGGAGAAATCACCCCTGCCATCGGTCCTACTGCGTCATGGTGGTGGTCGGGGTCCAGGGTCACTTCGCCCTCTTCCACGAGCTTGATGGCCTGCTTTTCCGTCTCCGCCCACCCTTCATAGATCACCGCGCCTATGATCGCCCCCCTCATCGGCCCGCTCGCGTCCTTCCAGGCCATGGGCGGGCCCGCATGAAGGAGCTTCTTCCCTCTGAGCTCCATCTTCTTCGACGCAGGCGCGATGTCGACCCAGGTCGGCTCGGCGTCCATCATCCTTCCGACAGCCTTCTGGTTCGCTGCTTCGACCTCTTCCCGCGAAACGGTCAAGGGCTCATTTTGAGCCTCGTGTCCTGTTAAACGTTTGCGGGATGGAAATGCTTAACACGAATCGGGAGCCCCGGGGAAAGACGATGGCCGTAGTCGAAGTCGTCCTTCGCAACCTGTTCCGCGATTCCATACAGCTGATGCGGCTTACGGAGGACGTGAAGAAGCTCGACGGAGTAGCCGACGCAGTGGTCGCCATGGGGACAGAGACCAATAGGCATCTCCTCCAGGACTTGGGCCTGCTCGGCAAGGAGAGCAGGAGCGCTGAAGACGGTGACCTGATCATAGCGGTGCGCACGGACGATGGGGTGGACCCCTCCGAGGTCATGGGGCGGGTCCAGCGCCTGGTGATGTCCCCTCCAGCCGGAGCGAGGGGCCAAAGGACCACCGTGTTCCACAGCGTGAAGACGGCCATGGACCGCGTGGGGAGGGCGAACCTGGCCATAGTCTCCGTCCCAGGGTGGCAGGCTTTCGAGCCAACCATGGAGCTGCTCAGGAACGGCGTGAACGTCCATCTGTTCAGCGACCACGTCCCCCTCGACCAGGAGATCAAGCTGAAGTCCTATGCGAGCTCCCACGGACTTCTCGTCCTCGGGCCAGGGGCAGGCACTTCGATAATCAACGGGGTGGGACTCGGCTTTGCCAACTCCGTCAGGAAAGGGAACGTCGGAATCGTCGCCTCGGCCGGGACCGGAATCCAAGAGGTCTCGACCATGCTCGACAGCATAGGCCTCGGGGTCTCCGCCGCCCTCGGGGTCGGAGGGACGGACGTGAAGGAGGAAGTCGGAGGGCTGATGATGAAGGACTGCCTCTCTCTCCTCGAGAAAGATGAGGGCACAAGGACGATCATGATTGTAGCCAAGACGCCGAAAGAAAAGGTCATCAGGGAAGTTATGGCCCACGCGGAGAGGATCACCACCAAGCCGGTCGTCGCGTGCTTCCTCGGGCTCGACAGCCCTTCTGCCGGGGAAGGGAGGATCAGGTATGCCAAGACGCTCCACTCCGCGGTGTCCGCTGTCGCATCCATTGCAGGGGGAGCAGCAGAGAGAGCATTCAGAGAAAAGGTCGGAATGAGCTTCGATGAGCTCTCGAAGCTTTCCAGGGGCGTCGCTTCCGGACTCGGTCCCAGCCAGAAGTTCGTCCGCGGCCTCTACAGTGGAGGGACGTTGGCCCATGAGACGCTCCTGATCTTCAGGGAACTCATCGGAGAGCCCTACAGCAACACGCCGCTCTCTGACAGATTCGCCCTGGCGGACCCCAACCTGAGCAGGGAGAACAGCGTGGTCGACCTCGGGGATGAATCCTTCACCGCGGGGAGGGCACACCCCATGATCGACCCCACCCTCAGGAAGCTGCGCATAGCCCAGGAGTCCAAGGACCCAGCGGTGGCTGCGGTCATGCTCGACATCGTCCTGGGGTACGGCTCAGCCGCTGACCCGGGAGGGTCACTCCTTGGCGCCATTGGCGACGCCATGGAGTCATCCAAAAGGAGGGGGGGCGGGGTTGCTTTCATGGCCCACGTCTGTGGCACGAATTCCGACCCCCAGCCCCTCGGCGAACAGAGCGAGAGGCTGTCCAGGGCGGGAGTCCTTCTGTTCCCGAGCAACGCCCTTCTGTCGGCGGCGGCCGCCCTGACTGTCGGAGGGGAGGCGGCGACTCAGCGCCTGGGCAGCAGGTGGGGTGAGCTCTTTGGCTGACCCCAGGAACAGGAGCCTCCTGTCGTCGGACCTTGTTGTCCTCAACGTCGGACTCGACATATTCAGGGAGGCCCTCGAGAGCCAGAAGGTAAGGTGCGCCCAGGTCGACCTCTCCCAGGCGCCCAAGCTGGACAAGAAGCTGGCGGACGCTCTCGACAGACTGCTCTAGGGCTCTCTAGAACTCTATCTCGATGGCCGACGTCGGCTTCAGGGGCTTGGTCCCTGCCAGCAGCTTCTTGTCGACGGGCCTGGCACCGAGCCACCCTCTCTCCCTGGCGAAAGGCTTGACATACTGCTCCCACTGCTGCCTGTTGATGTAGAATATCCTGGCCCCTCCGAGCTCGTGCTGCATCTCCGGCCAAGGCTTGGTCACGTGGTTGAACCTGAACCCGAGCCTGAACCCGAACGGGCTCTCGAAGGTTGCCCACCACTCCTTCACCCCCACCACATCGAAGGCGTGTTCCATCTTCGAGACGTAGAGCAGGACCCCGACCCTCTCGGCCCTCTTCAACACCAAGGTGTGCAGGCTGACTCCCACTGCCGGGTCCCAGAACCTGTGGTTGACGACTCCGACGAGTTCCCCGTCCTTCCTCGTGGCGACGATCACATACGCGTCCTTCAGCCTGCTCTGTTGCCAGGCGAGAATCTCGCCGTAGGTCCTGACCCCCACCAGGTGGTAGAAGTCCTTGTCATACTTTCCGTCGATCAGGGGCTTGAGGGACTTCAGGATGACCGGAGCTTCCTTCTTCTCCGCCGCCCTGATGACAACCTGCTCTCCGCTCTTCAGAGCGTACGTCTTCGGCTCGAAGGGCTTCTGGAACGCCGGGTCGTCAGGAATCCCTCCAAGGTACCCTTCAATCTCTTCAACCGAAAAGTTGAACGAGTCGAACGAAATCGGAACCGCTGGCTTGACCATTTGACCGACGGTCGGCTGGGCGGTTTTAATCCTTGTCCCGAAGGTTCTTGAATCGACTAGCGCGCGAGGCTCTCTCTTACCTGCCGCGGCTTTTCTCCGGCGACTTCGGCCACCGCTTCACGTATCTGGTTGTACGTTCCGCACCTGCAGACGAGCCCGCTGGTCGCTTCCGTGAGCTCAGCCGCGCTGGGGTGCAGATTCGCCTGGAGGAGCTCGTGCGTGGCGAGCACCCAGGCCGGGGTACAGAAACCGCACTGCGCCGCGCCATGGCTGACGAACGCCTTCTGTATTGGGACGAGTTCGCCGTCTTCCGAGATCCCCTCGACGGTCTTGACCTCCTTGCCATCTGCTTCCACGGCCAGCACGAGGCAGGACTTTACGAGGTGGCCGTCGAGCTTGACCGTGCAGAGGCCGCACTCCCCCCTCCAACACGCCGCCTTCACGCTCCGCACTTGCAGGCGTTCGCGGAGGAAGTCGAGCAGGAGTTCGTTGTCCTTGACAAGCCTCTTCCTCAGCCTGCCGTTCACCTTGACCGAGATCTCCCTCATGCCCTCAGCATCCTCCTGAGGACTCGGATTGTTATCACCCTGACCAGGTGCCGCCTGTACGCCGCTGTCGCGAGGACGTCGTCGACGCACTCGACCTTCTCCGAAGCGACTTCCGCCGCCTTCCTTATGCTCGCCGGGGTGACCCCGTCGGCAAGCGCCTCCTCAGCCTCTGGGCAGCGGACGGGCGTGGAGTTGACCGCACCGTACACAACCTTGGCGCTCCTCTTCCTCCCTTCGCCAGACAGCGCGACGGCGACGCTCGCGAGGGAGAACTCGGACCCTCCGGTGAACTTCTCGAAGGCGCTCGCGGTCCCCCTGGCGTCCGGGATTGCGACTCCGGTGACGATTTCTTCCGGATTGAGGTCGATGTCAACGGGCCCTCTGATAAATCCCGACACTGGGACGCTCCGCTTCCCATTCGGACCGACGATCTCCACGGTCGTGTCGAGGGCGATTAGGACGGGCGGGCTGTCCACCCAGGGGATGGCCTCGCAGAGGTTCCCCACGAGCGTCGCCCTCCGTCTAATCATCGGGTCTGCCACCTTCTCGAGGGCCTCTCTGAGCACCGAGTAGCCGTCAAGCCATCTTCCTTCGAGGAGCTCGGCAATGCTCACTCCCGCTCCCACGGCCAGCCCTTTTCCGGGAACGCGTTCGACCCGCTTGAGCTCTGTCACCCCTTTCACATCGATGACGTGGGCCGGGGACATCAGCCTCTCTTTCATGAACGCCAGCAGGCCCACCCCTCCCCCCATCAACTTGGCCTGGTCCCCGTGCTCCTTCAGCAGAGCGATGGTCTCGTCTAGGGTCTTGGGGCTGTGGTAGGTGAAGTCGGGGAGGGACACGTAGGGGGAGCCGAAGCTCATCTTCTCGCCTTCACTGCCGTTTCGACCTTGCCGTAGCTCTCCATCGCCTTCGCGATGAGGTCTGGCTTCTGCGTCGAGATGGCCGACCAGACTTCTTCTGGGCTCATCGGGAGGTTGTTCAGCTTGACTCCAGTCCCCCTGTAGACAGCGTTCGAGATTGCCGAAGCGACAGCGAGCATGCTCATCTCTCCGATCCCCCTCGCCCCCAGTGGACCGTCGAAGGTCGGGGTCTCGACGTACCTGGTGACGAACTCCCTGGGGACGTCCTTCATCCTCGCGACATAGTAGCTCGTGAAGTTGGGGTTGGTCACCCACCCCTGCTCGTCGAACTTGATTTTCTCGAAGAGGGCGATGCTCATCCCCATTATGAATCCGCCGTCGAGCTGCATCTTCAGGAGGAGAGGGTTGATGGCCTTCCCCACGTCATAGACCTGGACTGCCTTCAGCACCTCGATCGTGCCGGTCACGAGGTCAAGCTCGATGTCGACGGCAGTGCCTCCGAACGTGTGGAATATCGTTGGTACCCCCTGCCCTGTCTGCGGGTCGAGGTTGGTGTTCAGGCTCGAAGTGTAGTACCCTCTTCCTATCACCGGCCCCCCGATGGTGTTCCCGTTAGGGTAGACGTATCCAAAGACGAGGTCCTTCAGAGGGACTGTCAGCCAGGGGCGCCCTTTCGCCTTGACCGCTCCTTCGGCGACTTCCAGCTCCGACCTTTGGAGCCTGAGGACCTGAGAGGCAAGGTCGAGTATCTGGTTCTTCGCATCCTCGCAGGCTCGCAGCGTCGCAGCCCCGTCCGTGAACAGCCCCCTGCTCCCCACGGTCTGCCAGGTGTAGGCGGACTTGCCCGTGTCTCTCGTCGGCTCGACCCTTACCCTTTCAACGGGCACCCCGAACTGGTCCGCCACAATCTGGGAGATCGCGGTTGTGGTCCCCTGTCCGAAGTTGCCGGTGCCTAGGACGAGGTCCACTGTCGAGTCTTCGTTGAACTTCAGAATGGCGGAAGAAGAGGCGTTGGGAGGCTGGGACGGTCCTTTCACGCAAAGGGCGAACCCCCTGGTCCTTACCTTCCAGGGCTCCGAGGCTGGCTCTTCCTTTCCCTCCCACTCAATAGCGTCCAGGACGGTCTGGAGCACCTTCCTCGGGTCTCCCACGTCTTCCCTGACCGGCTCCCCGGTCGCAGTGTGGGACTCTCCTGGCCTCAGGAGGTTGACTCGCCTAATCTTCGCCGAGTCCAGCCCGAGCTTCTTAGCGGCCCTTTCAAAGACCTGCTCGAGTACCCAGTTGCTCTCCGCATACCCGAACCCGCGCATGGCCGTGGTTGGTATCTTGTTGGTGTATACCGCCAAGGACTCGCAGTATACATTGGGGACTTCGTATACCCCTTCTGCCGAGTACCCCATCGCCCTCGACACATTGACAGTGTAGTCCGCGTACGCCCCCGCGTCGAGGACAAACCTCACCTTGTAGGCGACGCACTTGCCATCCTTTGTGAACCCTGCCTTCACGGTCGCCACCACCCCTTCTCTAGAAGCAGACGACGCGAAGTTGTCCCTGCGCGACAGGACGAGCTTGACGGGCCTGTATCCGACAGCCTTCGAGGCCACGGCTATCAGGGCCTCCCACTGCAACCCCGCTTTCCCTCCGAACCCTCCTCCGACGAAGGGAATTCGGATGGTGACCTTGTTGTATGGAACCTTCAGCGCCTCCGATACTATCTGCCTGACCACGAAGGGCGACTGTGCGCTGGTCCAGATTTCGTAGGTCCCATCCCTGAACGCCTGGGCGACCACGTTCTGGGTCTCCAGATACGCGTGGCTGACATGCGATATCCTGAACTCCTCCTCGATCAGTTCATCTGCCTGCTCGAACCCTTTCTCCACGTCCCCGTGGACCAACCTGAACCTGTTCGCTACGTTGGTCCCTGGCACAGGGTAGAAGACAGGCGCGTGCTTGTACTCCTCCATCCTCTCGTGAATTAGGGGAGCTTCTGGCTCCATCGCCTTCAGAGGATCGAACACAGCCGGGAGGGGTTCGTACTCCACGTCGACGAGTTCTGACGCTCTCTCGGCGGCTTCCAGGGTCTCGGCGACGACCAGGGCCACCGGGTGCCCTGCCCATCTCACCTTCTCGACCGCAAGCAGATCTCTATCCCCGGCGTACATTCCCACCCGGAATGGCATGTCCTTCCCAGTAAGTATCTCAACGACCCCGGGGACCTCCTTCGCCCTTTCGAGGTTGATGTTGAGGATCTTCGCGTGGGGGACGGTGCTCGCGGCGAACTTCGCGTAGAGTGTCCCTGGGACCTCCCAGTCGAAGGTGTAAAGTGCGGTTCCAGTGACCTTTCGGACTGTGTCCTCAGGAGGTATCGGTTTCCCTACCGAAGCGTCGCCTGTCAAGGTCGGTTAGAACCCCTCAAAATTATAAAAATCTTGTCCCATGGATCCATGCTTGGGTCACTCCAGCCCGCAGCGGTTCTCGATGCAGATCCTAGCCGGGGACCACTCTCGTACCCGCTTTCCCTTGGAGCGCGTCTACAGCCTTCTCAAGGGAGGCCACGATCCCCATCTTCCCCCCGTGTTCGACGAATCTGATGCAGGCCAGCACCTTCGGCCCCATGCTTCCGAGCGGGAACTGACCAGCCGCGAGCATCTGCTTCGCTTCTGTGACCGTCACTCTATCGAGGCTCCTCTCCCTGGGCGTGCCGAAGTCGAGTTTCACCGCGTCCACGTTGGTCAGAATCAGGAGGACCTCGGCCCCCACATCTTCCGCCAGCCTCTCCGCGTCCAGGTCCTTGTCGATCACGGCGTCGATTCCATCGAGGGACGAGTCCTTCCTTCGGATTACCGGTATCCCCCCTCCTCCGCCCGCCACCACGATTGACCCCGACCGAATCATCTCAACTATCGCATCAGACTCGATAATCCTGACCGGGTCCGGGGACGGGACCACCCTCCTGTAAGGCTTCGGCCCACCCTTGGCCACCTTCTTGATGACGAACCCCCTCTCGGCCTGAACCCTCTTCGCTTCCGCCTCCGTATAGAAGGGCCCGATGGGCTTCGTCGGATTGGTGAACGAGGGGTCGTCTTCTGAGACGAGGGTCTGCGTTATCAGGGAGATGACAGGCTTGTTCACTCCCGACGACCTGAGAACGTTCCCGAGTTCTCGCTGCACAAGATAGCCGATCTCGCCCTGGGTCATCGCGCCGAGCACATGCAGCGGGTTCTCAGGGACCTCGGTGGTTGCCGCCTGCTGGAGCGCGATATTCCCCACCTGGGGTCCGTTTCCATGAGTAAGGACGAGTTGGTGCCCCATCGAGACCAGCTTCTCGATCTGCTTGGAAGCCTCCCTCACGTTCTGCACGACCTCTTCGTAGGTCCCCTTCTGCTCTGGCCTGAGGATTGCATTCCCGCCCAGAGCTAGTACCAGCTTCAAGGAAGAACGACCCCCCGGCTGGGCTTAAAAGTCGTTAACACTCGGCCACGGCCGCATAGGCTGAAATAGAGTCGCGCCGATATTGGGGCCACAGGGGACTCTCCGGACTTGAAGGTGGAACAGGAGATAACAGAGATGGTTCAGGATGAAAAGAGGATTCTCATTGTGCTCCTGTCCTTCTTCGCCAGGGCGCGAACGCGCCTTGACATGTGTGTCTCCTACATCGGACCGCGAACAGGGGAAGGGGTGGTGGGCGCCATCCGCGAAGCAAGCGAAAGGGGGGTGAAGGTGAGGATGGTCACGGATGTATCGAGAGGAAACCTCGGAGTCGTGCGGGCCGCTTCGCGTCTGATGGATGTGCGCCACATCGCCGGACTCGGGGAGAACTCCTGGGCAGTGACCCAAGACGAGTACGTTTCATCACTGGCGCTCGGGGAGTTCAAGGCGTCGATTCCAGTCATCTATAGCAACGCCAAGCCTCTGCTGCGAGAGCATCAATCGATATTCGATGCCCTCTGGGACCGTGGGGAGCCCCTGAAAGAGCGGATGGATGCCATCAGGTCAGGAACCGATCTCCCTGAAATGGAGATCATCCGCGACGCCGCGCGCGCCAGGAGGCTGTATCTCTCTCTTGTCCGGGGAGCGGAGAAGGAGGTCCTGATACTCTTCCCAACCTCCTCGGCCTTTCGCCGGGACGACGGGCTCGGTGTGGTCAAGATCCTCGAGGAGCGGGCTTCGAAGGGGGTGAAGGTGAGGTTCCTCGTCCCCGTCAACCCAATGGTTCTGAGGAGGCTTCGTTCGCAACCGTCTCCCAGGGGGGTGTCCTACAGGCCTGTTCCGACGGCAGGCACGCAGGAGACGGTCACAGCTGTCGTCGTCGACCGTTCCGCTTCCCTCAGCATAGACGAGCGGGACCCCTCTCAGGAGCGCTTTGAGGAGGCGTTCGGCTCGGCCATACTCTCGACCCGAGAGCCGCGGGTTCGGCAGGACGTGCGCATGTTCGACAGGATCTGGAAGGAGACCGAGCTGGGAGAGGCCGAGAGGACTGCCAGGGAACGGGAGGAGGTCAGCCGCAAGCGTGCCGAGCTCATGCAGGATATCCCTACGCACGATATCAGGAACTTCAACCAGGTCGCACGGCTCAACGCAGAGCTGCTGGGAGAGCGGCTGAGCGACCGGGAAGCATCCGCAAGGGTGTCGGCGATCCTTCGAGCCGTGGACGGGTCAACGAAGCTCATCGAGCGGGCCAAGAAACTGGGAGCCATCATGGCGGCCAAGAGAGTCGAGCTCAGGGCGATGAGCCTCAAGGGGTCGCTCGAAAGATCTGTGCAACTCGTCAGGAGGGGGAATCCCGCCATGGCCCTCAGGGTGGAGGGACAGCTGACGGGACGGGTCCTTACCGACGAGCTCCTCGACGAGGTCTTCGTAAACCTCATCTCGAACTCTGTCAAGTATTCCGGCAAAGCAAAAGTCACCGTCATGGTCAGCCAGTCGGCCGGGGAGCTCCCGAAGCGTCGCGGAGGGCCCGCGAGGAAATGCTGGAAGATATCGGTCTCGGACAGGGGAAAGGGCATTCCTGACAACCAGAAGAACGGGCTCTTCAGGCGCTACCTGGAGACGGCCAAGGGGAGCGGTCTGGGTCTTTCCATCGTCTACGCGCTCGTAACGGAAAGGTACGGAGGGACCGTCACCCTGAAGGATAGGGTCAAGGGCGACTTCGCCAGGGGCACGACGGCAGAAATCCTGCTTCCGAGGGCCTGAAGGCGCTTCTCAATCGGTTAAATCACCGACGTTTTCGTCTGCGCCCGTGGCCCGAAAGATCGTCCATCACATGGACTACGAGACGCTGGTCGACGTCAACAAGGGTGTCGTCGCCCTCACTCGGGAGCCCCATGGAGTCTCCCAGGCCGACCGTCGGAAGCTCTCCGAATTGATCAAGCAGGTGGAGCAGCGGGCCGATAACCAAGATTTTGAGGCGGCCGTGGCCGAGAAGGCGAGCCTTCTCGTCTACGAAATCGCAAGGGGGCAGTTCTTCCGTGCCGGGAACAAGCGGACGGCGCTGGTAGCCTGTCTTGCCTTCCTGGTCCGGAACGGATACACGCTTGACATAAAGAACCCCGGATTCGTCGGCGTCGTCGACAGGGCGGGGATAGCTGCGGCGGGTCTCGATGACCTCTACGCGGAGGTCACACGGCTGATGACGAAGACCAAGACCGGGCGCCGATCATGGGAGAAGGCTGTTGCCGGTGTGATAGAAGGGAACAGGGACTTCCTGGCGACTCTCGCTTCCTGACGGTATGCGCGGGAGCAGCCAGGAGAGCGCCCAGAAACAGACTCCGAAGTCACGCAGGGATCTTTATCTCGAACCCTTCCCGCGCCGCAGCCTCCCTCCAGTACAGGTTGACCGCGTCTTGGATTGCTGAGATGGCTTCCTCATTGACCACGGGTGAGAAGAGATGCTCGAATCTCTCCTGGGCCTTGAGGTACTCGCGTACAGGGGTCAGGGACCTGGGAACCACAGTGTGGCGCACTATGCCGTCGACCGATTCCTTCAGGGGCCAAACGCCGGTCTGCACCGCCAGCTTCTCGACCTCGATCGAATCCTTCGGGTCGAACCCCATGCCTGTCGGGCACGCGGCGAACGCGATGTAGAGCTTGGGCCCATTGACTTCGCCTCCCTTCTCCACCTTCCTCAGGAAGTCGAGGCCATGCGAGTTAGCCAGAGTCGCCACGTAGGGCGCCTTCATCGCCCTCCAGACCTCGAACAGGTCCTTCTTCTTGCCGGTGTTCCCGGCGGGATAGGCGGACGTTGCCGGCGTCGTCTTGGTCGACGAGCCGTAGGGGGTAGAGGTGGACATCTGGAATCCGGTGTTCCCGTAGGCCTCGTTGTCGTAGCAGAGATAATAGAAGTCCAGGTGCCTATCGATGGCCCCCGCGGTCGACTGCAGGCCGATATCGTATGCAGCGCCGTCGCCGGTGACAACCACCACTTTGAGGTCTTCCGACGGGGACAGCTTCCCCTTCCTGATGAGCACGTCAAGGGCGTCTCTTATCCCCTGCGCTCCGGCCGGGGCACTGGCAAATGCGGTGTAGAGCCAGTTTGACTTCAACGGGCTCAGCGGGTACGACACAGTGATCGTCATGCACCCGGCGGCGTTGATCCAAGCGACGTTGGGCCCGAGGACCTTGTGAAACACCCTTACCGCGAGGATGCCGCCGCAGCCGGCGCACATCGTATTACCCGGGGTCAGGTAGTCCTGAACGGGCATGTCCTTGAGAGTCCTGAATCGGGTAGCGGTAGCCATCAACTTTCCCCCATGGCCACGGTGACTGCTCTCTTCGCCTTCGCAAGCTCGTCGTCTCTCATGAGGTACATCGGGGTCGGTGCCTTCCCGTCTTTCACCACTGCCCGCATCTCCTCGAAAATCGCCGTCATCTCCTTGGGTGTCAGCTGCTTCCCGCCGAGCCCTCCCACAACAGGGAGGATTGCACTCGGCCTCCCCTTGACATGGTACAACGACGCGACGACTTCAGGGTAGAATATCCCTCCGAACCCTGGGGCGAGGTTCTGGTCAAACACCGCGGCCGCCTTTCTCCCCCGAAGGAGGGCAGCTATCTCTTCAGATGGGAACGGCCTGACCATCCTGAGCTTCACGAGCCCGGCTGCGACTCCTCTCTCCCTCATCTGCTTCACTGCCTGTTTGCCGATGGACGTGAACGAGTTCGACATCACCAGGACGTACTCGGCGTCGTCAAGCATGTACCCCTCCACCGGACCGTAGGACCTTCCGAACAACTTCTCGTAGTCCCTGGCGGCTTCACTGAAGACCTTTCTGGCCCGGAGCGCAGCAGCATGCATGTTGTATCTGAAATATGTGTAGACGTGGCCCTCCATCACGGCCGACCCCTTCGCAACCGGTCTGGACGCCCTCATCGGGCGGGGGGGACTATACGTGGGGAGGAACTTGTCGACTCCCTCCTGGTCCGGCAGGAGGACCCGCTCTCTTGTAAAGGAGAGGTAGAAGCCGTCCAGGTTGACTATGGCAGGCAACATCACCCTGCTGTCCTCCGCGACCCTGTAGGCAAGCAGGACTAGGTCAGCCACTTCTTGACAGGTCTCCGAGTGGAACTGGAGGAATCCGCTGTCCCGGGCGGCGAGCACGTCGTTGTGGTCCGGTTCGAGCACGATGGGGGCCGCAAGCGCGCGCGACACATTGACCAGCACCATGGGTGCGCGCCAGCCGGCGACGTTGTACAGCATCTCGATGGCGAACAGGAGCCCCTGGCTGGACGTCGCGGTGAACACTCTCGCGCCTGCGGCGGAGGCGGCTCCGGCTGCGGTCATCATCGAGTGCTCCGACTCGAGCTGGACGAACTTCGCATCCATGGTCCCTTTTCTCGTCCAGTCGGCCAAGGTCTCGATGATCTCGGTCTGCGGGGTAATGGGGTAGGCCGGGATGTAGTCCACCCTTGCGAGCCTGGCAGCTGATGCCGCGGCCGCGTTCCCCGTGAGGAGCTTGCCTATCATGCTCCCCCCTCTCTCGTCTGATTGATCGCCCTCAGAGGGCACTCGGTCAGACAAATCATGCACCCTTTGCAGTTGTCATAATCGATCTTCACCCTGCCGTCCTGGCCGACAGACATCGCGGATTCCGGGCAGTAGGCATAGCAGATCATGCAGTCTGTACACTTTCCATAGTCGATCACCGGCCGGTACGTGCGCCAGTTCCCCGTATGTCGTGTGGCCGAATTCCCTGTTCTGGTAATGTCCTCGCTCCCCTCTCCAGATACTACCAGCGCCAGTGGGACCAGCTTCTCCTTTGTCTCCAGCTCCTCAGTCTTCAACCCGAGCGGCGAGAGCATGCCGTAGACGGCCATCGCGAACTTGATGTTCTTCTTCACCATGTCTTCAGAGAGGCCGACCTCCCTGAGCTCGTCGGTGACGGCGGTCAGAAGCGACTCCTCCTTGATGCCAGCCACCCTAGCCACTGCCGCAGCTATCCCGGCGCTCAGAATCGGCTTGCCAAGATATTCGAGGGCCTTCCCTGTGAGGTCGGTCGTGACTACCGTCACATCCTTCCGCGTGGTGACGGAACCGCGGTCCTTCTTGGTGCTGACCAGGGCGCACCCCCCCTTCCTCAGCCCGGCCAGGGGGTTCGCTATCGGGTCCGCCAGGAGCGAGTCGTCCATCACGGCTGCGACGTCCGGAGAGAAGATGAATCCCCTTTCCGTAATCTCAGAGTCGGAAAATCTGGTGAACGCGGTCACCGGCGCACCCCTCCTTTCGGCGCCATAGATCGGGAAGTCCTGGACGAAGTACCCGTCGTTGAAAGCAGCATTCCCCAGAATACGGCTCGCTGTCTTTGCCCCCTGCCCTCCGCGGCCGTGGAAGCGCACCCTAATCATGCCCTAACGACTTAGGGACGCCCCCTTACGCCAATTAAAGCAGGGCGACGATTCTCAATGGTGAAAACAGTGCTCGTCCGGTGCCGTTCCCGAAGAGGCCGGTACTAGACGGTCACGGCGTTCGACCCTGAGGCAAGGGCAGCGTGGGCTGCCGCGAGCCTGGCGACCGGGACCCTGAACGCGGAACAGCTGACATAATTTAGACCAGCTTCCGCGAAGAGTCTGATGCTCCTGGGATCCCCACCGTGCTCCCCACAGATCCCCACTTCGAGAGAAGGTTTCACGCTCCGCCCGTCCTGCACCGCCATCCGCACCAGCTTCCCTACCCCCGATGTATCCACCGAGTCGAAGGGGCTCTGGGGGAGGATGCCCATCTCGATGTACTTCGGGATGAACTTGGCTTCCACGTCGTCCCTGCTGAATCCGAAAGTCGTCTGAGTGAGGTCGTTGGTCCCGAAGGAGAAGAAGTCCGAGAGCTTCGCGATCTCCGCTGCCGTCAGAGCAGCCCTGGGGGTCTCGATCATCGTACCTATCTGATAGTCAACGTCGGCGCCGAACTCCTTGAACAGCCCCTTGGCCGAAGACTCGACGACTCCTCTGAGGAAGCTGAATTCCTTGGCAAGGGCTACAAGCGGAATCATGATTTTGACCTTTGCACGCTCCTTCCCCTCCCTATCCAGCTCAATGGCCGCCTGAAGTATGGCCCTTGTCTGCATCTCGTAGATCTCGGGATAGGTGATTGCCAGCCTGCACCCTCTGTGCCCCAGCATGGGATTGTGCTCTGCCAGCTGCCTTACCCTGGCGAGCATCGCTTCGGCCCGGGCGATGTCCTCCTGCCCCGCTCGTTTGTCCTTCATCTCCTGGATCCCAAGAATCAGCTCCTCGAGCGGCGGGAGGAACTCGTGGAGCGGGAGGTCGAGGAGTCTCACCACTACTGGTCTCCCTCCCATGGCTGCGAAGATTGCCCTGAAATCCGACAGTTGGAACGGGAAGAGCCTGTAGAGGTGCTTCTTTCGCGCCTCCACGTCCCTGCTCATTATCATGTCCCTGACAATCGGGAGCCTGTCTGGAGCGTTGAACATCCTCTCTGTCCTGCAGAGCCCTATCCCCTCCGCCCCGAACTCCCTCGCTCTTGCGGCGGCTTCGGGGGTGTCGGCGTTGGCCCAGACCCCCAGCTTCCTGACGCGGTCGGCCGCCTCGAGCAGGGTGGTGAGCTCGGGGGAAGGTTCTGGTTCGACCATCTTCACCTCGCCCCTGTAGACGTTCCCCGTCGTCCCGTCAATGGTAATCGTCTCTCCTTTGCGTATCCTCTGGCCTGACTTCGTGACGAAGTATCCGTCGTCCATGAAGACATCGATTTCGCTGCAGCCTACTACCGCTGGCTTCCCCATCCCCCGAGCTACCACCGCCGCGTGGGAGTTCGAGACAAGCACGGGCAGGAATGACCTTGTAAATACGACGAAATTCTTGTCAAGCTCGTCGGTCGCATCCACTTCGAAATTGTAGACCTGTATCTCGCCAAGTTCCTTCAACGTCTTCGCCCTGGACATCCTCAGGTCAAATGAGAGAACGCGAACGATCTCTTCGCCAATCCCCTGAGGGCACGACGCCGCCACATGCCTGACAAGCTTCTTTCCGTCCATAAGCAAGTTCCTTCTAGCCGATTCCGCAATTCTGGAATTCCCTTTCAGCCCGGCAAGGTCGGCGGCAAGCGCCCTGACGGAGAAGAGCTTTGTCCCGTAGAAGCGGGCGGGAACTTCACCTCTGATCCTGTGGCTGTAGCGCAATATGTCCTGGAGTCCCTCCACTATCTGAACGTTGTAGATCGATCTGTTGACTGTCACCTGAGGGAGTATTCCTACCCTGAGGCATGCAAGGACAAGCGCTCGGACGAACGCTTCATCTGAATTTAAGATTTGAATCCGTCTCTCCTCGTATGTTCCATCACCGTCCGCAGCGCCCGCGATGAAATTCAGAATTGAGACTTCGTCTAGGCCCAGCACCCAGGTATCCAGCCTGTCCCAGATTGAGGACAGCGTTGCTGCCGGTTCTCGGGTGGTGCTGATCAAATCGAGCGCGCCCCCCGAAATGACCCTTCCCTGGAACGGTCTGTCCGACGTCTTTGCGCTTTCGATGTTGAAAGGCCTTCCAAAGACGTCTTCGAAGTAATTTTGAACCGTTTCGATGAATTCTCCCTTGGCTGGGATGGGTTTCTGCGTGAACGTCACGCTTCCCCCTGTTCGCTTGAGGCTTGGATGTCCGCCAGTGAAGAGCGATCCGACAAGGTAGGCAAGCTGCCGTGAGTCGTTCGAACCCTTCCCGGGCACCCTGTCAATCAAGCATACGAACCCGGCTTCTTCCAGCAGCTGCTGCAATGGTCTCTTGACCAGTCTCCTGGCCTCGAAGGTGAGCATCTTATGGTCGGGCGTAATCTCCAGTGTGCTGACGTGCGACCTTCCGGTCTGTGAAACGGCGACTTCCATGGCTTGCGAGAGTCTGGAGCCTGCCGCGATTATTCTTCTCCAGACTGTCCTGCCTGTGAGATGGTCAAAACACAGAGTGGATGGCTTTGCGCCCTGCTTGATGGCTCCAAAGAGATTGCGTGCCGTCATGAACCCGTTCTCCGTAAGGAGAAGTGTATCGCCTCCGACGCATGTCATGCCCCCCCTCATGGTCAGGACCCCCTGGGCCGGTATCATTCCCTTGATGTCCTCGGGGGTCGTCTCGGGCCTCACGAGGATGAACTTCCTGGAGCTTCCGATCTTCGCGGCCTCGTCGGTGTCGAAGATCACCTCTCCGGATGCAGCCCCAGGGGACGCGTCCAACCCCCTCGCGACGGGCTTGTCGCCGGAGTTCGGATCGAGCCTCCTGTGAAGGAGCGCTTCGAGGGCGTCCGGTTCGACCCTGGCCACCGCCTCTTCGGGGGTGATCAGCCCTTCTTTCGCCATGTCTACGGAGATCTTGACAGCTGCCTGGGCCGTCCTCTTTCCGTTCCTCGTCTGCAGTGTGTACAGCTTCCCGTCCTCGACGGTGAACTCGAAGTCTTGCATATCCCTGAAGTGCACTTCCAGGTTCTTCGCCACCTCTTCAAGCTGGGAGCGGATTCCTGCCGGCATCATGTCGAGCTTCATCGGCGTGCGTACTCCGGCCACGACGTCTTCCCCCTGCGAATTCGGAAGGTACTCTCCGAACAGCCTGTTCTCTCCAGTCGAGGGATTCCGTGTGAACCCCACCCCCGACCCAGAAGTGTCCCCAAAGTTGCCGAACACCATGGACTGTATGTTGACGGCAGTTCCGAGGTCTTCGCTGATGCGGTAGTACTTCCGGTACTCCTTCGCCCTTTCGTTGTTCCAAGACTTCAGCACGGCCTCCACGGCCATCTCGAGCTGGACGAACGGGTCCTGCGGGAACTCCCTTCCGGTCTGGTCCTTCACAATCTTCTTGAAGTCGCCCGCCACCTTCCTGAGCTCGTCGGGAGAGAGGTCTATGTCCATCTTCGCCCCCGCCCTCTTCCTGCGCTCCTCGAGGACCTTCTCGAAGGCGGAAGCGTCCGCGCCCATGGCCACCTTCCCGAACATCTGGATTAGCCTCCTGTAAGAGTCGTAGGCGAACCTCTCGTTCTTGGTGATCGCTGCGATCCGTTCCGTCGTCTTGTCGTTCAAGCCGAGATTGAGGATTGTGTCCATCATGCCCGGCATGGAGAAGGGGGCCCCCGACCTCACCGAGAAGAGGAGGGGCTTGTCCTCCCCACCGAATTTCTTCCCAGTATCCCTCTCAACTTCGGCGATCTTGGCCCGCACCTCCCCCATGAGACCTTCGGGCATCTTCCCCCCGTCGTTGTAGTACGCCTTGCACACCTCTGTCGTCACGACGAAGCCGGGAGGGACCGGGAGACCAATGGATGTCATCTCCACTAGGCCGTACCCCTTCCCACCCAACAGCATCTTGTCGCCGCCGCGGGCTTCCTGAAACAGCATTACCCGTCGCATCAACGTTGCCTTCAAACAGGCTCCGATAGGCCCGAATATATCTGTGAAGTATGGAAGAATCTTTCCAGAAACTGAGAACGACCCTGCGGAATCTGGGCTGGGAGCGGCCCCGGGGTTCACCTCATCCTAGTCCGTGGGCAGGAACGGTCCGCACGCCCCGCAGAGGATCTGGTGCTCCCTCTCCGGCCGGTTCAGGGGGCGCCCCGAGGCTGTGCTCTGCGGTCCCCTTCTCTGCTCCCGATGAACCTGGGCTCTTCCCTCCGGAAGTCCAGGGGTGTGGCTCCCCTGCAGCCCACGGAAAAGCCACCCTCAGCCTGGAGACCGACTCCAGTCGTGGTGGGGGACTTTCAGGAGGCTCGTCTCATCCAGCCTGTAGACGCACCAGTCTGAAAGCCTCTTCGCTCCAAGGCGCTCGTAGAACACCATGGCCTTGCGGTTCCACGTCAGCACGGACCACTCCATCCGGCCGCACCCCTTCGCGACCGCTTCATCCACGCAGCGCCGGAAGAGTGCGAACCCGACCCCCCGTTTCCTGTATTCCTCCAGAACGAAGAGGTCCTCAAGATAGAGCGAGGGCTTGGCTACGAACGAAGAGTACGAGTAGTAGTAGAGGGCATATCCGACCAACCTGCTCCCGTCGGCCGCCACGAAGAGGTTGACCCTCTTCTTCCTGAACACGCCGTCGACGAGCCGCCTCCTGCCCGCCTGGGAGGGTGGCTGGAGCTTCTCGAACTCGGCTAGGGCGAGAACAAGTCCGATGAACCCTTCGGAGTCCTTGACGCGCGCCCTGCGAACGACTACTTCCGCCATGCGCCACGCCGCAAAACGGCACCCTGGATAAAACAGTTGGGAGGAACAGAATATTGGGGCGAGAGGCTGGAGCTAACGATGCTGCTCCAGATCTCTCGACATCTGCTCGAACTGCTCCTTCGTGATCTCTCCCCACGCGTATCTCTCGCGCAGGATTTCGTCGGCGTCGCCATAACCATACCGGTACCTGCGTCTCCACCCCCGGCCTCCTCCCCACCCCCAGAAGGCAACGCGGAAGATGAAGAAGATGAAGATGAGGAAGAAGAAGAATCCGAACGGGAAGAACCACCAGCCGACCACAGGGTACCCGTAGTACGGCATTCCGGTCGGATAGGAGTAGCGGACCAGGGCCGTTCCCAGGAAGAATACGACGGCTACGATTGCGAGCGCCACCATGGCCCAGACTAGACCGTTCCTTGCGCGAAGGTGCCTGTCGCCGTAGGTTGTCTGCGTCTGTTTTCGCCTCGGTCGTCCCTCGAGGCGGGGGCTTTTAAGCATATTGGAATTCCTATATTTATTTAAATTCCTATAAGGTCTGAAGCGGGCGCCCTGAGCATGTGGCCCTTCAGGTTCGCGATGCACAGGAGGAGAGGGCTCCGCAACATGGTGGTCTACCTGCTTTCCGGCGGGCCAAAGAACGGCGTGGAACTCATGGACGGAGTCGAGACAATCACCCGCGGATGGTGGCGCCCCACTCCTGGCTCGGTCTATCCGCTGCTAGAGAAATTGGTCGAGGAGGGAACGATACTGAAGAGAGTCGATGGGAGGTACGAACTCACCCCCAGTGCAAGGAGCGAGGCCGAGGTATCGTTCGGACCGCGGGCGGAACCGCCGAGGACGGCGGAAGGCGCCGTGAGCGAGTTGAGGAGCCTGGTAGCGTATCTTGAAGACCTGAAGAGCTCAGGAAAGATGCAAGATACACAGCTGAAGTCTCTGCGCGGCCTGGCGAAACGTATCTCAGACCTGGCCGAAAGCCGGGGCGATGACAACTCGGCCCCTCGTTGACTTGGTCGGAAGCGATCCTGTTCGGGGCAAAGGTGGGATTCCGAAAGCATGGTCGCGGTGAAACGTAGGACCCCCGCCTTCATGCGCGCTGAAGGTAACCTGCTTCCGTAGGCTCCCTTTTTGAACTCATAAGCGGAAGTTCACTGGCCGGCTGTGCGATGACCACGAACGGCGAGAAGATTACCCTGCTGGCAGAGATCATCCGGGTATCTTCGAAGGGCGCAACCGAAGCGGAGATTTCAGTTGAGCTTTCCCTTTCTGCAGCCCAGGCTGAAGCGTACCTGGGATTCCTGAAGGCCAGGAAGATGATCGTACTTCTGGACCATATTGACCACTTTCCGAGCGAAAAGGGGCTGGCATACCTTGCACTCTACGGCGCCGCAGGGCTCGTGGACGTCGACTCCCTCCGGGAATTCTATTCGAAGTCGCAGGGTCCGAACGACGGCGCATACCGGAACAAGGCAGAGCTCGCCTTGAGAATGAGATATCATCGAAAGTTAGTCCCCCTCAGCCTCTCTCACGCCTTTCGACCTCCTTTCCTATCTCCTCCAGCTTCTCTTCTCCCGCCCTCAGCACCCTCCCGAGGAACGGCCCGAACAGGAAGAGGAGGGCGGTGACCACCGTCCCCACCGACACGAACGCGAGGAGGGAAGAGAAGACCTTCCCGAGGGGGCTGCCGGGTTGGAGATTCGCCGGCGGTCCCTGCCCTGTTGCTATGAAGCTCGTGAAGTAGAAAGAGTCTAGGTAGCTCCACCCTTCGATGGCGTGCATCGCCACCGTTCCGATCAGCTCGACTGCTGCGATGAGCGCTACAGCGAATACTGCCCGTACCCAGAACGATTCAGGGATCCTGCGCCTCGCCTTCCGCTCAGGCGTTCGCGTCTTCTCCATTGAGGACCATGCCTCCCCTTCCCTCGCGCTCTGGGAATGTTTTAAACAACACTCAAAGTCGCGGCCAGTGCTGTCCGGGGCATCGAGTCGATTGGAAAGTGACAAGCTGAGTGGCCTGAAGCAGGCCATGCGGGCGTATCCTCAGGGTGTTGCTGTGGCGACGACGGACTCGCGGGACGGCCCCAAAGGGATAACGGTCAGCTCGTTCACGAGCGTCTCGCTCGAGCCCCCCCTTGTCCTCATATCGATAGCGAAGACCTCCTCGGTCCACGGCATCTTCAGGGGGGCAGACACCTACGCCATCAACTTCCTTGCCGACGACCAAAAGTCCGTGTCCGACCGGTTCGCGGGGAGGACGAAGGCAAAGGACAGGTTCGAGGGAATCAAATTCGCGAAAGGGGTGACTGGTTCTCCGATAATCGATGGTGTCCGCGCCATAATCGAGTGCAGGGCCTGGAGAGCCTATGAGGGAGGAGACCACTCTATTCTTGTCGGGGAAGTCCTCTCTGCCAGGACCCTAAACCACAAGCGGCCGCTGGTGTATTACTCCCAGCAATATACGACCACTGAACAGCTGGAGTATCCCGCTCCGCCGTCAGACATAGTCCGGTGAACTTCAGTCGGGGCGGAGACGCTTCCGATATTCCAGGTCAGCTCCCGGCCAAGGCGCCTGCATTCGGAGCCGGTCCCCGTTGGATGCCCCGTTCAACGACCCGTCGGATTCCTCCCCTTCTCTGACCGAAGTCCCAGGGGCCCGCAGACCCGCCCATCGGTATTACCCTTATCCGTCAACTTCTCGGAGTCTTGTCTCTTGACCGACGTACTGCCGCTCCTCGGAGCTGCCGCGCTCGTCGGGGTACTGCACATGTCTGCCCCCGACCACTGGGTCACCCTCTGCATTCTGGGGCAGAGAGCAGCCTGGTCCCGCGGAAGGCTGCTCGGGTTCGGGCTCGCTACAGCAGGGGGGCACGTCCTGCTTTCTGTCCTGCTTGGAGTCCTCGTCGTAGCCGCAGGGTTGGTCTTCTCTCAGGGGCTGTCCAGTGTCATCACCGCGGCGACCGGCTTGGTCATGCTGGTCTTTGGGACAGGGTACGGAGTCAAGAGGCTCCTCGCGAAAGAGCCCGAGGACTACGTTGGAGAGGTGGACCAGGAGGTGAAGGAAGCGAGATCGTCTGGGAGGGGGATGGCCTACTTCGTCGTCCTAGGCGGGGCTCTCTCCCCGGATCTGAGCATACTTCCGATTTTTCTGCTGGCGGTCCCGGCTGGGATCGGGATCGTGGTCGATGCTGCCCTCATCTTCGCGCTGGCTTCGATACTCTCGCTCTCTGTACTCGTCCTGGTCGGGTCCATGGGGGTTGCGAAGGCGCTCTCCAGCGCGCCCGCGAAATACAACGATGCTCTGGTCGGATTCGTCATCGCCGCGGTCGGTGCCTATGTCCTCCTCTTCGGATAAGGCCCGGGCCGACTCGCCTCTCGCCAGCGCCCAAGGCCTGGCCCGGCTCGATGAGCTGGACCACAGTCCGCCGCCGGCAACCGCCCGGCGGGCGGCGTCGCGTGCGTCGTGGGCTGGTTCCCGACCGAAGCTCCGACAGACTATCGCCCTCGTCGTCGTTCTGTCGCTCGTGCTCAGCCTCGTCGCCTTCGGCATCGCCCTTCCTGAAACAACCCGCGTAGACTCGGGGTGCTGTGCCCCAGGGAGCGGGGCCCTCGCCAAGGACTTCTCTGCCTACTACGTGGCGGCGTGGCGGCTCTTCCACGACCCGGCCAACATCTACACCAAGGGGTCGGTGCCGGACGGGGGCCCCCAGGTCCTTCCTCAGCCGCAGGGGTACAAGTATCTGCCTTCGTTCCTCGTACTGGCCGCGCCCCTGCTCCTCCTCCCCTACCAGACGGCGCTGCTCGCCTTCGACCTCTTCCAGCTGCTGCTGCTCCCTCTCGTAGCGCTCCTCCTCTATCGGATCATGAAGGGGAGGGGGGTCGTGGCCGTTGCGGTGGTCGAGGCTGCGGTCCTCCTGGTTCCTTCCCCGTTCCCTGGATGGGGGCTTTCGGCGGCATACTACTGGCAGTGGGGGGAAGGCCAGGCGAAGGTCCTTGTCACCTTTCTCCTCGTTCTCGCGTTGTACCTGGCGAAGACTGGGCGTCCGAAGCTCGCCGGGGTTGCCTGCGCGCTGGCGAGCTTTGACCCACGGTTCCTGATATTGGCGGTCCCTCTCTTGGCTGCGTATTCGAAGGGAAAGTGGAGGCAGGTCGCCGCAGCATTCGCCGCCGCCTTTGTGCTGCTGAATCTCCCTCTCTTCTCGTTCGGGGTGACTGCCCGGATGGTCCAGATGCTCGAGTCGGGCGGAGCCCTAACCCTCCCCTTCCCCTATTCGTGGATACCCGTCGTCGCAGTCGCCTCGCTGACTGTCGTCGACTGGAGGGTTGTCAGGAAGGCCTTCGGCCCGAAAAGAGCTCTGCGGGGCGAGGATGGGTCTGGACCCCTTGCCACATCCTAGCCCCCTGCCGCGATCCGGACCCCTCTCTTCCCGAGTTCCGAGATGAGAAGGCCCACGTTCTCTCCCGCCACAGCCTTCTCAGGTGGGATTACCCCTCTCCCGCCGATGGCCCCATTCCCCACCATCTGTGTAACGATGGAGGCGGTGTATCCGGTAGTCTTCCCCATGGATGACACCTGGTTCTTCTCGTCGTACCTGTCCACCATGTCATAGACGATCTCTCCCTTCCTCCCTTTGGCGAGTACCCGCATGACGGTCACGTCCCGGGGGTCCCCCTCGGCAAGCTTCTTCCCAAGCACGGCCCAGGAAACCTCGAGGGGGGAGACCTCCGCGCCCCCCGCCCTCACCTTCTCGGCGGAGAAGTACCCCGACTCCATCAGCAGGTTCATTCTCTCCGCGTGCCCAGGCCACCGCAACGTTACCTCGTCGAGGGTCTTCATCCCTTTCATTGTGTAGACCAGGGTCGCCAGGCCGTCGGTCGGAAACCCTTCGAGCTTGCCGATGGGTGGGGGAAATTCATACGTCTCTACCGCGGAAAACGGCTTCACCTTGACAAGTCTCCCTGCCCTGACCACGCGGGCATCCTCGATGTACTCCCGGAGCAGCCCCACAATGGAGAAGACCAGCCGGTAGCCGAACGGAGGGGCCGGCTTCTGGGGAAGTCCTCCGACAAGGATGTGGCCCTCGTCTCCTCCTCCGAGCTCTGACAGTGCGTGGGCGAGGAGTATCCCGCCCAGTCCAGGGGCGACGCCGCACCCTGGAATGAGCAGTGCGCCCGACCTCCTGGCCGCACCGTCAAGTTTCATCTGTGCGTCTTCAAACGCGATGTTCACCATCTTGGCGCCCGCTTCGGCTGCTGCCACGTCCGAAAGATGGACGATTCCGTGGGGAAGCGCCGAAGCCGCCACGTCAAACCTCTGGAGGAAGGAGACGACTTTGGGCCTGTCCCTTATGTCCAACACTTCGACCGACAGCTTCTTCCCGGGCGACCTGCCCTTCACCCGGTCCAGCCTCTCCCTGTCGATGTCAGCTACAACGACCTCGTCGACGTCACCCGACCGGGCCAAGTCCCATCCAATCACCGAGCCCATCAATCCAGATCCGAGAACCGCTGCCTTCATGCGGCTGGGCTCGACCTGGGTCGCTTATGAGTTGGTTGCCGCTACTTCTTAAGTAGAGGGTGTCGTCCGGTCGGCTTATGGGCCTGAGGGAGTCGCTCGAGGAGCCTGTGTCACGCTATATGACAAGAGGGTATGCCAAGGTGGGAGAGGAGGAATCGGTCCACCGGGCAGCCGCTGCCATGCAGAAGATTGGGGCGACAGAGGCAGTCGTGATGAGGGGAGAGGCCCCGATAGGGATCATCACCGAGCGGGACATCCTCTACAGGGTTGTCGCCCATGGGCTCGCCCCCCAGCAGGTGAAGGTGAAGGACGTGATGAGCTCCCCCCTGCAGACCATCGACGAGTCCGCGAAGGTCGCCGAGGCTATATCCAAGATGTCCACCCTCGGCCTCCGGAGGCTTGTGGTGACCCGCGGAGGGGAACTGGTGGGGATGGTCACACAGAAGGCAGTGGTGTCAGGCGAAGGAAAGGGGGTCCCCCTGCCCGAGTTGGCAGAGCCTGGCGGGGTGAGCTGCCCGTATTGCAGCGCAGTCCTGAAGACCCGCGCTGAACTCTCGAAGCACATCGACCATTTCCACCTCGGGCGCGGGCTGCTCGAGGGGGACCGTTCGAAGTGGTAGCTAGGAAGCACAGAACCGTTCCATCGTTTCCGCTATCCAGATCATTCCTTTCCTGAGGTTCTCCAGCTTGAGGTTCTCGTTGGGGGCATGGATGCCTCCGTCCTCGGCCGAAACGCCTATGTCCACCGACGGCATGCCGTATCTTCTGGTGAAGACGTGGAGGGGTCCTGTCCCGGGGGAGCCCAGCTCGACGATCGGCTTCTTCCCGTAGACCGTCTCCGCTGCCCTGATCGCTGCCTGGGCGAAGGGGTGCTTGTATGACGTCCTGGCCGCGGGTTCCATGGTTTCGAGCTTCATTTCGACGTCCGCGAACCCGTTGTCGTCCAGATATTTCCTCATTCTGTTCCAGAGTTCCTGGGGGTCCTGTTCCGGCACGAGTCTGAAATCCATCTTGACGTGGACTTCCATCGGGAGGACCGTCTTCCCCCCCGGCCCAGTGTACCCCGCCCAGATGCCCGCTATGTTACCCGTCGGCCTCTGAATCAGCGCCTTCTTTGCCTGGTCGTCCCCGATGCCCCCAAGGAACTTCTCGGCGCCGAACGTCTTCCGGAACCCCTCTCCGTCGAAGGGCATCCTCTCCATGACTTCAAGCTCGTCCTCGTCCAGGTCCTTGACCCTGTCGTACCACCCGGGGATCAGGATCCGCTCGTTGGAGTCCTTGAGGATGTTGAGGAGCCTCAACATCCTCCAGGGCGCGCTCGGGAGAACAGCCGCGTAACTGCTGTGTGCATCCTGGGAAAGCGACTTCAGCACGAACTCGACATAGATCATTCCCTTGACGCCCAAGGTCACCTTGGGAACCCCCCTGCCGTCCATGGTTCCGTACTCCCAGATCACCGCGTCGGCCCTGAAGAGGTCACTGTACTTTGACACGTATTCCTCCAGGTGGACGCTCCCCGACTCTTCCTCCCCCTCGAAGCAGAACTTCACGTTGCAAGGGAGGTCCCCCTCCGTCTTGAGATAGGTCTCGACGATCTTCAGCCTCGAAACAAGCTCCCCCTTGTCGTCTGAAGCCCCCCTCCCGTAGATGGCTCCGTCCCTGACTTCGGGGGTGAAGGGCGGGGACTTCCAGAGTTCCAGCGGCTCCTCGGGCTGGACGTCGTAGTGGTTGTAGAACATGAGCGTCTTGTCCGACTTCTTCGACCTTATCTCACCGTAGACGAGTGGCGCAGCCCCTTCAATCCTCAGAATCCGTGTCGCTGCACCTGTCTCCTTGAGCATCTCCTGGACGAGCTCGGCGCACTCCTCGATGCCTTCATTTCTCGCGGAGACGCTTCGTTGCGAAACGAGTCTCATGACGTCCTTTGCGAAGCTGGCCAGATTCTCATTGACGTACTTCTCAAACGTGGCGCTCACCACTTCGAAGATCTCTTTGCCGGCCCCTGCGTGACTGGAAATAAACGTTGGAGTTCGTCCCCGAGCCCCGTGGGGGCCTGACCTCGCCGGGGAGCCGTCGTGGGCCTGCATGTCTGCGGCGTCCTGGCGGGCCGATGACCACCGCCACCGGCTCCCCTTCTGCCGCCTGTGAGAATCGTCTCTATCCTTATATCCCAGATATATCTCGCTAAGATATATCTTGCCGAGCATGGTTACCGGCCCAGGAGACCGCGGTCCCGGCCGAGTCAAGAAGTCCGCCCTCAATCTCGAGGGGCAAGAGCTGCTCACCGATTTCTCCAGGTTCTACGTGCTCGTGCTGCTCTACGAGGGCGGGAAGCACGGATACGAGATCATGTCGAGCATAGAGGCGCGGCTCGGGCACCCCGCCAGCCCTAGCCTCGTCTACCCCTTCCTCAGGCTCCTGGAGGAGTACGGCTATGTTACCTCCAGGGAGAACAACGTCGGGAGGAAGACCAGAAGGGTGTACTCCCTTACCGGGTCGGGGAGGGATTTCTGCGGCAGACTCTTCGGGCAGTTCACGAGCATCGTCTCGAGCGCCATCGAACCGAGCCTTCAGGTGTGCGCCCACTGCGGCTGCAGGGTCTACAAGGACGCCTACGCTCAGACGGTCAACGGCCGTAGACTGGCGTTCTGCTGCAAGTATTGCGCGCGCTCGTACGTCAGAGAGAGGGGGGCGACAGCCTGACTTGGCCACAGACCCAGTATGCGGCATGTACGTGGAGGAGTCCCCAGGGGCCCTGCACGCCACGGTCAACGGAAGGACATACTACTTCTGCGCCGAGTCCTGCCTCCAGACCTTCATCGCTCCCGCTCTCGAGCTCCGTTCGCTGAAGAGGAACATCATGCTCAGCGTCGGCCTGGGCGTGCCTATCCTCGTCCTTTCGTACGTTGCCTTGCTCCCGGCCTCCTTCCCCACGGGTTGGCTGTTGCTGGCCATGGCAACACCGGTCCAGTTCATAGCCGGCCGCAGGTTCTACCAGGGCACCTGGAACGCGATCAAGATGCGCTCCTCGAATATGGACTTCCTTATCGCCGTGGGCACCTCGGCCGCCTACTTCTACAGCCTGGTGTACGTCCTACTCCCTGCCCAGTTTCCGTTCGGGGGGCTCTATTTCGACACCTCTTCAGTCATTGTCGCCCTCATACTCATCGGGAGGCTCCTGGAGCAGACTGTCAAGGTGAGAGCGACCGACGCCATACGAAAGCTGAGCGAGCTGCAGCCGAGGACCGCGACCGTCGTGAGGGCCGACGGGAAGGAAGAGGAGATTCCGGTCGAGCGGGTCGAGGTGGGGGACGTCTTCCTGGTGAAGCCCGGGGAGAGGATAGCGACCGACGGCACTGTCATCGAGGGACATTCCTCCGTGGACGAGAAGATGGTGAGCGGCGAGAGCCTTCCCGTCGAGAAATCGGAAGGGAGCGCAGTCATCGGAGCCACCATCAACGGATCGGGGGTGCTCAGAGTGAGGGCAACGCACGTGGGGGCGGACACGGCGCTCTCCAAGATAATCCAGATAGTCCAGGACGCGCAAAACACGAAAGCTCCCGTTGAGCGGCTCGTGAACACCATCGCCGCCTATTTCGTACCCATGGTCGTTGCCGTCGCCCTCGTCTCGTTTGTCCTCTGGATGGTCGTCGGGGGGAAGCCGGTAAGCTTCGCCTTCACGGCCGCCGTCGCTGTCCTGGTGATCGCATGTCCGTGCGCGCTAGGGCTCGCCACCCCCGCCGCGATAGCCGTCGGCGCCGGCAAGGGTGCAGAGAACGGGATACTGATCAAGGGCGGCGAATATCTTGAGAGGACCCAGAAGATAGACACAGTCGTCTTCGACAAGACCGGCACCCTGACCAGGGGGGAACCCGAGGTCACGGACATGCTGAGCATCGGGGTCCGGGATGACGAGGTCCTGAAGCTTGCTGCGGTCGCCGAGCGCGACTCCGAACATCCCTTGGCTTCGGCAATCCTGAGGAGATACGCCCTCGAATTTCCAGGTTCCGCCGTTCCGACTCCGGAGAAGTTCGAGGCTGTCCCCGGACTTGGAATAAGGGCCACGTTTTCGGGGGGCGACCTGATCTTCGGCAGCGAGCCTCTTCTCCGCGAGAGTGGGGTGAGCATGGACGGGGAACTTGCCAGGGTAGACGGGCTACGTAACCAGGGCAAGACCGTCATGTTGCTGGCTCGGAACAAGGCGCTCATCGGGATAGTGGCGGTCGCTGACACGGTCAAGCCTTCGTCCAAGGAGGCGATCACGGGGCTGAAGAAGATGGGGCTCGAGCCCATAATGATCAGCGGTGACAACAGCGGCACCACCCGCGCCATCGCAGAGCAGCTGGGCATAGGGCGCTACTTCGCAGAAGTGCTGCCGGTTCAGAAGTCAGAGATCATCAGGAGGCTCCAGGAGGAAGAGCACCGCAAGGTGGCCATGGTGGGGGACGGCGTGAATGATGCGCCCGCCCTTGCCCAGGCGGACGTCGGGATCGCCATCGGGTCTGGTTCCGACATAGCAGTGGAGACCGGCGGTATGATTCTGATGAGGGACGACCTGCGAGACGTGGTCGCAGGAATACAGCTGTCGAGGCGCACCATGGCCAAGGTGAAACAGAACCTGTTCTGGGCCTTCGCGTACAACGTAGCCCTCATTCCGGTCGCAGCCGGGGTGCTCTACCTGCTCATAGGGGTCCTGCTCAACCCCATCATCTCCGGCGCGGCCATGGCGATGTCCTCGGTCACGGTTGTGACGAATTCGCTTTCACTCAGGAGGTTCAGGCCTAGGCTTTGAGCACGTCCCCGCCCAAGACCAGGAAGATACAGTTCTCAGTCTCCAGCATCAGCTGCGTCGCATGCACTCCCGCATTCAGAAAGGGGCTTCGGCGGAGCGTAGGCGTACGGGAAGTAAACGAGCTCCCGATGCTCAACAAGGTCGTCGTCGAGTTCGACCCTGACGCCACCGATGAAGCCAGGGTAAGAGAAGAGATATACAGAGTGGCGGAGAAGGCAGGCTTCAAAGGCAGGGTAATCATATCCAGATAGGAGGTGAGATGGACCAAGTTGACAGCGACAGACCCGATTTGCAAGATGAAAGTGGAGGAGAAGGGGGCGAAATACACCTCGGTCTACGGGGGAAAAACGTACTACTTCTGCAACCCGGGGTGTAAGAGGACCTTTGACAGCGACCCGAAGAAGTACGCCAACTAGGCCTGCTATTCGGGGGGCCGAGTCACCGCCCTATGGTTTCCAATTCTGAGAATCGCCCGTCAGGCTTAAAGGCGTTAAGAGTCGGCGGAAGTTCGAACGCCCATGAGTCGTGACCAGATTACACTAGCGGCGACCATCTCGTGAGTTCGCACCGGAGAGCGGGAGGCCGCACCCAGGACCTCGTCCATGAGCAACCCAAAAGAGCACATATAGCGGAGGCGAGGCAGTCCGGGCCCTTGACCAAAGAGCCGAAGGAGGACTTCTCCAGGAAGGCTCTCGTCTATTCGAAGTTCTATGCCGGGAAGGTGGGGGTCTCCCCCAAGGTCCCAGTGAGGTCCCTGGACGACTTCGCAATCTGGTACACGCCGGGGGTGGCCGCTGTCTCGCGCGCCATCGCCGCAGACACCGAACTCTCCTTCGAGTATACCGGGAGGTGGAACACGGTCGCGGTGATCACCGATGGCACCCGGGTGCTGGGGCTCGGGAACATAGGGCCCGAAGGTGCCATGCCTGTGATGGAAGGGAAGGCCTTGATCTACAACTACCTGGGCGGGGTGAACGCCATACCTCTCCCGATTAGGACGAAGAACGAAGAAGAGCTGATTCAGTTCGTCAAGGCCTTGGAGCCGTCGTTGGGCGGAGTCAACCTCGAAGACATCGAATCTCCGAAATGCTTCGAGGTTCTTGACCGGCTGCGGGCCGAGATGAACATACCTGTCTGGCATGATGACCAGCAAGGGACGGCAGGCGTCACCCTGGCGGCCATGTTCAACGCGCTGGAGCTCACTGGAAGGAAGCTTCGCGGTTCGAGGATCGTCCTGTTCGGCGCGGGGGCGGCCAACGTCGCTGCTGAGAGGCTCCTGGTCAAAGCGGGGGCCGACCCGAAGGACCTGATTGTCTTGGACTCCAAAGGGATCCTGCACCCCGAGAGGGAGGATATCGACCAGCTGATGCTGAAGAACAAGTGGAAGTACGACATAGCGATCTACACCAACGGGGACAGGGTCACAGGTGGCCTGAAGGACGCGCTCAGAGGGGCTGACGCGCTGGTCAGCGCAGCCGGGCAGGGGCCAGAACTTGTGAAGCCCGACGAAGTCAAGGTGATGAACAAGAGGTCCATCGGCTTCTTCATGGCCAATCCCGTGCCCGAGATGCTTCCACCCGCAGCCTTGGCCGCAGGGATGGAGGTGGTCGCGACCGGCCGGTCCGACTACCCCAACCAGGTGAACAACAGCCTGATGTTTCCCGCGATCTTCCGCGGCGCCCTCGACGTGAGGGCCAAGACCATCACAGACCCGATGGTCATCGACGCCGCCATGGAGTTGGCTGCCTTCGCCAAGGAGAAGGGGATATCCAAGGACTACATCCTTCCGACGATGGTGCAATGGGAGGTTTTCCCCAGGGTCGCAGCGAAGGTGGGCCAGGCTGCCATACGCGAAGGAGTGGCTCGCAGGAAGCTCTCGGCGAAGGAGTCCCTGACCACTGCGAAGGAGACCATCGAGCATTCAAGGAAGATCATGAGCATCCTACGGAGGAATGGAATCATAGTTGACCCCCCAGAATAAGCGTAAATCGGCTCCTCAAGGACCCGAGGGACCGGTAGGCATGCAGATTCGAAAGGCGAAGAAGGAAGACCTGGGCGACCTCGCGGACCTCATAGTCAGGACCAAGAGGCTGAACAACGAGTTCGACCCTATGTTCGCCGTCGTCTCAGATTCGAAGGCGAGGGCAGAGAAATACATCGCTTCGACCATCGGGGACCCCGACAGGCTCCTGCTCGTCGCGGCCGAAGGGTCCAAGGTGGTTGGGGTGCTGAGGGCAGAGATGCGCGAGCGTCTGTTCTACGAGCCGCACAGAATAGGATTCATCACGGACTTCTACATCCTCCCTGAGTACCGGAGGAAGGCCCTAGGCAACGACGTGATCCTCCAGGCGTCCGCCGAGCTGAAGAAGCTGGGGGCTCAGATAATCATGGCCGACGTGCCGGCGAGGAACGAGATCGCCAACAAGTTCTACATCAAGCGCGGGTTCAGGGAACTGTCCGTCCACTTCGGCAAGAGTCCGTAGAGTCTGCGCCTAATAGTCCAGGAGCGAGCCAAGTTCTGGGCCGTCTGCGCGGCCTATCAAGAATCCGCACCGGTAGCAGATGATGTTCCCTCCGTCCCTCCAGGGCGCGTGCTTCTCCGACTTCAGGCAGTATGTCTCCTCGGGTGCGGCAGTAAGGAGCATTTGACGGCCAGGACGCGCCAGCGTATTTAACCATCGACTAACTATGTAACTGACTTCGTTTATTGTCTTAGTATTTGCTCGAGACCTTTCCCCTCAGGGTGCCGTCTTCGTTTACTTCCATCACGGTCTCGAACGACCTGGGGTCCTCCAGGTTCACCCCTCCGGTCCCCTCCCACTCCCTGAAGGAGGCGTCGTTGCTCAGCTCCGCCCTGACCCTGTGGCTTGATGTAGCCGCGAACGTCCTCGACCTCCCAGTCACGTCTCTCCCATCTACCAGGACCTTGAGCATCGAGGTGTCTTCACTCTCGAACTCCACCCGCCTCGTATATCGCCTGTAGAGCCTGCCGAGGGAGTACCCGAAGACTGCTGTCCATACTATCAGGAAGACGGTGGTCGCGACGGCCGACTCCGAGTCGAAGATGTATCCACCGAAGCCGAAGAAAAGGAGATTCACGGCGACCACAGCCGCCACGGCCATCGCCTTTGCGGCCGTGCTGATCTTCGGGAAGTAGTCGTGATAGATCCCGAAGAGCCCGGAATACAGGAGCGTGATGAAGAAGGCCACGAACGCTACGAAGGGGACGTCGATGGTAACGAGCGACACGAAGCAGTCCTGGGCGCTGCCGTTCACGTTGGGGACCACCGGACACAGGGTGGGGTCCGCCCTGTTTATCGAAGCCAGGACTTCCGCCTGAAGGACATAGAGGAGGAGGACGTTGAATGCAGCCATCCCCCCGACGTAGAGGATTCCGCCCATGGTCCCGGCCTTTATCCCGGCAAAGAACGAACCCAAGGCGACGCGACCTTAAGCCCTGAGCGCCGCCAGGACTTCGACCTCATGGCCCTGGGGGGAGACCTTGCGGAAGATCTTCTTGACCTTCCCCTCTTCCCCAATGACGAACGTGGACCTCTCCGTCCCCCAGTAGGTCCGGCCGTAGTTGTTCTTCAGCTTCCAGGTGCCGTAGAGCCTGTGCGCCACCAGATCTTCGTCGCTCAGAAGGGTGAAATTGAGGGAGTACTTGTCGATGAACTTCGCATGGGAGTCCAGTGAGTCGTGACTCACCCCCAGGACCACTGCGTCCAGCCTGTCGAACTTCGGAAGATTGTCCCTGAAGGCGCACGCCTCGACGGTGCACCCAGGGGTGTCGTCCTTGGGGTAGAAGTAGAGAACGACCTGCTTCCCCCGGAACGAACTCAGCTTGAGCGGCTTCCCCGATGACGAAGGGAGCTCGAAGTCAGGGGCGAGGGCCCCCACCGCAACCTCCCCAGCAGGTCTCTTCACGGGGACCACGGGTTCAAGACTCCAAATAAAAGTTAATGGCTGGTCATCACCCGCGTTCTCCGCATTGTCTTTAGACGTACACGTGCACCCGTGGACAAGGGCCTTCATGAAGAAGAACGGGCCCATAATGAAAGCCTGCGACTTCTTCAGACTCGATCTTGCGAAGCTCCCTCAGACGACCGACCAGCTCCTAGACGAAATGGACGAGGCCGGGGTCGCCAGAGCGGTCATCTTGGGCCAGGACACCCACGCCACCCGCAATCCGGCGTTCAGGAACTACACTCTGAAGAACGACGAGATCGCGGGGATAGCCGGCAAGTCGAAGGACAGGCTCATCCCCTTTGCAGGGGTGGATCCCAACGCCGGTAGGGAGTCGCTACGCGAGCTGAAGCGCGCAGTCAAGAAGCTCGGAATGAGGGGGTTGAAGGTCCACAGCAGCGCCAATTCGGTGTACCTCAACGACAGGCGGCTAATGTACCCCATCTACGAATTCTGCCAGGAGGAGAAGCTTCCGATTCTGTTTCACACGGGGACGACCGGCCTGGGGGACTGCGAAATCAGATACAGCAAGACAGAGCTGCTGGACGAGGTCTGTCAGGACTTTCCAGACCTCAAGGTGGTGGTGGCCCACTTCGGATGGCCCTGGCCCGACGTAGCGTTAGCGATAGCCCTGAGGAACAGGAATGCCTTCATCGACGTCTCCGGGTGGAAGCCCAGATACCTCCCTCAGAGTATCCTCCCATACCTCAACGGGATCCTTCAGGACAGGTTCCTCTTCGGCACCGACTACCCCATGCTCAGGCAGAAAGAGTGGATGGAGGACTTCAGCGCGGCCCTCAAGCCGAGGCTGAAGCCCGGGGTGGGAGAAAAACTCCTCTCTTCGAACGCCAGACGGCTGCTGGCCGTCTAGGGCTGCACGATCTGCAGTCTCAACGGCTTCCTGCCGGGGTAACCTTCATTGGCCTTGTGCCAGAACAGGACTTCCGCCTCTCCGTATTGCCAGCAGAGCATCACGCCCTCCCCGTACCTCTCCGCAGGGAAGTCCACCAGCCCCAGGTCGAGGTCTTTCACCTGCACCCCCAGGTCTTCCAGTTCCGCGATCTTCCTGGTCATCTCGTCGACGAGGGCGTCCAACTGGGCTGCCCGCTCCACGATTTCGGGGGTCCTGAACCCCAGCAGATTGTACTTCTCAATCTCGTCGTGGAGTTTCGCAATCACTTTCTTCCTCTCGACGAGCACCTTGACCTTCGGCTTTATGTCCGGAAGGAGCTTCGAAGCTTCTTGCGGGGTGAACAGGTGCATCTCTTGGTTCTCGAAAGTCGTTGTCTGACTCGCCTCCTGTCCGTTGGTTAAGTGCCATAAGAAAGTTCTGACTGGAAAATGGTTGGCTAAGGATGCTATTTGGGTTGACCCAAAGAATCTCCATTGATATCGCCACGGGCGCCTGACCGCAGGCGTCGCTGTTAGTGTTAAAAGTTCGGGACGAAGGCCCGCCCCACATGTACACCCGCAGGGGAGACAAGGGAGAGACTTCGCTTTACGGGTCTGCCAGGGTCCAGAAGGACGACCCGCGGGTCGAAGCCTATGGCACCATCGACGAACTCTGCAGCGTGTTGGGCGTGGTCATCTCTGGGTCGAACAATCGGCCGCTCGCTTCATCCCTGAAAGAAGTCCAGAGGATGCTCTTCGTGGCCGGCGGAGACGCTGCAACCGAGCTGCACGGGCCGCAGAAGGTCCCCAGGATCACGGCAGCCGACACCGCCCTCCTCGAAAAGATGACCGACGAGCTCGCCTCGAAGCTGCCGACTCTGGCCAACTTCATCCTTCCCGGTGGGTCCCCAACGGGCGCCATGGTACAGGTAGCGAGGTCCGTCTGCAGGAGGGCCGAGAGGAGGGTCGTGACCGCCTCGAGGTCGAACGAGATGAACCCGGAGCTCCTCCCCTTCTTCAACAGGCTCTCTTCATATCTCTTCAACCTCTCCCGCTGGGAGAACAGGCGGGCGAAGAAGAAGGAGGACGTCTGGAGGGGTTAGTCGAGTCCGACGGAGGCGTTCTTGGTCCTGCCGTAGGACGACACCGTCTCCGTTTGCGATCCAAGCCCCTTTGATCTCAGCGGGGCACAACTTCTACTTCATTAGCTCGAAGGCAGTGGATATCCCCTGGCCGACTCCTATGCACATGGTGACCAGGCCGTATCTCGTTCCGGTCCGCTTCATCTGGTGAATCAGGGTGGTGGCGAGCCTCGCCCCGCTGCAGCCGAGGGGGTGTCCCAGGGCGATGGCGCCTCCGTTCGGGTTGATCTTCCTCAGGTCGAACTCAGGCATGACCGAGACGCACGCCAACACCTGAGCGGCGAACGCTTCATTGAGCTCGACTATCCCGAACTCGCTCATGCTCATGCCAAGGCGCGACAGGAGCTTCTTCGTCGAATGCACAGGTCCAATGCCCATGAAGCTGGGGTGCACCCCAGCGGTGGCAGACCCGAGGACCTTCGCAGTCGGCTTCATCCCAAGCTCCTCCGCCCTCTTCTCGCTCATCAGGACTAGCGCGGCGGCGCCGTCGTTGATCCCGGATGAGTTGCCTGCGGTCACGGTCCCGTCCTTCTTGAACGCAGGCTTCAGCCTTGCCAGCTTCTCCAGAGACGTGTCCGGCCTGGGTCCCTCGTCTCTGCCCACCCCTTCCGGTGCCTCTGGGGTCACGACGGGGACCACTTCGTCCTTGAATCTACCGGCTTTCATCGCTTCCACAGCCTTCCTGTGGCTCTCGAGCGCGAACTCGTCCTGGACTCTCCGTCCTATGCTAAACTGCTCGGCGAGATTCTCGGCTGTCTCTCCCATGGAAAGGGGCGGATAGTCCTTCGGCATCGCAGGGTTCACGAACCGCCATCCGATTGTCGAGTCCACCAGGGCGGGTTCGCCTCTCTTGAACGCCGCTTCGGGCTTCAGCATCACCAGCGGAGCCCTCGTCATGCTCTCCACCCCGCCGGCGACCACAACATCGCCTTCGCCAGCCGCGATCACCCTGGCGGCCGAGTTCACGGCCTCCAGCCCTGAGCCGCAGAGCCTGTTGACAGTTGCTGCTGGGACCGAGTATGGAATCCCTGCAAGGAGGACGGCCATCCTTGCTACGTTCCTGTTGTCCTCGCCGGCCTGGTTCGAGCATCCGAAGTAGACGTCATCGATCGAAGACGCGTCTACCCCGGACTTCGCCAACGCCTCCCTGAGTGCGACGGCTCCCAGGTCGTCGGGGCGGACGGACCGGAGAATTCCGCCGTACCTCCCAATGGGGGTCCGCAACGCCGCGACGATTACCGGTGCGTCCTTCACAAGTCGAAGCGAGAGCTCAGGCGCTTATTTTCTTTGCTAAGACGGGAGGGCCCGCCTCGTCAAGGCGAGCACGGTGGCCCATATTGCCACGCTGGCGCCAAGCTCCGTCTTGATGTCTGATACGTCGTTCAGCCTCTCGCGTGGAACCGCGAGAAGTTCGCTTCTGGACACGTAGCAGGCCGTCGGCTCCATTTGGTTATCTTTTCTTCCCATTTTTATCACACAAACGGGCATTTGGTGGTGGCTCAGTAAAGTCTTCGTTTGGTTAGTAAACCTAAATATATAACGACTCAATCGTGCGTTTGATTGTAGTGCGAGCCTTCAAGTTCATCCGGGACCCCAAAGCCTTCGAGCTGCTGGGAGATGAGACCAGGCGCAGGATGATCTACCTCCTGAGGGCGAGGGAGATGACAGTGAGCCAACTCGCCGCCGACCTGCACCTCACCACCCAGGCTGTGTATCATCAGATCGGCAGGCTCACGAAGGTTGGCCTCGTGGAGGTGGCGAGAGAAGAGCGCCATGGCCACCTGATTGAGGCGTACTACCGGGCGACCGCCGAGGTCTTCGAGTTCACGCATGGAGAAGCTGGGAGTCAGGGGGCTGAGAAGCACTTCAAGGAGGCCTTCGACGCCCTCGCGCAGCTGGGAGTTCACATCGACGCGGACAGCCACATGGTAGCCGAGGTCGCTGCCGTCAACGAGAAAATGGACAGGCAGGGTCTCCCGCGGGAGCTTGAAGAAAAGATCTCGGGGGTCGACGACGTCGAGTTCTTCACGAAATCCAAGATGTACCAGCTCGCCCGAATGGCGTTGATGTCGGACAAGCAGTTCGAGAAGCAGATCTCCTCCCTGAGGGAGCTCAGGGACCTCATGACGAAGGCCTTGGTCAGGAAATCGGTGAAAGGCTGAGCCAGGAAGGTGGAGACACGGGCGGGGCCGCCCCCCGGAAGCCGGGACCCGCCTCCCTCACGAGAGACTGGGACTTCCTGAAGTTCTGGATTGGGGATACGGTGACCCAGTTCACCGGCCAGATTTCCGACCTGGCGCTCCCCACGGTGGCGATACTTCTCCTCCAGGTCACCGCCTTCCAGCTTGGGGTCTTGAACGCCCTCGCATTCATCGCCTTCCCTATCCTCGGCCTCCCTGCAGGAGTGTGGATAGACAGGGTGAGACGCAGGCCGGTCCTTGTCGCCATGAGCCTGATCCAGGTTGCGGCCCTTGCGAGCGTTCCTTCCGCCTTCGTCCTCGGACTGCTCAGCCTCTACCAGCTTTACCTGGTTGCGCTAGTCATGGGGACCACTACCCTCTTTTTCGACGTTGCATACCAGTCCTACCTGCCAAGCCTTGTCCGAAAGGAGGACGTGGTGAAGGGGAACCAGAAGCTCCAGGTGAGCGCGTCCGGAGCGCAGGTGATTGGTCCAAGCGTTGCCAGCGGCCTGATGGTGGCGCTGGGCGCCGCCAAGGCGGTGGTATCAGACGCCGTTGGAACGCTCGCGGCTTCGATCCTCCTGATTTCAATGAGGAAACCCGAGCCGATCCCCGAGGGGAGCCCGGGAGGCGGAGAGAGGCACTTCCTTGCGGAGATGAAAGAGGGAATCAGGGTCATCACCTCCAACAAACTCCTCTGGACCCAGGCTGGTTGCACGAGCACTTCGAACCTGGGTACCAACATTTTTGGCGTGGCCATTTTCCTGTACGCGTATCGGATCCTCGGGATCTCTCAGGGCTCGATAGGGATCGCATTTTCCATGGGCGCAGCGGGGTTTCTGGTCGGGGCGCTGATTTCCCGGCGGGTCACCGCGCGGGCTGGGCTCGGCCGGGCCATCGCGCTATCGGTGGCGGCCAACTTCGCCCTGCTCATCGTTCTGCTCGCCGGCGGCGGCTACGCAGTACTCGTTCTTGGGCTCGCATTCTTCCTGTCGTACATGGGAACTCCGATCTACAACATCAACCAGGTGAGTCTCCGGCAGATCATAACTCCCAATCGGCTTCAGGGGAGGATGAACGCAACCATGAGGACCATCGTCTGGGGGTCGATCCCGGTCGGTGCGCTGCTCGGCGGGGTCCTCGCGAGTGTCTTCGGCGTCATGCCAACGCTCGCCATAGGGATTCTGATTGCCGGCTCTTCTGTGCTCTGGATAGTCCTGGGGCCGACCTTCCGGCTGAAGAAGCAGCCTGACCCCGTGGAGTAACGACGGACGCCTGACTGACACAGAGGGTCTTCCTGCCGTCTCTCCCGCCCGCGGGAGTTCCGCAGTCTCCGTTACGGCTGCATTACTGGCCAGTGAAGCTTGGGTCCCGCCCGTCGAAGAACGCCTTGACCCCCTCGACATGGTCGCGGGTCCTCCCCGCGATGTCCTGAAGGTACATCTCGTACTCCAGGGCCGAGTCCATGTCGACCACGACGGCTCTGTTCAGGGCCCTCTTCGTCAGCCCCATCGCCTTGGTCGGCCCTTTCGCGAGCCTTTCCGCGATCTTCGCCACGTTCTCCCTGAATCCTTGCTCCGGGAAGACCCAGTTGACCAGGCCCAGGCCCAGCGCCTTGTTCGCGTCGATGGGCTCGCCGAGGAGCCCCACCTCCATCGCCTTCCCCAGTCCAAGTATCCTGGTCAGCCAGAAGCTCGTCCCTGAGTCGGGGGCCAGCCCCACCCTGATGAACGCCTCGTGGAAGGTCGCCTTGTCCGACGCGGCTCTGAGGTCGCAGGCTAGCGCCAGCCCAAGCCCTGCCCCGGCAGTCACGCCGTTCACCGCGGCGAGCACCGGCTTGTCCATCTTCCTGATCCTCTGCACTATGGGGTTATACTTCCTCTTCACGACCTCCCCCAGTAGCATGGGCTTTCCGCTGTCGTAGGTCGACCTGTTCCCGCTCAGGTCCTCCCCGACGGAGAACGCCCTCCCTTCCCCTGTGAGCACGAGGCACCTGTCCGCAGGCGACCTCTCCCCCTCCTTCAGGGCTTCGAGCAGGTCGTCCCCCATCTGCTCGTTGAAGGCGTTCAGCTTGTCGGGCCGGTTCAGCGTTATCCAGAGGACCCCGTCCTTCGACTCGGTCCTCAGAGTCTCGAACGGCATCTACCTTCCCTTGAAGTCAGGTTTCCTCTTCTCGGCGAAGGCGTTCATCCCCTCCTTCGCATCTTCGGAGGCGAACAGCAGGTAGAACAGCTCCCGCTCGAAGTCGATGCCGTCGCTCAGCCCCATCTCAAACGCCTTGTTCACTGCCATCTTCGCGTGCTTCAGCGCCACAGGAGACTTCGAGGCTATCTCTCCCGCTGTCTTCTTCGCCTCTTCCAGGTAGGCCTCTTTGGGGACCACCCTGCTCACGAGTCCGAGGGCCTTCGCTTCTTCGGCGCCGATCCTCTTCCCCGTGAGTATCATCTCCATCGCCTTGTATTTCCCCACGGCCCTCGTCAGCCTCTGCGTCCCCCCTCCCCCGGGCATTATCCCTCTGTCGATCTCGGGCTGACCGAGCTGCGTCGTTTCTGACGCGACAAGAACGTCCAGGCTCATGGCGAGCTCGAGCCCCCCTCCCAGAACGAACCCGCTCAAAGCCCCCACGATAGGCTTGGGGTACCTCCCGACTCTGTCCCAGAGGGGGAAGAAGTGAGTGGTCATCGTCATCTGCACCGCAGTCATGTCCGCCATCTCCTTGAGGTCGGCTCCGGCGGCGAACGCCTTTTCGCTCCCTGTCATGACAAGGCACTTCACCCCGTCGTCTTTCTCGAAGTCTGCCAGGGCTGAAATCAGTTCCTTCACCATCGTCATGTTGAGAGCGTTCATGGCCTGCGGCCTGTTCAGAGTGATGATCCCAATCGCCCCTTCTCTCGTGACCTGAATCGTCTCGTATCCCATAACTCGGAGGCGGACTTGCGATTGTAATAACCCTACCGTCCTCGCAAGTTAAAAAACTGACCCATAATCGCATCGGCCGTGGGGAGCTGGCACGAGCAGAAGCTCAGGGTCCGCTACGAAGAGACTGACACGATGGGGGTCGTGTACTACGCGAAGTTTCTTGTCTGGATGGAGGTTGGCAGGGTGTCCCTACTGCGCGACATCGGGTTCGGCTACAGGGAGTGGGTCAGGCACGACCTCGAGTTCCCTGTCGTCCAGGCGCACGTGGACTACAAGGCCTCGGCTCGATTCGACGACGAAATCCTGGTGAAGACCAAGATCGCCTCCGTTGGCAACAGCAGCGTACGGTTCGAGAACGAAATCTACAAGCTGCCTGAGATGACCCTCCTGGCTACCGGGCACACCGTCCACGTCCTGACCAACAGGAAGGGGGAGAAGGTCCCTTTCTCGGCGGAGCTGAAATCGAGACTTACTTCGTCCTAGTGGCGCTGGGGGAACCCCATTCGTAGAACCCCTTCCCGCTCTTCCTCCCCAGCATCCCTGCCCTCACCATCTCCCTCAACAGCGTCGGGGGGCGATATTTCGAGTCTTGGAACTCGTTCATGAAGACCTGCGTGATGTTGAAGTGGGTGTCGAGGCCCACGTAGTCAGCGAGCTGGAGGGGTCCCATCGGCCAGTTCAGCCCGAGCTTCACCGCCTTGTCTATGTCCTCCGGGTCCGCGACCCCCTCCTGCACGAGGAACACCGCTTCGTTTAGCGCCGGGACCAGTATCCTGTTCACGATGAATCCGGGGGAGTCCTTCTTGCAGAGGACGGTCTCCTTCCCGAATTTCGAGGAGACCTCCCGGACCCGGCGCACTGTCTCCTCTGATGTCCTCTTCCCCCTGATGATCTCGACCAGGGGCATGAGCTGCGGCGGGTTGAAGAAGTGCATGCCGCACACGTTCTCGGGGTTCTTCGTCGCCGACGCGAGCAGCGTGATGCTGATGGATGACGTGTTCGAAGCGACGACCGTGTCCCTGTCTACCAGCTCCGCCATGCGCCTGTAGAGGTCGAGCTTGAGCTTCGGGTCCTCCGTCGCCGCTTCGATGACGAGAGCGCTCCCCTTGACCGCCTCGGGAAGGTCGAGGGTGGGTCGGACCCTCTTCAGTGCCGCCTCTCCCTGCTCCTTCGTGATCTTCCCCTTCTCCACGAACTTGCCGACGCTGTCCCGCATCATCTTCATCCCGTTGTCCAGGAACCTCTTCTCGACATCAAGAATCGAAACGTCGTATCCTCCCACCTGCGAGGCCACCTGGGCGATGCCGTGGCCCATCAGGCCTGCCCCGAGCACTGTTATCTTGCCGGAACCACTGTCCATAGGCCCTGAGGGTTTGACGCTCGTTTTAACCGTTGGCGACCCTGCGTTCGAACAGGATCATGGCGAAGTTGCGCCTGAAGCCCTTCTCTCTCAGCCCCTTGATTATGGGGGAGCCCTGGGGGACGAAGACCCAGTGTTCCCTGGCGGCCTTCTTTCTCCCCACGAGAAACGCCGCCAGGGGGACGGCGTCTGATGGCGGACCACCAACGAAACAGACCTGTTCCCAGGCGCCCCCTGCTCCAAGTCTCGCCACACCGACCGCCTTCCCCCGTCTCCAAACGGCTCCCTCCCTGACCAGCTTCCCCAGGACTTCAGGGGTCACGGACGCGGCTGTGTAGTTGTCCCAGAAAACCCCCGAGCCGAGGCTGTACTCCTTCGACGACTCCATGGTCGTCGACACTTCATCCAGCTCGTCAACCTCGGCCTTCCTCGCTCCCCCCGCCCCCTGGGACAAGGACCGGGGGGCGTACACGCTGAACCTCGAGACCTCGTTGAATCTCATCCTGGCGATCTGCCTGTGGGCCAGCTTGTTGGTCGAACCGCTCGTCAGCCTGAACACTCCGACCCCCCGCTCGCGCGCGACGCGCATCGAGTTCTCCCCCAGGAGCGTCGCCAGCCCCTGCCCTCTGTAGTCGGGGTGGACCCTGACTCCTTCGAACCAGGCCGAACCGTCCTCCAGGAACTGCACCCTGTTCATCCCCAGCGGGACCCCGCCCACTTCCACGACGGACACGATGCCACGGGGGTCTCTAAGCCATCCGTCCCACACCTGTGGGATGTAGTCATGCCCTCCCCACACCTTCTTGATGAAGCTCATCAGAGGGGCCTTGTCCGACGGGCGTGCGAGGCGGACGCGTGCGTCCATGGCCCTGTGCCGATCTCACCTTTTATGAATCGTTCGCGCTAAGGATAAGAAGGCAGATTGGCGCCGTGCCCCACGGGCCGGGGTGGCAGAGTGGTTAATGCGCGGGCCTTGAGTCCACCGCAAGACAGCCCGTGACCGTTATCGGTCGCGTGGGTCCGAATCCTACCCCCGGCGCCAACTCTGCTAGCTTTCTCTCCACTTCATCCTGAAGGAGACCAGGAGCAGCATAATGAACGTCGCAGCCAGGAGAACGGCGAACCCGTATGCAGGTTCGATGGAATACCCGAGCCCTATGGCTCCCTGGAAGAGGGACGACGCCTCGGTCGTTGGGATGACCTCTGCCAGGACGGCCAGGGACCTGGGCAGGACGTTCACCGAGTAGTACACCGGCGGGAGGACAGACAGTGCGGTGGTGATGAACCCGTTGATGATGAAGGCGTTCTGGGTGTTCGGGGCGTAGGCAGAGAAGAAGAACCCGAGGCTCGTGCTCGTGGCCCAGAGCAGAACGATGACGCCTAGGCACCCCAATATCGCCAGGGCGGTCGCTCCCTGTCCGGCGATGAGGGCCAGAAGGATCACCAGGGCGGGGGCCCCGAATATGAGCTCCGAGAGCGCCACCCCGAACATGTAGGTCAGCGGAGAGACCGGCGAGGCTACCACCATGTCTTGGAACCTGTTCTGCAGCTTGTAGGAGGCCAGATCTGTCCCCACGAACAGGCCCAGCTCAGTGGTGACCATGGTCAAAGCCCCCGCGAGCCCGTAGGGGAGCGCCTCCCCGTTCGAGGCCACGAACAGGATGAAGAGGAGGGTGAAGGGGGTAGAGAAGACGAAGGCGATAAAGAGGGGGTTCCTGAGCATGGGGGTGAACCCTAGGTAGTACATTATCGCCCAAAGGGACCGCAGCGACTTCCTAACTCTCAACTCCCTCCTCCTTTTCGGCCTCGCCGACTATATCCACGAACACGTCGTCCAGGGTCACCGGGCTCATCGAAATGCTCGCCCCCCTCGCGACTGCGTCCTCGCCCAACACTCTGGCACCCTCGGCGTCGGTGAGCACCCTGAACTTCCCAGCGACGGCTGAAACGTGCCCGTAGCGACCGAGCTCGCTCTGGGTGAACTTGTCGTAGACATCCACCCTGGTGCTACGCTCCGTCACTGCCGCCTTCACGCTCTGGGGGGTCCCCGAAACGACGATCTTCCCTCTGTTGATGATCACAAGGCTGTCCGACAACGCCTCGGCTTCATCCATGTAGTGAGTCGTGAGGACGATGGTCTTCCCCTCCCTCTTCAGGCGGGTGAGCTGGTCCCAGACTCTTCTCCTGTTGACCGGGTCGAGCCCGATGCTCGGCTCGTCGAGGAAGATCAGCTCCGCGTCGGTCTTGAGCGCCATGGCGACTATGACCCTCTGCTTAAGCCCGCCGGAAAGCCAGTCTGAGTTCACGTCGGCGACAGCCCCCAGTTCGAGGTCATCCAGGGCTTCCTGGGCCCGCTTCTTCGCTTCCTCCTTCGGCATCCCGCGCATCCGCAAATTGAGGAGGACGTGGTCCCGGGGGGTCAGAGGGTAAATGGTCTCGGCCTCCTGAGGGGTGATGGCTATCCTCTCTCTCAGTCTCTTCGGGTCCCTCACGGCGTCAATCCCGAGGACGCTTATGGTCCCAGACGTGGGCATCAGCTGGGTGCTCGCGATCCGCAGAAAGGTGGTCTTCCCGGCCCCATTCCTCCCCAGCATCGTGAAAATCTGGCCGGACTCGATCTCCAGGTCTAGGGCGTCCAGTGCAGGCTTCGCCGCCTTCCGGTAGACCTTGGTGAGACCGCTCGCTTGAAGCGCCTTCATCTTGGCTGCACCACCCCTCGGGTCTCCGTTCGGGTGCTTCTAACGCCTATCCCGCTGCCGCCTCGCCGCCCCCGGGGGAGAAGATTGGGAGTTAGGCTCTCCTGTTATATACGTTGGAACCGAGGGAAGCGTACGGTGTCTCAAAATGACGAAGAATGTGATAATCATGGGGGCTGCGGGCCGGGACTTCCACGACTTCCTGGTCTATTTCAAGAAGAACCCGGAGTTCCGGGTGGTAGCTTTCACAGCCACCCAAATCCCGTACATATCTGACAGGACCTTCCCAGCCTCACTGGCTGGCCCGTCTTATCCGAACGGAATCCCAATCTACCCCGAGAAGAGGCTCGAAGAACTGATAGACTCTCTGCAGGTGAACGACGTCTACTTCGCCTACAGCGACGTCTCGGACGTCTACGTGATGAACCTGGCTTCGATAGCCCAGTCCAAGGGGGCGGGATTCCACCTGCTGGGCCCCGGCGACACGATGATCAGGGCATCCAAGCCCGTAATCGCTGTCGTTGCAGACAGGACCGGGGCCGGCAAGAGCACCATAAGCCGGATGGTCGCTGACATACTGATCAAAATGGGTCTGAAGCCCGTGGCAGTCAGGCATCCAATGCCCTACGGCGATCTCTCTGATTCTGTACAGAGGTTCGAGACCTATGATGACCTCGACAGACACCACACCACCATAGAGGAACGCGAGGAGTACGAGGGCCACATCGACAGGGGCATCGTCGTCTACGCCGGCGTCGACTACGAAGCCATCCTCCAGGAGGCCGAGAAGGAAGGGGACGTCGTAATCTGGGACGGGGGGAACAACGACTTCAGCTTCTACAAGCCTGACCTCACGATAACGGTGGTCGACCCGATGAGGCCCGGAGACGAGTCCAGATACTACCCCGGCGCGACCAACATGAGGCTTGCCGACGTGCTGGTGATCAACAAGGTGAACGTTGCACCGAAGAAGACCGTAGACGAGGTCGCCCGGGCCTGCCGGAGATTGAACCCCGGGGCTGTCGTCGTCAAGACAAACTCCGTGGCCACCCTGGACAAGCCGGAGCTCGTGAGGCGAAAGAGAGTCCTGGTCGTCGAGGACGGTCCGTCGGTCACCCACGGGGGTCTCTCTGAGGGGGCGGGCGCGGTGGCGGCCCGAAGCGTGAAGGCGACCCTCGCGGACCCCAGGCCGAAGGCGGTCGGATCGATAAGGAGGGCCTACAGAAGGTTCCCGAAGCTGGGGAAGGTCATACCCGCTTTGGGATACAGCCCCGATCAGCTGAAGGAGTTGGAGCGCAGCATCAACGGAGTGGCCTGCGACGCGGTTGTCCTCGGGACCCCCTCTGACCTGACCAGGATAATCAAGATCCGAAAGCCTGTGGCCCGGGTACGTTTCGAGGCGTCAGAAGCGGGGGGGCGGAAGCTCGAGTCTGTCCTCCGGTCCAACGAGAGGCTCAGGTCGAAGGCCTGACCTTCAGTTCCACTGGACCCAGTTGACCCTGGGAGCCAGAGGCTTCTTCGAAGTCGCGTAGGCCTCCACCAGGTCCCTGGCTGTGACAATCCCGATCCCTTCGCCCTTGAGGGTCAGCGGGAGCCGCTTGAACCCGTGGAGAGTCATCAGACCAGCGGCCTCCCGCCCGAGTATGCCCGGTTCGGCGGTCACAAGGAGCCTGGACGCCACATCCCTGACCTGGGTGTCCAGTCTCCTCCTGGCGGCGAGGATCTTCTTGAGGAGGTCACGCTCCGTGAATATCGCGTTCCACTGCCCGTCCTCGGCGAGCAGGACGCTTCCAATCTTCATCTCGTCCATCAGCTTCACAACCACGTCCATCGGCGTCTCCGGGAGGACGGTGACCACCCTGGTCGATATGACCTTCAGGATGGAGAACTCCTCGGCGACTCTTCTCAGCTCCCTCACGACGTCGGTGGGGGTCACGATTCCCACAAGCTCGCTCCCTTCGAAGACCATCAGCCTGCTCTTTTGGTCGATCATGGCTGCCGCAGCCTCCTCGAGGGTCTCGCTGGAGGTGATGGAGGGGAACTTTGGAGAGGCGACCTCAGCAATGGTCGTGGTCGCCGGGTCCCTTCCCCTCGCGAGGACCCTGGTGATGAGGTCTCTCTCTGTGAAGACGCCGCAGGGTCCCATGTTGTCGGTGATGACGACGCTCCCTATGTTGCGCTCGTCCATCGCCCTGACCGCCTTCTCGACGTTCACGTCCTGCATCAGGGTGACTACACCCTTCCCCATGAAGTCCTTGGCGAAAAGTCCTGCGTGACGCTGCACGAGTCTCTGCGAATCAGCGACCCTCACTTCATATTAAATCAAGGGCACAATTCCCATAATTGAGAAGCTTCGTCGAATCTGGCCAGGCGCCCTCCGGTGCTCTCAATCGCCCTTCTCTTGGGGCTCCGACACTTTCTGGCGGACCTTCTCCTCGACCCAGGCCTCGTAGATTTCCGGAGGGGGAGGCCCATGGATCTTCGGGGGATGTTCAGGGTGCTGTTCTCTGAGCCAATCTTCATAGACCGAGCCAGGGAGCTTCTATTAGTCCAGGGCTCTGCTCTCTCACAGGGGCATTTTGGTCTCCGGCCCAGATTTAACTGGTGGACGCATTTCTCAGACTTGGAGCGCTGTGGTGGAATAAAAGGGGAGGGGGTGCGGCCTGAGCCGCTTCAGAAGACCAGTTCCCTGCCGCTCCTTCCGTCGATTAGCACCTGTCTGTGCTTCCGCCTGACAACCAGCTCCACCCTGAACGCAGGGTAGAGGAACGGCTCGAAGCTGTCGACATCTGCGCCGTCCCAGAGCCCCTTGACCGCATCCCTGACGTCCGACTCTTTCAGCTTCGGCTGGACCACCGCCCCCTTCTCGATGTCCAATTCATCAAGCTCCAGAGGAGCCACCTCGGAAGGCTCTCCCGGCAGGTCGGCCAGGCGCCGGTAGAGCTTCCTTTTCCTGACCTCTATGGTCCTCACCAGTCTCTTTTCGTTGAGTGCGTTCAGAACCCTGGCCACGGTGGATTTCGACTCCCCCAGCGCGCTGGCCACGTCGACGGCGCTCGTGTCGCTGTCGGGGCTCACCTCTCTCAGCACCTCCACCTGAAGGGTGGTGAGCCCGAGGACCTTCTCGAACCCCTTGACTATCTCGAGCCCCCTGTCGATGTAGACCTCCTTCCCGCTGGCTCCGTCGAGGTACGCATAGACCGTCTCAAACCTCCTCTTGAGCAGCCCCCGCCTCTTCCTTATTCCGAGTTGTATGAGGGTCCTGTACTGGGACCTCACCCCGGTGACCGTTTCCCTCGGGCCGAATATGCCGAAGCTGCGTTCCCTCCTCACCATGGCAGGGACGTCCTCCTCTTTGATCGAGGGGCGGAGCCCCAGGGCTACCCTGCCTCCCCTCGGCCTCGCCTTCCCCTCTTCCTCTTCCACCGTCAGGGCCTCCCTCTCCTTGACTGGTCCGACGTATTTCTTCACTACTCTCTTGGAGAGCGATGGGGTCACTCCGCCGGGCCTTGTTTCGCGCTTCTTTATCGTGACGAGTGATGGGACGGGCGAGAACCCGCCCATGGCAAAGAACTGACCGGCCCTAAGGGACGTCAGCTCCTTCGGCAGCCCCTTCCCCGGGAAGAACTGCGCCACCGACTGCAGGTCGTTCTGGATGATCAGCTTGCCTATGAGCTGGTTCCCGCACTGGCTCAGCACGTTCTTATCCACGAGCGAGGGGCGCTGCGAGCAGACCATGAGCCCCAGCCCCCTCTTCCTCCCTCGCCTGGCCACCTCTGCGAATATGGGAACTCTCAGGCCGTACTGCGGGACGAACTTGTCCGCCTCCTCCACAACGACCAGGTAGGGGGTCTTCCTTTCAGAGAGGGTCCCGTAGAGGGCCTCTATGAAGGCAGAGACTTTCGCCTTGGGATCTCCGATGTCCGAGACATCGAGGATGAGAGGCGAGATGTCGGGGGCCTGCCTTGCCAGGTCTGCCAGGTCCAGGCCGTCCCAGGAGAGGTCGCTGTCATCGTCTTCCCCAACCCATATCACCTCGAACTTCTCTTTGAGGCCCGTGTGCTCCCCTTCCGTGTCCACTATGGCGAACGGGATTTCGTTGCGGGCGAGCTCCTCGCACAGTACCCCTACGGCGTAGCTCTTTCCGCTCCCGCTGCTTCCCAGGACGCAGGTCCTCCCGGTGACGATGAGGTTGGCATCCACAGCGAACTTCCCCCCGGGGCCCGTCCCGATGCTCAGCTGAGAGCGCTCCTGCTCGGCAAGATCAGACATTTTCCGTCACGTGGCGCAGGAGCCAGAGGTAAAATGGTTGCGGAGGCGGGGCCCAGGAGGGTGGGGACGGTCTTCAAGCTCATATCCCGATGCGTGGTGGCCTAGCGGCAGTGTCGAACGCAGAAAGCCTTCAGGACAGGTATGCACCGAACGGCGTCTGCTTCGGGTGCGGCCCGAAGAACCCGCAGGGCCTCCACCTCAAGAGCGTGCCGTCCGGGGAAAGGGTGGTGGCCGACTGGACCCCCGGGAAGGCGCACGTTGCCTTCGGCAACTTCGGGAGCGGAGGGATCATCTCAGTGCTGATGGACTGCCACGGGAACTGGGCGGCCACCTACGCCCTGATGAGGGCCAGAGGGCTCGATTCCGCTCCTGGAACGGTGACGGCCGAATACACTGTCAAGTTCCTCAAGCCGTCTCCCATAGGCGGCAAGTGGCTGCTCACTGCGTGGGCGACCAAAATAGACGGCGACGCAGTTGCCGTCTCTGGAGAGCTCCAGGTAGACGGGGTAAAGACGGCGGAGATGTCGGGCACTTTTGTCGCTGTGAGGAAAGGGCATCCAGCCTACTACCGCTGGCGCTAGCCCCGTTGTCCTCCTCCTCGGCGCCAGGACTCCCACGGACGATAGGGGGCCTGGCATCCGCCTACAGGTCCGGGACTACGGCCCCGACAGCCGTCACGAAGGAGCGTCTGAGGAGAATCGGGGCGCTCAACGGAACACTGAACTCCTTCATCACCGTCCTGGCGGATTCAGCCCTGAAGTCTGCCGAGGAAGCCGAACGGAGGTTCGAGGCCGGAAAGCCCCTCGGCCCCCTCGACGGGGTCCCCGTTGCCGTCAAGGACCTCATCTACATCCAGGGGGTGAGATGCACGGCGGGTTCGAAGGTCCTCGCCGACAACGTGGCTCCCTACGACGCCGAGGTCATCAGGAAGCTCAGGGCCGCAGGGGCGGTGTTCGTCGGGACGACGAACCTGCACGAGTTTGCAGCAGGGACCACCAACGTCAACCCCCACTTCGGTCCGGTGAGGAACCCCTGGGACATCCGGCGGATGTCGGGAGGGTCGAGCGGGGGGTCTGCGGTAGCCGTTGCTGCACGCATGGCCGCGGGGGCCCTCGGAACCGACACTGGGGGCTCTGTCCGCATCCCTGCAGCGCTCTGCGGGGTCCTCGGTCTCAAGCCCACCTACGGCAGGGTCAGCCGGCTCGGCGTCATCCCGCTCGCATCGTCGCTGGACGTGGTGGGAGTCCTTGCCGCTTCTGCCTGGGACGTTGCCGCGCTGATGCAGGTCATCTCCGGCCACGAGAGGGATGACATGACCACCGTCGAGACCGAGGGCGTGGACTACCTGACCTCGCTTTCGGAGCCTTTCTCCGGTGCCCGCATCGGTGTGATACACGGCTACTTCCAGGATAGCATCGACCCGAAGGTTGAGGAGAACCTTACCGAGTTCGTTTCTAAACTGGAGGGGATTGGCTGCAAGGCTGAGCAGATCACCCCAGACTGGATTTCCGAAGCGTACGATCGTTGGGTCCCCATCAGGAGGGCCGAAGCGACCGCGTTCCACCTGAAGTGGCTCCAGACCACTCCCGAGCTGTACGGTCCTGACGTCAGGAGGCTCCTGGAGCAGGGGAAGGACGTCTCGGCCGTTGACTATGTCTCCGCTGTCAACGCCAGGCCCTCGTTCATGGAGCGGTTCTCAGCGACCATGAGGGACTTCGACTTCCTGGCCCTCCCTACGACCACGGTCCCGGCCCCTCTCCTGGACCAGTCGTCGGTGAAAGTCAAGGGCAGGGAAGTCCCCGTCTACTCTGCGATGAACCGGCTCCCCATCCCCTTCAACTACGTAGGCTGTCCCGTTCTTTCCGTGCCTTCAGGTTTCTCTCATGGCCTCCCACTGGGGGTGCAGCTCGCTGGCAGGTTGTTCGACGAAGGGGGCCTGCTCCGGTTCGCGCACGCCCTGGAAGGACGGTTCGGGCCATGTCCGGAGCCTCCGTCAGCTGGGTCTTCCCCGGCGAGTGCTTAATATCGAGCCGCAGTCGGGGCGGCGCTAGGTCGAATGACTTGAAGCCGGGGTGGGGTATCGGGATGATCGTGGCGGTCCTCGTCTCGGTGGCCATGGGCCTGATCGGTTCGTTGCCCCCGCAGGCGACCATCTCACTGTTGCTTCTGCTAGCCGGCCTCTGGACGATACTTGCGGCTCTCTTCGTCGTCGACCGGAAGGACCGGAGCTACTACTCCGCGTGGGGGGTGGTCATCGCCGCCCTTTCGCTGGCATACCTAATCCCCCTGCAGTACCAGCTGGCGCTCATCCTTCTCGCGATCGTCGCTCTCATCATCATCAACATCTACATCGGGAGGACCCCTAAGCTGTACGAAGCGGCCACAAGCCCTTCTCCGCCGGCGGGTCCCACTCCCGCGGCCAAGGGTTAGGGGACATCGCTCCCCTTGCGGGTGCGAGGTGATCGGGCTCGCCGGGCGACGAGTTAGTAGACCTAGTCGACGTCCACGACAGAGTCGTCGGGAGCTCCACCGTTGCCAGATGTCTGGAAGAGGGTCTCCTCCATCGTGCAGTGGCGGTCCTTGTCATACGGCAAAGGGGGAGAATCCTCCTGCAGCAGCGTAGCAGACGCGACCTGTGGCAACCCGGGCTGTGGACCATATCGAGTACAGGGCACGTGAAGAGAGGAGAGACCTACGAAGCGGCGGCGGGCAGAGAGTTGAGCGAGGAGCTGGGGGTGGCTGGGGACCTGAGTCTGGTCCGCAAGTACCTTCTGCCGCCGATCTCCGAAATGGGGTTGACCGAGCACGAATGGGTCGCCTTCTACACCTGCAGGACCGACTCTCGCTGCAGGATGGACCCTGTGGAGCTCGAGTCAGTCAAGGAGGTTACCGAGAAGGAGCTCCGTAGAATGCTGGTCGATGGTCCGCTCACGCGGGACGCCAGGATGATCCTTGCAGACTATCTTGGGTCCTGACTTTTATACAGAGGGGACTTCTCCCAGATGTTGACCCCACTGGAAGAACTTGCTTCTCATCTTTCGGGCAGTTCGCGGGCCATTGTTATCTCCAACAGGGACGTCGACCTGAGGCCCGGTGCCGAAGACAACAGGCTCTTCGTCCTGAAGATAGGAGAGGGGTCTCTCGCTGCCGGCGGAAGAGGGGGAGGGTTCGGGGAAAGGAAAGTGACAGAGGTGGTCTGTTTCGAGCGCTGCAAGGGGGAGTGGGCCAAGCGGTTCGAGGCTCAAGGGGAGGACGAAGCCTCCAAGTTCGAGGTCCCCTACTACGTCTCCAGGCTCCCGCTCACGTTGGCCGACGGGGCCGAAACCATGGGGTACGGCGCGGTTGACCCTGCTCTGGTCGCTGAGATGTCCGCAAGGTCGAAAATCGGTTCCTCTGCTTAAATAGATTCCACTTCGGGCACGCCGCGCAATGAGAGTCCTCGTCACCGGCGCGTCAGGGATGGTCGGCCGCAATCTGGTGTCCTATCTCAAGGAGAACGGAGTCGACACCATCCCCACGGACCTCAGCGGGTGGGAAGTCTCTGGGAACCTCCTGGACAGGGATTTCGTCTTCGGCAAACTGGCTTCCCTCGACTTCGACTCAATCATCCACATGGCCGCGATTACCGAGATCAAGAAGACGGTGGAGGACCCCAAGCTAACCTTCGAGGTGAACTGCATGGGGAGCCTGAACATGCTCGAACTTGCCCATCGCAAGAAGGTATCAAGGATCCTCTGCACGTCGTCCGCCAACGTCTACGGTGCACCAAGGACGAACCCGGTCACCGAGGAGACCCCGTTCGACCCCCGGGTCCCCTACGACTACTCGAAGGTGGTCCTGGAGAACATGGCGATGAGCTTCTTCAAGACGAAGGCGCTCCCGGTCTCCCTCACGAGGAGCTGGCTCCTCTTCGGGGAGTACGACCAGCCCACCAGGGCGACGATCAGGTTCATCAAGGCATGCTTGAAGGACGAACCGATGACCCTGTTTAACGGCGGAAAGGACACCACGTCGCCCACCCACGCGGTCAACTTCGCGAAGCTCGCGCTGACAATCCTTCGGAATGAAAGAGCCGTCGGCCGTGCGTACAACTTCGGGGGAGAAAGACCCGTCACCATAAGGGAGCTTGCAGAAACGATCAAGACTCTCACAGGGTCGAAGTCTCAGTTGAACCTGGCCCCTCCCAGGACCCAGCTCGAAGCGGAGCCGCAGATCAGCTATCCGTCCATGGAACGGGCCAGATCAGAACTCGGGTACAGGCACGAACTCACACTGGAGCAGGGCCTCCGGCGGACCATCGAGTGGGTCAAGAAGCAATACTAGGAAGTCAGAATCAGTTCCACCTTCACGTCTTCTGGGATCCTGAGCTTGGTTATCTGTCTCATGGTCCTGTCGTCAGGTTGGACGTCGAGTATCCTCCTGTGAACCCTCAGCTGCCAGTGGTCGAAGGTATGGCTCCCCTCCCCCGTCGGGGCCTTGCGGGTTGTGATCTTCAGCTTCTTCGTGGGAAGAGGCTGAGGTCCCCTGACCTTCACTCCCGTCTTGTCCGCGATCTCCCTGATGTCGCTGGCCACCTTCTCGAGCTCTGGGAGATTGGTGCTGGTTAGCTTTATCCTGGCGAACTGAGCCATTTTCTTTCATCGGCGTCTGGGAAGTCTATTTAGACGTTGCCCAGAACAGCTGCGTGGGAGAGCCAAGCCGTCGGCTTCGACCTGTTCGGCCGGCCTATGCTCCTCTTAAATAACCTCAGAGCGGACAAATCGCATGGAATCAACCCTCAATCCGTACCTGAACTTCGGCGGGAATGCGAAAGAGGCGATGAAGTTCTATCATCTGGTCCTCGGCGGCGAACTCAACATGCAGACCTTCGGGGAAGCCAAGTTGGCCCAGACCCCCAGGGAGAAGGACCTGATCGTCCACGCCACCTTGAAGAGCGGGCCGATGACGATCATGGCAAGCGACACCCACCCGAGCATGAAACTGACCGTCGGGAACAACGTCCACCTGAGCGTAAGCGGCGGGGACGCCAAGAAGCTCACTTCCGCCTTCGAACAGCTAGCCAAGGGAGGCAAGGTCGACATGCCACTCGCGAAGCAGTTCTGGGGGGACACCTATGGCCAGGCGACCGACAAGTTCGGGGTTCATTGGATGATTAACATCACAGCGAATCCCCAGTCCTAGGCGAGGGGCTCGGTTGAGGGACCCACAGTCACTTGTAGGGATTCGGGACCTCGCGCCAGGCCTATGGATCTGGCGCGCGAGACACCCTTTCTGGGTGAAGGGAGCCGACTGGCAGCCCGTCGTCACATCGACGTTCGTGGAATCCGGAGGAGAGCGGTTAGTCCTGGACCCTCTCGCCCCAACCCTTGACAGCATCGGTCTCTGGGAGAGGCTCGACGCAAGGCCCCCCACCGTCGCAGTTGTCCTCATGCCTGACCACGTACGCGACATCGACCTCTTCGTTCAGCGCTATGGTGCCAGGGCGTTCGGCCCGATGTTCTTTTTCCCGGACGACGTTCCGAACGCGAGACTCGAGCCGATCATTGCCGACACCAAGCTGCCGGGGGGCCCGGTGGCTCTATACGACGGGCGCGGCCGTCTCGAAACCCCAATCTGGCTCCCTGAGCAACGGGCGATAGTGTTTGGGGACGCGCTCACCGAGAGGGGAGGCGAACTGCGGGTCTGGGACTGTAGGACCGGGCACGAGAGACGGGAGCTCCCAGCGCTCAGGGCCATGCTCGAACTCCCGTTCGAACGCGTGATCGTCTCTCACTGCGACGAGGAGCCGGTCCACTCCAGGACCGAGTTCGAGCGTGCGCTCGAACGGCCCCCTTGGAGGTAGTCGAACTGGAAGGCCTCGGCTGAGCCTCCGCAGGTATATTCGAATAATTGTAAACATCATCCGTCAGGGGCGTCTTCCGTCAAGAAGAAGGTCTACTCAACGAGAGAGCCACTAGGAGACGAGAAGGTGGGGGGTCCTCCTCCATCCGCAAAGAATACGGTTTCAGAACGGGAAGAGTCCAGGATAGGGCTGCTCACCTTCATTGCCGCCGGCATTGGCATCGTGTCAGGACTAATCGCCTAATCCCTCTACCATCTGATCGGGCTGGTCACGAACCTGTTCTATTATGGCAGATTTGACTTCTCGTTTGCCTCTCCCCAGTTCAACCAGTTCGGTTGCTCGTCATCGTCCTCCCCGCCTCCGGGGGCCTCATCGCAGGGCTCCTGATCAAGTACGGTTCGCCGAGGATAATCGGGCACGGCATCCCCGAGACGATGGAGTCGGTCCTTCTCAATCGAAGCAAGATCGAGCCCAAGGTAGGGGTCTTGAAGGCGGTCTCCGCGGCCGTGACCATAGGGTCAGGTCAGCCTTTCGGAGCCGAGGGCCCCATAATCCAGACCGGCGGCGCCTTCGGTTCTTTCATTGGGCAGGCTGTCAGCATGACCGGGGCGGAAAGGAAGATTCTCTTGGCCTCAGGCGCCGCGGCCGGGATGGCAGCCACCTTCGGCACGCCCATCGCTGCCGTCCTCCTCGCGATCGAGCTCCTGTTGTTCGAGTTCAGGGTCAAGTCCTTGGTCCCGGTGGCCATCGCGTCTGCCATTGGCGCTTGGATGCACATCTACCTCATCTCCACCCAGTCGCTTTTTCAGACACCTACCTACGATTTTGGAGGTCTCCTCGGACTCCCCTTCTACGTTGGTCTGGGTCTGGTCAGCGGGGTCCTCGGTTCGGCCCTTTCGAGGGGGCTATACAAGACGAAACACCTCTTCTCGAAATCAAGAATCGGGCAGCCCTGGCTCCCAGCTCTGGGTGGGCTTGCCGTCGGTGCCGTCGGCCTGGCCGTGCCACAGGTGCTTGGAGTAGGGTACGATGTCGTCACGGACGTACTGACCGGCCAGTACGTCGTCGAAGTCGTGTTGGTGATTCTTGTCGCCAAGGCGGTCGCGTGGCTGCTAGCCATGGGGTCCCAGACTTCCGGGGGGACCCTGGCCCCGCTCTTCATGGTAGGTGGGTCCCTGGGTTTCCTCTTTGGCTCTGGTGTCGCTGCGGCGTCCCCTGGCCTCGAGTCTGCCTTCCCACATCCTGCGGTAGAGCTGGGACATGCTGCGCTCGTCGAAGACGAGCGGGCTGTTGGGCCTCGGATACATCTTCACGCACTCGTCTGCCAGGGCAGGCAGGTCCGCTTCGGCGACTCCCAGCGCCTTGAGGGTGGTCGGGATCTTGAGGTGAGCCGCCATCTTCGTGACCTTCTCTGCGATTGCCATCCCTGTCTGTCCGGGGTCCTCCGATGGGGCAACGCCGTAGGCCTGGGCGAGCCTCTTCATCTTCGGGGCGCAGGCTACCGCGTAGTTCGATATCATGTAGGGGAGGGGAAGTCCGCAGGAGACCCCGTGGGGGAGCTTGAAACGCGTGGCGATGGTGTACCCGATCGAGTGGCCGTAGACCATCTTGGCCTGGAGGGCGATCCCACCCATCAGGGCTCCCAGGCTCATCCCCTCTCGGGCGCCCCTGTCCCCCCCGGCTTCGTAGGCCCTATCCAGGTTCTGGACTATCAACCCAACCCCCTCCAGGGCGGCCGAGTCCGTAATCGGGCTCGCCAGGGCGGAAAGGTAGGCTTCGGTGTTGTGGCAGAGCGCGTCCATCCCGGTCGCCGCGGTGACCCCCGGGGGCATGCTCATGGTGAGCTCAGGGTCCACTACCGCCACCGACGGAAGGAGCAGGGCGCTGTTGATCCATTGCTTGTGTCCTTCGACGGTCACCATCGACGTCACCGTGAGCTCGGCTCCGGTCCCCGCGGTCGTCGGGACCATTATCGACGGGAGGGGCCTGTTCGGGAACAAGTTGTTTCCGACGAACGAAACGGCGGGTCCCCTGTTGGTCGCGAAGCCAGCCGCGACCTTCGCCATGTCCATGGAACTCCCCCCGCCCACTCCGACCACCACATCGTACCCCGCCGACCGCACCTTCTCTGCGACCGCCTGCGCCACCTCTATCCTCGGCTCCGCCTCAACCTCATCGTAGACGTCGAACCCGACCCCGCCGAGGCTGTCCGTGACCCGCTGTGCGATTCCGGTCTTCACCATCACCCTGTCCGTGACGATGAGGGCCTTTGACGCACCGAGGGCCTTGGCTTCAGCGCCAGCCGTCCCGACCGTGCCGAATCCGAACGAGAGCCTCGTAGGCAGGAAGTACGAGAACTTCAACGGGGCGAGGGCTCTAGACGAGTTTTTAACTGATACGAAGCCGCTGTCGCGCACTTGCATCTCGACTCGGGGCAGGAGAAGCTGCTCCGTGGGGAAGGAGGAGAGGCGAAACGTTTCGCCATGCAGATCGTCACGAAGGTCGGGGACGCAGTAGGGGCCGACTCCCTGGTGCCGATCAAATCGGCGCACGTCCTTGCCCACTTCAGCAGCCTGCACGAGGCAGGGATAGACGTCCTCGAGAAATTCGCAGACAGCGGGGGTAAGTTCGCGGTCCCCACGTCGGTGGACCCTGCCAGCATCGACCTGCAGAGCTGGCGGAGCTTCGGGATCCCGGAGGAATACGCCAGGCAGCAGTTGAGGTTGTGCGACGCCTACGCCAGGCTGGGCGGGATGAGGTGCTGGACTTGCGTGCAGTACCAGGTCTGCAACTTCCCCAAGCGGGGCGAGACCGTGGCCTGGGCGGAGTCGAGCGCCGTCGTCTTCGCCAACTCAGTCCTGGGGTGCAGGTCGAACAAGATAACCTCCGGCATGGACGTCTCGTGCGCGGTCCTGGGGCTGACCCCGAACTTCGGGATGCTCAAGGACGAGAACCGCAAGGCGACGGTCGCATTCAGGGTCGGCCCTGGCGAGCTGTCCGACCTCGACTTCCGATCGGCCGGGTTCTTCGTGGGCCGCAACTCAGGATCGAAGGTCCCCGCGCTGCTGGGGCTCCCGCCAAAGGTCAGTTCTGATCAGGTGAAGCACCTGGGGGCTGCCGCAGCCGCGGCAGGGCCGGTCACCATGATCCACATGCCCGGGATCACGCCGGGCTCGGACACCCTATCCGATGCGACCCGTGGCGAGAGGGTGGAAGAGGTCGAGATCTCCAGGACGGACCTGGAGGAAATAGAGTCGGACTTGAACCAGACGACCGAACCCCCTGACCTGGTCGCGTTCGGGGTGCCGCACCTGTCGGCCGGAGAACTCGGCGAACTGGCGAAGCAACTCGAGGGTAGGAAGCTGAGGAAGGGGGTCAGGATGTACGCCTACACGTCTGCGCAGGCCTTCGACATGGCGGAAAGGACCGGGATCGCCACTACCATAGAAGCTTCCGGAGCTCGCGTCACCCACAGCACAGACGCCGAGATCTCCCCCCTGAAGCTCCTGGGGTTCAAGGTGGTGATGACGAACTCGGCGAAGCTCGCCGAGTTCGTCTCTTCGGAGGGTGAGATCAAGATGCGCTATGCTCCGCAGAGGGCCATCATCGAAGAGGTGACGAGATGAAAGGCGCTAGCCTCAGCGGCAGAGGGCTGATACCAGGCAGGGCAGAGGGCGGCGCCCTGGTCTCGTTGAAGGCGTTCACCTTCGCGCACGGAGTCGACCCGACGACCGGCGAAGTGACCGACGTAAGGAGCGATGTCAGGGGTTCGAATGTGAAAGGAAAGGTCCTCTTCTATCCGTTCGGCAAGGGTTCGACGACGTCGTCGGCCTGGTTTCTGGAGGCGGTGCGCCTGGGGAACCACCCCGCCGCGATCGTCACCGAGGGGGTCGACCTTTCCGCCGTGATAGGGTCGGTGATGGCCAAGGTCGTCTATGGCAAGGAGATACCCATCGTCGGAGGAGTCCCGAGGGAGAACTACTCGAAGCTGACGACCGGTCAGAAGGTCGAAGTCGACGCCAGATCTGGACAGGTGAGGGCTCTTCCTTGAAGAGGCTCCTCCGGAACAAGAAGCTGTTCCTATTCGACCTGGACGGAGTGTTCTACAGGGGAAAGGAGAGCCGGGTGAAGATCGGCGGGACGAAGGCCATCGAAGCGCTCAGGGCCGGAGGCAGGAAGCTGTTTGTGCTCACCAACAACAGCACAGACTCGGTGGAGACTGTCTGCCGGAGGCTGGCGGAGTTCGAGGTACCCGTGAAGAGAGAAGAGATTCTTACGAGCGCCAGAATGACCGCAGAGTACCTGCGTGACAGGCGTGGGCCGGTCACATACTTCCTTGTGGGAGAAGAAGGGCTGGACTCGGAGATGAGGCAGTGCGGCCACACCAGAGTTGACGGCGGGGAGGCGGACTTCGTTGTGATTGGACTGGACAGGGGGGCCACCTACGACATCCTGGACCAAGCCGCCAGGCTCGCAAGGAACGGGGCCGAGATAGTCGCGACCCATGACTCCGCCCTCTTCATGTACAAGGATGGCCCTGCCATGGCAGCCGGGCCCCTCGTGAGGGCCGTCGAATACGCAAGCGGCAAGCGAGCGACGGTCATCGGAAAGCCCTCTCCGCTCATGTTCAGGATCGCGCTGAAGCGCGCAGGATGCAGGAAGGAAGACGCCGTGATGGTGGGGGATCAGCTGGACACGGACATCCTGGGGGCGATCAGAGCCGGCATCGACCCAATCCTCGTGACGAGCGGGGTCGACAGGGGGGCCAAGGGATACAGACTCCTGGCCAAGCTCCCAAACGTCGACGGGGTCGTCCCGCTGCTCTGACCCTCCAACCAGGCCGAGCTCGATTTCACGAAGCAGCGGACACCTCGGGCAACCTTAAATCGATTGACCAGGGTTCGCCCCCGGAAATGCAGCACGTCTCCTCAAAAGGGCCGGCAAAGTGTGCGGTCTGCGGGACGCTAGAAGCGCAGCCGGGGACCTTCCCGACGGTTGTCGGGGTGGGGAGGGTCTGCCTCAGCGATGGGATGACGAGGGTCAGGTGCGAGGCCTGCGGAGCAGAGGTGAAGATGATCACTTCGTCTCGGCTCCAGGGGAGGACCCTCTGTCTCGCTGACTACATGAAGGAGATCGAGAAGTACAGGCAGCACATCGTGCAGACCTTCGACGAGGACGCCGAACCGGCATCGTCAATCCTGCAGCGCGCGTATTCCGACGCTCCCGAGGGGTACACCCTGCTCGCAGTCAGGAGAGGGAGGAACAGCACCCACGTGTGGGAGGCGGAGTACGAGAAAACGGAGATCTTCCTGATGCGCTGCAGTTAGACACCGCCACCAACTATCTTACACGCTTTTCCTTAAACTGGACCCGGTCCGATTACACACCGAGGACAATTGGTGAGCGAGGAGATGCTTGTGCTCAACAGGCTCCTGAATGAGATCGACGGTCTGAAGCTGGGGCTGGACCCAACTGTTCTTTCCGGGTGGTATCAGAAGGTCGCGAGCGACGCCAGGGCCGAAGCACCGAGTTATCTGACCGATTCCATCGACGTCATACAGGACCCCATCCTCCCCATGAAGTTCGAGTTCAAGACTTCCAGGCGGGCAGTCAGATATGTCCTGGAGGCGATCGACAGGAACCTTGACGCCATGCCCATGGCGACCCGGCTCTACTTCCAGAAGCTCTCCGAGCTGATTCGGGCCGAAGCTCTCCGCTAGGGAGCGGCCTTGACGGTCACGAACCCCGTCATCCACGGGTGTATCGTGCAGTGGTATTCGTAGACCCCTGGGGCAGTGAAGGTGTAGGTGAAGGTCGCCCCCGTGTTGAGGAAGCCCGAGTCGAAGGGCGAAGCGCCCGGCGGGACCGCAGTCGAGGTCACGGTGTGAATCGAGGCGTCATTGTTGGTCCAGGTCACCGTGTTGTTGACCCCTATCACCACAGTGATGTTGTCCGGGGTGAACCCCTTGCTGGGATATGAGCTCGCGCCCGACGCGATGCTGACGGACACGGCGCCCGCGGCCGTCGTTCCTCCACCGGTTATTGTCTTCTGCGAGTACGCGGCGTTCGGCAGCACCACGAGGTATCCTATCATCCCAACCTGCGCGTGATAGGTGCACACGAATTCGTAGATTCCGGAGAACTTCGCCGTGAACGAATACATGGCCGAAACGTTCCCGGGTGCCCCGGTCACAACCACGCCTGGCGAGTTGTTCCTCGCCGGGGTCGAGAACACCTGCCCCGTAAGGTCGTTGATAAGGCCGGGCACCGTTGCGTTGACGATGATGTTGTAGGGCGGCCCTATCACGAAGTCGTGGGCCACAGTATCATTGTCAATGAGGGTTAGGTGGACCGTATCTCCCTGATTCACTATTATGAACGAAGGGTCGAACCTGTCCTGATGGGCAGACGGCGAGAGATACCAGGTCTCCCTGACCGTCCTGATCGTGGGCGGCTGGTTCATCACCGGAAGGGTGAGGTTGACTCCAGAAGTCCCCTGGCCCAGGGAGAATTTGGTGGCGAGCTGCTGGAGCTCGGACTGCAGCGCCGAAATCTGCTGGCTCTGGGTGCTCAGCTGGTCTGTGGAGGACTGAGTGGAAGTGACGTAGACCAGAGAAACCACCCCCAGCCCAAGCAACAGAAGGACCACCACCGCCCCAGCGGAGGTCATGCCGCGCCTTTTCGCCAGTTTCATCGATTGTCGTGACGCGGCCTCTGTTCCCTCTTAAGGTCTTCCCCCCTGAAACGGGCGCTGGTTCGGCTGCGGGGGTCGGCCCGGCGGCAGCAGGAGCCATGCATCCCGTGCCGGACCGGAGTGGGGGCCTCAACCGGCCGTTACAGAAGTTGAGAATCGTCTGAGGGTTTATTGGGGATGGCGTTGCCGGCCAGGTCCCGGCAAGGGGATATGATGAAGGAATCTGTGCAGAAACCAGGCGCTGACGTCGTGCTGTCGGACGGGTCCATTGCGAGGGTGACGGAGCTAAATGGCGAAGGTTCTCGCCTCGTCGAGAAATTCGTCTCCTCCCTCACTGACCGCACGATGGCCCAGATGCACGGGCCTCTGGCGGACAGGAAGGAGCTGGCGAGGCGGTTGGCGCCGGGGGGAACGAGGCGGGTGCTGGCTGCTCTGCGCGAGAAGAGCGTGGTCGGTCTAGCCTTCTATGAACGTGTGAATAGCTCGAAGGCCGAAGCAGACGTGGTGATAGCGGACGCCTTCCAGGGAAAGGGGCTGGGGTCGATCCTCCTGGGGCAGCTGGCTCAGCTGGCAAGCAAGGAGGGCATCGCACTCTTCGAAGCCCCCGTGGCACCTGATAACGCGGTCATGGTCAACCTGCTTCACGAGCTAGGGTTCCCGACCTCGACGCGGATTGAGCCAGGAGTGCTGAGGGTCGAGTTCCCGACTTCGGTCGACCTGACAACGGTGGAGGCGTTCGAAAAGCGCGAGTCGTTTTCTGTGGTTGCCGCGGTCAGGAACTTCCTCGAGCCAAGGACGATAGCTGTCGTTGGGGCGTCAAAGGACCGAGACTCCATAGGAGGGCGGCTCTTCCACAACCTGATCGAGGGGGGGTTCAACGGTCCGGTCTACCCAGTCAACCCGAAGTCGGAGGTGATACAGTCTGTGCCAGCCTACAAGTCTGTTCTCGACTGTCCAGGTCAGGTCGATCTCGCCATCGTAGTCGTGCCAGTCCGCTTTGTCATCGACGTCGCAAGGGAGTGCGCCCAGAAGGGGGTCAAGGCTCTGGTGGTGATCTCTGCCGGTTTCGCGGAAGTGGGAAGCGAAGGCAAACAGCTACAGCAGCAGCTCATGGAGGTCTGCCGCGACTCCGGGATGAGGCTTGTCGGCCCCAACTGCATGGGGGTGGTCAACACAGAGCCCCGCATTGGCATGAACGGCCAGTTCTCTCCGTTCGCGCCGCAGCCTGGGAGGATCGGCTTCCTTTCACAGTCGGGAGCCTTGGGAATAGCAGTGATAGAGCACGCGAACAAACTGGGCCTTGGGATGTCGTCTTTCGTGTCCGTTGGGAACAAGGCAGACATCTCGGGCAACGACCTGCTCACCTACTGGGAGGCCGACGACATGACGGACCTCATACTCCTCTACCTTGAATCCTTCGGCAATCCGCGCAAGTTCGCGAGAATCGCAAAGCGGGTCAGCCGAAGGAAGCCGATACTCGCCGTCAAGAGCGGAAGGTCTTCCGCAGGGTTCAGGGCCACCCAGTCTCACACGGGCGCGCTGATAGCCTCGTCAGACGTCACGGTCGACGCGCTCTTCCACCAGGCCGGGGTCATTAGGATGGACACGCTGGGCGAGATGTTCGAAGTGGCTGCCTTGCTGACCACCCAGCCGATCCCCAAGGGGAAGAGGGTCGCCATCGTCACAAACGCGGGGGGCGCAGGTATCCTGGCCGCCGACGCCTGCGAGGATCGAGGGTTGAACGTTCCCGAATTCTCCCCGGCCGTCCAGGACGAGCTCAGAGTCCACCTGAACAAAGACGCCGGGGTGAGGAACCCGGTGGACATGATCGCCTCGGCCACGGCTCCCGACTTTGGAAGGGTAATGAGGGCTATCGCCAAGGATGTTGACATAGACGCCATATTGGTGCTCTTCGTCCCCCCGATTGCCATACGACCTGAGGACGTGGCGAGGGAGATTCTGAGCACGGCGCGGGACCTCCGCGGAAAGGTCACCATCCTGGCCACGTTCATGGCCCACCATGGCATCTCGGAGATACTGACCGACGGCGAAGTGAAGGTCCCGTCTTTCCCCTTCCCTGAAGTCGCAGCCAGGGCCCTGTCGAGGGCCGTCGAATACGGTGCTTGGATCAGGACCCCGCCGAGCCCCGTCCCCAAGTTCGCCGACATCAGGAAAGAGAAGGGACCCGGACTCGTGGCGAAAGCCCTGGCCAAGGGGGAAGGGTGGCTGGACCCCGAAGACGCCGAGGCGCTCCTGAGCGCCTACGGGATCCCCATTGTGAAGACCGCGCGAGCGGCATCTCCCGAAGAAGCAGGGAGGGAGGCAGGAAGGATTGGTGGTCCCGTCGTCCTCAAGGGGGTCGCCCATGGGCTCCTGCACAAGACAGAGAGCGGCGCCGTGATGCTAGGGCTGTCGGGGGAAGACCAGGTCAGGAAAGCGGCGGAGCAGATGTCGAACAGGCTCTCGGGGCAGGGGTACACGGCCGAAGGGTTCCTCGTCCAGGAGATGGTCCCCGCCGGGGCTGAGATGATTGTCGGAGTGACAGGGGACCCAGTGTTCGGTCCGCTCGTGGCGTGCGGGGCCGGGGGGACGATGGTGGAGCTGCTCAGGGACGCTGCGGCCCGGTTGGCTCCCCTCTCAGAAAGGGACGCCGACGAGATGGTGCATTCCCTGAAGACCTTCCCCCTGCTGACCGGGTACAGAGGGGGGCCGACCTACAACGTCGAGGCCCTGAAGGATGTCATACTCAGGGTCTCCGCCATGGTAGAAGACCTCCCCGAAGTGATTGAACTGGACCTGAACCCCGTGATAATGCACGGGAATCAGGCAACGGCGGTGGACTTCAGGGTCAAAGTCGCCCAGGTCGAAGCGCCGCTCCCCCTGGGAGCCAAGAGGCGCTGAGGGCCCTAGCTTCGGCAAGCTGAGGGGCTGTCAGCCCTTGGCCTTGGCGAGCGAGTAGACTATGATGAAGAAGCCCACCACTTGGCTGTAGGCCTGCAGCGTCAGGACCACGTCCAGGGCGGTCCCGGCGACGAAGTTGTACAGGACCCCGGCTATGATGGCACCCAGGGCCACAAAAGCGAACCCGACGGCCAGCAGGAACATCGCCTGGCTTCTCGTCTTGCTGAAGGCACGGTACGCGTAGTATACGACGACGCTGGCGAAAATAAGAATCAGAGCCTGCGCTATGTCGAGGTACAGAACATCCATTTCTAGCCAACCTCACCTCCTTTGCCCTTTAAAGGGTTGAAGTCGTGTTTTGACGGTGGCAATCACTTCGTCTCCTTCATGGTCAGCCAGAGGCGCCTCAGCTTCTCCGCCACGTCCTCGTTGATCAGGGCGTCCACCTTCATCACCCCGCCATCGAAAGTCACGTTGACGGCCCTGTAGGCGCTCCTGAGCAGCTCGTACTTTTTCCCTTCCGGGGTCACGATTATCCTCTCGACGACGAGGATCTGGCTGTCCAGCAGCTCGTGCACCCTCCTGTAGCAGGTGCTGAGCGGGATGTCGTTGTCCCTGCTCATGTCCTCCACCGACTTCGCCTTCGGGATCGCGGAAAGGATGATCTTCCTGGAGTATTCGTCCGCCAGTCCCTGCACTAGCGCCTGGATCCGGGACGGCTCCGAAATCTCCAAATGGTGTGAAACAGAATCGTATCGTATTTGAGTCTATTCGAGCGAGAAAATGGGGCGAAGCAGGGCCTAGTCGGTCCTGCTTCTTATCAGGTATCCCAGACCGCCCAAGAGAGCGCCGAGACAGGCGAGGAGGACGAGAATCCCGATGGGGGTTACCGTCCATCCGAGTATCAGCGGATGAATCTGGCCTGACGTAACCCCTGGAAGTGCTCCTGCTTGAGCCACTCCGGCCAGGTATCCCTGGTACATCATGATGATCATCGCGCCCGCGACGCCGATGTTCATGAAGAGCAGGTGACCCCATGCCAGCAGGTTGGTGAACCCCTTGTACACCTTGCCCTGGATCCCTTCGAGGTAGAAGTAGAAAATAGCGGTCACCGCCGTGGCGACCACGCCTACGACGAGGTACGAGATGTAGCCGGTGAACATCCAGGTCCCGGCTCCGTTGGCTGCGATCACCCTCGCTGGGGAGTAGTAGTTGGGTCCGATGCCGAGGGTGCTCCATGGCTCGAGTATGAGGACGGTGGCGACGACTGCGATGAGTCCCTGTATTACTGAGGCCCAGATGAACCGTCCGGCCCATTTGCTTTGGGTGGTTCTTGTTGCGGCTGCGTTTTCCATGGGTGTCGACCCCTGCAGGTGGTATAAGAGGCGTGACGCCGTTTCCCGTTTCTGATAATCAGTTTTGGGGAGATGACGGGGTCACGGGCGTGCTTCATGGATGGCGCGGGGGCCGTACGGGGGTAGCTAACCAGTTAGGTCGTGCCATCTCCCCAGAGCGCACCGATTCGATGTCCTTCTGACGGACCCTCTGAGTCTGTTCTCAAAGCTGGGAATAGGATAGGCGGATTAAATAACTGCTGGCACCCACAGTCGCTTGAGAAAATGGCCTCCAGCTCGGGGTTCGGGAAGATCATCGTCGCCTTTGACGGGTCAGCAGACTCGACAAAGGCGGTCCGCCTTGCTGCTTCTCTCGCCTCGAAGAACGATTCGAGCGTCATCCTGGTGCATGTCTATCACTCACCGGCGATCGGGTTAAGCGCGGCCTCCGGGATGCCCATCCCGGATTACGGAGACCTGGAGGATGCGGCGAAGGCTTCTGGCCAGTCTGTCCTGTCCAAGGGTATACAATTCGCGAAGGGGCTCGGGATCACGGCGAGGGGCGAACTCATCGAAGCACCATCGGTCGTCGAAGCCATCGTGAACTTTTCGGCCAGCGAGAAGGCAGACCTGATTGTTGTGGGGACGAGAGGGATGACGGGATTCAAACAGTTGATTCTCGGCAGCGTTTCGTCCGGTCTAGTCAGTCACGCCAGGTGCCCCGTCCTCGTCGCAAGGTGAAAGCATGATCTATGTGAAAGACATCATGAGCAGGAACGTGAAGACCGTCGGATCCGACGCCACGATCCTTGACGCGGCGAAGTCCATGGCCAAGTGGAAGATTGGTTCGCTTGTGATCATGGAAGGGACTGTGCCCGTGGGGATAATCACAGAGGGGGATGTATCCCGGACGGTGGCGAAGGGATTAGAACCGGGCAAGACCCCGGTCACGATAGGTAAGAAGCCGCTGGTAAGCACCCCTCCAGAAGAGAGAGTCGAGGTCGCGGCCAAGAAGATGGCAGAGGCGGGGATCAAGAAGCTCCCTGTGATGGAAGACGGGAAACTTGTGGGGATCGTCACTCAGACCGACATCGTGAGCTCGAGCTTCGAGCTGGTGACCTCACTGAAAGAGATGGTTCAGGCCCGCTATCGGCCGCCCGACTTTCAGCTCTAGGCCGATTCCCGTCGCTCCTGCCCACTGGCTTTAAGCACCCATGGTGGGGGTGTCGCCCGATTTGGGCCTACCATCGTACTCCATAGTCGTTGACTACGTCAGCGAGGGTGAGGTAGCCAACCTCATCCGCGGTTACGTAGAAATCGGCGAGAAGAAGGTCAGATTCTCCGGGGTCGCCTATGGCCGCTTCGGGGGCCAGAACTTCTCGCCGCAGTTCACCAAGGCCGCCAAAGACAAGCTGGCCTCGCTCACTGGGGACTTTCCAGGGTTCGAGGAGGACATGCAGATGAGGCTCGTGAGGGGGGAATTCGAGGCCAGGCCGGGCAAGGATGAACATCACCACCACCATCATCTCGGGGAGGGGGCCGGGCCTTGAACCTGCTTGTCGGTGGGACTGGGTTCGTCGGGGGACACGTCGTCGAGTACCTGTTCCAGCAGGGGGAGATCTCCAAGGGCATCTTCAGGAAAGGGTCGCACCTCAAAATCATGGACTTGAGCGGGGTGCAGGGGATCGAGGCCGACCTGCTGGACCATCACTCTCTCCATGATGCCATGGAGGGGGTGGACGCGGTGTATAGCATGGCGTCTCCCATGCCGGGGGTCGACACGGATTTCATGAAGATCAACACCGAAGGGGTGCTCAACCTGCTGGAGGTGGCCAAAGAGTCCAAGGTGAAGGCGTTCGTCCATCTGAGCACCGTGGATGTCTACGGGCCCCATCCAGGTGCAATCGATGCGTCCACCCCTGTTTCGCCCTCGAACGAATACCAAAAGTCCAAGGCAGAGGCTGAAAGGCTGTTGCTGGAGTTCTCGAAGAGAGGCCATGAACCGCGGGTGGTCATTATCAGGGCTGCGAAGGCGGTAGGGTCGAGGGACGAGTCCCTGGTGGCCCCAGTCCTCCGCATGGCTGCGAGAGGCAAGGTCGCGGTCCCCTCTGCCGGCGTCATGTCGTTCTCCCACCCCCGCGACATCGCCCAGGCGATGCTCGAGTCAGCGACCACGGCCCTCCCTACGGGGAGGGTGATCCTGCTGAAGTCTTTCGACTCGACCCCCGAGGGGCTGGCCGAGGGGATTGCAGGAGCCGCGGGGCTGAAGGTCGAAGTGAAAAAGCAGGGGTTCCTCTCTCAGTCCGGGCTCTCGAAGTACACGACGGAACAGCTCAGGGCAGGGGCTAGGCTCGGGGATCAGCCTGGCTGGAAGGAGATTGGTTATGCTCCGAAGTACGATCTGAAGGGCGCCTGCGAGGAGATTGCGGCCTGGACGAGAAAGGAACCTTGGGCGATAGAAGGCGCATAGGCATCTCCGAGATCCTCCGGAAGATGCGCCGCATGGTGTACGGGTCGTCCGACAGGAGGGCGACCGCTCTGGCCCAGCTTCAGGACTCGGAAGGGGGTGACCCATTCCGCATCCTGATCGGCACCATACTCTCCCACAGGACAAAAGATGAAAACACAACCAGGGCGACTGAAAACCTGTTTTCAAGATACAAGACCCCCGCCGAGCTGGCTGGAGCGGACCCGCGCACCGTGCGCCGCCTGATCAGACCTTCGGGGTTCTACAACATGAAGACGAAGAACATAATCACTGCGTCAAAGCAGCTCGTAGAACAGTTCGGGGGGGAGGTGCCCGACAGCGAAGAGGACCTGTTGAAGCTCCGGGCGGTGGGCCGGAAGACCGCCAACTGCGTCCTTGTGTATGCGTTCAACAAGCCGGCAATCCCGGTGGATACGCACGTCCATCGGATCTCGAACAGACTGGGCCTGGTGAAGACCAAGACGCCCGAAGAGACGGAGGCAGAGCTCGTGAGGACCGTGCCGAGGCGGTACTGGCTGGAGGTGAACGACCTCTTCGTGAGGTTCGGACAGACGACGTGCAAACCCATCGGGCCCAAGTGCAGCATCTGCACTCTGAAGGGGGGGTGCGAGTACTACAGGAACGAAGTCGCGCCAAAACGCAAAGCTTCTTAGCCCAAACTCGGGCCCCTGAAACCGTGCCGTCGCTTCAGGAAGCCAAGAAGAAGGTGGAGGAACTCGTCGTGGCCAAAGGGTTCGGAAACTCGCCGGACGAGATAGCCAACAAGCTCCTCTTCGCGTTTATCGAGCTCGGAGAGGCAGGGGACTCGTGGAAGAAGGGTAGACCGAAGGAGGAGACCATCGAGGAGCTGATTGACGTGATCTTCTACACCCTCGACGCGTCCCGGCTCATCGACCCGAACGCGAACCTCGATGAAGTGTTCGAGAAGAAGTGGGCCAAGAACATGGGGCGCGCATACCAGTACGGCGAGGGGTTCAGGGCGAAGAGGGCCTAGCCGGACCTTCGGATCCTCACCCAGGTCACCTGCTTGTCTTGGTGGCAGACATAGCCTTCGTACCTGTTCCCCCTCCCGTCGACGACCTCTTCGGTCCTCTTCAGGGGGGCACCGCAGCTCTGGCACCTCTGGTCAGATTCAACCTGTTCCACCTCCTGCCACTTCATCATATGGTAGGTCAGGAATTCAGGGGATATGTCTGTCTTCAAGTCCGGCCTGCTGGGAACCCTCTCGGTAAAAAGGAGGCCCCTTCCGCGAGAGTTAACGACGTGCCGCCGAATGCCGGGTCCAGCAGAGTTTGAGCTCCATCGTGGAGGCACAACCAGGGCGGTCGGGGCCCTGCGAAGGAACGGGACTCAGCGGGGGCCGAAGGCATCGCACTCCCACCGCAAATAGGTCTTGGCCCGTGACGCCTTCATTTCACTCCTAGGCGCGAACATGGTGCAGGATCCGGCTCTCCTTCAGTCAGCCAGGACCACCCTGGAGACCCTCGCAGAGATCGGGGCCCAGCTCGGCCAGATCCCACACTTCTACGACCTGAGCACCGACCAGCCCGAGTTCGGCTTCTCTGGCGCCGACTCCTCCTGCTGGTGCATCATCGGCCTCGCCACCCTCTTCCGGGCGACCGGGGACAGGTCTCTGCTGGGCACAGACCTCGATGCACCCGTCGATGCGTGCGGGTTCGTCGGGTTTCAGGATGCGAACAACTCGTGGCTCGTGGACCCACCGCGGGGGGCCGACTGGATGGATGCCGCCATCCAGCGAGCCGGGAAGACCCTCCTCAACAACGTTTTGTCCCTTGCCGCCACCGGGTGCTAACGTTGCTCCTCGCAGCGGCGGGGAAGCCACCCGGCCCCACCAACCTGCTCGAGTACGAGTCCCGCAAAGAGCTGTTCACCGACGTCTTCCTCCCCCGGGATGACAGCTGCAAGAGGACTTCGAAGCACTGGCCGAGGCTAGCCACCCACCAAAGGGAGCAGCAGGCGGTGGAGATGCCCATGAAGCGCTTCCTTCAGCACATCTCGTTTGCCAGGACCGACTCGCGCTTCGACACGCTGTCCAACCTGCTCTGCGGGCTCTGGGGGGTGGCGAACGAGGAGACCTTCATTTTGATAATCGACACCATGCTGACGAGGAACCTGTCGCACCCCTTCCTGGTGCGGGTTCTTGACCCCCCCATAAAAAAGGAGGACGCCGGCCATGACGACAATTTCGGTGCCATGCTGCCGACCCAGCACAGAAGCGGCCCCCTGGATTATGACAGCCGAGGGGTCTGGCCCCTTGCTTGCCTGAAGTGATTGCGAAGGAGAGGGCGGATTCGCATGTCGGTGCAAATTCATCGTTAAATACGGTCGCAGGCTTGCGTCGCTCTTCCCCTTTGACGCGAGTCTTCTTCACTACCGACGTCCACGGTTCGGAACGGTGCTTCAGGAAGTTCCTCAATGCCGCCAAGGCGTACAAGGCAGACTGCCTGATACTCGGAGGGGACATCACCGGCAAGGTCCTGGTCCCAATCGTAGAGACGTCCGATGGGAAGTACGATGTTGTCCTGTTCGGGAGGAAGGAAACGTTAGGGAAAGACCGGCTTGCCGATGCCAGGAAGTCGTTGCAGGACGCGGGGCAGTACTCCTTTGTTTCCACCCCCGGTGAGCTGAAGGAGATCCAGTCGGACAAGGCCAGGGAAACAGAGGTGTTCGACAGGGCGATGATCGACGTTCTGAAGGCCTGGGTGCAGCTTGCCCAGGAAAGGCTCAGGGGGACGAACGTGAAGTGCTTCATATCTCCGGGAAACGACGACAAGGTCGAGATTGACTCGGCCCTGGTCGACTCAGGCCAGTTCGTAAACCCAGAGAATAGGGTGGTGGAACTCGGCGGCGGCTACGAGATGATCACCCTGGGGTATGCCAACCCCACTCCGTGGAACAGCCCGAGGGAGGTGAGCGAAGAGAAGCTCGGAGAGATGATAGAAACACTGGCTGCCCAGGTGAAGAATCCTGCCAACGCTGTCTACAACCTTCACGTGCCCCCCATCGACACCGAGCTGGACAAGGCCCCGGCCGTCAGCAGCGACTTCAACTACGTCAAGGAAGCCTTGGGCATCAAGTTCATCCACGCCGGGAGCTCCTCAGTGAGGGCCGCCATTGAAAGGCACGCCCCTCTTCTAGGGCTCCATGGTCACATACACGAGTCGAAGGGGTTCGTAAGGATCGGTCGGACCCTCTGTCTGAACCCGGGGAGTGAGTACTCAGACGGGATACTGAGGGGAGCCCTGGCAAATCTCACCGACGGGAAAGTGCACGACTTCATGTTGACCAGCGGCTAGGACGTGAACTCCTTCTTCTCGAAGAGAAGCAGGCCCACTATCCCCATCACGACGAAATAGACCAGCAAGATGGCCAGCCCTTCTGGGACCGTGGGGGCGAACAAAGCGCCAGCGAACCGGCCTCCTGGTCCACGAGGGGGAATGTGGGTTGGATAGGGCACCCGGAGAATGTCTCCAATTATCCCAGCCCCGTATACGATGGAATACCACGGCTCGACGCCAGCGACGATGGAGACGACCGTGTCGACGATGTTGAAGACGAACAGGAGGAGTATTACGGTCATGAGTATGGAAATCGAAGTGCTCTTGAAAAGTGAACTGAATGCGAACGACAGCGACATTACTGCGATGAGATAGGCCCAGGCGAAAGTTATCGACTGGGCGAATTCCCACGGGAAAGACCCCGGGAAATAGTAGAGTCCGTTGGCGATCATGATCAGCGCGAACACACCGAGGGTTAGCGAGGAGGCCGCAATGGCTGCAAGGTACTTCCCGATGTACACGGCCGACTTTCTGATGGGGTTCGGGACCAAGAAGTACCCCGTCCTGTTCTGGAACTCACCGGAGATGGCGTCGCCGCCAAAGAAGACCGCCGAGAGGATGATAACGAAGGATGCGAAGCTTCCCCATCCGGCCCCGTAGAACCCGAGGGCGCTTGACCCGCCGAAGTCCGCCACACCGTAGTAGGCAACCAGTCCGGTAACGAGGCCGCCGATGATCAGGATGATGGCGAGCATGACATAGAACCTCCTTGCCCTGAAGTAGTTGAGAAAGTTGTACTTGGCGATGGTGCCTATCTGGGAAAGGGAGCCCACCCTGGCGTGGGCCTTCTGCGTCCCGCTCATCTTACAGCGTCTCCTTGATCAGGCTCAGGTAGGCGTCCTCCAGCCCCGATGTAGACTGGAAGCTCACCGCCCCTGCCTTGAGGCCGGCAATCCTCTGGAAGAGGACTTCCTGCGACACCACTGCCGGGTCGAACTTCAGCACAATCTGCCTGTCGCCGCTCCTAGTGAAGGAGGTGACCCCTTCGAGGTTGGAGATGGCTGTCCCGGCCTGGACGTCGAGAGGGCGCGCGAACCCCACCTGCACCTCCCCTGATCCTCCTGCAAACTTCGCAGTGACGTTCTCGATGGTGTCATAGACAAGCAGCTTCCCATGGTCTATCATCGCCACTTCTTGGCAGACATCGGTCACCTCGGCCAGAAGGTGAGAGCTCATGAAAACCAGCCTATTCCCGAGGGACTTCACGATGTCCCTCACTTCGCTCATCCCTCTTGGGTCGAGGCCGGTTGATGGCTCATCCAGGATTATCACTTCAGGGTCGCTGAGCAGGGTCGAGGCGACGTTCACCCTCTGCTTCATTCCTTTGGAGAAGCTCCCTACCTTCTTCTTCTCCCACTCCTGCATCTTTACTTTCCCGAGGGCTTCGTCGATCCTCCTGTTCCTTTCTTCGGTCGGCACACCTCTGATCTCACAGAGCATCGTGAGAGCTTCCTTTGGTGTCAGTGAAGGATAGATCTCCGGAGTTTCGATTAGTGTTGCGCACGAGGCAAGAGCGGCCTTCTTGTCCTTGCTTACGTCTACGCCGTTGACCATGGCCCTGCCACTGGTTGCCGAAATCAGTCCGGTGAACATCTTCATGGTGGTGGTCTTCCCTGCGCCGTTGGGCCCCAGGAATCCGACGCACTTGGTCCCTTGGATCTTCAGGTTGAGCCCGGAGACTGCGGTGAAGCTGTTGTACTTCTTCGTGAGACCGACGGCCTCCATGGAAGGCAATTTTCGGGGTCAGTGCGAATTTCCGCGGTAATAAGGGTCGCGTAACTCCGTCGCTCATCCGCCCCCCGCCGCTGAGAAGGGGAAGTTTCAAAAACCATCAGCCTCGGCGGTGGGAGATTTCCTGGACCGATACACCATGGCCGAATACAAGTGGGTCGCCCTCTCCAACACCACCATCGGGACTCTGATGGCCTCCATAGATGCCACCATCGTCCTGATTTCGCTTCCCGCCATCTTCAGGGGGATATCCATCGACCCGCTCAACTCCTTCCAGTACCTCCTTTGGATCCTCTTCGGGTACAGCCTTGTGACCTCGACGCTCCTGGTCTCGTTCGGCCGCATCTCCGACATGTACGGGAGGGTGAGGCTGTTCAACCTAGGTTTCGCGATATTCACCGCAGGTTCCCTCCTCTGCGCGGCAACCCCAAGCACGGGAGACGCCGGGGCGCTTGAGCTGATCGTCTTCAGACTGATCCAGGGGGTCGGGGGTGCCTTCCTCCTCTCGAACAGCGCCGCGATACTCACCGACGCCTTCCCCCCGAGGGAGCGGGGAAAGGCTCTCGGGGTCAACATGACCTCCGCCATCGCCGGGTCGCTCCTGGGCCTGGTACTCGGCGGCATCCTCGCCATATTCAACTGGCGGTTCATCTTCCTGGTCAGCGTCCCCGTGGGCCTGGTCGGTACGGTCTGGTCATATTGGAAGCTGGAGGAGATAGCGACGATAAGGAAGGGACAGAAGATCGACGCCTGGGGGAACCTCCTGTTCGCCGCAGGGCTCACCCTCATGATACTTGGGGTGACCTACGCCCTTGTCCCCTATGGGAGTTCGTCGATGGGGTGGGGGGACCCCTGGGTCATAGCCTCCCTGGCTGCGGGGTCGGCGCTCCTTGTGGCTTTCCCCTTCGTCGAGGCCAGGGTGCCCGATCCCATGTTCCGCCTGGGGCTCTTCAGGAACAGGATGTTCACCGCAGCCAACCTCGCAGGGCTCTTTTCTGCGGTGGGGAGGGGTGGGGTCCAGATAATGCTGATCATACTGCTGCAGGGGATCTGGCTCCCTCTCCACGGCGTGAGCTATCAGAACACTCCCTTCTGGGCCGGAGTGTACATGATCCCGATGATCGTCGGATTCGCAGTCATGGGCCCGGTCAGCGGATACCTTTCAGACAAGTACGGGGCGCGGACGTTCGCGACGGTTGCGATGTTGATCACGGCAGGGACCTTCCTCTCCCTTTCGTTGCTCCCCTACGACTTCGCCTACCTCTCCTTCGCAGCCGTCATCCTGGTCATGGGCATGGCCGGCGGCCTGTTCGCAGCCCCCAACATCGCGTCGATAATGAACTCAGTCCCCCCTGAACACCGCGGGGCCGCTTCAGGGATGCGTGCAACGCTGCAGAATGCGGGGCAGACCATCAGCCTCGCCGCGTTCTTCACGATCATAATCACCGGGCTCACCTCTGGACTCCCGGGCGCCCTTTCGGGGGCGATGACCAGCGCAGGAGTCCCGCAACTTGCGGGCGCCTTCTCCTCCATCCCCGCGTCCAGCGCCCTCTTCTCTGCGTTCCTCGGGTACAACCCGATGCAGTCCATACTCGCCGACCCGAGGCTCGCTTCGGTCGTCTCCCAGATCCCGGCCACGACGCGCGCCTACCTCACGGGCCAGACCTTCTTCCCGAAGGCCATCGCCCCTGCATTCGTCTCAGCCCTCGACCTTTCGTTCTACATAGGGGCGGCGCTCTCTATTGCTGCGGCCCTCGCGTCCCTCCTGAGGGGGAGGGTCTACATCCACGAGGAGGCTTACGCCGCAGAGACGTCTTCTGGAACTGACGCTTCGAGAGCGAGTGCCCCCTAGCCAACTGCCTCCCCAGCCCCGCGGGACGCTCAGCGAGCGAAGTCTAGCTTTATTCTGAGCTGTCTGCGGGGGAGAGCCGGTGAGCTTGAGGAGGACGAAGATCGTCGCCACGATCGGCCCTGCGAGCAGGAGCCCCGGGACCGTTAGGAAGCTCATTCCTCACGTCGACGTCTTCAGAATCAACTTCTCGCACGGCGACGTCGAGAGTCACCTGGAGGAGATCGGGGTCATCAGGAAAGAGGCTGCGAGGGCGAAGAGGAACGTGGCGATACTCCAGGACCTGCCGGGTCCGAAGATCAGGGTCAGAAGGATAGCCGGAGGCTCGGTGGACCTTGCCAGAGGCTCTCAGGTGTTGCTCGTGTCTGAAGACATCGAAGGGGATGCTTCCAGCATCCCGATAAACAACGCCGAACTGCTGAAGTCGGTAAAGGAAGGGGACATCCTTCACCTCGCCGACGGCACCATAAAGCTAAGGGTGGAGGACCAGAGAGGAACGGGAATCCGTTGCCACGTCGTCGACGGCGGGGTTCTGAGCTCAGGAAAGGGGGTCAACGCTCCAAGCGTCCGGTTCAAGGTCGAGTACCCCACGTCCAAGGACGCCGCCTATCTGAAGTTCGGCGTCGGTCACGGGGTGGACTTCATCGCGGCGTCGTTCATCCGTGCGCCGTCGGACGTCAGGGCTGTCCGCAGGCTCGTCCCTTCTGGCGGCCCGATGCTGATCGCGAAGATTGAGAAGAAGGAGGCTGTCGCCAACCTTGACTCCATTCTCGCCGAAGCAGACGGGGCGATGGTCGCCCGGGGCGACCTCGGAATCGAGGTCCCGATCGAGACGGTCCCAGCGATCCAGAAATCCATGATCAGGAAGTGCAACGAAGCGGGGAAGCCGGTGATTGTGGCTACTCAGATGCTGGTCAGCATGGTGAACTTCCCTGTCCCGAGCCGCGCCGAAGTCACGGATGTCTCGACCGCCATTCTGGACGGCACAGACGCCGTTATGCTCTCCGACGAGACGACCGTCGGGAAGTATCCGGTCGAGTCAGTCCGGATGATCGACAAGATAGCCCGGTCGACCGAGAGGCATCTTCGGTCCTACTTCCGCGCTGCCCCCGAGGTCAGGTCGAGCGAGACCGGGTACGCGATAGCCAGGGCGGCATGTCGCCTTGCCGACTACGTGGGCGCGAAGGCGATAGTCGCGCCGACCCAGACCGGGACCACCGCGAAGAGGGTGTCCATGTACAGGCCTACGCAGCCAATCATCGCGATCTGCAGCGAGGAACGGGTGGCCCGGCGGTTGAGTCTCTACCGGGGGGTGGTGCCCTTCGTAACCAAGACCGCCAGGTCGTTGGACTCTCTTTTCGAGCAAGCCGACCATGCTGCTGAACGGCTGGGGGTGGCGAAGAAGGGGGAGCGCATTGTGGTCACCTCCGGGACTCCGGGGATGAGGGGGACGACGAACACCATCAAGGTCTCGGTCGTTGGGAGCAGAGCGTAGCCTCTATACGAAGTCCATCAGGGTGGGCGCCCTTTCGCGCCTCCGCGACGGCTTCCTGTTCGTCTCCTTCACAAGCTCCCTCATCCTGCTCTCCTTCAGCAGGGTGCTGTAGTAGTACGACTCGTCGACGGTCCCTTCTGCCAGCAGGATGACGACCCGCCCCTGCGTGGTCCTCCCCGTCCTTCCGCGGCGCTGGATGTACCTGATTTCAGAGGGGACGGCTTCGTAGAAGACCACCAGGTCCACGTCCGGGACGTGGAGCCCCTCCTCCCCTATGCTGCTGCTGACCAGGACTTTGAACTCCCCCTTTCGGAACTGGTCGAGGGTCTGAGACTGAAGCTGCTGGTCCATCCCCTTGCTCCCCTCCCTGTCGGACTGGCCCACAAACCTCCTGGCCGCGAGGGCTTCGCCTTCGAGCGCCCTGACTATGTCCTCGATGGTGTCCCTGTACTGGGTGAAGACGATTACCTTCGAGTCAGGCTTCCTCTGGAGTTGCTGCTTCACAACGTGGAGCATCACGGAGACCTTGGGGTGTGGGATTGCCGCGAGCTTTCCCGCTTCCTCCTCTATCTTCAGCCACTTCGGGTCCCGCACCAGTGAGGAGATGGCTTTGCCCTTGTCCGGCCTGTCCTGCATCTTCTGAAGGTACCTCAGCAGAGGAGGGGCCCCCTGGGTCTCGATCATCTCGAGCGCGTGGAGGATTGCGACCGCCTGGGCCTGGTTGATGACCGCTCCGAAGATGTACCCCTTTTGCCCGCCGCTCGCCTGGGCCGACTTCAGCCTCGCAGATATGGCGATTCTGGCTTCCAGGAGCGCCTTCTTGGATACTCTGTTGCTCCTGAGGAAGCCTCCATTGAGCAGCTTCTTCACCTTATCATTGTAGAGTTCCCTCAGCCTCAGTGTCGTTTCATAGTATTCGTCCGGGACCCTGACCTTGATTACTCCGACGTCCGTCTTCTCCACGTATTCCTTGACGTCTTCGCTCTCGTCGCTCCGGGCCTCGACCGCCTCGATGAACAGGTTCCTCTTGATTTCGTTGATCTTCTCTTTTGAGGCGCCGGGGGAAGCGGTGAGCCCCATTATGAGCGGCCTGTCGGCGGTTTCCTTGTAGGCTGTGGCAAGCTTGGTATAGGTGTAGTCTCTCACGCTCCGGTGCGCCTCGTCGAAGACGGCCAGGGTGACGTCCTTGAGCGAAATGCGCCCATGACGGACGTCGTTATAGACCGTCTGAGGGGTGGCGAAGATCACCCTAGACTTCATCCAGAGGACCTCCCTGTCTCCTGGGTCCACCGTCCCCGTCAGAGTGGCCATCTCGCTGCCTGGGAGCTTGAGACCCTCTCCGAAGGCCCTCCTATGCTGGAGGACGAGAGGCCTCGTGGGGGCAAGAACCATCACCTTGGACTGGAGGCTTCTTTCCAGCATCTTCGCCGCCACCATGATTGCGATGATCGTCTTCCCCAGCCCCGTGGGGAGGACGACGAGGGTGTTCGTTGAAGTAGCCACTTCGGCGATCTTCTTCTGGTACTCCCTGGCCTGCAAATCGGAAGAAAGCAATCAGCTCTGCGCCTCCGCATTTGACTAAAAGGGTTGCTTTGGCATTAGGGACGTCGCTTAATCGCGGGTTCTGCAAGAGCAGGCGCCGAGAGAGGAATGCGGGCCCAGATGAAGAAGAGGCAGCGGACGAGAAGGATGACCATGCTCGCAACCGTTCTGATAATCGCCGTCTCGCTCGGAGCAGGGGTGTACCTCCTGGCGACCTCGGGTCAGCCATCTGGGATACTCAGTTACATCAACAAGCCGGTGTCTTCGGCCGACATGGCTGCCCTCGCCGCGGCAAGTGGCCAGCCCTATGGTCCGGCCCCCCCGCCTGCGATGCAGAACGCGATTCAGAGCTATGGCGGAACCCCCTTCGTCTCAGGTGGGAAGCCGACGGTGGTCTATATCGGCGAGGACAGCTGCCCCTACTGCGCGATTGAGCGGTGGGCGCTCGTAGTGGCGCTGATGCGCTTTGGGAGCTTCACCGGCCTGCAGTACATGGCCTCGGCGCCCAGCGACGTCGGTCCGGGAAACTACGCCACCTTCACATTCGTGGGAAGCAGCTATACAAGCAAGTACATCGCCTTCAGGGGATATGAAGTTGCCGACAGGTCAGGTAACCCCCTGCAATCGGTGCCGTCCAACTACTCGGCCGCGTGGCAGGCAAAGACCGGCGGGGGAGTCCCGTTCATGAACTTCGGGAACATCTACCTTTCGACCGGGTCCATCCTCCCTGATCCGACGATCCTCACTGGAAAGAACTGGACCTCGATAATCACCGAGATCTCATCATATCAGAGCACAGGCGTGGCGATAAGGGAGGGGGCGAACCTGATAACCGCGGTGATCTGCAAGCTCACCCAGGGGGCGCCCCTGAGCATCTGCAGCGCCAGCCCGATTAGTTCGGTGACCTCATCGATCTCCGGTCCGGTTGGCACAGGTCTGACCGTCGCGGGCCCTTTCTCTCCCGCTGCCGTGAACCAGGCAGCTGTCAGGCCCTTCCTGAAACGCCTCGGGTGACCATGGGCCTGCCTTTCTCGGGGTGCGGCTTCTGAGAATCTCGAAGCTCAAGCTCGTAGTCCTGGTGGCCATGTCGGTCGTGGGGCTCTGGGCGTCCGGGACCGTTGTAGTGACCTACTACACTCTTGGTCAGCAGCTCCCGCTCTGCCCGACAGGGAACTACTTCGGCGTCCATCTCGACTGCGGGGCGGTCCTAGGCAGCCCCTACAGCAAGGTCCTCGGAGTGCCGTTGGAGCTCCTGGCCGTCGCCTATTTCATCGTGAACCTCGGCCTGGTCTATCTCATCGCGTTCGGCTCGGGCCGTGTGTCTCAGCGGTCTCTCTCCGTTCTCTTCGGCTGGCGCTTCATCGGTGTGGCGATGGTGCCCTATCTCGTATTCGTGGAACTCTTCCTGCTCCACGCCTTGTGCGTCTACTGCACAATCATGCACGTAGCGATTCTGGTCGACTTTGCCGTCATAAGCTACGTACTCTTCTTCGGCAGGGGTGCGCTCTGGGGTGCAGACGAGCTGGAGGCTACAGCCGAGGCGCCTTTGCATCCGCTAGGCGAATGAGGTCCTGACGCTCTCTGAACCGAGGAACTCCCCCAGCCCAGACGCCTCTTCCCGAACCTTCGATTTCACGTCGGGCGCCAGGTCCGTGAAAGAATCGACCAAGACTTCGAGTTCGTCCCTGCGCTGCTGGTACGACCAGGTGCCGGCGGCTCGGCCGTCGACCAGTAGCACCGGCGAGACCCACCCCTGGCCACGGTAGACCTTCCTCTGACTCCTTTCCCCGACCAGGTTCCGGTGAGACTTGTGCCCCAGAAGGTAGGCGTCGAAATTCGGGAGCAGGTGGACGTTTGGCCCATCGACTTTGGCGCTTTGAAGGTCTGAGGCATCGGCCTCGAGAACTTCTGCCTCTCGTCCTTCGACCTCGACCTGCGTCATCTCACTTCGCATCCTCCCCCAGATCTCCTTTGCGTCCCTAACATAGAGTCCCATCCAGAGGGCGAAGTCTGCCAGAGTTGATGGCCCGTAGGCCCTGAGGTACTTGACCAGCAACTCCTCCTCTGCCCGGTCCCTGGGGAGGTCCTTCCAGTCTTTGATCCACCTGTCGGCTCGAACGTAGGTCGACTTGTTCCCGACGTTGGGACCAGAACAGACGGTTCTGCGCCCCCCCATCGTGTGCATCAGGAAGCCCACCGAGAACAGCCCGCCTCCGACCTCCACCCACGGTACCGACCTGCTGTCTCCCCAGCCGCCCCCCGCCTTGAGCTTCAACTTGTACCCCGCCGACCGTAGGTGCCGGGCGATTTCATCCCGTGAACGAGGTCGGTCCAGGAACTCCGTGACGGCGTCGAGCAGCCTGTCCAGCACCTGGCCTGGCGAGACGCGCGCCAAGGCCCAGCGGTAGTTGTACTCAGCCCGCCGGGCCGTCCCCCGCGTAAAAAGAGCAAGCTCGCCCGACGGAACAAGGAACATCGTCCTCCTCATGCACCAGGCGCGCACCAGAGTCCTGCTCCTCCAAATCGCGTCGTCCAGGATTCTAGCGCTCGGCACCTCCGCCCTTGCCCAGATGGAGATTTGAGCTGCCGAAAGGACCTGGGCCTGTGCACCCGCAATGTCTCCTGCTACATCGATTGCGGATCTGATGGGAGCACGCCTCGATAGGTGGTGCCGCGAGAGCCTAAAGGCGGTTACCTGTTTCCAGGAAATCTGAATGACCGGTTCCCCTCGAGGTAACGTTATTCCCGAATTATAAGAGCACCCAATTGTCTCCTGAAGGTTCCTGGTCTCAGGCTGGGGATCTCAGTCTGCGATAGCTCAGTTTGATTAGGTAGGGGGTGAGGAACGTCGTGATGGCCGCAGCAACCCCGACCGTCGGATATAGGAACGAACTGACGACCCCCATTGCCTGGCCTGCGCCCATTACGATGAATGCGAATTCGCCAATCTGCGCCATTCCAAGACCTACCTTCATTGAAGTAGAACGGCTGTAACCAAAGGTTCTCGTACCGACGAAGCAGCCACCAAGTTTTCCGAACACCATCAACGCTGTCACAATCAACGCTGGCCCCAAGAAGACTCCGAACTGCCCTACGTCAATTAGCGCTCCAACCGAGACAAAGAAGACCGCACCGAAGAAGTCTTTCAGCGGAAGGGTCAACTCTACGATTGCGCTGGAGAAACGAGCCCCTGCGACCAGGACCCCCATCAGAAATGCCCCTATGGCGAGGGAGAATCCGAGCAGGCTGCCGACGATTGACAGCCCGAATGCCAGGCCCACGGCCATCAGGATCAGGACCTCGTCCTGGCGGACGCTTGCAATTCGATCTACCAGCCGTGGGACCAGCAGCGTGCCGATACCAAGGCTGCCGAAGACGAAGATCAAGACCTTTGCCGCTAGCTCGACGATGCCGCCGGGGCCCGCGCCGGTCGCTCCGTAAGCCGACTGAAGGATGGCGAGCAAGAACACCACGAAGAGATCCTCGACAACGAGGACCCCGAGCATCACTCTCGCGGACTCGTCCTGCATCTTCCCCATGTCCGACAGCACCTTCGCGATGACCGCTGTGCTGCTGCTAGCGAGCGCCGCGCCTAGGAACGAAGCATCGGCCAAAGACCAACCAAGAAGAAATGCAACGCCGAAGCTTACGAGCAACATGAAGAATATCTCGATGGTCGCGACCCCAATGGAGACCCATCCTACGCTTCTGAGCTTCTTGAGCGGGAACTCAAGACCCACCCCGAACAGAAGCAAGATTACACCCAAGTCGGCGCCTGCCTGAAGGATATCGATCGAGGAGATGAGGCTGAAGGGAGGGGTGTACGGCCCTATTATCATCCCGGCGATCAGGTATCCCAGGATGAGAGGCTGTCTCAGCCTTGCGAACACGTAGGTGACAAGAGCAGCGATTACGGCGACGACTGCAAGGTCTGTTACGATCTCTACACCGAGGGTCATCGGTTGTCTCCAGAGACCTGCATCGACTCTGCCTCCTGCTGAATGTGGCCCTAATTATGTTGCCGGCTCAGCAACGAACGAAGACCCTACAAGGTCCTATCCGATTCTTCCTGTTAGGAGAACAGTGCGGGGGGTGGGATTCGAACCCACGAACCCCTGAGGGACGAGGTCCTAAGCCTCGCGCCGTTGACCAGGCTGGGCGACCCCCGCAGTGGCATGGCGCCCCGAGCCAGAAACTATAACGCTTTGGTAGCCGCGCCGTCCTCGCCGGGCTTCCTCCATCTGGCCAAGACCTCCTCCCAGTCGACCCGGTAGGCCACCACCCCTATCACCACAAATGCGACGGTGAGGACCGCTGTCAGGATGAGCTGGTACCCGCCGATTGCCGATGCGAGGTCGCTGAGGACTGTGAACTCGAGAGCAATCTCTGCCAGACTCTTGAGGACCTTGGCCCAAAGGGTGACCGCGGCCATCGCCCCCAGCGACGCGGAGGTGGCCCCTCCCCCTATGAAGAAGTAGTCATCGAAGGGGAACACGGGCAGCACCGCAGCCACGAAGAGCGCCACGTAGAAGCCGCGGGTCGAGGAGTAGCGCCCCACCAGCCTCACGTTCTTGTTCCGCACCAGGTACTTCCGCAGTCCGAAGGCCCCGTAGTAGATCCCCAGCTTCGCGACCGTCGCGCCCACTGCGGAGGCGACGACGACGAGGAGGAACGCTCCAGGGCTGGGGCCAAGGAGAGTGAGCTCGAGGGTGGACAGGAGGGTGTAGGACGCGCCCACGAATGGAGAGACGTTCGACAAGAAGGACACGGCCACTACGAACAGGGCAGCCCAGAGCCACGGGTCCAACCGACCCGTCTCCGCTCCCTTCTCTATTTAGACATCGCAGGGGCGCCGCTCAGGGAGCTCGGCCGCCGCCTTGGGAACGTATATATCGCTCTCCGGGCGGCCGCCCGAGCCAACGGTCCTTCGAGATGGCCCGACTGCTAGCCTTCGTTGACATATTCGTCGATTCGCCTAGCATGGACGATGTCGTCCTCGCCCTGAACAGGATACCCAACATAGAGGAGCTCTACGAAGTGACAGGCGAGTTCGACATTGTGACCCTCGTGTCGGCTGCAGACATCGAGGAGTTCAGGGACATCCTGAAGAACAAAATCCTCAAAATAAAGGGGATCAAGAGCACTGTAAGCGCCATTGTCCTCCACACGCACAAGGGCCCGCGCTTCAACGGGGATTCCAAGCCGAGTGCTTCAGGGCGCTAGGGCGCCCTCGAAACACTCACATTAGGGGCCCAGGGGCGGCAATGGAACTTGAGATAGTTGATAGACGCTATCCAGGCACTGACGGTCGTCGGCATCCTGGCCGCCGCCCTCATCTCAGGTAGCCTCTTTGCCCCCTACGTGGTCAGGGTCCTCACTGGGGCCCCCACGCGCTTCGACCGGCTCCTCGACCCCGTCGAGAAGCGGGTCTACAGGGTCATCGGCGCCGACCCCACGACCGCCATGGGCTGGAAGCAGTACTTTCTCGCAGCGTTCCTCCTCAACGTGGCCCAGATGGCCATAGCATTCACGATCCTCGTGGGCCAGGGCGTGCTCCCGCTGAACCCCCAGGGGTTCCCCGGCCTCAGCTGGGACCTTGCACTCAACACAGTGGTCTCCTTCGCCACCAACACCAACCTCCAGCACTATGCAGGGGAGGCGACCCTGTCTTACTTCACCCAAATGACCGCCATTCAGCTCCTGCAGTTCACCTCCGCTGCGACCGGTGTTTGCGTGATGGCCGCGATGGTGAGGGGGTTCAAGCCCGGTTCCGTCCACATGGGCAACTTCTACGTGGACTTCGTGAGGGTGCTCACCCGGATACTGCTCCCGCTCTGCATCTTGACCGCCCTCGTCCTCGTGGCCCTCGGCGTCCCACAGACCATCGGGGGCTACGTCACAGTGAAGACGGTGGAGGGGGCGACCCAGACGCTCCTGGTGGGCCCCATCGCCTCCCTCGTCGCCATAATGCAGATCGGAACGAACGGCGGCGGCTACTTCGGAGCCAACTCCGCCTACCCGTTCCAGAACCCCAACCCCGCGACCGACGTGCTCCAGATCTACCTGATGCTCCTGATCCCTACCACCCTCATTTTCGTGTTCGGTGAGATGATCGGCAAGAAGAAGGAGACACGGCCCATCCTGATAGGGAGTTACGGCCTGCTCGCGATCGACCTAGCCATAGCGTTCCTTGGCTCCATCCCGGTGGTGGGGCCGGGCATCGAGACGAGGTTCGGTGGCTTCTTCTCGACCTTCTGGACCGTCATCACGACGGCGGTCACCACTGGCTCGATGAACGCCTCTCTCTCGGGGATCAATCCGCTGGGGATCCTGTCCGGCTTCATGGGGATGCTCATCCAGGCGACCCCGGGCGGCGAGGGGGCGGGGGTCATGTACATGATAATGTACATCGTCATCACGGTCTTCGTGGTCGGGCTGATGACCGGGCGGACCCCCGAGTACCTGGGTGTGAAGATCAACGCCAGGGACGTCAAACTGGTCATGGTCGCCTTCCTGGTCCACCCGATTGCGATACTGGTGCCGACCATAGCCGCCTACGCCACGAAGGCAGTCGACGCCATCCCGGGCTTCTCCTCCCTCCCGACCTCGGTGGGATTCACCCAGGTGCTGTACGAGTTCACGACCTCGGCAGCCAACAACGGGTCCGACTTCTTCGGCGCCGCGGCCAACACTCCTTTCTTCAACCTCGCCACAGCTGCGGTGATGTTCGTCGGTCGCTACGCCCCCATCGCGATCCTCCTGGCGCTCGCCGGCTCGATGATAGGCAGGAAGAGGGTTGCGGAGCAGAGCCTGAAGACCGACGGCGCCGCCTTCTCCATTGTCCTTATCGGGAGTATCCTCCTTCTCGTCGTCCTGGCTTTCCTGCCATTCCTCATGCTCGGGCCCCTGCTGACGTACATCCAGGGGATGGCGAACTTCTTTGGCTAGGAGAGTCCCGGAGCTCGACCGGGTCCTGGGGAGGGCGAGGCTCCCCCGCCGCCCCTCCGCCCTGACTTCGAAGACCCTCGCCGACTCGGTAGTGCGGCTGAGCCCTGTCTCGCTCCTCGCCAACCCGGTGATGCTGATCGTGGAGCTGACGTTCTTCATAGTCGCGGCCATGGCCGCGTACCCCTACGCCTTCGTGCCATTCGCCAGCCCCGGCGACCGGGGGTTCTACGTAGAAGTGACGGCCATCCTCCTGGTCACCGTCTGGTTCAGCACCCTCTCGGACTCCCTGGCCGAGCAGCAGGCGAAGAACACAGCGAGCAGCCTGAAGCAGCTGGAGACCGAGGTGCCGGCGAAGAAGGTCGTCACGGAAGGCTGGGAGCGGCAGATAGTCCGCACGGGGTCCACCAAGCTCCAAAAGGGAGATCTGGTCCTGCTCGAGAAGGGGGACGTCGTCCCCATGGACGCGGAGGTCCTGGAGGGGATCGCCATGGTGGACGAGTCCCTGGTCACCGGCGAGTCGGCGGCGGTCCGGAAGGCCCCCGGAGACAGCCTGATCGGCGGCTCGAAGGTCGCCAGCGACACAATGACCGCCAGGGTGGCCGTCAACCCGGGGGAGAGCTACCTGGACCAGATGGTCCGCCTCGTCGAGTCCTCCAAGCGACCCAAGACTCCCAACGAGGTCGCCATCACCATGGTCCTCTTGGGCCTCTCCGCCGTCTTCACCATAATCATAGCCTCCATCCTCGGGCTATCCGTTACCCTAGGGCTCAGCGTCGACCTCTCAGTCCTGATTGCGCTCTACGTCTGCCTCCTCCCGACCACCATCGGCGCCCTGCTCCCCGCCATCGGGCTGTCTGGGATAAGCCGCCTCTACGAAAGGAAGGTGGTCGCGAAGTCCGGCCGGGCGATAGAGACCGCAGGGGACACCGACGTCATACTGCTGGACAAGACGGGGACCATCACCGTGGGCAACAGACAAGCGGTTGAGATGATCCCTCTGAGCGGCAGGACCGAGAAGGAGGTGGGCGAGGCGGCGTTCCTTTCGTCGTGGTTCGACGACACCCCCGAGGGGCGCAGCGTGATCAGGCTCGGCAACGAGAAGGGCTACGTCCCCAGGGAGCTCAACGCCCTCACCATGTCCGAAGTCTACGACTTCTCGGCGCAGACGAGGACCAGCGGAGTGAAACTCCACTTCGGGGCCAGCTTCGTCCTCCCCAAGGGGAGCGTCCAGAGGGTCAGGCGCAAGTTCTACCTCGAGGACGCCAGCGAGCAGGGGATGCACCTCTCGGGGGAGGAGACCGAGATAGTGAAGGGGGCCCCCGACTCGTTCCTGAAGTCAGGCTTCAGGGTCCCCGAGGGGTTCCAGCAGCTGGTGGACAGGGTCGCCTCCGAAGGTGACACGCCGATGGCGGTCGCCCGAGACCACGAGGTGATAGGATTGGTCAGGCTGAAGGACGTCCTCAAGCCCGGGACCAGGGAGAAGATAGAGGCCGTCCGCTCCATGGGGATCAGGCCCGTCATGATAACCGGGGACCAGCCCCTGACCGCGAAGAGCATCGCCTCCGAGGTGGGGATTGACGAGTTCGTCGCTCAGGTCAAGCCTGAAGACAAGTATGGGATAGTCCTCAAGGAGCAGTCCCAGAACCACACAGTGGCAATGATCGGCGACGGGACCAACGACGCCCCAGCCCTGGCTGCGGCGGACGTGGGGCTGTCCATGAATTCCGGTACCGAGGCCGCCAAGGAGGCGGCAAACATGGTGGACCTCGAGTCCAACCCCGCCAAGATAATCGACGTCGTGCTCCTGGGTAAGCAGCTCCTCATGACCCGCGGAGCGGTGACGGCCTTCAGCATCTCCAACGACGTGGCGAAGTACTTCGCCATCCTCCCGGTCATGTTTGCCACCGCCCTCCCCGCCCTCCGCTCACTCAACGTCCTGGGCCTCGACCTTCAGACCGCCGTCCTCTCCGCCCTCATCTTCAACGCCGTGGTCATACCCATGCTCATCCCTCTGGCCATGCGCGGCGTGACCTTCAAGCCGTCTAGCACCATGTCCCTGTTCCTCAGGAACGTCCTGATCTACGGGGTGGGCGGCGTCATCGTCCCCTTCGTCGGCATCAAGCTCATCGACGTCCTGCTCGGGGTGCTCTAGGAGGCCCATCGGATTGAGCCCCAGGAGCTCGAAGTGGAGGACTTACAGGCCCGTGATCGCGCTCGCGCTTCTTTCGATGCTGGTCTGCGGCGTGGCCTACCCTCTGCTCGTCACAGGCATCTCGCAGGTTGTCCTCCCCTACCAGGCGAACGGGAGCCAGGCGCAGCTGGGCGGGAGGGTGGTGGGGTCGTACTACATAGACAACGGCTTCACCCTCCCGGTCTTCTTCCACGGGAGGAACGAGTCCAACCCTCAGACAGCGTCGGCCTCTGGCGTGGACCCTGACATCCCCCTCGCGGACGCCCTTTCGCAGGTCCCGAGGGTCTCCAACGCCACGGGGATACCCGCGTCCAGCCTCGACGCACTGGTGAAGTCGCACGAGCAATGGACCCTCTTCTTGGCGGGCGACCCCTACGTCAACGTACTCGAGCTGAACCTTGCGCTTATCGGCGCCTATCCTTCCGTATACTCTGCCTATTCCTGAAGCGGCCTCATTTCTTCTGGGCGCGCCTGCGCTTCTCCTCTTCCTTCTTCAGCTTCTGCTCGCGCTCTTCGCGCTTCAGGCGGTCGAACTTCCCCAACGGGCCTTCGTGCTCCGTGAACCCGTGGTGTATCTCGATGGTCCTCTTGACTATCTCCTCGGTGTCGCGGTCGCGCTTCTGCAGCCTCACCGAGATGTTCCTCCGGTCGAGGACGGCCCACTCTACCCCCTTGTGCTTCTTCAGCTCCTCGACCGCCTGCTCCATGGCATACTCGTTCCCGAAGAGCCCCCGTATCTCCCACATGGCTGTCACTTGCCCGCCTTCCGCAGGGCGTTAAAACACTAACCCCTGGCGGGGGGACAGCTGCTCTCGCAGGGCCTCCGCCGAGTCGACCGGCAGCTTGCACTCGAAATTCTGGCAGACGTAGGCCCTCGCCCTGGCGCCAGGCTTCCGCCCCTCCAGGAGCCTGCTCATCCCTGAAAGTCCGGCAAAAGTTGCAGGGGTGGCCACGATGACGACCTTGTCCGGGATGTACCCTCTGACTGCCTCTACCTTCATTCCGCGCGCGGCCTTCTCGGTAGGGGCTGTGATCACTACCTCCCGGGCTCCATTGAGCAGCAGATCGAGAGCAGAGAGCATCGTGGTGTGCCCCGAGGGGTTCAGCTGGAGCTCCTTGGAGAAGCAGCTGATGGTCTGCTCAGCTGCCTTCCGGAGCCTCTCTTCTCCCGTGAGCGCAGTCATCCGGACAAGGTTCAGGGCTGCGACCGAGTTGCCGGACGGCGTCGGACCATCATACGCTTCCTTCAGTCGAGCGGGCTCCGCGAATTGGCTGAGGTAGAACCCTCCCACTGCCTTGTCTTCGAGGTCTTCGACCATGACCTCGGTGAGCCTCATGGACTCCTTGAGCCATCTTGGTTCGGACGAGGCTTCAAAGAGGTCGAGGAGCCCCTGGACGAAGAACGCGTAGTCTTCGAGAGTCCCCTCAATCGCCGCCTCCCCGCCTGCATACCGCCTCAGCAACCTGCCTCCTTTGACGTTCGTCTTCAGTATGAACTCGGCTGCACCGACGGCATCCCTCAGGAGCTCCTCATCCCCGAGGGCGCAGCTCGCATATGCAAATGTGGATACCGCCAGGCCGTTCCAGGACGTGAGTACCTTGGTGTCCGTCGCCGGCCTTGGCCGCTTGACCCGGTCAGAATAGAGGACCTTTCTCCCTCTCGCAAGCGTCTCCTTTTCCTCCTCGCCGGGGTCCAGTCCGGGCTCGAGATGGAGCAGGTTCCTTCCTTCGAAGTTCCCGTTCTTCGTGACCCCGTAGAACCTGCAGAACACCTTGGCATCGTCGTCTCCCAATGCGGACTCGATCTCTTCGGGGGTCCAGGTGTAGTACCTCCCTTCCCCTTCTGAGGTGTCGGCGTCCTGGCCTGAGTAGAACCCTCCTTTCTTGTCCCTCATCTCGCCCCTCAACCACCCGAGGGTCTCCCTGACGACGAGAGCATACTCCTGCCTCCCCGTGAGCTGGAACGCTTCAGCGTACGCCCTCGCCAGAAGGGCGTTGTCGTAGAGCATCTTCTCGAAGTGGGGGACGAGCCAGACCCGGTCGGTGGAGTACCTGTGAAACCCGCCTCCGACTTGATCTCTAATGCCTCCGGCCATCATCCTGTCGAGAGTCTTCAGCACAGCCCTCATCGCGAGCTCCTTCCGGGTCCTGTAATAGTATCGCAGCATGAACGAGAGCGTCCCTGGGACTGGGAACTTCGGCGCACGGCCGAAGCCGCCGCACTCTTCGTCGAAGCTGGAGATTAACGCGGCGTACCCTTCGTCTAGGATCTCTTTCGGGACCTCCCCCCTGCCACCTGCTTCCGGCGACATCGACTTCAGCACCTGTTCGGTGTTGGACCTGACCTCGTCTTTCCTCTCCTTCCAGAGCTTGGACACGAACTCCAGCACCTGCATGAAGCTCGGCATGCCATAGCGCGGCTCGGGGGGAAAATAGGTCCCCCCATAGAACGGTTTCAGGTCTGGGGTCAGGAAGACGGTCAGCGGCCATCCCCCGGAACCGGTCATCGCCTGCACTGCGCCCATGTAGTAGGCGTCGACTTCGGGCCGCTCCTCCCGGTCTACCTTTATCGGAATGAAGTGTTCGTTGATGAAGGCAGCGGTCTTCTGGTTTTCGAACGACTCCTTCCGCATCTGATGGCACCAGTGGCAAGTCGAGTAACCGATGCTCAGGAGGATTGGCTTCCCGTCGTTCTTCGCTTTCTCCTTTGCCTCGTCCGACCAAGAATACCAGTCCACAGGGTTGAGAACGTGCTCCTGAAGGTACGGACTCTTCTCAGAAGCGAGATGGTTTGGCTTCTGCAAGTCGTGGCCCAACCCCGCTTCCACGTAATTGAATCTTGCCCGCCTGAGCAATCCTTAACACCGCATCGACTTCGCCACCGAGAGTTTCGAGAGCACAGGAGCGAATTGCAATACAAGTGGACCGTCCTCACAGTAACAACCGTCGGAGTCCTGATGTCGGGGATAGACAGCAGGATCGTGGTCATCGGGCTCCCGACCGTGGCCGCGTCTCTGGGAGCGGACGCCGAGCAGGCCATCTGGTTCACCCAGGCCTACATCATCGGGAGCACCGTCGCCCTCCTCTTCCTCGGCAGGGTCAGCGACATGTACGGGAGGGTGCGGATATACAACGTCGGGTTCGCCATCTTCACCGTCGGCTCCCTCCTCACCTCTCTATCCCCTACCCCTGACCTATTCATCGCCGCCAGGATATTCCAGGGGCTGGGCTCTGCCGCTCTATTCTCCAACAGTGCTGCCATCATCACCGACGCCTTCCCGCACAACGAGCTCGGGAACGCCCTGGGAATCAACTCTGTCGCGTTCAGGGCGGGGTCGATGTTCGGTCTCACCCTCAGCGGCCTCATACTCGCCTTTTTCGACTGGCGCTACCTGTTCTACATCAACATCCCGGTAGGGATATTCGGGACCCTCTGGGCTCGCGTCCGCCTCCACGAGCAGAGCGAGCCTGAGCGGACTTCCAGGATGGACTGGGCCGGGTTCGTGTCCTTCACTTCCTTCATCGCGTTCCTGCTCCTGGCCCTGACCTTCGCCGCCTACGGCCTGGGTGACTTGACGTCCGTCGTCGCCTTCGTCCTGCTCTCGTCGGTGAGCGTGGTGATCTTCGCCCGGGTCGAAAGGAGGAGGGTGGACCCCCTCCTCGATCTCAGCCTCCTCCGCATCAAGGAGTTCACGGGGGCGGTCACCGCTCAGCTGATCAACGCCATGGCCTGGGGGGCGTTCATCCTGCTGATCAGCCTTTACCTGCAGCTTGTGAAGGGGCTGAGCCCCCTCCAGGCCGGGATAGCCATCCTCCCGTTCGACGTGACCCTCCTCTTCCTCGCCCCTGTCAGCGGGAGGCTCTCCGACAGGTTCGGGACCCGTCCCTTCGCCACAGCCGGGCTCGCAGTCATCACCGTCTCACTGCTGGCCATGTCGACCCTCACGCCTGGGACTCCCTATGCCACCCTCTTCGTCTTCCTGCTGGTCGGAGGGGCTGGAATGGGGCTGTTCACCTCCCCTAACATGAGCTCGGTGATGGGTTCGGTCCCCCCTCACCGCCGGGGGGTCGCGTCCGGGTTCCGCTCCACCTTCTTCAACATCGGTTTCGTCCTGAGCTTCAACATCGTGATCCTTGTCCTCACCGCCTATCTCCCCTACTCGCTGATCACGCAGATCATCTCTTCGCAGGGGGTCCTGACCACCATAGGCACAGACGCCAGCAGGTTCTCGTCGGCGCTGGACAACGTCTTCCTCGTCCTGGCGGCCATAAACACCGTTGCCCTAGTCCCCTCCCTCCTAAGGGGGCCCAGGACAGAGTCGGAAGCGCTGCACCCTGTCCGCTCGACGGAGCCTGACTAGTCTCCCTTCTGCGCTCTCTAGGTCGTTGCAGCCGCCGGAGGGGTCTGTCCCATCTGCCCCATCCTCGACCCCATCATGGCCATGCCCATCCCCATGAAGAGCATCGCGAAGATCGCGTATGAGTTGAGGAAGTGGATCCAGGAGACGGCGTTGTTCCCGGTGTCCTGGGCAGCGAAGCCTATCATCGCCTGTATGAGGATGTCGGCTGCCATCCCGACCGTGAGCCCAACCAGCCGCTTGGACTTCGCTGGCATCCTGTACACGAAGACGAGGGTCACGAGGGCGAGGATCCCGAGGACGACTCCCCACCCTATGTGGATCGTCCAGTCCATGTAGCCGAAGGTGACGAGCCCCCCCAGGGCGATCTGAATCCCGAGGGCCAGACCGGTGATGCGGAACAGGAGCTGAGTGTTCAAACGCGCTAAAGGGATTAGGTACAACCATTTGAACGCTTCGGCGATTTCTGCCGATTCAACTCGAAGAATGTTAGGGGTCTAACCTAAATTCAAATAGCGGCGGGAGTTGCGCGGAATTAGGTCGAAATGCCTCTCGAGAGACTTGACCGACTGACGGAGAAGTTCGACCTCCCTTCAGGCAAGGCCAGGGCGGTCAACATCCTGGAGCTCAAGGAGATGGGGTATGACATCGAGCGGCTTCCATATTCCATCAGGATTCTCCTGGAGAACGCGGCCCGCCATTCCGGCAGCGTCCACGGGGCCCTGGAGGCAGCGCATGCCCTCGCCCAGTGGCCGAGGACCGTCGACTCGGAGACCCCCTTCATGCCGGAGCGGGTCCTCCTGCAGGACTACACCGGAGTCCCCCTTGTGGTGGACCTTGCGGCGATGCGGGACGCGGCCAAGGAGGTCGGGATGAAGACAGCCGCAGTCAACTCGAAGGTCCCGGTGGACCTCGTGATCGACCACTCGATTCAGGTCGACGCCTGGGGCAATGACATGGCGTTTTCCATAAACCTGCAGAGGGAGTACGAAAGAAACTCCGAGCGCTACGCCTTCCTGAAGTGGGCGCAGTCCTCCTTCAAGAACATGCGGGTGTTCCCTCCGGGGAAGGGCATCTGCCATCAGTTCAACCTGGAGTACCTGTCGCAGGTCGTCTCGGCGAGGAACGGGGAAGTGTTCCCCGACACGCTCGTCGGGACCGACTCCCACACCACGATGGTCAACGGGCTGGGGGTCCTCGGCTGGGGGGTCGGGGGGATCGAGGCCGAGGCAGTCATGCTCGGGGAGCCCTACCACATGCCCATACCGAAGGTCTACGGGGTGAAGTTCACCGGGACCCTCAGGGAGGGGGTGACCCCGACCGACCTCGTCCTGACGGTCACAGAGAAGCTGAGGGAGAAGAACGTGGTCGGGCAGTTCGTGGAGTATTTCGGCGAAGGGTACGGCCAACTCTCGGTCCCCGACAGGGCGACCATAGGCAACATGTCCCCAGAATACGGAGCGACCGCAGGGTACTTCCCAGTCGACGACGCCACGATCGCCTACCTGGTCGGGACAGCCCGGCCCAGGGCGCACATCGAGACGGTGTCCAGATACGCGAAGCGGTACGGGTTCTTCATCTCGGACGTCGAACCGAAGTATTCCGAGGTGATACTCGTCGACCTTGACAAGATCGAACCGTCGATCGCCGGGCCGAGGAACCCAGAAGAGCGCCACACCCTGGTGTCCGTCCCCGCGTTCACCCGGAACCTCCTCGATGAGCGCAGGTCGTCCTCTGCGAATGCAGCTATGCCGGGCTCTATCCGCAGCCAGCTTATGATGGAGGAGGACGGTCCAGTCCATTCGGGTTTGTCTGACGGTGCGGTGGTGATAGCGGCTATCACGAGCTGCACCAACACTTCCAACCCGACGGTCATGATCGGTGCGGGGCTTGTCGCGAAGCGCGCAGTTGAAGCCGGCCTGTCGACCAAGCCCTGGGTGAAGCCTAGCCTCTCTCCGGGCTCGACGGTGGTCGTAGATTACCTTCAGAATTCAGGCCTCTTGCCTTATCTTAACAAATTGGGTTTCTTCCTGACTGGTTTGGGTTGTCAGACGTGCATCGGCAACAGTGGACCACTCGCGCCAGAAATCGAGAGGGCGATTAAGGAAAAGGACCTTTACGCAATCGCAGTCCTTTCTGGCAACAGGAACTTCGAAGGGAGGATTCATCCCCTCGCCAAGGGGTCGTTCCTGATGTCCCCCATGCTGGTGGTTGCGTACGCGCTGGCGGGGAGGATCGACTTTGACTTCGCTTCCACCCCGCTGGGGGTAGGGAAGGGGGGGAAGCCGGTTTTTCTCAGGGACCTGTGGCCGTCCCTCCAGGAGGTCAAGGCAACGGTCCAAAGGTCACTGAACTCTGGGCTCTACGAGGAACGCTACAGCACCGCCATGAAGGGGGATGAGCGCTGGGAGAAGCTCGCGGCTTTCGAAGACGAGATCTACCACTGGGACGGGAAGTCCACCTACATCAGGAACCCGCCCTGGTTCGAGCCTTCCCTCTCACAGTCGTCGAAGGCGGACATCAGGGGGGCCAGGGTCCTGGCAGTCTTCGAGGACAAGATTACCACAGATCACATCTCGCCTGCCGGAACAATCCCCGTCGACAGTCCGGCCGGGAAGTACCTGACAGAGCGCGGCGTCAAACTAGTCGACTTCTCCACCTACGGGAGCAGGCGCGGGAATCACGAAGTGATGGTCAGAGGGGGGTTCTCCAACATCAGAATCAAGAACGCCCTCGCCAAGGGGAAGGAAGGGGGGTACACTTCTCACTTCCCCGACGGCGGCGTCATGTCAATCTACGACGCGGCGGTAAAGTACGCCGCGGAGAAGGTGCCGCTGGTTGTACTCGCAGGGAAGCAATACGGTGCCGGGAGCTCTCGCGACTGGGCCGCAAAGGCTCCGAAGCTCCTGGGAGTGAGGGCCGTGATTGCGGAGAGCTTCGAAAGGATTCACAGGAGCAACCTGGTTGCGATGGGGGTGATCCCCCTCCAGTTCAACCAGGGGGAGGGGGTCAAGCAGCTCGGCCTGACAGGAGAGGAGACAATCGACATCACGGGCATCGAGAAGATGCAGTCTCCCAAACAGCTCGTAGAAGTGGTCGCCAGGGGCGCGGGCAGGGAAAAGCGGTTCAAGACAGTCGTCAGGGTAGACAACACGACCGAAATGCAATACATCCAGTCTGGCGGAGTCCTCCCCTACGTTTTTGGACGACTGTCCAAAACTGGGCACTGACGCAAGTGTTTTAACAGCGAAGAATTCGGTTCTTCTTATGCAGGAGCCCCTGGTCTACCTAGACGGGAAGTTCGTCGAGAAGTCAAGGGCGGTCGTCTCCGTCTTCGATCACGGCCTGCTCTACGGGGACGGGATCTTCGAGGGCATCCGCGAATACGACGGGAGCGTCTTCCGCCTCGTCGACCATATCAACAGGCTCTACGATTCGGCGAAGAGCATACGCCTCAAGATTCCCCTGACCAAGCACGAGATGACGGAGGCCGTCCTCGAGACCCTCCGCAAGAACCAGCTGAGGGACGCCTACATCAGGCTCGTCATCACGAGGGGGGCTGGGGACCTGGGGGTCGACCCGGCACTCTGCAAGAACCCGACGATGTTCATCATCGCCGAGCCCATGGCGAGCACCTTCGGGCCCCAGGAGCCGAAGTTGGTCAAGATGATGGTCTCCTCCTACCGCAGGGACGCCGTGGACGCGACGTCCCACGAGATCAAATCCCTCAACTACATGAACAGCATTCTCGCCAAGGTAGAGGCGAACAGCGCGGGGGCCGACGACGCCATCCTGCTCGACCACCGGGGGTTCGTCTCCGAGGGGAGCGTCACCAACATCTTCCTTGTCAAGGGGGGGAAGCTGTCGACCCCATCCGCGGCGGCAGGGATCCTTCACGGCATCACCCGCGACCGCATCATCCGGCTCTGCGCGGACCTCGGGATGGACGTCCAACAGAGGGACGTGACCCCATTCGAGCTCACGACCGCGGACGAGGTCTTCTTGGTCGGAACGAAGTCGGAGATCCTGGCCGTCGGCTCGGTCAGTGGGAGCAAGGTCGGCACCGGAGGGGTCGGCCCAGTGACCGAACTCCTTTACCAGGAGTTCTCCAAAGTGGTCCGGAGGGCAGAGGAGGGGACGCCGGTCTACGAAGCCGAGTCCGTGAGCGTCTGAGAGGACGCAGTCAGACCGCGCTGGCCGGGAGAGTCGGAAACGCACTCTGAACGCCTGAGACTCCCCAGGACGGGCCCCTTTGTCCGCCGATGAGCAGTCTAGAGTAGGAGGGGCGGACCCACGAGTAAAATCTAAATACGCGTTGGAAATCGGCCCTCTTCGGGCCCTGTTACGTGTATTGTACATGCCACCTAGTTTGTATTATCAATGGGGGTAAGACGGCATAGCGGCAGCGAAGAAGGCGGTCAGGCACAAGAAGGTGGAGGAGGAGGTCCCCGCCTTCAAGGTGAGCACACACTTCCTGATTCCCAAGCATGAGCTGCTGACCAAGGAGGAGTCTGCACAGATTCTCGGGCGGTACAACTCCTCGCCCTCCCAGTTCCCGTACGTCCTCTCGACTGACGCCATCGCCAAGGAGGTTGGAGCCAAGCCCGGAGACTTCGTCAGGATAACCAGAAGGAGCGAGACCGCCGGGACGAGCAGCTACTACAGATACGTGGTGGAGGGGTAGAGTTGAGCAGACAGACCGCAACCAACTCCTGGGTGATATTGAGTGACCTGCTGCAGAGGGAAGGGGTCGCCCGGCAGCACCTGAACAGCTACAACGAGTTCGTGACCCGCGGCTTGCAGAACATCGTCGACGAGATAGGCGAGGTCGAGATAGAGACCGTCAGCACCCCGTACAAGATTAAGTTCGGAAGGCTCACGCTGGGTTCCCCCAGGGTGGTAGAGATCGATGGATCGGTCAGCAGCATCCTCCCAATGGAGGCGCGCCTGAGGAACCTCACCTACTCGGCCCCCATCCTGCTGGAGATGACCATCGAGGAAGAGGGGCTCCCGCGTGACACGACGAGGCAGCACATCGGGGACCTGCCTGTAATGGTGAAGTCTGAGCTCTGCCAGCTCTCCAACCGCACCAAGGACCAGCTTATCGAGTCTGGCGAGGACCCGAACGATTCGGGCGGGTACTTCATAATACACGGGGCAGAGAGGGTGATCGTAGGGCTCGAGGACCTCTCCCCCAACAAGATCCTCGTGGACGCGGAGAAGGTCTCCGGGAACGTCACCTACAAGTCCCGGGTCTACTCGTCCGTCGTCGGTTACAGGTCGAAGCTGGAGCTGACCCTGAAGCAGGACGGAGCGATCAACGTGAAGGTTCCGAGCTGCCCAGTGGACCTCCCCTATGTCATCGTGATGCGGGCCTTGGGGATAAAGTCGGACAAAGACATAGCGGACGCGGTCTCGCTGAAGGCCGAGATTCAGGACCTGTTGGAGGTCTCCTTCGACAAGGCCAGCGAAGCTCCGACCGAGAAGGACGCCCTTGTGTTCATCGGCAACAGGGTGGCCCATGGGATGCTCGAAGAGTTCAGGATCAAGAGGGCCCAGTCCATGCTCGACTGGGGGCTCCTCCCTCACCTCGGCAAGACGGACGACAAGCGGTTTGACAAGTCGATGTTCCTGGGGGAGGCCGCCTGCAAGCTGCTCGAGCTCAGGCTCGGATGGATCGAGGCAGACGACAAGGACCACTACGGGAACAAGGTGATCAAGTTCGCCGGCCAGATGCTGGCAGACCTTTTCCGCACCGCCTTCCGCAACCTCGTGAGGGACATGAAGTACCAGTTGGAGAGGACGGGGCAGAAGCGCGGAGGGAACGTGGTCGGCGCGGCCATCAGGACCGGGATCATCACTGACAAGCTCAACAACGCCATAGCCACAGGCAACTGGGGGAGGGGGAAGGTGGGGGTCACCCAGCTCCTCGACAGGACGAACTACCTGAGCACCCTCAGCCACCTGAGGCGAGTCCAGTCTCCTCTCAGCAGGAGCCAGCCAAACTTCGAGGCGAGGGACCTTCACGCCACCCACTTCGGGAGGATCTGCCCCAGCGAGACCCCGGAAGGGGTCAACTGCGGTCTCGTCAAGAACCTCGCCCTGTCGGCCATAATCTCTGTCAGCGTCCCGGCCCCGGAGGTGGAGGAGAAGCTCTGGGAGCTGGGCGCGAAACAGATCCGCGACGCTGACGAGAAGCTGCAGAAGGAGGGGTGCAGGGTGTTCATGGACGGGAGGTTCCTCGGCTACGTCGACGACGGGGAACGGCTCGCGAAGGCTTTCAGGAAGCTGAGGAGGGAGCAGCAGATCCATCCCCAGGCGAGCGTACTCTACGTCGGGCCCATCAACGAGGACGCCTATCCGCGCATCTACATCAGCCTGAGCTCGGGCCGCGTCCTCAGGCCGCTCGTGGTCGTTGAGAGCGGACGGCCGCTTCTCAACCCGGAGCTCATCGACAAGGTAAGGGTGGGGCAGCTGTCCTGGCGCGAGCTGGTTGACCAGGGGGTGGTTGAGCTCGTCGACGCCAATGAGGAGGAGAACTGCCTCGTGGCCATGAGCCCGGATGACGTCTCTACCAAGAACTCCCACATGGAGCTCTTCCCCGCGGCGATGTTCGGCATAGCCGCGTCCATCATCCCCTACCCCGAGCACAACCAGTCTCCGAGGAACACCTACGAGTCGGCCATGGCGAAGCAGAGCCTCGGGTTCAGTTCCCCCACCTATCCGATTTCTCCGCACGTCAGGCAGCACCTCCTGGTGAGCCCCCAGGCGCCGGTGGTGAGGACGAGGACCCTCGACCTGCTCAAGATAGACGAGCGCCCGCTCGGAACGAACTGCGTGGTCGCTGTGCTGTCGTTCGAAGGGTACAACATAGAAGACGCCATCATCATGAACAAGTCCAGCGTCGAGCGCGGGATGGCGAGGTCGTTCTTCTACAGGCTCTACGAAGGGGAGGCGAAGCAGTACCTTGGCGGCATGAGGGACAGCTTCGAGGTCCCGTCTGCCGAGTCCAACATCCGCGGCTACCGCGGGGAGAAGTTCTATCGCCTTCTCGAAGGGGACGGAGTTGTGGCCCATGAATCCCAGGTGACCGGAGGGGACGTGGTCATCGGAAGAACCAGTCCGCCGAGGTTCATGGAGGAGTACAAGGAGTTCGAGATCAAGGGGCCCTACAGACGCGACACCTCGGTCGCCGTGAGGCCCTCCGAGGCAGGGGTGGTCGATTCCATATTCATGACCGAGAACGTCGAAGGCGGCAGGATGTTCAAGGTCAGGGTGAGGGACATGAGGGTCCCGGAGATTGGAGACAAGTTCGCCTCAAGGCACGGCCAGAAGGGGGTCATCGGGTTGGTAGTCCCCCAGGAGGACATGCCGTACACCTCCGAGGGGATCGTCCCAGACGTCATCATAAACCCGCACGCGTTCCCGTCTAGGATGACCGTGGGCCAGTTCATCGAGTCAATAGCCGGCAAGGCAGGGGCGTTCCGCGGGTCCCCGGTCGACGGCTCCGCCTTCGCCGGAGAGAGCATCGAGGAGATGGAGAAGGTCCTCCGCGCCAGGGGGTTCGAGCCCACGGGGAGGGAGGTCATGTATGACGGCAAGACCGGGAAGAAGTTCGCTGCCGACGTCTTCGTCGGGGTGGTCTATTACCAGAAGCTGCACCACATGGTGGCCGACAAGATTCACGCCAGGGCGAGGGGGCAGGTCCAGATGCTCACGAAGCAGCCGACCGAAGGCAGGGCGCGCGGAGGTGGGCTGAGGTTCGGCGAGATGGAGAGAGACTGCCTCATCGCCTACGGGGCCTCCATGGTGCTGAAGGACAGGCTCCTCGACGAGGCGGACAAGACCGAGATCTACGTCTGCGAGAAGTGCGGGCTGATTGCGTACTACGACGCCAAGCAGCGGAAGTACACCTGCAAGATTGACGGAGATCAGGCCAAGATCTCCACCGTCGTCGTCGCCTACGCGTTCAAGCTTCTCCTCCAGGAGATGATGAGCCTCAACATCGCTCCGAGGCTGCAGCTGAAGGACAAGGTGTAGAGATATGTCCATGGAACAGGCGCTCAAGACAATCGGCGGGATCAACTTCGCAGTCTTCTCTCCGGCCGAGGTCAGGAAGTACTCGGTGGCGGAGGTTACCCAGCCGGAGACCTACGACGAAGACGGGATGCCGGTCCAGGGGGGGCTGATGGACAGCAGGCTCGGGACCCTCGAGCCTGGACAGAAGTGCGGGACCTGCGGGAGCACCGCTGGCCGGTGCCCGGGGCATTTCGGCCACATCGAGCTCGCGGAGCCGGTCCTCCACATCGCATTTGTCGACGAGATTAACAGGCTGGTCCAGACCACCTGCAGGTCGTGCGGGAGGATACTCCTCCCCCAGCAGGAACTGGACGCCTACCGCGCCAAGCTCACGAGCCAGACCGACTTCACCCCGTCCCTGCTGGAGACCGTCGCCAAGGAGATCGCCACCAAGGCGAAGAAGGTCAAGCTCTGTCCCCACTGCGGGAAGCAGCAGTATCAGATCGAGTTCACGAAACCGACCATCTTCCACGAGATTACCGAAGAGGGGGGCGCCACGAGGCTCCTGCCGGTCGCCATCCGTGAGCGACTGGAGAGGATAAACAACGAGGACCTTCAGCTCCTCGGGTTCAACTCCAAGGCGGCACGCCCCGAGTGGTTCGTCCTCCAGGTGCTCCCTGTCCCGCCGCTAACCGTGAGGCCGTCAATCACGCTCGAATCAGGCATCCGTTCCGAGGACGACCTGACCCACAAGGTCGTCGACATCCTGAGGGTCAACCAGAGGGTCCGCGAATCGAAAGAGTCCGGCACCCCGCACCTCATCGTCCAGGACCTGGTCGACCTGCTCCACTACCATGTCACCACCTACTTCGACAACGAAGTGTCGGGGATACCACAGGCTCACCACCGCTCTGGCCGCCCGCTGAAGACCCTAAGCCAGAGGCTGAAGGGGAAGGAAGGGAGGTTCAGGGGGTCCCTCTCGGGGAAGAGGGTCGACTTTTCGAGCCGCACTGTCATCAGCCCTGACCCGAACCTCGACATAGGCGAGGTGGGGGTCCCGTTCGAAGTCGCCAAGAAGCTCACCATCCCTGAGAAGGTCTCCCCGCCGAACATCGAGCACCTCAAGGAGCTCGTCAACAAGGGACCTTTCGACCACCCGGGAGCCAACTACGTCATCCGCCCCGACGGGGTCAAGATCAGGCTCGACTTCGCCAGCGACAGGAAGGCCCTTGCCGATTCGCTCGCGCCTGGGTACATAGTCGAAAGGCACCTGATGGACGGGGACGTGGTCCTCTTCAACAGGCAGCCCTCGCTCCACAGGATGTCCGTCATGGCCCACTTCGTCCGCGTACTGCCGTTCAGGACCTTCAGGCTTCACCCGTCCGTCTGCCCTCCGTACAACGCCGACTTCGACGGGGACGAGATGAACCTCCACGTCCCTCAGAGCGAGGAGTCGCGGTCGGAGGCGCTGATGCTCATGAGGGTCCAGGACCAGATCCTCTCCCCGAGGTACGGCGGCCCCATCATAGGGGGGATCAGGGACTTCATCACTGGCGCCTTCATGCTCACCAGGGACGAGACCTTCCTCACCCCGGCGGAGTTCTCCAACCTTGCGCTGGTGGGGGACTATGAAGGGGACCTCCCCGAGCCGGCCACCAAGGGAGCACACCCCACGTACACCGGCAAGCAGCTCTTCTCCCTCTTCCTTCCGAAGGGAATGAACTACGTCCTGACTTCGAAGTGGGCGAAGGCCCAGAGGACCGGGGCGACCAACGACGTCGTGATAAGGGACGGGCAGCTCGTCTCCGGGGTGGTCGACAAGGCGGTCATCGGGGCCGAGGAGCCCGACTCTCTGCTGCACAGGATAGCGAAGGACTATGGCAACGAGGAGGCGCGCAACTTCCTGAACTCGATACTGAAGGTCCTGAAGACCTTCCTCACCCGGAGGGGGTTCACCTACGGCTTCAACGAGCTCGAGCTCCCGAGCGAGGCGAAGAAGGGGATCACCGAAGCCCTCGACGAGGCCTACACCAGCGTCGCAGACCTGCAGAAGAAGTACAAGGCGGGGAGCCTCCAGCTCACCAGAGGGCTTTCGGCCGAGGACACCCTCGAAGCCTACATAGTCAACGAACTCGCGAAGGCGAGAGACAAGGCGGGGAGGATCGCCGACAGGGCGTTCCCTCCGGAGAATTCGGGCATGATCATGGCCAGGACCGGTGCCAGAGGCTCGAGCCTCAACGTCGGCCAGATGACCGCAGCCCTAGGGCAGCAGTCGGTCCGCGGAAAGAGGATTAGCCACGGCCTGAAGGGGAGGGCCCTTAGCCACTTCCCCTGGGACGACCCGTCCCCTACGGCCAAGGGGTTCGTCAAGAGCAACTACAGGGAAGGGCTCTCTCCGACCGAGTTCTTCTTCCACGCCATGGGCGGCCGCGAAGGGCTGGTGGACACCGCGGTCAGGACCCAGCAGAGCGGTTACATGCAGAGGAGACTGGTCAACGCGCTCGAGCACCTGAAGGTGGAGTACGACCTCACGGTCCGGGACCCCCACGGGCACATTATCCAGTTCCTCTACGGCGAGGACGGGGTCGACCCGGCGAAGAGCGACCATGGGCGCCCCATCAACCTGGACAGGCTGGTGGAGACAGAGGAGCTCTCCCACAAGTCGAAGACGAAGGCCGACGAGGCAGACCTGGAGAAGCTCCTCAAGAAGTACCAGCCGGTGCTAAACGAGAGGCTGGTCCGGGAGCTCGAGGAGAAGCTCGGCGCCTCACACCTGACCGAGGACGGTCTCAAGGAGACCATGGAGAAGGTGGACGAGGCCCTCGACTACTCGAGGGTGGAGCCGGGGGAAGCGTCAGGGATCGTCGCGGCTCAGTCCATAGGTGAGCCGGGTACCCAGATGACCCTGAGGACCTTCCACTTCGCGGGGGTGAGGGAGAGGGACGTCACGCTGGGGCTCCCCAGGCTGATGGAGCTAGTGGACGCGAGGAAGATCCCAGCCACGCCGTCCATGGACATCTACCTGACAAAGGAATACGCTACCCTCAACGAGAAGGCGGTCAAGGTGGCGAAGGATATCCTCTTCACCAAGGTGGGCAACGTCGTCGAATTCAGCGAGGTTGACCCCACCGAGGGGATCAAGCTCCACCTGAGCTCCGAGATGATGGCCGACAGGGACACGAACCCGGAGGAGATATCCAAGGTCATCGAGACCGGGAAGAGGAAGGTCCAGCAGGACAAGAGGAGCCCGAACGTCATCCACGTCAGCATGCCCGAGGCCGACCTCTCGGCCCTCTTCACCCTGAGGAACAAGATACTCAACATGAAGCTGAAGGGGATCCCCGGGATAACCCGCGTGACCGTGGTCAAGGAAGGGGAGGAGTGGTTCATCCAGACGGCCGGCTCCAACCTGGGGAAGGTGGTGCAGGTGCAGGGGGTCGACCCGACGAGGGTCTACACCAACAACGTCCACGAAGTCGCCCAGGTCCTCGGGATCGAGGCGGCCCGGGCCACCCTAGTCAGGGAGCTGATGAGCACCCTGGACGAGCAGGGGCTCGAAGTGGACATCCGCCACATCTTCCTGGTCGCAGACCTCATGACGTCGAAGGGGTACATCCAGCAGATCGGGAGGCACGGGATAGCAGGCACGAAGAGCAGCGTCCTGGCGAGAGCCGCGTTCGAGATCACAGTCCCGACCCTCGCAGAGGCCGCCGTGAAGGGCGAGGTCGAAGACCTGAAGGGGGTCACCGAGAACGTGATTGTAGGGCTCCCGATACCGGTGGGGACCGGGATGATCGACCTGTACATGAGCTGATGTTGATGGTGGACAGCGCGCACCTCTCGAAGGTCCTCAAGGACGCCATGAAGGGGGGGAAGACAGCGGTCGGGGCGAAGGAGAGCCTGGCGGCAGTCAAGGGGAGCAAGGCGGTCCTGTGCACGCGGTCCCTCCCGGCTGCGCTAGGGGGTAGGCTCAGGGAAGAAGCGAATAGGCAGAACGTCCCGGTGATCGAGCTGACCCAGTCCTCGGCCGAGCTCGCCAGGATGGTAGGGAGGCCGTACAGGGTCTCCGCCATGGCCCTCAGGAACGTGAGCGACTCGGACGTGAAGCAGCTGGCAAAGTGATATAGCCGGTGCCCGAGATCAAGCTTTCCTCAGACGAACTCTCCCTGATGTCCATGTTCCAGGGGATGACCGGCGCGACTGCAAGGGACTGCGTCATCGACGAAAAGAGGGACAGGGTGATCTTTGTCATAGCCCAGGGGCAGATGGGGCTCGCCATCGGCAAGGAGGGGGCTTCGGTGAAGAAGATCGAAAGGGCGGTCCGCAAGCCTGTCGAGGTGGTCGAGTGGGCGGACGACGTGGAGGGACTGGTGAAGAACTCCCTGGGGGCAAAGTTCGTCCAGGAAGTGAGGGTGAGTGACAGGCTGGACGGCACCAAGGGGGTGGTGGTGATAGTCGATTCGAGGAAGAAGGGGGCGGTCCTGGGGCTAGGGGGGAAGAACGCCGAGAAGGTAAGGCTGCTGGCGAAGCGCTACTTCGACGTCAGCAACCTCCAGATTACGTCTGAGCTTTAAGCGGTTAAATACGATGAGAAAAGGCGGACTCTGAGAAGATGGCTTCACCACGCGGAGAATTCGCAGGGCGGCAGATGATGCAGAAGCGGCAGAACCTCCGCTGGTCCAACAAGTGGTACAAGAGGCGGAAGCTCGGCCTAGACTACAAAGCCGACCCGCTCGAGGGTGCGCCCCAGGCCAGGGGGATCGTCCTTGAGAAAGTGGGGGTTGAATCGAAGCAGCCCAATTCAGCTATTCGTAAGTGCGTCCGCTGCCAGATTGTGAAGAACGGGAAGCAGGTCACAGCCTTCCTCCCGGGGGACGGAGCCCTGAACTTCGTCGACGAGCACGACGAAGTGATGCTGCAGGGGATCGGGGGGTCCATGAAGAGGGCCATGGGGGACATCCCCGGAGTCCGCTGGACGGTCTTCAAGGTCAACGGGGTCTCGCTCAACGAGCTGGTATACGGGCGCAAGGAGAAACCGAGGAGATAGGCATGAGCAGGCAGTCGCTAGAGTATCCGAACCTCCTGCTCTGGGACAGGTGGGACATCACCGGGGTCAAGGTGGGTGACCCCGGCCTCCAGACAGTCATCGGCCTGAAGCCGATGCTGATCCCCCACTCCGGAGGGAGGCACGAACACAAGAAGTTCGGCAAGACAAGGGTCAACATCGTGGAGCGGCTAGTGAACGAAAGCATGCACTTCGGGAAAAAGAACGCGAAGAACACCGGCCGAATGGGGGGGAAGAAGCAGAAGTCCATGAACATAGTCAAGACCGCCTTCGCCATAATCGAGCTCAAGACCGGCCAGAACCCGGTCCAGCAGCTCGTGAAGGCCATCGAGAACGCGTCCCCCAACGAAGACACTACGAGGCTCAGCTACGGAGGGGTCGTCTACCACCAGTCGGTGGACATATCCCCGGTCCGCAGGGTGGACCTGGCCCTGAGGTTCATCTCCGAAGGGGTCAGGGAGGCGGCGTTCAACTCGCCGCGTACGGTCGAGGAGGTCCTGGCCGAAGAGATAATCCAGGCCGCAGCAGGCGACGCAAACAGCTACGCGGTCAAAAAGAAGAACGAACAGGAACGCGTCGCTATGGCTTCCAGATAGGGCCGTCCTTCTCGTCTTCCTTCCTCAGCGCCATCCCCCTCAGCTGGTTCTCCATCTCTGGGGGCTCGGCGACCATCGCTTCAGGCTTCGAGAGGAAGAGCTTCGCGAGCTGCATCAGCTGGGGTGCCCTGAATTTCTGGAGCCTGTGCGACATGCGGAAGTCCTCCTTCGGGTCCCTGCTGACCGGGTCCAGGACCTCGAGCCTCGACGTCCCTATGGAGTCCCGCAGCAGGTATCCGGCCTTCAGCTGCGTCACCATGTCGTCCTCTGCGTAGACTATGAGAGTCGGCCTCCTCATCTTCTGGAGCCGGGGCAACTGTTCCTTGTCGTAGGAGCTCGCGACCAGGACCAGCGACGCCACGGTCTCGGGCCACTCGAGAGCAAACTCCAGGGCCACCTGGCCCCCCCACCCGCTCCCCATGATGCTCATGCTCTGCACCCCCAGCTTGTCGACGAAGTCCTTCAGCATGTGCGCCTGGCCCCTGTGGTCCGGGGTCTCGGTCGGCTTCGACGACTTCCCGTAGCCGAGCAGGTCAGGGGCTATGACCTTCCGGGAGTCCGCGAGCCCGAGCAGAGGCTCCCAGACCCGCCAGCTCTCCTTCGGCTCGCTCCCGTGCAGCAGGAGGAGGGGGGTCCCGCTCCCGGCGGTGGCGAAGTTCACGTTGAACTCCCCTACCGCCGCCACCTTCTCGGCGACTTCCAAGCTAGGGCGCGCCCGTTGAATCGCCTTTCAAACCTTTCTCATCGGCCTTCCACGAAAGAGGCGGCGAAGGCCGTCCTGTTGGCTTCGAGGATCTCAGCGGCTCTCAGTGCGCCGTTCTTCATGAGGAATTCCATCTCCCCCCTGAGGTTGGTCTTGAGCATCTCCGGGCCGTCGGTGCTCAGGGTGAACTTGACTCCTCCTCCCAGGAAAGCCCTGAAGACCCGCTTCAGGTCCGCGACGTCCTTCAGGACACCGGTGTTCAAGTTCGAAGTGGGGCAGACTTCAAGCACGACTCCGCTCTTCTGGAGGGCCTCCATGGTCTTCCCGTCCTCGGTCGCCCTCACCCCGTGCCCGATCCTGTCCGGTTCGAGGTGCTGCAGCACCTCCCTGACGGATTCGTGCCCTTCGTCCTCCCCGGCGTGAACGGTCAGCCCGAGCCCTTCTTTCCTGGCACGTCTGTAGATGTCTGCGTAGTTCGAGTACCTGAACCCTCTGCTGGCGGGGCCTGCCATGTCGATCCCTACCACGCCCCGCCCTGAGAACGCGATGGCCTTCTCGAGGAGGATCTCGTTCAGCCTCCGGTTGAAGGTCCGGTCCAGGCAGACTATCAGACCAGTCCGCACTGGGTACTCGAGGGAAGCCCTGTCTATCCCCCTGACCGCGGCCATCATTATCTGGTCCAGGTCCTGTTCCCCTCCGCGGTTCCGTTTCATGGGGTTGAACCTCAGCTCCAGGAGGGTGATGTTGTTCTTCCTGTAGGCTCCGGCTATGGTCTGGTAGACCGACCGCTCTATGGCCAGGGGGCTCGACTGGATCAGCTCTGTCCAGCGGAACAGAGAAAGGTAGTCTTCGAAGGTCTTCTTCTTGCCAGAGTCAACGGTCACCAGGTCGACGAACTTCCAGTAGTCCTTCGTCGGGAGGCGTATCCCCTGAGCGTGGGCTATCTCCCACATCACGGCCGGGTCGACTGAAGCGCCGAGATGCACATGAAGTTCCGCGAGTTTCGTCCTGGGGCCGAGTGTCTCCATGATGGTCACTGTGGTTCGATGGTGGCCGGCGGCTTGGACGAGATCGAGTAGGCGACGGCGACGACGCCGCCCACTTCGTTAGTGATCCTGCTGGACATCCTTTCGAGGACCCGGGGGTCGAGCCTGCTCCAGTCCGCGGTCATGGCGTCCACCGACTCGACCACCTTCACAGTCACCTGGTGACCGGTCTTCCTCTCGTCTCCGAGGACCCCTGTCACCTGGTCGTCCCCGACGTAGGCGAACGCCTGCCAGACGGCCCCGTAGAGCCCTTCCTCCTCAAGAACCTCCTCGACGATCCCGCTTGCCTCCCGTGCGATCCTGAGCTTGTCCTTCGTCACCTGTCCGATTACCCTCACCGCGAGTCCTGGGCCAGGGAACGGGTGCCTCTCCACCGCGGCCTTCGGGAGCCCCAGGAGCTTCCCGAGCTCCCTCACTTCGTCCTTGTAGAGGTCGCGGAGCGGCTCCACCACCTTCATCGAGAGCCCAACGGGGAGGCCCCCTACGTTGTGGTGCGTCTTGATCACAGACGCGGGTCCCAGCGACCTGCCGCTCTCGATTACGTCCGGGTAGAGGGTCCCCTGGGCAAGGTGGGTGAACGGGCCCTGGGCTCGCGCGAACTCCTCAAAGACGTCGGCAAACAGCCTCCCGACTATCTTTCTCTTCGCCTCGGGGTCCCCAGTCCCCTGGAGAGAAGTCAGGAACTTCTCGGAAGCGTCGACCACCTGAATCTGCGCCCCGAGTTCCTGCCCGAGCTGGCGTCTCACCCGCTCCGCTTCTCCCGCCCTCAGCAGCCCAGTGTCGATGAACACGCACTGGAGCCGTTCGCCGATGGCCCTGCTGAGGAGGGCGGCAGTCACCGAGGAGTCGACCCCGCCAGATACGGCGCAGAGCACTCTCCCGTCGACCCTCGAGAGGGACTCCACCGACCTCTGAAGAAACCCGGCCATGCTCCAGTCCTTCTGTGCGTGGCACACCCCGAACACGAAGTTAGACAGAAGCGCCTGCCCTCTCTCGGTGTGGGAGACCTCGGGGTGGAACTGCACCCCGTACTGTGGGGACTCGGCGACCCTCACGGCCGCATAGGGGGAGTTGGCGCTCGAAGCGAGGACTTTCATCGTGGAGGGGATGGACTTCGCCGAGTCGGAGTGGCTCATCCAGCAGACCAGCCTGCCGTCTCCAATACCGTCGAACAAGCCTCCGCTCTCGACAACCTGGATGCTCGCTCGCCCGTACTCCCTCCTCTCGACCCTCCCAACCTCCCCGCCGTGGGCCCTGACCATGAGCTGGTACCCATAGCAGATGCCCAGCACGGGAATGTCGCTCTTGAATATGCCCGGGTCGGCTGAAGGCGCCCCATCCGAGTAGACGCTGGCTGGCCCACCCGAAAGGACCACCCCTGCAACCTGTTTCCTCTTGAGCTCGTCCAGCTTGGTGTCATGAGGGAGGAGGGCCGAATAGACTCCCAGCGCCCGGATCCGCCTGCAGATCAAGTGCGCATATTGCCCGCCGAAGTCGAGTACTGCTATCCCTCCGGCGAGGTCTGGCTCCATGCCCTACCTCTTGATCTCCAACGAGTGCGCGCCGAGCTCTCCCGAGCCGACTGCGCTCATCGACCCGAAGGAGGCCCTCTCCCACATCCCCCTGACGTTGGCCGCACCTGCGTATCCGAAGGCGGCCCTGAGCCCGTTCTCCATCATGGACACGACCCCCTCGGCGCTCCCGACGTAGGGGACGTATGCTTCGATTCCCTCATCGAGCCCCTTGGCAGGGACCGCGTACCTATCGATGGCGAAACGGACCTTGCGGGCCGCTGCGCTCGCCATCCCCCTGTGCGCCTTGTACTTCGCCCCTGCCCGTACGACTATCTTGCTGGGGGTTTCATCGGTTCCCGCAAGCATCGTCCCGAGCATGGCGACGGACGCTCCTGAAGCGAAAGCCAGTGCCGCGTCGCCCGGGCCCCGTACCCCGCCGTCGGCCATGACGGGAAGGTCGATCTTCCTCTCATCCAGGGCGCTCGCCACCTCGGCGACCGCGAAGAGAGTGGGCGCACCCACCCGGGTAACCTCCGACGTGACGCAGGTGGAGCCAGACCCGATGCCGGCCCTGAACCCTTCTACCCTAGGTAGCTCGTCCAGGATGTCGAAGACGGCCTTCTGGCTCCCGATGTTGCCGGCGACGAAGTCCGTGCTCAAATCAGGGAGGACCTTCTTCGCGGCTCCTATCACCTTCGATGTGTGGAAGTGGGCGACGTCGGCCACCAGGAAGTCCGCCACCCTGTCGAGGGCGATGCAACGCTCGCGGTCAAGAGGCGACACCGAGGCTCCCACAAGAGGCCTCCCATGGTCGTCGGAACTGACGGCCTCGACCTTCGACGCCTTGACCTTCTTCGCCTGTTCCACCTGCCTCTCGACCGGCATGTTCCTATGTATCGCCCCCGCCCCGCCCAGCCTCGCCATCTCCAGGGCGAGCTTCCACTCGGTGACCGTGTCCATGGGGGACGATATCAGAGGGACACTGAGTCTGATTCTCTTCGTCAGCCTGCTGGAGAGGTCGATCTCTCCCGGCTCCACCTCGCTCCTCCCGGGAAGGAGGATGAAGTCTCTGAAGGTGAAAACGTTCTGGGCCGAATTCAGTTTCTGGAGGAAGCTGCTTGGCAAGGTGGAGGCCTTGCCGAAATCGGGACTCGCGTCGGGTATATCAACGCTCGCCTATGTCGTGATTTGTTGACCTGCCCGGAGGAGGCGCATTAGTTTCACCGTCCGCCGCAACGGAACCTCGAAGAAAGACGGGCGCTTTTATACGGCTAGAGGCGGCAGCAGTCCAACTTGAGTGACTTCGTTCTCATCCCAGGCGCCTGGCTCGGTGCTTGGTCGTGGAAGAGGGTGGTTCCCCACCTTGAAGAAGCGGGACACGAAGCGTATCCGATAACCCTGACCGGCATGGGCGAGAGGGTCCACCTGGCCACTAGAGACGTCGGCATCGAGACGGCGATCCAGGACGTCCTCAACGTGATTAGATACAACGAGCTCGACGACTTCGTCCTTGTAGGTCACAGCTTCGCAGGGAAGGTGGCGGCTGCAGTCGCAGACAGGGCTCACTCCAAGGTGAAGAAGGTCATCTACCTGGACTCGTTCAGGCCCGAGAGGGTCAGGACTCAGCAAGGCAACTTCGACCCCGAAGTGGAGTTCGGGCCGCCTTCGAAAGGAGGTTTCGCGATCCCGCTCACGGAAGGAGCAGTCGAGAGGATAGGTAAGGACGTCAAAGGGAAGGAGAGGGAATGGTTCATGTCCATGGTCACCCCCTGGCCGATCAAGCTCGGAAAGGACCCCATCACCCTGTCCAGGGACTACGACGGGATTAAAGAGGCATATGTCTTCTGCACCCTTTCGGGAGACCCGGTCGACGAGATTATCGCTGGGAAGTGGGGGAAGCTCGTGGGCCCGCACAGGGTGATGGAGACGGGTCACTGGCCGATGATCACGAAACCCGCCGAGCTCGCGGACAACCTCATCGCCCTGGCCCGCTAGGTCGAGGACGGGAGCAAGGCCCCTGGAGCAGGTTGCATGGCCGCCAACGACTCTGTCATCCGATGGCTTCTCGAAGAGAATCAGCCTTCGGTCAGGTACCTGACGCTGACCGAACTCTTGGATAAACCCCCTAGTGACCCGGAGGCGGAGGAGGCTGCCAAGAAGATCACCAAGGTTGGGTGGGCCAGAGAGATCTTGGACAAGCGGGCCCCGGGTGGGTACTGGGTCGGAGCAGAGAACCTCTACCGTCCGAAGTACCTCGCGACCAACTGGATGCTTCTTATCCTGTCAGACCTCGGGCTCACCAAGGACGAGCCCGCGATAGCGAAGTCGAGCAGGCTCTGGATGGAGAGATTCTCCGCCCTGGACGGCGGGTTCGACTCGTCGCTGAAGGGGAACCCTAAGTATGGGCACCTGTGCATAACCGGGAACACCGCCCGCGCTCTGGTGAAATTCGGGTATGAAGACCACCCGAGAGTCAGGAGGGCGTTCGAGTGGTTCGTGAAGAACCAGGCTGAGCTCGGGGGATGGTCCTGCTGGAACTATGGGAGCCGCCCCAGGGGGCGCAACTTGGACTCCTGGGAGCCGATGAGCGCCTTCGCAGCCTACCCGCGCCAGAAGTGGACCCGCGGAATGAAGAGCGCCGTCGAAAAAGGGGCCGAGTATTTCCTGGAGAAGGAGCTTCACAAGCAGGGAGAGCGCTACGAGCCCTGGTATCGATTCCACTACCCGATACACTACTATTACGACATCCTGGTGGGTCTCGACTTCATGACAGCCCTGGGATACGGCAGTGACAGGAGGTTGGGATTCGCCCTGTCTCTGCTCAAGAGAAAAAGCAGGCCCGACGGGAGGTGGAACCTGGACGCTGTGAACCCCGACCCTGAAAGCTCTCAGGGGAGGTGGAACGGAGAGCACCCGAATCGGGCGACTACCTCATTCGCCCTGGAGGAAGCGGGCAAGCCGAGCAAGGTCATCACCTTCACTGCCATGAGGGTGCTGAAGCGGGTCGATGCCTCCTAGCCGGGGGCGCGGAGATGATAGACGTCATCTCCACAATCGTTAATAGGCCTCGGGGGCGCTTTCGAACGTCAGAGATGCCTCGGGACCCCAGTTCGACTTTCGGCGGACTCCTCGCTGGGTGCATCAGCGACGCCTATCAGAAGCGGGACAGGAAGACGCTCGCCGAGGGGGTTCTGTTCATGGTACTGGGAGCGGTCTGCAGCGTAGTAACGACCTACGCCCTGTCTCTGGCGGGCCTACTAGTATAAACAATTCAACCAAGCCGTCGAGGAATACTATCTTCCCCGCATTTACGAACTTTGGGCACGATTTCACCTATCGAAACAGCATGGGAAGAAAACTCGTCCTGTTCGGATTCTGGCTCCTGGGCTACGCCCTGGGCTTCTTCGCCTGGCTCGTAAGAGTTCCGGTGATCAATGCCCTCATGAACATCGGCTTCAGCGGGGACGCCGCAGGCGCGCTCATCACGGGCTTTGCCGGCTCGCTGGTAATGCTCGTGGGCGTAATCATGTGGAGCTACCTGTCTTCGAGCTAAACGGAAAGGTCCCTAGAGCGTAGAGCGGGAGGCTCGACCCTGCTCACGCTCCCGCTTTTCTATTCGCTACCCCATTTCACTGATTGATACGAAAGCGGTGGGCAGGTTAGGCGATGCGCTGGTCGCTCAGCCTTGCTTTTTCTTCTCTCTCAGCTCCATGCCGAGCTGCCTCGCCGCCCCAAGGTCGTCCCTGTTGGCCCAGTGCTCCTTGATCTTCCCGTCCACGATTCTGTACATGTGGATGTGCTGTGCGGTGAAGGGGCGTCCGTCCGGCTTCGTGACGTTGTAGATCCCGCTGTCGAAGGGGACAGATGGCGAGACCCTGTGCCGGCCGTTCACCATCATCCTGCAGACTACCCAGTCGCCTGCCGCAATCATCTTCTTAAGTTCCGTGTGCTCGTGGATCTGGACTATCTCTTCAAGTAGCTTCTCGATGGCCCGGCGCTCCAGCTTCCTTCCGTTGTTGACTGGCTCTTCGTCCCAGAGGTCCGCCGCGGCCTTCGAGTCGTGCGCGTTCATCGCCCGGTAGAACCTCCTCACGACGCCCTTATGTTCTTCGAGGGCCAACCGGGCCCTGTGTAGCCCAATGGCCGAGTCATGCGTTGCGGATGTTTTCCTTCCCCACTAGCCTGAGGCGAACACGACGATAGTCCCTTTCATCTACGGGTGATAGGCGCAGTAGTAACTGTAGGTCCCTGGAGTCGCGAAGGCATACGTCCAGCTCTGCCCGGCGTTCATGTCCCCTGAGTTGAACGAACCATCCGAGGCTGTGACTGTGTGAGGAACGTCGTCGTTGTTGACCCAGGTCACGGTGTTGTTGACCCCTATTACCACCGTGATCGTCGGAGGTGAGTAGTAGGGGGCGTTCTCCTGCATCCCGGACATCGGGAGTGTGCTGACCACCAGGCAGGAGCAGATTCTCTCCATCGCCTTCGAGGGTGGCTACTTCGACTTCCCCAAGGGGGTTGGACTCAAAGAGCTTGCATCTGAAACTGGGATCAAGACATCCACCTTGGCGGAGATCTTGAGGCGAGGGCAGCGGAAGATTCTGGGTGAGTATCTGACGAGGAGGCTCCTCCTGCACCGCGACATCGATTCTGGCTAGACCTGCCGCCCAGGATGCGGTGTCCTGGCCCGAGTGAAGACCTGTCACCGTTTGTTCTTCGGAGCGAGTGCGATCACTGGGATGACCCTTTTCGTCTTGCTCTGGTAGTCGGCGAACTGAGGATAAAGCGAGGCCTGCTTGGCGTAGAGCCGGTCCCTCTCTGGCCCCTTGACCTCCTGGGCCCTCACCATGATCTTCTCACCCCCGACTTCGATCTCGATGTCTGGGTGCGCCTTCAGGTTGTGATACCAGTCGGGGTTACGGTCGTGCCCTCCCTTCGAGGCGAAGACCAGGTACCTGTCGCCATCCTTCATGTACATCACCGGGTTGACCCGCTGCTCGTCGGTCTTCGCTCCCCTGTGATGCAGCAGAAGCAACGGAGCGCCCTTGAACTGGCCGCCCACCTTGCCGTGGTTGCTGCGGAATTCAGCGATGACGTTTGCATTCCAGTCGCTCATTGACCAGACGGAAGATCAGGGTCGTCAATATTCCTTTTGGACGGCCGGCGTCGACAATTCTCGGCTTGTGCTCTTTGCTAACTGCCCCTTTGTCAGTGCCTCCGCGATTTCGTCCGCCCACTCCCCTACGGAGCCCCAGTCGCGGAAGTCACCCTCGGGCATCGACTCACGCGCGTTCTTGCTTTTCGCGGCCATCCGGTAGAAGGGACCGGTGGTCACCGTCAGCTTCGTCCCGCGAGGCGTTCGCATGCTGGAACATTGCACCAAAGAGAGAATTAGCATGGCCATGAGAATGCTTTCTGCCCGTTGACACTCCACCTCAGGAAACGCGTCGCCCAGGCGGGCGTATCCCTGCTGGTTGCGTCGTACCTCACGGCGATTCTGCCGGTCGTCTGGAACACCCTGATCCCCTTCATCTTCGCGGTATCGAGCGGCCCAGTCCTCCTGGTGGCCGCGCTCCTGCCGGAACCTCCCGATGAGACCTGGGGGTGTATCTGGCCCCTGGCGGGCTATGACAACGTCATCGACGCGCTCTATGTGCGGGGTCCCTGGTGGCAGCGGTTCTACGAGCTCGACGAACAGGACGCTCAGAACAGGGTATCCACGGCCATGGGCGAATGGTTCTAGCCGCTTTATCAGGTCCCATCGTCATGCTTAACTGAGCGCCCAACCTCCTCGACGCTGTGAGCAGCGAAGAGGAACCGCAGAAGAGCCTGAAGAGGATCACCTGGCAGTCCGAGAACTGCCTGTCCTGCACCTGGTTCAGGCCCAGCGACCCACTGAACGCTGACCTTTTCGAGAGGGGGGTGTGCGTCGAGCCGAAGCTGAAGGCCTTCGAGCTGGTCGTCTCAGGGCGGGACTGGTGCAACCTCTTCAAGGAAGTCAGGCAGAAGCAGATAGACCTCATCCAGGAAGGCAAGTTCAAGGGCTAGACCTGTCGCGGATCGTTCAGGCCACCCTTCCTCGAGTTCCAGCAATTCGACCAGATCTACGCTATCATTGGCTACACGCTCAATGGTCCCCCATCCCCCACCGCGACCTTCGTGAACTCCATCGAGAGCTCGCAGCCCGCTGGATGCACATTCGTGGCTGGGGACGAGTGGGGGGACAGTCATAGCCTGTCGCGATTCGTCTCGTCCTCGCAGCCTTCCTCTCGGAGGTCTTCCTTGGGTGCCAGTCAGGCCCAAGTCGGTCTCACTGAATCGAGCCCACAGGAAAGTCACCCATGACGCTGACGACAGAGGAACTGCGAAATTCATGGCTCTGGAAGCACAAGCGGTCTTCGGCAGCGGCCTGCCTTGCCTATCTGTCCCTGAGCGTCATCGTCACCCGCTTTCTGGTCGGGACCTTCTGGGTCATCCCCGTCGGCCTCGGGAACCTGGTGCCGGTCTTTGTCTTCCTCCGCCTGCTTCAGCTCTATCATGCCCCCAGGCAGATGAAGGTGGAAGCGGACCTCTGAAAGAGGTCACGAGGAGAGGTCGTCTTCGCCCAGCCGCGAGGCCCTCCTGTAGTACACGTCCCCGCTCGGGTCGGGGTACTTCCTCAGCGCTCCTTCCAGGGACAGCTCGTCGCAGGCGGCTTGGACCTCGTCGGGGTCCAGGTCCACCTTGAACGCAGTCTCCACCTCGTCTTCGACGTCGAGGACTCCCTTCTCCTGGAAGTCCGAAAGGACTCGGAGTATTCTCCCCTTGAGCGTTTCCAAGGGGGGCGGCGGAGGCAGGTCCACGAGCTTCTGCCTGCCGGCTTTCAGGTTCTCGATGACCGGTGCCCAGTCCTTCAGCGTCTTCTTCTTGCCCATGAGCTCCTCGGAGAACACCGCTCCCTTCTCTCCCTCCTCGGAGTTCCACCTCACCTCGAGCGAAGCCCTCTCGAGCCCTCCGTGTTCTCCTTTGACCGAAACCATGGCCGATATCGGGATGAAGATGTTGGGGCTTCCTTCCGGGACCTGGGCAAGGTCTTCGACCTCGGAATAGACGAACCTGGTTTTCTCCAGTGGGTTGAGCGCGTTCTCACCCGTGAGGTCGTCTTCTCTCTCGTTCGTGCAGACGAAAATCAACCTTTTGTTCGTGAGTATGAGAGTCCCTTCCACCTCGCCCACTCCGACTCCGGCCTCGAGCTCTTCCTCGAATCCGGGCCTACGTGAGATGACCCCTTGGTCCTGTGCAAGCATATGTTCAGGCGCGAGTCCGCTCATGTCTGCGTCGGTCCGTCCTTCTCGTTATATCGATTGCTTCCTGCCCTCGAATTCGGGGGAGGGCGGGTCCGGTCCCCCCTAACTGCCAGCAAGACCGTCCTCGCGTGTCGTCTCATCCTCGTAACGCTTTTATACGCTCAGCAGGGGTCGCTTCATTGTAAGGACCGACTTAGAGATGGCCAACAAGCCGCACCTGAACCTGATAGTAACCGGGCACGTGGACAACGGCAAGTCCACGACCATGGGGCACTTCCTGTTCGACCTGGGGGTAGTGGACAACAGGATGATCGAGGAGTTCGCGAAGGAGTCAGAGAAGACTGGTGCGGGTGACAGCTTCAAGTACGCCTGGGTCCTCGACCAGCTGAAGGACGAACGTGAGCGCGGTGTCACCATCGACCTGGCGTTCCAGCGCTTCGAGACCCCGAAGTACTTCTACACGCTCATCGACGCGCCCGGCCACAAAGACTTCATCAAGAACATGATCACAGGGGCCAGCGAGGCCGACGCCGCCGTGCTGGTGGTGTCTGCCAAGAAGGGCGAAGAGGACGCGGCCCTCGCATCCGGCGGCCAGGCCAGGGAGCACGCCTTCCTCCTTAGGACGCTGGGTGTGTCTCAGCTGGTGGTCGCGATAAACAAGATGGACGACCAGACGGTGAAGTACGATGAGAAGCGCTACAACGAGGCAAAGCAGGACATCGAGAACCTGCTGAAGACCGTGGGGTACAACACCTCCAAAATCCGCTTCATCCCGGTCTCCGGGTGGACCGGAGAGAACCTGACGAAGGGGTCGACCAACATGCCGTGGTACAAGGGGCCGACCATGCTCCAAGCGCTCGACGAATTTGTGGAGCCGCCGAAGCCCATCGACAAGCCGCTGAGACTGCCAGTCCAGGACGTCTACACCATCACGGGCGTAGGCACCGTCCCTGTGGGCAGGGTCGAGACCGGCAAGATCAAGGTCGGGGACACCGTGATGATAATGCCTGAAGGGCTGAGCGCTGAAGTGAAGTCCATCGAGACCCACCACACGCAGATGCAGGAGGCCATGGCAGGAGACAACATCGGGTTCAACCTGAGGGGAGTGGCCAAGGGGGACTTCAAGCGCGGTTCAGTCCTCGGGCCGACCAACGCTCCTCCGACCATCGCGAAGGAGTTCAGGGCCCAGATCATCGTGGTCTTCCACCCGACGGCGATCGCCGCTGGTTATACTCCTGTGCTCCACCTCGCCACCAGCCAGACGGCGGCAACGATCAGCGAGCTCGTCGCCAAGATCGACCCGCGAACAGGCCAGCCGACCGAAGAGAAGCCCAAGACGCTCAAGACTGGGGACTCGGCAATCGTCAAGATCACTCCGTTGCGCCCCATAGTGGCCGAGAACTTCAAGGAGTTCTCAGAGCTGGGCCGCTTTGCGCTCAGAGACTCCGGGTCAACCGTTGCTGCTGGAATCATCCAAGAAGTGACCCAGAAGGGGTCGGCTGAGAAGAAAGTCGCCGCCAAAGCATAAACGTAGCTCAAATCTACCTGCTCTTTTCACGTTCAGCGTGAGCTGAGGAGATAGGGAGAGGAACGAGTAAAGACTCGTTCTGATCTGTCATCTTCTGGTACCGGTAACTGTCGATGAATTCGTCGAAGACAGGCGGCGTCGAGGCTTGTTTGCGACTCGTGCGCGTCTTGAGCGGTTCTCCTCCTTCATGCGCAACGTGTGCAGGCGTCACTCCCAAGCTCTGGAGAAGCCTCGCGAAGAAGGCAGGATTTGGAACGCTGGCTATCTCGACGTAGTCCTTCACGCAGCCGTCTGAGTCAGCGACGCCCTGAACGAACCGAATCCGGCAGTCCCTCGGGGTGTAGGAGCCTAGTCAAGATAGCAGAAGGGGTCGGGCTGCCAAAGACCTCGCTGTAGTCTGCGGATGGGACCGCGTCAATGAGGGGGCTCTCCAGGAAGGGGATAGTCGAAAGTAAGACCGTGTCCGGACAGAGGAGGCGCGGAGGGCGGGTCTCAAGGTCGAGGGTCGCCTATGAGAAGGGGTTCGTCAGGGGGTACGTCGACAGGTACCTGGCGAAGTGACTCCCGCAGCCGCTCTAGACTTCCTCGAACTCCAATCCGGCCGCAGATGCCAGCTGCCTGAGGGGTTCCACGTGGTCTCCGTAGGTCATCACGAGGTGATTCCCGGTCGGGCGCTGCAGGAACACTTCTGCGTTCCCGTCCATCCTGATGTCAGCCTGGGTCCTGCAGAGGTCGTCAGACCAGGGTGTCCCCCGGACGATCGTGCCGGCACCCGCCCTGAGCAGACCGTACCCCTTCCCATACCGTGCCACGGTGACCCTGGCTCCTTTCCTGAGCTCCCCTGCGATTCCCACGCCCATGCCCGACTCGAAGTGGCTCCGATAACGGACCTTCTTTGTCAGCTTCCCGGCTACTGTGCAGTGGGCGAGGACAAGCCTGTGGCCCTCTATGAACGACGGGTTGCCCATGAAGGCGGGCCGGCCCGACAGCTCTGACAGTGTTATCATGCCGACAGTCGATGGGATGTCCCCCTCGCACCCAGCCACTACCCCTTCGTCGTTCAGCCTCGAGAGGGCCAGGCACCCGGTCGCCCCGAAGTCCTTGATGAAGTCGAAGCACCTCGGGCTTACCGAAGAGAGGCCATGCCTCTCGGAAAGCGCCTTCAGGGCGAGATAGATGGCTTCCGACTTCTCCAGGTCGGACGCCGTGACCTCGCCTGCTCCGCTCTGAACGACCCGCACGGCCTGCTTCGAGGCCGACGAATGGACGCCCCTGAATTCCTGCATGGGGATGTCGACCACCCGTATTCCCAGGCGATTCGCAAGCCCCTCCGCATCAGGCAGGCTGTAGGTGAGCCAGGAACTTGGACCGCCCACGAGGCCTATCCTATGGCTGCGTATCCGCGTGAGAACCTCCAAAGCGTGGGCGAATCCGCGGACTGCAGCCAGCTGCCGTCTTCCCTTGCCGAAGACAAGCCTCGTGCCTCTCCCTGAGATTGAAGAGGTGGCTTCCAAGGCGGCGGGGAGGCTGTTCATCGAATCATGGGCAAGGACAAGGAGCGGCTTCCCCAGCTTCGCCACCGCCCCTACAGTCTGCTCCGTCCCACCGGTCAGGACCAGGGCGACTAACCCGGTTGCGTTGCCAAGTCCGCCCCTGCCGACGCCTTCCGGTGAGGTGGCGAGGGGAGCCTCGGTGACGCCTACGCTCCCTAGCCACTTTCTGTAGGAACAGAGCACCCTCTCGGTGGAGGCAGGGTCATGCAGGGAAGAAGCGACCGGGACCAAAAAGATCCCAAGGCCCTTCGAAGGCACGCTTCACTTCGCGGGCCTCCCGCTTATAATCGAGGGGACGGTTCTCAATGTCGGGAACATCACATGGCGAGGGGCTTGGGTGCAGGGCTGTCACCAGAAGCGAGTCGCCCGTTTCACCCGCCCCTCGGCAGCGGCGGCCTTTGGGCCCCCTTCGGCCAGCTCGAGCAGGCACTCCGGGCAGGCCGGCTTCTTGAGGATGAGGCCGACTCTTTTCTCAGGGGTGCAGTCCTCGCACAAGATCATCCTGCACTTCGGGCACTGCCACAGGAGGGGCCTGAACGCGCCTCCGACCTGCCTGCCGCACTCCGAGCAGTAGCCTCTCATGGTTGAATAGGTGAAGAGAGGATTTAACGACCAAGGGTGGGTTCGGGCATGCGAGTGGGGTCCGGTAGGGAAGGATGAATCGGGAATGGCGCGTCTCCGCGTGACTTCGCAAGCCCTCACTCCGCGAGGGTGGAATGAGAGCCCTACCATTGAACGTGTACGTGGTTGACTCCAGGGGTGTCGCATGGAACACCATGGGCCCCGCCCTGAGCTTCGCAGATGCTCACCGGGAGGCCGGCGTTCAGTCCTGCCTGGCGAAGGAGATCAAGATTGTCCGGACTGACTGGATCAGGTTTGAGGTCGAGCGCCTTGCCCCATACATGATGGCTCGTGGTCGGATAGTGGCTCACACACACGTTGTTTCTTGGGTTGCGGCATCCGCATGACACATGGAAGTTCACTCCCAGGGCCGATGCCTGCTGGGTAATGTCGTCAAGCTTGGACTGCATCCCACCATCCATGATGTAGCCGTAATTTCCAGAGTGGAAAGCTTCATTGACGGGCGCACCGAATTCGTCATATGCTGGGGTTCTGGCTGCGCCCAGGTCGATGTACTCCTGCCGAATGATGTCGATTTCGTCTTGCGCCAGTTTCGTGGTCGCCGTCAGGTCGCCCACGGTAACCTGAACGTCGTATTCCAACGGAAGGCTGGCAGCCTGAGCGCAACCAGTTGGATTGCCGGTCGGGTTGGGTATCTGGAAACCGAAGGTGCTCGAGTTGTCGAGGGTTCTTGAATCGGGATCCTGGCCGCAGGTGCTCCGCAATGTCGCGACCCAACTTGCAGTATTTGGGTCGTATCCTGGGGCCTCGACGTCCACAGTAAGGATTGCCCGGTTCCCGGGTTCGTCACGAGTCGTGGCGAGGGGATTTAACCCCCCGGGCGGACTCCCTTCGCCAGTTGCCGACGGTTCGCGCCAATGGCATCGACGTCTACTACGAGACATACGGAAGCGGCGACCCCATCCTCGTGATTGGAGGGCTGGGCAGCGACCTCACCCAGCTCCAGGGGCTCGTCGGCAGGCTCGCGGAGCGCCACCTCGCCTTGGCTTTCGACAACAGAGGGGTGGGTAGGTCGGACAAGCCTGACGAACCATACACGATCGAGACGATGGCCGAAGACGCCGCGGGGCTGCTGGACACCCTGAACTTCTCTTCCGTCAACGTGCTGGGCATATCCCTGGGCGGCCGCATCGCGATCATGCTCGCCCTGCTCCACCCCAGCCGAGTCAAGACCCTGACCTTGTTGTCAACCAGCGCGAGGGCATCGAATCACCAAGGACTGCTATGGTCACTGAGCAACCTGATGATCAGGATACCCTCGGTCCGCGCCTGGGGGACGAAGTACCCTCAGCCATATTACTCCTATGTCCGACAGCGCGACGCGTCCAAGGGCTTCGATGCTACGCCGAGGCTGAAGGAGATAGTCGTCCCGACTCTGATCCTCCACGGAACGAAGGACAGGATCGTTCCCTTCGCCCTTGCCCTAGAAATGCATGCCGGGATCGCAGGGTCGAAGCTGCAGCGGTTCGAGGGTGGACACCTTCAGGTATTCTCCAAGCCAAGTGGGCTTGCCGCTTCGGTCGTGGAGTTCCTGGCGTCGGGCGTGAAATAGCTCACGGGCTTCAGCTAGACGGGTGCCTGGTCGGGTGACTGGGAACGCATGGGCATCTGCACTCTCGGCATCTCTTCTCCCGACGTCACGCCCACGCTGACCCCCTTGCCAGTCTCTATCCCTCTCAGGGCCCAGGCCACGGCGCCCACCAGGCCGAGCGTCCAGATCAGGGCGTTGAACAGCGTGTACTGGGAGAGGCTGTAGCCCGACGTGGCGTAGATGGCGATCGTGTCGATGATACCTATCGACAGGACTCTCGGAATCGCTGTGAAGAGCCCTCTATGCTCGGTGGGCCAGAGTTCTCCCTTGAGGGTATCCTCGCTCAGGTAGTTGACCCCCACGAACAGGTTGAGCGCCACCAGGAGTATCCAGAAGAGTGTGATGCTCGCCGACCACTCCGGCACCAGCAGGTAGATGCCGTAGGTCACCACCGCGACCCCCACCGAGGAGTAGAGCAACAGGCCCACCCTGCTGAGGCGGTCGGCCAGGGTGGCAACAACCGCTCCCACGACGAACCCGACTACGTTGGCCACGAGGATAATGTCTGCTGTCAGGTTGGGGAAGTAGTACGGTCCTAGAACGTAGGTCATGAGCCCGAATCCTACCGCGTTGGCTGTCGCCACTGCTGTGGTGACAAACATCTTCAGCGGGACTGAGGGCCTCCTGGACGGGCCGGCTCCTACAGACGACCCCGACGCCGCAGCCCGGACAGCCGGGCGGTCGACCGCGACAGCCGCCGGTGCCGCGTTCGACGAGTAGTACTTGGCGTACACCTGGGCTGCATGGTCAGTCTTGCCCTTCCTCTCCAGCCATCTAATTGACTCCGGCATCCTCCACCTGCTGTAGGCAAGCACCAGCAATATGGGGATGAACGTGAAGCCAATCATCTCGCGCTGGAATGCGATCTGGCCGTATGCAGCGCTGAGGGCAACCACAGCCAGAAGGACTCCCCCGACGTTGATGAAATTGACCTCCCAGAACATCGCCTTGCTCCTATGCCTGCGCGGCATCAGCTCGTGGGTCGCAGCCATGATTGTGTTCATCTCTCCCCCGGCCGCGAAGAGGAGCATGGCGAGGAAGGTGAGTACGAAGTAGTACGTGCCGCTGAGGAGTATGCCCACCCCCCCGATGGCATACAACGACATCGTCACGTAGAACATCGTCTTCCTCCCGATTCTGTCGGCCATGGGGCCCGCGAAGATTATTCCGACAGAGAGCCAGATCGGCGCCCACGCCAGCAGAGAACTCTTGAGGAAGGAGTTCAGAACAGGATACCATCCCGTGGCCACTGAGGATAGGCCGTAGATGTAAGCCTCGAGGAGCATTCCGAAGCTGAACGCGATGAAGGTCCACGTGTGAACCGAAGTCCACGAGGACTCCTCCACAGCACCGGCCATCTGCTGGGTGGCCAAGCGGCCGTGACGTGTCGGACTGGGTCTTTAAACCTAATGGGTTAGGGGCTCAATCCTCGGCGCACAGCTGGCGGCAATGCTGTTCGACCGGGCTTGCGAATCCCGCCAGGCTGCCTTCTGCAGCGCCGTCACTGATACGGCGAGAGCTCGTACCTTTCTGGAGGCTCCTTCTTCTCCGTCCTTGGTGCAGTCGGGCCCTGGGCGGAAGTCGAGGTGGCGCTCTCTGCCTTCCCCGGGGACTTGCGCTCGTCTGCTTTCCTAGTCTTCGCTGTCTTCCTTGGCACGGTCCGACGGGTCGGCAGCACCTCTAGTTATAGAAATCGGGTCCGGCCTCAACAGACGTAGACCGGCTTGCTTTCGTCCGCCGGGTACGGCCGGAGTTCTTCCCTCGTCAACTGGGGTTTCATCCTCACCTTGCCGCACTTCAGGCACCGGCACATCATCGCCATGCCGTTCCAAATCTGGACATAGTGCTCCGTCTTCAACCTGCACGTTTCGCAGTTCAGCTTCAGTACCTGCTGGAGGAGCAACGCACCCTCCCCGCCTGGAGACGGCACCCTGCTTGCTTAAAGCCGTATCATGAGCCCCTCCCTCCGCCTTTTAACGGCGTTTCATGGGAGGATGCGCGGGCGAAATGTCTCAGCAGAAGGCCCCGCGCTTCTTCTTCCTCACCAAGGGGGTCGGGAAGCACAAGGAGAGCCTCTCCTCCTTCGAGCTTGCGCTCAGAGACGCGAAGATAAACCGCTTCAACCTGGTCACAGTTTCGAGCATCGTCCCGCCCGGCTGCAAGCAGCTTCCGCGTGACCAGGGAGTGGAGATGCTGAAGCCGGGGGAGATAGTCTTCCTGGTCCTCGCGAGGAACGCAACCAACGAGCCTCACAGGCTGGTCGCCTCGTCGATTGGCGTGGCGATCCCGGCCAACCCTGCGGAGTACGGCTTCCTGGCCGAGCACCACTCCTACGGCCAGACGGACGAAGACGCCGGGGAGTACGCCGAGGATCTGGCCGCGACCATGCTGGCGACCACCATGGGGATCCCCTTCGACATCAACGCCGACTGGGACGAGCGGGAGCAGGTCTTCAAGTCCTCAGGGCGGATCATCAAGACGACCAATGTTACGCAGTCGGCCATAGGGGACAAGAACGTGTGGACCTCGGTGGTCGCAGGCGCTGTCTTCATTCCCTAGAGGGGGCAAACGCTCCCAGGCGAGCCCACCACATCGGTGTTAAGAGCCTCCATGGGTCTTTCAAATCTGAGGATCAGGTCTGCTGACTAAACCAACGGAGACCTTCAACCGGGACGTTGGCCGGCAAGATCGGGGGTGGCGGTGAGGGTGGGTCCGGCGGTCATGGCATCTCCATCAGGTCCAACACGTCCGCAATCCACGTCATGGATCTCCACTAGAGCTACGGTTCAGCGGCCGTCCGCAAGGGGGACAACTTGGACGTGGAGGCAGGCGAGTTCTATGCCCTCATGGGGCCGAACGGGTCCGGCAAGTCGACCCTGACCGCAATCATCGCGTCGGTGGTAAGCTTCGACAGCGGGACTGTCGAGGTTTTCGGTGAGGAGCCCACACGGGCGCAGAAATCGTTCGGGTACATCCCGCAAGACAACTTCTCGATACCTCCGCTCACAGGGAGGGAGAATCTGATCTACTTCGCAGGCGTTCTTGGGTACTCCGGACGAGAGGACCATGCGATGGCTGACGACCTCCTGGGGAAGGTGGGCCTTACCGGGGACGCTGACAAGAGGGCCGGTAGGTACTCGGGAGGGATGCGCAAACGGCTCGAGCTTGTGACTGCGCTCTTCCCCGGGATCAGGCTGCTCACCTTGGACGAACCGACAACTGGGCTCGACCCAGCGGCCCGTCGGGGCTTCTTCGACCTCGTCACAGGCACGGTCGGGGAGGGGATGAGCATCCTCCTCATCACCCACCTCGGCGCCGACGCCGTTCCAGACTCACCTTCCACCAGGCTTCAGCCGTCGCGAACCTGCTTTGAGAGCAGGTCCTCCAACGCTTCGAAATAGGACCTGGCGCCCTGGGGCATGGACTCCTTGTTCTTCCTGATGGCGCCGACAATATATGGGACTGCGCTCCGTGACACCTTGAGCTCGGCTCGCCCCCTTCCGGCGTCAGTTCTTGGGATGTTGACCCTTTCCTTCACCTCCGGCGGCGCCGCCCCCTTCGCGTCGTCCTCCACGGTCTTCAGCCACCCTTCCAGCTGGTCCTGGTCCAGCCCCTCGGCCAACCCGCTCAGCGCTTGTGCCAGCGGGCCGATCGAGGCTAGCGTCCCCAGATCCTGACTCTGGCCAGGGCTAAGCAGGCGGACCCCGACCGCGGCGATGACGTTCGTGAATATGATCACCAGGGCTGCTATGGGAAGTATCTGTGCCGACCCGCTCACGGCATCTGCGATCAGGGTCGTGGCAAGGAGGGCGGGCGTCAGCCCCTGGGCCATCATGGACTCGATTAGCCTCCTGTCTTCAGTGCTCTTCTTCGAGTCCACTGTCTCGGTGCTGATGTATCTGGCGACGACGAGGATGCCGATCACCACCAAAGACTCGACGGAGACGCTCGGGTTCGATAGGACGCTGATCGGCAGGGAGAACCCCACGAAGAACAGGAAGAACGTCCTCAGGAAGAACGAGATCTCGCTCTGGAACGTCGATATGTAGTTCAGCGAGACCGCCGGCACCGCCCCAGAGATCCCCAGCGAAGCGGGGAAGTCGGCGAAGTTGTTCATGACAAGGCCGATGGCCAGGGCCGTTATCACCCCGCTCCCTCCGATCTCGCCGACCAGGACGTAGGTCAGGAATATGTAGCCCACCGTAGCGACATAGAAGTAGTCCGAGTGGCCGAGGCTCTTGGTAACCCTGACCCAGCCAAGTCCCAGGAGAACCCCCCCAACGAGGCCGATGGAGAGCTCCTGGAAGAAACTCCTCGAGATTACCGTCAGCCCCTTCAGGTCAAGGGGGGCGCCCTGGTTGTACCCGTTTAGGAGGACCGTAAACACGATGATCAAGATGAGGGAATCGACGACCGACTCGAGGGCCAGGTTTGAGACGATGCCGTACCGCGATGTCCGCTGGGCCAGATAGGGGACGATGATCATCGATATCTCCCCGCCCACTATCGACCCGAGGAACAGGGCCTGGTACGGGCTCCAGCCGAGGCCAACAGAGAACAAGAGGGTGATCGCCAATATCGAAATCGCCATGTAGAGCAGGGAGCGGGCGATGGCCGACCTCCCTTCTGACAGCACATCGCGCACCTTCATGCTCATGCCTATGTCGAAGACCACCATGGCGAGAGTGACCTGGGACAGGAAAGGGAGCATGGCGTTGACCGTGGAGGGCGGCAGCACCGCGAACCACTGGGTCGCCACCCCGGCGCCAATCAGGAACAGGGTCTGGGGGACGCCCGTCCTGCGCAGTAGCAGGTTCCCGATGAAACCGATGAATATGATGGCCGCGACCACCAGCAGCAGTGTTTCCGCGGAAAGGGCCGCCAAGTGTCGCCTATCCGGCCTTTCCGGGCGATTTTAACAATCCGGCTTCCGCCATTGGGCAGGCCCACACGGGGTCCTGCTTGCCTGTACCACCATGCCCAGACCTCCAGAACCGAGGACCGCCACGCCTAGGCTAAGTAGGCGGACGAAAGAGACCGGGGGATGAAGAACTTCGAAGGGGAGAAGGGGATAGGGATGTCGGAACGCGAGGCCAGGAGGTTCCTGACCCGGTGCAGATCCACCCTAATCTTGGGGACGACGGACGCCGACTGTTCCCCCATGATACACCCGGTCTGGTACTATTTTGACACGGCCAACACCAGGTTGTATTTCTATACGGACCCCGCCCTGAAGAAGGCCGCCAACATCAAGGAGAGGAGCCAGGTCTATTTCGATGTGGACTGCGACAGGTGGCCCTACAAAGGGGTGAAGGGGAAAGGGCGAGCCAGGCTCGTCGACGCCAAGGAGGGTGCCTTCTCCATCGCCTCGAAGATACTCGCGAGGTACGTCAAGAAGGGCCAGCCCATGATCAGATCAGTGCTCGGGAAGGTCAAGACCGGAGGATATGTGGTGTTCGAGATAACCCCGGCCTATTTCACTTCATGGGACTACGGAAAGCTGGTGTCACAGGCGAGAGGGCTCAAGGACTCTGTCATCTCTTGAGCTTCGCGAGGGCCTCCTTGTAGATCCGGCCGACGAGGACTTCCCCCTCGCCCTGGTTCACTTCCCTGGAGGCGTATCTCCGAGCCACTACGACGAGCATCTTCGCCAGGTCTTCCCCCAGCCTGTCGACTTCGCGTCCATCCGGTCCGGCGATATCACTGTGGTCACCCTTGACGCTGAGTACTCCCCTGGCCCTCTCAATGTTGATGGGGTAGAAGTACCGCGAGACCTCCATCGGCAGAGCCCCAACGTCGGGGAGGTAGAGGTAGGCGGAAGGGGCGTAGAACTTCTGCATTATGCCGTGCTCCTCCTCCTCGCGCTTGGCGACGGTGATGAACCCGGCCCTCTTCAGAAGCTGGAGGTGGTAATTGACGGTGGCGTCGGTAAGGCCCAGGTTCTCAGCCAGCCCGGCTTCAGTCAGGGAGCGCTGGCGCAGCAGGTTGAGGATGGCCCTCCTCATGGGGTCTGAGACAAGTTTCGCGGCATCCGGGTCCCGTATGACCTCTACCAGCCTCACCTTTGCCACGCTCGAGCCGAACCGAGCATTGCCTACTTCAGGCAACACCCTTGCCCTCCTTTGAACGCTCCGGGAGCCGGCGAAACCTCTTCCATCGAGTCCGGCTTCACCCCGGTCTTCGGGATCTAGGCCCGCCCATAGTCATCTTCAAGCCTGACGATGTCGCCCTCATCGAAGTACCCCGTAGAGACTTCGAGAACCTTGGTGCCGTTGCCGGTTCCGAGCCTGTGCGCGGTCCCTGGAGGGATGCGCACCGTCTCCCCCGGATGAAGGACCAGGTCCGTTCCCCCCATGCTCACTTCGGCTTCTCCCTCCATCACGAACCAGTATTCTGACCGGAGGCTGTGTTTCTGCAGGCTCAGGCGCGAATGTGGGAGGACCATCAGGATTTTGGCCGTGACCTTTGCCTCGCCCTGGTTCTGGAATAAGAGTCTGTATTTCCCCCAGGGCCTCTTCCCGGAGTGCGTAGGGCCCCCCTCTCTCCTGACTCCTGGCATGGATCGAACCTGGGGGCGCAGGTTATTAAGTATTAGATATGTCATAACGATTTGATATGCAAAAGCAATTTAAGCCAGGGAGGCCGAAGCCAAGCGTGAAGGGCGGGAGTGTGGGCGCGGTGAAATCGGGGTGAACTATTCCAGTTTCAGGCGGCTCTTCCTGCTCATTGGGATTATCGTAGCGGTGCTGGTCGTTCTGGTCGCACTGGCAAGGATTCCCGCCTACAGCTGGCTCCTGACCTACTCGTATGCCGTCGTCATCCTCCTCGGTGGGGTGCTCATCACCCGGCAGATTGCGAGGATTGTGGCGGGAAGCCTGCATGGCCATTCAGAAAAGACGTCTCTCGAGGCGAAGAACGCTATCACCATCATCGGGTACATAGTCAGCGCCGTCGCAGTGATGTCATACCTGTCATTCTCGCCGACGGAGCTGTTCGCGACCGCCACCTTCAGCGGACTGGTGCTGGGGCTTGCCATGCAGCCGACCCTGGGGAGCTTCTTTGCCGGGATCCTCATACTCGCATCCGGGACCATCAGGCCGGGGAACCAGGTGAGGGTCATGACGTGGCACATACCCTTCCTGTGGGCTTCGAGCCCTGGTTACAAGTACTTCTCCCCCGACCAGGTCTACGCCGGGTACATGGCCGAGGTGCTCGAGATAGGGCTCTTTTTCACGACCGTGCTCACGGAGGAGGGGCAGACCATCAGGATCCCCAACACGATAATCGCCACCGACGCGGCGGTGGTGACGTACACCAACAGTGACTACATCTTCAACGTGAGGTATGAGTTCTCGAACGAGTACGACCCCAACCTCGTCCTGCGCCGAGTGAGGGAAGAGGTGTCAGGGTACCCTGTGATCAACTGCTTCATCAACGAGCAGAGCGACAAGAACTACTACATTGTGAAAGTCGTTCTGAACGCGAAGGAAAAGGACCACGCTGTGATGAAGTCCGAGATCCTGGCTCGGCTCATCAACCTCAACAGGAGCCTGGATGCGCAGGTCGGGGTGGCCGCCAAGTGAAGGTGGGAGCCCTGTTCACCGACTACGACGGAACGATAGCCCCTGCGACCGTGAGCAGGGAAGAGTCAGCCGTACCCACCCCGCTCCGTTCTGTCCTCGAGGAGATCTCTTCAAGGATACCCGTGGCCGTGGTCACGTCGAAGGACCTACGCTTCGTCAAGCCTAGGACCACGTTTGCCTGGGCTTGGGCGGCTGTCCTCGGTCTCGAACTCAGGAAGAGAGACGGTTCCGGCAGTCTGGCAAGGGTCTCTGCGCGCCTTCAGGAAGCGACCGAAAGGGTCAGGAAAACCCTCCCCCCTCAGGTCATCGTGGAGGAGAAGCGAGGCAGCGACGAGAGCCTCCTGGGGGTCTCCTTCGACTGGACGGCGTGGGTGAACCCATCACTGGGCGCCCTCGAGGCCGCGGAGAAGGCCTTCAGGGAGGAGGGATTCCAGGTCGACAGATATCTGGGCGCCACCTACGTCGATGTCTATGCCGCTCCTGCAGACAAGGGCCGAGCGCTCAGGGAGCTGGCAGAGGCGCTTCCTGCCAAGCGGCCGATCATGTATCTGGGCGACACGGAGGCAGACAACTGGGCGTTCGAAGCCGCTGACATATCGGTCGGAGTTCTGCACCAGCAGAAGACTGGGAACCTTAGGTGTCGATACTCCGTCCGCTACGACGACCTCAGAGACGTGCTGGCTCAGCTTCTCGCCGGCGGACTCGAGTTTGACGACAGTCCTTCAGGCGGGTGGGGTCGGGGCAGTTGAACTTCGGGGTGATCATGTACCAGACGAGTGCCAGCAAGGGCCAGGAGCTTGTCGCCCAGCGGATGACGAAGGAGCTTGCCTCCCGCGGCGGAAAAGCAGTCCTGATCACCAGCAGATTCCACGACTTCGAACCCGTCATCTACGCAAGGGAGCTCAAGAAGAAAGGGGGGTATGTCAGCTACTATGACGACGAGTTAGGCATCACAGTCTACAGGGTGGAGAGCAGAAAGGTCGACTGGCCGCCTCGGAGGATCGACTTCACCAATTTCGTCTCCACCCTGGACCGCATTGTAGAAGAGCTAGACCTCGACGCCCTGATTACCCACTCCACCCTCTGGAACGGTCCGGACCTGACGGCCCTCTTCGTGTCATGGAAAAAGCGAATCGTCGCCCAAGAGGGGGGAAGGAGGCCTTTGTTCTGTCACATGAGCCACTACCAACCCCCCTCGAGCTGGCACTATTCTAAGAAGGAGCGCGGCTGGAGGCAGACCTGGAACGACTATGTTCTCGGTCGGGTTATCCGAGAAGCAGACATATTGCTCGTCGCGACTCCAGAAGGCGAAAGGCACATGGTTGAGCTGGGTGCCAGGAGGGACCAGTGTCTCCTCTTTCCCGGAGGGATAGAGATCCCGGAGCGCCATTCCGAAGAGGAGTTGGCCGAATTCAGGCGAAGGCACGGCCTATTGGGTAGTGATAGGCTCGTCACCTTCCTGGGAACGGTGGAAGAGAGGAAGAACGTCAAGGCGGTGCTGAGGGTTGCGCACTCGCTCATGCGGTCGAAGGGGACTGTCTTCGTCATTGCCGGGCGGCCTGAAGGAAGCTACGCGGAGTCGGTGCTCAGAGCCGCCAAGAAGGCTCGCAACGTGGTCGTTCTCGGGGAGCTGTCGGACAAAGAGAAGTCTGTCCTGATCAGAACTTCCTACCTCAACCTGATTATGAGCAGGCTGGAGGCGTTGGGCCTCACGCAGTTGGAGTTCATGAGCGTGGGGGTGCCTGTGGTGACTTCGGGGGTGGGGGGCCAGTCATGGATCGTGCGGAACGACCAGACAGGGGTCGTGCTGGACGGCCCTGAAGACATACGAGGAGCCGCATCGGCGATTGCCAAGCTTCTCCGCGACAGGGCGTACTGGGACAAGCTCAGCAGAAACGCGGAGAAGTACGCATCCCAGTTCACAATGAGCGCCCTGGTCAGGAACCTTATGAGGAGGGCGAGGGAAGTCATGAAACGGGTCGAAGCGGAAGGTAAGCTGACAGCAGGCTAGGGCCCCAGGGAACGCGCGGGCGTGGTCAGGAAGTCTCTGCCCTTCCCTGGCTCGGACGAGTTGTCCGAGTCCAGCTTGTGGTGACCCTCCCCGGAGCAGCAGAGGGTGCATTGCTCAGTGGGTCACGACGTGGCCGAGTCGCATCACTCGCTTTCTGACAGGACCGAATAGGCAGGGAGCCCGTCCTGCGAGCCGAAGAAACGGGTCTTCTGCCAGTGCTTGTAGTAGCACTCGGCGCACAGGGTCGGGTTAGTCCTGGACGCAGGCTGCCCGCACCATTCGCACTTCGGGAGCACCCGTCCTCACTGCCGACGGACGGGCCGCGTCGGCATATACGCCTACCGATGGACCCGGAAGTACCCGCCGTCCCGATAAAGAAGACGCGCGGAGGTCTGGCCCCTACCTGGCGGGGTCCCGCCTTCCAGACGACAGTAGGATTGCGCCCATGGCCATCAGAAATCCGCCCAGGAGGACTCCAATGTCGAAGTTGAGCAGGGCCCCGTCGGCTATCATCATGATTAGACCGATCAACATCGGTATCGTCCCATTGGTAGCCTTCTCTTTCGCGTCTGTCGTGATATAGGCCCTGCGTCCGAATCCTCCTCCTCCGACTCGTACTCCCTCAATAGAGGAGCTTCATCATCCGAAAACCGCCCCAGGATCTTGACGGTCGCCCGTCCGGCCTTGGACGCCAGCCTCCTGAAGAAAGCTTCGTTGTTCCTGATCGACCCCTCCTGTGGAACGATCACCAGTGCCTCATCTTTCATCGCATCGACGAATTCGTTGGCCGAGTCCATGACCTCCTGGGTGCTGAAGGTGAGCTTCGTCTCTCCCAGTTGCTCCCCCTTCTCCAGCGCGGCTACCCTGATGTCGGCCGGGACTGCGATCCCCCAGAGGGTGTCGAAGAGCGACTGGTGATGTCTTACAAACGAATCTTCGTTGCTGTAGAGGAGCGGGCCTTCGGGGCTGAACTCCTGCATCCCGGGGAGGGCGATGTACTCGCTGTCGCTGACCCCAAAGTAGCTGCTAACCCCTTGCACGTGCCTGATCTCTATGGTCTTCATGACTTCTTTGCAGTAGGCAAGGTTCTCCTTGACGATCTCGCCGATGACTCTCAGCTTCGCCCCCCCTCTTCACCATCTCGAGGTGCTCGCGTCCCATCATCTCCATCTCTTCGGACCGGTTGGGTGGAGCGGGGGCTAGCACCCCCGCGGCGATGCCCACGCGAGCCCTGGCGTTGGCGGAGAAACCGGCCGCCGCGCCTAGCACTTTCTCGCCGCCGGTAAGCACTTCGGTCCTCCGCGCAGGAGGGGTCGGCCCCGCACCCTGGGTCCCCTGTTTGGCCACTCCGCTCCCTTGACGCAGCTCGAAATATGAGTCTGGTAGGCGCCCAGCCAGAATAGAGCCCAACCGTCGGCTTCCGGACCGTCTCCGGTGGTCGAAGTTCCAAGCCCGAGGCGTCCGGCGACTTCAGGTCCACCATCCACGCGTCCGCTAGCAATATAGCGCGCTTGTCCATCTGCGGCTCGGTGCCTCCGACGTCCGCCCATGACGACCTCGTCCCCGTCCGCCTAGTCAAGGTGGGGTTTGCCGACGCCCAGGGGGTCGAAGGGGTCGCGGTGCTGGCTGCGATTTCGGACCCTGCTCGTAGGTTGTTCATGCGCGCATTCTCCGGAGAGGTGGCGACGCATCTGGACCGATTCCTACGGGGGGACAGATCATCCATACCCTCGGTCTATAACATAGTCGAAGATCTGGCAGAAAGGGAGGGCCTCCATCTGGCGAAGGTCGAGATCTACAGCTCGGACACAGTCCTCAGGGGGGACATGTCGTTTGACGGGAGAGAGAAGCGGGTGGTCCTCCGGGGGTACCGGGCCTCCGACTGCCTTACGCTGGCGATCCTCTACGACGCCCCCGTCTTGGTCCAGTCGTCTCTCCTCACGGTCGAAGGAGCGACAGGCGAAGCGACCTCTTAAATCCGTCCAGGGCGAAATCTGCGCCATGAGCATGGTTTCACAGGGCGGCTGGAACTTTTTCGTGACGAAAGGGAAGAGCAAGCTGGGGGTGGTCTTGATACACGAGATCTTCGGCTACAATCCGTACCACGAGCAGGTCGCCAAGGACCTAGCGGAGGCAGGGTACAGCGCCGCGGCCGTGGACCTGTTCCGCGGAGTGAAGGCGGGTTCGCTGGAGGAAGGCATGAAGCTGAGGGAATCGGTGACGAACCCTGAGCTTCAAAAGGCCATCTCGGCCGGAGCGGAGGCTCTGAAGGCGAAGACGGGGGCCCGCACCATCGGTTCGATGGGGTTCTGCATGGGGGGAGGATTTGCGCTCCAGGCGGCCTGCGACCTGGGACTGGGGTTCTGCGTGGACTACTACGGCTCGGTCGCCAACCCGGAGGACATTTCGAAGCTGAAGGGACCGGTCCTCCTCATCCTCGGGAGCGACGACACGAGGGTGACCCCATGGGCGTACCAGCAGTTCCTCCCGGCTGCCACTGCCCACAAGAAGAGGGTTGAAGTGGAGCTCTATCCGAACGCCAAGCACGCTTTCCACAGGCCTGGGTGGGAAGGGCACAACCCAGAGGCAGCCGCCGACGCCTGGGAAAAGACCCTCAGGTTCCTCTCGAAGTTCGCCTAGGCTGCGGACCCCCTTTGGTCACTCCGCGGTGGATGGATGCGAGCCTATCCGCCTGCTCTCTACGGGAGGGTATGGACCGTTCGGGTGGGTCTCCTTGTACTCCTGCTCGAGAGCCCTCGCCTCTTCATCTCCGGCTTTCTTGCGGTCAGCTTCGGAAGACACGATAGCCCCTAATTCTGTCTGATGTTCGGGGGGTCTAATTAATGGCCGGCTCGATTCTCAAGGATGAGAAGCCTCCCTGATGGGAGGAGCGATCGGAGAATCGCGCAGCCTTCAGGTTGGGCACCGAGCTACCCATGCTCAGACAGCCCAAGGGGCGCCCCTCGGCGATGAAGAACGGGGTTCAGTACCCCCTGGGGATCCGCCTGCGCGGCGGCTTCGTGTGCTGATACAGCTCTATCCAATTTCCGTCGGGGTCTGTCACGTAGCAATAGGACGCCCCCGCCTCCGGGCCGAAGTCAGTCTTCCCTGCCCCGGTCGCGACCAGCTGGGCGTACTTCTTCTTCAAATCGTCAACGCAGAAGGCGACATGGTCGAGCCCCTCTCCAGCGCTGTATGGGGTGTCATACTTCGAGCTCTCAGGGTACCAGTTCAACTCGAGCTTCATCCTGGACTTCCTGTCCCTGAGGAGCACAAATACCCCGGCCCCGGACTTCGAGTTGTCCCCGCGTGCGACCTCCTCCAGGCCCAGTGCCCCCTTGTAGAACTTCAGTGACCTCGCGAGGTCGGTCACCCTTATCCCGACGTAGCTCAGGTACATGCTAGTCTCCCCCTGCGGGGAGCATCTCTTTCACTCCCACGTTGCCGAGGAACCTGCGAAAATGCTTGTCTGGGATCCACTCCACCCTCAGGTACTGGACGACCTGCTCTTCGCTCATCCCGAGCCTCCTGGCCTCCTTGACCGCGACCCTGTAGGCCTCGATCTCGGTGGGTCGGTCGACGTACTCATACTGCCTGTCCCACAGCTCCTTCCCTTCGTGGTGCTGTCTGATGTGCACGAGCTCATGGATTACGTCCAGGTAGACATCGACCTCGCTCCCTTCCCTGAGGTATCTTCCACTCACCACTATGGACCCCTTCTCGTCGTTTATCCTCATGTATCCCCTGCCGTCGGTGACCTCCACCCAGAGGGCGCCCAGCACTTCTTTCGTCCTGCGCCCGAAGATCGACCTGACTGCTCCGACTCGCTCGAACCCTCCGAAGACGCTGGAGAACGGGTGGAAGCCGCGGGGCGCATCTCTCGCTATGAAGACGCCCAGGTCCAACCTCCTGCCAGTCTTCATTCTCTTCATTTGAGCTTTCTCGTCAGAACCTTCTTCGAGTACATCGCTACGAACCCGCGCCTCAGGTAGAACTGCAACACCCCATCAGAGCTCAGGGTTTGGAGAATGAGACTCCTCCCCTCTTCGGAGGCGATTTGTCCGGCTCGTGCGAGGAGGGCCGTCGCCACCCCCATTCTCCTGAATTCCGGGACCGTGCCGACGCAATATGCCCCGGCAATGCCTTGCGTCCTGAACAGCGCCAAGACTCCGGCCATCCCCTCGCTTCCCCTCGCCTCAAGAAGAGTGACCGCCCTCGAATCTTGCAAGGATGAAATGATGGGCCGGACTACCCCGGCCAGGGTCTCATCTCCGTAGAAGGAGCGAAGATAGGCGATTGCCCAGCTGTTTGGATCGGTCGAAGGGCCGACCTCCAGTTCTGCCTTTCCTTCCTTCACAGGGGCGGTCGAGAGGAGCACAGTCATGGTGTCTGTCTGCCTGTATCCCAGGGCGAGGAGGCCCTTCGCGGCCGGACACGAGTCGAAGACCAGAACTGTCGAGTCGATTCCCGATGGACGAAGAGCACCTTCAGCCCAAGTTGCGGTGCTCCGGGCCGCGCCACAGGTCAGCGCGCCTGCCCTGTTGAAGAATGGCTCCTTCAGGGTGTCCGAAGTGAGCAGGTATCCTTTTCCATGCCATCGGAGGCGCGCCCACTCGGACCACCAGCGTACTTCATTGAGCTCCGTGCGCCTTCTGTCAGGGGTTCTCAAGCAGATCCACTCCCAGGATGTTCATGGCAGCCGACGCAGACGAAGCCAACTCCCGGGCCTTCTCCCTGTCTCCTAGCCTGATCGCTGCCCTGAGGGCGCCCTCGGCCCAATCCAGTGCCTTGGGCGAGTTGAAGCCATCGTTCAGCGCGCGCTCGAACGGGGCCAGCGGGTGATCCCTTTCATAGTCGGGCCTGCCGAACTCTCTGGCCATCCTCCGCATGCCCCCGAGCCTCCTCCTGGCCGCACCCAGCCCAGAAAGATCCGACTCCTTCCTGTAGTTCATCGAAAGGAAACAGAACCTGATTTCAGCCGGAGAACAGGCTTCCAGGGCCTCTCGCACGGTGACCACGTTCCCGAGCGACTTTGACATCTTCTGCCCCTCCATGTTCAGGAGGCTCGTGTGCACCCAGTGCCTGACCATGGGGGTGACGCCGGTCAAAGACTCCCCCTGGGCTATCTCCGCTTCGTGGTGGGGGTAGATCAGCTCGTAGGCGCCCCCGTGGATGTCATATTGAGGCCCGAGGGACGGGATGGTCACAGCCGTATCCTGCACGTGCCATCCCGGCGCGCCCAATCCCCAGGGGCTCTCCCACCGTCCCTCCACCAGGTTCTCAGGGCGCCAGAGGGCGAAGTCGTTGAGGTTGCGCTTCCTGGGAGACAGTTCGAGGGGCCTCATCGCGAGGTCCTGCTTCGACTGGTGCGACAGGCGCCCGAAGCGGGGGAACTTGGTGGTGTCGAAGTAGACCCACCCGCCGGCCTCATAGGCGAACCCTTTGTCGATGAGCAGGGCGACCTGTCTGATCATCTCCCCGACGTGACCTGAAACCGGCTCCGGGCGCGCGACGGTCGCGATGTCCAGCTTTTTCATGTCCGCAAGATAAGAGGCGGTCATGCGTGAGGAGTATCGGAGCGGATCCTGGCGCGCCATCCTTGCGGCCGCAGTGATGGTCTCGTCGATGTCTGTGACGTTCATCAGATATTCAACGCGGTAGCCGAGGTGGCGGAGGTATCTCGACAATGCGTCGTAAAAGATGTACGTCCTGGCGTGGCCGAGGTGCATCGGGGACTGGACGGTGGGACCGCACACGAACATGGTGACCAGCGGAGGGTCCCGAGGACGGAGCGGCTCCTTTTTCGCGCTCATCGTGTTGTAAAGGGAGAGGTTGACCTCCATCGGGAACCTGGCTTCCCGGAGGGCGGGTATTTGTTTTTGAATCCGCCCCGCCACCGTCAGCCCCGTTGCTCTACGAGCAGCCGCTGAAGTCGTTCTCTGAGCTGGTCGAGAGGCTGCGGTCACTGGATCAGGACGCCGGCATAAGGCTGGTCGGCAGGTCAGGCGGCAAGAGGGTGTTGGTTTTCGTGACTAGGTTCGGTCCGAAGTACACCATGATGACCTACACCGTGAGGCCCAGGACAGGGACGCCCCTGAAGAAGCTCGATACCCGTGAATTCGACTCGCCAGAGGGGGTCGGAGCTGCTCTGCGGACGCTGGTCCGGGGCCGCCTGCAGGCGTGGTTGTACTGAGCGGGCGCTCGATTAATATCTGGGCGGCGTAGGTCGCTCGCACAATGAGGCCGAAGGCGATCCATGTGGTATACGCAAAGTGGTGCCCGCACTGCGTCCCCACCACGGTCGAGCCTCTGAACCAGAGGGCCAAGGCGCTCGGCGTTCCCTGCCTGCTGCATGACATCGACTCCGACGACGTCGAGGCAGCAGACGACTTGGTCAGGAATCACGGGGACTGGACTGACGACTACCTCATCCCGCAGGTGTTCCTCGAGTATGACGGAGGGAGAGTCGAACATGTCCTCACAGGTAACCCCCGGGGGGTCGCTCTCACGAAGGGTGCAGTAGAAGCGCTGCTCAAGAGCGAGCCGCTCGCGATCAAGGACGGAGCAGGAGCCGGTTCTAAATAGTGGGACAGCCCGGGCCGCAGGCATGTCCAAAGATCTGCTCAGCCCGCTATACACGAAAGTCGCGAAGAAAGTCCTGACCGAGACCCTGCGCGTCCGGAAGGGGGAAGCCGTCACGGTCGAGGCTTGGGACAACGGCCTGCCTTTCGCCAGGCGGGCTGTCGCCGAGGCCAGGGCGATGGGGTGCACGGCGGTCATGATCTATGAAGATGAAGCATCCTACGTTGAAGGGGTGAGGAGGGCGCCCACGGAGATGGTTGGTAACATGGGAAAGAACGAATACGGGCTCCTTTCGGCGACGGACGCGTACATCTTCGTCCCGGGACGGGCGTTGGGGGCATATTCGAAGACCCTGAAGCCCGAAGAACGTGAACGTTCCACCAGATACAACTCCTCCTGGTATGAAGCGGCCGAAAAAGCGGGGCTGAGGGGCGCGAGGCTCGCGTTCGGTTATGCCGGCAGAGAAATGGCTGGCTTTCTCGGGAAGAAGGTCCAGGATGTCGTAAAGGCACAGCTGGACGGGGCCCTTGCAGACTATGGCGAGATTAGAAGCGAAGCGGAGAAGATCACTCCGCTCCTGGCGGACGGGGCCCAGGCTGAAATCAGATCTGGAGGGAGCTCGCTCAGGTTCTCTCTCCGCGGTGGGCCCAGCGTCGAAGATGGGTTGGTCGACGACGGCGACAGAAAGGCGGGGGACAACATGGCCTACGTCCCGCCCGGGTTCGTCAGCAACGATGTCGACCCTGAAAGTGCCAACGGCAGGGTGACGCTGACCAACTCTCTGACAAGGTTCGGAGTGGTGGGCCGTGCCGACCTCGAGTTCAAGGACGGCAGACTGGTGGGGTGGGAGGCCGATGACCGGGCGACGGTCAGGAAGCTGGTTGACCTGACTCCCCCCGAGAAGAGGAGGGTCACTTCCCTCCTCGTCGGGCTCAACCCCAGGCTCAGAAACGGGTTCGGAGCAGACAGGTTCGTCTACGGGAACCTGACCCTCGCCGGATTCGGGTTCGCAGGCCAGGTGCGCAAAGGCGCTCTTAGGGCGTCGGGTTCAGTAGCCCTGGCCGAAGGGAGGCTTCGGGCCTAAACGGGAGCCCACGAAGGGCAAAGGGGCTGAAGATCGTCTCTGACCTGGTCCCGATCCACACTGCGACCTAGGCGCCCGTCTGACCCGCTGTCTGTCCCGGGGGTCTGTCTTTCCAGAAAAGCCCGAACACGAGGAGCACAATCCCTACCCCCATCAGCAAGTAGTAGCCGACTCCGAACCCTCTCACTGCCCCGAGTCCCAGCCCAATGAGGAACAGTATGGAACCCATGGCGAGGAACCTCAACTTCAATTTCATAGAAATCGCCTCCCTCCTGTCGACTCTACTTCCATCTTGTGAGTATCGCTTCCCTCTGGAAAGTCGCTTGGACGGCATAAAGCATGAGCAGGCAGAGGAACGCCAGGACAGCTGTTATCATGAGCATGTCGTTGGCGTTGCCCAGGGGAACCAATCCGAGTTCCCCTCCCACGTACATCCCTCCGTAGGGGAGAAGCAACAGTGACCCGATCTGCTGTGCGATTCGGACGTCGCTGACCCTCGATGAGACCAGGACGTTCCACTCGACGCTCATCACCACCCCGAGAGGGACCATCATGAACAGAACTACTACGGAGCTCCAGTTGGGGAAGTAGTAGTAACCAAGAGTCCCGACACTGAAGGCGTCGCAGAGTCCCATGAAGAGGGCCGAGGTCCCCAGGACCGCCGCTATGGCAGGCGCGAACGCGGCCAGCCCCTTCCCGAGGAGGATCTCCCCATCGGTCGTGGGGGTGGCAAGCAGCGGCTCCATGCTCTTCTCCACCTTCTCTCCTACGATGCTGTAGGAGGCAATGGTAGTGGGGATAATGCCCGCCAGGATGAAGTAGAAGAAGGTGAAAGCGGGCAGGAGCACCGTCAACTCAGCTGGGGAGACTGGTCCGTTCCCCTTGTGCTGCATGTACCATACGACGCCCGACAGAAGCCCTGTGAGCATTACAGGCAGGATGACAATCGAGTAGATGATGTTCCTCTTCTTCCTGAACATGGCGAAGTCCTTCGTCGTCACGATCCAAGCCTGAGAGAGCCTCATTGCTCCCGCCTCACCAGCTTCAGGTATGTCTCCTCAAGGGTTGAACCTACCGCGCCTGCGAAATGCACGCGCCCGCCGGCCTGCACCACTGTCTGCACGATGTCGGGGGTCATGGTCTCCGCATCCGGGACTCCGACTTCGATCTGCACTCCGTCCACCGAGATCTTGGCCGCTGGGAACCTCTTCTGTACTGCGTCCAGCACGGTGTCGCTCACCCGTTCCACCTTGATCACCACCTTCCTGTTCCCGACCATCCGCTCCAGGTCGTCGGGGGTCCCGGTGGCCATCAACTTCGTGTTCAATATCGCTATCCTGTCGCAGATCCTCTGAGCTTCGTCCAGGTTGTGAGTGTTCAGGAAGATGGTCCTCTTCTCTTTCTTAAGCTCAAGGATGAAGTCTCTTACTGTCTTGCTGGCCTCCGGGTCGAGGTTCGCCGTCGGCTCGTCCATGAAGATCACCTGCGGGTCGTGGACCAGCGCCCGCGCTATGGCGAGCTTCTGCTTCATGCCCTTGGAGAAGGTCCCGGCCGAGACGTCCCGCTTGTTCCAGAGCTCGAGCATGGTGAGCAGTCGTTGAATGTTCTCGCTCCGTTTTGGCTCGGGACATCCGTACAGCCTGCCGTAGATGTCCAAGTTCTTGTAGGCGCTGAGCGCCTCGTACAGCCCGACGTTGTCGGGAACCAGGCCAATCATCTTCCTTATCTTCAGCGAGTCCCCGTCGTTGCCGACGTCGTAGCCGCCTATCCTCGCCGCCCCGCCGGTCTTGGAAATCAGGCAGCAGAGCATCCTCACGGTCGTCGTCTTGCCTGCTCCGTTTGGTCCCAGAAACCCGAAGACCTCTCCCTCGCTCACCTTGAACGACACCCCGTCCACAGCCGTCAGGTCCCCGAACTTCTTGGTGAGGTTCTCGGTCTCGATCATGCTTGGTCGCTGGACATGCTAAGGTGCCTGAAGTCGGGCAATAAACCCTGCCACTAGGCGGCTCGAGAGCGTACGGGGGTATCCCTGCAGCGGTCACGTTTCCTACTCTGGGAATCGTCTTAGACCGTGCTGTCCAACCTGAAAAGCTACCTGGATACGGCCTTCGTGCATATAGCCAGGACGCAGAGGCCCTGACGACAGCCTGGACCGCGCACCACGAAGAAAGGATCAAGGGATAATAGCAGAGCTTCCGCAGCTCGCCCAGTTGAGGAGCCTCAAGGCCCTCGGGTTCTTCTCGGCCCTTGCTGCCTACCCCTTCATCTTGGCCTCCGTTGCCCTTTCGCCCTGGTTCAACATCTACGACAACGCCCTGAGTGACCTTGGGAACTTCGTTACGAACGGGCAGGTCGCGTATGTATACGACGCAGGGCTGGTCGTGTCGGGCGGGCTCATCTTGGTCTTTGCCGTTCTTTACTCAAGGGAGTCTCGAGACCGAAGGGCCCTGGTGTGGACCTCCCCTCTTGCCGTCGCTGCCACGGACCTCGCGCTGGTGGGGGTCTTCCCGGAGAGCACCGGGCACATTCACGGAGTCGTGTCCGAGATCTTCTTCCTCATGATAGTGGTGACCATGCTCGCATACAGCTACGTCTCGTGGCCGCTTGGTTCGCCCCGAGTCGGTGCCGTCGCGCTGGTCTTCGGAATACTCTCGGCCATCATCTGGTTCGTGACATGGCCCTGGCCCGGGGTCGCGATACAGGAGTCAACGACCTCAGGCATGACGGCGGTCTGGCTCCTCCTGGTGGCATCCCGCATCACGTAGCCCTCCGGGCCGACTTCGCGAGGAGGAGCAGAGGACCTCGCAAACGGAGTTCAGTTCACGTATTGAACTCGGCGAAGAGCACCCTCTGTAAGAGTTAAACACGCTCGGCGGACGCCGGTCTCCATGAGCTTCGAACACCTTCTCGACCAGGCTGGCAGCTTCAGGAACCTCTTCGCCGTCGCCAAGAAGGGCGGAGCGGACGTCCAGGCCGAAGTGCAGAAGGCGATGACATGGAACAGCGAGCTGTTCAGGACCGTGGGCTACAGGATCGTGAAGGTCGGGAACGGGAGAGCTGAGCTTTCATTCCCGTTCAGCAGGGCCATCGCGAGGCGAGGGAAAATCGTCCACGGAGGGATAATCATGTACACCCTCGACAACGTCTGCGGCATAGCCGTGATGACCGTGAACCCGGGGGTCGACCAGGTGACGATGGAGCTCAAGATCAACTTTCTCGAGCCGCTTCGCAACGGACCGTTCAGAGCGACCGGGAAGGTAGTGAGGGCGGGGAGCACTGTGGCCGTTGCCGAGGGCGAAGTGAGGGACGCGGACGGCACGCTCTGCGCCAAGGGGATGGGAACCTGGTACATGACCAAGAAGCGTGGCTGAAGCAGGAGCAGGTCGTCTGCGAGCTGCGGCGGCGCAGCAGCCGGAAACTGCCGGGATTTTGGGTCGATTTTGGGTCAAATCATGCTATCATGATGGTCGAGCAAGTCTGGCTCTGCCCGTGATATTGGCTTCAGGAACCGTATCACGGCGATGAAGGCCTACTGCGTGAAGGAGAGGAAGAGCAGAGAAATGGTCTCCCCGAAGCAAGTCAAGTTCGGGAACGGACGCCATGCCCTAAGGGGCAAGTGCGCCTCGTGCGGGACCACCTTGTTCCGTATAACGGGCAAGTAGTTCTCTTCTCGGACATACGGGAACGGACTGCTAGGGCGCCCGCCGCAAGGCTGGTTTAGTTGGCGCCTCACATCTAGCCTGACCCAAGGCTCCCTCGGAACCCTCATCGCCGAGCGCGGCGCCTCGGGGTTCATGTGCGGCTGCTGCGACTGCGAACCCGAAGAACATCCCATAGAGGCGGAGGCGAAGGAGGCTGTGAAGGTCGCGCTGCCGATCCAGGTCGTCCGACCCAAGAAGAAGCGGACCCAGCCAGACGCCAGGGGGCCAACGGTTTTGTAGCATAGCGGGTGCTCGCACAGCGGTTGGCTTTCCTAAGAGTCGTAGAAATCCTTCCCCCGTTCTTCCCCGCGGCCGGCGGGAGGACAGATCGCATCCCCGCCGGTGCTGCGATGGGGCGGTTCGGAGAGGAGGCGCGGGGCGTACGTGATTTTGCCGACGTCCTCCTCGTGGCGGACGTGAAGGACCTTAGGAGGGTCAAGTTCGACGGCGTGCTTGCTGCTGCCATGCTGCGGGACGACTTCAACCTCCCCGCAGCCCCCGTCATTGTGGTCAGAGACCAGAACCGGCCGCAGTTCCTTTCGACGGTCCTGACGGTCGTTTCTCTTGGGCTGGACGGGATGCTGATTGCATGGGGGGACGACTTTCCCGCGTCTTCGCACGCATCCAACGTGCGGGACTTTCCCGACCTGGCGAAGGCGATCAGAGAAGCTTCACGGATCAGGTCGAGGGCCCGGTCTCTGACCCGTCTCTTCGCTCCCATCGACGTAGAGAGCCTGGCGTATCCGAAGGGGGTCGCGCTAGCCAGAGGGAGGCTCAGGGCAGGTGCCGATTTCCTCCTGGCCCAGCCGCCGACGACGGACGACGGCGAGACCTTCGACAGGCACGCCTCCCTCCTCGTGAGGGCAGGTTTGAAGGAGAAGGTCCTTCCCAACGTCTTTCACTTCACGGACGAGGGCGATGTCAGGGGGTATGAGAAGATGTTCGGATGGCGGCTCCCAAGAGAGCTGCACCAGGCTGCGAGGGGGGAGGGGGGGTTGACAGAGCTCGAGAGGAAGGTCATCCACAGGCTGCGGGCTGAAGGGTTCGCCGGGGTATACCTGAGCACGCGTGGCAACCCCTCCTTGGCCGAAAGACTCCTCTCCTGACAGCACGCCCCAAAACCGTTATATTTGCTAGATTGGAGCGCCAGTGCGTTTCATGGCCAACGACAGAGCAATAGGCGGCGCGATTCTGGGTGGAAGCGTCATCGGAATAATCATCTACGGCCTGCTGATATTCTACTGGCCGCTGGTGGTGCTGGAGATAACGGCGTTCTTGGCGATACTCGTCCTCCTCGCCATACTGGCGTGGATCGGGTATACCATGGCAACCACCCCCCCACCGGAGCCGATCACCGACATCCCTGAGATGGCGCCGGAGAAACCCGCGGGAGACTCGGGTCCAGTCGCTGCGAAGAAGGACTAGCTGCATCCCCTGGGCGTCTTCTTCACAGAAGCTTGTCCCGGCGAACGAGTCCTCCTGCGCAATAGTACAGGGCTCGCACGGACCTTGGACGCGCGTGAGGAGGACGGAGGCTGTCGCCGCACTCCTTGCGGCCCCGCTCCTCTACCTTCTGATTAAGAAGCGCCCTCACTCATAGGACGACGGGCCCGTTACATATCCTACGAAAGCAAGGGTGCTGTACCTGAACCTCTGAACCCCCGCTCTACAGTTCCCGGTGTATAGGCAGATGAACACACCCTCGGGGACAGAGAGAAGCATCTGGCGCGCCATGTACCTGGTCGTCCTCCACCCGTGGCGTCTTAGCAGTCTCCCTCTGGTGATCGGGCTGTCAGTCTGGGGCTCTGTCCGCCGGTGGCACACGACCGGCGAAGGGACGCCGAACGCCCTGAACCCCCGCCCCTGTATGAACCTCCCGATGAACTCGTCTTCCCCGGCCTGAAGCTCCCTTGGAATCTTCAAGCCTCTGACCGCCTCCGTCCTGATGAGAGATGCCGCAGTGTCGAATCTCTTCCGTCTCGCCAGGTCGCTCACGCTCCGGAGTCTGTAAAGCTTCGCGACGGCCCGCTGAGTGTCGGCTTCGTCGCCGAGCTGACGCGAGAAGGTGCTGACCCCTCCCACACCGTTGGCAAACCATGCCATTGCGAGGTCATACCATCTCGGCTGCAGGACGACGTCGCTGTCAACGAACGCGAAGAGCTCTGTCTCGACGGCTTCTATCCCCTTCTGCCGGGCCGTGGCCCTGGTCCCCTTCGAGTCGTCGACGAGAACGGCCCCCTTCTGTCCTGACAGGAACTCCACCGTGCCGTCCTTCGACCCGCCGTCCACAACGATGAGTCTGTTGACCGGGATGTTGGCATAGACGGAGGCGATTGTTTCTGGGAGCGAGGGCCTCATGGAGTTCTTGGTCAGCATGACCACGTCGACTCCCGACGCGGTCCCTCCCTTGGCCATGGTGCCCTGAGGAGCCCCCTGGATATTTATGCTGGGGCAGGGGTCGCGCCCTGCTAGGCTTCAGCGTAGTCTTCTGATCAGGGACGCGGTCATATCCCTGAACCTCGTGTCGAGCGCGTACACCACCCCGAAATAGACGATGGCGCTCAGCAGGACCAGCATGATGAGGCGCGCGCCGTAGACCAGCGTGCTCACCGATTGGACGGCTATCAACGGCGACGCGAAGTAGGCAAACACACCCATCACGGCCGCTCCGACGAAGTAGTATGCGACGCTGACTCCTGGTCGGAGGATGGCCACCCCCCTCGCCCGCCTGAGCTTCACGAACATGAACGCCAGGGTCGCGACCAGCTGCGTCAGGGCCCAGGTCGTCACGTCGGCCGAGTCGCTGAACCCGCTCGTAGCGGCAAACGAAAGGGCGAGGAAGAGCGTCCCCAGGTAGAACATCCCGTAGCCTATGTTCGCCACGGGAACGAAGAGGAGGTTACTCCCCACTAGCTTCCTGAGTGTGGGGGTCTGTCCTGCGTCGACCTTCTCTGTTCCCATCAGAGTCTGGTCGAGAAGGAGGGAGATGTTGTTGAAGACGAACATGACCGCGAGTATGGCCAGCCCCAGTGCGCCGACGGTGTATTCGGAGCCGAAGAGATAGAGGATGGGTGTCGCGAGGACCCCGCATCCGACAGCCATCGGTATCGCGAAGAGGAGCGAGAACTCTAGGCTCACGGCCGGGAGGCGGATGTCTCCCCCTTTCAGGAGGAGCGGATACATCGAGAAGACGAGCCCGGACGCATAGGTGACTATCGAGGCCACTATGAACGCAGCCTGGTACGCCCCGACCACAGAAGTGCCGTGCAGTAGCGCCACGACATAGGTATCGGCGACCGCAAGCGATGGGGCTAGGTAACTGAGGGCAGGGAGCCAAGAGAGTCTCGCCCACCTCCTGACCTCGGCCGGGTCGAACTTCTCGGCGGAGGCGTTCCTGACCATGAAGGTGCTGACCGATGACTGGACGAGGTAAGCGGTCAGGAGCGCGACTATGACGCCGTTGATTCCCAGGTGGAGCATGTACAGCGTCTCGAACGCCACGGCGACCTTCGCCACCTCGGAGAAGATGAGCGAGGTCCCGTAGACCGACGGCCGGTACCCAGTCACTATGGCGCTCGCAGCTGCGTTCCAGTAGCTGAGAGGCACCAGGAGCGCCCCCAGCAGGAAGGGGGTGACAGAGGAAGCTATCCTCGAGTAGGTGACGAAGGAGAAACCGAAGTAGATCAGAAGACCCAGGGCGCTCAGCAACCCCCCTGTGGCAAGCGCGGTCTTCCCGACCATCCTCCCCCTGGCGATGTCGCGGGTCGCCCAGTAGGCCACTGTCCCCACCGGGTACGACGCGAAGGTAACAAGGGTTACGACAACCTCCCAGGTCCCGAACTCGGACGTGCCGAGGGACCTCGCGGCCATGACGGTGAATAGCAGCCCGGTGAACGCGCTAACCATGCGCCCAGAAAAGACGACCAGGCCGGTCGAGCGGAGGCCGAATTTTGAGGTCAAGTTGTGCTAGATACCCGGCTCCAACCATGCCGTCTCCACCGCCGTATTTTACCTCTGGCGGAAGCCTTTTCCCAATCGCCCAGGCCGCCGATGAAAGCTTGGGCCCAAAGGTCCTTCACATCTGGAACACAGCCGGGGTTGCCAGCGTGATTGCAAAGTTCACCGACAGGGGGTTCGGCACTCGGAGCACGGTGATAACGCGGAAGGCGACGGATAGAGTCGGGCTGACGAGCTACGGGACCGCCTACGGCGACGGGGCTGTGATGTTCTTCGCTAGAGCTCTCGTCATGGCGAGGGGAGCCGATCTGGTTCACGTCCACTCGTTGGACAGGATCGTCCCCTGGCTCAAGAAACTCTATGGCACGCCGGTGGTGATGCACTACCACGGGACCGACATCGAAGGCAGGTGGAAAGAGAAGGAGGGAAGATGGAGAAGGGCGGACTTCATCGCGGTCTCCACTCCGAACCTGCTTGAGGGGGGTCCCTCCTCTGCCGTCTGGGTACCAAACCCGGTGGACACAGACCTCTTCAAGCGTCGCGGCACCCCGTCTGACCCGAGGTCGGCTGTCTCGTTCCGGTACGGGATGGACCATGAGGCCGAGACGGCGGCCACGAAGCTCGGGCTAAACCTGACCTGGCTCGACAGGTGGAGCGTCCCTCACAGCAAGATGCCCGAGACCCTTTCGAGGTTCGCCTACTACATCGACATGAGGAGGCCGCCGGCGCACATGGAGGCCCGCTCAGTAGGCAAGGCGGCGCTCGAGGCCCTGGCGTGCGGCCTCAGAGTGGTGAACTGGGAGGGGAAGGTGATTGAAGGGCTCCCCGCAGAGAACGAGCCACTGAACGTAGCGTCGAAGTGGAACGAGGCCTACGCCGAGCTCCTCAGGCCCACGTGAGCAGTTTCTCATAGGCCGACACCAGGCGCCCTCCCATGACCTCCCAGCTGAACGACGAGTGGAACGCGTCGTAGGACGCCTGAGACAGCTTCCTGTACATCTTGTCGTCGGTCGCCAGTTCTTGGACTGCCTTTCTCACATCTCCGGGGTCGTTCCAGTCCACGATGACCCCGCACCCGAACCTCTCGACGATTTCAGCCTGGTAGGTCCCTCTTGGGACCAGGGACGGGATCGAGAGCGACATCGCAGTGAACAGCTTCCCCGGGGTGGCCATGAGAGCGTTCCTCGTTGTCGGCTCGTAGAGGGAAGGGATGAGGTCAGCCTTTTCGATGACAGCCTCGAGGTCTTTCATCTTGAGCCACCCGAGGTATCTGATCGAGGGGTTCTTCGCGCTGGCCTCTCTGACGAACCCGGAGATCTCCCCCCTCCCGGCGAGGGTGAGGGTGACCCCGTCAAGCCCGGAGACCGAGTCGATCAGAAGCCTGACCCCCCGCTCCTCTCCCAGCCAACCGTAGTAGAGGACGTTGAACCTCTCGCCCCGCTCCTTCGGCCCCCGCGCCCTTTCCGAGGGGGGCGCGTTCATCACGACGACCAGCCTTTCGACAGAGAACCCCAGCCTCGCCAAGTAGGAGACGAACCTGTCATTCACGACCACGACGGCGTCGGCCAGCCGCCTGGACGAAGCAAGGAAAGCGGCCTGGGTGAACCTCGTCATGGGGAAGAAGCGGAGGAACGCTTCGGGGAGGTCGTGCATGTCGTAGATGAGCTTCGTCCTGTTGAGCCTCAGTGCCTTCGCCGCGAACCCGGCAGGAAGGGTGTCGACGTCGTGGCAGTGAATCGCGTCGACCTCTGCAAATGCCAGATGGGCGAGGCACCACAGATAGAAGAGGAACAGCTTGGGGACCGTAAGGACCGGGGTGCCGTGCCCGGCCCCCACCCTCAGCCTCTTGATGATGACCCCGTCCTCGAATGCGGAGTCGGAGCGGGTTTCAAGCTCCCTGTCCCAGGCGAGGATGGTGACCGCCCTCCCCGCCTTCGCGAGGAAGTGGGCCTCCTTGAGCGGCCGCTGATCGAAGGTCGCGGGGTTGGTGAGCAGCATGATGATTCTGCCTCTCCGTGCTGCGGCGGGTTTCTCAGCTTCCAACTGCCTTCTTTCCGCCGGCTGCCAGGAACTTCCACGCCACCTCGACCACGTTTGCAGAAGCGTTTCCACTGCCGAAAATCCTCCTTGTCGCCCTGAACGAGCTCTTTCTTACCCCTCTGACCTTCCTGTAACCGCTCCTGATTCCACTCCCCGTGGTCCCGACGACGAACGCTGCACCAGCTTTCACAATCTCCCCCCACTCGGTGGTCCTCCTTGTAATCAGCACCGGCTTCCCGAGCCAGTAGGCCTCCTTCTGCACCCCCCCTGAATCTGTAATCACGAATGAGGACCTGCTGGCCATCGAGAGGGTCTCGACGTACGGGAGAGGGTCGAAAAGCCTGATGTTGGCCCCCGGGGTTATCCCGAAGGTCTTCATGCGCTCCCTGGTCCGCGGATGGACGCTGAATGCCACCGGGACCCCCAATGACTCGACCCCTGCTAGAGTCGACTCCAGGGTCTCGCGGTCGTCGACGGTCTCGGCGCGGTGCAGCGTCATGAACGCGTACCCTCCCTCCTGCAGACCGTGCTTCGAAGCCGCGTCAATCATCTCTAGCGAAGGCATGAACCTGAGCAGCGAGTCGTACATGGTGTCTCCTACGTTCGCCACCCTCTCCGCGAGGACCTTCTCTGACCTGACATTCTTCACGCACGACGCTGTCGGACAGAGGAGGACCTGCGACATGTGGTCGAGTATCCTCCTGTTCACCTCCTCAGCCATCCGGGAGTCGTTGGACCTGCACCCGGACTCCAGGTGGGCGACCGGCACCCCCGACTTCGAGCAGGCGACCCCGGCGGCCAGTGCCGAGTTGGTGTCTCCGGGGACGATGGCCAGGTCGGGCCTGCTTGTGCTGAAGCGGGTCCCCAGCCCCCCAATGATGGAGGAAACCTGCTCGTTGGGGGTCCCGGCTCCGACATCCAGGTCGACCGACGGGTCCGGCAGGTCCAGCTCCTTGAAGAAGACCTTGTTCATCTCGTAGTCGTAGTGCTGTCCGGTGTTCACGATGTCGCATTCGATCCCCTTCTCGACGAACGCGTGGTACACCGGGGCGCTCTTGATTATCTGCGGGCGAGTACCGACGATTATCGACACCTTCAGGCCGCTTTCACCCTCCCCCTGCGCCTCTGCCGATCAGTTCCAATATCTCTTTGTGGAGCTTCGGGTTGGCCGAGGCCACGAAGCTGAGCCTGTGGGCGAGGTCGAAGACCGGGTCCAGGTTCCTGCCATCTGCCTGGGTGATCGCACCCCCAGCCTCCCGGGCTATCAGAAGGGCCGCCGCCGCGTCGGTAATCCTGATCGTCCCCCTCAGGTCGACGAAGGCATCTGTCCTCCCTTCGGCCACGTAGCACAGTTCTAGGGCGTTCGCCCCGAAGTGAACCTGCCGCCTTGCAGCCGTCACCAGCGGCGCGAGGCGCCGCATGATGCCCCTCCCGCCCCTGCTGAGGTCAATCCCCACCACCGCCTCAGAAAGGCTGTCCGTCTTGCTCGCGCGGATTCTCTTCCCGTTCTTCCGGGCCCCGCTCCCTCTTACTGCCGAGTAGACGTCTCCTGACACCAGGTCACGGACCACTCCGACCGTGATGTCCTCGAACGACCCCCCTTCGGCGATAGCCACCGAAGTGCAGTAGAACGGGATGCCGTGCTCGAAGTTCGAGGAGCCGTCGAGGGGGTCTACGATCGCCAGGGTATGCGCCCTCGCGTCCCCGACCGACCCAGCCTCCTCGCTGAGGACTCTTGTGGGACCTGCCTTCTCCAGCGCCCTCAGGATTTCGTCTTCCGCCGTCCTGTCTGCGTAGATGGTGGTGTCACCGGATGCGCCCACCCCTAGGCTCCTCCCCCCTTCCTCTGTCTTCGACAGCTGTGCGACCTTCCGTCTGACGCGTTCGGTGGCAGCGAACAGGACCCGCTCCCACTCATAGGGTCTCACGCCTAGATCACTCTGCGCCTGCCGAGTATCTCGAGTATGGTCTGCAGTGCTGCGTCTTCGTTCGAATCGGTCTCGACGGTTTCAGTGTTCTCTTCGTTCAGGTCGTGATGGATTTCGGCGAGGGCGGTGTAGTACCTCGTCCTGAAGAACTCCGTCACGTTCCTTTCGCGCTCGTCCTTGTTCATCTGCCTGTGGTTTATCGTGTCGATCTCGGCTTTCAGCTGGATGTAGAGGTCGGGCCTCATGCCGGGAACCTCAAGCACCCGCTTCACGATGCGGACCATGTCCGGATAGGCGTCGCTCTTCTTCAGCTCGTACCTGATCTTCGCGTAGGCAAGGTCCCCCAGCAGGTACCCCTCAGACACGATGTTCCGTGTCTGCCTCAGCTTCGAAATCACAGAGCTGTACATCATCGTCGCGCCCAGGAGGCTGAAGTCTGCGGCGGTGTCCGCCCTGTCAGCCACCGGGACGTCCCGCGGGACAGCGTGGGCAGATTCCTGGAGCCTGATCCAACCGCGCTTCTCCAGGCCTATCGCGAGCGAAGTCTTGCCGGTCCCCGAGAACCCTTCAAGGACGATGAACACCATGCTGCGCCAGACGCTCTCGGCTGTGCGGATATAACCTGTCCAAGTCCGCTTTCTCAGTCGCTCGATACGCCCATGAAAGTGCTTTCCGGGCTTCAGCCTGACCTCGGCCCTCAGGACCGAGCCCCCGAGCACCAGCGCAGGGAGGAGGTGGTTCAGCACCTGTTCCGCCGTGCACCTGCGCCTTATGCCTGCGGGTGACGTCTGCACCCACCCGCCGCTGTCTCTGGCGAACCTCGTGGTCACACCGTTCCTCGTGACCAGGCAGATGAGGTAGTCCGTGTTCTTCATGGCAGGCTTGCGAATGCGGAGTAGTTGAACGCCAGAAGATAGGCGAGGTAGATGACGTACCCGAGTCCGAGGTAGGCGACCGTGGGGACGCCGTACTTCACCTCCACGCTGGCCCCGGGCTTGCTGGCCGCCTCCACCTCCTCGCGGGCCACGTTGACGTCGCTGCTCACCTCCGTCCTGCCCTCGTCTGAAACGATGGCCTTCGGGATCCACCGCTTCTCGCTCAGGAACTGGGCCATGGGGATGGTCTTCGCTCCTCTTGCGTTCCCGGCTGCGAGTTCGTACGCGATGTGCACCAGAGCAACCGCTGCGGTCGCGAACAGGGGGGCGAGAGGAGACAGGACATAGGGGTCTGCAGCCACGAAGGCAATAGCTATCCCGTCTGCCTGACCAATCCCGCCGAGAAGCGCGAACCCGATCGCGATCCCTCCGATGAGGGCGACCTTGATGAGAAGGAATTCGAGCGTCCCCGTCGCCGACCTGGCGTACAGCTCATAGAAGATGTATCCAGCCCCCGCCAGCGCCGGGATCCAAGCCAGGTCGCTGACTGCCCTCTCCTTAACGTCGGTGTAGGAAGCGATTACGAAGGACGCGGCGATGAGAAGCTGGGCGTACAACCGACACGCCAGACCCCCTGGGCGCATTTAAGCTCCAAGACGCACCCCGTGGGTCACTTCTCCACTTTGAGCTTCTGCCCCGAGAAGATCTTTTCCACCTTGTCGATGGTGTCGATGTCTGCCACCGACTTGTCGGTCCTTATCCGCTTGATCCTCGGGAAGCGGAGGGCGTACCCGCCGTCGTGCCTGTCGCTCCTCTGCACGCTGTCGAAGGCCACCTCGACCACGATCTCCGGCTTCACCTGGCGCCTGTACCCGAAGTCCTTGGTCGTGATTCCTTTGAGCCTCCGCGTCATCTCTTCGATCTCCTCGTCGGTGAGCCCGCTGTACGCCTTGCCCACGGTCCTCAGGGCGTCCCCGTCGCGGACTGCGAAGGTGTAGTCCGAGATGACCCCTGCCCGCTTTCCATGGCCATACTCTGCCGCCACGATCACGACGTCCAGGGTGTCGAGCTCTTCCTTCAGCTTCACCCACCCTGACCCACGCTTCCCCATGGCATAGGCGCTCTCCGGGTCCTTGACGACGAGCCCCTCATATCCGAGGTCCCTGCTCCGCCTGAAAGCGTTCTGGATTTCCGCTTCGGAAGCGACATCGGACGTCTCCGCCATCCTCGCCGGAGTCCCGTCGAGGGCCGTCTTCAGCAGCCTGCGCCGTTCGGCAAGCGGGGAGTCCACGACCTCCCTGCCGTCCCGGTACAGTATGTCGAAAGCGAAGTACGTTATGGGCGCGTTCTTCCTAGCCTCTTCGAAGTCCTCCATCCTCCGCAGCCTCCTCTGGAGGAGCTGAAACGGAAGGGGACGCCCGTCGGCGAAGGGGACTGCTTCGCCATCGAGGATGAACTCCCCCCTGGCGCGTGCGAACGCAGCGACGACCTCCGGGAAGCTCGGGGTGACATCCTCGAGCCTCCGGGAGTAGACCCGGACCTCCCCTTTGGATTTGTGCACCTGCGCCCTTATGCCGTCGTACTTGTACTCGGCATAGACCTGCCTGCCGAAGTGGTCTGCGATTTCCCTCGCCGTCGCAAACGGCTCAGCGAGCATGAAGTTCACCGGGCGGAACGGGGTCATCTTCACACCGCCGACGCTGCCTTCAGCCGCCCGGTTCGCGAACACCCCGATGTCTCCGAGCACCATATGCGCCCGCGAGGCGTCAGCTTTGGACAGGCCGTAGGCCGACGCGATTGCCTCCTCCAACAACCCGGACACAAGCCCGGTCCTCATCTCGCCCGTGAGCGCCTTCACGATGTACTTCCCCTCCAGGGGGGTCGCGGAAAGGATGAGGGACTTCACGATCCCTCTTTTCGCGGCGGCCGACCCCTGCCCCTTGGTCGATCGGAGCCTCTCGAAGGCCTCCCCGAGGGCGGAAAGGGTCAGTTGTTCTTCGAAGAGGGACCTCTCCTTCTTGTCGCCCAGGAGGTCTTCAGCGACCTCCCCCAGGTCGCCATGCTTGAGGTAGACCCGGGAGACCTGCTCCCTCGTGGCGCCGGTGACCTCCCTGAGTACATCGAGCAGAGTCGAGTACCCCACCTGAGCCTCGTCCTTGCTCCCCCTCTCCGACGACCTCCCCGATGCCACCCTGGCGGCCACTAGGGCATCGCCAGGCTCGAGCTTCTTCAGGTACTCCGCTAGGATCGCCACCTTCTCGTTCTTGCTGGCCGTCCCCTTGACTCCCTCCAGCGCCTCGGCCAGGCCCAAGAACGGGGCGCTACTCATTGGCCGAGAGGGGCGGCCATGACCAGGGCCGCTTCGCCGTCTTTGTAGTACGCCTCCAGGCGGCTGGTCACCCTGTATCCAATTCGCTGGTAGAGGGCTATCGCCTCGGAGTTTGTCACCCGCACTTCGAGGTACGACTCCGTAGCCGTCTTCGCGGTCATCGCCTCCTGAGATGTCCGCATCAGCATCGTCCCCACCCCCTTCCCTCGGTGCTGCTCCCTCACCGCAATGGAGACTATGTGCCCCTTCCTCGCGAGCCCGAGTCTCTTGAGGTGCGAAAAGCCGTACTCTATCCTGCACATCACATAGCCAATCAGCGCCCCGTCGAGATCCGCGACCAGGAACGTCTCCGGGAATTCGGCCAAAATCTCGTAGTAGAAGTAGTCAGAGTAGTGCTCAGGAAGCGCCTCCGCGTTGATGTTGATCACTGCCTGGATGTCTTCCCTCTCGCACCGCCTGATCTGGTAGTCCCCTACCCTCGCGACCACGACCTTCTGCAAGCCCACTAAATCATCACGGTGGCTGCCGGTTAAAGCTTACGAGAATTCCCAACTCCTTATTATCGAACGGCTCCGCCCTGGTCAGAGTTGCCTGATACCCTTCGGGAGCTCGAGGCTCTGGTCCGTTCGAGGTTCGCTGTCAAAGAATTCTTCTCTCTCCCTGACGGCGAGCTCGAGTTCCAGATACCCTACGATGAAGGGACCAAGGCGAAGTTCGCGGACATCGAGGCGGATGTAAAGTCGCGTGGGTACCGGCCCGAGCTGACGGGGACGAAGGAGGAATGCGTCCTCCAGCTCAGAAAGGAAGACCCCGCGCCGCAGAAGAGCTCGAGGGTGCCGGTCCTCTTCGCCCTGTTCACACTGGCCTCCCTCGTCGTGTTCGCCCTGATAGAGCGGATCGGGTACGAGCAGGAGGCTCCGTCACTATCCGGCTACTTCGTCTTCTTCACTTTCGTCCTGGGGGTCGCGACCCTCCTGGGGGTGCACGAGCTCGCCCAGCGCATGGTGAGCCAGAAGAGGAGGGGAGGCCATGCCGGGAGCTTCGCCATCCCTGGGGTCCCGCTCCTCCCTCCGTTCCTCCCGTCCCTCGGGTTCGTGGCCTCGCAAAAGATTGCTGCCCTCAACAGAGACGCCCTCTTTGACACCGTTGTAGCGGGTCCCCTTGCCATGCTTGTGGTGGCGATCGTAATGAGCGCGGTGGGCAACCTCACCTCAGTCCCTTCGCCGGTCCTCTATCAGTGGGTCCACAGCTCGAACTCAACCTACGTCACCAACCCTAGTACGATCGAAACGTCCCTGGCAGCGGTGCTCGGGCCGTTCCTTCCGAAGGTCGGGGCCGGAGCCCTCCTCGCCTCCCCCATAGCTGACGCAGCGAGCGTGGGGTTCATCCTCGTCTTCATCTGTCTCCTCCCCATGGCCATCTTCGACGGAGGGTACCTGATCACCATCGCCTGGGGCGGAAGGGCAGCCAGGGCCGGCACCTACCTGAGCGTCCTCTTCCTGCTCATGGTGGATGTGGACTTCGCCATCTACTGGGCCATTGCCATCGTCGCGCTCTTACTGGCGGGGAGGCCTGCGAAGCTGAAGCTCCTGGACGAAGTGTCTCCCCTCTCCACCGCGAGGCGGTGGATCTTCGTAGCCACTCTGGCGCTTGCTTTCCTGGCCCTGCCGGTACCTCACAGCATAGCGACGTTCCCTCTTCCCTAGGTTCGGGTCTTATGCCTCGGGGAGAGGCGTTCCAGAATCGCAATCATTTCGGAAACGGCCTGAATTGCCAGTGGGAGCTCGCCAATGGCGAGCACTCCGCTCTCTGATACCTGATCTGCGAAGGCCAGAGATCCGACGGCCCTCAGGCCTGCAGCCGCATCAGAGGGAGGTACCCGGAAACCGCCGGTCGCCGTGACACGATTGGTCCTAGGGCGCACCTGCCCCTTGGCTTCAGCTCGCCAGTTGGGCTCGATTGCCAGCGCCGGGCGGCTCGGGCGCGGCTGGGTTCAGCCCGACTCAACCAGGCACTCCGGCGCGCGCGGGACGACGTTGAGCTTGCCTGACCTACCCACCTTGTTCAGCACCCGCCCAACAGCCTCTGCCGAGCCCTTGGCCGTCGTGAGCCCGAGCTTGGAGCGTGTGTAGGTTTCAGGGAGCCCAGAAAGGAGCAGGACGTCGTACTCATCCTTCAGCTTGTTCAGGTAGAAGACCTCCTCCAGGCCATCGACGTAGCGCTCGCGCCTTTTCTCCCCTTCCATCCTCCCTGTGACGAGCATCTCGAGGGCTGCCGAACCGACTCCGTCCGGACATTCTGAGACGAGGAGAATCGTGCCGGTCTTCCTCACACCGCTGATTGCGCTCCAAATCCCCCTGACTGCGGAAGAGAGGGTGTCGTCGTAGCCTCTTCCTCCGGCGCCCACCACCAGTCCCCTTGCTGGGGGCATTGCGGTCTTGGCAAATCCGTTCTTTATCGCGTCGAAGGGCGCATCCTCCATCACCGTCCAGAGCCTTCCTCCCCTGGGGACTGCTGTGAGGAACTTCGCACCTCCCATCTTGCTGACGATCTCTTCAATCTTCTCGTAACCTTCCGTCTTCTGGAACGGATGGGGCTCCATCCCCCTCATTGCCTTCGCAGTCGCGGCCTGGGAGCCTGCCACCCAGTTGAGGCAGGACTCCACCTTCGCATCCGAGATGCCGTAGAAAGGATCAGGCCTGGCGGAGCCGAAGAAGATCTTGGGGCCTGCATCCAGCAACGGCTGCGCGAAGGCGGGTTCTTCTCCCTCGCCTGCAAGGAGGGGAGGCGGAAGGGTGGTGATTCTCCCCTTCAGCCCGGGGACCGCGCTCTCGACCCTCTTAGGTGCCGGCGAGTAGATCCTGAGGCCCTGGTTCTCGCCGAGGGCCGGGACGATTCCTTTCAGCAGCTCAATCGTCGGCGGGGCCGGGTCGCAGACGAAGATCTGGGGGGTCCCTTTGACAAGCTCGATCACCCTCGGGAAGTCGACGGTTCCCCCTTCGGCGGAGTTCTCCGCGACGGCTCCGAGGTTCTCAGCCTGAAGGGTGACCAGAGTCTCTACGTTCCCGTAGGGGATCCAGAGTTCAGGCATCCGCCAGGTTCCCCGCAGGGTTGGTTTTTAAGCGCAAGACGCGCCGCGCGGGCGATGGCGTGGAAGAAGCGTCGGAGCCGGCTGAACGAAATCGCAGAAGGGCTCATGAAAGCTGGGGCCATCCAGTTTGGGACCTTCACCCTCCCAGACGGAAGGGACAGCTCCTACTACGTGAACCTCAGGGGCCTGCCGAGCTACCCCGGCATATTCCGAATGCTGGTGGACGCGATGTCTGAGCTTGTCTCCCGGAAGGTTGCGAAGGCAGACGCCCTGTGCGCCGTCCCCATAGGTGGGCTCGTGCTCGCATCCCCAATTGCGTTGGCGCTCCGCAAGCCGCTGGCATATACCAGGTTGCACAAGGGGGAGAACGAACGCCTCGTCGAAGGAGAGGTCAGGCCGGGATGGAAGGTGGTAGTGATCGGAGACCTCGCCACGTCGGGGAAGACCATTCTCTCGGCGGCCGATGCCATCGAGGACGAAGGAGGAAAGGTGAGAGCGGCCGTGGTTGCGATCGACAGGCTGGAAGGCGCGCGGGAGAGGCTTAGCAAGAGAGGGATAACCCTACACTCGGTCACCGACGTCGTCGAGCTCGCAGACGCCCTCTTTTCGATGGAGCTAATCAGCAAGGAGAACCTGAAGGCGATTACGAAATCAGTGGGGAGACGGTAAGCCGGCCCGCCGTGGGGCGCAGGGAGTCAACTCCGTCTGCCTTTGATTGGAGCACAGAAAATTAGGGAGAAAGAACCTCTCAGTATACCATGAGGTTCTTCTCTTCGAGGGTCACGTGTAGGTTGTTGACCGCGCGATAGACTTCGCTCTCTTTTTTCGCCCCGGTGCATACCAGCTTCCCTGACGCGAATAGCAGTATCACCGTCTTGGGGTCCGCCATCCTGTGGATCAGGCCGGGGAACTGCTCGGGTTCGTACATCGATTTTGGCAGCACCCTTGCTGCCTCTTCGAGGTGGACCTTTCCTCCGAGGCTGGCCGAGGCGACGATGTTCTGTATCTCCACCACCGCTTCGTTCTTGATGGGGATCTTCCCCTTCTTGAGCTGCCTTACGACTTCCTCCACCGCCTTCCGCGCCTGCTCCTCCGACTTTGCGCCAGTGCATACCATCTTCCCCGAGCTGAAGATCAGGGTGGCGGTCTTCGGATTCCTCAGCCTGAAGACCAGGCCAGGGAACTGGTCGGGGTGGTACTCGACCGTGACGAAGTTCTTGGTGATGAGGTTGAGGTCGACGGTCTGATTGATAGAAGCGGAAGCCACGACGTTCTCGATGCTGACGATCGCCTTTGTCTGAGGCATATAAAGCGGGCAAAAAGCACTATATATAAAGGGTATATAAGGCGCCAAAGACGGAGTTCGTCTCAGGTTGATGAGGGCACGCAGTCGGGAAATGGCAGGACCCCGAACGTCTTGTGAAGGCAGCGGACTTACCCTTCTAGCCTGAGGCGATACGGTGCCCATCTGGACATGATTGCGAGAGTCTGGCACGGCACCACGCGGAAGGAGTACAGGGTCGCCTACCTCAAGTACATCAAAGGGACCGGCCTGAAAGAGCTCAGGAAGGCGAAGGGGGTCATCGGCGCCTACGTTCTGGTGAGGGACTCGCAGGAGTTAACCGAATACCTCGTCGTCACACTCTGGAGGTCGATGAAGGCGATGAGGGACTTCGCGGGGCCGAATGCCGACAAGACCGTGTATCTGCCCAAGGACAGCTATTTTCTCTCGAGTTCTGACAGCATTGTCAAGCTCTACGACGTCGAGGCAAAGATCTAGTCTCGTCTCCCTCCAGCTGCAAGCCGGCAGACCCACGCCTGCGGAGTCCGGCAACCCGCAAGAACCGGGGACGGCTCTGCCGGACTAGAGATCTGCTCTGGCTCTATGAAGCCCCGGTTGTGCTCGGGTCGTGAGCGACGTCCTTTCCCTCTTCTTCCTCGACCCCGCCGAGCACCGAGAAGAAGACGACTGCCAGGATGAGGATCGAAGGGAGATAGTTGAACCACTGCGGGAGATGGTAGACGTCGACATAGTACGCGAGGAGTTCCACGTAGGGGATCACAAAGACCACCTTCCCTTCAAGGCACTGCTGTGTTATCGGACCCGTTGCAATCTGGTCTTGATACTGGTCGGGCTCGGGGTTGTTGTCCCCTTTTGTGATCAGCCCCCCACCGCTGGTGATTTGTATCACTCTGTGGACGACAGACAGTCCGCTGGTGGAACAGAGTCCGCTATACACTATGATGTCTCCCACATGGATGTCGCTGATGGGGGCGTTCTGGATCACGACAAGGTCCCCCCCTTCCAGCGTGGGGAGCATGCTCGTCCCGTCCACCCTTCGCGTGTCTGCCTGGACGAAATACGCCCAGAACAGGAGAACCACGAAGGCGGCGACATAGACTACAGTGGTCTTGGAGGACGCCTTCATCCGGAGCTCCTCTCCGACATGGTGCGGTTAAACATTTGATGAGCCAGCGCTTTTTTAATGAGCCAAATCAGTCCCTCCCTGAATGAAGCTCTGGTACAAGGTCATCGCAGCAGACCTCGTGCTCCTGGCGGCGCTCTATTTCGTACTGCAGGACATCTCCTGGAGGACCTCCTACGCGTCATCCCCTCATGATGCCTGCGCAGGGATGTGCACCTACGACCCTTCTTTCAGCTACGGGCTCTTGACAAGAGTCTTCACCATGACCGGGAACAACGCCAGACTGGTGAGCCCACTGACCCTGGACTGGGTTCAAGTCCTTGCCATCGTGCTGGTGGCGCTCAACGCCTGGTTCGCATACGTGACCCTGAAATCGAGGTCGAGAGGCGGGGTCAGAGAGCCTGGCTCCGAGGCCGTGACGCCGTGACTACCCCCGCCTGAGTCTGCCAGAGAGGCGTCTCCGGGCGCCAGGCTGAACTAACTGCTCAAGATCAGGACCAGCCAGGTCACCGCAGGCTGCACGATGGTCCTGCACCCCTGGCTCTGGAAGTACTGGGTGATGTTGATCCCTGGGCCCGGAATCTCGTAGACGGAGCATGGAAGAAGTATCTCATAGTAGGTCGAGTGGCCCACAAAGTATCCGAACTTCGTGAAGGTGGGGTCGGTCAGGGCGCTCCAGTGGGTGGGTGCGTAGGTCGAGAGAAAGGCGGCGAAGGCAGTCGGAGAGAGGCGCCCTGGGTAGAGGAGCAGTTCTTCGACTGCGATGGTGCTCTTGTTCCCCCCGAAGAAGCTCGCGACGTCGCCCTGAAAGCCGTAGTCCGATATCTGGAAGTTGGGTGCAGCGTCGCGGAACCTGAGCGCGGCAAAAGCATCGAGGGTGGAGCTTTCGTTGAGTTGCGCCTGTGCCCGCGCTCTGTCCACCAGGCCGATGAACCTGTCGACCCAGATGGGACCGACCCCCCCTTCGGGGTAGGCCTCCCCGAAGCCCTGCCTGTAGACGAAGTATCCTGTCTGGTCATACCCCCTTATTTCCGCGTAATAATTGAATGACGCGTTCGCCGGAAGTTGATTCCTAACGACCTGGGTGACGGCACAGTAGGCCGCGGGAGCCCAGACGGCTGGGCAACCACCAACGAGGCGCGGCTCTATCCAGGTCAGAGCACCCGCGGTCGTGTTCGAACTGAAGCCTGCCATCGACAGATAGACTGTGGGGTTCATTATGCTGTTGACGCCGACGTTGCGCACCTGGATGGTGATGTTGATGAAGCCGAAGTCAGACGAATAGACAGGTGCTATGTAGAACTCGACGACCGACGGCGGGTTGAACTGGACGCTCGGGGAGTTGATTTCTTCAGCTGCCTGGAGAGAGCTGCCGTCGAAGTAGAGCAGGGCTGAGTGATTCCCCCGTGACACCACTTCAACGCGCTGGAAAGGGGGCTGGCCTAACCCGAACGCCCGGTAGGCGGGGGTCGCGTAGCCGTCGACGGCAGCGTCGGGGAGGGCATAACTGGCGAGACAGCTCTGTTCCTCCTCGGTCGGCTGGACGCCGGGAGGGAGATAGCCTCCCGGGAAACAGACGGTATAGCCGCTCCGGTACGCCCCGGGAATGGATACGCTCACCCTGAACGGGACGATCGGCGCGACGAAGAACGCCACGAAGTAGATGACGAAGACCCCTCCCACCCAGAGTTGGGTCTTGCTCATTAACGGGCTGCCTAACTGCCCGTTCAGGCTTATACCGATTTTTACCATCGCTGCCCGTAAGGGCGGGCTGGCTGCCAGAGTCTGACCTCAGTGGCAGCCTTCCTCGCAGGGAACTGCTGCTCCCTCTTTCCCAGCCTGCCGATCGACTCCATGACTTCCCTCTCCGCCTTCCGTCGTGCCGCGGTCTGGCGGAAGTAGTACAGGAAGATGGTGCACACGATAACCGCGAACACGGCCGGGTAGGTATAGATACGCACGACGTAGTAGGGCGACCACTCCGAGTTGACTCTCAGCCGGTACCCGGTGTTGTTGTAGGAGACGACGTAGATCCCGTACGGCTGGGTTGTGGGGGAAGTGAAAGAGCCGGAGACATTGTTCTTGGTGGGTGACTGGAAGGTGATGATTGGTGAGCCTGCCGGTGCGATGTCATTCTGGGTGGTGGGGAAGAGCGAGAGGATCACGGTCCCCGGCGCGTACCCGGAGAGCTGCACTTCAACGGGGACCCCCGCCGGAACGGTGGGGATGTAGTAGGCGCTGATGGTGTAGGAAGACCCGTCGTAGGGTGCCTGGGGGCCCGCCAGGCTTTCGGTCTGAGGAAAAGAGAGCGCCGGGAGCACAATGGTCGCCGCGACGACCAACGCCGAGACCACAAGGGCGACAAGCGATGCTTTCTCTCGTCCGTCCATTCGGGCGCCCCGCTTGGTAATAGTATTTATTGCCGAGTTTCCACCGGTTGTGTCAGGTACATGGCCAGTCCGTGGGTCTACGTGATCCGGCGAATACTGTTCATGATACCAGTGTTCCTCGCGGTCTCGGTCCTTGTCTTCTACATCACGAACGCGGCTGGGAACCCGATTGAGCTGGTCAGGCAGGGGATAAGGAATCTGACGCCGGCGCAGCAGCAGTTCTTGATAAACTTCTACCACGTGAACGACCCTGTCTACGTCCGCTACTTCCTTTGGCTGTCAGACTTCGTCCAGGGGAACCTGGGGCAGTCACTGGTGCTTGGCGGACCGGTGTCGGCGCTCATAGGCCCCTGGGTGCTGACAACGCTCGAACTTCAACTGCTTTCTCTCTTCTTCTCCCTCGCCCTCGCGATACCCATCGCAGTGTACTCAGCGAAGCACCCTGGAAGCAAAGGAGACGCCACAATCACGACCACGGCGATCTTCGGGTTCTCAATCCCTGTGTTCTGGCTAGGGATAATCCTGATCCTCATCTTTTCTCTAGACTTTAGGCTGCTCCCGTCGTTTGGAGCAATCTCTCCATACCCCCCATATATCGGGGGGAACATCGTTTTCGACAACATCGCCCACCTCATTATGCCGGTCGCGGTGCTCACCTTCGCGTCGCTGGCGGTCTTCGTGAGGCTCCTCAGGGCGAACATGGTCGAGACCCTGAGGTCTGACTACGTGCTGGGCGCCCGCGCGAGCGGGGTGTCAGAAAGATCTGTCACTTACAGGCACGCGCTCAAGAACGCGGTCACCCCGGTTGTCACGATTGTGGGCCTTACGTTCGCTCTCGCCCTGGGCGGCGCGCCGGCGACGGAGACCACGTTCTCATGGCCCGGGCTCGGATATCAGTTCGTCCAGGCGGCCTCGGTGCTCGACCTCCCGGTCATCCAGGGGATAACAATGATAATCACCATCATGGCCCTGGTCGCCAACCTGATCACCGACCTGGTCTACGGGGTCCTCGACCCGAGGGTGAGAATAGAATGAGCGCGCCTGTGAAGAGGCGGAGGTCCGCGAGCCAGTGGGCGGTCGCGTGGAGGAGGCTCCGCCGGAACAAGATCGGCCTTGCCGGGCTTGCGCTAATCCTGTTCTTCATCTTCGTGTCCATCTATGGGTACTTCTTCGCCCCATATCCTCCCCGGTCGTTCGTCTGCCTTTACCAGAACTGCGTCGCCATGCCGCCGTTCCAGAGTTGGGCCCACCCCCTCGGGACCGAGCGCTCAGGGATCGACATCTACAGCGAGATTCTGCACAGCATACCGAACGACCTCTACGTCGGCCTCGGGGCCACAGCGATCAGCGTGGTCATCGGGATCCTGGTGGGAGCAGCCGCTGGGTACGCCAGGGGCATCGGGAGCGCCCTCCTTCTTGGCCTGGCCCAGGTATTCCTGGTGATTCCCGTCCTAGTATTCATCCTCCTGTTTGCCAGAATATTCATTCTATTTGTCGCGCAAGGGTTCGGGCTAACCCTCATTGTCGTCATACTCGGGGTGTTCGGGTGGTCAGGCATCGCCTACGTGGCGAGAGGAGAAATTCTGCGGGTGCGAGAACTCGAATTCGTGCAGGCCGAGAAGGGAATAGGTGCTGGAAGAGCAAGAATACTCTTCAGGCACATCCTTCCGAACATACTCTCACCGGTAATCGTCTACTCCTCCCTCCTCATCGCCACCAACATACTCGTCGAGGTCGTGATCTCCTTCCTTGGTTTCGGGACCCCCAACGTCTCCACCCTGGGCCTACTCATCCAAGAGGGATTCGCGACCATCCGGGAGACGTGGTGGGTGGCCACTTTCCCTGGGCTCGTGGTGGTCCTCCTGGTCCTGGGCTTCAACCTGCTGGGGGACGGGCTTTCTGACGCGCTCAATCCGAGGCTAAGGGAGTAAGACCGGAATGGGTACATTGCTGAGCGTAGAGGACCTTAGGACATACTTCTTCACCGAAGCCGGGGTTGTGAAGGCCGTGGACGGGGTAGGCTTCGAGATCGAAGAGGGGGGTTCGCTCGGGTTTGTCGGAGAGTCCGGGTCGGGGAAGACCATCACCGCGCTTTCGGTCCTCGGAGTCATTCCGAGGCCGGGCAGAATCGTTTCGGGGAAGGTGGTATACCGCGGCGAGGACCTGGTCGGGAGGTCGGAGAAGGATCTGAGGAAGATTCGAGGGAAGAAGATCGGGTACGTCTCCCAGGACCCGAACTCATCGCTCGACCCTCTCTATACTGTTGAATTCCAGTTGAGTGAGGTCATACGGGCCCACAAAGAGGTGACCAAGGACGAAGCGAAGAAGGAGGCCCTTGGGCTCTTGAAACTAGTCAGCATCTCGGAACCAGAAACCCGCATGAAAGCATACCCCCACGAGCTCAGCGGAGGAATGAAGCAGAGGGTAGCCATAGCCAGAGCCATGGCGGGCCAGCCCGAGCTCCTGATCGCCGACGAGCCCACCACCAACCTGGACGTCACCATTCAGGCTCAGATCCTCGAGCTCCTCGGCAGCCTTCAGAAGGAGCTGAAGATGGCCCTGATAATGATCACCCACGACATGGGGATCATTGCGGAGACGACGAAGAGGGTGGTGGTGTTCTACGCGGGCATGCGAGCCGAGAATGCAGACACGGCGGACCTATTCCGTTCCCCTCGCCACCCCTATACCAGCGCGTTGCTAGCATCCATCCCCCGGACCGATGTCACCAAGGAGCTCGTCCCGATTCCGGGGAATATCCCCAACCTGATCGAGCCTCCGACGGGGTGCAGATATCACCCGCGGTGCCCGTATGTGATTGAAAAGTGCAAAGAGCAGATTCCCCCTTGGGAGAGCGGAGGCCCGGGGCGCATGGTCGCGTGCCACAGGTGGAAGGAGCTGAAGCTGAGCGTTGGCTGAACCAGTCCTACGTGCGGAAGGGATAGTGAAGCACTTCCCTGTCTACTCGCGCGGGGTCCTTCTCAAGAAGCTTGTGGGCGAGGTCCACGCCGTGGACTTGGTCGACCTCTCGATCGAGAGGGGAGAGATCTTCGGGCTGGTGGGAGAGAGCGGGTGCGGGAAGACGACCTTCGGGAAGGTGGTGCTGGACCTCGAACCCGCCGACAAAGGGAAGGTGTTCTTCGAAGGAAAAGAAATCTACGAGACCCTCGCCAAGGGGACCTCGGAAGACAAGAAGTACATCCGGCGCGGGATGCAGATGGTCTTCCAGAACCCCTACGGGTCCCTCGACCCCAGGATGACCGTGTTCGACATCATCAGCGAACCGTTCAACATCCATGGCCACATCCAGAAGAGCGAGTGGACGGAGCGGGTCTACAAGCTTCTGACTATGGTGGGGCTCGAGGAGTACCACGCCGAGCGATACCCCCACGAGTTCTCCGGCGGACAGAGACAGCGCATTTCAATAGCGAGAGCGTTGGCGACGGAACCGAAGTTCGTGGTCGCCGACGAACCGGTATCCTCTCTGGATGTCTCGATTCGGGCGCAGGTGCTAGTCCTTCTCGAGAAGCTGGCGAAGGAGAACGGGGTCTCGTTCCTCTACATCTCGCATGACCTGAGCTCAGTAAGGCAGATAAGCAAACACGTCGCCGTCATGTACCTCGGTCGGGTCTTCGAGTACTCCAGCGCAGAGAGGATCTTCCAGAAGCCCCTGAACCCCTACACCATCGCGCTCCTATCGGCGATCCCGATCCCCGACCCGGAGAAGAGGAGGCAACGGATCGTTCTCCCAGGCGACGTGCCCAGCCCCGTCAACCCTCCATCGGGGTGCAGGTTCCATCCGCGATGCCCTTACGCCGCGGACATCTGCAAGGAGAAGGAGCCGGAGCTGCGCGAGCTCGAGGCCGGGCACTATGTTGCCTGCCACTTCGCGGAGAAGTTCTTGTAAGTAGCAGGCCGCAATACCGCGCCGCCTTCAGCGTTGGCGCTTCAAATCGGGGCGCGCTCTCTAGGTAAATATGCATATATAGAATAACGGGGTCTTGGGCGCCCGAAGAGATATTTGGACACTAAGTCCATTAAACCAACAGCTACAGGCGCAATACTTGCAGCCGTCTCTTTCATCCTAATCTCATCAGCATTCCCGGCCCCCGTGGCTGCGCAGACGGCAACCAGCGGACCCTACTTCAGCTTCACGATGATCGCACCGAACACCAACCCAGTGAGGGTGCAGTGGGCGGAAATCATCCAGAACTCGTACGCGTCATACAACATTGGTGCAGGATTAGTCTTCATGTCCTTCGGTCCTCTGGTCGACAGGATATGGCCAACCACCTGTCCTTCGGGCGGGTGCGGCCAGCTGTTCAGTGCGGGCGGCTATGACGCCGTCTTCATCGGCTGGGGCGGAGGCACCGTGCTGCCAGACTTTGGCACCTCCAATGTCGTGAACTATTTGTCGAACAACCCGGCCGCAGACTTCCCGCCATTCGGGAACAACTACGCATACTTCCAGAACTCGACCTACAATAACCTCGCCGCACAGTACGCCGGCTCGTTCAGCGTCACCGAGAGGGAGGCGCTGGCGAAGAAGATGGTCGATATCGTAGCGCAGCAGAGGCCGTACCTGATCATTATCGGGGGCCTCGGCGCCACGCCCGACAACCCGGTGGCGACCAACGTCTTCCCATGGAACCAACAGAAGACCTGGAACCAGGCACTGGCAGGGAACGACTTCCAGCACTGGAAGGTGACTGGGCCCAACCCTGTCATCAACGTCGGGCTCTCTGCCGACGTGAGCTGCCAGTACAACCTTCCGACCACAGCGTGCAATTCACAGTACAACGATTGGCTCACGAGTGGAGCCTTCGCTTCGCTTGAAGAGCTCAACCCACTCACTCTGAACTACTATAACGCACTGGCAACTCAGATAAACTCATCCGCCAACCACCTCAGCTGGACCGTCACTTTCAGGGCGCACAACTTCCAGGACAGCGCTCCGGTGACCGCCAATGACTATGTCTTCTGGTACATGTTCAACAACATCGCTGCAATAGGCTCGGTCAACACCGGTCTCTACGAGAACGAGTTTGGCCTAAGCCAGCAGTACAACTTCAACCTCGGCAACGGGACCACCACCGACTACATATTCAACGGGACGTTCACAGGGCACCACAACTCGGTCAGCTATGTGAACAGCACCTTCAGCTACGTCAACCCGACGGAGTTCGCCTTCACCATGCCTCTGGCATACCCGTTCACCGACCCGTCGCTGACAGGCGTGTCGGCCCTCCCAATGGAGGTTCTGATGCCATACGTCAGCAACCCAAGTAGCTTCGGGACGAGCTGGGCAGTGAACCTGAACACCTCGCCCGTGACCCTCACATGGAACAAAGCCATCTACGGAGGGAACGGAAGCTACACCACATGGGGTCTGTACGGGGACGGAGCCTACGTCTGGGAAGGATACAACAAGGTCACCAGAACCGGCACCTATGCGAAGCCGGTCGCATCTGCGACCAACTCCTACACATACTGGAACGCGACGGGTCTTCAGTCCCTCGGTGAATATGACGCCACAGTCGTCCACATAGTGACCTCTGGGACCAAGGACGCAGCCATCGCTGCGTTCGCTGCAGGGACCCTGAACTCGCTCGACCAGAACTACCAGTTCGACAAGTCAGACGCCGCAGCCATCACTGCAGCCGGAGGGGTGAACATCTTCATGAACGCCCCCAACAACGGCTGGCAGGAGCTGGGCCTCAACTTCCATGACCCAATCTTCGGGACCGGAACTGGCACCCCCAACGGCCAGAAGAACCCTGCCCAAGCAGCCCAGTACGCACTGGACGTGAGGGCAGCCCTCAGCTACCTCATCCCCCGCGCGCAGATTGTGAACCAACTGCTCCAGGGGCTGGGTGTCGAAGGGGTAACCCAGTTCTGCACCTGCTTCACCTCCTACATGCCGGCTGGACTCCAGCCAGACCCCTACAACCCGACCCAGGCACTTTCGTTCCTGGCGGCCGCAGGGTACAACACAGGGGTAGCATCATCGTCACCAGGGAGTTCGATCAGCTCTGGTGAGACGATCAGCATCACACTCCCCAACTCGACGGTGACCGTTCCAGCGTTCATCCTCGGCCAGTCGTTCCTGCTGTCAGGGTCGTACACCCCCGTGCCGGCCAGCTTGCTGTCCGGGACAGGCGGCTTCGGTGTCGTCCTTGAGCAGAGCAGCGGCGGCTCCGCCGGACCATGGACTGCGGTTGCCATGAGCTTCGCCACCCAAGGGTGGTACTCCATCAGCTACACCCCGACCACGACCGGGACCTTCTCGTACAGGTTGCTCTTCACAGGCGTGAACGCGACCTACGCGATGCCAAACGGCCTCGGCAGCCCCGGCGCGCTTGCCGGCTCGGTCTACGACGTGAACAACCCGAGCGCACTTCCACCTTCCGAGTGGAAGAACTCGACTGACAGCTACTACGGGCCGACCTCAACGTTGACGGTCGGGTCCCTTGCCGAGATTGTCAGCCAGCTAGCCTCGGGTCAACAACTGTCGTCCCTAGCCAGCCAGCTCTCGTCGCAGTTCACGACCATGAACAACAAGATAACCACCACGAACAACAACGTCGCTTCGTTGCAGAGCAGCGTCAACAGCCTCAACAGCCAGATCAGCACACTCACGGACGTAGCATACGTCGCCCTAGCTGTAGCCATAATACTCGGTCTCGCGGCCATAGCGCTTTCCAGAAGGAAGCCGTCGGCCTAGAGACCTTCCTCTTCTTTTTCCAATCCCTCTTACAGGATAGTGGTAACTAGGGCCAGAGTGAGGGACTCCAGGAAGAACATGACTCCTATCAGAGTGTAGAACGCCCCCCGTGCTTGTATTCTCTTGTACTCGCCTGCGTCCCAGTCGAAGCTCTTCCTCCTGATCAGAGCTGAGGCCCGCTTCGCAGACGGGGTTGCTCCGAACTCCACTGCTCCCCCTATGAGCATGAGAACGACGGATTCGAGCAGGAGGACGAACCCGAGCACGCCGAGTCCTGGAGTGCCGAGGAGCACCCCGATGAAGAGGGAGACGGGGATGTCGATCAACGTTATCAGCGCCCCTTCTTCGAGAGACGAGATTAGAATCTCAAGCCAGGGGTTCATCACAAGTTCTGGGCCATCAAGGCTTATAAGCGAATCGACTTCAATTGTGCGAAAATGCGCCTGACTTCGAGGAACAAGGGACAGAAGAGGGCCTTCGCGCTTTCATTCGTCGTCGTCTTCGCCATCCTCGGCGGCTCCTATATCGGCCTGGTCTATCTTTCCGGTCAGATTCAGGTGCAGCACCTGCCCTCCAAAGTCCCGTCATACAACGTGTCGTGGGGGAAGTACATCCCGGCGGACTACCTCCAGGCCTCGTTCGAGAACTACACCCAGGCGAGGGCCGTCAACGCCAGCATCCCGCCGAATAACGTGGTGCTCGAGTTGGTCCTGCCCGTCATCAACATCTCGACCGACCAGGTGAACGCCATCTTGTCCGTGACCATGTCCCACCCAAACCAGACCATCGACATCGCCTTCCTCGCCTCACAGGCCTACTCCCAGCTGAGCACAGTTCTCCAGACCGACGCGCACACTTCGAGCGTGGGTACTGCCCCCATGTATCTGGTCGCCGACAGCATCAACGGGACCCTCGACGTCGGCTGGCTAGGGCTCGTGGCAGGCGACCATGCTGCCGCCCTCGCGCTCGGCGGAGGGCAGGCTCAGGACGGGGTGACGGCGATTCTGAACTCCGTGTTGGGGAACACGGCTTCCATCATCTCCTCGGTGCAGGTTGCTCAGGCCGCCTACATAGCCGGCAGCAATTCCGACCCTCTCGCCGTGGGGTTCGAGAACTTCCCGGGGGTGGTCCGGACTGGCAACCTCACCGGGACGTTCGTTGCGCTAGAGGGAGGGGGGATCTCCGTTTCGAACGTCATCGGATTCAACTCTTCCTTCTCGGCCTCCTCGCAGTACAAGTACGCGAAGCAGGTCTACAACACCTACAGCAAGTTCACCGTGTATGATTCCTTCATCGATGCCCAGGCGATCTGGTCGTTCTCCAGGCTCGAAGAGTCTCTTAGGCTGGTCGGCGGGGCCTAGCAGTCTTCCGCGCGAGGCCCGCCCGGGTCGCTCCTCCAGCTGCGAAATCATCCCAGAGCCCCCTGGGCCCGTTCAGGAATCTCACGAAGGCCGCCCGAACCTGCCCCGGACATTCCAGATGCCCGACCGGCGCCAAAGCCATAAAAGGGGCCCTCAGATAATAAAAGTGTGCGGGACCTGGCGTGACTTCGCCGCTCTCCAACCTGAAATTCGTCGAAAGGAGCGAGATGCGCAAGGCAGTCCTCTCGCTCCTAGTCGGGGCGCCGAAGACCCCCAGCGAGCTGGCGACCCTAGGAAGCAAGCATGTCAGTCACGTCAGCCGAGCACTGACGGAACTCAGAGTCCGCGGGTTGGTTGAATACTCGGACGAGGGGTCGCGAGAAAGATACTACAAGGCGACGGAACAGGGGTTCCTCGCCTATACCGCGCTGCTCAGGGCCTCTAGATAGGGCGCCTTCGAGCTGAGGCGACTGGCAGGTCACAGGGGTCTGTTCCTCGCCGACTCTTCTCGCCCGCCGCTCTCAAGCGAAAAGGGTCAGGGTAGGGTCGGCGCACAGCCGGCTGCTCATGAAAATGGGGATGAGTCCGTGCGGTCCCACAGGCCCCCGCCTCGACGTGGTGCCGGACGGGCTCCCTGCGTCGGTGAGCTGATCTCGTCCGGCGTCATGACAGACGTGTAAGTTTCAGGGACCTCCCGGGCTCGCCGGCCCTGGCGTGGCTCCCAGCTTAAGAGCGAGGACCCCCCCGGGTCTCGCGTTGCTCCAGCAAGACGAGCTGCTGCTTGACGTGCTGGAAAGGAGGCTAGGCAAGGCTGGTGCGACGAGGGCGCTCCGCGATGTAGGAGGCGACCTCGGTCTCTCTGAAGGGGACTACGCTTCCCCGGTCTCTGCCGCCTACTCCCTTCTGAAGGCCAACTTCCAGGCGGACGAAGTCTCCAGGCTTCTCAGCTGGCAGGACTTCGAGCGTCTGGCGGGAGCTCTCCTGCGGTCGTCGGGGTACGACGTAAGGCAGAACGTCTACCTTAGGAAGCCGAGGGCACAAATCGACGTCGTCGCGACCGGGCCCTCGCTGACGCTCTCCGTCGACTGCAAGCACTATCGCCGCGAGCAGGGGCCCTCGTCCCTCGAAAGGGCTGCGCTGGCGCAGCTGAGACGAAGCGCGCTTCTCAGGAGGGTCTCCGACGGCCCGCGGCCGATCGCCTCTGTGATTCTGAGCATGTCGGAGCCTGAGGGCAAGTTCGTCAGGGGGGTGGCTGTGGTCCCGGTCAGGACGTTCCGGAGTTTCCTGAACTCGCTGGACTCGTATCGTGGGCTCCTGGAGCTGCGGTAGAGAATACGCGCCGGCACGGATTAATAAGACAGGAGTCGGCTCGGACGGTCCGTGGCGAAGGTCGTCCTGTGCGGGATGGGCGCGATAGGGACGGAGATTCTTTCGTATCTGCTGAAGCGCTCGCATGAAGTCGTGGGGGTCGTTGACACCGACCCGCAGAAGGTGGGGAGGACGGTGGCTGAGCTGACAGGGCTCCCTCTCGCGGTGAGGGTCGCCGGGTCGATCAAAGAGGTGGGGCTCGACGGAGCCGACGTCGCGGTGTTCTCGACGAAGTCTAGGATCCCCGATATCGTCGGCGATATCTCCTTTGCTGCGAGCGCCGGACTGGACGTGGTCACTACGTCGGAGGAGATGGCATACCCCGCCTACGCCGGAGGAGAAGCGGCCGCCGCCCTGGATAGGCTGGCAAAGGAGAAGGGGGTCACCATACTCGGGGTAGGGGTGAACCCTGGGTTCGTCATGGACTGGGTCCCCGCGCTCGTGATATCTGCGGTGAAGAACCCCACCAGCATCCATGTCGTCCGGTCTGTCGACGTCAGCAGGCGCAGGCGCCAGCTCCAGGCGAAGACCGGGGTCGGGCACACAAGGGCGAAGTTCGAGAAGGAGATGAGCGAGGGGGCGCTGGGCCACGTGGGCCTCGTCGAGTCGGCGCACCTGATCGCCCTCTCTCTTGGGAAGCCGCTGGAGGGGCTCAAGCACGGGGTCTTCCCTGTCGTGGAGTCGGAAGACTACGTCATGGGGGTCCGCCAGTTCGCCGAAGGGAGGGCAGGGGACTGCCTGATCCGTCTGGACCTCGAGATGACCATGACTTCTGCCGACTTCGACGTGGTGGAGGTGAAGGGAGACCCAGAGCTCAAGCTGAGGTTCGAGAAGGGAGTCTTCGGAGACTCCGCCACGGTCGCGCTGACGGTCCACGCCGCGGAACGGGTCGGAATCGCCAAGCCCGGCCTGATCACCGTGCTGGACCTGCCCCTCTCCCGCTAGAGCGCCCTCTCAGCCTAATGCCTTCAGGTCATCTTAGACCTTAATCCCGTAACTCTGTTCAGTCATCGAGGGCAGCCCCCACGCCGGCGCCGGCTCTCTTAAACACGCGCGGTCCCGGCGTCTTCAGACAGGACGCATCAGGACTTGATCACATAGAGCCCGAGCTCGTCGTCGAACTTCCGCTTGGCCCTGTTCTTGGTGGGGGTGACGACCACCTCCAGGAGAGGGAAGACCGTCGCCTGCACGACGTGGCCCGCGAGTACGCTGAGGTCCCTCCTCCCGAACGTCCCATGTATGTGGAGGAACAGCCTGCCGTCCTTGAGGGTGACGTTCCCCAGGATGCTTGTGACTTCAAGGAACTCCCGATAATCGTGCTCCTCATACTTCTTCGCTTCGTGGTTGAAGTAGGCGAGCCTGAGCTCCTTCACTCCGCCGATGGCCTCGACCCTGGCCGTGCGGATCTTCTCCCTGGCTGCGATGGCAACGATGTCGTCTGGGACCTTCGACCCCGCCTCCAGGCTGTAGATCTTGGCCACGCTTGTGAACCACGAGCCCATGGGTTAAAAGGTTGAGCCGGCACTCTGCATGGCGTGCGGCTTCACCTGAACAAGCCCGGCATCCGCTCGCTGGGGGTCGCGGAGAGCTTCAAGCAGGGCCAGAGGAGGTCGGTGCTGGCCGGGGTTGTCATGCGCGCCGATTTCGTGATTGACGGGGTAGCTCTCGGAAAAACCGCGGTCGGCGGGGACGACGCCACTTCAGCCATCGCCTCCCTCTTCAGGAAGTTCAGGCGGAACGACATCAACCTGATCATGGTGTCTGGCGCGATCCTCAGCCTCTACAACATCATCGACGTGGACGGGCTCGCGGGGCGGACGAAGCTGCCTGTGATATGCCTGACGTACAAGGAGACGGCAGGGATCGAGGATTCGATAAGGCACCACTTTCCGGAAGGGGCGGAGTCGAAGCTCCTGGCGTACCGAAAGCTCGGCAGGCGGACGGGGGTCAGGCTGCACACAGGCCAGAGGGTGTTTGTCCGCTCGTCCGGTATCGAAAAGGACGAAATCAGGCAGGTCCTCGATGACTTCACCTTCCAGGGCTCCATCCCCGAGCCGGTCCGGGTTGCAAAGCTCCTGGCCAGGGCCGAGCTGTCTAGGGCAGCTTGACTCCGGGGTTCAGAACCCCCTTCGGGTCGAAGAGCTCCTTCAACTCCCTCATGATCCAGTATGTCTTGGGATACTGCTTCCCGACGTATTCCGCCCTCAGCATCCCGTCCCCGTGCTCGCCGGTCATCGAGCCTCCCATCTTCCAGACGGCTTCGAAGGACTCCTCCATCAGCTCATGAAGAGTCGCCATATCCTTCCGGTCAGACGGGTCGAGGAAAGGCCTGGCGTGGAGGTTGGCGTCCCCAGCATGGCCGTAGTAGACGTAGTCGAGCCCCCTCCTCTCGAACTGGTCGAGGAGGAGCCTCACTAGGTCACCGAGCCTCTCAGGCGGCACCACCAGGTCCTCGATCCCAGGTACGAGGATTCTTGCGCCTTTCTTGATGTCCTGTGCGAGAGTGAGAGTCTCATTCCTCGCGTCCCACGCCTGTGATATGTCGGCCGGGCTCTGCAAGACAAGGGGGTCGAAGCTGGCAGCCCTGGACAGGGCGACCTCTTCCGCCTTCTCGGCCGCGCCCCCGGAGTCTCCGTCGAACTCGCAGAAGAGCATGTACTGGCTCTCGGACCTCGAAAACCTCGATATCCGCTCCCACCTGTTCATCATGCGGAACACCGACTTGTCCACGAGCTCGAGGGCGGTGGGGCGCAACTCCCTGAAGGCGCTCACGGTCCCGTCGAGCTCCTCCAGGGACGCCTCTGCGATGAACAGCGCCTTCCATCGGGGTTTCGCCCTGGTGAGGAGAGCGACTTCTGTGAATATGGCTAGGGTCCCTTCAGACCCGGCAAGCAGCTTCGGGAGGTCGAACATACCGTCATGTACTGCCCTCTCGAGCCGGTACCCTGACGAGTTCTTGGTGACCTTCGGCCTTTCCTCGGATATCGCCTTCTCGTTCTCGACGATCAGCGAGGCGGTCCTCCGGATCCGCCCCTCTCCAGCGAGCGCCTCCTCCACCTTCATGGGCGCGATGGCCTTGACTTCCTCTCCTGGAACGACCGCCCTGAGCCCCTTCACGTAGTCGATGGTCGACCCGTATTTCGGGGTCCTTACCCCTGACGCGTTGTTGGCCACCATCCCTCCCACAGTGCAGCTGGCATAGCTGGAAGGATCGACGGGGACCCACCTTTCAGGTCCCAGCACCCTGTTGAGGTCCGCCTTCACGACGCCAGGGTGGCAGACCACCGTCCCGTCCGGACGCACCTCGACTCCGCTCCGGTCTTGAAGCATTATGGCACCCCTGCCGACAGACTGGCTGGGAATCGACGTCCCCCCTCCGCGAGGAGTAACGCCAAGTCCCTTTGCCATCGATTCTCTCAGGCCCAGGGTGACGTCCCTCTCCTCCTCGGCGACGTAGGCTATGGCCGGGGTGAGCACCAGCTGTCCGGCATCTCGGGATAGCTCCCTCAGATGGTCGCTGTCTCTTAGAACGCGCAACCACCCAGGCTGCGACTGCGGCCTATTTTCGCGTTCTCAGGATGCCGCCTTCACTATGACTGTGCCCTGCATCCACGCGTGGAAAGAGCAGTGATAGTGGTAGGTTCCGGGCACGGTAAATGTGAACTGATAGGTGCCGCCTTGCGTCAGTAGCGGCCCCGACGTGCCCGAGTCGAACGACACAGGAGCCCCAGTTTCCGAAGTCACGGTGTGAGGTGCCGCGTCGTCGTTGGTCCAGAACACTGTATTGTTCTTCCCGATTACGACGATCACCGTGTCTGGGGTGTAGCCGTAGGTAGTCGTCTGGCCTTGGGTGTACCCGCTTGGCTGAGACGATGCCCCAGCGAAGATGGTCACGTTGACGCACGCCGCAGAGGGACAGGTCACCGAAGGGGTCGTAGCCGTCGTTGTCGTCGTGGTGGTAGTGTTCGCAACGAAGAACTGGTAGTATCCTAGAGTGGCGACGGCTCCGACAATGAGAATCGCGACAACCGCCCCCACAGCAACGGAGCTGTGGGCACCTGAAGGGCTCTGAGTACTCATAGATGCTTCGTTTGGCTGCTTCCGAAGGGCTTTAAGCGTTTTTCGCTAGGACCAATATTACTCCGAAGGAACGAAAGTCTAGGTTATGGGGACCAAGGTTACAGTAACTTGGTCACCCTTCCCTCCATCTGCTCCGGGGATTACCAGCGTCCTCCTGCTTCCTGGGTTCCCCTTCCCCTCTTCCCCTGGAGGGCCGAGCCTGCGGAACCGCGCAGGCCATTATTTTCTTCGACGCGAGGTCGTCCCTGTCCCCGGTCTTGTCGCACTTCGGGCAGTACAGTTTCCTGTCCGCCAATGGTACGACGGGGGAGCCACAAAGGCAGTATGAGGACGTCCCTCGGGGGTTCACGTATCTGACTGGGACCCCGGCCCAGCGGGCCTTGTAGTCGATCTGTCTCTGGGTCTCCTCGAAGACCCAGGCTTTCATCCTGCACCTGAACGACGGGCTTCGACTGCCTTTCCTGTAGAGCCTTCGTATCCCTTTCATATTCTCCATCTTGATGCCTAGTCGATCTTCTCTTGCGAGGACGACGATTTGCTCCGTGACCTTATGGATGGATTGACCTGTACGGTCGCGCTCTCCTTTCCCGTATTTCGCAGGAAGCTTCTTGCATGTCCTTCTGTCTTTTCCCACTATCCTGGAGATCTTCGCTCTCGTGTTGGCGTATCTTTGTTTGACCTCAACGACTGTTTCCTAGGCTTCAAATCTTCTTTCATGCCCAGTTGTGGCCGACAGGGTCACGTTCCTTTCATTGATATCAACGCCGATACTCCTTCCGGGTCAGAGACCCCGACTCTCTTAGAAAATGCAATACCAACTGCGTTTTCATTGATGGTTACAGACCCCCGCTTCAGCTCTGGATCATCTTCGAAAGGGAAATGAAAATCGGAGCCCTTGAGAGTCAAGAAGATGAAACGTCTTGCAGTAGTTGGAATCCTCAGGAAGAAGTGACCAAGTCTGTAGGACCGGCTGTCGAGTTTGAGGAAGGGTTTGTGGATACGAGGAATGGACTTCCTGTACTTGCTCTTGTAAAGTGAGTAGGCGACCTCGCATGCAGATAGGATAAAACGAGTGTGGAGGCCGTGCTTCCTAAGGTGTGGATGCGCTTTTTCTATGAGCTCGAACCTATTTGTTGTCTCCGCCGCAACCGCAATTCCTATCGCCTCGTTGCACATGTCGCGGAAGCTTCTCAAGAGGAGCGAGAGTTCTGGCGAAGGAGCAATCCTAAACACGACAGTCTTGGTCACGGCCGGCGGTCTGGACAAAGAAGGCAAGATCCTGGTCTTCTGCACCGGAAAAGTGTCCCTGAACCTCACTTGAAGTCCTGTGGATTAGCTAGGCTATCGGAATGGAGGGGTGTCTGAAGGTAACGGTCCAGACGACCTTCTTCAGGAGTCCCCTAACAGGTAAGCCTGCAGAACCAAAGTTAAAAACGGCTCCAGCAAGCCGGAACGCAGATAATTGATGGTGGAGGATACCAAGGAGAAGCCACCCTCCCAGCAGAAAGACTCTGAAGCGGAGAAGAAGCCGGCTCCTCCGCCTGTTACCCCTGCCCGCCCCCTTGCACCCGTTCCCCCTCGTCCGCCAGCTCCAGTCCAGGGTGCTCCCGTCCAGCCGCCTCCGGTGCAGCCCCCGAAGAGCACGACGAGGAGGACCTTCATCAGGGCCCTCGTGGCTGTCAGCGCCGTACTCTCGATCGTCCCGTTCGTCCCCTGGGGGGACTACCTCCTTTCCTCTGTGTCTACGACCGGGGCCTACAAGAGGCAGCAGGCGGTCCTCGACCTCAACACCCCGACGAACAACAACGCCAACGGCGCCGTGGCGGGGAAGGCAGTCAACGTGAACGACCTCACCAACTTCCCCCCGAACAGCAGCTGGCTGCTTACCTACCCGTCCTCTGGAGACCTCACCGTCGACTCGCAGAACCCTGACACGTTCCAAAAGTTCGGGTTGATCAGGCTCCCGAACGGGACGACCAAGTCGGCGGCGGACTTCGTCGCCTTCAGCAAGGTCTGCGTTCATCTGTGGTGCAGCCCCAACTACGACCCCGAGAAATCGACCAACCCAGTAGACGAGTCATACCAATGTCCATGTCACGGGAGCATCTACAGGGTCCCGGACGGCCTTTCGATCGCCGGTCCCGCTTCCTTGCAGGCCTACCCGACCAACGCCATCCCCATGCTCACGCTCACCGCCGACCCCAACGGGGACCTCTACATCGAGCCCCCGAAGTTCGACGTCGCGCACAACGGGGTGATAGGTTACGGGAGAGACTACCAGAGTTACGAGGACTACATCCTCCCTGTGGCCGAAGGGAAGCAGAAGCCATGAGCCAGCAGCAGCCCAAGGGGAACGTGGTCTCCAGGCTATACCAGTGGATTAAGAACGGCCTGGATAGGACCTACTGGATGGGGATCTCGTTCACCTACCCCAAGCGCTTCGTCAGCCCCCTGGGGTACCTGGGGGTCCTGACTGGCATCACCTTCCTGGTGCTCGGGGTGACCGGCGGCCTCCTGATGATCTACTATCAGCCCACCCTCTCCGGGTGCGGCAACCTCACGTGCGCCTTCGCGAGCGTAGAGAGGATCAACAACTCTGTCCCCTTCGGGTGGCTCCTGAGGAACATTCACTACACGGCGTCCAACGCCATGGTCCTCCTCGCCGTCCTGCACATGTATTACCAGTACTTCAGCGGGAGGTTCAAGATAAAGAACGAAATCCTGTGGGTCACAGGGGTCATCTTCGGGATAATCACAGGGCTCGAGGCGTTCAGCGGGTACGACCTGCTCTTCAACCAGAGGGCAGGGCTCGCCATCGAAATCGGCTCATCACTGGCCAACGCCTCCCCGCTCATCGGGGGGACCCTCCGCCTTGCTGTGTTCGGCGCAGGGTTCACCGACTTCGTCCTCCGGCTCTATGCCTACCACACCTTCGTCCTCCCCATGATTATGATCCTGCTGGTGTTCCTGCACTTCCCCCGCTACCTTGTCTTTGACCTGCCAGTGATCTCGACGGTGGTGGGCGGACTTTTCCTCGTGGCAGCCATATTCCCGGTGGCCCTGAATGTCCCCTACAGCCCGAGCAACCCGCAGCTCACGATACCGGAGTGGTATCTGACGGGAATCTATGCGCTCCTGAGGACGGAGTTCGACAAGTTCGTGATGGGGGGGCTGATGCCTGCGCTCCTCTTCCTGATGGCCATAGTCGTGCCTTTCGTTGATACTTCCAAGAAGCTGAATTGGAAGGACAGGCCCTTCTTCACCGCGCTCGGGATAACCACCATCGCGCAGATCATCATCACCACGGCCTGGGGGTTCTACATCAACCCGGACACCAACCTCCCCACGCTATCCAGGCTCTTCGTGAACCCCGGGGTCTACTTCTCCTCGATGCTGGGGGTGACCGTGCTGTCCTTCGCTTTCACCTACGCCTTCCTGAGGTACCTGAAGAACAAGGAGAGGGTGAGGAAGGCGGTGGCCCCCGCGTCGCCGCTGCTCACCAAGAAGTGGGTCATGATCATCTTCCTGGTGCTGGTGGGCGCCCAGATCGCCCTGAACTTCTTCGCCTGGACCGCGGCGCTGACGGACCTGAACGCCATGACCCTATTCGACGCCGGGGCCGTCCTGGTGACCTTCGGGGTCATCGTTCACCTGTACAGGTACAGCCAGAGCCTTCCGTTCTAGTGAGAGACTCGGATTTCGGCTGCCATCTCGAGCCACCGTGGGCCCACCTCTCTGATCCTCCTGACGGTGAATCTGGTCCGAGGGGGGAGGAGCCGCGAAAGCTCTTCCCGGAGTCGGCGGGATCCCTCGGCCTCGTCTTCTCCCAGGACGTGCCTGTAGTAGTGGATTCGTGCCCCCCTCTTCGCCATCCCAAGCGCAGTCGGGAGGAACCTGTCGGCCTCCGAGGGGTGAGGCATCAGGATCCTGTCGAACTTCGACTTCGTAAGCTCGGGGAGGTCCGCTGCGTCGGCGTTGCGCACCGACACCAGGCGTTCCACCTTGTTGAGCCTGTCATTCTCTTCGTGGAGCTCGGCCGCGAATGAGTTGAGCTCGCAGCTCTCGACCCTCGCTCCGGCCCTCTTCGCTACCAGGATGGAGAAGGGTCCGACCCCGGCGAACATGTTGAGGACCTTTTCCCTCGGCCCCACCTGTTCGGCGACCCTGAGCCTTTCGGTGGAGAGCCGGGGGGAGAAGTAGCACTTCGCCACGTCCACCCTGAACGAGCACCCGTTTTCCCTGTGGACGGTCAGGGTCCTTTTCTCCCCCGCCAGGTGGTTCAATTTCCTCAGCCTGTACTCCCCTTCGATCCCTCCCTCCTGCTCCATCACGACCCGGACGTTCTTCAGCTCGGACAGAAGGGCTTCGGCAACCCTCTTCTTTTCCCGGGCCTTGAACTCGCTGAGCCGCACTATCGCGATGTCCCCCACGACGTCTACCCCCGTCGACGCCCGCCCCGCGCCTTCGATTCCCGCCTTCTCGAGGGCCGCTCTAATCAGCCGTGGCACTCTCTTCCCTCTGGGAGGAAACGTAGTAGTAGGCGCCTTTCTCCTTCTGTTCCCTGTCCAGCTTGCTCCCGGGCTTGTTCACTCTGGGCCTTCCGGTGTTGACGTCCCTCCGGTAGGTGAGCCCGACCCTCTTCAGGAACTCGTTCATCCCGTCTTCCTTCGTGAGCGGCGGGGTCGCCTCCCCGGAGACCCCTGGCTCTCCCGAGAAGACTAGGAGCCTGTCGGAGACTATGTCCACGACCTGGAGGTCATGGTCTATCACGACGGCCGCCTTCCCCCGCGCCTTCACCATCCGGTTGATGGCCCTGGCCACCACGAACCTGTCCTCGACGTCGAGGAAGGCCGAAGGCTCGTCGAGGGCGTACACCTCCGTCTCCTGGGCCATGGTCGCGACTATGGCCACCTTCTGCAGCTCTCCTCCGCTCAGCTCCCCCACCTTCCTCGCGAGGAGCTTCTCCATCCTCAGTGGGACCGCGAGGTTGTCCTGCAGTATCGGGTCGCTGTACTTCGTCCCCAGGGTCGACATGAAGAACTCGTCGACCGTCCCGTCGTACTCCGAGCTCAGGTACTGCGGCTTGTACGCCACCTTAGCGTCGACATGCACTGCCCCCCGGGTGGGCTTCTCCTCCCCGGCCAGCATCTTGAGGAACGTGGTCTTTCCGAGGGCGTTGGCTCCCACGACCCCCATTATCGTCCCCCCTTTCATCTCGCCTTCACCTACGGAGAGCTTGAACGACGCGAACGACTTCGCTAGCTTGGTGTACTTCGCCACTACCTCTTCGCTTTCCACGGTCTCGCCTGCGGCCCTTTGCCCGAACGACACAGCGTGGTCGCGGAAGCGGATGTTCTCCTGAGGCAGGTACCCGTCGAGAAGAGCGTTGATTCCGGTCCTCGACGCATAGAGCCCAGAGACTATGCCGTAGGCCCCGGGCTCTCCATAGATTATCTGCACGTAGTTGGTGACGTAGTCGAGGAAGGCGATGTCGTGCTCGACGACCAGAACTGACTTTCCGGACTCTGCAATCCCCGTGATCAGCTTGGACACAGCCAGCCGCTGATACACGTCGTTGTACGACGAAGGCTCGTCGAACAGGTAGAGGTCTGCTTCCTTCAAGGCTGCGGCCGCCACCGCGACCCTCTGCAGCTCCCCCCCGCTGAGGTCGGGGACCTTCTTGTCCAGGGTCTCCTTCAGGTTGAGGGTGTCGACGACCTCGCCCATCCTCTTCCTCTCGTCCATCTGCTTGAGGAGCAGGCGCGTCTCCTTCTTCCACGCCTCCGGGAGCCTGTAGACCGCCTGGGGCTTCAGGGACACTCTGAGCTCCCCTGCCGCGACCCTCTCGAAGTGCTCCTTCATCTCGCGTCCGCTCAGGTACTGGAGGAACCTGTCCCAGGTCGCCTCCTCTCCGTAGTCTCCGAGGTTGGGGACGAGCTGCCCGGCGAGTATCTTCAGCGCGGTCGACTTGCCGATGCCGTTTCTCCCAACCAGCCCCACCACCTGTCCTTTCCTCACTGTGGGGATGCGGAAGAGGCGGAAGGAGTTGACCCCGAACTGGTGGATCTTGTCGCTCTTCAGCTCCTCGCTCAGATTCAAGATGTCTATCGCGTCGAACGGGCAGACCTTGATGCAGATGCCGCACCCGATGCAGAGCTCCTCAGATATGAGCGCGACTTTGCTTTCCGGTAGGACTATGCACTGCTGGCCGTTGATGTTGACCGGGCACTCTTTGATGCACTCCAGGCCGCACTTCTTCGACTGGCAGAGGTCGGGGTCGACGACTGCAATACGATGGACCACTCTTCCCACCTAATCCTTTGACAGCCGCCTGGGGATGGGGCAGAAGGGGCAGATCGCTGGGTCTCCTTCCAATGAGAGGCTGGAGACGCTGTGCCGCGTCTTCATGGACCTCCAGACCGCCCCCTCGCTCGCCACCCCGGAGAGGTGGATCGCCTCGTGCTCCCTGATTATCGGCAGAAGTCTGCAGCGGACGCAGATCGGCTTTACGAAGGCGGTGGTTGTCATCGCAGCGATGAACATCGTCCCTCCTGCGGTCCCCAGCACCCAGGCCGACAGGATCGGCCCTGCGGCCCCCATGGGGCCTGCCAGCAGTCCGCCCACGATGGCGCTCATAGCCATGAGCAGCACCCCCAGGGCTGCACCCGTCCGCCCCGGATACAGGGTCAGCCCCCTGGTGCTCCTCGAGAGCGATGGGACGGCCAGGGCGGGGACCATGGCCTGCAGGGGGATCGTGAGCCGGACGACTCTCATGCGACTGCATATCTCCTCCCACTCTCCTGGGACCGCTGCCTTCAATGCGGCTGACATCGCCAAAGTCCTAGTGCTGTCCTCTGCGTGTTCTCCGCAGTCTGCCCTCGACCCTCTCTCTCAGGAGGGAGAGGTCCTTCGATACGGGGCCCGACATCCTCAGCACGATGGGGGTGACCGAGACGTGCTCGTCGACCACCACCGCCTCCGCGTCAGTCCTCTCGGGGAAGCTCGACAGCCTCTCTCCGAACAGCCAGTAGTACGCCCTCCCCCGCGGGTCTCGCCGGACGATGACCTTGTCGGTGTACTTCCGTCTCCCGACTTCTGTCAGCTTGATGGGGGTGTTCTGCTGCACCTTCCGCGGAAAGTTCACGTTCAGGATTTCCGCTCCCTCGGGCATCCCGTTCTCGAGTACGTCGCGTATTATCTCCCCCGCTATCATCCCTGCGTTCTTGAAGTCCGGCTGGTCGTACTCCAGGGCGAAGAGGGACTCCCCGCTGACCTCCATGGAAAACGCTATGGCCGGGATCCCACTTATGGCAGATTCCAGGGCTGCAGCCACGGTCCCCGAAGCGAGGATGTCCTGGTAGGTGTTGTTGTCCCCGATGTTGATCCCCGAGACCACGAGGTCCGGCTTCCTGGGGAGGACCTTGTTCACCCCGACCATGACGCAGTCGCCGGGAGACCCTGACACGGCGTAGCACTCGAAGTTATCTCTCCTCACTCTCGTCACCCGGAGCGGCTTGTGAAACGTCATGCTCAGGGCCGTGGCGCTCTGAGGCTGTTCCGGCGCGACAATGATGGCCTCGGCGTGCTTGGCTGCAGCCCGGGCGAGCTCGACGATCCCGTTGCTCTGCACGCTGTCGTCGTTGGTGACCATCACCAGCTTCCTATCTTGCGACAATATGCCTCGCCTTCGCCAGCGCTTTATCTAAAGTCCTTCTGTCCTCGATACCATAGTACCTTGCCAGCACCTTGAGGCCATCTTCGAGGGTCTCTTCCGTAAGTGCGACCTCCAGAGCCAGTCCCTCTTCTGGACTGATGGGGAGTCGCTCAAGGCTGTTCCTGAGCGCCTCCCTCTCGTCCGTGAGTTCGTCTATCATCCTCCCTAGCTTCCTAGCCTGGTCCTTGACTCTGTGCTGAAGAAGGAGAACGTCGGCGGCCCTATCCTCGAGGTCCGGGGGCCCTCCGACGCCCGGAGCTCCTGCAGGGAGCTTGCGGGTAGGCTTGACAACGATGAGGTCTGAAGTCGAGTAGTTCCCAATCAGCTCCCCTGCAGCAGCGTAGACTGTCCGCGCCTTCAGGTTCCTCGTCGGCAACCGCTTCTCTTCCACTAGCCCCAGTTCAGCCAGTCGCTTCAAGTGTTTCAGTACCCCCTGAACCGTGATGCCTACGATAGAGGAGAGCTCGGATAGCGTCCTTGGCCTGATGGAGAGGGCATTTTCGATTTTCAGCCTGGCTCCAGACGAGAGGATCTCGTCCAGTGTTTTCGGGTCCAACAGCAGTCTGAGCAGAAGGCTTTATTAAAGAGTTTAGCCTGACGCTAATTAACTGAGCGTGAATCAGACGAGCGAAGACAGGCGAAGAGATCTGAGAGACGTTCTTGACGAGCTTGATGACTACTTCGAGAATTTCCAGAGACATATTGACGAAGCCGTCAAGAGCAGCATCCTGGGAGCGGAGAAATCCGTCAAACCGTTCGTCGCTGGGTTCTCCTTCAATCTTGGGCCGGAGGGCAGGCCGTCGGTACAGCCCTTCGGAGACAACCTAACGAGGGGGGATGGAGTCAGGTCCCCCATCAACGAACAGGTCCTCGACGAGGTGAACGGGACACTTAGGCTCCTATTGGAGATGCCGGGGGTCGAGAAGAATGGCATTAACGTGGAAACCACGGAGGAGACAGCGGTGGTCTCAGCGGAGAACGATGGCCGCAAATACCGGGCAGAGATAGAACTGAAGTCTCCAGTCAAGCCGGACAGCGGCAAGGCAGAGTACAGGAACGGAATCCTGGAGATTTCATTTTCATTGAAGGACAAGACTAATAAGGGCTTCAGGAGAGTAAACGTTGTCTGAGAGTGGCGCTGGAGTGAGTCAGCAGCAGGTCCAACTGAAGGTCCTGGAAGCGTATACCCGCGACGTCGGAAGAGGGGTTGCCAGGATCGACTACGACGCCATGGACGCGCTGGACGCCTCCACCGGAGATGTGATCGAGATCAAGGGGAAGAGGAGGACGGTAGCGAAGTGCCTCCCGCTCTACCCGTCCGACGAGGGGAGAGGGATTGTAAGGATAGACGGGCTCATCAGGAACAACGCCGGTGTCGCCATCGGAGACGTCGTGGTCGTCAAGAAGGTGAAGGCGCCCCCGGCGGAGAAAGTCGTGGTTGCGCCGCTGGAGGCGGTGCCCCCGATTGACGAGCGCTACCTCGCCGACGCGTTGGAAAGCGTCCCCGTGACCAAGGGTGACAACATCATGATCCCGTACTTCGGAGGAAGGCTCACCTTCCAGGTGGTCGGCGTTAGCCCTGTCGCAGACGCGGCTCTGATCACGCAACGCACAGTCTTCGTGATCTCCGAGAAGGGTGAGGCTCTCCGCGGTGTCCCGCAGGTGACCTACGAAGACATCGGGGGCCTGAAGGACGAAATCCAGAAGGTCAGGGAGATGATCGAGCTCCCGCTCAGGCACCCTGAGATCTTCGAGAAGCTGGGGGTGGAGGCTCCGAAAGGGATTCTGCTCTACGGTCCGCCGGGGACCGGCAAGACTCTGCTTGCGAAGGCGGTCGCCACGGAGAGTAACGCCCACTTCATACCGATTAGCGGCCCCGAAATCATGAGCAAGTTCTACGGCGAATCCGAGGCGCGCCTCCGCGAGATATTCAAAGAGGCGAAAGAAAAGGCTCCCACCATCATATTCATCGACGAGATAGACTCCATCGCCCCCAAGAGAGAAGAAGTGACCGGGGAGGTCGAGAGGAGGGTCGTCAGCCAGCTGCTCTCGCTCATGGACGGCCTGGAGGCCCGCGGCAAGGTCATCGTAATCGCTGCCACGAACAGGCCCAACGCCATCGACCCTGCCCTGAGAAGGCCGGGCAGGTTCGACAGGGAGATTGAGATCAAGGTCCCTGACAAGAAGGGGCGGCTGGAGATCCTGCAGATCCACACCAGGCACATGCCCCTCGCCCAGAACGACGACAAGCACGGCAATGTCGAAGGGATAGTTGATATCGAGAAGCTAGCAGCCGTGACCCACGGGTTCGTGGGGGCGGACCTGGAGTACCTTTGCAAAGAGGCGGCCATGAAGACCCTTCGCCGCAACCTTCCTGAAATCAAGCTGGAGGAGGACAGGCTGAGCCCGGAGACCCTGGACAAGCTCATAGTCACCATGGCTGATTTCGAAGGCGCCCTCAAAGACGTCATGCCCTCGGCGATGCGCGAGGTCTACTTGGAGACCCCCGACGTGAAGTGGGCAGACATCGGAGGGCTCGAGTCGGTGAAGAAGGAGCTGCAGGAGGCGGTGGAGTGGCCCCTGAAGTATCCGGACCTCTACGACAAGATCGGATACAGCATGCCCAAAGGAATAATGCTCTACGGACCGTCAGGGACGGGGAAGACCCTCCTGGCAAAGGCGGTGGCGACGGAGAGCGAAGCGAACTTCATCAGCGTCAGGGGGCCCGAGCTCCTCAGCAAGTGGGTGGGAGAGTCGGAGCGCGGCATCAGAGAAGTGTTCAGGCGGGCCAGGCAGGCCTCCCCCTGCGTGATATTCTTCGACGAGGTGGACGCCTTGGCCCCTACTAGGGGGATGGGCGGGGACAGCATGGTGACGGAGCGCGTCGTGAGCCAGCTGCTCACCGAGCTGGACGGAGTCCAGAGCCTCCAGGGGGTAGTGGTCCTCGCAGCCACCAACAGGATCGACATCGTAGACCCAGCCCTCCTCAGGGCAGGGAGGTTCGACAAGCTGGTTCAGATCCCCCTCCCCGACAAGCCTGCCAGGAAGGAGATACTGAAGATCCACACCAAGGGGGTCCCCATAGCTAAGGACGTCGACCTAGACAGGATCGTTGACATGACGGAAGGATTCAGCGGTGCAGACATGGCCTCCCTTACGAACACGGCGGTTTCGATCGTCCTTCAGGCGTTCGTGTCGAGGTATCCCAAGCCTGAAGACGCCAAGAAACACGTGGACGAGGCGGTGGTGGGGATGGAGCACTTCGCCGACGCCATCAAGAAGGTCAGGTCCTCCAGGGAAGGGAAGCCCATGGAGAAGGTCGCTGTCCCCTACTACAGGTAGCCGCTAGGTCTCGTCGCCGCTCCGGACAGGGTTCTCGGGTCCGCCCACCTGCCCCTGGGTGCCGCTGAGAAGCCTCTCCCAGTACTGCGCCTCGATGGAGAGTCGCCGGGCGAAGTCGACGGGGTGTTTGATTATCCCTTCCAGCGCACCTCCCAGTTCCTTCTCGTGAAGGTCGGCGATGTAACTGAGGGAGACGCCGTCCGTGTTCATCAGCTTCTGAATCCTTTCTGTCGCGAAGGCATAGCTCTGCTTCAGGGAGTCCATAGTCTCGTGATCTGCAAAGGCGCTGGCGAGAAAAATGAGGTCTCCGCTCCTGATGAACTCCTCCAATGAAAAGCCCTTTTTCTTCATGTACGAGTAGACGTAGCTCGGGGGGAGCAGGTCGAGCTGGTCGATGACCGAGAATATCGTCCTCGCTTCGGGCCTCTTGACGACCCTGTACCTTTCGGCAGTCACCTTCCTGAGGTCGACCACGGCGATGAATGGAATCACGTACTGGTAGTCCTTGCGGAGCGATTTGGTCAGCTTGCTCCGCACCCAGGCCTTGATGTCTTCCTGCGTGTTGAGGCCCTCCGGGGTCCGCGACGGCGGGAGGACCCACACGTTGTCGTGGACGAGGGTGAACCCAAGCTCCTGCAGCCTCTCCCTGATCTCGAGGGAGGGCTTCCTCTTGTATTTCTCCATGTGCCGGAGGAGCAGTACCGCGTTGAGCGGCTTGTCGTAATACCTGAGCATCTCATCAGTCGTCACTCCTGAGGCAGCGAACTGGTGCTCCAGCCTCCGGACCAGCCTCCGGAACTCGCCCTCCTTCTTTGCTTCACCATCGGCGTCGGGATGGACTGCGGGCTCCCCGTCTATGGGGATGCGTTCGATTACCGCGGCGATCAGGTCCTCCTCGCTCGGCCTCCGCATAAGGGGTCCGATTGTCTTCCTGAACGGCTTCGCGAACCTTCCGAAGAAGTCAATCCCGGGCAAGGGTGCGCCACCCCGCGCCCGCATTCGTCTTATATGGAGTCAGGCCCGCCTGCGGCCGCCGACTGCTAACCTCGGGGGCCGAGCTTGAGGGCAACGGTCTTTCGTACACTCCCAAACGCCTCCACAATCTTCTGTTTCGCGAAGTATTCGTCCACTTCGTTGACCTCTATCCTGTCCGGCGAGATGACAACCTCGCCTATCTTCAGGGGCGACGGGAGCCCCAATATGTCCGAGAGCGCCTCCACCGTCTTCGGGTATGACGCGTTGAACCTGTAGTAGAATGTGAAGTGTTTCCCCTCGGCCACTGGGGCGGGGTCCAGTGGGACCACCAGCTCCGACGAGGAGAAACCTCTGACCAGGGTCTCGTGGGCCTGCTTCACTGCGGCCGCCGCCTCTGCCCTCTCCTTCAGGAGTTGCTCCTCGCTCTGCTTCACGTGGAACGGCTCCTGGTAGTCGAGCCCTATCAGTGAGTAGAAGCCCTTGTCCTTCTCCGACCTCCTGGGCTGCTCCTTCAGCTCCCGCTGGACCCGGGCGAGTTCAGCGTCGAGGTTCCCGAGCCTCTTCTTCTGCTCGACGAGCTGACCAGCGACGACCTCGACTTCGGGCAGATTCATGGGGGCATCAACCCAGGTGGCCGGTCACATTGATGACTGCCTCCTTGAACTCTTCGTGCGACAGCCCCCGTTTCTGATACTCGTCTTTGTAGGAATCCCAGGCGTCCTCCGCTTCGGCGATCAGCGGGAGAAGCCTCTTCCCGATGGCCTTCACGTTGAGGAGTATGCAGGCGGAAGCGGGCTCCCCATCCATGGCAGGCACTTTGACGAAAATCATTCTCTTGTTGGAGATCTTGAACTTCTCCTCGAGCAGGGCCTTGAAGTACTCCCTCTGCTCTGCGGTCAGCTGGCCCTTGGTCTTGATGATTATGCAGGCCGAGTCCCTCGGGCCCGGCTCTATCTCCTCTCCCTCGGGGGCCAACTCCCACAGTATCCCATGGTTGTTGTCTTTGATGTCCTCCTCGATGGAGCTCATGGTCGACCCTCCCTTGGGGACGAGGGGGATCAGCCAGGGGACTACGAACCTCGGCTTTCCGCCAGCCAGCCAGGTCCTGAAGTTGGACATGTCCCACTCCGTCTCGCGGATGAACGAGTTCATGAATTCGGCGATGGCGTGGGCCGCGAGGAGGTTCATATCCCGATAGTCGCGCCACCCCACCTGTATCTGCTTCGGGAGCTCGTCTACAATGGAGCTCCTCGACTTGAACAGGTCGGCGAACATCGTCGCCTGCTTCCTCAACACGGCGTTGTCCAGGAGGATGGGGGCGTCCGCATACTTGATCTGGTGGGTGAGGCTCATCACGATGCTGATGTGCGACGCTCCGTGGATGACCGGATCCCATCCGAACTCTGGGATCGTCGCGAACGTCGCTATGGTCGCCTGACCGAGGTTATCCCCTTCCTTCATGTACCTCATGAATTCCGAGGAGAAGGAGCCCCCTGTCCCCCCGCCCATGCTGAAGGGGAGGATGAATCCCCTCACCGGCTCCGGGGAGACACCGCGGATCCTCGTGGCCAGGTCCTGCTTCTCCTCGATCTCCTTCTTGAACCTCGTACGGCCCTCGGCCCAGTTGCGCGCCGCCCCTCCGAGACCGTACACTGCATGCTTGTCCTTCATGGCGAATAGTTTTGGGTAAGACTGCAGAATCAGGTTGGCCGACCGCGGGTCCAGGTCCACCAGGAGAGCCCTGGGGACCAGCGGCGTCTCCCCCCTTCGCAGGGACGCACCGAATCGGAGAATCGTGCTACCGTACCTTCTCAGCACCTCGAGCTGCTGCTTCTCACCCTTCAGCACGGGTGCCTTGGGGTCCGCTCCAACGTCTATCAGGACCCACCTGTACGCCTCTGCCCCTATCCCCACCCCCGCGTGCCCCATGGATGCGATGATTACGGGGTTGGGAGCCAGCGGTGCTTCCTTGAGGATATCGTATGACAACGGCGTAGGCGTCGCAGGAACTTTATTATGCGTTTAGAGCGCCCCAGCCTCGGAGCCCCCACTCAACCATGAGCCAGAAGATGGCGGAAGCAGAAGACAGGCTCTACATGTTGGACGGGTCGCGCAGCATGAACGAGAAGCTCAAGGGAGAGAAGGTGAGCAAAGCCGGGGCGGTCCGGCAGACGCTGATGGACTTCTGCATGGAGAGGTGGTCAGCTTCCTACTATCCCTGGCCCCTGCGCGTCGGGATCACGGCGTACCGCCTCCTCGGCACGCCTGGGAAGACTGCGTTCGACGAGATCATCCCCCTCGACCCCGAGCCCATCAGCCTCGAACTCTGGCGGCTCGAAGAATTCACTGGCAAAGGAGGAGCGATAATCAGAGACGCGCTCGTGCGGGCCCTGGACATCCTGAAGGAGTCTCCCAGAGGGAAGAGGAAGCTGGTGCTCATAGGGGACGGCGGTGACAGCGGAGCTGACCCGGGGGACGTCGCCCGGGAGATTGGGGGTCTAGGGGTAGAGGTCCTGAGCGTGGAGCTCGGAAAGGAGTCGAGCCACCCGATGCGAGCGGTTGCGAAGGAGGCCGGGGGGAAGTACCTTCTTGCGAAGACGGCCGACGAAGTCAGGCGGTTCATCATTTGACTCGCTGTCCGGAGCTTGGAGGACAGGCTAAGTAGCCGCCCGGAGGACGGCGGGAGAAAGTTGGCGCAACAGGCAGACATCATCGGGCGGGGGACGTGGCTGGACAAGGTCGCCCAGGAAACGGTCGAAAGAGAGAAGGCCCTTGGGAGGAAACTGACGGTCTTGAGGGTCGAGAGCGGGCTCGGAGCATCTGGGCTCCCTCACATAGGGAGCGTCGGTGACGCCATAAGGAGCTATGGGGTGAAGTTGGCCCTCGAGACTCTGGGGCACAACTCAGAGCTCATCGCCTACTCTGACGACTTCGACGGTCTGCGGAAGGTCCCTGCGGGGTTCCCTGCCTGGCTGAAGGACTACATATCGCACCCGGTGTCCCGCATCCCTGACCCCTTCGGCTGCCACGGGTCCTACGCGGAGCACGTGGGCTCCGTCCTCAGAGACTCCCTTGACAGGCTCGGCATCAGGTACAGGTTCCAGAGCGGCTCGGAAGCCTACGCCTCGGGGCTCCTCAGCGAACAGATCCGCAGGATACTGGCCCACTCGAAGTCCATAGGGAAGAAGATCAACGAGCTCGTAGGCCAGTCGAAGTACGAGGAGTCCCTCCCATACACCCCGGTCTGCAGCAGCTGCGGCAGGATCTATGTGACCCAGGCGAAGTCGTACGACCCAGGTTCAGACACCGTCCACTACCTATGCGAAGGGACCAAGCTGGGGGAGAAGTTCGTGAAGGGGTGCGGGAACGAGGGGGACGCGAAGGTATCAGAGGGGAACGGGAAGCTGATGTGGAAGGTGGAGTTCGCAGCCCGATGGGCTGCGTTCGACATCAGGTTCGAAGCGTACGGCAAGGAACTCACCGACTCCGTCAAGATCAACGACTGGGTGGCCGAGCACGTCCTCGGGTACCCGCCCCCCTATCATGCCCGGTATGAGCTCTTTCAGGACAAGTCCGGGAAGAAGATATCGAAGTCGGTGGGGAACCTGGTCACCCCCGCCGAGTGGTTGGAGTTCGCCTCCCCTGCCAGCCTCCGCCTCCTGATGTACAAGCGCATAATCGGGGCGCGCAGCGTCTCCCTCGACGACATCCCGGTCTACATGGACGACTTCGACGACCTCGAAGAGTACTACTTCTCGAACAGGCGGGATCCGAACCGGATGAAGGATGCCAGGCAGCGGGGGCTCTACGAATACACGATGCTCTTGGCTCCGCCGAAGGCGAAGCCTATCCACGTCCCATACAGGCTGCTCGCCCAGCTGGTCTCCGTTGCCCCCATGGGTGCTGTCGAAGAGTTTGTCTCTAAGAGGCTGGCGAGCTACGGAATGGCGACGGGCAAACCGGATGAGCTCTCGACCAGGATCGCCTGGGCGTCCAAGTGGGGGGCAAGGGAGGGGAAGCGGGCCATGCCTGCTCCTGAACTGGGACCTCCAGCGAAGAAGGCGGTCAGAGAATTCGCCGCCGCGATACTCTCTGCCAGGGACGCGGACGGGGTGCAGAACGCAGCCTTCGAAGCGGCCAAGCGGAACGGGCTGAGACCAGGGGAATTCTTTCCGTCTGTCTACGCCATACTACTGGGATCCGACCGCGGCCCGAGGCTGGGGCCGTACGTCATTGATGCTGGGCGGGAAGCCGTCAGCAGATCCCTCCTGAAAGCAGCGGCGGGATAGGAAGGAGCGGTCGGATCTCACCATCCGAAGTCCAAATACCAGCGAGAAGCATCCTTGAACGTGCAGTGGCAGAGCCAGCCTAGCAGTTTCCGAGACTTCGATCATCTCTCTCGCGTGATCGTCTCTTGCAAGAAGTGCCCCAGACTGAGGGCTTATGCCGGCTCGGTGGTGAGCCACAAGCCAGCTCGTTTCGCCGATTCTGACTTCTGGGGGAGGCCGGTGCCTGGGTTCGGCGACCTGCGAGGGAGGTTGATGATAATCGGCTTGGCTCCGGCAAGGACCGGTGCCTTGCGCACCGGTCGCATATTCAGCGGCGACGCATCTGCGCGATTTCTGGTCAAGGCCCTCCACTCCACCGGGTTCGCAAACCAGCCCGTCTCCGAGTCAAGGGACGACGGACTGATCTACGCCGACTGCTATGTGACCGCCGCAGTAAAGTGCGCCCCTCCAGGCGACAGGCCAACCCCGGCGGAATTCAGGAGCTGCTCGCCGTACCTGGACGCAGAGATCTCGATGATGGAGAACCTAGAGGCTGTGCTGGCCCTCGGGGCGTTCGCGTTCAGGGCGTATCTCGATCATCTGTCTCGGACAGGAGCCCGCACCAAGGGTGTCAGGTTCATGCACGGCGGCGTCTCGCACTTCGAGGGGGGGCCTACGCTCTATGCCTCCTACCATCCCAGCCCGCGTAACACCAACACAGGGGTCCTCACCCAGCAGATGTTGGTGAAGGTGCTCAGGCGGATACGCTCCGACTTCCTCAAAGCATAACTAGACAACCTCTTTCGCTGCCGCTGGGCCCGTAGCCTAGACTCATCCGAGGGGAAGCACGGATCAGGGCGTCAGCCTGCGGAGCTGAAGGTCGGGGGTTCAAATCCCCTCGGGCCCGCTTTTGGTGGCATCCGGTGTTGCCCCAAACATGGATCGGGGCGCCAGGCCATAGGCGCGCAGGCCTGCGGAGCTGGAGACCACTGACCAGAAGTCGAGGGTTCGAATCCCTTCCGGCCCACTGAAACTATTAAGAGAATCCTTTATTACCTCGCCCTCCTGACATGCAGCCATGCCCGCCGGAAGCAAGTACAGGCACCTTCTCGAAGACAAGGACGTCAGAAGATGGTATGAGAACCTCGAAGCAAAGTCTGTCATAACCGCGACCGTGTACCTTAGAACTCTAGGGCTGTACTGTGACCTCGAAAAGACAACTCCCGAGAAGATACTTGCAGAAGGTCCGTCCAAGAGGTTCAGAGACGCCTTTACGGACTTCATCAGGAGGATGGAGAAAGACGGTAAGGCTGGTTCCTATGTCGAGCGGTTCAAGAAGGTCGTTATCTCGTGGACATCGTACAACAACCTCGATGTCAAGCTGAAGGTGAACATCAAGGGTAGCTCCGAAACGCCCACTATTGCCGATGAGAGGGTTCCGAGCAAGGACGAGCTCTCAAGGATCCTAAGGATGGCATCGCCCAGGGGAAGGGTTTCCATCGCCATGATAGCGTTCAGCGGTTTGAGACCTGAGAGCCTGGGCGACTACCTCGGCACCGACGGCATCAGGCTGGAAGACTTCAGGGAGGCGAAGATATCGAGTGGTAGGATTGAGTTTGAGAAGGTTCCTTCAATCCTGCTCGTGAGGAGAGCCTTGAGCAAGGCGAGGCATCCATACTTCACGTTCGTCGGCAACGAGGCCATCACCTACATCCAAGAGTACCTTCAGGAGAGGGTCAAGCAGGGAGGAGAGAAGCTGACCCCTCAGAGCCCTCTTCTCGCGTTCGACCCGAGAGGAGTAAGGAAAAACCGATTCCTGAGAACCACGCTCGTAACGAGGGACATCAAGGAGGCGATAGTCAAGGCAGGCTTCTCTTGGAGGCCATACGTGCTGAGGGCTTACTGCGACACGGGAATGATTGTGGCAGAGTCGAAGGGCTACATCTCCCACCCATACCTCCAGTTCCTGATGGGGCACAAGGGAGACATAGAGGCCAGGTACTCGACCAACAAGGGCAGACTCGCGCCCACGATGATCGAGGAGATGAGGGAGGCATACGGGAAGTGCGAACCTCTTCTTTCCACCAAGGCTGAATCGGCAACCGAGGAACAGATCAAGAAGACATTCAAGGAGCAGTTCCTTCTCGTGGCAGGGTTCCAGAAGGAAGAGATGGAGAAGATGAAGCTGGATGAGATGAGCAACGAGGAGCTTCAAAGCCTGGTCAGACAGAAGTTGACGGGAATGATGGCCAACAACGGCTCAAGGCAGAAGGTGATACCAATCCAAGAGGTCAGGTCATACATCGGGCAGGGATACGAGTACGTTGCTTCCCTCCCTGACGGCGGTGCGATAGTCAAGGTTCCCTTCTGAACGGATGAAGGCTCGCCCACACCAGCCTACACCCTTCAGGCTCGGACTTCGCTCGTCGCAAATTCACCCCCTCGCCTTCGGCGAGCCGTGTCCGTCGCTTCGCTCCTCACGGCCTTCCGCCCCTCCCCATGGTCGGGGCTCCCTCCCCCCTCTTTGCTCCTCCGCTCGTCCCTCGCCCTCACCCCGCCTTGAAGCGGGGCCCTCCCTCACTACGTTCGCTCGGGGGGTGTCGGCTGGTGCAGGCTCGCGTGGAAGAGGGGGGTGTAGAAGGGTGCGATTGAAGAATGGAGGAGATTTTGACAGGGGTACCGTCGAAAGGAGGAGTATACCGTCCGATTCTCCCCGTCTTCCTCTTCATCGCTGTTTGTATTGTATGCTGGCCGGGATTTGCAAAATTGGAAGCAAAGCTACAAGCGGCGCAGATAAGGAACCCCCTCGATTCCCAACTGAGGAGGGAGGGGAGTCAACCCGCAGGGTCGGGGAGGGAACGTGAGTGCCCTCACCGCTTCCATTACAGCGGACTCGCGGAGCCCGCAAGGGCGAACCCCGAGCCTTGCGAGAGGGAGGGCCCTATTACCTAAGCGGTTCAACTAGAGTGCACGCCAAGAGGTGCATGGAGAATCCACGATTGATTAGTTCGCGAACTCTTAAGCTGCCTCCGGCTCGCCAACCGAGCGATGAGTTCGCTTCTCACCTCGATTCGGGAATCAAACGTCGACGCCAAGTACCTGATAGCAGCGAGCGCCCTCGTCAACTTCGCCGGCGGATACTTCATGGTCGCTCGTCCAGTCTATCTGTATGCCGCCGGAATAAGCCCAACCATGATAGGGATACTCATCTCAGTCCAGTCCTTCCTCGGAGTCGTATTCGGCATTCCAATCGCGATGCTCTCCGATACCCTTGGGAGAAAGAGATTCGTCGTGTTCGGTTTGTTGCTTGATGCCGCGGGCAGCTTCATCTATTTTTCTTCGTTGAACATAATTCTCCTGGTGGTTGCCCAGATATTCTTCGGAATAGTTGTCGCATCGGCAAGTTCTCCTTTCCTGGCTCTGTTCACCGAGAAGACAACCAGTGAGAACCGAAACAGTATGTTCGTAATACTTTCCTTCATATCCGGAGTCTCTACGGGGGCTGGAAATTTTCTCTCTGGGCTTCCAGCGACTATCGCGAAGCTCTTCGACCTTGGACAGGTCGACTCCTTTCGGCCGCTCTTCTTGGCGTCATCCGTAGCCAGCTTGATAGCGGCTTTTCTCGTTGCAAAGAAGGTCTCCGAGACTAGGCGCAAGGGAGAAATTGGGTCGTCGGGAGGGAACTCGCTTCGGGGACTCTTCAAAATCCCAAGGAAATCACTGGGCACAGTGAAGAAGTTCTCCGTCGTCGGCTTGATAGGGTTCGGGGCTGGGCTGATCATACCGCTCTTTCCCCTGTGGTACAATCTTCGTTTCGGAGTGGGCGTGTCAGTGATTGGACCCTTGTTCGGCTCGATGATGCTCATAACGTCAATCGCCTCCCTCTTCACGCCAGCGATGGTAAAGAAGACCAATACGATCTTGACGATAGTGATGACACAGGCGTCATCTGTGATTTTACTTGTACTCGTGCCCCTATCGCCGAACTATCTTCTCGCCGGGACGGTCATGGTCGCAAGGAGTGTTCTGATGAATATGTCAGGTCCCGTCCAGCAGTCGTTTACGATGAGCCTCGTGCACCCTGACGAAAGGGCCACTGCAACAAGCATCATACAATTGTTCGATTCGATACCGAGGGCATACGCGCCAACGATTGGTGGGTACCTCTTCTCTGTTGGTTCGCTGGACTTGCCCTTCTTCGTTACGGCTGCGCTCTACCTAACCTCGACAACCTTATTCTATCTCCTATTCAGAAAGGCAAGGCCATTACCAGAGGGCAGACAGGTGAACGCATAGACGCAGAGAATGACGGATTACCCAATAGGGACACAAATCCTTGGTTGAACGGTGGACATGTCTCAGGAACGACCCATCGGCGCGCCATCACTACGCGTTGACGAGGCATTCTCCGGTGAGAAGAACACTCGAATCGCTTAGGATTCGCTTAAATAATTAACTGCATCCCTCCGGCCCGCCATGAAGTCGCCGAGAATTGGCTCGCTGAGAAGAGGAGCGAACGTCAGGATGATTCAGAGCCTTCTTGGTAACTAGCCCTATGAACACAACGAGCGACAGATCCCCTGATTCCCATGCGGGGGGCGGTAGTCGCAGCGGTGGCGGTGGTCGCCCTACTGATCGGTGCCGGACCGGGTTTTGAATATGAATACGCTACCGCGGGCGGCAAGGTGCCCGACCTTAATCAGGCAGTGTCTTCTCAGAGGCAACAAATCTCGTCCCTGAACTCGATGGTGCCGGACAGCGAGATATTTGGTGTCCAATCTGCATTGACCCTCTACTCCCGCGTGAACGGGAGTATCGACACAGGCGCCTACCACACGATATGGGACATCGGACTCCCGTACCATGCGGGATGCAACATCACCCTCTACGTCGACGCCAGCCAACTATTCAACTACACAGGGCTGATGAACATCGCGTACATCGGGCAAGGACCGCGGGGTTCAGCGTATCCAGTATCACCCCTAGCCTGCCGCAGACCGCAGATTCTGGCGTGACCTACGGAAACAGAACCATTCTCACTGTGGTCCTGAACACGCCATCAACCCCAGTCGCCATATTCCTGCAGATGTGTCTGCAGGCCTATGTGATACCCAGCCACGGCCTTCCAGTCCCCCCATGACCGTTGGGCCGTTCCGGTAAGCATGCGCAGAAAGCTTCACAGCCCGGCTGCCATCATGGCCAGAAACCCCAATCCCAAGAGCCGGAATCCTAGCCAGAGTGTCCTTTCTGAACGCCGGCCGTAAGACAGGCACCCTGCACGTCAGAACAAAACATCGGTACGACTTGGGCCGGGACTTCGGACCGTGCGGGCCCCGGTCTCTGCCGCGCTCACTTCGCGGCTATTTCGGCGCTCTCTGCGTGCGAGCCCGTACGCGCGTTCAAGGGGGCGCGGGTTGTGGGCGGGATCACTGCGCTGACAGGAAGCTCGAGCGCGAAGGTCGAGTACGTGACCACGAGCAAGGGGTGCAAGTACCTCGAGACCTACGGCGCCCTCCTCCAGACGCTCAGCGACGACCGCGGCCTTGCGAGCGAGTCGTACGCACAGACGCCCGAAAGGCGCTGACCACGCTCTGCCCGGACAGCAGGGGCCCCCTCAATCTGCCGATGTAAGCGCCAGAAGTAGTGGCCCATCCCAGGTGCAGGCGGGCGTCCCTTCAACCTAGATTCGCAATTGTCTGGCGCTGGGTATTTACTTCTCTATAGATTCTAAAGGCGATATTGAAATACGCAAAGTCAGCCTACTTGCGTCGTGGACTCGATGGGAGTCAGGTCGGTAAGTCTTGGGACAAAGATGGCCATTATTGTGACGACTGCTGTTCTCTACGCGATTGGAAAGTGGATCACAGCTTTCATCCCGACCCCCTGGGGGGTGGGCCAACTCCTCGTCGGCATCTTCCTGCCTGCTTTCATGGCTGTGACCTCTGACACTCTGTCGGTGGCGGTAGGGGCAGGGCTCGGTACATTCGTGGGGGATTTCTTCGTGCAGACGAACCCGACCCTCAGCTTGGTAGCGGGTGTCCCCGCCAACTTCCTGGCTTTCCTCCTGTTCGGATGGTTCGTAAAGAAGTACAAGTCCTGGCCTTCCTTCGTCGCTGCCACAATCATCTTCGTGTCCCTGGGGAACCTCATGGCGGCGGTCCTTGTCTTCCTCTTCATCCAGTCAACGACCGGTGCCGTCCTCCCATCTTCCGCGATAATGGGCCTGACGATATTCTGGAACACAACGTCGATTCCCGCGATCCTGATCGCGGTGCCGATATTGGTCAGGGCGGCCCGACCGCTTTACAATCGGTCCAGGCTACTCTCTGACTACCCCCAGTGGCCAAACGTGATCGGCACGCGAGGGTACGTGCTCGCCCTGGTCTTCGCCGTCCTCTATTCTGCTCTCGGCGGGGTGATATTCCTCCTGGCTCCAGACTCTGTTGCGGTCTCGCCCGGACTGGCCTACTTCGTGGTGGGAGCCGTCCTCGTGGTGATCTTCGGTTCCGTCTCAAGTCTCTTGGCCGGGCCAGGGAAAAGACCTGGGACCGTCTCCGGCTGAAGGCAGTCCTCCGTTGTCTCAATCTCAAGGGACCTGGGGTGCGACGGCGTTTGCGCCTGCAGCAATTACAAATTTCTTCGAGATCAACTACAACTCCTCGCCCAGTCCGATAGGGGCGACTGGAGGGGGGTACATCCTTTCAAGGGGGACCAGGTCGAAGGCGACCTTCGCCCCCGCGAGCGACTGCAAGGTGGTCACGTCGGTCAACGGAGACAGGGGGTACAACGCCAGGACGACCAGGAGGGCCGTGGAACTCCTCCTCGAGGCACGGGAGTCACCGGGACTTGCGACCATCGACCAGAGCGTCGAGACTCCTATCGGCTCGGGGTTCGGAGCGAGCGCGGCGTCCTCCACTTCGGCTGTCTACGCGGCGGCGGCTGCGGCGGGGATTTCGATGCCGAAGCGGGAGCTCGCCCTTTTTGCCCACCGCGCAGAGTTGCTCGAACAGACCGGATTGGGCACTGTATCGGTCGTATTCGACGCGGTAGGCGCAGGTGCCATCACGGTCCCCGGTGAGCCCGGGCGAGCGAAATTCGTCACCGTTCCCGTCCACAAAGACACCCGGATCGTCACTGCTTTCGTTGCTCCCTACGACAAGAAGGACGCGTTATCGTCTGAGCGCGTAAGCGAACGAATCAACAGACTGGGCCGCCAGGCCCTTGAAGGGTTCCTCGCCGACCCGACCCTCGACACTTTGGCGCGCGAAGGGGAGAGGTTCTCTTCGACCCTTGGGCTGGAGTCTCCCGAGGTTAAGAGACTGATTACACTTGCGAAATCAGCGGGGGCCCGATACGCGAGCCAGAACATGATAGGGTACTCGGTTCACAGCATCACTGACGCGGACAGGAGCAAGAGGGTGGCGCGCTCCATGGCGCGGATTAGCGACCGCGTCAGGGTCGATGTCTTCGAGGTCGGGTCGGTCAGAGCGGGCTTGATGAAGCCTAGCCGCAGGTGACCAGGTCCTTGGTGAACCTCGTAAGCACCGTCGGTTTCCTGCCAACCCGGATCGTATCCTCTATCCTGATTCCATACTTCCCGACCAGATAGATCCCAGGTTCGTCGGTGATCACATCGTCACTTACCAGCCTCACCCTGTTCCCCTGGGTGATTCTTGGGAGCTCGTGGATGTCAATCCCGACCCCGTGCCCGACGCTGTGGTTCAGGTACCTGTCGACTGCATGCCTCCGCAGCACCTTCACAGCGGCATCGCTGACCGACCCGCACGCGGCCCCTTCGCGAGCCGACTCAAGGGCAGCCTCCTCAGCCTCTTTGACTATCGAGTAGCGCTCTTTCATCTCTGGGCTCACCGACCCGATGGCGAAGGTCCTCGTCTCGTCGGAGTGGTACCCCTCGTATCTGAAGAAGAGGTCGGCGACCACGAAGTCTCCTGACCTTAGACGCCGCCCCGAGAGCTCCGAGTGGCCGTAGGCGCCGTGTGGACCGGACGCAATTATGATCGGACCGAGGGAAGACTCCGAGTTCGACGGTGTCATCCTCTGCTCGGTGGCCGCCTTCATGACCCCGGCTGCCAGCTCCCACTCCGTCCTCCCGGGCCTAAGCTCTTTCTCGAGCTCCTGGAAGACCCTGTCCGTGCCGGCGCACGCCTTTCGTATCTTCTCGATTTCGATTTCGTCTTTGGCCCTCCTGGCTTCCAGGAACACTTCCTCGAGAGTGACCAGGCGTGTCCCTTTCATCTGGACCCCCCCTCGGTCTACAACGGTCTGCCTCTCCTCAAGGCGTCTCGCCACCTCCTTCATGAGGTCCTTCGACTTCACGACGACAATCTCGGCCTCCTTGGACACTTCGAGCGCCCTGTCCGCTTCTAGGGGGGTCGTGATTATCTCCGTTTTGTCCGGATGGACTACGGCGGCGCCCCCTCCGAAGAAGCCAGTCAGATAGAACAGGTTAGGGGCGGTAAACGTCGCGACCTGCTTGCCTTTCGCCAAGGAAAGCAGCCTTTTGCGCCTCTGGGCGTAAACCGTCAACGTTCTAGCCTGGGAAAACCAAGCGCTTATATCCTCTCGCAGGCCTGTCCCACACGGGGCAATTCGAACTGTGACGTTTATTCGAAGGCTGGAGATGCGCGGATTCAAGTCCGCCGGCCCCCGGACTGCGGTAGTCAACTTCGAGCGCGGGTTCACCGTAATCACCGGCCCAAACGGCAGTGGCAAGTCCAACCTCGCCGACGCCATCGCGTTTGCGATCGGAGAGAACTCGCCGAAGGCCCTCAGGGCCGCCAACGGCCGCCTTTCGGGGCTCATCTATGACCCCCGCTCTGATGACGCATCCGGGGGGAAGCCAACTGCCTGCCGGGTGACGCTTCAGTTCGACAACGCGGACAGGGCGATTCCCGTAGACTCGGACTTGGTGACCCTCACCCGTGAGCTCAGGGAGGACGGGGACAACGCCTACTACATCAACGGTCGCAAGACCTCGAGGGGGGCGCTCACTGACATCATCGACCTGGCGGGCCTGGCTCCAGGGGGATTCAACATCGTGGCCCAGGGGGCTGCGACCAAGATGGCCGACCTCACCCCGGAAGAGAAGAGGAAGGTCATCGAAGGGGTCGTCGGCATATCGAAGTTCGACGAACGAAAGGCGGAGGCCCAGAGGCAGCTGAGCCAGGCGGACCAGAGGCTCGAGGTCGCCATGGCCCGCATCGGCGAAATGAGAAGCACCCTCGAATCACTCGACTCCCAGCGGACCGACATGGTTAGGTTCAACCTCCTCGAGTCCCAGATCAACTGGCTCACCGCAGTCCTCACGTCGAGGAGGATAGGGGAGCTCAAGGGCAGGCTGGCGACCCTGCGCTCCCAGGAGCAGGAGCTGAACGGGAAGATCAGCGACCTGGGGGCGAGGCTGGTGGAGCTCGAAAACAGAATCGGCCAGGTGGAGAACGAGAAGACGCGGTTCATCGTCGACGTTATCCAGGGAGGGGGCGCGAGCCACGTGGAGCTCCAGTTCCAGCTGGCCGAAGTGCGGAACGAGCTCGAGACCCTCGAGGGGGACCTCAAGACGGCTGAGTCGAACGTCGCGGAGCTCGAGGGGGAGACCGTCCCTCAACTGAAGCAGGTGGTCTCCGAGAAGCAGAGGGAGGTGAACTCGGCCAACTCGACCGTGAGGCAGCTGACGGCCGAGATTGAAAAGCTCGACTCCAAGCACGCCGAGCTGGCGCAGAGGCTCAAGGAGTTCTTCAAGGCTGGGGAGGAGCTCAGGGGAACCATCGAGAGGAAGGGAAAGCAGACCGCGCGGGTGCAGATGAAACTCGCGGACCTGGGCCAGAAGCTGACCCAGACAGACCTCGCCATCAACGCGACCAACGCGAGCCTCGTCGTGGAGAAGAAGAGACTCGACGAGCTGAAGCTCAGAGTGGACGGGTATTCGGAGGTGCTCTTGAAGCTGGAAGCGAACACAAAGCAGCTTTTCGAGCTCTACGACAGCTCCACCAGGGAGCTCAGCACATTGGACGACAGCCTGTCGGGGGTGGACAAGACGAGGGAGAAACTGGTCGCGTCGATTCAGACAGCTTCCAAGATCCTGGAGAAGGCGTCGGCTGAGGTGTCCAAGGAGGAGGCGTTCAGGCACATGTCGGAGAGCCTTGCCGGGGAGAGGAGCGGCCAGCTCAGACTCCAGGAGTACTGCGAGGAGGGCGGGGTCCCGGGGTACGTAGGGCGGCTCGGACAGCTGGTCAAGTTCCCGCAGCAGTATTCGAAGGCGGTCAACGCCACCATGGGGAAGTGGATGGGGGCGTTCATAGTGCAGGACCTGAAGTCCATGACGCAACTCATCAAGGCGGCGAAATCCCTGAAGGCGAGGAGCTTCTCCGTCATCCCGCTCAGCGAAGTCGAGTCTGTCAGCGCGGTGGATGTAGACAAGTCGGCCGGGGTGGTGGGTCCCCTTTCGGAGGTGCTGAAGCACGAGAAGGAGTTCGAGGGGCTGGTCAACTTCCTCGCGGGCGACACGGTCCTGGTGGAGACAGAGGCGATCGGTTACATCCTTGCGTCGGAGGGGGTCAGAGCGGTCACGGCGGCGGGTGAGACGTTCGAGCAGGGGGGAAGGGCGTTCAGCTACGGATACCAGGAGCTAGTAGTCAACCTGATGGAGGGCCTCGAGAACATCGAGGGAATAAGCGAGGTCGAGGACGCGGTGGGGGCGCTCAAAGGCGCCATCGATCGGAGGCGCTCGGAACTGGAGTCGTTGGAGACCGACTCGCGGTCGATGATGAAGGAGCGGGTCAAGAAGATAGTGACCACCACGAGCCTGAAAGCCGAGGCGACCACCATCACCAGGATGGCGAACAGGTACAAGAGCATCTTCAGGAACATGAACGCAGAATATCAGCGGCAGTCGACGACGGTCGCGAGGCTGGAGCAGAAGCTGAAGGCCAACCTAGAGAAGAAGGATACCATGGCCAAGGAGATGTCGTCGCTGCAGCAGGTAGTCGCGGACACTCAGGGGCTCGGGCTAGACTCGATGCTCGCAGAGGTGGACGCGACCAAGCAGTCGCTGTCTTCTGAGATTGACGGCATCAGGAACAGGATTCAGGACTTGAACCTGAGCCTCACCCGTGAGAAGGCCAACCTAGAGAACGTCCTACTCAGGGCGCTGGAAGAGAACCAGCTCGACCTTGCCAACGCGACGGAGGACCTCCAGTCCAACAAACAGTTCGTGAGGGAGACTCCGAGGAGGATCCGGGAGCTCGCCGAGCAGAAGAGCTCCTTCGAGGCTCAGATTTCCAAACTGATGGAGTCGTCCAAGCGGAGCCAGCCGGTCCTGGACGAGTTCGACGCGAAGTCCAGGAGGCTGAAGGAGGAACGGGATGGGGTCTCGCGTTCGATAGCAGCCAATCAGAAGGACCTGTTCGCCCTCTCCGGCCAGTCTTCGACGACTCAAGAGAAGGTCGAGGAGGCCCTAGGGAGCCTCAGGATGCTCGGCTACAGCGAGGAGCTCGAATTCTTCGAGGGCGCCGAACCGCTCCTCGCGGAGCTGCAAGGAGAGTACCAGCAGATCTTCGGTTCCGTGAACCGGGGCGCCGACAAGCAGTACACCGAGATGTACATCAACTACAAGAGCCTGTCCGTGAGGCACAACGAGCTGGAGAACGAGCGCAACTCCATCATCGCATTCATCGAGAGCGTGGACTCTGAGAAGAGGAAGGTGTTCATGTCTGCGTTCGACAGGGTGGGAGCCGAGTTCAGCTCGATATTCGAGAAGCTCTCCGGAGGCCGGGCTCTCCTCGAGCTCGAAGAGCCGGAGGAGCTCTTCACCGGCGGGGTCATAATGAGAGCCGACTTCGGCAACGGCCTGCGCGAGTCCTCCCAGCACAGCGGAGGCCAGAGGGCGGTCACAGGGGTATCAATGATACTGGCGATGCAGGCCGTCCAGACTCACCCGTTCTACATGTTCGACGAGATTGACGCGGCCCTTGACGCCGTGAACTCCAGCAGTCTGGCCCGATTCCTGAAAGAGAAGTCGTCCGAGGCGCAGATAATCGCGATCACGCTCAGAGACGTCTTCGTCTCCGAAAGCGACATGACCTACGGCGTCTACTCTGCCGGAGGAATCTCGAGGGTGGTGCACTACAAGCCTGCAGAGGTGCCCCAGCGTGCCTAGCTCGTCGCTTCTTTCCAGGCCCCCGCTCAATGTCCTAATCGACCCGTCCCTGGCAAAGCGCAAGAGCCCCTGGGAGATCAACCTGACCGAGCTGCTCGATTTGTTCCTGAAGGCCATTTCGCAGACAGAGCTCATCGATATGCGGGCCGCGGGGACAGCCGCTCTCTCGTCGGCCACCATCTACAGGCTGAAGGTCGAGACCCTCTTCCTGTTCGAAAGGCTGAGGATGCAGCACAGGCTGATCGACTCGTCCGAGCCCCCTCAGCTTATAGTGATGCCGTTCAGGTATGAGATCTACTCGACCAACATAGACGAGCTCTTCGACGAGCTCGGGCGTATACTCCAGGAAATCGTCGTCGACCAGGAGGGGGGTTCAGACCAGGGCCCTCTGCTGGCGGACATCCCGCCCCCCGACTTCGACAGCTATGTGGTGTCGCTTCAGTCCCTCCTCTCGGAGTTCAGGAAGATACTCGTCGAGAGGCTCAGGGCGACGGGTAAGGCGCTCCTTTCGGAGCTGCTGCGGGGCCTCTCGCCCCTGGACGCCGCCCGCGTCTTCATCCTCCTCCTGTTCGCGGCCAACAGCGGCGAAGTCGTGATCAACCAGGAGGAGACCGACGAGGACGCGCTGGTGGTGTCGGTGGGGCAGCTTGAGTGATGCGGTAAAGGAAGCGCTCCCGAAGGAGGTCCTGGCGAAGGTGGAAGCCGCCCTATACGCCTCGGGGAGGCCGCTGAGCGTCGAAGAGATCGCGAAGGTCGCCGGGACCGCTTCGGAGAGGAGGGCGGTGAGCATCGCCCGCGAGATCGCGAAGTCAGTCAACGGGAGCATGCAGGCGGTCGAGGTGGTGGAGTATTCCGGGCCAAAGTTCGCAATGCAGTTGAAGGCCCAGTACACACAGACCGCGCGGAAATTCGCGACGAGGCCCCTCCTCTCTCGCGCTGCGCTGAGGACGCTTTCGTTTATCGCCTTCTTCCAACCCATCACTTCCGCGGAGCTCGTCCTCAGAAGGAGCTCCACCGTGTACCAGCACCTGAGGGAGCTGGAGGACGTCGGGTTCGTAACCAGCGAGAGGAGGGGGAGGAGCAGGGCCTACAAGACGACCATCAGGTTCGCCGAGTACTTCGGGCTCAGCCCCGACGTTGTCACGCTCAAGAGACAGCTTGAGAACCGGACCCTGACCCTGAGATAGCCTCGTTCTTGGCTGCCGCCTCAGTCCAAAACGCTTAACATCCGGGGCCGGAGGGCGCTTCGAAAGGTATCGATTTGACCAGGCCACTCGAGAACCTCACGAAGAGGAAGCCCACAGGCGGGAGAGCGAAGCCGCACAGAGGGAGGAGGGCGTACGAAAGCGACGGGTATGCCATAGAGCCGCTGGTGGGGGAGGCCTCCAGGAGGCTGATATACAGACGCGGCGGGCACGTCTCCGCAGGGCTGATCTTCGCGGATTTCGCCAACGTGTCGGACGGCTCAGGGAAGGCGAAGAAATCGAAGATACTTCGGGTCAAGAAGAGCCCTGCCAACAGGGACTACGAAAGGAGGGGCGTGATAACGAGGGGGGCTGTTCTCGAGACCGAAGCCGGAGAGGCCGTGGTCACGTCGAGGCCTACCGCCGACGGCGTGGTCAACGCGGTGCTGACCTCGAAGAAATGAAAGAGTACGAAAGGCAGATCTTCTGGCTGGAGTATTTCGACTCGGCGCTCAAGCGGAGCGAAGGGAGGAGGGTCCCTCTCAGCTCGGCGACCCGAGAGCCAACGCTCAGCGAACTGAGCGAGGCGTGCAGGAGGCTCAACCTGCAGCCCCAGCCGCAGACCGCGCGTTTTCCCTCGCTCTCTTCGAAGGAGTCGGGGTACGTGTCGGTGGCCAAGTCAACGCCGAAGCAGGCGCTGCTGCTCAGGGTCGCGCGAGAGCTCTCCGTCGTCCGGGGGCTTGCGGCAAAGCGCCAGCCTCAGAAGCAGCCTGGCCGCAGAAGGTGACCGTCCTCATTCACGGAGGGTGAGCGTCATGTTCCACTATTTCTCAAAGCAGTAGCATACGCTCTGTAATGTCTGGAGCACCCAGAGGTCGCCTACGTAGAGTCTCTTCACAACAGTAATCTAGTCTCCTGGAAAACTGTCCAGTGCGAATTCTCCAGAGGACTCTCGCGCTAGAAGGCTCCTTGCGATTGTTCCCGTCACAGCCATCCTCCTGTTGGGGACCGCCTTCGGACTCGTGACCCCGCCGGCTCAGGCCGCAGGGTCGGACCACGCCGGTGTCGCCATCCCGCTTTACAATTATCCTGACTCCACCTGGGCCGCCATCGTCCAGGTGCACGAGCAGTACCCCAACGTCCCAATAGCAGTGATCGTGAACCCCAACAACGGGCCCGGCTCTTCGCAGGACCCAACTTTCCTCTCGGGGATACAGAACTCCAAGGCGCACGGAATCACAGTCCTGGGGTACGTCGATCTCCTAGCCAACTGCGAGTGCTCTATGAAGCCCCTGAGCACGGCCAAGAGCCACGTGAGCTAGTACTGGGACTGGTGCCACGTGAACGGAATAATGTTTGACAACTTCAACAACAGACTCACCTACTCCCTCTCGACCTACTCGTCGCTGAGTTCGTGAAGTCCCTCGGGATGACCTATACCATGGGGAACCCGGGGACGTCGGTGAGCAGCAGCTACATCGGGACCCTGGACAACCTTTGCATCTACGAGAGCAACGGGTACCCGTCGCTTTCCTTCATCACCTATGCCGGATACCCCCCTCTGACTTCACCTTCGTTGCCTACGGCGTGCCGTTCAACGCCAACTTCGTCACCAGCGCGGCCCTGAACTGCGGTCCTACCATAGACCCCACCTCGACCACATTGACAGTGAACGGAGTTCCATCCGGCGTCTCAAGCGTCCAACTTGCGAGCCCGTCAGGCGCGGTCCTAGGGACGGCCACGGTGACCAACGGGGTCGCGACCTTCGACCTGGGGCCCTACACCTACCCGGTCAACGCCAGCATCGTACTGAAGGACTCCAGCGGCGGGACCGTAGCCTCCAGCGGCACGTTCAACCTCTACGGCGGAGACATCTACACAGTATCCTAGGGTCCCGACAGGGACCCTTCTTTCCTTTTTCGGAGTGCCCAGCGCGAGCAGGTCCCGAAGACAATGGCATGGCGGTCCACTCTGAGACCGCGGTGGAACCTGCACATGCCGGCCGGAGTATTGCAACGGAGACCGGGTGAAGGTCGGGAGGTCAACCGAGGTCTTCCCGGAATCCTTAGGCCGAAGGTTTAAAGGCAGGATGGCAGGCGTTCTCGTTTCTTGTTTCAAGTCGGCACATTGTTGCATCAGGCCAAGAGTGGCCGGCTGATTGTCAGGCTCTCGCAGGAGGTCCGTCCCGGCGTCTTCGTTTTCGACCAGGGGAGCCGGAACCTGGGCAGAGTCGTCGAGCTCATCGGCCCAGTGAAGTCCCCCTACGCTTCAGTAGCGGCGGCGAGCAGCAGGCTGGGCAAGCCCGGGGACCCCATCTTCATAGAAAGGTGAAGTGAACGAGCCTCTGGAACGAGAGCAGGGACGACGGCTTCAGGACTTCATGCCCGGTGTGCGGGAACAGGCTGATCGGAGACTCCGAGAAGGGAGAGCAGGTCTGCCCCACCTGCGGATACGTCACGGTCGCCCCGGCCGACACCGGGCCGGAATGGAAGGCCATGGACCTAGAAGAGAAGAACAGGCGGGTGAGGGTGGGGTCGCCAACCACCCTGGCGCTGCACGACTTCGGGCTCACCACGGAGATCAGCCGGACCATGCGGGACTCCCATGGCAAGTACCTCGACCCGGCCATGCGCGCCACGGTCGAGAAGATGAGAAAGTGGCAGAGCAGGACCAGGACGATCAACAGCGAAGAGCGGGGCCTTTCGAACGTGCTTTCGAAGATCAGCGAACTGTGCGAGGCCCTCAACCTCCCCGACAACGTCGCCGAGACCGCCGCTCAGATCTACAGGACGTCGGCCAGGATGAAGGTCGCCAAGAGCAAGTCGATACTCGGCATGACCGCAGCCACGGTCTACCTCGCGTGCAGGAAGTGCGGGGTGTCGAGGACCCTCAAGGAGGTCGCCAGGGCGGCCGGGATGGAAAAAGGGAGCGTGGCCAGGTACTTCCGTCTCGTCCTCAAGGAGGTCGAGCGGGACTACGTCCCTCCCCCCTCGGTGGAGAAGTACATCTCGAAGCTGATCAACATGGCCAAGATAGACCCGAAGGTGGAGCACCTCGCCCTTGCGCTTTCTCGGAAGACCAGTGACTCGAAGATATCAAGCGGAAAGGCTCCCGCGGGGCTCGCAGCCGCCTACGTCTACATCTCGTCGGTGATGGTGGGCGAACATCTGCCGCAGAGGGAGGTCGCGGAGTTCGCCGAAGTGACCGAGGTCACGGTGAGGAACAGGTGCAGGGAAATCCTCGACAACTTCGTGATAAGACAGGAGTTCGTGCCAATCAAATGACAAAGGCCAAAGCGAAGCCAAAGGCGGCGCCCCAGAGGAAGCAGGCGAAGCCAGCGAAGGAGCCGGAGCCCCAAAAGCCGGTGGAGAGGACGGAGGAAGAACTGGTGGACCTGACGTCGAGGGTCTACAAGCTCGTCGTAGAGCAGGGAAGAGACGGCGTCCTGCAGAGCGAAATCTGGAAGGAGCTGGGGCTGACAAGCAGGGACGGGTCTAGGCTTGCCATCAGACTGGAGAGGAGGGGGCTCATAGGACGGGTGAAGGTCCTCGAGGAGGGGAGATGGACCTACAAGCTTACCCCGCTGCGGTTCCCCACCGACATGGCCTCGATCGAGAAAGCGCCGTGCATAATCTGCCAGTACGAGTCAAAGTGCTCGGTCGAAGGAGAAGTAAGCCCCTACGTCTGCCCGTGGATCGGCCCCTGGGTGATCGAAGAAGCGCGGGCTGCTCGGGCCCAGGTCGCCGAGCCCCAGCCGGTCACGGTACGATAGTGCCTCCTGCGATGACCGAGAAGGAGAAGCTCCGCACTCTAGTGGGAGCAGCCACGAAGGCGAGGTCTCGTGCCTATTCCCCCTATTCGGGGGTCAAGATAGGCGCCGCAGTCCTCAGCTCCGACGGAAGGGTCTTCACGGGCGCCAACATCGAGAACTCCTCCTACGGCCTTTCCTGCTGCGCCGAGAGGACGGCGATATTCAAGGCAGTCTCCGAAGGAGTCAAGCGCATTGTCGCCATCGCGGTGGTGGGCGAGTCGGAGCAGTACACAAGGCCGTGCGGCGCCTGCAGACAGGTGATGGTCGAGTTCAACCCGAAGATGAGGGTGCTCAGGCGCGGGGTCGACGGGTTCGCCGCCGATGAGACCGCGGGGGCGCTCCTCCCCCGCCACTTCAACCCCCCAGAGCTGTCGGAGAATTGAGGCTCCACGAGGCAAGACGGGACCTCTACAGGCGTCTTGCCAGGGAACAGGGGTACAGGAGCCGGGCCGCGTTCAAGCTGATAGAGGCGAACGAGAGGTACGACTTCCTGAGGGCAGGCGGGAGGGTTCTCGACTTCGGCTCCTCTCCGGGAGGGTGGCTCCAGGTCGCCTCGGAGCTGGTCGGGCCAGAAGGGAAGGTCGTCGGCGTCGACACGAGTCCCATCAGGGTCAAGGGGAAGAACATCGTAGCCTTGAGGATGGATGTCAACGACCCCTCCTTCCCGGCCAGGGCACAGGAGGCCCTGGGAGCGAGGGCAGACGTCTTCCTTTCGGATCTGGCTCCCTCGGTCTCGGGGGTCTGGGAGCTGGACCAGGGGAGACAGGTGGATCTCACCATGAAGGTGCTCGCGTTGGCCCCGGCCCTCCTCAGGTTGGGAGGGTCGCTGTTCTGCAAGCTATTTGAGGGGGAAGAGTCGCAGAATGTGAGGACTGAGCTCAGGAAGCGCTTCGAGACCGTCCGGGTCATCAAGCCTGCCGCGAGCAGGAACGCCAGTTCCGAGCTGTACTACTTCTGCGAGAACCTTCTCCCCTGACCAGGAGTCCGCTCCCGTCTTCTTACCCAGATGGCGACGTTTGCCAACGCACCCACGACCGCCGCGAGCCCGAGCCCCTCCAGAACTATCGTCTGCGAGCCCGCGCCGTTTGTGGCTCCCAGGACAAGCTGCTGGCTCCTTCCTGGTGCCAGGATGGTCGTCGCAGTTGCCGAGCTGTTGCCTCCCGCCGCTGTGACGTTGTATCCTCCAGGCGGCAGGTAGAACGTGGCCTCCCCTGAGGGGCCAGTGGTGGCATTCTCCAGGAGTCCAGTCGAATCTGACACACCCACTCTCCCTCCAGCGAATCCGCTTCCGGCCACAAGGTACTGGACCACGAGCTTTGACACGTTGAGGGCGACCTGCCTCACGGCGAAGGAGGCCAAGGGGCCTGCGGTCCCTGAGAAGAAGTAGTGGCTGCCAAGGCCGGCCTCGTATCCTATCTGTCCGGCCGGGGCGTCCAACAGTGCGAAGATGGTCCCATTGCTGACGTCGTATTCAAGCACCCCCGTGGTCGAGCTCACCCGGATGTTATAGCTCGACAGCCTCACCCCCCACGGCATTCCGACGAACCCCACGGCGGAGAGGTTCACCTTCAACGGCAGGTAGGCGAGCCCCTGGAGCCCTGACGCCTCGTAGGTGAGCCATGCAGATCTCGGCCAAGACCCCGGGTCGTAACCGAGCCGCACTGATATCGCAAAGTTGTTCGAGTAAACCGGGTAGGTCGAGCAAGCTCCGCGCCAGACCCATCCCCCGCTGCCAGTGACGATGACGTCGGCGGTCGAAAGGAAGACCCCCCCTGCGCCCTCGAAGAATGTCCTCACCTGATAGGTCCCGGGCCACAACTGAGCATCGTGCCGCAGGGAGAGAGCGACCGGTTCCCCGTCGGACACTAGTCCGGAATCCGTTGCCGCCACCTGGACCGCGCGCGAGACCAGTGTGGATGCGGAGCCGGGGAGCAGGAACGAAACCGAGCGGTACAGTTCGACGGAGAGCGAATAATTGGCACTCAATGGCGACGGGAGTGCCTGAAGCGAATCGTGATTCATGGAGATGTTCACATATCCTGCGCCGATTCCGGAAGGAAGGGGAATCTGGGCGACAGACGGGTCGGCACCTGCGACGAGACAGGCTGAGGCACCGTACATCTGGATGTCAGGAGACGTGGCGAAGCCCAAGTCGAGGTGTCCCTGCTTCAGATGAAACGCTGACAGGGTGAAGTTCGCAGGCTCTGAAGCCGCGTCGCTCACAATGAACAAGGCGGGGGGGAAGGTGGAGTTCACAGCTTCCAGAGTCCACAGTCCCTGAAAGTCTGTCGAGTTGATTGTAAGCAATCTTGACGGGACCCCGGGCTCGAGAACCTCTGAGTAGGTGGTTGAATTGGGCCCGCCGAAGTTGGCTAGGGGAGAAAGTGTGACCTGGACAGTCGTATTGAAGTGAGACATGGCCCAGACCTGATCTCCGGCCGTGAAGGCGGGGGTCCCCCCCTTCACAGGGAAGAGGATGGAAGAGCCGTACCCCAGGTCAATCGGGACAACCCCCGCAGACGCCCCCGGAGTGAGGGGCTGAAGGGGGAATGCGCTCAACGCTATCAGCAAGAGCGCGCCCAGGGCTCTAGCTTTCACGCGAGATCACCCATGCCAGGCCCACAATGATCGCGGCGGGCAGACCGAACGCCTCCCATGGTGGAATCCCGGGGGTAAGCTGAACCCACCCGAGCAGAGCCGCCACCCCCACGACCCCCACGGTGAGTTCTGAGGTCAGCCTCCCTCCGCGGGACGATTCTATCGTGACCGAGTACGCCCCGAGAGCGAAGAAGAGCGCCGCTGCACACACAAGAAGCAGGAAGTAGACAGTGGGACTCTGGGGGGCCACCTCCTTCAGGTTTCCTATCGACAGCCTTGCGACCGTTGTAAGACCTCGGCCGCTGTCCGCGCTCATGACCCCCGTGAGGACGAGTGAAGAGATGACGAACGCCCCCGCGGCTGCCGGCACCACTCCGGCCAGGCGCGACCTCCGTCGCATCGCCTCCGCGACCGCCAGTCCGGCGACAGGCGTGTAGAATAGGAGGGCCGCAGAAAGCCAAGCAGCCAGATATCCTCCAGCGAAGCTGGTGAATGCCGGGTCTCCTGTAAGAAAGTACATAATCGCAGCGACCGGCAGGACCAGCACGTCTCCTGACAGGACCACGACCGCTGCGCCGGTGCTTATCTGCCGGAACCGCGGGAACCCGAAGACTGCCGACCTCAGCAGTATCACCGCGCACACCACGGCTTCGAGAGGGGTCGAAGGATAGAGCCGGGGGGTATCAAGCCAGACCGCGACGGCGCCTAGGCTGGGTATCCCCACAGCACCTCCTGCGGCGAGCGATGTAACCAGGCCGGTATCTGCCCTCATCCCGAAAGCACCATGGCAAGCAGACCAGAGAGGTCTTCTGTCCCGCTGTACGCGGTCACGTACCTATCCAGGATCCGGGGCACCCCCAGCCCAACAAGCACCGTGGGCAGTCTGGAATCGGACAGCATGGAGTCCTGCTGGCGGTCCCCCACCAACATCAGTATTCGGGGCCATCTGCCGGAGTCCTGATTGGATGTCGGTCTTCCACTCGCAGATGTCCGCATTATCGCTTCGGCGAGCTCTTCGTCGTCCTCCGCAGCGAACGTTGTCCCGTCCGGCGCTGTAATCTCGACCCGGATTCCGGCAAGGACGAGGGCCCTCCCGATGGTTCCCAGAGCCTCGCACTGTAGGTCGACTAGGACCGGCTTCGTGTCGGCAGATATCGCCCCGTGTACGACCTCGATCGTCACTGACTCGGGGCCGCTGGCTTCTCTGACGCGGGCGAGGAGAGGCCTGTCAGGCTCCTTTGCCGCGCGGCTCCATAGGATGTCCTTGCTCTCCGAATGCCGCGTGTACTCTTCTATTCCGTAGAACTCCTGCCCCTTCCCCGCCGTCCCTGCCGGACTCTCCCCGACCACCAGGGGAGGGACTATCGCCCTCCGAACTGGCGCGACCAGGGACCGTGGAAGCGAATCGATGACTGCGTCGTCCAGGGCGATCCGCCTCGTTGAGTAGAAGAGCCCCAGCGGGTCTCCCAGCCCGAGGACGACCTCTGCCTGGGTGAACCTTCCTGCCAGGATGGGTCTGACCGCGAACTCCAGGCCTCCTGCCACTTCGGAAGCAGGCGACGTCTTCACCGGCCCTGCGACCCTGACCGCCTCGACTCTCACCGTGGCCCAGGGGTCTCGGAAGCCTGGGATCGAGAGGGCCATCTTCCCTTCTTCCCCCTTGAGCACCCTGACCGGTCCCGAGGCGACCTGGACGACAACATACTTCGGGAGGCGGAGCCGCGCGAGGACAAGTGAAAAGAGCGAAGCGAAAGCCAGGGCAAGGGCAAGCGCTGCGAAGAGCGTCCCGCCGCTCACCAATCCCACGACTAGGAGGAGGAGGATGGCTGCGTGGTAGTCCGCCCCCGCCCTGGTCAGCTTCATCTGGGAGGCTCGACTCTCTGTAGGACTTCGGCGATGACCTGAGATGGAGACGTTGCCGACCCCTTGAGGACCGCGGCCCGGCTGAGCCTGAACCTGTGCGCGAGGACCACCTCTGCCCTTGCCTTGATGTCATCCGGGGTGACGAAATCTCTCCCGTCCAGGGACGCTTTGGACTGGGAGCAGTGGAGGAGTTGCACCATGGCCCGCGGGCTCGGGCCAAGCTCCAGCCTTCCGTCTCCCCTCATCTCCTGGGCGAGGGTGGCGAGATACGAAAGCAGGTCGGGGGACACCCTCACCTTCTGGACGTCCCGGATGTAGTTCCGGAGCTCGTCGAGCCTGACGACCTGTTCCACTTCGGCGAAGTCGAGGTCTTCCAGGTTCCTCCGGAGAACCTCGGCCTCGACGTCATGGGGCTGATAGGAGAAGACGACCTTCATCATGAACCTGTCCAACTGGCCTTCGGGAAGGGGGTAGACCCCCGAGAACTCCACGGGGTTCTCGGTCCCGAGAACAATCATAGGATATGGGAGCGACTCTGTGTGCCCTTCGACTGTGACTTGGAGTTCCTGCATGGCTTCAAGTAGAGCGCTCTGCACCTTGGGAGGGGCTCTGTTGACTTCGTCGGCGAGGAGTATGTTGGTGAACACTGGCCCCCGCTTGAACTGGAATTCGCGCTTCGCCTGATCGTAGACGAACCCTCCGACAATGTCGAGGGGGAGCATGTCAGGGGTGAACTGGACCCGCTTGAACTCTAGGCCGAGGCACTTGGCGAAGGCCCTCGCCAGCAGAGTCTTCGAGACGCCGGGGACCCCCTCGAGGAGGACGTGCCCGCGGGCAAGGAGGCATTCCAGGATGAGGCGGGTTTCGAGTTCCCTCCCGATGACGAGTTTCCTGGTCTGTTCGGCGATCCTTGCCGAGATGCTGTTCATCATCTCGCGCGCCTCAGCTCCCTCGCCAGCCTGTGAATCTCCTCGTAACCGGTGACAGGCTCCTCCTCTCCACCATACCGGTAGCACTCGTATCTCTGTACTGCCTTATCCACGCTCGGCCAGTCAACATCGATCTCAAGCTTCCGGGCCTCCCCGATCGCCTCCTCCCAGGTGAATCCTGGTGGCACGTTCGGCACCGAGCGCCTAATCTCTGCTCCTAGGAGCGCGAACGCCTCCTCGGCCCCGATGGTCTCGCCCAGTCCGCGTCCCTGCCCAGATCTCAGGAGTTGCAGGGCCAGCAGGGCGTAGAGCGCCACATCGATGGACACCAGCCCGTAACCAAGAGTGTCAAGCATTCTCGATTGTCACCGAACTCCCCGCCTGGTAGCTTACGACCTGCAGATACGAGGAGCCACCCAGCTGCAGCAGGCTGGCGGGCTGGAGGGTCAGCCAGGTCCCCCTCGACCTGACCACCTGCGAAACAACTGTCGCGGGAACTTCGAGCCCCCAGATCACCTGCCCTCCTCCTCCGGGGGTGAACGAAAAAGGCCGGAGGAACACTTGGCCATCGAAGGTCGGAGGGGAGGGGGGCGAAGAAACCGGGCTGACTATGACTTGCTGTCCCTGGGCATATCCGATTGTCAGCAGAGTCGGGAATTGGTACGGGGTGACCTCCACCACCACTGTGTTCCAAGGCTCGATATCTCCTCGGGAGGTGGAATCTTCAGCCACGGCAAAAGAGGCCACGTAAGCCGTCCTGTTCACCGAGACACGCATCCATGTCACCTTGTTCAAATTGACTGAGACCTCGGCTGAGAGGGTGAACCGGTCGTCGCCTACAGAGACCCCGTACGTCCCCGGCGGAAGTGTGAACTCCACCTCCCCGGTCTCGTTCGTGGGGAGAACGAGGTGCAGTCCGTGGGGAACGAACTGGGAAACACCGACCTGCGCCCCCCTGAGAGGAGCTGGGGCGGTGCTCTCGTTCTCAAGCGTCACGCTGACAAGGAGCCGGCCTCCAGAAGAGGAAGGCGCCGCTGCCGGATTCGCCCTGCCGGTGAACCCAGATGATGGAAGCTGAAAGGCCAGGATGAAGGCGAGGGCTAGTAGGACAGCGGACAGTCCCGCTTTCGCAGTCGCATCACGGGTCTTCATCGCGGGGTTCCAGATTCCACCCCGACCCTGATAAATGGTTTCCACACATTCTTTCACGGGCGGAAGTCGTCTCAGGGGGAGCGGCGGCCCGAGACTATCGCCATCTCCGCGGCTAGCTGGAACTCCTGGTATGGCGCGTTGGTCTTAAGACCGGTCCTCTCGAATGGGGTCCTCATGACCCGCCACCCCTTCTCAAGGAGAAGCCGGCGGATCAACGGCTCCGGGACCGTGGCCGCTCTGAGGGAAGAAGATGCGCCCTCAATGCTGAAGCTCCAGGAAGGGAACTCGTTTACGCCCTCGAGCGACCGGATCAACCTCGCTGCGGGGGCACTTCCAATCCTTTCGGCAAAATCCGCGGCAGTTGCCACCACCTTGTAGTCTGCGAGCCCGTCGACCCACAGAGGGCCCGCCGTCTTCGCCTTCTTCCCGCAGCTCGGGCAGACGGGTTCTTCCTGCCTCGACGATGCAACGTGCCCGCAGTGAAGGCACCACGTAAGGTGGCCGAGACGCCGGATGGACTCGTCTGCGGCAGCAGCGCCTGGCGACGTCCGGACGTACAGGCGGAGATAGTGGCGGGTCGAGTGGGCGAAGACTGGTTCGATTCCGATGTCGAGCTTGGCCCCCTCGCGGGCCAGGGCCCCTGCGAGTATCCTGAGGCCCGTCTCGTGCCCGAAATGGCTCTTCATGGAGAGGGCCCCGTATCTTCGAAGGGAGACCCGGGGGGTACACTCCGCAGAGGACGGCGGTGTCCGTGGCAGTTATCGACACGATCCCTCCGTCGGAGGCCGAGGTCACCGCACCCTGGAGCTGGCGCGCAGGAGAGCCGAAGGGGTCAACGTCGACGTAGTCGAACTTCTCGTCGCTTCCGAACCTCGAAAGGAGGTATGAAGTGGTTTCAGAGTTTGAAAACTCGCATTTGCTCGCGACGTTGTTCAGCGCGGCGGACTGCCTCGCTGCGTCCAGAGCGGCTGGGTTGAAGTCAACCATCGTCACCCTGCCAATCCGGCCGACCTCATTGGCGATGCGCACCCCTCTTGCTCCCACCCCTGACATCGAGTCACAGTAGGTCGACCCGTCGGTGGCCGTGGTTATTGCCACGCTGACGTCGCGGTTGAGTGCCGCGGCGGGGTTGAAGAAGACAGGAGAGGTGGGAGGAGGGTCCTGGGTGAGGCTGTAGGGGGGGACCATGAGCTTCGTTGTGCCCTCCATGTGCTCGACGAACTTCATTCTTGCTCCCACGGAGGGGAAGCGCTGTTAAACGATTCGAGGACTGGGATGGTACCTTCATGTACTCCCTCGGAAAAGGGAATCCAGTTGATCTGGCTCGTCACCGGCCCGCCGGGGGTGGGTAAGTCGACCCTCATTTCGAAGGTCGTGCTCAGGCTCAAGAGCGCCGGGATCATAGTCGGCGGGTGCACGACCGCCGAGAAGCGGTCCGGAGGAACAAGGGTCGGGTTCGAAGTGCGCGACCTCACGTCAGGAAGGACAGGGGAGCTGGCTTCAGTGGCTTCCAAGTTCGGCCCCCGGGTCGGGAGGTACAGGGTCAACCTGACGGACCTCGCCCGGGTGGGGGCGGCAGGAGTAGAAGCCGCGGCGTCTTCTTCCGAGCTGGTCGTCATCGACGAGGTGGGCCCAATGGAGCTGGTCAGCCCCGAGTTCAGGAGAGCAGTCCAGAAGTGCATCAGGTCAGGCAAGCCGATGCTCGCAGTCGTCCACGAGCGCCTCGAGGACGACCTGCTGCGCGAACTGAGGTCGAAGGCGGTCGTCCAGTTCACGCTCTCCTTCGACAACAGGGACGCTACGGCCGAGGAGCTCGGTGCCACCCTGCTGCAAGCCGTGGGAGGATCCAGGGCGAGATAATGGGCTCGGGGCTTGTTGGGGGCGCCGACGAAGCGGGAAGGGGGTGCCTCCTGGGACCGCTGGTGGTCGCGGGGGTGTCGGTGACCCCCGAAGGCGTGAAAGAGCTCAGGGAGATCGGGGTCAGAGATTCGAAGAGGCTTTCGGCGAAGCAGAGGGGGTCCCTCTATCCTCACATCCTGGACATAGCAGAACACGTCCACTGGGTCGGTATCACGCCGAGGGAGATCGACGAGGTCGTCACCGCCGGGCGGAGGCTCCGAAAGCTGAACTACCTCGAGGCCGTGTATTTCGCGAAGGTGATCGACAGGTTGGATGCTGAAAGGGTCACGGTCGACGCATCGGACGTGATCCCCCGTCGCTTCGGAGACGACATCAGGGGGAACATGTCAGGGAAGTGCAGGATAGAGGCCTTCCACAAGGCGGACAGGGACTTCCCCGTCGTCTCGGCAGCCAGCATCGTGGCAAAAGTCGAGAGGGACAGGGCCGTGGAAGCGCTCAAGGGCGCGAACGGGGACTTCGGTTCCGGATACCCTTCGGACCCGGTGACGAGGGAGTTCTTTGCCAGCCTGATGAGGAGGGGAGAGGCCTTACCTACGTTCGTGCGCCAGAGCTGGAAGACCTGGGAGCGGATTGAACAGGCGATTCTCGATTCGTACTAGCCCTTCGCGAATATCAACGCGTGGTCCTTGTCGAACGGGCTGAGTTCGAAGACCCTCTCGACCTTGAAGCCGGCGGCTGCAAGCTTCTCGCCCTCTTCGGCGAAGACTCGCTTTGGGTCCTTGAGGACGTCTATGCTCCTCGCCTTCACAACGAGCAGCAACGCGCCCCCCTTCTTCAGGAGCCGGGAACAGTTGAGGAGCGCGATCTCGGTCTGGTCGGGTTGGGCGATGTCGCAGTAGACGACGTCGAACTCGGTCACCGAGTACCCCGAAGGGTCCCTCGCATCGGCTACGAACGGGATAACGTTCTTCCGCACCCTCGCGACGTGCTCCACGAACTCCCTGGCGACCCGGGGGGCGAACTCGACGCCCACCACCAGCCCTCCGTCCCCGACGATGTCCGAGACATGCGAAGCGGTCGTCCCCGTCGACGCTCCCAGGTAGAGCACCTTCGACCCCGGCATCACTATGTCGTCGGGGAGGCCCCTGATCATGGCAGCCGCGAGCTTGCTCCTGAACGGGTCCCAGGTCCTGTACTCTACCCCGTCTCTCGTCACAAGGTCTTCGTTGTAGACTCTCTTCCCTGGAGTGAGGTTCCTGGTGAGAAGCGCAGTCCTGCCATGGTTCTCCTCCCTTAGGAGGGGGTTCATCTTCTCTTGGACTTGTCCCTGCGCTGGGGGCGGTCCTGCCTTCTGGGGCGCTCCTCGCGTGCCGGCGACCGCTTCGGAGGCTCCTTGTACCTCTCCTTGATGCTTTCGAGGCGCTTGTCGAGCCCCGCCTTGATCGAGACATCCTCGGACCCCCGGTAGTAGTCAACTCTAGCGGCGATAGCTATCTTGTTTGCCAGGGTCCTGGCGATCTTCCCCCTCTGCCACTTCGGGGCTGTGTGCACGGCCTGGTGCTGGAAGAGGATACCGTGCTTCGGGGGCTTCGCCCCCGTTCTGAGCGATCTGAACAGCGCCTTCTCGGCTCCGAGAATCTGTATGGTGCTGGCCGGGAGGACTGCCAGCCTGTCGAGCCCGCCCGCCTTCGCCATCAGCCTCGCCCCTATGGTCGCTCCCGCGACGCCCGCCACATTGGGCGCCACCTTCTTCATCTGCGACTCGACGTAGCCATTCAATCCGTCGCGCATCGAGCCGAGCTGGACCGCCAGCGACGCGAGGGACTTCACCCGGCCGAGGTCGCCGTCGGAGATGGCCCCGCCTTTGGATCTGTCCCTGGCTTCGATGATGGCCTGTATCTTCTTGTCCGTGAACCCTCTCCCTGCAAGGGACCCCTCGGTGAAGGCGCCGCGCCCGCCGATCTCCGAGATGATCTTGCAGAGCCCTATGTTGTCCTGGATCATCTGAGTGAGCTCAGGAAAGTGGAGGCCGTACCACTCGGACGCCCTGGTGGCGGTGATGTTCAGGTACTTGTCGGTGTCATCAAGCGCCTGGATGGCCTGCACGAGATGGAGGTCGGGCCTCGAAGAAGCCTCGCGGATCGCCTGTTCAGCCGCCGCTATGCTCTTCTGCCTCAGCTCTTCAAAGTCTTCGCCATCGGGCACTCCTGCAGCCAACGGGGTTCGGGCCCGCTCGCACCCTTGGCCATTAAAGGGTTGTGAGATGAATCGCGGTCAGGCCTGCGCCTCTATGGCGGCCTTAAGGAGGGACCTGTGGCAGGTGCTGGGGTCCTTTTCGGTGCACAGCAGGGTGATGGTGCCCTTCTTCGACTCCTGCGCAAGGCTCCTGAGCATCGGCTCTTTCCCATGGAGGGAGCGCCTATATTCCGCCGCGAACGCGTCCCAGGAGACCTTCCCCGCCTTGTACCGCTTGATCAGGTCTCTCGGGGTGCCGAGCTCCTTCATCCAGACGTCGACCTTGTCCTTCGAGATCCCCCTGGGCCAGAGGGTCATCACGAGTATCCTCCTGCCGTCGGAGGGCTCCTTGGGAGCGTAGACTGACTTCTCGATTTTAATCATGGACGTTTGTTCTCCGCCGATTTGGTGTTGATATCAGTTACAGGAACCCCTCTCATTCGCATTGGTCCCGTAGCTCACGAACTCTTATCATTTTTGGAGTGGCGGTCCGGTCTTGTTGGTTGGAGCTTCGGCGAATAGACGAATCGAAGGGCGGTTCTATTGCATCTGTTGCGGGAGGTCCTTCAGCAGAGGCCGCCAGGTCTTAGGGCATGTCGTTGGTAAGCACACGGGAAAGCCCCGGCTCCGGGAAACGACGATCCGCATGAGTCATCTCGACGCGGCCCAGCTAGGATACCTCGCTGCCTCCTAGAGGGTGAGGGCGGAATTCAGATCACGAAGTCTTCACGAATCGGAAGGCGCTACAAGTTGTCCTTGCACCAGGTGGTATAATCTGCGAACACCGACCTCGAAGTCATTCAGACTATCAAACGTTGGCTGATGGCAGGATCAGTTGTGTTGTCAAGACAGAGAGAGGGCCATCGTGATCTCCATGTGCTACACATTACGGGCATTGGGAACATTACAAGACTGCTCACAGCCCTCCGGCCATATCTGATAATCAAGAGGAAACAATCGGACTTGATGTTGGCATTTTGTGAGAGCAGGGCCTCACCAAGAGGCCCTGACGGCCGAAGACTCAATAAAGAAGAACTAAGGCTATATACAGCTCTCCGAAAGCTAAACCTGGAACAAAGGGGGAAGAAGTCACGCCAACGCACGGGTCGCTTACAAAAGCGGGAAAGGTTAGGTCGCAGACTCCAAAGCTAGAAGCAAAGCCAAAAGACAGCGCCATCCCCAAAGTCAGGAACAAGCGGACCTTCGAGAAACGCTTTACTCTGAAGCGCAAGCCAGGCCAGAACTGGATGCGCCGGTGACAGAAGAAGCCTTCGACAGTCTCCAGTCAGCCCTGGCCTACGTCGTCGAGGAGGTCTCCAGAGGGAGCGTAAGCTCACGCGAGGGCCTCGAGAAGGTCAAGAAGCGGGCAGCGGTCAGGTTCGGCCTGAACAGGTACGTCTCCAACTCAGAAGTGATTCTGGCCCTCCCGGCCGACGCCAGAGACCGGCTCGAAGAGACGCTCCGGGTCCACCCCCGACGGAGCGCATCGGGGATAGTTGTCGTCACCGCCTTCTCCGCTCCGTTCTCCTGCCCCCACGGGACCTGCGTCTTCTGCCCGGGAGGCCCCCGCCTGGGGACTCCCCAGTCATATCTGCCCCGGAGCCCGGGGATGAAGTCAGCCCTCTCCGTCGGGTTCGACCCGTACCAGCAGGTGCGTCGGTGCCTTGCAAAGTACGGCGCCAACGGGCACGAGACCGACAAGGTGGAGACGATTATCGAAGGAGGGACCTTCATTGCAGTCCCCGCGGACTACCAGGCGGGGTTCGTCAAGGGGGTCTACGACGGCCTCAACGGCGCTGTGGCAGGGAGCCTCGAAGAAGCTCAAGAAGTCAACGAGGGAGCGGCTAGCAGGTGCGTCGGGCTGACGCTGGAATCGAAGCCCGACTGGTGCCGGCCGCAGGACATCGACCTGATGCTGAGCTATGGCATTACCAGGTTGGAAATCGGCGTGCAGAGCCTCCACGACGCCGCCCTCGCCAGAAGCAACAGGGGGCACACAGTCGAAGACTCTATCAGCGCCTTCCAAGTGGCAAGGGACGCCGGACTGAAGGTGACTGCCCACATGATGCCGGGGCTCCCGGGGGCCACCCCCGAAGAGGACCTGGAAGACCTGCAGCGCCTGTTCGAGGACGAGGCGTTCCGACCTGACATGTCAAAGCTCTACCCAACCCTTGTGGTCCCAGGGACCGCCCTCGAAAGGATGCATGGCGCCGGGACCTATACACCATACTCCCTCGAGACCGCAGTCGAACTCCTGAGCGAAATGAAGCGGTTCGTCCCCCGGTGGCACAGGATTATGAGGATACAGAGAGAGATCCCTGCGGACGAGATTGCGGGCGGGGTGAAAGACGGCAACCTCAGGCAGCTCGTGCTCGACCGCGCAAGGGAGAAGGGGTTCTCCTGCCGCTGCATCCGGTGCAGGGAGGTCGTCCTCCGAGAGCCTGCCGCGCTGTCAAAGGAGGATAGGCTGGCGTACAAGGAGACCACCTTCTCGGCATCGGGCGGGGAAGAGGTGTTCGGCTCCTACGAGTTCGAGAGGAGCGGCACCATCGCCGGCTTCGTGCGCCTCCGGGTCCCGTCGGACAGGGCGCACCGCCCCGAAGTCGCAGGCTCGGCGATCGTGAGGGAGCTCAGGGTCTACGGGAAGGTAGTCCGGGTCGGGGAAAGGGGGAGGGCTGCCTGGCAGCACCGGGGGCTGGGGGCTTCCATGATGGAAAGGATGGAAAGGACCGCCGCTGAGCGGTTCGGGGTCAAGAGACTCCTCGTCACAGGCGCAGTGGGGACCCGGAACTACTACAGAAAGCTGGGGTACGAGCGGATAGGTCCGTACATGGGAAAGGACCTCGGCTAGGCCATCCTTCTGTCTATGACCCCGTCTCTCCGCGCCTTCTTCTCGGCTGCGAGGTAGACAAGAAGCCCCAACGCCAGGAAGGCCACCCCCCCGGCCAGGCACAGCCCCAGGGGGTACCAGTACCCCGAAGACGAGCCCGGAAGGAGGGCGCCCCGGGCTGCCGAGATGAACTGCGTGAACGGGAGGTAGTACGCTGCCACAGAAATCGGCCACGGGAGAACCGTCGTCGGGAAGAGGGCGCCGGAGAAGACCATCAGCAGCCCTGCGACGTAACCGGGGAGGGACCATTCGAACTTGCTCGCGTAGAGCGAGTACGCCCCCAGGAGATACCCGAGCCCAAGCGCTCCAGGGATGTTCGCCACCAGCGCCAAGGCGAAGAGCACGGCTGACGGGGCGCCCACCACGATCGGGATCTGCGCCGCCACGAAGGACCCGAGGACGTAGTAGGCGGCCACCAGTGCGGCGAGGGAGGTGACCGTCGAGACGACGAACGCGGAGAGGAGCCTCCCGGCCGTGTAGAACGCCGTCGACCGGGACGTCAGGTAGATGTGCGGGAATACCGAGAGGTTCTTCCCTTCTGCGATGGCCACCGTGGGCACCCAGGCGTACGACGCGACATGCGCATAGAGGGTGGAACCTATGAGCACGAATGCAAGCTGGGAGGGAGAGAAGGTGTTGGTCCCGGCGGTAGTCCCGAACCAGTAGATTATCGAGACGGTCATCGCCGAGGCGAACGGCGCGACCGCTCTCATGGCGACCGAGAGAGCGGGGGTCGTCCATGCTATGTCGTGCTGGATCCCCATCCAGGCGGAGGCCAGGATGGGCCTGAGGCTGGTCATCGGATTCTCACCGCGATGGTACCGTCCCGCCGCCCCATCTTCTCCAGCAGCTTCAGGGCCAACCTCGAGAGATACAGGAGGACTACAGCCATGACCGCGAGCACCACGAGGTCGGGCCAGACCTGTCCGAGGCCGCTGTCATAGAAGAGTGTCTTGCGCAGGGCGTCCATGCCGATGGTCAGGGGGATGAGAGACGCGACCGCCTGGAGGGCGAGAGGGAACGGAGAGCTCGAGCCCAGGGATGGGAAATACAGCCCAGAGAGCATCGAAACGGGCTCCTGCAGCGTCTCGTTCAGGGACTCCGCCCCCCTACCATAGGCCAGGTAGAGCGAGGATAGCGCCATCCCCAGCGCGTAGAGGGACGCGAGGGTCAGCCCGAAGGCGAGGGTGACTCCTCCCCAGGAAGCGCTGACGACGGGGTGGAAGAGGGCCCATCCGATGGCTGTCACAATGATGGCGGACGGCACGGTCCCGATTATCCCTCCTATGGACATCCCGATGAGTATGGCGGTCACCGACGCCGGGGACGTCAGATAGATCTCGAAGAGCCCCTCCTGCTTGTCCCAGTTGAACTGGCTCGCCATGGACCAGAGGACGTTCCCCCAGAAGGAGACCATCACGCCGCCAAGCACAGCGAATCCGATGTAGCTGGTGGCCCCAATGCTGAAGTACAGCAGGGCCATGGCAAGAGAGGACAGGACCGGGAACCCCATGTTTACCACGACCCAGAGCGGCTCTCCGAATATGCTCCAGAGTCGGACGAGGGCTCTGGCCTTCATGGTCCTCATCCAGGGGCTAAGAGACATCTTCCTCTTCCCTTTCCTTGAACCCCTGTCCCACCAGGGCCACGAAGACCTCCTCAAGGGTCGCCTGCTTCCTCCAAGACGCGACAACCTTCAACCCCTCCTTCTTCACCGCCTCTTCCGCCCCGCGTGCCGCTGCATCGCTCTCGACGACAGCCTCTACGGTGGTTAGTCCTCTCTCCTCGTCAGTCTCGGACGTGAACCCCCTGACCCCGGCCACCCCGGCCAGCATCTCGAACCCGGTCTGAGGCGGAGAGACCTCCATGACCAGAGCCGGCGCACCCAGGGAGCGCTTGAGCTCGTCGGGGGTCCCTTCGGCGAGTATCTTCCCCCTGTCGATGATGGCGACCCGGTCGCAGATGGCGTCCACCTCGGCCATGTTGTGGGACGCGAGGATGATCGTCCTCCCGCTCCTCCTCGCTTCCCCCAGGAGGAACTCTCTGATGCTCCTGGCGGTCATGACGTCGAGCCCGATGGTCGGCTCGTCGAGGAACACCACCCGGGGGTCGTTGACGAAGGCCCGGGCGATGGTTGCCCGCTGCCTGTACCCCGTGGACAGGGCGTAGAACTTCCTGTCCAGGTACTTCGTGAGCCCGAGCATCTCGCTCAGCTCTGCTATCTTCCTCTCTGCAATGTCGCCCGGTATCCCGTACAGCTGGGAGAAGAACCAGAGGTTCCTCTTCGCGCTGATGAAGTCGTACCCCGCCTTCTCTGCCCCGCTCGCCATGTTGATCACACGGCGGACCTTCTCCGGCTCGTGCTCGACGTCGAACCCCATCACCTTGGCCCACCCTCCGGTGGGAAGGAGCAGGGTCGAAAGAATCCTGATCATCGTCGTCTTCCCCGCGCCGTTCGGGCCCAGGACCCCGAACACCTCGCCAGGCTGCACCTTCAGGCTCACGCCGTCGAGCGCAACCACGGGGGCGTTCTTCCCCTTGAACTCCCTTCGGAGCGCGTTCACCTCCACCGACGGCGTCTTGTCATTGGTCATGCATAGTCATCTCTGGTGAATTCTGCGACCTCCCTCCGGCTGTCACGCATTAACCTTTCTTGCGATGCCTCGGGGCCGCTAACGGCCCGGAGAATGGACCGATTCGGGCCTACGTCGGGAAAGAGCTCCAGAGCCTTTAAGACGGAACCAGGCCGGCTCAGCCCGCATGGAGGACCTCGCTGGCTACAAGGGCGCCGCGCTGAGGTTCCTCAGGGACGCTGGCGCTTCGATCGGGGACATACTCGAAGTCAAGACATCCTGGGGGGTTGTCACTGGGACCCTCGTCCCCAGGTACGTTCACGAGGACGGAGAACACGTCGTCCTCAAGCTCAGGTCAGGGTATAACGTGGGGCTGAACCTCGACGGACTCGAGGGGGCGACGGTGAAGGCAAAGGGGGAGAGACCCTCGTTCTCTCCTCCGGCGCCTCCCAGGCCCGCGAGAGGACTGCCCAGGGTGTTGATGCTCGGGACCGGAGGGACAATTGCCAGCAGGATTGACTACAGGACCGGGGCCGTACGCCCTGCGGTGTCTTCCGAAGACCTCCACTCCCTTGTCCCGGAGCTGTCCGAAATCGCCAGGGTCCGGCCTGAGATACTGTTCGACATATTCAGCGAGAACATGACCCCCACGCAGTGGACCAAGCTGGCTCGGCGGGTCGTCAGGGCGGTCGCCGAAGGGGTCGAAGGGATAGTGATCACCCACGGGACCGACACCCTCGGGTATTCCGCCGCTGCGCTGAGCTTCGCCCTTGCAGGAGTGCCGGTCCCGGTCGTACTCGTGGGTGCCCAGCGATCACCTGACAGGCCTTCGTCCGACGCCCCCCTCAACCTCATCGCCGCGGTGACAGCCGCCGGGACCGCCCCGTTCTCGGGGGTGTACGTCGCCATGCACCTGGGGGAGAGCGACGACAAGATCGCCTTCCACAGGGGTACCCGGGTCCGAAAGAACCATACGAGCAGAAGAGACGCTTTCGTCTCCGTAGGAGTCCCTCCGGTTGCCGTCTGGGGGAGGTCCGGCTTCGAGCAGGTGGCCGAGGGGCTCCCTTCACGCGGCGGGGCATTCAAGCCGAGGCCCAGGTTCGACGACAGGGTTTCGCTCATCAAGTTCTACCCCTCGATGCCGGGCGGGGTCATACGGGCGGCCAAGAGGATGGGGGCGAGGGCCATGATAATCGAGGGGACCGGCCTGGGGCATGTAAGCAGGGAAGTCGTCAAGGAGCTGGCGCTGTTCGTGAAGGGGGGCGGGCTTGCCTGCATGACGTCTCAGTGCATCAACGGCAGGGTGGACCTCAACGTCTACGACACCGGGCGGGACCTTGTAAGGGCTGGGGTCCTCCCGTTGGAGGACATGCTCTCCGAGACTGCGCTGGCGAAGGCAATGTGGGTCCTTGGGACAGGGGCTTCGGGAGCGAAGGCACGGGAGCTGATGTCAGCCAATCTGGCCGGAGAAACAACGGCGCGCACGTTCCCAGGGTAGAGGGTGCATTCCATTGGCAAAGGGGGATGGGCTTCTCGTCGGTCTGGAGATCCACCAGCAGCTGGCGTGCTCCTCGAAACTCTTCTGCGCCTGTCCGCCGGTGAAATCTGAAGAATTCCCGTACCACTTCGAGAGGCGCCTGAGGCCTGCCCAGAGCGAGACCGGGCGGCTCGACCCAGCTGCTGTGTTCGAGTTCGCGAAGGGGAAGTCGAACGTGTACTTCTGGAACCCTGAGTCTTCATGCCTGGTTGAGGCTGATGAAGAGCCCCCTCACCCCCTGAGCCCCGAGGCCTTCGAGGCGGCAGCTCTCGTCGCACAGGTGCTCGGCTCCAGTGTGGTCGACGAAGTGCACGTGATGAGGAAGATTGTGATCGACGGTTCAAACACCGGAGGGTTCCAGCGGACGGCCGTCGTGGGCCTGGGGGGGTCTTTCGCCGCCGACAGGGCCCAGGTCGGAGTCCAGTCCGTCACTCTGGAGGAGGATGCGGCCCGAATCCTGGGAGAAGACGGGGCTTCCAGACGCTTCGCTCTGGACAGGCTAGGGGTCGCCTTGGTGGAGGTTGCCCTTGACCCGGTGAAAGGCGAACCGGAGTTCGTAGGCAAGGTCGCCCTTCACCTTGGGAGGGTGCTCCGGTCGACGGGACGGGTGGCCCGGGGGCTAGGGACGATAAGGCAGGACCTGAACGTCTCGCTCGACGGCGGAAACGTTGTGGAGGTCAAGGGGGTCCAGAAGCTCAACCTCGTCTCCAAGGTGGTGGAGTATGAGGGGAGGCGTCAGCGCGCTCTGGTGAGGGTGGCAGAAGCCCTGAAGGAGAGGAGGGTGCGGGTGAAGTGCAGCACCAGGGACGTCACGGGGACCTTCGCCCAGACCAATTCGGGCGCGCTGAGGCGGTCTCTCCCGGACGGTGGGATGATAGGATGTGTGGCCGCCTTCGGCCTCGGCGGGGTGCTGGGGTGGGAACCCGAACCCGGGGTTCGCCTGGGCAGGGAGGTTGCCGAAGTCGCGAGGGCAAACTCCCTGGGCGGGGTCATACACTCCGACGAGTTCGAGAAGCAAGGGGTCTCCGAGACGGAGGCTTCCGCCCTGAGGAGAGCGATGGGGTGCGGTCCAGGGGACGCGCTCGTCCTCATCGCAGGACCCAGGGAGACCGTCGAACGGGTTCTCCCGCTGATTGAGTCCAGGCTCGAGTTCGCCGCCAAGGGGGTCCCGGCGGAGACTCGGGCAGCCACCGACGCGGGGGAGACAAGGTACATGCGCCCCCGCCCCGGCTCACAGAGGATGTATCCGGAGACTGACATACCGGACATCTCTGTGACCCCCGGGTTGCGGCGGAAGGTCATCGAAATGGTGCCCGAAGAGTGGACGGCCCTGGTGGGGCGCCTGCAGAGCACCTACGCCCTCAGCCTGGACATGGCCCTGAAGCTTTACGACTCCGACATGACCGATGAGTTCGAACATCTCATCGGCAGAGTGAAGCTCGAGCCCTCGTTCGTCGCATCGGTCCTTGTGGACTTGCCTCAGAGGCTGGCCAGGGAAGGGGTCCCCGAGGCGGGGTACTCGGGCAGGGCCCTCTCCGGGGTGCTGGAAGCCGTGAATGGCGGGAAGGCAGCGAAGGAGGCCGTTCCGTCGATTCTGGAGCTGGTCGGCACGAAGGGGATTTCGGTGGACGACGCCATTGAGACCCTGAACCTTGGAGCCCTGGACGAGATGGAGGTGACGCGCCTGGTCACCGCCCTCCTGGCGAAGGAGGCCCAGCTCGTGAAAGAGAAGGGGGGGTCGGCGTTCTCCCAGCTGATGGGGGAGGCGATGAAGGAGCTCCGTGGCAGGGCCGACGGTGCCACGGTCGCTCGTATCCTGAAGGAGGAGCTCGGCAAGGCACTGGGCGCGTAGACTACCACGTCGACTGTCACCACGACTTCCACCACTACGACTTCAACTGCCACAGCCGCCACAACCGTCACCACAATTTCTACGACCGCAACCGCTACGACGACTTCCGGCATCTGCCTGCCGGTTATCGGATGTCTCCCCTAGGATTTCGCTGGAAGAAGGTCGGGGTCATGTAGAAGAGGCGCGCCGTTGTCGCCGTGGAGAGTCAGCAGACTGACGGTGACCAAAGAGAAGGTCCCCCCCCTGCTGGTGGAGCTGTCCCTGTCATCGCAGCCCTTCTGCTGGTGGCGTCCGTCTCGGCAACGTGCTCCAGAGCTGGCGCTCAGGCAGGGAGCCTGAGCAGGCCTTCGTCCCCGGTCGTCTCAATCCCCGGCACCCCTGCTCAGCTGCCGGGGTCGCAGGCAGGGGGTGGGCCATCCGGGCACCTCGTTCCACAGGCAGGTCCGGCCCGCCCCATTTCCATCCTCTGCTTCCATCCCCTAGGCTGCATCTGACGCGAATCGACGGACGGAGGTAGTCACTGTCTCTTGGGCAGCTTGTCTTCTAGGACCCTAATCCTGCCATCCACGAAGTCAGCCTGGCCGCCCAGGAACTTGCGGTAGGCCCTGAGCAGCTTAAGCTGGTCCTCCATGGTCGCCCCGTCTATCGTCTGCATCGTAGCGGAGAACCCCTTCGCAGCAGCCTCCACCGACGCGTCGATGGACTTCTGCACTGTAGGCGCTGCCTTCTCGAGCGTCCTCTGAGTGGACTCCTCCGCCTTCTCGAGGAACTCCTTCATCGTTTTCAGGGTCTGCTTTGCCCTCTCGGTAACCTGTTCGGTGCTCATCTGGGCATGCTCCGCGCACGGACCTCTTTCTGCATGAAACCCAGGCGCCGCGCCGCAGATAAGAATCTACGCTTTGAAACGGCCCTGGGAGCGCTCTCCAGACTCCGGATAGCCCAGGGCATCGGTACGACCTGGTGATTTCTTTTTATGCTCGGGCCCACGAAGGGTGTGGCAGTCGGTGGGAAGTGTGAACCTTCCTTTCGCGGGGAACGTCTATGTCGGTGCAGTGCTCGGTTTCGTGGCGACTCTCGCAGCAGCGTTGGTGCTGAACCAGTTCGGAAACACCATGTTCAGGAGGGGCGTCGCCATGCCCTTCTTCCTCGGCAGGCGGAGGGTTCACCACAGGGCCGTCCTCTTCCACTTCCTCCCTGCTGCCTACGCGACCCTTGCCGCCCTGTTCCTCGCAGGGTACATCAAGATCGTCTGGAGCCTCTTCTCCACCGGCCTGCTCTGCACCCTTTTGATAGCGGCCAGCTGTCTGGTCTTCGACCTGTGCCTCGACTACTCTAGGGGGGGTGGGAGGCTGGGGTTCCTCCACCACGAGCTGATCTATCTGACTGTGCCGGCGTTCGCATTCTCGAGCTTCCTGAGGGTGGCACTATAGACCTCAGGCCTCCCTCGTCCCAAAGACAGTAGGCGATGTCACGAACTCGACGAGGGCAGAGGAGAGTATTGCGTCATAGTGCGCGACCCAGAAGGGAACGAATTCTGCGTCCAATAGAGGGGCCGGCCGTCGGCCAGGACTGTGGTTAGGACGCGAGTTCTACCTATCCTCATAGGTCGAAGTACATGTAGAACTCGTAGGGGTGCGGCCGCGCTGCCACGCTCCTGTACGCTTCCATCTCCAGCTCCATCATCACTTCCACAAGGTCCTTCGGGAAGACTCCTTCGAGGAACGCGTCGTCGCTCCTGAGGCTCTCCACCGCCTCCTTCAGACTCCCTGGGAGCTCCCCGACGTTGAGCTCGCGCCTCTTTTCGGGGGTGAGCTTGTAGATGTCCTGGTCAACGGGGTCCCCCGGGTCTGTCTTCTTCCGGACCCCGTCAAGTCCTGCAGCCGTGATGGCCGCGAACGCGAGATAGGGGTTGCAGGACGGGTCCGGTGTCCGGAACTCGACCCTCTTCGTGCCTTCTGACCCCTTCTCATAGACCGGGATTCTCACGTTGGCCGACCTGTTCATCTTGCTCCACGCTATGTAGACTGGGGCCTCAAACCCCGGGACCAGCCTGTGGTACGAGTTGGTCGTCGGGGCCACGATGGCGCAGAGCGCTCGGCTGTGCTCCATTATCCCTCCGATGTAGTATCTCGCGGTCTGGCTCAGCTCGGCGTAGGAGTCCTCCGGGTCGAAGAAGGCGTTCCTCCCCCCTTTCCAGAGGCTCGAGTGCGTATGCATCCCCACCGCGTTGTCTCTGAATATCGGCTTCGGCATGGTTGTCGCGATCATCCCCATCCTGCTGGCGACGTTCTTTGTCACGAACTTGTAGGTCATCACGCTGTCAGCCATGGTCACAAGCTCGTCCCTGTAGATGTCAATCTCGCACTGACCTGCCGTGGCCACCTCGTGGTGGTGGGCGTTGCTGTAGATTCCGAACCCTTCTCTCAAGTAGTTGACGCAGACGCTGCGATACTCGCTAAGGGTGTCTACAGGCTGGGCAGGGTAGTAGCCATCCTTGAACCTGATGGGGAAATTGGTCCCCCTGGCTTCGTTTGCAGACTCTCTGGACGAAATCCTGAAGCCGGAACTGAAGGGGTTGTTCACCTCCCAGGTCGCAGAGTCGAAGACGAAGAACTCGACCTCGGGCCCCCAGAGCGAATCGGTGAACCCCGCCTGCTTTATGGCCTGCTCGGCTTTTTGCGCCACGCCCCGAGGGTCCCTGCTGAACCTCCCTGCACCGTAGCCGGAATGGACGTCGCAGATTAGCCTGGCGGTCTTGATTCCTTCTTCCATCCAGGGGAAGACCCCGAAGGTCGAAGGGTCCGGAACAAGCATCATGTCTGATTCGTTGATTTCGACGAACCCCTTCACCGACGAGCCGTCGAGTTTTCCCGCCCCCTCGGAGAAGATCTCCTCCCTCATCATCTCGCTGGGGATGCTCACGTGTCTGAGCCTGCCGGGGACATCCGTGAACTGCAGGTCGACGAACTTCACCCGTTCCCTTGAAATACGGTCCATGACCTCGTCGACGCCCAGGATTTTTCTGACCAGCTCTCCCTTCTCCGTAAGCTGAAATGTCAACCTGCAGTCAGTTGTCCAGTAAATAATATAAGTCTCACTAGTCCACGGCTGGACATTATCACCCAAAGAGGCGCAGGTTGTGGACAAAAGTAGCGGCGAGGCCGGCAAGGGCCGGGGTCACTCTGGACGACCGGCCATCGACCAGCTTGACCTGAAAATCCTCCGGAGCCTCCTGACAGACGGACGGATGTCCTTCAGGGAGCTCGCCTCGAACCTGGGGGTGTCTACCACAACCGTAGCCGCCAGGGTCTCACGCCTCGAGGCGGCCAAGGTGATCGGCGGGTACTCGACGGTCGTAGACTTCCAGAGGCTCGGTTACGAGCTCACGGTGGTCACCGAAATCCACGTCTCCAAGGGGAAGCTCCTGGAGATGGAACAGGAGATCGCCAAGGTCCCAGGGGTGGTCGCGGTCTACGACGTGACCGGCGAGATAGACGCCATAGTAATATCGAAATGCAGGGACAGGGAGGAGCTGAGCCGCTTCACCAAGGGCCTGCTGTCAATGCATTTCGTGGAGAGGACCAACTCGCACGTTGTCCTGACCACCGTCAAGGAAGACTTCAGGCTCCCGCTGCAACCTTAAATGCGCTCTGCGACGCAAAAGGCTGGTCTTGACGAAGATTAGGGTCAGGCTTGGAGCCGCGGAGGCAGAGGTCGAGGCGGAGCCCGAGCATCTTAGGGAAGCCATTGACCTTGTCCCGGAGCTAACGGCGAAGCTCCCCAGGCAGCCGCGGGGAGGCACGGACGCTTCCGAGGCGGCAGCCGTCCCAGCAGGGGATTTCGCGCAGTCTCCGCAGTCTGCAGAAATCCCGGTCGTCACCCTCGAGAAGGGGGACTCACTGGCCGACGTGATAGGCAAGTTCTTCTCGGCTCCCTGGGGGCGCGAGCGAAGGAAGCTTTCGGACGTCAGAGAGGCTCTCCAGTCATACGGGTTGAACTACCCCAAACAGTCAGTGGCTGTGGCCCTGCTCAGGCTCGCAAAGACGACGAAACTCAGGCGTTTCAAAGCTGAGGACGGGGAGTTCGTCTACACCTCCGGCACGACCCTCCCGAGTCTGCGTCAGGCGCAAGAAGGGCCGGTCCTGGGCGGGTTGACCGCCACAGAACAAACCTGATGCCCTGGGGATCCTGCGCTCGACTGAAAAGACCCGCTCCTGGGGAAGGGTCTGGAACCCTGCCGTTGGCGCGCCTGTACGCGGGTCAGGCCGCGTATATCGTCTCGCTTATGGTCGACGCCTGACAGACGGGGCACCTGCCGAAATTCTTGAACGAGGCCGGGTCGTAGACGGTCCCGCACTTGCTGCACACCTTCAGGTCGCCAGGGTTGACCATCCGACCCCCGATGACGCATCGCCCTCTGACTCGTCTTGCCGCACCCGCCGAACTGGGGGTGGGATGTCTCTGGCTCCCCGACCTGACCGACCAGTCTCCATTTCGCCCCGATACTGATTTAAACGGTCCAAAAGTCCATGCGCCGCGAATGTCCAGCGAGAGGGAACTCCATATCTCTGTGAGATACGGGGACGCCGCTGTCGAGTTCTCGGGTTCCCCCGAGGTCGTGATGCGTTCTCTGCACGAGTTTGTCTCGAAGGTGATACCCAGCATGGACATCGCGCGGATCATCAGCGTGAACTACTCCCTCAACGACCTGATACAGATGTTCAAGGAGTACGTCCGGGTGACCCCGGAGGGCCCTCGTGTGTGGACCCAGGACCGCAAGCTCAGCGACAGGGACGTCATCCTCCTCCAGCTGGTCGCTTCGAGGATAGCAAACCTCAGCGGCAAGGCCCAGACGGACGCCATGGGGGTTGCCGACATCGAAAGCGCGACCGGCCTTTACCCCAAGACCATAAGCTCGCGCTTGAGCGAGCTCACGAAGTCTGCCAACGTCGAGCGGGTCGACTCCGAACAGGGGGGTAAGTACAGGATAACCACCGTGGGGACGAACCGGCTCGGTGAACAGCTCTCTAGGAAGTTCAGGGCTGTCCCTTGAACGGGTACTTCTGGACGTACCTGTAGTTCCGCATGCTTCCGTCCCTGAATAGGGACCCTTCTCTCACCAGGTCGACCAGAGTGTGGGAGACCGCGGTCCTGTCATAGTGGTACCCCCTCCTGCTCATCTCCTCGTGGACCTCGGAGAGCGCCTTCGGGGCAGCGAACCACCCCTCTTTCCACATGGTGGTAATCACCCCTCTGCAGGTCTCGAACCTCCTCTCGTCGGCGCCCTGTTCCTGGGGTTCAACCAGCACTGGCTCCTTGGATGCCATCCCAGCCAGCACGCTCTCGACCGCCTGCTGGACCCGATCCTCCTGGGTGGTGATCTCGACTTCCCAGGCGCCGCGCTTGAGCTTGACGGTGACGCTTGGGGGCTTCTCGCTTTCGGACAACTCGATCTTGTTGCGCCTGTTGTCCAAGATGCCGTTATTTGAACTCAAGACCTCCTTTGCGGGTACAAGGAAAGACCCTGCCATGGGCGTCGGATTCCCCGGATGATTCACTTATATATCTTGCCCATGTTGCGCATGCGCAATATTTAATTACCGACTATTGTATAGCCCATGTTGCGCAACATGGCCATAGCTACCTTTCCGGCCATAGAAGACGAGCAGCTTACGTTCCTCGATTCGCTTGCGAAGGAGTTCGAGGAGGCGTTCGCCGAACTCGCCGAAAACGCGGAGCAGGAACTCGCGGGAAGGGCCTTCGTCTTCAGCAGGTACGGGAAGGAGCTCTATCCGTACTTCGAAGCGACCGACGCCGACCTGGTCCCTGGGTGCATAATTCCCATCAAAGAAGGGCGACCGGTGGCGTCAGTCGACTCGACGTGCGTCCTCGTGGGGGAGACATCGCAGGGGGCACTGTACGCCGCGCGGACTGCAGTTGGGATCTCCTACGAGGGCGCCCTCCGCCGCTTTTTCAGGCTCGGGCCGATATTGGTGTATGCCAACGCGTCAGGGATGAGCGGGCTGGTCTCGCACATCCCGTCTTCCGAACTCGACCTCCTGCTGTCCGACCGCGCCGTCGCCGAGAGGTTCATCAGGAACACGATCGAAAGGCGGGTCATCGAGGCTCTCTCCACCGGGGACGGAAGCACAATAGTCATGGCGGACGGCTCCCTGAAGCACCCCATGGGCCAGTTTTCAGCGCCGGCGACCCACCGGGGCCCGGCGAGGTCGATGGTCGGGTTCTCAAAGTCGAGCAACCTGATCATGTCGGAGGACGCCATGGGCGCCCTCTCCAAGGCCCGGAGCCCCTCCTACCATGCGATAGACCGGGGCCCCATCAGCACGGTTCTGGCGAAGTTCACCCCCGACGGACTGGTCTTCAGGCTGGACATAGCGTCTCCCGAGCCCGCAGAGACGACCCTCGGCAGGATAATGTGGAACGACGCCTTCGCTTCGGGGTATCCTGACTCCCTGAAGGTCGCGCACCACCTTTCTATCTTCTCGAGGGCGGACGACCAGGCGCTGAAGGCCTTCGTGGCAAAGCGATTCAGAGTCCGCCAGCTGCACGCCTTCCCGCTCCGGAAGATCGCCCTCGGGAGCTTCAGGGGGGCCGCCTAGGTGAAGATACTCAAGAAGGAATCTGACGACATACTGGTGGTGGCTTCCCCCAGGGAGCGGGTGCGGGTCGGGGACTACCTCCTCGCTGCCGAGTCGCACCGCGGGCTTGTGATGCAGGTGTACGACGAAAGGTACCTCGACGTGGAGGGGATAGAGGAGGAGATAGCGAGGGAAGAGGTGCTCTCTGCTTCCGCCCCGGGGGTGACGTCCGACCCTGCAGAGCTGACGACGATCTCCACCCTCATCCGCGACATGCGGATCCTTCTCTGCAAGGCCAGGGGGACCCTCGCCGGTGGAAGGCTCACCCCGATGGCCGACTGGATGCCGTCAAGGGTGAGCTCAGTGGTGAAGAGGCTGATGGTCGAGGACCTCGCCGACGCCGTCGCCCCCCTCGGGGTGAGAGACATCCGTCTCGGGACCGTCGACAGCGAGTCGGCCTTCGGCATTCCGGCCGAGGCGCTCGACGGAAGGATAACGGTGATCACTGGGCGCAAGGAGTCCGGGAAGTCTCACCTCGCGAAGATCCTCCTCCGGGGGCTTCTGGCGAACGGCGCCTATTCGGTGATCTTCGACCTGAACGACGAATACGGCACCGTCGGCCAGCGCCTGGACGGCTCCGACGCCGGGGACGCGAGGAAGGTGAAGGTCCTCCGCCCTGGGAGGGAGCTGAAGTTCTCTCTCGCGTCCGTGGGACTGAGGCCGGTGACCAACCTCCTCTCGCACTCCCTCGACATGCCGGGGACCTCGCTCCGGGAGTTCGTGAAGATCTGGGAGCAGCTTGACAGCAGGGACGAGCTTTCCCTCGCCTCGCTGGAGCTGGCAATCCAGCAATGGAGGTGCAACGAGTTTGTGAGGGACGCGCTCTTCGCCAGGTACCACACCATCGCATCATGCGGACTCTTCACCGACTCGGCCCACCAGCAGTTCGACCTCCAGGACTTCTTCGCCCTGAACAGGGGCGGAGGGGCCTTGGTGGTCTCGCTCAGCGGGGTCTCCCCACTCAACCGGAAGATGGTGGTGGAGCTGATCCTTTCGAAGCTCGTTGAGCTTCTCGAGCGGCGGAAGATCCCCCCGGTGTTCCTCTTCGCCGAGGAGGCGCACCTGTACCTGAGAGACACCTACTGGGAAGACCTGATAACCCGGATGCGGCACTTCGGCGTGTTCACGGTCTTCGTCACGAACCAGCCCGACGCCATAGACCAGAAGATCTACCGACAGGTGGACAACATCTTCCTCTACAACTTCAGCAACGACGCTGACCTCGCCCTGGTGTCGCAGGCGTCCATGGCCGACACGGACACGGTGAAGGCGATAGTCAGGACCCTCCCGCCGCGCATGTGCCTCCTCCTGGGCTATGCGGTGCGCAACCTCCCGGTCGTCGTAAGCGTGGACCCCATTGACACACCGCCTACGGGGGCAACCAGGCGGTTCTTCGACGACCAGCTGGAGCTCCGCCAGGAAGCACGATGACTCTCAGCCCGCAGGGACCGCCGTCATGTACGACCCGGCCTTGATGGTGACCGCTCCGCAGTTCGCCACGCAGGCGAAGTCGATCTGGAGGGTCCCGGGGGTCCCCCCGACCTTGACCGTGCCGAAGATGCCGGGGGTCTGGAAGACCGGAGGCGAGACGCCGAACCCGAAGCTGTTGGTCCCCGCGATGGGGGTGCCGGTCGAAGTGACGCAGTTCGTGGGCTGGTTTCCGCCCCCTTCCGGGTAGGACAGGGGGGTGCAGGCAATGACGAGGGTCGCGCCGGGCGGAAGCGAGTGGATCTCGAAGTCGTAGTCCTCTGTCCCGAAAGAAGGCTCGATGGCCGTGTAGGCTGCGAAGGTGTAGACGGTGTTCGCTGCCAGAGAGACCGCCAGCGTCGTCGAACCGTACCGGTTCTTCCCGCTCGTGGTCACGTCCGTCCGTACCCAGGCAGAGAGGGGGACGCCGGGCTGATGCTGGGGTGCCGAGTAGGTGTACCAGAAGGTGTTCCCCAGGGACGTGACCACCCCCACCGAGCTCCCGGGCGGGTTTCCGGACACGATCTGGTCGTACTTCGACAGGCAGGTCGCAGTGCCGGGGGCGCACACGGTGGCGGGGACCATCCCCCCGACTGATGTCGTCCCCCCGCTGGGAATCTCCCCTGTCGCAGGTATGGGGTAGACGGTCCCGTTGGGGAACCTCAGGACCACGTAGTCGACAGCCAGGGCCGCAGGTCCATCGTTGAGGGCGGCAAGCCCCGAAGCCTGGGGGGTGAACGAGAGCACCTCTGCACCGTGCCTCGAGGCCGTCGACTGAGCCTGGAGCTCGCTCTCCGACGCCTGCGCCTGCAGCCCCGAAGCGTACGCCATGGAGCCCATGGCGAGGAGGAACACAACCACGAAGAAGACTGTCCCTATCACAGACGCGACCCCCCTCCGCCGGTTCCGTGCCTTCAATTCCTCTGCACCTATGCCGGCACCACGACCGCGCTGAGGCTCCCCTGCGAACCCACAGAGGTGGTGACGGTGACGGTGCTCACCGACCCCAGCGAGAACGCGGTGCCCATGACGGTGAGCTCTACGAGCAAGCCCCTCCCTGGGGAGATGGTCGCGGGGACGTTCACTGCTCCAGGGTCAGCGCCCGTGGCAGGACAGGTCGTCATAACGGTCGAGCGCGAGACGGGGTCATAGAGGGAGTAGCAGTACGACGCGGCATCCGAGACTCCGCTGGTCGACACTTCGAACGACCTGAAAGGGGCGTTCCCGGTGTTCTGGACGAGGACGGTCTCGATCGCCAGGTACGCTCCCTGGCGGATGTTTCCTTCCGTCACGGACACGGAAGCGCCCTGGTATGAAGCCACCGACCGCAGCCCCGCGGCCAGGACCACCGCGGAGCCCGCAGTCGCTACCGCGATGAGCAGGAAGACCTCGAGGTACGCGGCCACCGCAGCCCTGCGTCTAGGACTCAACCTGCACCTCGTCCCCTGCGGAGCCGACAACGGTGACCGTCTGCCCCGTCGAGTGGGCGCACGACCCCAGGCTGACTGTGTATCGGCCCATGGTCCCGGGAGAGAGCGCGGGATAGGTCCCCGGGTAGACCGTCGAGTTGACTACGAACTCGACGGGGGCGAAACCGCTTGCGCCGTAGTCGAACAGCGCCAGCGTCAACGTCGTCCCCTCGGCTCCCCCCCTGTAGGCTGGGCACGAACCGGAGGCCGCCACGGCGGCGAAGGCCAGGCTCAGCTCCCTCCCGGAGGCCGACTGCTGGACAGACGCCCCGAGCGATGCCGCCCCCTGGGCCTGGCCGATGCTCCCGAGGGCGGCCGCGACAAGAACGCTGCCGAGCGAGATGGTTACCCCGATCATAAGGACCGACGCGTAAAGCTCGCTCACCCCTCTGCGGGACGAACGCCGAAAAGAAGGCGGGAGAGGGTCCATGGCAAGGCCCTCCTACTGGGATATCACTGTGACCTGGGCCGAGGCAGAGCCGAAGATGACGTTCAGGGTGACAGGCTCCCCTGCCGACCAGAACGTCCCGGTTCCGCCGATGGGTCCGTTCACCACGAAGGATGTCTCAGCGCCCGGTGGCAGCGCCGATTCCCCCGTAGCCATGAAGGTGAGGGGCCCGCTTGCCGGCTTCAGGGCCCAGGTGAGGGTCCCCCCAGACACGAGACAGGACCCGGCGCATGCCGGGGCGGTCACGTTGGTCCCAACCATCACGACCTGGCAGGTCGAAGAGCTGCATGTGATTGGGCTCCCTCCGTTGTTCTTCACGGTCACCGAGACTGCCGTCGGTGCGGTTGGCCCCGCCTTGAGGGTGACTCCGACGACGGTTATGCTTGTGTTGGCCGTTGCGCTGTCCACCAGGTTGTAGATCGACGCTGTCACCACCCCTCCGACCCCGAGGACCGCTGCAATGATGATAAACAGGTCCATGCTCTGAGAGATTCCGCTTCGTCTGCCGATCTTCATCACAACTAGACCCGTCTGCCGCTTTTAACTCCCAGCCAGGCTGAACAGGTCCTACAGCAGGTGGCTCAGCGAAGGTGCGCCGAAGGCAGCCATTAGGGTAACGGCGGCGACCGCGAGGGCGACGTTGACGGAGGCCCTGAGGGTGTTCCTCACAGTGAAGTCGGTCATCTTCGCTCCGATGAGGCCGAGCGAAGCAGCAGCGACTATGATCAGGAGGTCGGAGATCTGGGTCAGCCCCGGGGGGAGCGCCCCCAGCTGGGCCCCGCCGACGTGAAAGGCCGAAAACCCGGGCGCGACTCTCCTGCTGAAGGAAGAGAGTATTCCCTGGACGAAGGTGATCCCGAAGGCAAGGAGGAGCGGAGAAATGTACGAAAGGATCAGGTAGGGCTTCATCTCGGCGCCGGTGTTCTCTTTCATCCCGCTGAGCCGCCCCGCGAAGTTCGAAATCTGGTACACCGTGTCCACAGTCCCTCCTCCTGTCCGGTTCATCTCGCCTAGAAGGAGGAAAGTGATCCTCCCCAGGCCGCTCCTGCACTCCACCCTGACCTCGTCGAGAGGAACGCCCGCCTTCAGCTGGGCAGCGACCCTTGACAGAAGGCGGGAGAAGCGCTCGCCGTACTTCCCGCTGGCCTCGATGGCCACTATCGCCCTCACGAGGTCATACTCCTGTCTCTTGTATTCGAGGAGGTCCTTGAGGAACGCCGACACCCCCTCGTCCAGCGCCTTGGTTTCGGCGATCTGCCCCCTTACAGACAGCCCGTACGCCGAGAAGAAAACGAATAGCGCGGCCGCCACCCCTGCCCATGCAAGCCCTGTAGCGAGGTCCACGAGGGCCCCGCTGAGCGCCAGGGCGAGTGCCAGTCCGGCCCTCCCCTGCACGGCGTCTTCGCGGGCCGGCTGCATCCTCCCGGCCATGTAGAGGAGGCCGATCGTGAACACAGGGACACCGAGGCCGGTGAAGACGACCAGCCCGAACATGGAGAACCCGGGCGAGAAGACCCCCACCACCATGAGAAGCAGAGGGACGACCCCGAACACCGTTATCATCATGCTCCCGACGATCCCTGCCCTCTCCGTATACCTCGCCCAGCTCTCCTCGAGGCCACGGAGGAGGGCGCCGCTCTCCCCGACAAGATAGAATGGCACGTCGCCGCCGCTGCGCGCCTTGCTGGTGTAGCCCAGGAGGAACTCGCTGAACTTCTTCGAGGGGTGGCTGGAGGCGAGCCGCTCGAAGGCGTCGTTCGCGTTCATCCCCAACATCTCCACGTCCCTCTTGACCATGAGCGCTTCCTTTCCAATCCAGTGGAAGGTGTCGCCCTTGGCGACGCCCCTGAAGATCGAGTAGAGCGGGATCCCCGCCCCCCCGAGGACGCTCACTATCATCGCGAAGAATGGGAGTTCCCGTTCGACCCCCTCCCTGCGCTGTGCCGCGAGGTCGCTCAGTCTGACCTGGGGGGCCACGACGAACCCCAGGGGGACCGCGGCGACCAACAGGAACAGGGGAGAGAACAACGCCCCCACCAGCGCAGCCGGGACTGCGACAGGTGCCGATCTGAGCGCGTTCCTCACCGTCCGGGTTGCCATCGCGGTTGGGTTCCCCACCTTCCCCGACCGCCTCAGGAGTTCGGCGAACTTCGCCGACCGGGTCCGGACCAGGCGGGAAATCAGCGTGCCCTCCGCTACCCGTTCTCCCAACCCTTCTCCGTGCCTCTCATCGACTCCTCCGCCGAGAACTCCCTGACCATCTTCGAGAGCGCCCGCGGGGTGAAGTCTCCTCCTGCGACCGTGCCTGAAATGCGGGCGGCTCTCGCCGACAGGCTCCTCTGCACCGCGGCCGGGGACCACCCGAAGCTGTCCGCGATTTCGTTGAGCCTGAATGACCTGTCGAGGACCTCGGCCGCGGTCGTGGGGGAGAAGGAGTCCGCAGCCGGGTCGTAGCGGAACACGTTGATGATTTCGTGGCCGTCCGAGCTCTGCGGCCTGAGCTCGTCCACGCTCACGACCCTCCTCACGACCCGGCCGTCCTGGAGGACCACTTTCCTCATGGTGGCGATGGCAGTGATGTCCCTGACGTGCCCCTCGGAGAAGCGCATGGGCGGGGTCTTGAGCCTCTGGACGCACCTCTCGGCGCTCTCCGCGTGTATCGTCGTCATGGTGGAGAACCCCAGCGTTATGGCCGCTGCCACGGTCTCCGACTCTTCCCCCCTCATCTCACCGAGGCTCAGAATCGTGGGAGAGAAGCGGAGCGCCAGCTTCAGGAGCTCCGGGAGCCCATATTCGTACCTCGCCGAGGAGGGCGACAGTCCCGCCCTGTAAGACCTGGTCTTCAGTCTCTGCCAGTGCAGCTGGTCCGGAAGGCTGATCTCGAGGACGTCCTCCGCAGTCACTATCTTGCACTTCGGGTCGGCCAGAGCAAGGATGGCGTTCATCAAGGTGGTCTTCCCCGAGTTGGTATCCCCTGCGATGAGGACGTTGGTAGTCCTCTCCAGCAGGAGCCAGAAGTAGGCGGCCATGAGGATCGAGAGGGTCTTGTGCGAGTGCACCTCTTCGTAGGAAGAGGGCGCCTCCTGGGCCCCCTGAAGCGGGAGGGCGGGCCACCTTGCCTTCTCGGGCGCAGCCAGCTGGGCAAGGGTGATGGGGCTCTCCTTCTGCTTCCGGATGGCATAGGTCGAGCCTGGCCTGGAGATCTCGTCTCCGAGGGTTGCGGTCACCCTCCTGTCTGACACCCCATGCAGGGTGACTTCGAGGGAGGGCTGGGCCAGGGAGACCGTGGTCCCCCCCAGCTGGGCGAGCCTCCTCACAAATGCCCGGAGCCTCTCCTCCGAGGGGTACAGGATGTCGGTCTCCATGAACATGTACTGACTGAAACTGCGGTGCAGCACCCGCACCGGCCGGTCGAAGCGGCAGCATGAAATCTCCTCGAGGTTGTCGTCGTTGAGGAGAGGGTCGACCTCCCAGAACCCAGTGAAGTCCCTCATTAGGTAGTAGAGGAGCTTCTCGTGAGAGCCCTCGACGACGTCGGCGATCCCGAGCCCTCCTGCCGACTTCCAGACGTATTCCGAGACGACTTCTCTCGGGTCTCCGGAAGCCTCGACCGGAATCGAATCGAGCAGGTTGGCGCGAAGAAGCTCGAGGCAGTCCTTCTCGTCGGGGCTCAGCTTCGGAAGACGGACAAGGTATCTCCCGAGCCCGCCGTCATCGACCACGAAGACCTGGGCTGACGACTCCGGTCCCCCTCCTGCCGGAATCGTGTAAGTGTCGAGGACCCCCGAGATGTCTTCCGGTGGAGCGGGGGGAGGAGCGCGGCTTGGTTCCGCGCCCCCTTCGCGGAGGCCCTCCTTTCGGAAGAGCTGCCAGACCTTCGGCATCCACACAACAGGCCGCGTCCGGCTTATAACGCGCCATGAACGCCGCCCCTGCCGTTGAAGACTGTCGGAGTCGAGATCGCGGTCGCTGACGGTGACCAGATCATCATCGGGCAGTCACACTTCATCAAGAGCGTCGAAGACCTCTACGAGGCGCTGACCACATCGATGCCTGGGATCAGATTCGGGCTCGCCTTCTGCGAAGCATCAGGGAAAGCCCTGATCCGACTGGAAGGAACCGACGCGACCCTGACCGGCCTTGCCGGGGACTACGCTGGGCGCCTCGCATGCGGGCACTCCTTCGTGATAGTGATGAGAGGGGCGTACCCCATCAACGTGCTCAACCGGATCAAGGCGGTCGAAGAAGTGGTCAACGTCTTCTGCGCGACGTCCAACCCGGTGACCGTGGTCGTAGCCGATTCAGGGAAGGGCAGAGGCATCCTGGGGGTGATTGACGGGGTTCAGCCAGAAGGGGTGGAAGGGGACTCGGACAAGCAGGAGAGGCGCGCCTTCCTCCGAAAAATCGGCTACAAGCGCTGAAACTGGCCCAGGACCCCTCTGCAGGCATTCACGTATCAGAAGGTGAAACGTGAAACCATCAGTTTTACACATCTCCCTCAATATAGTATGGAAGTATAATCCATTATCTTAATAGGAACCCCAGTATTCTCATCCCTTGGCGGTTAGTAGCATGTACACGAGCACCGAGCAGGCTGAGGCTCCCATTTGCGGTGTCTGCGGACGGAAGCTCCAGGTCGGGTTCCACTTCACATGCCATGTCTGCGGCGAGTCGTACTGCTATGCCCACGCCCCCCAGAAGTGCGCCCATCCGAAGCTCGCGCAGGCTCGCAAGACCCAGCTCGTCAGATAGGGATAAACTCCGTCCTCTGACAGCCTAATTCGTTGAAGGTCTATCTCTCCGTCCCCATGATTGCCAACCGGGCGCTCCCCAGGGCGCAGCTGCTGGCGAAGGCTATCCGGGACTCGGGGCACGAGGTGTCGTCCCCCTGGGTCCTCGGGCCCGTCGAGGGAACTGGCCCCGCTGCAGTCAACGTGTTCAGACGTGACAAGAAGGGGGCCGAAGACTGCGACGTCCTGGTCGCAGACGTCACCGAGCCGAGCCTCGGAGTCGGGATGGAGATCATGGCGGCCTACGAGGCCGGGAGGAAGATCATACTCGTTGCGAAGAAAGGGAGGGTGACCTCGCGCATGCTTTCGCACATGGACAGGAAGGAGACTCTGGAGTACGAAGCTGACGAGGACGTCTACCGGGGGCTGGTGCGGCTCCTGAGCCACTGAGAAATCCCGAAGAAAAAACCGATTTAAGCCCCGCCGATGGCATGGCGGCAGCTTGAAGTCCGAGGTAAGGTCGAAGTCCGCCCCCTCCCCGGTGGGTCCATACTCCCAGGCGATCGACGCCGGGGCCGTCTACTGCGCTGGCCAGATCGGCGCTGACCCCTCGACGGGGAGTCTCGCTCAGGGGGTTGTGGCGCAGACCGCCCGGGCGCTTTCGAACCTCGAAGCGGTCCTCTCCGCTACCGGGATGAGCCTCCGCGACGTGGTCAAGACCACGGTCTTCCTGGTAGACCTCGGCGAGTTCATGGCCATGAACGAAGAGTATGCCAGGCACTTCGCGCCGCCGTTCCCTGCGAGGTCCACGGTGCAGGTGGGTGCTCTCCCGAAGGGAGCCCGAGTGGAGATAGAAGCAGTCGCGGTCAGATGAGCTACCTGGGCGACCAGGTCTTCCTGTACGGTCCCCGTCTCCGCCTCCGGGCCTTCTTCTTCCTGGCGGCGCCGGCGAGCAGGGAGTTCTCGTCCTTGCTCATTTCTTCATCTTCGAGAAGGCCACCATGCTGACCATCCCGGCCAGCCTGAACGCCAGGTCCTTGTACACCTGCGATTCCGGAGAGTCGGGTTTGGCCGCGACCACCGGGACCCCCTTGTCTGACTGCTCCCTGACCGACACCCCGATGGGTATCTCCCCAAGAAAGTCCACCCCCCTTTCGGCTGCGATCCTCTTCCCGCCCCCGTTTGAGAAGATGTCGGTCCTCTCACCGCAGTGGGGGCAGACGAAGTAGCTCATGTTCTCGACCACCCCGAGGATCGGCACGTTCAGCTGCCTGAACATTGCCAGGGCCTTCGCAGCTATGTTCAGCGCTGCGTCCTGGGGGGTGGTCACTATCAGGACCCCTCCGAGGGGGACGGTCTGGGCGAGCGTGAGCGCAGCATCGCCCGTGTTGTGCACAAGGATTGAATCTGCGACGAAGTTCTCCAACTGATCCACCTGCAGATCATAGGTTTCCATGGCTCCCAATGGCTCGATGGACTGTATTCTTGACAGCTTGAACGCTCGGGGGTCATGTTTCAGGGAGAACTGGAACCAGTGACTGGTGACGTTCGTTTTTCTCCTTCCTTCCGGAAGGGTCTGCTCCTCCCGGAAACGCGACTTCACAAGCGACGCTCTCACTCCGCTGATTAGACAGAGCTCATGGACCTTGTCCACCAGCATGGAATTGGGGCTCTCGACGGTCACGGTGTCCTGGACCACGGTAACCATCCCCTGCAGCCCTCTTGAGTCTGGTAGAGCCTTCGTCGATTCGCGATGCCGGATGTCAGAGTCGGCCTCGGAGTAGCCCCTGATGAAAGCGAGTCTCTGGTCCAGCGGAAGTGAGAAGACCCAACGCGGAACTGTCTTCTGGCGAGCCTTGTGGTCCAGGTCGAGCGCCGTGAACAACTCTGCGAGAGGCACCGACGCGACAGCGAACTTCTGCCCCCCGTTCTCATCGAAGGTGCGACACTTGAAGACCTTCTTGTAGAGTTCCTCGTACTGCTTCCTGAATCTGCTCCCGCGGGGCTCACAGACTCTCACACCCACAGGTCTGGGTCTACCCTTCTGCCGCTTCACGAAGCCGTCACCGACGAAATGCCCTACAATGCGCATGAAGTCCGCTGTGGTCTCTGTCGGAAGCTGGATGAATTCTGGATCGGACTCCACCTTGGGGAGCCGCATGGGTTGGCCACCTTCAATGCAATTCGGCACGATTATTCTATCCCCGATCTTCAAATGGTCGAGCCTCACCCAAGAATTCGCCCGGTGATATCGCAAGAACGGGTGATTGGCGCTTGCGACTATCTCTCGGTTTGCCGTCCGTAGCCTGAAGACCTCTTGTGTCCCCTGGGGGATGACGCCCAGGACCCTTCTGGGCACGAGCCGTTCACCGTCGTAGCTGAGCACGAACTCCCCGACTTCTATCTTCTCGATCGGTCTTGGGGAATTGTCAGCCATGAGCACGCTCGTGCCAGCGGGAAGACACCCCGGCGGAAGATCGCACACTAGGTAGTCGAGCTCTCCCCAGTCAACCTGGGTGAGCAGCTGCCGCACCGCTCCGGCCACGAGCGGCCCCCGCCAGATGACAGGGGTCTCCTCGTTGTAGAAGAATCCCAGGGAGGCGATCTTGACTCCGAACGCCTCCGGAGGTATGATGGATTCGTTCCTCACGTCCGGGGGCCCCTTCACCCCCATCATGAGCGGGATGTTCGGACCGTACACGTCGGCGTCGAGCACCCCCACCTTCGCACCGGACGCAGCCAGGGCCACGGCAAGGTTCACGGCAATGGTCGACTTCCCTACTCCTCCCTTGCCGCTGGCGACCGCAATTATGTTCTTGACTCCCTTCAGCATCTCCGCGTTGGCGTAGTCCCTGGTGGCGAACACCATGGACGACGTCTTCATCTCGACCTTCTTCACGCCAGGGAGGCTCGCCACTGCTTCCCTCGCCGACTCCTCGAGCCTCGATCTGAGCGGACACGCAGGGGTAGTGAGGTTCAGGGTGAAGGTCACTCTGCTCCCCTCCACCTTGACCCCTTCAATCATGTGGAGCGAGACCACGTCCTTTCCGAGCTCAGGGTCCTTCACCCCTGCCAGCGCCCTCAGTACGTCGGCTTCGGTCGTCATTCGTACCAAGCCTCTGCTGGGGGCTTAAAATCCTAGTCCCGGAATAGACTTTATCGTCACGAGGGAAATGGCGTCTGCCGCGTTGGGAAAGATCGAGGTGATTCCGCTCCCCGGGGTCCCGGAAGTAAGAGAGGGGGCGGACCTCGGGAAGGTCCTGCTGGCATCGGCGGAGGCGCACGGGGTGAAGCTGGCCGATGGCGATATCGTGGTTGTGAAGCAGAAGGTGGTGTCGAAGGCCGAGGGAAGGCTGGTCCGCATCGACGCCGTCATCCCTGGGAGAAAGGCGAAGAATCTGGCCAAGAGCCAGGGGAAGGACCCCAGGCTAGTCGAACTGATCCTTCGCGAGGCGGTCCGTATCGTCAGGGCGGGGCATGGAGTGATAATCACAGAGACCAGGCACGGCTTCGTCTGCGCGAACTCGGGCGTGGACCAGTCCAACGTGGGCAGGGGGCTCGTGGCGCTCCTCCCTGTCGACCCCGACAGGAGCGCGAGGAAGCTCAGGCGCGAGCTCGAGCGGGCGACCGGGAAGATGTTGGCCGTGGTCGTCTCCGACACCTTCGGCCGTCCCTGGCGGATGGGTCAGACCGACGTGGCCATCGGCTGCTCCGGCATCCTCCCACTCGTCCCCTATGCGGGGAAGAGGGACCGCTTCGGCTACGAGCTGCGGGTGACCGAGCCTTCGGTCGCGGACGAGGCGGCCGGGTCGGCGGAGCTTGCCATCGGGAAGCTCAGGGGGATTCCCGCAGCCGTCGTGCGAGGGGTGGAGTACGTCCGGGGCGAATCGGGGGTCAGGTCGATGATCATGCCGCCCGAAAGGGACCTCTTCAGGTGAGACTGTGAGGGTCGTCGCACTGGCAGGGGGGACCGGGTCCGCGAAGCTCCTCAGGGGGCTTCGGAGCCTTCCAATCGACCTGACCGCCGTGGTGAACGTCGGGGACAACGCCTGGATCTATGGTGTGTACGTCTGCCCCGACGTCGACATCGCGACCTACACCCTCGCCGGGATCGTCGACGCGAAGAGGGGGTGGGGGATTGAAGGTGACACCTTCAACTCCCTCGGCGCTCTCTCCCGCCTTGGGAGGGACACCTGGTTCCGGCTCGGAGACCTCGACCTGGCCACCTGCCTCCTTCGAACGGAGATGATGAGGGAGGGCGCGTCGCTCACGCTGGCCACCGACAGGATACGGAAGGCGCTGGGGGCCGAGACTCCCATCCTCCCGGCCACCGACGGGCCGGTAGAGACCTGGGTCTCCACCTCACAGGGGAAGATGCACCTGCAGGAGTTCTGGGTCAGGGAGGGAGGGAAACCGGAGGTGAATGGTGTCACCTACCGGGGGGTTCGCGAGTCATCCCCGACTGCAAAGGTGAGGTCGGCCATCCGCAGCGCCGACAGGGTGGTTGTCTGCCCTGCGAACCCGGTGACAAGCATCGGCCCCATGCTCGCGCTCCCAGGGTTTCAAGAGCTCCTCGCAGCGGCCAAGGGGAGCGTCGTGGCCCTCTCCCCGATGGTGGGGCGCGCTCCTGTGAGCGGGCCGGCTGGAAAACTGCTGGAGTCCACGGGGGCTCGGCCAGACTCGGTCGGGGTCGCTGAGCTGTACTCAGACTTCGCCGACGCCATCCTGATTTCTGGTCAGGATTCGTCGCTGAGGCGCCCGATCGAAGCCCTGGGGGTCAGGTGCGCCCTCACGGACACGATGATGACCGACCGTGCCGCCGAGTCCAGGCTCGCAAGGGAGCTGTTGGAACTATGAACTCGACGGTGGTGATAATCCCTGTGAAGTCTTCAGGGAAGAAGTCCAGGCTGGCAAGGGTGCTCGACGAGGGAGGGCGGGAGGAGTTTGCCGGGCTGCTGCTGGCGGAGGTCCTCGGCGAGGTGAGGAAGGCGGGGCTCCTTCGCTCCTGCAGCGTGGTTTCTCCTGATGAGACGATACTCGGAATGGCAGAAAGGGCGGGAGCCCAGACAGTCCCGGAGGAGGACGCCGCGGGGTTCGACACCGCCGTCGCCAGGGGGCTTCGCGGGGTTCGGGGGCATCCCGACGTGCTCATAATCCCCGCCGACCTCCCTCTGCTGGAGGCGTCAGAGCTGCTCCACCTGCTCGGGGCCAGGTTGGACGGTCTCGGAGCGGTCATCGTCCCCTCGCGGGCTTTCGACGGCACCAACGCGATGCTTTTTTCGCTGTCTGCCCCTGTCCCCCTGAGCTATGACGACGACAGCTTCTGGAACCACCTCTCGGGGGCAGCCCGGCGGAGCTTGTCTGTCAGAGTGTGCACCGAGCCGGGACTCACCTTCGACGTCGACTCCCCTTCAGACTTCAGGGCCCTCGCTCTTTCCAGGTCGAAGAGGCCGCCGGCCGAGTTCGCCAGGAGGATGACGCGGTGACAGGGCTCCTGATTCGGAACTGCGTGATCTCCGGTGCCCCGTCCAGCTCCGTCTACATCGAAGGCGGCAGGATCTCAGAGATATCCAGGGAAAGCGAACTGGCCGCACCGAGCGGGTGCGAGGTGATCGAGGCGAACGGGGGGACCCTCCTCCCAGGGTTGACCGACTCTCACTGCCATCCGTTCGAGTATGGCAGGCTGAAGCGGAGCCTCGACCTCAGAGGGACCGGCAACATCACCGGGGTCCGCCTGAGACTGCAGGCAAGAGTCCAGCGGGCCGAGCCAGGAGAATGGATCTTCGGCCGGGGGTGGAATCAGGAGGACTTCCCCGACAGGAAGATGCCCACCCATGCGGACATCGACGACATCACTCGGTCCAATCCGACAATGCTTTCGAGGGCCTGCGGGCACATCGCACTCCTGAACAGCAGGGCCATCGAGGAGCTCGGGTTCGGCTCCAGGAGAGGGGAGGAGTTCGAGAGGGACGGTGCTGGGAACCTTACCGGAATCGTAAAGGAGGGGGCGATGACCGAGGCGCTTGCAGGGATCCCCAAGACCCCCGGAGCGTCTCCGTCCGACCTGCAGGCGGTGGAGGCCGAGGCTGCCCGGCTCGGGCTTACGACCCTCCACTGCATTCTGTCCCCCGAAGGCTTCCGGGAGGAGCTCGCTGCCCTCGCCGCCATGGCGGGGTCGCGCACCCTCTCGCTCCGGTACAGAGTCTACCTCCCCCCCGGCGCACTGGATTTGCCTGACCCGGGGCTGGGACCCAGGCTGAAGGGGGACAGGGTGAGAATCAACGGGGTGAAGCTCTTCACCGACGGCTCCCTCGGGGCGAGGACCGCGGCCCTTCGGGAACCCTACTCCGACAAGCCCGAAACGACCGGGATGCTCCGGTACACCGACGAGGAACTTTCGGTGGTCGTCGAGAAGGTCGACGCCCGGGGGCTGCAGGCCATCGTCCATGCCATAGGAGACAGGGCAGTGGAGCAGGCGGTCGATTCGCTGTCGAGAGTGACAGGGGCGACGAACCCCAGAAGGCACAGGATCGAGCACGCAGGGGTCCTCCCGAAGGACCTGCGCGGCAGGATGGCGAAGCACGGCATCAGAGCCGCGGTCCAGCCGATGTTCGTGACCTCCGACACCTGGGCCGTCGACCGGCTGGGGGAAGAGAGGGTCAGGGACTACTACCCGCTGAGGTCCATGACCGCGGAGGGGATCACGGCCTCAGGGAGTTCGGACTCCCCGGTCGAGTCTCTGAGCCCGGTCCTCGGGATGTGGGCTGCAATGACGCGCGGGGGGTCGGTCCCCGAGGAGTCTCTCGACCTCGCGCAGGCCTTGGCTCTCTACACCTCAAACGCCGCTTCGAACGGCTTTGACGAAGCTTCGCTCTCGGAGGGGGCTCCCGCGAACCTGACAGTCCTCGACTCGGACGTATCCGGGATGCACCCGGCCCTCCTGAGGAAAGTTGGTGTCCTGTCGACTCTGGTCGAAGGTGCGGCGGTCCACTCCTACGGGGCCGGCTAGTTCTTCTGGAACTTCCCGGACTTGCCGTCGTATCTCAGGAGCCCGGCGTAGATGGCCCAGTGTATCAGGAGGGCCTGTATGAGCGCTTCGTTCATCTCCGGCTGGTAGTGCCACTTTAGACCGATCTCCTGCAGGCTCTCGGCGACCTGGTCTGCGGTGACGGGCTTTCCCTTCGAGGCGAGCTCCAGGGCCGTGCGGAACGGCTCTATGGTCGCCAGCCTGTCCTTGAGGAGCCTCAGTTTGTTCTTCGATGTCTTCTGGAACTTCAGGCCGATTTCGGTCAGGTGCACGTCCCCCTTCTCCGACCTGACGAGCCCCAGCATCTCGGCGGCATCGAGGACTGGCAGGAGGACCGCGATGTCTGCGCCCATTTCGTCCGCCAGCTTCGGCGCGTCCACCTTCCCCCCAATGCTCCCGGTGATCTCCACAAGACTGATGACCTGGCCCCCTCGGACGTTCCCCGGCATCATCAGCGCCGTGGGGAGCGGTCTGTGCGGCTCTGCCAACTATCTCACCGCCGGCGGTCGGGGGTCTCCGATTTAAGCGGGTCTTCGTTCTTCATGATAGGAGCGAGTACACCCTGTCCACCCACTGGAAGAACTCGTCGGATTTCTTGTTCCGCGGCCTCGGCATGTTCACTTTGACCTCCCCCACCACGTGGGCCGGCCTCTGGGAAAGCACCACCACCTTGTCGGCCAGCTCGACGATCTCCTCCACGTTGTGACTGACGAGGATCACCGTCTGGATGGAGTTGTTGGGGTTGATCAGCAGGGTGTACGTCTCCGTCCGCAGCCTCTCTGCAGTAAGGTCGTCCAGCGAGCTGAATGGTTCGTCAAGAAGCATCACGCGCGGGTCGCCGGCGAGCGCCCTGGCGACACCCACCCGCTGCTTCATCCCCCCCGATAGCTCCCCCGGATAGACGCTCTCGAACCCCTGCAGCCCCGCGACCTCCAGGGCGTTCGAAGCCTTCATGGTCTTCTGCTCGTTGCTCAGGTCTTTTCGCGAGCTCAGGCCGAACATCACGTTCTCCAGCGCCGTCCTCCAAGGGAGGAGGACGAAGTTCTGGAAGACCATCGATATGTCGTCCCTCGGGCCCTTCACCTCCGAGTCCAGGACCCTCACGCTCCCTGACGTCGGCTTGATCAACCCGGAGACTATCCTCAACAGCGTCGACTTGCCGCACCCAGACGGACCCGTGACCGCGACCAGCTCGTCCTTGGCCGCGGTTAGAGACACATCAGCGAGGACCGGGAGCGGCTCCTTTTCCTTTCTATAGTCGAGGCTTACGTGGTCCACCGTGACGATCGTCGTGCCGGCTGCAATCTGGGCCTGCCCCTGGGACAACTCCGCGCCTCCCGATTTCTACCTGTTATACGCGTAACGCTTCGTCACGCCGTGGTAAATCCTGCGCCAGACCGTCAGATTGAACCCGACTATCAGGGTCGTCATCGAAAGGACAGCGAGCGCGAGCATCAGGTAGTTAGAGTTGTACGTAGCTATGTCAATCAACTTCCCTATGCCCGTCGACACCTGCGACTTCACGACGGTTACCACGGTCGTGCCGTTCGAGAGGGTCTCGGTGAAGTACTCGGATATTATCAGGGCGTTCCAGGCCCCTCCGATCGCCGTTATCGACCCGGTGATGAAGCCAGTGAACGCTCCCGGCAGGTATACGTTCCTCCAGGCAGTCCACCTGCTCGCGTGGTACACCTTGGGGAGCTCCTTGAGGTCCGCCGGGAGCGTCCTCACTCCTGCCATGACGTTGAATATGATGTACCAGATGATTGCGAGCATGATCACCAGCGTGGAGACTGCTTCTGGGGTCTGCCCAAGGACAGGGATGAGGAGGATGGCGGGCAGCAGGATGGGGGCGGGGATTGACGAGACCACTTCGAGAACGGGAGAAACGGTGTCGTAGAGCCTGAAGTTCAGAGATATTGCGATGCCAAGGGGAAGTCCGATGGCCACGCAGATCGCGTAGACGTACCATACCCGAACGAAGGACGTGGCAAGCGCGACCAGAACCTGCGACTCGTCGCTCAGGACAAGGGAGAGCGGCGGCACACCCCCGAAGCTGACCCCGGAGTGAGCCACCGAGCTGAACGCCAGGAGGCCAAAGAGCACGAAGAAGATTACTACTGCATACTTGGCCCCCTTCCCGAACTTGGCTATGGTGGACGTGAACCGGCTGACCCCCATGTCGTGGGCAAGGAGGAAGAGCTTCGATATGGCCCTGTGGTTCACGTAGGAATAGAACCTGGTTATCGGATCTCTGTGCTGCTCCCTCGGCTCCTCCATCATCTTGAACTTCTCCGACCAGAGCGCAAACGCCCTCAGGAAGAGGTACCGCCAGACGACGACGGCCACCACGATTCCTGCTATGAGGAGGACGTAGTCCCCGAAGTCCCCGTTGGCGAACTGATTGGCGCCTATGCCTATGCCGTAGGGGATCGGAACCTGCTTCCCGGTGCCGACGACTATGATCTCGCTGGCGGTGAGGAAGAAGAGGCCTACGGCCCAGGAGATCTGGGTGTTGTAGGCTATCCGGCTCATCGAAGCGGGGATATACAGAGAGCGAATCCGCTGCCAGGCCGAACTCCGGGTGACGTTGAACAGGTCGACGTAGTCTTGGGGGATGGCCTTTACCGCCTCGTACACGCCGAAGGCGATGTTCCAAGACATGCTCGTGAAGATGAGAACGATCACCGCGAGGTTCGCGCCGACGAAGTCAGGGAGCGCCCCATAGATCCCTGCGATGACGAACGGAAAGAACCCCAGGATAGGGATTGACTGGAAGATGTCCAGGAGAGGAAGGATCACCGCTTCGGCTCGCTTGCTCCGCGCCGCCCAGATCCCGACGGCAAGCGCGAAGACGATGCTCAGCCCCAGGGCAAGTATCATCCTTATCCAAGATGACACGATGTCGAGGGCAACCAGGCCGAATTGCAGAGTCACTTTAGGCCCTCAGAACGCTGCGCGACCGAATGTCGTATTTACAGTTTCTAATTCAGCGGATGTACGGAGTGCTCGATGAATCGAACCGTCTGACGGTTTGGTACTCCCCCTTGTCCCGGAATATGGAGAGCTTCTCGAGGTCGGGAAAGAACTGATTCAGCGGGTGTGTGGTCATCTCTCCGGCAAGGTGCTTCTTCCCGAGGAACTCGTCAGCGATCCGCCTCCCCAGCTGCCTGACCTGCCTGTCGCTGGTGTACCCCAGGGTGTGAAGATATTCGTGGAGTAGTATCATGAACACGTACGAGTTCCGCCGCGACCTGGACCTCGACAGCCTCTCCACGATCCTGAGAATGTTTCTGTTCATCACGATGGCGTTCGACCCCATCTCGTGATAGGCCCCCACGTCGTTGGGGATGTCTGCCAGGACCAGGGTGAGCCCTGCCCTGTGCAGCCCCAGGGTCCTCTCGGTCGCCGCCTTCACCATCTCGAAGATGGCGTCGAACCCCTCGGCAACTGATAGCGCACGCCGGTTGTCCTGGAGGGTCACGGTCCCGTTTGGAGGGCTCGGGTAATTAAAACCCGCGCGAAAGTCAGACGCCTCGTATGGCCGGTCCGGTCTGGTCAGGGGAGTGTCGAGGCTCTGGGCTCGCCCACTGCCGACTCTGGGCAGGAACGGAGCCTCCCTTAGGGCAGACCGCCAGCAATCAGTCAGGGCCCATTGTCCGTCCGCGAACACGGAGATGAGTGTTTTGCCGCCGCACCCCTCATCGTTTACATCAGGGCTGAACTCGCTGGATCTTCCAAACGAATGCTTTATACGCAGCTCCCCCTAACAGATTAGGGATGGCCCGAGAGGACTCTTCGGGGCAGAAGTCTAAAGACGAAACAGCCGAGGAAAGAGCTGACGTCGAATCGCGGGACTCGAAAATGAATAGGCGGACTTTCCTGAAAGTGAGTGCGGTTTCTGCTGGTGTCGCTGGCCTCGGCGGACTCGCCCTGACCACGGGCAACAGCACAACGGTGCTGCAGCCTCCGACAGAGAGCGTGCCCACGACGTCCAACTCGGATCCCTTCGCCCTTCAGGCTGTCAAACTGAACATAAACGGGAAGGACTACGAAGTCGGGGTTGAGCCGAGGGACATGCTGAACAACGTGCTCCGTGACAGCCTCGGCCTAATCGGCACGAAGAGGCCGTGTAACAGGGGGGAGTGCGGTGGGTGTACCGTGCTGGTCGACGACGTCCCCACAATGTCGTGCAGTTTCCCCGCGTACCGAGCGGCGGGCCACAAGGTCATCACGGTCGAGGGGTACAACATGAATCCCGCCACTCAGGAGAGCAACATTCTCAATGCGCTGCAACTAGCCTGGGTCCAAGAAGACGGTGGACAGTGCAGTGGCTGTCAGCCAGGGCAGATCATGTCCGCGACCGCGCTCCTGATGAGCAACCCGAACCCCAGCGTCGACGAGATAAAGTCTGCCATGAGCGGGAACATCTGCAGGTGCGGGAACTACGCGGGCATCATCGCCAGCATCCAACTGGCGGCGAAGAATCTCCAGGGAGGTAGCGCGTGATGAGCAGCAAAAAGCAGAGCAGCGGCCTGAACAACCTGAGCACGGACGCAAAGTTCAACCTGGTCGGCAACCAGGCGGTGACAAGACGCGACATCTACGCGAAGGTGACGGGCCAGCGGAAGTTCACGTCCGACATCGCTCCCGGCGACATCGGGCAGAGCAGCATGTGGTACGCAGGCTTCCTTGTCGCGCCTCATGCTCACGCGACGGTGAAGAGCATAGACGTCAGCGCAGCCCAGGCTGCCGGCTACGTGACGCTGGTGGAGTCTGATCTGCCGGCCGGCGCCATGTTCGGAGCCGGAGCAAGAGCATATCCGCCGATAGTCAGCAGCGAGGTGCTGTATGCCGGCTAGCCCGTAGCGGCTGTCGCAGCGCCGACGGCAAACGAGGTCGTCGATGCCCTGAACCTCATCAAGGTCGAATACGACCCGCTTCCCTACGTCTTCGAACCACAAGACGCTCTCCAAGCAGACGCGCCGCAACTCTGGCCAGGGGGCAACGTCCCTGGTGGCGGAGTGGGCGAAAACGGAGCAGTGACGTCTGGGACACTCACCCTCAACTTGGGCGACGTCGACACAGCGCTGGCAGGCGCCGACGTTGTCTACGAAGATACGTTCTACACCTCGATACAGCAGCACTTCGAGATCCTCCCGAGGGGGGCGGTCGCATATTGGTCAGGTGGCCAGCTGACTGTCAATGCCTCTACGCAATTCGCATCTGCTGTCCAAGGCCAGCTTGCAGGTTACTTCAAGATCCCGATCACAGACGTGAGGGTCAGTACCTCGCTAGGGGGCTACGAGGACGGAGGGGCCCTGGGCAACGGCCTGGGGAACAAGTCCACCGGCGAGGAGTACATCTTGGCCGCTGTTCTTGCCCAGAAGGTGGGCGCACCGGTGAAGTTCGTCCACACCAGGCTCACGCACGCTCGCACAACGACAAACAGGTGGCCATTGGCTGCTACCTTCAAGCTCGGGGCGATGAACGATGGCACCCTCGTGGCCATCGACGCAGTGTATACCGCGAACGTTGGAGCGCGGGGCGGAGCCCAGGGGGCGGACGCAGTGGGCGACTTCTACAATGCCTATAACTGCCCCAACATGCGATTTTACAGCATCCCTGTAACCACAGACGCGTACTCGAACGGTGCGGCGATGAGGAGCGTAGGCGAAGAGCAGGGGCACTTCCTGATGGAGTCAGCCATAGACGAGCTGGCGCACAGGCTCAACATGGACCCAGTCCAGTTCAGGCTCAAGAACATGAGGCAGGGGCCGAATGCGGTCGAGCCGTTCGCCAATCTGCCGTACACCACCATCGCTCAGCCCCAGGCGCTCCAGAAAGTGATGCAAGCGTTCGGCTGGAGCAGCCTCTGGAAGGGGTGGGGCGTCCCCAGCTCGGTCAACGGAACAAAGCGATATGGAGTGGGGGTCTGCATTCAGAACGCCTCGAAGGGAGCGCCCTTCCCTCCGTCCACATCGCAGGTGCAGGTAGATCCAGACGGAACAGTCACCGTCTTCATCGGGCTGACGGACCACGGAGCCGGGGGCAACACGACGTTCCCGCTCATCGCCTCAGAGGCGCTCGGCCTCACCTCGATGGACAACGTCAAACTGATCCAGTCGGACACGAAGTACACCACCAACGCCAGCGTCACTGCAGGTAGCCAGTCCACCCATAATTCGCATTCCCTCCTCTACGCCGTGGAGGACCTGAAGAACCAGTGGTTTCCAAAGGTAGCAGCGAAGCTGGGCGCGAACGCCGCCAATCTGGCCTTTGGAAACGACACCATTTATGACACCACGAACCCCTCGAAGAGCATCTCGTTCAAGGACGCGGCGGCTCTGCTCAATAGTTCAATCAAGGGCTTCGGGGTTTGGAACATACCATTCGACGTGGCCTACAGGTCGACAGGCGCCAGGATGGCCATGGTGGAGGTGGACACGGAGACTGCGGTTGTGCACGTAGTTAGCCACACCTTCGCTCTGGGCCTCGGGAGGACCATCTTCTACAAGGGCGCCATACACCAGATGATGGGAGGCTCGGTGATGGGCGTCGGGTCTGCCTTCTTCGAAGAGTTGCTAAACGACCCCAGCCAGAACGTCACCGTGAAGCCTGGCTATCCCACGTCCGGAAGCTGGCTCAATCCGAACTTCCACGACTATCAGATTCCCACCATCATGGAGAACCCAGATTCCGCGAACGTTCTCCCTGTGGAAAACATCGACCCTACAGGGCCGTTCGGCGCCACCGGGATAGGGGAAAACTGCATCATCGCCGCCGACATCTCATTCGTCAACGCCCTGAGCAACGCCCTCGGCGGGTACAGGTTCCACAAGACCCCGGTCCGCATCGAAGACGTGGTCGCAGCCATACAGTGGATGCAGGCCAACGGGAAGTCATAGAGAGTGAGAATATGAGTAGCAACAACGAAGTACCGAAGTACGGCCTTCTCGTGCCGAGTACGGTCGAGGAGGCGGTCTCTCTCCTGACGCAGTATGGCAGCCAAGCGAGGATAATGTCAGGGGGTACGGACCTGCTCTACCAGATGAAAAACGGGGTAACGTACAAAACCCCGCAGTACGTGGTCGATATCTCGGGCCTCCCCCTGAATTACATAAAGTACGACCCGACCGACGGGCTGAGAATCGGGGCGACGACGCCCATCGCCAACATCGCATCGGACACCAACATCGCTCAGTACTACGCGGTTTTAGCCCAGGCTGCAAGCACCGTGGCCGCGCCACAGATCCGCAACCAGGGAACCGCGGCCGGTGACATTATCCAGGACGTCTGGTGCTGGTATTTGAGAAACAACTATCCATGCTGGCAGAACGGCGGCAACGTCTGCTTCGGCGTCGTAGGTGACAACAGGTACTACCAATCGATCTTCGGAGGCAGGCTCACCTACGCTGTCAACCCAGGCGACACGCCAGTAGCATACTTCGCCCTCAACGCCGACGTCACCGTGCAGGGTCCCAACGGGACCGCCAACATCCCCATCAGTCAGCTCCTCCCGGGAGTCGCCATAGTGGACGGAAACGTCCAGGAGAACTCGCTGCACCAGAACGAGATCCTTATGGAGATTCATGTCCCTCCGCCCCCCGCCAACTCCAAGAGCTCCTGGTACAAGGTCCGAGCCAGGCAGTCGTTCGACTTTGCGCTGGCGAGCACCGCGGCTGTGCTGAACTTCAATGGCAGCACGATCTCCGGCGCGAGCGTGGTGTTGGGAGGAGTCGACGTCCGTCCTCACCGGGCAGTTGCCGCCGAGTCTTACCTCGTCGGAAAGAGCCTCAACAGCAGCACGATTCAGGAGGCGGCAGCGATGGCAGTCGGAGACGCGACCCCGCTCACGACCGGCACAGGGAACTCGTTCAGGGTGTTCCTCGCGCAGGGAGCCGTGAGCAAGGCCCTGACCCTGCTGCAGAGCTGAGCGAGCACCAGGACGTGGACGAGGCGGGGTCCGTTTCGGGCGGCTTCGGCAACTACAAAAGGGACTGCCTTGCGCAGGGTGCCATGAAATACCGTCGGTCCTGTTGGGTTGAAAAGGCATGAGCATAGGCGCCAACCCCGGTAGCGACGGGCCAGAAGAGCTCACCCTGTCCGAGATCACTGGGAGGTACAAGGACAGGTGGGTCGCGATCCTGGTCAGCGAAAGGGACGGCAACTTCCAACCGACCAAAGGGAGGGTGGTGGCCCAGGACGTCGACAGATACAGGCTCAGGTCCAGCCTGGTCAAGTACGACGACGTCTGCATATTCTACACCGGTGAGACGCCTTATCCACTGCTCCTTTGACGGAAGTCGCGCTTGGAAGGTTCCCTTCCATATTCGTCAGGGTGAAGGGGTCCAACTCCAAGGTCCGGGAGTACAGGGCGCTCGTGGACCCGGTGTACGAGTACTGCATCGTCCCAAAGGGAGACGCGTACTTCTTCGGCCATCCGGAGGTGGCATTCCAGCACATGACCGTCGGACCCCCCAACGCCCGGGCCCTGCTCACCGGGGGTGGCTTCAACAAGACGGTCGTCTTCGAGGTAGGAAGCGTGGAGATAGGGGGCCTTTCATTTGAGCGGGTGGAGTTCGCGGCAGTGGACCTCCCTCAGGAGGTCGGATTCGAGGCGGTGGTCGGTCAGAGCCTCTTGAAGCACACCTCGGTCACCATGGACTGGGAGCGCAGGGTGCTCAGACTTTCGAAGGCGAGCTGAGTGTTCGGCAGCAAGAAACTGACGTTCCCGGTCAAGGACCCGATACTGGTGATGTGCCGCATCTCGGGGTCGGTCAAACGCACGCGGGAGCTGACCGCGCTGGTGGACTTCAACTCTACCCACTGCATGATATTCGCCCATGACGCCATCGTCCTGGGATACTCTGACGTCGCCAACAGGGCCAGGGAGTGGCGGGAGGTCTTTCCCCAGAAGACGCCCTACCTGATCTCCTTCAGGGGAGTGGAGCGCGGCATCCTGATCAGGCTGAAGCGGGTCTCCATAGGCCCTCTTGTTGCCGAAGACGTGACCGCAGTCTCTCTGGAGCTGGAGCCTTCGATGCTGATGCCTTACGACTTCGTTCTCGGCAGGTCGTTCCTCGACAAGTTCAAAGTCACCTACGACGGGAGGGCGAAGACCCTCTCGATCTCGTAGAGTTCTATCTGACGCTGTAGTCTGGCCTGATCCTCAGGTAGACCATCCCGAAGAACAGGGAGATCAGCACGGCCGCAGTCGGACCGTGCAGGTGCGTCAGTAGGGACTCGAAATTGTATGAGTATCCTCCGAAAAGGCCGAAGGGACCGATGGGGGAGATGGAGCCCAGAAGGAGGAGACCCAGTGTCCCCTGGAATATCACGACCACTGCCAGCACCCAATAGAGCGCCTTCCCTTCCACGTATCGGGCGCTGAGAAGCCACTGCTTCCAAGTCAACTTCTTGACCGCTATCCTGGCGACCTCCAGGACGACGATGCCTACGCCTGTGGCTATGAGGAGGGTGGCGAAGAGGGAGTGAATGTTCAGCGCGAAGGGCACAATCCCGCCGACCAGGAACTTGAAAGGCTGGAATATCTCGGGGGTCGCGATCATCGTGCCAGTGAGGTACGACCCGCCTACCTCCAGCAGGAACGCCACCTTCAAGGCCATCTCGACCCCGATCGTTCTGGTCACCGTGACCGGCTCTCCCAGTGACTGTCTCGGTATGAACAGCCTGACCACGAAGTGAATCGCCATCAGGATGACAGCGACCAGGTAGATGTTCGCTTCGAAGGAGAACGGGTACCTGTAGACATTCGTCTCGAATGAGGTCGCTGGGAGGACGATTCCTTCGTAGAACACGCCCAGCGCCACGATGAACAACCCGGAGATCGTCAACCTTGTCTTTACCCAATGCCTCTGGACCGCAGTCTGAACCGCAGTGGAGGAATCCATTCCTGCCCTAACACATTAGGGAGGACTGTATATAAAATTGTTTCGAGCGCCCGAGTTCGGGAGACCTGGCTCGAGGTCTCGTAGGGGCTCACCTGCCTTGAAGTCTGCAGCGGTCGGATCTCCTCGTCGCGCCAGCAGAGCACGGTGCCGACAGTTCCCGGCCGACGCACCGGGCTTCCCGAATCGCTTAGGCCTTCAGGCGGAGCATGACCCTGACCGAACCGTCGTCCTGAGGCTCGACCCTGACCTCGAACTCCTTCCCGAAGAGCTCCGACAGCATCTCCGTTCTCGTCACCGACTTCAGTCTGCCGCGGAGGACGACATTCTCGCTGACGAAGACCGAGTCCATGGGCTCGTCGACTTCCTCACCCCCGTCGACCAACAGCCACACCTCAGACGGGTTCAGGCGCCGTGCCATCTCCAGATAGCGCCCTTTCTCGGACTCGGTGAGGGTCCCTGCGAACCTGGCATATACGTTCCTCATGGGCAGACGCAGGGCGTATTCGAACTCGGCCCTCTCCCGGGCACCGGGGGGCTCCCCGAACTTCGCGCCGCTGGCTCCCTCGTTCAGGAACCTTCTGACGAGGTACTGCTCGAGGCTGCTCCCCATGTCCTCCTTCCGCATCGTCAGGGAGGCAGTGCGGGGCCCGTCCACCCTCAGCTGAAGCCGCTGAAGCCAGGGTAGGAGCGGGACCAGGTCGTTAACCTTCTTCGCCGTCGCTTCGGTCGCCTGGTTGTATCTGTCCGCAGCGGACAGGAGCAGGCTGACCGGAGACGAGAAGAGGCCCATCCCGATTGCTGAAATCGCCAGGTGAGGAAGGAGCTTTGTGAACATCTCCCTCTTGGACTCGTCCCGACCTTCCGTCTCCGTCACGGTGGTCTCGATGTCGAAGGGGTCGTATAAGGAAATAGCCCGCTGCCTCGAGAGGGGCCGGCGGCCCCTGGAGGCTGTGCGCCTGCGCGCGCCCTCCGACTGCGGAGACGATCGAAGTCAGGGACAGGTCCTGCGGGAGGATCCGGCGCCGAGAACAGGGCAAACCACCGGGCCGGGAGTGCTAGAGTCCGTCTGCATCGCGTTCCATGTCGTAGAGGTTGATGCCGATGTCTTCCCACCGGAACTCTTTGGCCGCGGCCGCCCTGGCCTGTGCTTGGAAAGACACGTTATCACGTGTGTAATTACCGAAACGATATATCGACTATGTGGGAACTTGTTTGACTTGCGCTGTCCGAGAAATTGACAAACCTAGGCTTAAATCTAGGTAATAACTGACCACATCAGTGCCGCTGATCTTCAGGGTCATACTGGGGAAGACTGGAAACAGTCTGAGAGTGACCCTCCCTCGTCCGATAGTCGAAGGCTTCGACTGGAAGGAGGGGGATGAAATCGTCCTCTACGTGACCGAAGGCGAGGTCATACTGAGAAAGGGGAAGGAACGCCCGAAGACGAAGAAGTAGCTAGGCAATCGACTTCCCGCAGTTGTCGCAGAAGAGCATGGGTCTTGGAAGCGGTCTGCCGCACGAAGGGCAGACGACCCCCGGAGCCTTTGCCGAGGGCTTGGGGGGCAATCCCCTGACGCCCCTTCTGGCCAGCCAGACCGCGGTCTCCACCATGGCCACGATCGGGATGAAGATCACCACGTCCAGCAGGGGACCGCCATCGGGGGTCAGGAAGAGCCCGGTGACTATCCAGATGATGAACCAAATCACCACCCTGTTCTTGGAGAAGAAGTCGGCGTCGATCACCCTGAGACGGATGAGGGTGTAGACGAACACCGGACTGGTGAAGGATGCCCCGGTCGCCCCGATTATGAGGAAGATCACGTAGTAGAATGAGGACGCCGCCACCTGGAACGAGACCCCTGTGGCTACGAAGAACGGGGCCAGGGCTGTTATCAGAAACTTCGCTATCGCGAAGTAGCCGAACAGTATGCCCGCGGTGAAGAGGGTGGATGTCGAAAGCACGAAGGGGTAGACGAACTTCCTCTCGCTCTCGGACAGTGCCGGGTCGATGAACCTGTACGTCTCGTAGGCTATGACTGGCATGTCCAGGACCACCGTGAGGAGGAGCCCGGCGACGAAGTAGATCTCCATGCCTTCCCCTATCCCGTTGGCTGCGATCAGGCTCCAGCACCCGGCGGTCGGGGGAAGGCCTGTGGGGCACGGGTTGGGAAGCAGATCGCCCACGACCCTGTGCAGGAAAGAGGCTATCACCGTGTGCTGGACGAACTGCAGGTTGAGGTACTGTCCCGGGTTCTGCAGAGAGTACGCCGGGTTCGAGGGGAAGAGCAGCACAATGATGAACAGGACGAGGAAGCTGATGGCGACGACCTTCAGCCGGCTCCTGAGCTCGTCCAGGTGCTCAGTGAACCGCATCGCCCCGGTGCTCAATGGGGGGCGCGGGGATAACAGTCCTCTTTATGCAAATCGAATCTAGCTACCGGGGTGCGCGACGCGGCTACTGGGTGCCGGCCTTGGCCACGATTTCCTGTGAAATCTGGTCCCGAGTCTTGCCTTCGGTGGCTATCCCGAGCTTCCTGGCTGTCTCCACCAGGACCTGGTCCGATGACCGCTCTGGGGCCGGGGGGGATGTGGCCACAGCCGGACTGGATGCTGAGGGCTTCGTTATGGCGTCGGCCATGTCGCTCGCCTCCTTGGAAGCTGCCTCGAACTCCTTCTTCGCCCTTCCTAGGCCCCTCGCGAGCTCTGGAATCTTCTGCGGGCCCCAAAGGAAGATGACGACTACGACGACGCCGATAATAATCCACTGCAGTGGGTCTCCAAAGGCCAACTTGGTTCGGCGGTGTTTCTCCGCCTTGGTCTATTTAAGGGTGGTGGACGGCTTGTCCGCACCTATTAGGGTTCCAGCTGCTACACCGGCAGCAGAGCGACCCTGCAGCTCCGTCGCCGACGGACCCGGAGGCCAGGCGGGTCCGCCCCCAGGGCAGGTCGGGCTCGGACTGGCCGGTCCGACGCGGGTACCTCCTGGCAGCTTCCGGGCTAGGCCATGTGCGGACCCCTCCCGCGGCGAGGTGATAGGACTGGCCCCGACGACGGGACCCATGCAGACGCAGCTGTCAAGGTCAGGGATGTCTCCGCAGGAGATTCGAAGAGAAGATCGAGCGAAGCCAGCGCTGAAGGCCGGGCTCCCGGCTCCGTCCCGGCGGGGATTCTCATGAAGAGGGGCTCTCGGGTCGCTTCAGGCTCGAGACAGACCAAGGGGGGACAAGGCCGCTTCGGGGGTGACAGCCATGGTGCGGCTGCCACCGAGCGTGAAAGAGTTTTAATGAACTGCCGGAGGTCCCCGGCCAGTTGACGGCCCGAGGGGTTCTTGGAGACTACTGGAGTCTGACCAAGCCCAGGATCTGGGGGCTGCTGGTCTTCACCGGGGTCGTGGCCATGCTCGTGGCGTTCAAGGAGACCCCGGGCGCATCACTGACACCGGCGCTCTTCGCGACTGGTACCATCGCACTCGTCCTCGGGAGCGCAGGGGCCGAAGTGCTGACCAACTATCATGACAGGGACATCGACAGCATGATGAAGCGGACGATGAAGCGCGCCCTCCCGTCGGGGAGGATCAGGCCTTCGAGCGCCCTCGTATTCGGGCTGGCGATGGCGGCGCTTTCGGTGCTCGTCCCTCTCTTCCTGATCAACAGCCTTTCGGCCGGGTTCATGCTCGTGGGGCTGATTGACAACATCGTCGTCTACTCGCTCATCACGAAGCGCAAGAGCTGGCTGAACATAATCCTGGGGGGTGTCTCGGGCGGCATGCCGGTCCTGGTGGGTTACACAGCGGTAGCAGGGGCCGTAAGCCCCATCGCCGTGTACATGTCCGCACTGGTGATAGTGTGGATCCCCACCCACATCTGGAGCCTCGCCATCTTCAACAGGAAGGACTACGAGACGGCCAGGGTACCGATGCTCCCGATCGTCTTCGGGGACAGGGTGGCGTCTATCTGTGTGGCCGGCACGAGCGCCCTGCTGGCGGTGTTCTCCGTCGCCATCTTCCTCTTCACCCCCAACGTCAGCATCTTCTACACCCTGACGGCACTCGTCCTCGGCGGGGTCGTCTTGGCCTACAGCGCCAAGCTGGCCCTGACACAGAGCAACCGGACCGCGTGGACCCTTTTCAAGCTCACGAGCCCCTATCTGACCGTGATCTTCTTCGTCCTGGGCCTCACTGTCTGGGTCGCGGCATGACCGGATAATGGCCGAGGGGGAGCGGGGGAGCGGCGCGCAGCGCGTTTCCTGAGCGGGCCATCAAAATCGCGGGGGAGCGAACCTGTCGAAGAGAACCTGGGCACTGGTGGCTGTGGCCGCGGGTGTCCTGCTGAACGCCGTCTCCCTTCTGATATGGAACCTCAACTACGAGCGCATCCCAGGACTGGCGGGCGCGCCCGGCTTGCCCTACTTCCAGGACTTCCTGGGGCTGGGGTTGCTCCTCGTCGTAGTAGGGTGCGGATTCATGGCTGCCAGGCCGGACGTCAAGGAGGGGGCGCTGAAGGGAGCCCAGTGGGGTTCCGCCATCCTCGTCATATTCACAGCGCGCATCATGGTCCTTGACCCGTCAGAGTTCTTCATCCGCGTCACTGACTGGCAGGCTGCCACGGGGGTCCTCGCATGGTTCACCAATGCGGACCTCTTTGTGCTCAGCGCCGCCCTCTTGGCCCTCACCACCGTGGCCCGTCGAACCTAGCCGCCGGGTCTAGATGCATGGGTCCCCGCTCCGTTCCTTCAACGCTCTAATCAGTTTCATCACAACATTAACCACTTTTGAGCACCCTTCTTCTAAGCCGGCTCCCCGACTTCACGCCGTAACCATGGAGTCTCTAGGGGAGCTGAGGCGCCCGCTGGAAGTGGTCTCTCGGGGGAGAGAGTACACACTGATAGCGAGCCTCCCCAAGAACAGCACCTCCCTCGCTCTCCACGCGGTCGAAGGAGGCGCCGACGCCGTGCTCCTGAACATCGACGGGGACGAAGGGGCGTCCCCCAACCACTATGGGAGCTACGACCTCCACGACGTCTACATCAACGACGTGATCTCCACCCTGTCCGTCCCCTGCGGGATCTTCATCGGGGGGGCGAGGCTCCTGACCGAGGAGTACTGGAACAGGGTCATGTCCAGCTCGTTCAGCTTCGTCGAGATGTACGCCCATCAGATGCCGATGTTCGTCCTCGGAGACCCGAGGGTAAAGAAGGTGACTGCCATCTCCACCGGGTACATACTCGAACAGGTCAAGCAGCTGTCCGGGATGGACGGGGTCGAGGCGGTCGACGTGGCCACCGTCCCCCACCAGGCAAGGGGAGGGCCATTCAGCGTCCTAGACTACGCCACCCTGGGGGTGATAGCCAGCCTGTCGACGAAGCCGGTTATGCTCAGGACCCAGAAGAGGCTGACCCGGTCTGACATAGCGAAGGTCGTCGCCCTCGGGGTGAAGGGTCTCGTCGTCGACCCGTGCATCCTCTCGGGGACTGATGAAGCGTATAAGGACGAGATAGCCAGCCTCAGCCCAAGGGGAAGGCTTCCTGAAGAAGAGTAGACTGCAGGCAGTGATCCTGGCCGGAGGCCTGGGGACCAGGCTCAGGCCGTACACTTTCCTCCTCCCAAAGCCGATGCTCCCGGTGGGCCCCAAACCCATAATGGAGCACCTCCTCGAGTGGCTGAAGAAGTGGGGGATAACCGACGTCGTGGTCTCGACCGGCTACCTGGGGAAGATGCTCCAGGAGTACTTCGGCGACGGCAAGGAGTGGGACGTCAACATCGCCTACGCCACTTCGCCCCACCCGCTGGGGACCGCAGGGCAGCTCAAGGCTGCAGAGCCGAAGGTCGACGGGAGGTTCGTCTGCCTTTACGGGGACCAGCTCCTTGACTTCGACCTAGCGAAGGCGGTGGCCTTCCACGACGCCAAGAAGGCCGCCGCGACCATGGTCCTGATGAAGTACCAGACCGAGCTCAAGTACGGATTCATGGAGACGGACAGGGAGGGGAGGCTGACCGAGTGGAAAGAAAAGCCGACGATCACCGGGTACATCAACGTCGGGTGCTACATAATGGAGAAGAGCTTCCTCAAGTTCATCAGGGCCGGGATGGTCTACGAGATGAACGAGGCGTTCAAAGAGGCGAAAGCGAAGGGCGCCCGGCTCTACGCCGTCAAGGTCGACGGGACTTTCCTCGACATCGGAGACAGGAAGTCGTACAGGGACGCCAACGAGCTCTACACCAAGGGCATGGGACAGGGTGACCTGGGCGCACGAAAGTAGTCGTGTTCGAGGACGAAGGGATCTCGGGGTTCGGCCCGCTCACTCTCCTGAGGCACACCAGCCTCCTCAGGCTCGGGACCAAGCGCCTACTCGACGCCCTGGTTGAGAAGATCCCCAACGCCATGGACATAGGTATCTGGGGGAGGAAGGAGCTCGCCGCCGTCACCAGGGACTCGACCGGGAAGCCGTACAACGAGAAGGTCCACGGGCCGGTCTTCCTTGTCAACTCCAGGGCGAGGCCGAGCGAGGGTCTGCTCTCCCTTGCCTCTAGGCAGGAACCGTTCACCGCGCTGTCAGGGGGGGTACTTGTCGCGGCCAGGCTCGACCATGCAGACCTGAAGCCCGGGGTCCTTGGAAAGAGCGAAGCCGCGAGGCTGTCCAGGACGGCGGAACGGGTCGAAGTCCCCGCCGACCCCCTCTTTCACGGCTATTGGAGCCTCGTTCAGAGGAACGGCCTGGCGATTGCGGAGCAGGCGAAGCGCTTCGAAGAGCCGATGCAGATCCCCCGCAACGTCGAGGTCAGGGGACCCTCTGCCAACGTCATGGTCCACCCGGGGGCGGACATCGAGGGGCATGTGACCCTGGACGCGAGGCTCGGGCCGATAGTGGTCGACGACGGTGCCGCCGTGGAGAGCTTCAGTCGGGTGATGGGCCCCTGTTACATCGGCCCCAGGGCGAGGATTGGCTCCGCTCTCATCGGGGGAGGCACTTCCATCTTTGACTCATGCAGGGTCGGAGGCCAGGTGGAGAACACGGTGATTATGCCGTTCACCAACAAGGCCCACCACGGCTACCTCGGAGATTCCTATGTCGGTTCCTGGGTCAACCTAGGGGCCGGGTGCACCTTCAGCAACCTGAAGAACACCTATGGGAACGTGAGGCTGAACCTGGGAGGCAAGAAGGTCGACTCCGGGATGCTGAAGCTCGGGCCGATGGTGGGGGACATGGCGAAGCTTTCGATCGGAGCGCTCGTCTACGCCGGGAAGTCGGTCGGAGGAGGCTCGCATGTATCAGGGCTAGCTGACGAAGACGTGCCGAGCTTCTCCTTCTACGACTCGGGCTCCGGGAAGAAGGTCGAGCTGCTCCTCGAGTCGGTCCTAGAGACACAGAGGAGGATGATGGAGCGGAGGGGGCTGGCTTTGAGCAGGAACGAAGAGACCCTCATCAGGAAGGCGTTCGAATCCACGGCCATGGAGCGCAAGAGGGCGGGAGCGAGGAAGGGGACCCTGAAGTGACCGGAGCGGACGGCAGCTGACCCCCGTGCAGGTGGAGAGGCCCTGGGGGTCGTTCAGGGTGGTGGGGGAGTGGTCGGACATGATCACGGTGAAGATACTCAAGGTCGAACCCCGGTCAAGGCTCAGCCTTCAGAAGCACAGGCACCGCAGGGAAGAATGGCTCTGCCTCAGCGGGAGCGCGGAGGTCCAGGTGGGTCAGAGGTCGTTCAAGATGAAGGTCGGGGACTGGGCCAGGGTGCAGAGGAACCAGCTGCACAGGATATACTCGGAGGGGGGCGCGGAGATACTCGAGGTGTCGGTCGGGAAGTTCTCCGAAGAGGACATAGTCAGGATGGAAGACGACTACGGGAGGGCGGGCAAGAGGTCCGCTCCCGCCGGTGGCTCCTGACCTAGGCGCCGCCCCGACTGTCCAGCCACGACCGACCGTCCCTTGCAAGAAGGAGGTCCGAAGACGCCGGGCCCCAGCCACCTGCCCTGTACCTCTCGGGCCTCCCCTGACCCTGGATGAGGGGGTCGAAGAGCTTCCACGACAGCTCGTTGAACCTGCCGTCCACGAACCTCCTCTGGTCCCCTCTCATGACCTCCTCGAGGACCTTCTGGTACTCGCTTCTGCGCTCCCCGGGGAGCTGAGGGTCCTTCCACACCTGTTCTGAACGCCCCCAGGTCAGCGTCGTCCTCGCCTCCGGATCGACGTTGAACCTGACTGACAGCGGGCGCCTTTGACCCTTCGACCCTCCCGCCATCCCGCCCTTGAACTTCACCACCACATCGGTCGCATCCCTGGCAAGCAGCCTTCCGCTCCTCACATAGAACGGGACCCCTTTCCACCTCCTGCTCCCTACCTGCAGCTTGAGGGCGACGAAGGTCGGGGTCCTGCTCCCTTTCCGCACTCCCGGGACCTTCTCGTAGCCCCGGTACTGGCCCCAGACCACGTCATCCGGATGTATGGGAGCGATCGACTCCAGCAGCTTCGCCTTCGCGCTCCCTCGGGCGCGGGCGTCGCTAGAACCCGGTGGGTCCATGGCGACGAGGCAGAGCAGCTGGAGCAGGTGGTTCTGGACCATGTCTCTCGCGACCCCGACCGACTCGTAGAACTCCCCCCTTTCTCCCACGCCCGAGTTCTCGTCCGCCATTATCTGCACGCTGTCCACGAACCCGTTGTTCCACAGGGGTTCCAGCCCCCTGTAGGCGAACCGGAAGTGTGCCAGCGCGATCGCTCCGTCCTTGCACAGGAAGTGGTCTACCCTGAATATCCTCTTCTGGGGGAAGGCGGAGCCGAGTCCGCGCTCGAGGAGCCTCGAGCTCGTCAGGCCGACTCCGAACGGCTTCTCCACCGCTATCCTGCAGCCGGGGCGGTTCAGCCCCGCCTTCTTCAGCCGACGCACTATCTCGGGGAAAAGCTGCGGCGCCGTCGCGAGATAGAACAGCGCGGCCCTGCCGTCCAGTGCCTTCGCCACCCTGACATAGGTCCGCTGGCGAGTGAGGTCTCCGGGAACGAAGGTGAGCCAGGGCGGAGCTTCCTGCCGGGGGAACCTTCTGTCGACCCCGACCGTCGAGTCCTGGAATCGGCCTGCCCTCATCTCGGACCCGATGGCCGGAAGCACCTTCGTGGTAGCCAGATTCCCCGAAGAGCCGAACACTACCACGGTCGCGGAAGCACGCACCGAGCCGCCGGGCCGTCGGCTCCCACTCATTTGATGCCCACTAGCTGGGCAAGCTCCTTCCTCGAACTCGCTCCCAGCACCTGGGCAGCCCCCTCGGGGGAGACTTCGTTCACGTAGATCCCCCCGCCGAGCTCGAGCCCCGTCCACTGGGCCCTTCGCGGGTAGACCTCGATGTGCCAGTGGATCTGTTTGGTGGTCTTCTTCTCCGATGAACTGTGGAAGACCATGGTGAAGCTGGGAAAGTCGAGGGCCTTTGCCATTCCTCCGAGCGTCGACCTGAGCATGAGCGACAGGTCCATCATCTCCTTCTGGGACAGTTTCAGGAGGCTTGTCATGTGGCGCTTGGGGTAGACCCAGAACTCGAACGGGTGGGTGGACACCCAGGGGGAGAACGCCAGGAAGAAGTCCGTGGCGAGGATCTGACGGGGGCCGCCTGTTTCAGTCGCGACCACCTGGCACATGGGGCAGACGCCGAGGTCGTTCAGCGATGTCTGCACCGTGTCCGCCTCCTCCTCCACCGCAGGAGGGACCCTGGGCGTTGTCACCATCTGGATGCTCGGGTGCACAGCGGTGGGCGGGCCCTCCTTCTCGCTGTTCACGTACACCAGGACGTAGCTCACCCCTTTCTGCGAGTAGAGCCATCGGACCTTGTCCTGAAGCGACGCAAGTATGTTGGTCCACTGCTCCACGTCTATCTTCGGGAAGATCTGTTCGTGCTTCGGGGTGGCCACCAGGACGTAGTGGTACCCCACGGCAGGCTCGCTGTAGTGCGGGGCTTCGCCGTAGGACGGAGGGGCGTTCGGGACCACCACCGGGTTCTTCGCGGGGAAGATCCTTACGGCCCAGTTCTTGACCACGTCCCCTTCGGAGTCCGTCTGCTTCAGGAGGGTGTCCCCCCGCTTGACAAGGACCAGGTCTGCGGGTGGGGTCATCTCCTCGTTCCCGGCGCAGTAGTTGCACTTCTCCGCCTTCTGAGGGATGACCTGTCCGGGCTTGAGCCCCCTGTCCGGGAGGATGATCGAGAGCTTCTCGGTAAAGTAGTCCTTCCGGATCTCGACCATGGACGCGCCTCCGACCATGTCATGCGTATTAGAGTTTGCATCCGCGCCGCGCGAAAGAAAGAAATGCACTCTCTTTGGCCCGCAGGCGAGGCAGGTTGAAGGTAGGCTACGTCCTTCTCGACGGCTGCGGAGACAGGCCGGTCCCGGCCCTGAACTTCACCACTCCGCTCCAGGCCGCATACACTCCGGGCCTCGATAGGATCGCAGGGGGCGCCCGGCTCGGCTCGGTCACGACGGTGGGGCGGGGGATCGCCCCCGAGTCTGACATCGCAGTGTTCAACATGCTGGGGTACTCCTTCGGGAAGGGTTACGCGGGGAGAGGAGTCGTGGAAGCGGTGGGTGCCGGGCTCGACATGAGGGACGGAGACCTGGCGCTCCGGGCTAACCTGGCGTCGGCGAAGGGGAGCAGGATCCTCGACCGACGGGCAGGGAGGGACCTCACCCAGGAGGAGGCCGAAGCCCTCGCCGAGGATCTGAAGAAGGTCGAGTTGACCGGAGCGAAGTTCGAGTTCAGGGCGACCATATCTTACAGGGGAGTCCTCCTCATCCGGGCCGACGTCCCCCTCTCCGCTGGCATAACGAACACCGACCCCGCCTACGTCAGGGTCGGAGGGTTCGGCGCCGCGAAGGAGTCCCGGGGCCCGGAGAGGGTGATGAAATCTGCCCCTGAGACAAAGGACGAAAGGGCCGCAAGGGCCGCAAGACTGGTCAACGAATTCACCTCGAAAGCCCAGCGGGTGCTGGACTCGAGCGAGGTGAACAGGGACAGGGTCAGGTCAGGGAAGCTCCCTGCCAACATGGTCCTCCTGAGGGACGCGGGGGACCACCTTCCAAGGCTGCCGTCGTTCGAAGAGAAGTACGGAATGAAGGGGACTGCCCTGGTGGAGATGCCGGCCGAGGTGGGGATAGCAAAGCTCCTGGGAATGAAGATGGTTCCGATCAAGGACCGGAAGGACATGGGGGAGAAGGCGAGGCTCTTCTCCGGGCAACTGTCAGAAGGGTCGGTGGTCTACGTCCACATCAAGGGCCCTGACGAGTTTGGCCACGACGGCGACGCCAGAGGAAAGAAGGAGAACATCGAGTCCATCGACAGGGACTTCTTCGCCCCGGTCGCCGAGGTGATAGGTGACGTCCGGCTGGGGGTCTCATGCGACCATGCAACGCCCTGCTCGCTGAGGAGACATTCGGCGGACCCGGTCCCGCTCATGATAACCGGGGGCGCGAAGGGGGATGCCATGAGGTTCAACGAGGCCAATTCCGCCCTGGGCTCCCTCGGTCATCTGCGAGGACGGGACGTCCTCGGCCTGGTCACACGGAGTAGTTCTTCAGCCGCCTGACCGCTTCCACTGCGACGTCGATGGCGTCGTCGACCCCTGCCTCGAGCTTCATCGAGTCAGTGGCCCTGTTGGCCACAACGGCGAAGATGGCCCCTGTCTCGAGCCCGAAGATCCTCCCGAGGGTGAAGAGGGTCGCCGCCTCCATCTCGAAGCAGAGCACCCTGGCCGCGCGCAGGTCGTCGACCAAGTGGGCCTTTTCGGAGGGGATGAACCCGCCGAACGACTTCCTCCCCTGGCCCACGTAGAAGGCGTCCGTCGACGCCGTAATCCCCACGTCAGCGGTCTTCCTGAGGGCGCGGGCCGCGTCGGTCAGGGCCATGACCACCCCGGGCGAAGCTGCCGCAGGATATCCCAGGGGGACATACTGGGCGCTGGCTCCGTCCATCCTCACCGCTGCGTCAGCTATGATCACAGAGCCGACCTTGGTATCCGGAGCTATGGCCCCGCAGGTCCCGACCCTGATCATCACTTCCACCCCCAGCCTGGCGAGCTCCTCGATCGCAATGGCTGTGGCCGGGCCGCCGATCCCCGTGCTCACGGCCACCACCTTCTCCGCCCCTATCATTCCCCCGAAAGCCCTGTATTCGCGGTGGGACCCAAGGTCCTTGGCGTCCCGAAACCTCTCGGCGATTCTCGGGACCCTCCCCGGGTCTCCTGGCAGGAAGGCGACCCGGCCCACGTCCTTGCTGGAGAGGCGGATGTGGTAGGGTCTCCCCTCTTCGTCTTTCGGCTCGTGTGCCAACTACGTCCCCCCCGCTCGCCCAGCAGCCTCCATGGATTTCAAAGGTTGTCGAACTCCTCGCTCACTCGGGGGGCGCGTAGCAGCTTCTGCAGCGCGGCTCGTACATCTCCTTCCCGCCGACCACTATGGTGGGGGAATCCTTGGGGGCGGGCCTTCCTCCGATGAGCCGCTGGGTCCTCGTCGCCTCCTGGCCGCACACGACGCAGACCGCGCTGAGATACCGCACCCTGTCGGCCCTGGCCGCCAGCTCCATGGTGGTCGGGAACGGCTCCGCCCTGAAGTTCAGGTTCAGGCCGCAGGCGATCACCCGCTTCGCTTCTGCGAGGCGGTCGAGCAGGCCGACGATCTCCACCGGGAAGAAGTTGACCTCGTCGACCCCTATGGCGTCGAGGCCATTGGAGTCGGTGATGCTCCTGATCTTGTCCAGCCCCTCCTTCGACGAAGAGACCGTGTAGGCGTCATATCGCAGCCCGTTGTGAGTGACCACCTGGGTGGCGCTGTACCGCTTGTCGAACGCAATCTTGAATATCGCGCCCTTCTTCTTCGCATAGACCTCCCTCTCGACCATGCGGATGAGCTCGGAAGTCTTGCCCGAGAACATTGGACCGATGATTACTTCGAGAGTCAACTTTCGCGGCCGCCCGCCGAGGAGGATTTATCGCTTCTCTTCTGAATGTTCTGCGGCCGAGTCTGGCATCGAGTGCCGGGCCTAGGCCGCGGCCAGGCAGTCCCCGCCCTCGTCAGCGAAAAGGCGGTCCACGCTCTGCCCCTTCCTTGCCACGAGGTAATTCCCCTGGGCGTTCCTCATCAGGACGAATGGCCTGGGCTGGCTGTGGAACGGCATGTTCATGACGAGCGAGTAGGCCCCGACGTCGCGGAACATCACCAGCTTCCCGGTCTCGGCGCCCCCGAGCCTTGACCTGCCCGAGGTTGGGAACACATCGAGCGGGTCGCAGAGCCTCCCGACCAGCACCACCTTCTCCGGGGAAGGTCTCCCTCCGGGGACGACCTCCACTGGGTACTCATGCCTCAAGAGAGCAGAGTCGAGGAGGACGTGGTACCCGGCGTCGATGTACACGTACCTCCCCTCCCCGAAGCTCTTGATGTTGACCACCCTGGAAACGAGCACGGTCGACTCGGCCGTCAGGAACCTTCCGCTCTCCGCGACGAGGGTGAACCTGTCACCGATGCTCTCCACCAGGCTGTTAAGCTGGCCCACAACCTTCCCGCCCAGCTCCTTGGGGGTTGGGACCCTTCTGCCGTAGGAGGCGGGGAGCCCCCCTCCTATGTCGAGGGTCTTCACCGGGAAGTTGCCGAGTTGCCTCCGCGCGTCCAGTATGAACGCCTCGAGCTTCTCAATGGCCTCGGCGTAGCACGACGGGTCTTCGATCTGGCTGCCGAGGTGGAAGTGGAACCCCTCGAACTGGAGGGACGGGGACCCAAGGAGCTTCTTCAGCACCTGGAACGCGCTGTCGGGGCTCCCTCCGTTGAACTGGAGCCCGAACTTCCCGTGCCCCAAGGATCCTCTCAGCTCCGCGTGGACGTGGACCTCCGGGTTTACCCTGATCATGGTATTGACGACCACGTCGGCCCTGGCAGCGGCCTCGACGAGGTTCATCAGCCCGTTGTTGCTCGCGACCACGACCTTCCTCACCCCCATCTTCAGCACCTCCTCGTATTCGGCCTCCGTCTCGGTGATGCTCGTGTACATCACGTCGTCGGGGGAGCCGCCGCACTTCAGCAGGAAGAGCAGTTCGCTCGGGGCGGTAAGGTCGAACAGGATCCCCTCGCTCCTGAAGGTCTTGATCACCGACGGATTGAAGTTGGCCTTCACAGAATACGCCACCCTGAAGACTCCTTTGAACTCTGAGAACCCCTGCTCCATTTCGGTGACCTTCCTCCTCAGTGTGGCTTCGTCTATCAGAAAGTACGGAGTACCGTACTTTTCCGCTAGGCTGTAAAGATCTCTTTCTGTAAACCTCGGCGCCGCCACACCCGCCCTCGAGACGGGCTGCGTGCGAGTGTCCACCAACTTTTTGTTGTCCGCTCGTCGCGGAATTCGTCTTAAAAAGATATCCCCGCGCCGCGGAAATTCTTGTCTGCGTCGTGTCAACGTGTCGGGCCGCAGAGCAATCACGGCTCGATGTTCGCACTGTTCTAATCTGCCGCGATCGGCGCCGGCGCCATGGGGAGGTTCTTCGTCTACATGCTCGCCTGTTCTGACGGTTCTCTCTACACAGGATACACGACCGACATTGAGCGTCGACTAGCTCAGCATCGCTCGGGGCGGGGTTCGAAGTACGTCGCTTCCCGTCTCCCAGTAGCCCTCGCCTACGTCGAGGAAGCGGGGAGCCTGAAGAGGGCGATGCAGAGAGAATACGAGATCAAGAACATGGGTCGGGAGAGCAAACTGCTCCTCTGCGGTGCCCAAAAAGAGAAGCCGAGGCCTAGCTCCCGCTAGCCTCTGGCGACCGGTGGTACTTTCTGTGCGCTGATTCCTACTTTCCGACGACTATTTCGATCGAGGAGATGTTCCGCTGCTCTGGGCCTTCGCCAACGACCTCGGTGTTGATGCCGATGTCCTTGACTTTGAACTGACCGTTGCCCAGCCTCTTGGTGACGATTTCTGCCACGTCCACCGCCCTGCTGATGGCCATCCCCCTCGCCTTGACCACCACTTCGCCGGCCTGGGCGAGCTGGATGAGCGCGCTCATGGCGTAGTTCATCACAGGCTTCTGGCCCACGAAGATATGGTTGTAGGGAGCTGACCTCTGCGGAGGTGCGTTCTGAACTGGTGCACTGGTCTGTTCTGCGTCGTTGTGTCCCTCTGACTCGTTTGTGTCGGATTTCTTTTTTGGCATTTCTGTGACCTTGTTCGGAACGGCGACTCTGTCGCGTATATAATGCTACTGATGCGCAAGGAGCTCGTTCCGAGCCGACCCGGCACTGTCGGTTCGTCCCCGCGGCCGACGTCACGCCCGACCCCCCTCCGAGGACCGGGGCGAAGGCTTCGGTCACTCTACGAGCCTGAGGGTGACGTTCACTTCTCTGTCGGTCTTTTCGCCCAGAGAGACGGCGAACCTGTGTCCGAAGAGTTCGGACAGCATGTCGGCGGTCAGAACAGACTTCACTCTGCCACTCATCACCTTGTTCTCGGAGATGAACACAGGGTCGAGATGCTCATCGATCATCGCCCCTTCGTCGGCGAAGATCCAGACCTCCGCTGGATTCAGCTCCCGACCTGCCTCCAGGAACTTGGAAGCTTCGCTCTGGCTCAGCTTGCTGACGCTCTTCAGGTAGACGCTCTTCGAAGGAAGGCGAAGGACGCTGTCGAACTGGGCTTCGCCGCCGATGGCGCGGGCGGGGCTGGCCATGGCCCCCTTGGAACCGTCGCGGACGAAAACCGTGCGCAGGTACTGTTCTGCGCAGTTGACGATGTCCTGCCTCTGAAGAACGAGAGCGACCTCGCCCGGTGTCAGAACCTCCATCCTCAGCCTTTCGATTCCAGGCAGCAATGCCAACAGGTCGTCGGCCTTCGCTTTGGTCTTCCCCACACTCGTGTTGTATCTCTCAACTGCAGAGGACAGGGCGACGAGTGGAGAGGTGGCCATCCCAAGCCTGATGGCTGATACGGCAACGAACGGGAGGAGCTTCGTGATGAGCTCCCTGCGGGCCTGGGAGTCATCGGACTCGGTCACAACCAAGATCGTTCTGGGAGTTCTATATGACGGTTGTCGTACTCCTGTTCGCCCACGGGCTGGACACGGGCCCTGCGCCTTCCCGGTTGCTCTGAGGAAACGACAGGCACAGCCCGAACTCGTTCGGGCAATCGGAGATATAGCCGGGAGGGCAGAAACGGGTCGTTGAGCAGGAGAAGGAAGAATAGGGAGGTCCCTGCCGCCTCATCCGACAGAAGTCACATCGCTCCTTGGGAACCCTCGATGAGCAGGCGTGGCTTCCTCAAGGCGAGTATCGCCACGGGTACGCTGGCGGGGGTCACAGTCGCAGCGATGGGCGGACAATCCGTGACCCAAGTCCTCGCCCAGTCGAGTCAGGCCACGCAGACCGAGGTGACCGACCCATTCGCAAAGCAGCAGATCGTGATAAACGTCAACGGCAAAGACTACCACGTCCTGGTGGAGCCGAGGGACATGCTGGTGAACGTCCTGAGGGACGGTCTAGAGCTAACCGGGACCAAGAGGCCCTGCAACAGGATGGAGTGCGGAGGGTGCACCGTCCTGATCGACAACGTCCCCTACGAGGCATGCCAGTTTCCCGCTTTGCGCGCAGGGGGCGGGCAGAAGATTCTCACCATTGAGGCTGGACCCGAATATGATAAGGTGGTCGCCGCGCTGCAGACTGCGTGGGTGGACGCAGACGCGGGCCAGTGCGCGTTTTGCAGTCCGGGGTTCATAATGTCGGCAACCGCCCTCCTGAAAAGCAACCCGAACCCAACGGTGGACGATATCAAACAAGGCCTGAACGGGAACATCTGCCGCTGCGGCGCCTATCTGGCAATAATCGAGGCGGTGCAGAACGCAGCGACCGCCCTGGCGGGGACGTGATTAGAGAATGAGTTCCAGTCCCTACACCGTCGACCATCCGCTTGAACTGGTAGGCAACCCCAACCTGAACCGGCGGACCACCCCGGCCAGAGTGACGGGCCAGACCATATTCTCCAGCGACATTCTCCCGAAGCACATCAACGCGAGTAGCTTCGTCTACATGGGATACGTGACCTGTCCGTACCCGGCGGCGAAGATCGTCAGCATCGACGTGAGCAAGGCAGAGGCTGCGGGATTCGTCACAGTGACACAAGACGAACTCCCTCCCTATGACATGTACAGCGGTGGAAGGCCTTACTCCCCTCTCGGCGACAGAGGGACGGTCCTCTCGGCGGGCCAGCCGGTTGTGGCAGTGGGAGCACCTTCGCCCAACGAAGTCGAGGACGCGAAGAGCCTCATCAGCGTGGAGTTCGAGCCTCTTGCCTACGTCATGGACCCGGAGGAAGCGCTGCAGCCGGGCGCCCCACAGCTTTGGCAGAATGGCAACTCCCCTTCGGCAGGGGTGGGAGAAGGTGGCGTGCCTGTGCCTTCGTCACTGCACATCGAGTTCGGGGACGTGGAGAGCGCCTTCAGCGCTGCTGATGCCATAGTGGTGGAGACCACCCTCGAAACGCAGCTCCAACAGCACTTCGACTTGGAGCCCGTAGGTGTGGTGGCCAACTGGGTGGGGGGGACGCTCTACGTCTATGACAAGGACACCTACGCGGCCTCGACAGCGAGGTCGCTGGCGGGCTACTTCGGCATTCCGGCGACAAGCATTGTCGTAAGGAGTGCCCTGGGCGGCTACGAAGGAGGCAGCGCGCTGGGGAGCGTCTTTGGCAACAGCGCCTTTGACAATCTAATCATAGCCTCCTTCATGTCCAAGAAGGCCGGGGCGGCCGTAAAGTGCGTCGATACCCGGTTCAACCACGCCCTCTACTCCACCAACCGCTTCCCGATCCGGGGGTACGTGAAGTTCGCCGGGACCAAAGACGGGAAGTTCACCGCCATGCAAGCGAGTCTCTACGTGAACGTGGGGGCGATGGGCGGTTCTCAGGGCTCGGACGCCGTTAGCGATTTCTACAACGCCTACGCGGTCCCGAACGTGCTGATTGATAGCATACCGGTGAACACAAACGCCTTCTACAAGGCCGCCTACATGCGGGACGTCGGCGAGAGCCAGGGGCACTTCATCCTGGAAAGTGCGGTGGACATGCTCGCCGAAAAGCTGGGGATTGACCCCCTGCAATTCAGGCTCAGCAACATGCGAGCCGGGGCCACCGCTGTGGACCCGGTGTCAAAGCTCCCCTACAGCGGATTCGGACAACCTGGAGCGACGAACAAGGCGAGCGCTGCGTTCGGCTGGTCCTCCAAGTGGCAGGGGTGGGGGACACCGAGCGCGGTCAACGGGACTCTCAGAAGGGGGGTCGGCATGGCCATCTTGAATGCTGCCAAGGGAAGCCCGTTCCCATTCACCACCGGCCAAATCCAGGTCAATCCAGACGGGACTGTGACCGTTTTCACTGGCCACACCGACCAAGGGGCGGGGACGAGCACAGCCATCCCGATAATGGCCGCAGAGGCCCTGGGCCTGACCTCGCTGGACAACGTGAAGCTTGTGGCTTCGGACACGAGCCTGACGACCGACACTGGCATAACCAACGGCAGCGTCTCTACCAGGAATGCGGGCCCGTCCTACATCCTCGCGGCCCAGGACGTCGCCAGACAGTGGTTCCCTATGGTAGCTCAGAAGCTAAATGCAGACTCGGCCAACCTGAACTTTGGAGGCGGCAACATCTACGACAAGACGAACCCAAGCAACTCCATCTCGTTCAAGGACGCGGCCGCTCTCCTTCCAGCCTCAATCAAGGGCTTCGGTAGGCTCTTCTTCCCGAGCAATGTCGCATTCCGCGTAGGCGGAATGAAGTTCGTAGAGGTGGAAGTGGACACGGAGACCGCCGATGCGCGCGTGGTGAACTACGTCGGAGGAATCGACGCAGGCAAGATAATCTTCCCGAAGGGAGCCCAGAGCCAAGCGCGGGGTGGCTTCATCGGTCTAGGCATTGGCGAGGCCTTCTACGAAGAGCTTCTGAACGATACCTCCAAGGGTCTTCAGTACTCGGGCAGTTACCTCAACCCCAACTTCCTCGACCTGAAGGCACCTACGATAATGGAGGCCCCCGACAGCGCAGAGGGGGTCTGGGAAGAGTACATCGACCCAATCGGCCCCTTCGGTGCCAAGGGAATCGGGGAGCTGGTTCTAATCGGCGCGAGTGCAGCCATCGCCAACGCCATGAGCAATGCGCTCGGCGGATACAGGTTCACTAGCTTGCCCATCAGGAAGGAAGACATCGTGGCCGCTATCCAGTGGATGAAATCCCAGGGGAAACTCTAGGGTGAAATGAGATGAGTTCTAACGAGCTGCAAAAGTTCGGATACCTGAAGGCATCGTCGGTCGGAGACGCCATCTCCATACTCGGCAGCTACGGCCCGAAGGCGAGAGTCGTCGCAGGAGGGACGGATATAATCGGCCAGATGAAGAACTCCATAACCAACCTGACCCCCCAGTACTTGGTTGATATCTCGAGCCTGAACTTGAACTACGTGAGGTTCAGTCAGAGCGACGGCCTCAGAGTCGGGGGGACGACGCACCTAAGCGCGGTTGCCAGCGACGCCAATGTGAACTCCTACTTCGCCACTCTCGCTCAGGCGAGCAGCTCCGTGGGCTCGCCGCAGATAAGGAACCAGGCGACCATTGCGGGGGACGTCCTGCAGGAGGTCTGGTGCTGGTACCTCAGGAACAACTACGACTGCTGGAGAAACGCCGGGAACGTGTGCTACGCGGCCCTGGGAGGGGACAACCGCTACTACCACAGCATCTTCGGCGGCAACCTCTGCTACGCCGTGCACGCTTCAGATGTTTCCACCGCGCTCTTCGCCCTGGACGCCGAGGCGAGCGTCGCGGGTCCAGACGGGACCTCGACCAGGACCATGGATCAGCTCATACAGGGAGTGACCGTCGTCGACGGCCTGGTGAAAGAAAACAGCGTCGGGTACAACGAACTCGTCACCGAGTTCCACGTCCCATCTCTGCCCGCAGGTACGAAGAGTGCGTTCTACAAGGTCAGGGACAGAGGGTCCATAGACTTCGCCCTCGCAAGCGCCGCGGTACGGGCGACGTTCAACGGGAACACAGTCTCTGACGCGAGGGTGGTACTCGGCGGAGTGGCCAACAAGCCGCTGCGCGCCGGTGACGCCGAGGGGTACCTCAACGGCCAGACGCTCACAGAAGATGTGATATCGGCGGCGGCTGACAAGGCACTCGGAGGCGCATCCCCGCTCACGGATGGGACCGGCAACACGTTCCGGGTAGAACTTGCCAAGGGCGCGGTCAAGAAAGCATTAAGAAGTCTGACCTCATAAGGTTCATTTCATGAGCGCGCCGACAATCCCGACAGCAACCGACGGCCAGGAAGAGCTCACGCTGCAGCAGATCACAGAGAGGCACAAGGACAGGTGGGTCGCCATGGTAGTCACCAAGCGTGACGGCAACCTCCAGCCGGTGGCAGGGAGGGTGGTGGCCATGGACGCCGACAGGTACCGGCTAAGGGAGTCCCTGGTAAAGTACACCGATGTCTGCATATTCTACACTGGTGAACCACCTTATCCAATCCTACTCTAATCGGGGTCGGCTTCACCAGGTTTCCGTCTGTCTTTGCAAGGCTGAGTGGGAGGAACAACAGCGTGAGGGAGTACCGGGCCCTCGTAGATGCAGGTAGCGACTTCTGCCTCCTTCCGAAGGTGGACGCCTTCAGACTCGGCTATCCAGAGGCGGCCAACGACGACCTGATAGTCAGGTCTTACAACACCATGTTTTTCTCCACGCACAGCGGCTACGGGCAGGCTGCGTCCATCAGGATGGCGAAGGTGGAGATCGGGCGGCAGAGCTTCGAGAACGTCGAGTTCCTTGCTTTCGACCTCCCACAGGTGACCGGTTTCGACGTGGTGCTCGGCGGGAGCCTACTCAAGTTCCTCACCCTCAGAATCGACTACCCCTCTGGACGCCTGGAAATCGCGAAGGTGGGGTGAGCCGGCGGTTTGCGCCTCCCGCTGAAGCAACCAGCGATCTTCATGAGCAGGGTGGAGGGGCCACTCGGTACGGTGAGGGAGCTGAGCACAGCCATAGACCCAAATTTCGCCTACTCTGTCATATTCTCGAGGGACGCGGTGCACCTGGGCTACGCAGCCGCGTCATACAAGCCGCCAGACTGGGCGAGCGTGGACAGGACACAGACCCCCTACGTCATAGGCCTGAGGGAGATAGAAAGGAGCGTTCTGGTCACGCTGTCGAAGGTCTCCGTGGGGCGGCTCGAGGCGAGGAATGTGGATGCTCTTGTCTTGGAGCGGGACCTGATGCGCTTGCTTCCCGTGGACCTGGTCCTCGGGCGCACGTTTCTGCGGAACTTCCGGGTCGAGTTCGACATGAAGAAGGGCGTGCTGACCCTCGAGTGAGGCCAGACTTCAGGCCTCAGACCGACTGACTCCGCCCTCTTCGGTCCCTGTCATGCGGCTCATGCCTGGACTCACTAGTGAAGTTCGAAATCACCTTGCCTTCCGCACGCCTGAGGACCTCGGACAGGGTCGCCGGAGCCATGCCGAGCAGCTCTGCAAGCGAATGTATCCCCACCACCCGGGGGAACCTGAAGTACCCCCTTTCCTCCGCGATCTTCAGCACCTTCTCCTGCTCGAAGGTGAGCAGGCTGTTCCTCCTCATGCTCTCCACCCCCTTGAGCCTCCCGCGAACGCCCTTCCGCTGTAGGCTCCGCAGGAGCCTGTCAAGCGAGACCTGCTCCTCCACGACTACGTGCCATTCGCGGGGCGTCGACCCGTCGGAGAAGTAGCAGCCGATGCAGAACGCCCCGACGTCGGCCGCGACCCTGCAGAGGGGGGAGTTCCTCGTGACGACCGACCCGACCGCCCTGTGGTCGTTCGTCTTGGTGAAGTTGTAGTGCAGGACGTTCTTGTGGGACCTCACTGCCCTGAGGGCTTTGCCAACTCGCTCGCTGCTGTTCAACATCACGAACTGTTGGACTCCGCGGGGACCGCTCGGCCTGCAGCTCACGAGCCTGACGTTGGTGGACGGACCACGGACCTCGGAGATCCAGTCCTTCAGCCCGGGCAACTCCAGCACCACCTCTCTCAGCGTGCTCGGCTTCCCCCCTGGCTCCCTGCCGTGGTTCCGTAGACCTCTGCGAGGTTCCTCGGCCCCACTTCGGCTATCCCTCTTCTACCCGGGGAGCTTCGGCCTGCTCCTCGGCGACTTCGATTCCTCCGCTCCCCCGCCGGTGCGTGGGCTCCGGCCTTTCTAGGAGCGTCCTGAGGCGAAGGTGGCCGAGGGATCCCCCCCGGCGAGCGTGGATCACTTCGGCCATTATGCTCACTGCGATTTCCTGCTGCGTGACCGCGCCGATGTCAAGACCCACTGGGGCGTAGACCGTCAGGAGCCTCTCAACAGAGGTCCCTTCTTTGATCAGCTGCTTGTACGACTCGTTCACCCTGTTCTTGCTGCCTATCATCCCAACGAACCTGGCCTTCGAACCTAGGACCGCCTGCAGCGCTTCGATGTCGTACCTGTGCTCTGTGAGTATGAGGATGCTGTCGAAGGGGGTCACGGGGATTTCCTTTATCTTACGTAGTGCCCCCTGGGTCACCACCTCCGCGCCTGGGAACGACTCCACTGTCGCGAAGGGGTCGAGCACGAGGACCTTGTACCCGAGGATGTCCCCGATCTGGGCGCATGCCTTCGAAATCCCGCCGGAGCCGAAGATGATCAGCCTCTCGGGGGGTTCAACCAAGTCGAGCATCACCTTTACCTTCCCACCGCAGGACATCCCTATCCCGCTCCAGCTTTCGTCCCCGAGGTTGAACTCCTCCACCCGCGTCCGTCTGTCCTTGAAGACCAGCCTGGCCTGCCTCACGATGTACTTCTCCACGCACCCCCCGCCCACCGTCCCCCACACCGGGCCTTCCTCTGGGATGGCCATCCTGGTCCCCTGCCCCCTCGGGACCGACCCGTCCGCCTCGATCACCGTGGCCACTATCACCCTTTGCCCGGCGTTGACCCGCCTGCTCACAAAAGTGAAGAAGTCCTCCATGGCCGCTCACGTCTGCCTCACTGCGAGTCCCACCTCGTCCCGCACGGTCCTACAGCAGGAAGCGGCCTGTCGGCCCTCCTTTCAGTGGACTTCCTCACCACTATGTGGAAGTCGGGCCCGTCGGCTCCCGACCTGACGACTTCCTGCCCGTGGTTCCAGAGGTAGCGGAGGACGTTATGTTTCGAGTTCTCGTCGTTCACTACCACATCAAGCGCCCGTCCGACTTCTAGCTCTGCCAGCGCCATCTTCGTCATGAACACTGGTCTGGGACAGACTTGGTTTCTGCAGTCGATTAGGGCGACTTTTCGACTGTCGGGTATCCTGGGAACCCCTTCACGCCCAGGCTCTGAGGGGTCAGCACCTCTTTCGGTCGCCCCGAGCGACAAAACTCGGTTTCAACGGCGCGACAGCTTTTATCCGTCATCCCGAACCTGTTAGGGCGCCGCGGAAGGTTCTTTTCGCGAGGCCTCGATTAGAGGGCGTCCATGACCGTCGTCACCGCTTCGCCGATGCTCTTGACCATCTCGAAGACGCCGGTGGCCGGGGTGGCGGAGCAAAGACGCCCGGCAAGCCTGTTGGCCCTGAGAGCGACTAGGCTAGCCCGCGTGGGCTCGGTGCCGGAGGCGATCAGCGCGGATATGATTCCCGTGACTGTGTCTCCGGTCCCTCCCACGGCTTCGAGTGCTGGGACTTCCGGCTGGTCCACAGTGTAGGCTATCTTTCCGTTGTCAACCACGAAGTCCACAGGCCCCTTGATTGCGAGGTACCTAGGCGCATTCCTCGCGGAATAGGCCAAGCTGACCAGTTCGGGGACGTTCACTGTATCGCGGTCGAAGAGGACCGCTCTCACGTAGGCCGGGTGCCCCGCATCGGGGTCTGCGAGGAACGCCATCTCCCCCGCGTCCGGGGTGAACAGGTCGAACTTGTCGCAGAGCCCTGTCGCCTTGGCTATCAGCATCGCTCCGGCGTCGGCGATCAGGAACGGCCTCTTCTCCCAGTAGTCCACCATTTCGACGAAGTCCATGAATTCTTGCCGGAGGGGCAGAATGTAGTGGACAGTGACAGCAGACGCCCCGATTTCCCCTGCCCTGTCCGCCAGGAACCTGTACACGCGTCTCGACCCCCTCCCATCACCCAAATCGCCCGACATCACGCCCATTGGAGGGTCGGCCCCCAGTGCCCGGGAGGTCACCGAGGCCGCGGCCATCATGGCTGTGGCGCCGAGCGTCATCATCTCCGCCGGAACCGGCCTGTCTCCGACTGACAGTACTGCCCCGTCATAGGCTATCGGGCCCACCACGACCGAATCATCGTCAACGGGGAGGGTCCCCGCCAGAAGGAGCATTCTATCCCGTCGCCCTCCGCCGACGGAGCGCAGACTCGTAGGCCTTCTGGAGTGCGTAGGCGCAAAGGGTGAAGCCCAGTTCGGCTGGGGGACTGACCTCTTCCAGCTTCTTCCCGACCATTCGCATGGCTAGGAGCGGGATGTCTGGGCAGCCTCCGCCTGAAATGTTGACGATGACCCCGTCTTGTTTTCTGAACGTGAGCTTCATGTTCCCAACCCTCACCATGAGATAGTCGCCGAAATCCGTTGTCTTGACGAGCTTGCTGACCTGCAGGTCGGTGAGACTCCCTTTGAACCTGAAGAGGACATCCATTACCGAGATTCCGTTCTCCCTGAGAACCTTCTCTGCCGAAGCCACTTCATCGGAGCCGACGGAGACTGCAATGTCGCAGCCGGTCCTGACATCCGGAGGGGGGGCGCCTGACGTCGTTCTGAACCCAGCCCCCAAGAGAATGTCTTCGGCCCTCATCCCATCCCTGAAGTGCTCGAAGATGAACACTGACCGGCCCCCGTCACTGCTGCCTCTTGCCTCAGGCACATCGTCCACTCGTTTTTCCTCGGAGGGCGTGTCTCGTTCTGCGCCCCGCCGTGTATTTCTGGTTTGCGAGGCATCGGGGCTGCACCGTCTTGCGGGCGACTCCCGATGAGCCCAGCCTGGCGGCCCAGAAACACTTATCCGAGAACTTGAGGCGTCCCTCATCGGTTGACCAGGTTCGGTCTTGTGTTGACTGGAGGGCCGTATCAGACCGAACGATGGGAGACCGCCTTTCGCATCGTTGACGCAGCCTTGGACAGAGGGGACGGGGTCAGCCTCTTCCTCTTCATGGACGGAGTGTACAACGTCCTCGCCACCGAGAGGTTCACTGCCATGGACGAGCTCCCCAAAGATCGGTTCCGGCGGATTCTCGAGAGAGGCGGGGAGGTTTACGCCTGCGAGGTCTGCACCAACAATAGGGGGCTTTCGGAGGGGAGGGATTTCGTGGAGGGGGTCAGACTGGCCGGCGCATCCGTCCTGTCCGAGATTGTCTCCCGTTGCGACAGGGTCGTGACCCTCTGAGGCGATGGAGGTTGGCGGTGTATCTGGTGGACGAACCGTTCTACGACATTGCGATGGCCTACGCGTCGCAGGACGCAGGAGCAAGGGTGGTCCTTCTGCAGGACGCGGTGTACTTTGCCACTGGCGCCCAGGCCGCCGAAGTCTACGTTATCAGGGACGACGTCAACCGCAGAGGCCTCGAGTTAAAGGTCCACAATTCAGTCAGAGTCATAGACTACCGGGGCCTGGTGGAGATGATGGAGAAGGAGAGGGTGGTGAACTTCCTTTGAGGTGGGGCCTTGGATAAGAAGGTCTTCGTCGCTTTCATCAGATCCCCTGCGGGGAGCTCGTTCTACCTCGAGGGTGTGCGCGCGGCCCTGGGAGTGGTCAGCGGGAGCGAGGAGCATGAAATCACAATTGCGTATCTCGGGAAGGGGACGAGGTGTGCCCTGAGGGGGGTTGACCGGGGGTACTCGGCGAGCATGCTTGCGCTCTTGGCCAAGAGCGGTACGGAGTTCTTTGTGGAGAAAGAATCACTCGATGCGCAAAGAATCACCGAATCCGACTTGGACGCTGGCTTCGTGCCGGCATCCCGCGCAGAACTGCTGCGGATGATGTCGAACGCTGACGTCACCCTCAGCTTCTGATGGCGCCGCAATTTCCCGCTGCGTTCCGCCGTCCTCGCCCTCCTTCCTCCGATAGCAGGTCGTCTTCGGCCGAAACCTCCCCGAACACGTTCGGGCAATCCAAAATATAGAGCGGGGTGCAGCGCTCGTACGTTAGGGTTGTCTCTTCCCTACAGACTGCCCGTGGACTACGCCGTCGCGATACTGCTGGTCTTTGTCGCGATATTCACGATACACTGGCTCAGAAGGGCCTTCAGACAACCGGCCAGGTCGGGACCAAGCTCCGCGGTCGAGCTCCCCGGGGGGTCGGTTAAAGCCTATGACGTCGTGCAGCGGCTCTTCCACTGGTCCCTCTTCGTCACCCTCGGGCTGGTCGCGCTGACAGGGATCGACATATTCGAACCGGGGGTCCTCGGCTTCTTCTTGTCCCCGTTCGGAATCGTAGACATGACTTCCAGCCTCTTCTGGCACACAACGCTGCTCTGGATTCTTCTCGGCATTGTTGCAGTCCACATTGTCTGGGACCTTGTCGTCGCCAGAGGGTGGAGGAACATCTGGGTCAAAAGGCAGGACTTCAGGGACACCGCAACGAGGCTCAAGAACTTCTTCGGTGCCACCAAAGACTATCCCAAGTCGGGAAAGTATGACGTATTCATGAAGACCTTCCACTGGGGGGCCGTTCTCTCTTTCGTCGTCCTCGGAGTCTCGGGCATCTACCTCTGGAACCCCTATGGTTTCTTCCCGGGAATCAGCCCGAACCTCGACGCCCTCTTCAGGATCCTGCACGACACCTTCGCGTTTCTCTTCGTGGGCCTGATAATCGGGCACATCTACTTCGCGGCGCTTCCAGTCAACTGGCCCGTCCTTCGCTCGATGGTAACGGGGCGCCTCCCGAAGGATGATTACCTGAAAGAGTTCGACAGCAACCGCTGGCCAACGTCCAGGCCAAGGAGCGCGCCGAAGCTGATTCCGAACGCCAAGGCGGCCACAACGGAGGCGGAGCCCTCCTGACGGAGGCCTCAATCTCCAGGTCGTCGAGGGCGGGCCTCGGCATAGTCGGAGGGTTCGTGGCCAACATAGTCATGGAGATTGTCTTCGTGGCGCTGGGGTTCCTTGGGGTAATGCAGTTCGCATGGCTTCCTACTGTGGGGGATCTCTTCGGAGGTCCTGGGCTCGAGTCCGACGCGGCGCTCTACGGCCTGGGGGAATACGTCCTCCTCGGCATCGTTTTCGGGCTCATCTTTGCCTTCGCCTTCAACTCTCACTCTGTGATGAAGGGGATGGGGATAGCCGGAATCGGGTTCGCTCTTGTCGCCGTCGCCCTGACCTCGGTCAGCACAGCGGAGTTCAACGGGACCATCCTCTCGCTTCCTCTCACGAGTGCCCTCCTCTTCCTCGTCAGCCTCGCCATCGGATTTGCGGTCTGGGGCGCCACTCTGGGCTACGTGGGGAAGAAGTACAACCTATAGCTACACCTTCCGACGGGCGGTTTGGGGACAGCATGGCTGCAATTCTGGCCGCGTGCGCCATCAGGAATACGCGCCGCCTGTTGCCTCTCGTTCGGGTGACCCGCTCGACGCTCGAATTCAGGCCAGTCAGTCCCTCCGTCGTTCCCGCTTCCCCGACAGCAGGGCACGCGCCACTGCCAGGGTCCAATCAAGCCGGCACCCGGGAGCGGCGCCCTTGACCGGGAAGACAGTCTCGCTGGTGGTGCTGGCTGCCGGGCTTTCGAGCAGGTTCGGCCGTAACAAGCTGCTCGAGCCCATGGGCTCAACCACCCTCGTCGGACATGTCGTGACCGAGGCACTCGGCTCCAAAGCGAGCCAGGTCGTGGTCGTCGGGGGGCACGAATTCGGAAGGCTGAAGGAAGCCCTTCGAGGGCACGGCTGCAAACTCGTGTACAACCCAGAATTCCGCCAGGGTCAGAGCTCCTCGGTAAAGAAAGGCCTGTCGGGGACCGCCCCGGGAACAGACGCAGCGATGGTCCTCCCGGGCGACATGGCTATGACGCACAGGACGATCATAGACGCTGTCATCGACGAGTACTCGAAGTCGGGAGCGCGCATCGTCTGTGCCGGATTTGGTGGGAGGCAGGGCCATCCGATTCTCTTCGACAAGACCCTCTTTGGGGAGCTTCAGGGGATCGACGAAGAAACGCGGGGGCTGAAGAAGGTCGTCTCAGCACACGCTTCAGAGATCAGGGTCGTGGAGACGTCCCCTGCCGCCCTTTTCGATCTGGACACCCCCGACGACCTCCGCCGCCTCGAATAAACCCGCCGCTGGCCCACGGCCTAGGAGCGGAGACTCGAGATTACTTGCCAACCGGAAAGAGCCAACTCTGATACGGTGACGGCCGGCGGGTGCCGCTTCGGAGCGGGCCGTCGGTCCTTGTCAGACGTACTCGCTGATGTCGACCCTGTGCAGGGCGTCGCCGGTCTCGAAATATCTCTTCACATTCCATGCAGCCGCCACCTTAACCTTCGAAAGGTCTTCCCCCAGGGGGATGCCAGAGTTGTGCAGACTTCCCGCGAAGTTGGGAAGGTCCCAGGCCTGAGTGGAGAACTGCTCCCTCCCGTCCTTCTTCCAATATACGTCGGTCGCGAACCTGCTCTCGGGTCTCTCCTTCAGCCAACGGATGAGCCCCTGTTCGTCTATCGTCTCTCCCCTGCCGACGTTGACAACAATGACCGACTCCTTCGTCTTCGCTAGAAGGTCGTAGCCCAGCAGTCCTCGCGTGTTGTTCGTCAGCGGCAGAGTGATGACCATGGCGTCCGCACGCCCGATCACCGAGGGGAGGGCGGCGACGGGGTGTGCTTCGTCAAAGAGCTCGGGGCTCTTGAACGACCGCGAGACCCCCACAGTCTGCATCGAAATGGACTTCGACAGTCTCGCCACTTCTGAGCCTATGGCGCCGCACCCGACCACGAGGAGGGTCTTCCCTCGCAGCATCCTCGGCCTCGTCCTGACGTTGCGCAGGTGGATTCCCTTCGCCACCCCCAGGAGGAGCCCCCAGGCGTGCTCCCCGACCGATTCGGTGAACGCTCCCGCATTGGAGAAGACCTGAGCGCCCGGGGGGAGCGCCTCGATGTCGAGCCCGTCCACCCCTGCGGACAGCGTCTGCACCATCTTCAGACTCTTCATCTTCCTCAGCATCTCTCCTTTGGCCCGTCCGGGGAAGCAGATCAGCGCCTCGCATCGCTCCAGAGCCGCGTCGTCAGCCGAGGACTCGTATACTTCGAAGTCGGAGAGGAGGTCCCTCGCTTCCGCAGGCAGGGTGTCGTCGACGAACAGCGCCGCTCTGGACAAAGGGGTCTCTCTACTTCGCCAGCGCCCTGATCGGTATGTCCTGGGTTATCCCGTTGGGGAGGGAGCGCCTGATGGAAATAGGGAGGGCGTCAGCCTCCAGCTCCATCATCGCGACTTCGATGGGTCCCCTGTAGGGGCCCTCCATGGGGACGAAGGCCGGTGCGCCCATCGCTATCTGCAGAGACCTGGCGCCCACGATTCTGGCCCTCTCGAAGCGCGTCAGCTTCGGGGGACCGATCTTGACTTCGAACTCAGCCATTGAAGGCTGCTTTGCCTTTCTTACTGTCTTTGCAGGTGACATCAGGGGGCCTCGGGGTCTGCTTCGCCCGCTGGGGTGGCCAGATAAGTCTTTTTCTGAAAGAGACTGCAAACCGTTTAATGCTCCTTCCCCACGGGGCGCCAGGTTGTCCTCGCAGGCGGCGCCCACGGCCGGCTCGGTTTCGAAGGTTGATGTCCTTGCCTCCGTAAACGGCAGGAGCCAGGGGACCATCGCGATATTCCGCCATCTGGCACCGCTGACCGTCAACGCCGTCCTCAGGACCCTGCCTTCCGACAGCAGGGTGACCCTGCAGCCTGCCATGGTCTGCCTCTTCACCCAGCTCAGGGTGGGAGTAGAGAAGCCAAGGGTGCAGTTCAACCGGGGGGACGTCGCGTTCCTCCCTTCCGGAGGGTTGATCTGCGTCTTCCTGGGAGACGCAAAGAGCGACCGCCCTCTGAACCCGATCGGGAAGGTGGAGCAGGGGATTGAGGCTTTCGATGCCATCCGGCCCGGGGACGTCGTCACCCTGAAGCAGGGCTCGACCTAGGAGTCGGCTCCCCCGCTGGAACCGGGCAACCTCCGGGGGTCTCCAGAAGAGGCCGAAGGAATCAGCGATGCGTCAGGGCAGCCTATCTTTCGGCCAGCTCCCGCCCGACGAAGAGCGTCGCAACAGAAGCGCGGGGGCTGGAAGACCCTCTAGGGGCACGTGGGAAAGCGGTGCCGGCCTACGTTAGGACGGCGAAGGCTAACGAACGGCCCAGACGCCGTGGCCGCTGAACCCCCCGGCCCGGACTATCAACCGCTTGGCTTCCAGTTCCTTCAGGACCGCGTTGGCGATCGACGCGTTCACGCCGAGGGCCCGGGAGGCCGTGGTGATCGTTATCGCCTTCAACGGGGTGAGGCTCTTCACCATCTCGGCTTCGGACATCCTCGGCGGCAGAAATGCCAGCTGGCGCTTCTGTTGGGGCGCTCCCTTCTGCTCCTTTGCCTTCTTCCCCTTCGCCGAGGCCTGCTCCTCGCCGGTGTCCTGGGAGTCCTGCGACTTCTCCATAGAAGCCAGCGACTTCTTCTTTACTCCGCCCATGGCTGTCGGGGCGCTCCGGCCGGGTTTCCAATTAAGCGTTTCCGCCGTCGGCGGAAAGGAGATTAAGTCACGGTCTCGTCGGGGATTCCGCTTGTACTACTCCGACGTAGCAGAGACCTATGCGAAGCTCGAGGCCATTTCGGGCAGGAACGAGATCACCCAGGCCCTGGCGGAGCTCTTCAGCCGCACTCCCAAGGAGGAGCTCGCTCCGCTCGTCTACACGACCCAGGGGAAGCTCAGGCCGGACTACGAGGGGGTCGAGCTCGGCCTGGCCGAGAAGCTCGCCATCCGGGCCGTTGCCGCATCGGCAGGGATAACCACGGAGAAGGCATACGCCCTCTACGTCAGACGGGGGGACATCGGGACAGCCGCCGGGGAGCTCCTGGGGAGCAAGGGGCAGGGGACCCTGTTCAGCGAGAGGCTGACCCTCGCGAGGGTCTACCAGACCCTCCTCAAGATTGCGAAGCAGTCGGGGAGCGGCTCGGTGGAGGCGAAGCTGAAGGAACTCGAGTCCCTCCTCAACGACGCGTCCTCGCTCGAAGCCAAGTTCATCATGAGGACGGTGACAGGGGTGCTCAGGCTCGGGGTCGCAGACTACACGGTCCTGGACGCGGCAGCCACGGCATTCCTCGGAGGCAAAGAGGCCCGGGGGCCCATAGAGCGCGCCTACAACGTCCACCCGGACCTGGGGTTCGTCGTCGAGGCAGCTGCGACCAAGGGGCTGAAGGGGGTGCAGTCGGTGGGGGTGGAGGTCGGCGTCCCGATAAGGCCGATGCTGGCAGAGCGGCTCAGCTCGGCAAGGGCCATCGTCGAAAAGATGGGTGAGAAGGTTGTCAGCGCCGAGTACAAGCTCGACGGGGAGCGGCTCCAGATCCACAAGGACGGGAACAGCGTCAGGCTGTTTTCGAGGAGGCTGGAGGTCATCACCCCCCACTACCCGGACGCCGCAGACCTCGTTGTGAGGAACGTCGGTGCGAAGAAGGCGATACTCGAGGCCGAGGTGGTGGCGATCAACGAAGACACAGGGGAGTACCTCCCGTTCCAGGAGCTGATGCACCGCCGCAGGAAGTACGGGGTCGAGCAGGCCATCGCCGACTATCCGGTCGCCCTGAACTTCTTCGACGTCCTCTTCGCCGGGGCTTCCGATCTCACTGGGAAGGCGTACACCTCCCGGAGAAAGAAGCTGGAGGAGGTGGTGAAAGCCACCGAAAGGACCAGGCCAGTCCCTGCCCTCTCCACTTCCGACCCGGCCGAGATCGAGAAGTTCATGGAAGAAGCCATCGAGAACGGGTGCGAGGGGCTGGTTGTCAAGGACCCGGCTTCGAGCTACAGGGCGGGGGCGAGGGAATTCGCCTGGATCAAGCTGAAGCGGGAGTACAGGAGCGAGCTCACCGACACCATCGACCTGGTCATCATCGGGGCGTTCCACGGCAGAGGGAGGCGGGCTGGGACCTACGGGACGTACCTTCTCGCGACTTTGGACGAAAAGCGAGAGATCTTCACCAGCGTTGCGAAGGTCGGGACTGGGTTCTCCGACCAGGACCTGGAGAAGATCCCGACGCTTCTGAAACCATACGAGAGCCATGTCAAGCCCCCCGGGGTGGAGTCGGACATGGTTCCCGACGTCTGGTTCAGGCCCCACATTGTCCTCGAGATAATCGCCGCCGAACTGACCCTCTCTCCGATTCACACCGCTGCGATGGGACGCATCCGTCCCGGCGCGGGGATCTCGCTCAGGTTCCCGAAGTTCACCGGGAAGGTCAGGGACGACAAGGGACCAGACGAAGCCACGACCGTCGAGGAGATCGTCGGGATGTACAACCGGCAGCTGAAGAAGGTCGAAGTTGCTCAGTGAGGGGCTCCGAAGGCCCGGTCTCCGGCATCACCAAGCCCCGGCACGATGTACCCGTGGTCGTTGAGCGCAGGGTCGATGGCGCAGGTGTAGAACTCGGCGCCGGGGAAGTCCTTGGCGACATAGTCAATCCCCTGTCTCGTCGCTATGACTGAGAAGAACGCCAGTCTCTTCGGGCGCCCTTCCTTGGCGACCCTGTGCGCGACCTCCCTGAGGGTGTGACCGGTCGCGAGCATCGGGTCCGCTATGACCACCACATCGTCTTCGGTCACCTCCGGGATCTTGGCGTAGTTGACCTCGATGGGGAAGTCCGGGGGCTTCCCCCTCCAGGCACTCACGACCCCGGTCCTGGCCATGGGGAAGTTCTTGTACATCCCCTCCACGAACGGGATGGCGGCCCTCAATACGAGTATGATTACGATCTTGTCTCTCCCCTTGATCTGTCCCCCCCTGGCCGGACCCAGGGGGGTCTCGACCGTGAACTCCTGCGTGTCCATGGTCCGGAGGAACTCATAGGCCATGAACCTGCCGAGCCTGTAGATTGCCTTCCTGAAGGCCACCTGGTTGGTGCGCTTGTCGCGGACCAGCGACAGCTGCTCCGTCACCATGGGGTGGTCCATCACCGTGACCTTCGGGCTCGCCATGGACGCTCGCGGGGCTAACTGCAACACTATTTATGTGAGAGCGGTTTCGCCGCGTCCCTGACTTGAAAGTCCTCGGGCTGGCCCTGGCGGTAGTCCTCGTGCTCGTCTTCGCATCTCAGGCCGTCCCAGCCCACGCCCAGAGCCAGGGGTGCGCGACCAAGAGCGGATACTATGTGGCTTCCCTGAACGCAGACATCGACCCGGGGACCGCGGACTTCATGGCCACCACGGTGAGCAACGCCGAGGCGCAGTGCGCTGCCAACATCGTCTTCGTCCTGGTCACGAACGGAGGGGATGGGGCGAGCATGGAGTCGATGATATCCGCCATCGGGAGCTATCAGCAGTGGGGAGGGAACTTCATCACCTTGGTCGCGCCCCAGGGGTCCTACGCCTTCTCGGCCGGCTCGTACATCGCCGAAGCGTCCAATCAGATCTACATGGAGCCTGGGACCACCATCGGCTCGGCCACTCCCATAGTCTCGGGGATCCCCACCGGGGAAGAGAACTCCACGATGACGAAGGACATCAACGCCTTCGCCTCATACATGATGACGCTAACCCGGTCGAACGGGAGAAACGCCACCGCCACCGGGCTGATGGTGACCCACGGGGTGTCATACCCGGACGACAAGGCCCTCCAGTACCACGTCATCAATGGGGTCATCAATTCCACGACCCTGCAGGGGGCGCTGACCTACCTGGGGGTCCCGGCCAACGCTCCGGTCAACACGCCGGGGGTCAGGTCTTCGCTCATTTCGGTCCTCAGCAACCCGAACGTGTCGAGCCTCCTGTTCCTCCTCGGGGTCTTTGCGGTCCTCGCTGACATCTACCACCCCACCATAATACTGTCCGTCGTCGGGGTGGCTGTAATAGCCGTGGCCCTCTTCGGCCTCGGGGTGTTCGGCGCCTCCCCCCTGGCTGTGATACTGATGATCATGGGCGCCGCGTTCATCTTCCTGGAGATCAAGACGGCCCACGGGATAAGCGCCACCGTCGGAGTGGTCATCTTCATCATCGGGTTCCTCCTGATATACCAGTTTCCCCCCGCTTCCACCGCGCCGCAGCCGACGTCCACCCCCGCCCCGACAGGGACCTTCGCAGGAATCCCGGACATCACCTACGGCCTCCTCGTAGCCCTGGGCGCCGCCATCGTGATAGGAAGCCTCTACCTGAGGTCAATCAGGGACGCGCTGAGGCAGCGGCCCAGGGTTAACGAGCCGTCGGTTCTCATCGGGAAAGAAGGGACCATGAAGTCAGACCTCCAGCCCGGCGGCCGAGGAGTGGCCCAGGTCGCCTCGGAGGAGTGGAGCGTCACCTCGGCACAGGAGCTGAGAATCGGAGACCCGATAAGAGTAAAAGGGGTGAACGGGCAGACCCTCGCGGTAGAGAAGGTGGCAGAGTGACCTTTCTGTCTCCGGTCTTCCTCCAGACGACCGCCGACCTGATCAACTACTCGATCTACGCCATCGTCGCCATCATCGTGATAGGGCTGATCGCGGCCACCATCAAGATCGTCAGGGAGTACGAGCGCCTCGTCGTCTTCAGGCTCGGCCGGCTCATCGGCGCCCGGGGCCCGGGGGTCATCTTCATCTTCCCGATCATCAACCGCCTGAACAAGGTCGACCTCAGGGAGAGATTCCTGGAGGTCCCGCACCAGACCTGCATCACCAAGGACAACGCTCCGACGGACATCGACTTCCTCATCTACTACAAGGTGATTGAAGCGACCCAGAGCATCGTCCAGGTCCAGAACTTCGAGGGGGCGTCCATCGGCATCGCCACCACGACCCTTAGGGCGGTGGTCGGAGACATCCCGCTCGATGAGCTCCTGGCCAAGAGGGAGCAGATCAACCAGGTCCTGAGGACGAAGCTGGACGAAGTCACCGAGAGATGGGGAATCAAGGTGACCAATGTGGAGATCAGAGAGATCAGGCCTCCGCAGGACGTACAGGAGGCGATGGTCCGCCAGATGTCTGCCGAGAGGACGAGGAGGGCGACGGTGACCGAGGCGGACGGAAAGAGGGAGGCTTCGATACTCGTTGCCGAAGGTGAGAAGAAGTCGAACATCCTCCGGGCGGAAGGGGACAAGCAAGCGGCGGTCCTGCGTGCCGAAGGGTACGCCGGGGCCCTGAATCAGATCTTCGCTGCTGCGAAGGGGATCGACTCGAAGACCATGACGCTGCAGTACCTCGACACCCTGAAGGCTCTGGGGGCGTCTCCGTCGACCAAGTACATCTTCCCCATGGAGTTCACTAACCTCATCGCACCGCTGCGCGAATACGCGAAAGAATCAGACAAGAGGTAGTGCCGCCAGTCAATTTTGGAATAATTTCAAGAATCCTTTCCGATTCTTGCCTCAGTTTTAAATCGCCATCACCCAAAGGGTTGGAGCGAGCAGGTTAGTGTCGGGGCAAGAAGGGGAAACCCAAGCCAGAAGGCGGACAATTGTAGTTCTACAGGACGAGATGAGGCGGGTCCTAGACGCCGCCAGGGTCCTCCTGGACGAGTTCAGCGGTCTGACGAAGGGGGATAAGGACCAGGTCTCGGCGGCCCTCGAACGCGTCAACCAGGCAGAAAGGGACGTGATGACCCTGAGGACTGCCTTGATCCGTGAACTCTCCCAGGTCGGGACTCTGCTGGTCAACCGTGAGGACCTCCTCAGGGCGGCGTTCGCCGTCGAAGACATCTTCGGGCACATCAACGGGGTCGCGTTCAAGATGTCCCAGCTGGCGAAGACGTCGGCCAAGAACAAGAAGTACATTTCTTCGATCACCCAGCTCCTTGGGCTCCTCATCGACGGGATTTCGAAGCTTAACGAGAGCATCAGGGCCCTCTCGATAAACTCGGACCAGTCGATCCAGATGGCCGCCCAGGTCCAGCAGATCGAGGGGTCGATTGACAGCAACTACCGGGAGGCGGCAGCCATGGTGATGAAGACCGCAGCGAACGTGAAGGAGCTCATAACCGTCAAGGAAGTCATCGAAGCCATCGAGAACTGCGCCGACGCCATGCTCGACGCCGCCGACGCCAGCACCATCCTAGCGCTGGGCCTCTAGCCATGCCGAAGAAGGCGAAGGGGAGGCTCTTCGAGAACAGGATCGTGATATGGGACATCGAAGCGTCCCGGAGGCTCTTCAAAGAGGGGTACTACGGCAAGCCGCTCGGGATCCCGAAGCCCAAAGACTTCGAGTTCGACGCTCCGCTCATTCTGGACCTGATGGAAGGGTACTACCTGGCGACGAAGAAAGCAGTCGAAGTCGAGGATCAGACCGGCAGGGAGCTCTCACCGAAACAGCTGCACGTGATCTGCGAGGCGTCCTACACCGACTTCGCCGAGAAGTTCATGGTTTACAGGAAGCTCCGAGAGGACGGGTTCGTCGTCACTCCGGGGATCAAGTTCGGTTCCGACTTCGCAGTCTACGAGCACGGCCCGGGGATAGACCACGCCCCCTACATCGTCCAGGTGGTTTCCCCAGATTCTAGGATGACTGCCACTTCGATGGTGAGGTCCGGGAGGCTCGCGACCACTGTCAGGAAGCAGTTCATCATCGCCATATCCGACAAGGACAGGAAGACCATCGACTTCCTAAGGTACGACTGGTGGCGCGCCTAACCGTTGGGGACAATCAGCGAAGACTCCTTCGTCCTGGTCTACAGGGACAGGAGGCGCAGATGGCTCGTCCGCCCGAAGGACACCCCGAAGCTGCACACCCACCTCGGGATCCTCGACGTGGCCGCGCTCGTCGGCAAGGAGTTCGGAATCACGGTGACCACGACCATGGGGGACGAGCTCACCATCCTCGAGCCCACGATCGAAGACCTGGTCATGAAGCTGGCGAGGAAGACCCAGGTGATCTACCCGAAGGACCTCGGCCTCATGGCTGTGAAGCTGGGGGTCCATGCAGGGTCCAGGGTCCTCGAAACAGGGACCGGGAGCGGAGCCACGACGGCTCTGATGGCCTATCTGGTCCAGCCGACGGGGATGGTCTACACCTACGACCTCAACCCCGAGTTCCAAGACGTAGCTAGACGGAATATCGAACGGCTCGGGCTATCCGAGTTCGTGACCTTCAACATCGGGGACTCGAGAGAGGGGTTCAAGGAGAAGGGGATGGACGCCGGGATCCTCGATGTCGGGGACCCCTGGGAGGTGGTGCACAGCATGAGGGAGAGCCTCAAACCCTCGGCCCCCATGGCGGCAGTCACCCCCACCACCAACCAGGCGGAGAAGCTGGTGGCGAAGATGAGGGAGGAGGGGTTCGTGAACGTGGAGACCATGGAGATCCTGCTCAGGAACCTCGAAGCGAGGGTGGGGATGACGCGCCCGTCGAACATCATGGTGGGGCACACGGCGTACCTCACCTTCGGTCGGACAACCGTGCTACCGTTCTAGCGCGGAGGGGTACTCCAGCCGGGGCGGGGTGAGCCAGTGCCCGATTCCCCGAGATGAGAGTTGTCGCCCTGCATAAGTAGTCTGGAGCCGCAGCGAAGGATGGCTTTTGCCTTCGGTTTGCTGTCGTGCAGTCACCGGTGCCTCCGCGCTCCCTGCACCGACTTCGTACCCCCCACTTTTCACCACGCCGGTCGGCCAGGGTTCGGACCTGCCTTAGGGCGACGTGGTGTGAAGAAGTTCGACCAAGGAGCCGTCCTCCTCTCGATCGGGCTGGCGTTATCCGGTGCTCTGAAGACCTACCTTCACCATGCTTCGGTCTGGAGGGCGGGTCCCGTCGACTACCTTCTGGCCTTGGCAGGGATACTCGCCGGAGGACTCCTTGCGCGCTTGGTCAGGACGCGGACCGTCCCGGGGGTCGGGCCGGCAGCCGCGTTCGTGGGGCTGATGGCCATGCCCATCTTAAATCTCCGTCGACTTCAAGGACCTGGCAGACGTCGCCTTCTCGCTCTGCATAACCGCGGCCGCGGTATTGGTCCTCGCAATGGCGTCCCGCCGCACCGGCTTTGGAGGACCTCCCCTGGCGAAGACCTTGGTCATACGCCAGGGCTCCGGGTGGCAGCCGGACACCCAGGCTGAGCATGACCGGGCCCACCCGATGACCAGGAGTCCCTTCGGCGGCTGCGACGCGTGGGGGCTTCGCAATGGTTTTAAGCCCAACCCGGTCGCGCAGGCGAATCAATGAGCAGCAGGGGACGGTATGAAGACCTTTCGACTCTCCTCTATCTTGTTCCCTTCCTGGGCGCGTTCGGATATGCCATAGTGCTCTGGGCCGAGAGCGGCGCTTCTGCGCTCCTGCCAACCGCCGTGTACCTGACGGTCACGAGGGATCCAACCCTGTTCATCGTTGGCTCCTTGGCCATCCTGCTCGGGGTGATGATCGAAGTGAACGGCACCGAGGCGGCAGAGAGGCCGGCGAAGCTCCTTTCCCTCGGGGGGACCCTGCAGTCCGTAGCTGTGGCAAGTCTCGTCGTAGTGATTCTATCGGCCTGGTACGCCAATGGGTTCACGAACCTCGGGGGAGCCGCGACCGACTTCATCGTCGGGAGGTACGGGCTCGTCTTCCCCGCGATGATGGTCCTCTTCAGCTACCTCCTGATCATAAAGGTCAGGCTGGAGTCCGTCATGAACCGGAACTTCGCAGCCCTGGTGGCCCTGCTCCTGGTCCCTGCTTCACTGTATGAAGTCGGCAAGCGCCAGCCCGCCCTCGGGGTCGGGATAGCGTTCGTCCTCCTCGTCGTAGGGATCTTCCTGTACCTCGCTCCACATAGAATGAAGGTATCAGAGAAGGAAGAATAGGGTCAGGGGACCCCTGGTCGTCCGATGACCGACTTTCTCACGGCCTTCGGGGGAATCGCCGGCGCGATATTCCTCGCTGAGCTCGCCGACAAGGACGCGTTCTTGCTCATAACAGTCTCCACCAGGGTCAGGGCCCACGCAGCTTTCCTCGCCGGCATCGCCGCCTTCGCGATAACCACGGCCCTCTTCGTGACCCTGGGAAGCTTGCTCATCGTCGTCGTTCCGGTCAGCTGGGTCCACCTGGCCGGAGGGGTGGTCATGATCGCCTATGGCCTCTGGGAGGCGAGGGCCCTGGTGGGGCTCAGGGAAGTCGAAGAGCAGGAGGCCAGGGTGGAGAGAACTGGAAATTCGTTGAGGGCGTTCTTTGCCCTGGTCGCGGCTCTGGTCCTCCTCGACATCGCCGGGGACGCCACGGAGGTCTTGACGATAGTCTTCGTCGCCCGATACGCCGACCCGCTGCTCGTCTTCCTGGGGGCGTGCACGGGCCTCTTCTCCGCAGCAGCGCTGGAGACCGCCCTCGGCAACAGGCTCGGCAGGGTCCTGACCCCCGAAAGGCTGCGCTATGTCTCGGCCGCCGTCTTCCTCACGCTCGGCGTGTTCATCATCGCTTTCAGCTTCTGAAGTGTGGATTCCGAAGGGGCACCTTCATTAAGCGCAATCCACGGAGCGGGAAGAGCGAATGTCCGGAGCCAGCCAGGAGGGATTGACCGCGAAGAAGGAGGAGAATTTCGACGAATGGTATACGCAGGTCATGCTAAAAGCGGAGCTGGCTGACTACAGCCCGGTATCCGGGTGCATGGTCTTCAGACCCGCCGGGTACGCCATCTGGGAGAACATAGTCAGGGCAACTGATTCGGAGTTCAAGAAGGTCGGGATCAAGAACGCCTACTTCCCAATCTTCATCCCGGAGCGCCTCCTCAGAAAGGAGGCCGAGCACGTCGAGGGGTTCGCGCCCGAGGTCGCCTGGGTCACGGAGGCAGGGGGGTCAAAGCTCGACGAAAGGCTGGCGATCAGGCCCACTTCTGAGGCGGTGATGTATGAAGTGATCTCGCGCTGGATAAGGTCCTGGCGCGACCTCCCTCTGAGGCTCAACCAGTGGAACAACGTCGTTCGCTGGGAGTTCAAGCATCCGACTCCTCTGCTTCGGACGCGGGAGTTCCTGTGGAACGAGGGGCACAGCCTCTTCGCGACGGAGGAAGGTGCGGAGGCTGAAAGGACGGAGATCATGGGGATCTACAAGAAGATAACAGAGGACTTCATGGCGCTCCCAGGCTATCTGGGGCGCAAGTCCGACACCGAGAAATTCGCAGGAGCAGTTGCCAGCTACAGCATCGAGCACCTCCTCCCTGACGGGAAGGCGATCCAGGGGCCGCCATGGCACTCCGACGGCCAGAACTTCTCGAAGGCGTTCGGGATAGTGTTCATCGACAAGGAAGGAAACAAGCAATACGCCTGGCAGAACACCTGGGCCCTCACGACGAGGGAGATCGGGGTAATGCTGGCTGTGCACAGCGACAACAGGGGTGCAGTGATCCCGCCGAGGCTGGCGGAGGTGCAGGTGGTGCTTGTCCCCATCGTGAACGACGAAAACAAGCAGGCGATAGTCGAACAGGCGGGGAAGCTCAGGGATGCGCTCTCTGGGTTCAGGGTCCTTCTCGACGACAGGGACAATCTCACACCAGGAAGGAAGTTCAACGAATGGGAGCTGAAGGGGGTCCCTCTCCGGATCGAGTTCGGACCCAGGGACCTGAAGGAAAGACAGGCGGTACTCGTCAGACGGGACACAGGTGCAAAGAGGACGGTCAGGCTTCCATCGCTTGCGGCTGAGGTCTCCAAGGAGCTGGATTCCATTCACCAGACCCTGTTCAGCCGCGCTTCTGATGCTCTGGCGAAGAACACCCACGAAGCTGGCACCATGGCCGAACTGAAGAAGCTGATCACGAAGGGGGGGATCATAAGGGTCCCCTGGTGCGACAGCCCCGCGTGCGAGGCCAAGCTGAAGGAAGAGACTGGAGGGAAGATTCTCAACATCCCCCTGGACCAGAAGGAGTCTAAGCTGAAGTGCGTCGTCTGCGGCCAGGACGCAGGGTCGGTCGTGAACTTCGGGAAGTCGTACTAGGGGGAAAGGCCCCACGACCGCGCCAAGGCGCCTTCTCGCTGTCCTCGGTGCTATCAACTGGGACATCACCCTCTTCGAGGATGACTTTGCTGCCCCCGGCGAAGAGGTCCCCGTCCTCCTGATAGAGGAGGGGCCAGGAGGAAAGGGAGCGAACGCGGCAGTCGCCGCCGCTCGGATCCTGGGGAAAGGAAAAGTCGCCTTCGTCGGCGCGGTCGGGGAAGACAGGGTGGGAAAGACTCTGCGCGACGGCCTGAAGGTTGAGGGCGTGTCCGTCGAGGGGGTGGTCTCTCTCCGGGGACGCAGGTCGGGCGGTGCGCACATCGTAGTCGACAGGTCGGGGAGCAAGGCCATCCACACGCACTTCGGCGCGAACGACGGGTTGAATCCTGAGCACCTCGAAATGCCAGGGCCAAGGCGGGCCCTCTCCTCCGCTTCGACCGTCGCTCTGATGGACGTCCCAACCTCCACTGCCCTGGCGGCGGCTGAAAAGGCGAAGGACAGTGGAGCCCGCCTCGTCTACAGTCCGGGGGTGCGGTGCAGCGAGGGGTACGGCGTCCTCTCGAAGGTCCTGAAGACTGCGGACGACGCAATCTTCGACAGGAGCGAACTCCTGAGGCTCAGCCCTTCGAAAGACCCCCGGGATGCCCTGCTCTCCATCACGGGGGACTTCCCGGACCTCACGGTGGTCGTGACCCTCGGGCCCTCAGGGTGCCTTGTCGGCAGGGGGGACTCTGTGAAGGCGGTCCCGCCGGTGTCTCTCGGGGCCCTGGGGCTGAAGGCGGTAAACAGCACCGGCTCGGGGGACGCCTTCCTGGCAGCCTACGTCTGCTATTCGAACTCCGGACGCGCGCCGAAGGCCGCAGCCTTCTGGGGGAACCTGGCCGGAGCCCTCAAGGCCACCAGCGAGGAGACCAGGGGGAGCCCGAGCCGGCGCGTCCTCGAGACCAGGATGGCCGAGCTGTCAAAGCTCACAGGGCAGCGACCGGGCTAGCCATCGAATATAGCCTCATGGCGCTCTCATCCACGCTCATCGGGAGGTCGACCTTGGCGAGCGCGATCATATGCAGCGACAGGGACGAAGCCGCGATGCCGAAGCACGCGCTCCTAAGGAAGTCCCGTGTCTTCAGGTACCACGACAGGGTTGCCCCGCTGAGTATGTCCCCTGCACCTGTCGTGTCGACCACCGGGGACTTCGGCACCTCCACCTCGTAGATCCTCGAGCCGTCGAGGACGAAGCAGGACTCCCCGCCCCGGGTCACGATTCCTTTCCTCACCCCTATGGCGGAGATCTTCTCCAGGGCCTCCCGGGGCCCGGCCTTCCCGGTGAGCATCTCCGCCTCTGTCAGGTCCATCTTGACCGCGTCCACCTTCGAGATGATGCCCCTGTCCCTGGGCGGGGCGTAGGAGACCTTCCCCTCCCTGTCGAAGGACCGCACGAACCCCTGGGGGTCCAGGAAAGAGAAGCTCGACCGTGCCGATATCTCGGTGAGCAGGGGGGCCGATATCTCCCCCGCGATGGGGCTCACCAGGCACGCGTCGAACCTGCTGTCGGGAGGTATTTGAGACGCCCCGATGTCCTCGCACCTCGCCCCCAGCGTCAGGGACCTCCCCCCGGGCGAGTTCGCGATCTTGAACCGGGTGGTGGGCTTCACTGCGCTTCTGTCGGATGCCCTGAGAGCTATCCCGTTCCTCGCCAGCCACACCGCCTGCTCGTCTGGGAAGTCGTTCCCGATCCTGGTGAGCGGGGTGACCGTGTGCCCGAACCTCGCGCAGACCAGGCCGGCGTAGGACGGCGGCCCTCCCACCGATATGACCTGGCGCATCGGCAGCTGAATCGTGTCGATTGTTACGAACCCGGCGACCAGGACCCGCATTCCCTCGCCCGCTCCGGCGGACATCTTATGAACGCTTTCATTCGAATTTATGTTGTCGTGGAAATTCTGCCAGTTTTTCGGGACGCGCCTTATAACTGTCAGGCCGAGCTGCGAGACCGAGAATTAATTTGCACGTTCAAACTAGGAAGGGAATCGGAACAACTGCTCTAGTCGGAGTCGTAATCGTCGTCATCGTCATCGCGGGTGCAGCCTACTACTTCGCCGGAATGACCACGCCCACGAACACCGCGACAACAACCACCGCGACGGCGGGCCCCCTGCCAGGTCAGGGACTGACCATCGGGGTCGTCTATGACACCGGCGGAAAGGGCGACAAGTCCTTCAACGACATGGCCTATCAGGGCATTCTCAACGCCAAGCAGACCCTTGGGATCAGCTACAAGGAGCTAGGATCGAGCAGCGCCAACGACTATGCACCGAACATCGAGACGTTCGTCTCTCAGCACGTCAACCTCATCGTCTGCGTCGGATTCCTCATGGACACCGATGTGGCCAATGAGGCGGCGAAGTATCCCAGCCAGATGTTCGCCCAGGTCGACGGAGACATCTACAACATGTCAAACGTCGTAGCCATCAAGTTCCAGGAGAACGTCGGAAGCGCCATCGTAGGTGCAATGGCGGCCGCCATGACTCACACCGGCAAGGTGGGCTTCATCGGCGGGATGGACGTCGGAATCATCCACAAGTTCTGGCACGGCTGGGCGTACGGCGTCGCCTGGGGTGCCAACTACCTGATGGCCCATGGCGGAAGGACCTCGAACGTCACGATCCTTCCTGCGCAGTACACCGGCACCACGCCCGCAGCCTGGAACGCGCCTGACGTGGCGAAGTCTGAGGCGGCGAGCATGTATGCCCAGGGAGCGGACATAATCTTCGCGGCAGCCGGCGCAAGTGGGACCGGCCTGTTCGACCAGACCGGGGCCCTTGACACGGCTTCAAGCGCCAGCTGGAACTGGAACGCCAACATTCCTCCGCCATATCTGGCGATAGGGGTCGACGCCGACCAGGACTACTACGGGACCCAGCAGTACTTCGTCAACCACCAGACCAGCGGCTTCGCCTCGCCGTCTTTCATCCTGACCTCTGAGATGAAGAGGGTTGACGTCGGGGTCTTCAACGTGATCAAGAGCGTCGTGTACGGCAACTACAGCGCCTTCTACTCCAACCCGACCAGGTGGGGGCCCAGCTTCTGGAACGGGCAGACTGTAGCCTGCGGTCCCAACGGGGACCAGGCCTGCCACGTCAAGGGCGTCTACCTGCTCGGGCTCGCGCAGCATGCGGTCGGCCCCAGCCCGATGACATACACATCTCAGTACCTCACTTCCACGGCGAAGCAGGTAGTCGCGCAGCTGACTGCGGCGATTCTCAACGGCACCGCAACAGTCCCCGAAAACTACAACCCATAACAGTAGGTGAGTAGGTGCTCACCTACTTTCCCTTTTTGTGATTGGCATGGAAGCCATGGTTACGATGAGGGGAATCCGCAAGGAGTTCCCTGGAGTCGTCGCCGTTGACAACGTCGATTTTGAGACCGCGAAGGGCGAGGTCATGGGCCTGCTGGGAGAGAACGGCGCGGGCAAGAGCACACTGCTGAACATACTCTATGGGCTCTACAGGGCAGACGCAGGCAGCATCGAAGTCGACGGGAAGCCGGTCAAGATCAGCAGCTCCAAGGACGCCATCAACCACGGCATCGGCATGGTGCATCAGGCCTTCACCTTGGTCCCCAACCTGACGGTGAGGGAGAACATCATCCTGGGGTTCGAGCCCAGCTCGCACGGAGTCCTCGACGAGGCGAAGGCGCGCAAGACCGTGGACGACCTCATCGGGAAGACCGGGCTGGGGGTGGACCAGGACGAGCTCATCGAGAACCTCCCCACAGGGTTCAAGCAGAGGGTCGAGATTCTCAAGGCGCTCTTCAGGGGGGCGAAGGTCCTGATCCTTGACGAGCCCACGTCCGTCCTTACCCCTCTCGAGGTCGACGAGCTCTTCAAGTCGATCAGGCGGCTGATCGCGTCCGGTGCCACGGTGATCTTCATCACTCACAAGCTGAAGGAAGTGATGCAGATCACCAACCGGATCACGGTGATGAGGCGGGGCAGGGTCGTCGGGTCCCTGGACACGAAGGACGCCTCCTACGCCACCCTGGCCAAGATGATGGTCGGCAGGGACATAGAGCGGAAGTTCGCATTTGCGGAGTACAAGCCCGGAAAGGTCCTCTTGGAGGTGAAGGGCCTCTGCTACGGGGACAAGCACAAGCTGGACGCGGTCAAGGACGTTTCGTTCGACGTCAGAGAGGGAGAGATCGTCAGCCTGGCCGGGGTGGAGGGGAACGGCCAGACGGAGCTTGTGGAGTCGATAATGGGGCTGAAGACGCCGACAATGGGGACGGTCGAAGTGAAAGGGACTGCGGTCGGCGGGCTCGGTCCCAACGCCATATTGGAGCACTCTGTTGCCCACATCCCCGAGGACAGGGCGCTCAGAGGGCTGGTGATGGACTTCTCGGTTGCCGAGAACACTGTCCTCGGGTCGGTGGACCGGCCCCAATTCTCGAAGTCGGGGCTCCTGTCCGTAAGCAGGGTCAGGGAGTTCGCAAGGAACATAGTGAAGTCCTTCAACATAGCGACCCCGAGCATAGACACCCAGGCGAAGACGCTGTCCGGGGGCAACCAACAGAAGCTGATAGTCGGGCGCGAGCTCTCATCGAGCCCGGAGCTCCTGATAGCCCACCAGCCCACCAGGGGCCTGGACGTCGGGAGCACAGAGTACATCCAGTCCCTTCTCGTTGACGCCAGAAACAAGGGCCGCGGAGTCCTTCTGGTCAGCGCAGACTTTGACGAGGTGCTCGACCTGAGCGACAGGATCCTCGTGATGTACGAAGGGAAGATCATAGGCGAGCTGAAGCGGGGCGCAAGAATCGAAGAGCTCGGCCGGCTTCTGGGGGGAGTGAGGGCATGACCCAGGCCCCGGCGTCGAGGAGCAGGGCGATAGGGGTGTACGTCCTCCTGGGGAGGGCGGTCCCCTCGGTCATAGCCCTGGCACTGGGGCTCCTGGCAGGCGCGGTCCTGATCCTGATAGCAGGTTACAGCCCTATCCAGGTCTTCAGCGCCATGCTGAACGGCGCGTTCTTCACCAACGCCGGGCAGTCCTACCTCCTAACGTACATGGCAACGCTGATCCTCGCGGCCATCGCCTTCCTCCTGCCTGGGAAGGCTGGAATCTGGAACGTAGGGGCCCAGGGGCAGATCTACTTCGGTGGGATCACGACTGCGCTCATAGCCCTCTTCGTCCCGCTCCCACCTGTCATCTGGCCACTGGTCGCGTTCATCGGAGGAGGTCTCGCCGGAGCGGCCTGGGCCTTCGTCCCGGGGGTGCTGGAGCCATACAGAAAGGCTTCGGCGATCGTCACAACCATCATGCTGAACTACGTGGCTCAGGCGACCGCGTCCTTCATCCTCTTCAACTACATCGGGAAGCTGATCCCTCGGACCCTGGTGAACAACACCACCCCGAATTTCAGCTCTCTCGTGACTCTCCCCAGGATTCCGGGCTATTCCGCTTCGATAATGATCATCATCTCAATCCTGATTGCCATTGCCAGCTGGTATTTCCTGCAGAGGACCTCCCTGGGGTACAAGATCCGGGCGACAGGCTCCGGGCCCATGTCTGCCCAGGCGAAGGGGATTGACCCCAAGAAGATGATGGTCATTGCCATGGTGATAGGAGGTCTGATAGCCGGGGTGGCAGGGACCGGGGACATCCTTTCGAGGGGGAACTACGTCGACCAGTTCCCTGAAGGCTGGTTCGGAGGGGAGGGGTTCGCCGGGATCGCGGTGGCTCTGGTGGCAGCGAACAACCCCATCGGCTCGATATTCTCGGCCATCTTGTTCGCCGTGATGGTCTCAGGCGCTCCCTTCATCCAGGTCCAGGGGCTCCCTAGAGAGCTGGTCTGGGCGATGCAGGGGCTCATAATCCTCTTCACGGCGATGCCCTACATCTACCAGACTCTGCAGAAGAGGGCTAGGAGGAGAAAATGGATCTAACCTTCCTGGTGATAATAGGGGCGATCGGCCTCCAGCAGACGGTCACGGTCGCCCTCGCGGCCCAGGGGGAGCTGGTTACAGAGAAGTCTGGGATCCTGAACATCGGGCTGGAGGGAGTCATGCTCATGGCAGCCTTCTCGGCCGCCTATGCCAACTGGTTCTTCGAAGGGCGGGTCGGGCTCCTTTCGCCGTACCTCGCCCTGGCGGTCGGCGCCGCTGTCGGCATGGTAGCCAATCTGATCTTCGCCTTCATCAGCACGAAGGTACACGTTGACCAGGTGATCGCGGGCATAGGAATCAACATCTTCGCGGGAGGGATCACCATAGTGGGCACCATAGTGAACTTCCAGTCTTTCGACTCCACGCCCCTGGCCAACCAGCTTCCTTCGATATTCAGCATCCCAGGCATGGGCACCACCGGATCGGTGAGCTTCCTCGAGATCGGCATGTTCGTTGTCCCGGTGCTCGTATACCTTCTTCTCAAAAGGACCGCCTTCGGCCTCCACGTAAGAGCCGTGGGTGAGAACCCGAAGGCAGCCGAAGCCGCAGGCCTGAACGTTTCCCGGACCAGAATCCTGGCGACGACCGTCGGCGGCGCCCTGCTCGGGCTGGCGGGCGCGAACCTGTCGGTGGCGCTCTCGAACTACTTCGTCAGGAGCATGACCAGGGGTCTGGGGTTCATTGCCTTGGCGGCGGTGATTGCAGGTGCCTGGAGCCCAGTCTATGTCCTCGGGATGAGCATCCTCTTTGGCATGAGCTGGGGGGTCTACATCCAGTACAACAGCGCCATGGGGCTGACTTTCCTGTTCGGCTCCCTCCCCTACCTGGTGACTGTAATCGTGCTCGCCATCGCGTCGACTAGGCTCAGGCCTCCCGCCGCCCTGGCCCTGCCATACAAGAAGGAATAGCTCCAGGGGCCGGCCCCACGGGCCGCAGAGGTTATGTCCCAGGAGCAGGTTCGGGGAGGACGGGGGCCAGACGATCCGGCTCATTGTGGACACGGACACGGCGGGAGACGACACCATGGCCATCCTGATGGCCCTCAGGGCGCACAACGCTTCCTTGGAAGCGGTCACCATAAACTGCGGCAACGTGGACTTCGACCAGGAGGTCGAGAACGCCCTCTACACGCTGCAGGTCGGAGGGAAGTCCGGAAAGGTCCCGGTCTTCCCAGGTTCGAGGCGCCCCCTTCTTTCCGAGTGGGAGACCGCCGAGAGGGTCCACGGCAAGGACGGGATGGGCGACTCCCGCTTCCCGAGGGCGAGGCAGAGGCCCGAGTCCAAGCACGCCGTAGACGCGATAGTGGAGCTCGTGAATTCGGAGCCCGGGGAGTTCACCCTGGTAGAGATCGCTCCGATGACGAACCTGGCCCTCGCAATCAGGAAGGACCCTTCCATCGTCAAGAAGGTGAGACGCCTATACTTCATGGGCGGGACGAACCAGTACCTTGGGAACGTGACCCCGGCCGCCGAGTTCAACATCTGGGTGGATCCTCATGCTGCGAGCATCGTTCTCCGATCCGGAATGCCTGTCACGATGGTGGGGTGGGAGATCTGCATGAGAAGCGGGCTGCTGGGCCGCAAGGAGCTGGAAAGGATAGAAGGGATGCGCACCCCCGAGGCGAGGTTCTTCACCGCAGTCAACGGCCGTGTGAGGAGGTTCATGAAGGAGGTCTACGGCCTGGACTCGGTGTCCTGCCCGGACAGCATCACCATGGCCATCGTCATCAACGAGGACGTCGCCACCGATGTCAGGCCGAAATTCGTCCTAGTCGACGACAGAGAAGGCGTGTCAAGAGGGGCGACCTACGTCGATCACCTCGGAGTGCTGGGCGCAGCCCCCAACGCCGAAGTCGTCTATGGGGCTTCGGAGCCTCTCTTCAAGGAGATGCTGATGCGAGTGCTCAGGGGGGAGGGAGTCTGAAGCGCTTCTACAGCCCAGGTCCGTCTTCGGGCAGGGGCCCGTCAGGCTGCCGCCGGGCGACCCTCTCAGACAGACCGTGACCAGACGGAGGTTCGCCCGCGGCCAAAGCCACTGTTTTTAAGCAGCCGCAGGCGGCGTCGGTCGAGTTTCTTGTCCAAGAAGAGAAAGAGCCGTGGCCGGTCGAAAGGAGGGAAGGGACGCAGTGACACTATCTACTGCAGCAACTGCGGCGCCAGCGTGCCCAGGGACAAGGCCAAGAAGGTGACAACCCGGACCAGCCTGGTGGAGCCGACGCTCGCGAGGGAGCTGAGGGCGGCCGGGGCGTACATCGCGGCTCCTACGCAGATCAGGTACTATTGTGTGTCCTGTGCAGTTCACTACGGCATCGTGAAGGTCAGGTCCAAGGCCGAACGGCGTTCCTGGTAGGCTCAGCTCGACGGCGATGCGGCCGATGTTGACGTGGCTGCCGGGTTTGTCGTCCCGAGTATCGCGACGTCGTTCATGAAAACTGGCGGTAGCGGCTCATCAGCTGGCCAGTTAGGCGGGCAGGCCGGGGACTGGCAGAGGGGCGACTTCGCTATGGCCTGAACCACGTTCCAGCCCAAGATCACCCTGCCGAAGGCAGTGTAGTTCCCGTTCAGGCTGACGTTCGAAGAGCTGTTGGAGAGATTGACGTAGAACTGGGTATTGCCGCTGTTGACATCCCCTGACTGGCGGGCCATCCCGAGGTACCCCTGATAGTTCCCAATCCAGGAGCATCTTCCCACCTCAAGGGGGACGTTGCGGTTGAAGGAGAGGTCGAAGGAGGTCAACCCTGAGGCGTTCGTGAACCCCTGCCCCCAGAGGGGCCTCGTGTCGTTGTACCCGCCCCGTGAGTGAGGGTCCCCAGTCTGTATGACGAACGGGGTCGGGGTGTTCACGATGCGGTGCCAGACCAGGGCGTCGGCCTGCGTCCCGTTGCCGTAGAACCCTGACTCCGCCAGGTTGACGAAGTTGGCTACGGTCTGAGGGGCGCACGCAGGGAAGAGCTCAACGTAGATCGGGCCGTCGCTGGTGTCAATCCTCGCGTAGATGGGGGGAGCCTGGTAGATGTACGTCTCGTAGATGTAATACCCCGCCGAGACGACGATGAGCGCGACCGCTACCCCTGCGGCGACCTTCCCCCAGGGCCGCCTTGGCTTCTTCCTCCTCCCAGGCTTGTCGACCAATTCGAGAATCCACCGGCTCCGGGTTCCGTTGAAATACACTTCGCTATGGCGCATAAACCCGGTTTTACGGGTCGGATGACCCACGAAAGCAAAGATCAGAGGGCCTTGGACCACTTTCTTGCAGAGCTGGGGCCTTCTGCCGCCGTCGATCGGTTCCTGAGAGGGTATGGGAACGTGCGGACCCGCTGCTCTTACGCGGGGCACCTGGTCCTGTACCTCCGTTGGCTGAAATCGAATGGAGTCGAGACGACCCCGGACGCCCTGGTCCAGGACAACCTGAAAGCCGTCTTCGAATCGCCCCCCACGGACGTAACGGCGAAACGAAAGCATACCGACTTCCTGGGCGAATACTTCAACAAGCACCTCATCGAAAGGGACGCCGGGGATTCCACCCGGAAGGTTGCAGCGGCAGCCGTCAGGGGGTTCTATGAGAGCAACGATTCTGAGCTCTTCGGGCATTGGAGGGTCGCGGATCAGCCGCCGGTCGCGCCCCCTCCCCCTCTCTGCGTCGAGGACATTAGGAAAGTCCTCCAGGCCATTCCCGTACGACCGAGGACCCCACTTCTCGTTTCCTGGCAGAGCTCGATCGAAATCAACCGCGTGCTGGGCATGGATTGGTCTTTCGCCCTGCACAAAGAGGCGCCCGTGAAGGTCGAGCTCCAGGGCCGGAAGTCGCACCGGAAGGGGTACGCGACTTTTCTCGGAGCCGAGAGCATCCAGCACCTTCGGCTGTCCTCGGTCATGCCCGAATACACGACTGTAAGGCTCCATCTCCGGGAGGCGGCGCGGAAGCTGGGTACTGCGGGCTTGCTCAAGAACCCGGACCTCCGGAGCTGGCACCCTCACGCTCTGAGGCACAGCTTTTCGACCGAGTGTAAGCACGCCAAAGTAGACAACGAGATGCGCGAATACTTCGAAGGGCACGTCTCCGGGGTCAAATTCGTCTATCAGCACCCGGAGCTCCATGAAGAGGATTTCGTGAAGGAATACCGGAAGGTCGAGCCCTTCGTGAGCATCAACCCGGACAGAGCCGCGATAGAAGGCGAGTTTGCAGAGAGGGAGAAGTCGCTTCTCAGTCGCGTCGAGAGGGCCGAGTCGTTGCTGGCGGAGCTTCGGAAAGAGCTAGGCGTACCTCAGACAGCTCCGCCTCAATCGCAGCGATCAGAACCTTGACTTTCTCTTCGTTCATTCGGAACCCCCAGGTAACAGGGTAACACTCAGGCCCGGATGGAGCAAGCGCAGGCGGGCCAGGACGTTCTCTGTCAGCTGCCGCCTGGCGAGCTTCGAAGTGGACATTCTCGGATATCGAGCCTGAAACTCCCTCCATTCTTTGACGCACAGCCGCCCCGCCTCTTCGGTGACCTCCGGCGCGGCTCCCCCGTCCAGCGAGTTTGCGACGTCCGACCTCACCACGTCGAGAAGAGGCGTCTCGACCTGCCTGTCCATCTTTCTCTTCAGCACGAACCCCTGGTTTGAAAAACCGTAAGACTTCGCCACGGCCTGATAGTCGGTCTCAGAGCCCAGCATATTCCCAGGGTGAAGGCTGTTTGTCGGGTGCTGGGAGTCGGGCATGATATCAGCCGGGAGGACCGGCTCGAAGGGCTCGAACCCGCACCTCAGACAGACTCCCCCGACGATCTGGCCCGTCCAACATTCGGGGCAGACTTTCGAAAGGTCTCTCTGCCTGAGCTGCCAGAACGCTTTCCCGACGTTGCCGGGACTGAGCTTCAACGCCTGGGCCGCGACCTTACGGCTGGCGGAAGGGTGGCTCCAATAGAACTGAAGGACGCGGTGCTGAGTATGAGCGCCGCACTTGCAATCGTGCCCATTGTATAGCGGAGCGGCATATAGCGCGATATCGCGGCTCAACGGTTAGCCTCCCAATCCCAGGCGGAGAGGACAAAACCAGCGTCGGCTAGAGGCCCGTCGGCTAACCCGCACTCGGACGGTAGTAGGAAATTTTTGGCGGAAATGGCGGAGCGTCTTGGTTCCGTTGATTCCGCCATTTTTTCTCTATTACCATCCACAAGCCTGATCCCCCGCCACTCTTCAACTGTCTTGGAGCCGTGGCCCTCTGGCTTTCCGCTCACCCGGACGGCTCCTTTCGCTTCTACCTTCGAATTGAACCGGGTCTTAGACTGAGGGGTTATCTTATGGGTCCTGCAGTAAGCACAGTAAGCAGCGAAGAGCTCAGCCCTAGCAACCCTGGCCCCCTCCTCTAACCGCGTGTGGTCTTTCAAGAAATTCTCGACAAAGTCGCTGTGATAGAGCCACAGGTCCCGGGTCTCCGTCGAACTAGCCGCAGAGGGCAGAGACTTCAGGGCGATTATCTGCCTAGCCCGGGCGACCAGGACGTTTAAGATCCCGCTCATGCTCTCGGGCTTGAGAAGCCGTGCCAGTATGTCGGGGTCTTTGGCCTTGGCCCAATCCTTTCCCGCATACACGCTCAGGTCGTCGACGAATCGGTACGGGAATTCCACGAGGTCGAATCGGTTGAAGAAAGCGTCTGATTCGTCCTTCGTCGCCGGAATATGATTGGCCGAGTAGAATTGCTTTGCGAATGGCACGAAGTTAAAGGCCCGGCCGTTCTTTCGCTGGGCCCTGATCTGGTCAGCGCCCGTGCTGGTCTTGAATCGGCTGGTGTCCTTCAGCTCGGAGTCTGAGATATCCGCGTGGACGTTTGCCAGCTTCCCGAAAAGGTCGGACGTCGCGAACCTGTCCACCGTCATTTCCTGAAGGCTGACGGACGCGACATTATCCGACCCCAAGAATCCCCGAATCAGGTTGAGCGTCGTGCTCTTTCCTGAATCCGTTTCGCCAACCAGCATCAGGGATTTCTTGATGGGCGCCCGGTAAAGGCAGGCCGCGAAGTGGTCTATCACCCGAAGGCGGTCTATCGGCTCAGGCAGCACAGAGGCCAGGAATCTCGCGAAGGGGCGGCTCGACGCCAGAGGGTCAAATTTTACGTTGAGCTGATTCAGGAATAGGTCGGCGGGTGTGTGCTCTAGCAGCGCCCCGGTCGTCAGGTCCAAGACTCCATTAGAGACATTAAGAAGTTCAGGCTTCGAATCAAAGTCCTTTATCCTGACATGGCGGGAGCGGCGCTTCAGCTTCCCCAGGACTTCGTTCACGAATTGGTTTTTCGCGTGGGGGTTCATGGATTCGGTCCGGGCAGCCAGCTCCGCCTCAACACCATTGCAATAGACTCCGTTCTCTCGGTCGTACTCGTAAAGCTCATCCGTCTCGGGCAGATAGACGAGTCCATGAGTCTCTGAGAGTAATTCGGCAACCTGGCTGAAGGTCAGGTCCGTGCCCGTTGACTGTTCGAAGAGGCTCATTTCTTGGCCGCCTTCTCCCAGCACCGATGAAGAGTCGTCCCATCGAGCTCGTACGCCTTCACTCCCTGGTCCGTTCGCCTGAAGCGGATTTTTGTGCCGCAGAACCGGCAGCGGGTGGCGGGTAGATCCATCCTGCGTTTCGCAACTTCGAGCTTGTCGTCTATCTCAGACAGTATCACGTCTATTTGATTGAGAGTCTTCAGGACGGGCTCACGGACGTCAACAACGATAGCCCGCCAGTGTCTCAGCTCTTCTAAGCGTCGTGGGCTGATAGGCTAGGGAAGAATTATTCGGTTTAGCCAGGTGAAGGACCTCCTGGTGTGGAATCCGGGGCGTCCATAGGAGCCGGCTGGGGGGCTGGCCTGCTAGGAGCGCCAGCTCCTTTCTTATTATCTGACCAATCGAAATACTTCTTGCATTTAGGGCAAACCTTCGGCTGCTGGAATATGGGGCACCACTCGTGGCGGCACGTCGGACAAACGAGGACTCGGCGGGGTACGACCTTCACTTGGGGAGATTCCAATTCTACCGAGGTGGTAGGGAGTGAATCTTGACTTAAGCCCTCACCACAAACGGTAGACAGGCGTTGTTACTGTCGGCTTGTGCCCAAACTCTGACGCCCTGAAAGTTAACCGGTCAAAGAAAGAAGGATTGGATAAAGAACGTATAACAGATAGGCCAAGAGAACAATCAGGATTAATGCACCGAGCGCCTGCAAGCTGTGACGTCTCCGTTCTCGCTTCAAGCGTTCCCTGGCAAGGTAAAGCGATGGATTCGATACTTCGAGGGGGACCTCTTTCTTGGGCGGGAGTTTTCCGATTCTCGTCTGCGACACCGTCAAAGAGAAAGCGGCGAGGACCACTCCCTCAGCGAATTTGTCAAATGCACTCTGCGGCCAAAGGAAGATTGCAAGCGCAGATGTGTAAGTGACAGGCATAGCGATTGGACGCAACCCTGTCAGCTCGATTCCTTTGGCCCTAATTGGGTCATACAATTTCATGAGTACTCTTGAATCTCCTTTGATTGTCAGAAAGTAATACGTCATGGTCTCCCCGAATTCCCTCAGTTCAGTGAAGTAATCCTTGAACCGCGTCCCTCGACCTTTGTCCCATGCAAGGTGGACAAGATACCCGTCTGAAGTGCTTGCGCTCGCCTCCACCAAGTCTTTGGACCCCGAGAGGCGAACCTTTCCCCTATTATGTTATGCCCAAACTTCCGGAAGTTACTCGTGCCGATTGGTTACGCCGATTGAGAGGGCCTAGCGCCCTCTCTCCCCTGTTTTTCTGACATTCACTCGCGGTACACTTCGGCATGAGAGCACGTCCTGAGAAACAGGATCTCCCTGGTCCGTTGATTCACGGCATAGAGGATCCTGCTAGAACTCCCGAGCTCATACGCGAACGTCCCCTTTAGCTGGCCGTGCTTGGGCACCCCGAACCTTCTCGGGTCCTCGGAAGACGAGAGGATATGGATCGCCTCTAGGACCCTTCCCTTCATCCGCTCGTCTTTCTTCTTGTACCCCCTCTTGAAAGTCGGGGTCAGAACAATACGCCAGGTCAAAGAACGCGATCTAATCCGAGTCTAGCCACTCTGAAGCGTCCTGAGCCCTATCGAATCTTCTAGACTTGCCCGCCCTGATCTCTTTCCGGCTCGCCCTGACCTCCTCGACCTCGGTCTCGGTGAGCGGGGGGGAGCGTTCCTCCTTTGCCTCGACTGCCCTGGCCATGACTGACAGCTTCGGCCCTGGCCTTCCTAATAACCTAGTGCCCAAGCTCTGACGCCCCAAAACACAGGGGAATTTGGGGGGATTCTTTCGGGTTTAGGAGTGGTCTACCTGACCGTGGGCCAGGTGGGCTCACGGGCGTATCGACATTCTGACTAGGTGTGCCTGGGTTTGACTATCGGTTTTGTTATGTCGTGTTGCCCAGTGGAATGGGACCGCCTTTCCTTGGGCGATCGCAAAATTCACCAGAGCTCATCATCCTTACGTCTCTTTCTCCTGGGCCCCGACGACCTCCCCCAGAGCCAATCACTTCTCCTGAATCGATCTGCCTCTCTCCTCCGTCGTTCCATGTCTCTATCTTCTCGTTCCGCTTGTAGCTCTGCTCTCCGTGCCCCGAGACTGGCAGCATACGATCCCCGATATGCGCCCCGTTCTACAGCCCGAAGTCTTGCCTCCTCATCAGCTTTGGCCCTCCGGCCCGCTTGGTAGCTGGCCCATTTCATGCTGAGCCATTGGCCGAAGGTGATCCCACGGTCGTAGACGTTGCGTGTATACGAAAAGAGGACCAGTGGTATGGCCCCCAGGCCTAACAAGGCGAACGAATAGAGGACATACCCGTAGGAGCCCAAGACAAACCCTGAAATCCAAAGGACAATCGCAGAGATCAGAAAGCGCCACTTCCAGCGCAAGTCAGCCAAAGGTCAAGCCTGGTCTTACTTATGCTATTGCCCAAACTCCGGGGGCCCGAAAGTGGCGCCTGGACACCGGGGTTCTTTCGTGTTTAGGCGCGGTCTAGCTGACCGTGGGCTAGGCGGGCTCCCGTGTCGGGGGTCCGGGCGCTCTGCCCAAACTCGGTTTTGTCCTCCGTGGACCCAGGACCCACTGTCTGCCCGAAGTGCAACCGGCCAGCCTGGGCTCCGTACCTGATGAAGGTCACAGGGAAGTACGGCCAGGTCTATACTTACGAAGTCTATCGGCACCCTGACGGCAGACGCCGGACCCCCAAGAAATGCACCGTCAAAACAACTGGCAGTTAGCATATAGTGGGGGTATCTCCTCTCCCTCACCAGGACCGTCGCTTCCACCAAGTCCACGCTCACGCCTTGGCCGTCCAGGGCCTCAAGCCTTACCGTTCTAAGAAATGGTAGCAGACCCTTTGATTTGACCATAACAAACCCCGTTCTATTGTCTAAATTTATCATAATGCAATCGTATGAGCGCTTGGGAGCCCTTTCCCCCATACCCCATGTTGGTTGACCGACGAAGAGCCAAGGGGGGCCACTTCGCTCGAATTGGGGGAGGGGTTGTCCGCCCATGTGGTCATGTGATCACCGCTATCAGAAGCCGGCTAGCGCATCCTTTGTGGTAGTAGACGGTTCGGCGGCCCGTCCAGCGTGATATCGCCGTGTCCCTTTCCTTGAGCTTCTTTCCACAATGGAAGCAAGCCATCGGAACGCCCTGCACCGCCTGGACGTAGGCCAGCTTGGCCTTCGTCACATGGAAGGGGCACTTCGTCCCCCCTTTGTGGCTGCTCAAAGCGCCTCTCCCTGTTCGGGGAACTCAAAGACCTCATATCGCCTCAATCCTTCTCGCCCCGGATCTGGCTCAGTAAGGAATCTAAAGAGAGCAAGAAATGAACGAGAAGGCGAATCAGGGAATCGCGGGGCTCCTCCATGCTCGGTAAAACCTGAATGGGTTTTGTATGTCGAGGAGGCTTACTTTGACCGCAGAACCGAAACCTAACTTCACGACGATTCGGGTAACGAAAGACACTAGGGCGAAACTCCAGGCGCTAAAGAAGGAATTGGGCTTTCGCAACCTGAGCGCCCTCTTCAATTACACGATTCTCGAAATGACGAAAGGGCAGACGATCCCCCCGGCTGAATACTCGATAGTCTTTGAGAGGCTGGGGACAAAGCCGGTGATAGTGACCGGCGAGTCGGGAGCGGGGAAGACCACGGCTGTAAGGGACCTTCTCTCTCAATGGGGCGGCCCGGTCTTCGTGCTGGACGTGACAGACGAATACAAAGAGCTGGAGAAGGCGGACCTGGGGGCCCTCTTCTCGCGGAAGTGGAACAAAGGGGGGCGATTCAGGTTCGTTTCAAACCCGAACGTCGAGGCGTCGAAAGGGGAGGCGTCCGCGATCTTCGGGCACCTCAACTATCTCAAGAACTCCGGGGCTTTGAGGGAATGGGTTATCGTAATTGAAGAAGGACACCGTTTCGCCCAGGACGCCAACCTCAGAGCCTTTTTGATCGAGGGGCGGAAATTCGCGCGGAAGGTCATTCTAGTCACGACTGACTGGCGGATGTACGAGGGGATAGCCAGGGTCTTCAAGCCCCGCCCGTGGGAATCGGAAATCCAGTCAGCTAGCGCAACTAACCCAAGCCCACCTTAGCGAAATTAGGGCAAAGGTTAGGTTATATTGGGCACTTGTATACACTTCGGTCAGTTGCCCAGCCGGAGTCGGGCCCACTCGAAGGTCTTCGGCAGCCCCTCGTCGAAGGGGGTCCTCGGGGCCCACCCCAAGACCCGCCGCGCGCGCTCCAGGTCTGGCATGCGGTTCAACGCCCCCTTCGGCTTTGAGGGGTCGAACTTCATCCTGATGTCCTTCCCGGACAGCGAGACGACCTTCCTGGCCAGCTCCAGGACGGATGTCTCCTCGGTCGAGCCGATGTTTACAGTGAGGTTCTCCTTCTTCTCAACATGCGACCAGAGGGCGAAGATTCCGTCCAGGGCGTCGTCGATATACACGAAGCACCTCCTCTGGCTCCCGTCCCCCCAGACCACGAAGCCCTCCCCGGGGTACCTTATCGCCTTCCTGACCAGAGACCCGACGACCTGGCTCCGGTCGGGGTCGAGGTAGATGTTCTTCCCGTAGGCATGGAAGATCCTCGCAACTCCAGTCCTCACCCCGGTCATCAGAGACAGCTGCTTCTCGGCAACGAACTTCGACCAGCCGTACCCTCCTTCAGGGTTGACCTTCTCATCCGAGTCCTCTTCCCGGAACGCGGCGTTCCCTCCCTGCTGCCTGTCGAAGGGGTAGACCGAGACGCTCGAGGCATAGACGACTGTCTTGACCTTGTTCTCGAGGCAGGCTCTGAACACGTTCGCATCGATGACCAGGTTCGCCTGCATGGCAGCCAGTTCTCTGCTCGCCGACCCGTGGAGGTACTCCACGCTCCCCACCTCGGCTGCGAAGTGGAACACCGTGTCGGCCCCCTTCGTCGACCGCCTGGCGAACTCGTAGTCCTTGAGGTCCCCTCTCACCGCCTTCTGCCCGACGCCCACGTCTCTCAGGTTCCGTACAGAGCCGGCGGAGAAGTCGTCTACGATGGACACGCCGTAGCCCTCCTTGACGAGCCTGCTGGCGATGTGGCTCCCGAGGAACCCGGCCCCTCCGGTCACCACCACCTCGGTCAACCTGAGAAGGGCCCCCTCAAACGATCGCGGCCACCTCCACCTCCCATTAATACGGCTTGGCGGGCTCAGCGGTAAGAGCGGATTATCTCTGCCGTCCTCTCTAACCCGTCGTACTTCTGCGAGAGCGCCCTGACCGCTCCTACCCTCCTCCTGTAGGACCCGTCCCCTGCGCACTCCCGGACCGCCTCCGAGAGGTTCTCCGGGGTCAGTTTCTCCGACCTGATCTCTTTCCCGAGCCCGAGCCTGGAGAACTTCTCGGCGTTCCCGATCTGCTCGGGGTGGTTGTGTATGGGCACCAGGACCGCAGGCTTCCCGTTGTTGATGCACTGCCCGATGGTGCTGTGCCCGGCCCTCGCCACAACGACGTCGGCCAGTCGGAACAGCTCGTCCTTCACGGGGGACCACTCGAACAACCAGGCCCCGCTGTCGAGCCTCTTCGGGGATGGGGAGCCTGACGTGTAGCCCAGTGAGAGTACGACGTTGAAGTCCCGCGCCAGCCCCTCGGAGGCCCTGATCATCATTGCTGTGAAGGCCTCCTTCGTCTGGTCGGGTCCGCTTATCTGGCAGAATACGAGGGGGCGGCCGTCCAGCTCGAGCAGCCTCCGCGTCTTCTCGAGGGCTCCTTCGCTCACCTCGCGGCGGGGGGAGGTGAAGCCTACGAACTCCACCACCCCGGAGATGTCCGACCCCAGGAGGTTGGTCTCGGCGATGGTGTAGGGAGGGGGGAGGTCTGTCATCAGGATCCTGTCGCTCAGTGACCAGAGGAGCCCCAGGCAGTCTCCACCGACCCTCTCCAGATACCTCCCGGTGCGGCTCCTGAACCTTGGAGGGAACGATATCTGGAACTGATTCAGTAGGGTGACCACCGGGACCGACCGCTCCTTCGCGGCGATGACCGGCGAAAGGCGGGAGTCAGACACGACAACCTTGGGGCCGAACCTGCGGATGCTCTGCCGTTCGAAGGTCACCTGTCTCAGGAACGCGTTGAAGGTGAACGGGAACTGGGGGAGGACATGCCAGGAGGAGAACCCTCCTCCCTTCCACTGCACGTCGAGCGAAGGGGACGCGACCGCGGCCAGCTCCCTCCCTCTCGACTTCAGGTGCTGGAGCCCCTGGCCGGAGGAAGAGAACAGGCTCTGGTATCCGTCCCCGAGCCTTTCGGAGATCTCGATGACCCTGGTGATGTGCCCCAGCCCTGACCCGAAGACGGCGAAGTAGACTCTCGTGCCCATTGATGTCTCCCCTGAGCGTTCAGGGACCGTCAGGCCCGAGTGCAGGAGTCTATTAGTCTCACTGCCTGGAGCGAGGGGGGTCCTCCGTTTACATGCCGCAGTGAAGGGGGATTGACCTCGAAACATACATAACGAACCCCTCTCATGGGGGACCTAGCCGGAGGTAGGATACTCAACCGTGGAAATCTGGCTTCTCTTGGAAGTTGTCACACTTGCGATAGGCGTGCCAGTCTTGGCGCTGGAGTACTACTGGGTGATACTCCTAGCGACTTCGGTGAAGTACCCCCGGAACCTTGCCAAGGAGAAGGCGAGGCTGAACCGTTTTCCCTCGGTGACCGTCCTGATCGCGACTTTCAACGAGAAGTTCGTTATCCAGCGGTCGCTCGAGGCCATTAAGCAGCTCGACTACCCCAAGGAGAGGATCCAGGTCGTCATCGCCGACGACTCCACGGACCAGACGTCGTCGATAATCGACGAGAAGCTGAAAGACCTGGCCCGGGCGGGGATCAGGGCAGCGGTCTCACGGAGGCCCACGAGGGAGTTCTTCAAGTGCGGGGCGCTCAACAAGGCGATGGAGCAGGTCGAAGGGGAATACGTCCTCCTCCTGGACGCCGATTCCATTGTCTCTCCCGACGTGCTGACCAAGGGGATCGACGCCATCGAGTCACACCCGCGCGCCGCGTTCGTGTCCTACCGCTACGGCCATTACAACCGGGACTACAACATGGTCACCAAGCTCTTCGCTCTGTCCCAGGACATCGGGGACACCTTGTCCAAGATGGGCGCCTACCACATCGACGCCCCGTTCTCGGCCCAGGGAGGGCAGACCCTCGTCAGATCCAAGGACCTGAGGGAGGTCGGAGGATGGTCGAACCAGAGGATAGCCGACGATACGGATATCTCGATCAAGATGTACCTTGCGGGGAAGAGGGGGATCTATCTCAGCAACGTGAAGATAATGAGCGAGGACCCGTCCACCCTTGAGGCATGGAAGAAGCAGGTAGGCAGGACGTCACAGGGGTGGTGGAGGTGCATCGCCAACTACTGGAGGGCGATACTTGCGGCTCCGAGCCTCCCGGCGAGGAAGAAGGTGGGGCTCCTCCTCATGCTCATGGCTCCATTCTCCAGCCTGAGCTGGATCGTCGTCACCTTCCTCTCCACCTTCACCGTCGTCTTCAACCTGATCCCCCCTACCTTCTCGATCTTCAGCGACCCGGTCTACGTGGCGATAGTGGCCGTCCCATTCGCGATCTCTCTCGCGTCCGGAGCCTGGGCCCTGAAGGTCCAGGGGCTGATGACCGCCAGGAACGTGGCGCTCATCCCGATGCTCGGGTACGCTTCCGGGGGGATGCTCGTCCTGGGCTCCATCGGGTTCTTCTACGGGGTATTCGACCGGATGGGCTTCTTCCTCTACAGGACCCCCAAGTCAGGGGGGGAGAAGGAGATGACCAAGACGTCGTACTTCCAGCACCTCTCGAACGACAGGAACTCCATCGTCGAGCTGTTCCTGGGCGCCGCAGGCATCCTCCTCGCCTGGCTCGTCTTCATACACGGTGTCTGGTTCCTGGCGCTTTCGATGTTCGGGTTCGGCCTCTTCACCCTGAAGTCGATGAACCTGACCAGGCACTTTCCGAGGATGGTCCGGAGGGCCGTCAAGGGTGCGCCGGGAACGGGCGTCGGCCTGATTCAGGTCCAGACCTCCTCCGCCATTGCGCTCGGGGTTACCCTCGCCCTCAACTCTGACGCTGTCCACAGGGTCCTCATGCACTAAGGTCTCGCTTCACTTCAGCGCCCTGACCGCCCTGAGCGTCCTCTCCACGAAGGTGTACAGGGCCACCGCCAGCACCAGGACGACCCCCCACCAGAGGAGCCCGACTATGGAGGAGACCGCCACCAGCAGGAGCCGTTCGCTCCTCTCCCCGATCCCTACCCCGGACAGCGCCACCCCCAGGGCGTCCCCCTTCGCCCGGGTGTAGCTCACGAGGAGGCTCAGCGAGAGCGCCAGGAGGACGAGCAAGGGGGTGGAGTACCCGCCGAGGAGCACCCCTCCGAAGAGGGCGACCTCGGCCACCCGGTCCAGGGTCGAGTCGAGGAACGCCCCCGTCTTGGACGCCTTCCCTGTCACCTTGGCCACGGCGCCATCCACGATGTCGAACCAGCCGGCGACGAGGACCAGCACCCCGCCTGCGAGCTCTCCTGCGTATCCTGAGGTCGAGTACGCGGCCGCTGCCAGGAAGGAGAACGCCACCCCAATCACCGTGTAGGCCGTCGGCGAGAGCCCCGAGCGCGCGAAGAGTGACCCCACAGAGTTCAGGAACGACCGGAGCCTGGTCCTCAGCCTGTCTAGCACGACGACCCCCGCCCGGCCGTTTTTATATACAATGAGAGGAGGTTCAGCCGGCAAAGTTGGGGAAAGTCGACAAGGGAGTAGGGTGCGACGTCACCGGGTGCAAGAACCTGGCGGAGCGGTCTCTCAGCAGGGCCGAGATGGGGAACAGCGGGCTGAACCTCGGAGGGGACGGGAGGAGGGCCTACCTGTGCAAGGAGCACTACAGGGCCTGGAAGAAGGCGACCAAGAAGTCGAGGACCCTGGAACGGTCGAGATGGTAGCTTCGCCTTGAAGATCCTCCAGATGCACGTGGATTTCATAGAGTACACCCCGGTCAAGAAGGAGATCAAGGGCGCCGAGGAGATCGAGCCCAGGACTGTCAGGGAGGACGACATCGTCGTCCTGTTCACCGCCTTCGAGCAGGGGGACGACAGCGAGCTGGCCAAGAAGTCCATAGCCGAGACCAAGGAGTTCCTGGCCAAGCTGGGGACCAGGAGGGTGCTCATCTATCCGTTCGCCCACCTGAGCCAGAACCTTGCAGCGCCCTCGGACGCTCTCCCGCTCCTGCTGGAGATGGAGGAGGAGGCGAAGGGCGCGGGGCTGGAGGTGCGCAGGGCCCCGTTCGGATGGACCAAGGCCCTCCAGATCAAGGTGAAGGGACACCCCCTGGCGGAGATGTCGAGGAGCTACTCCCACGGCGCCGCGCCGGCTGCGCAGCGCCCCAAGGCAAGGCGAGAGCTCTCGGCCGAGGAGGCCATGGCCCGCCTCAGGCGCAGCGACTTCGTCAACCTCCCCGAGACGGACCACAGGATGATCGGAGAGCGGCAGGACCTGTTCAGCTTCCAGGAGGTGTCTCCGGGGATGGCCTACCTGCACGAGAAAGGACTCCGGGTCAGGAACCTCCTGATAGATTTCATGAGGTCCGAGCTCGCGAAGGGGGGGTACCAGGAGGTGAGCACCCCGAGCCTGGCGAACACGGCCCTGTGGCAGGTGAGCGGGCACTCGGCCCACTACAAGGACAACATGTTCCTGACCTCGATGGGGGACGAGGAGATGGGGATGAAGCCGATGAACTGCCCCTCTCACTTCTTGATTTACAAGACCAGAAAATGGAGTTTTCGCGAACTCCCCGTGAGGTACGCCACCTTCGACCCCCTCTTCAGGAACGAGCTCAGCGGGGTGGCGAGCGGGCTGTTCCGGGTCAAGATGCTCTCCCAGGACGATGCGCACATCATCTGCATGGAAGAGCAGGCGGAGGAGGAGCTGTCCAAGATGCTGGAAATGATGCAGAGGGTCTACAGGGTGTTCGGCCTGGATTACAAGGTGAAAATCTCGACGAGGCCCGACGACTACATGGGGACCGACGAAGAGTGGACTCGGGCCACCGACACTCTGATCCGGGTCGTGAAGGGTAAAGGTTGGGCCTACGAGGTCAAGGAGAAGGAGGGGAACTTCTATTCCCCGAAGATAGATGTAGACATCAGGGACTCCCTCGGGAGAGAGTGGCAGTGCGGGACCTTCCAGATCGATCTGCAGATGCCCAAGAGGTTCAAGCTCGCCTACACCGGCTCGGATGGGAAGGAGCACACCCCCGTCGTCCTCCATCGGACGATTCTGGGGACCTTGGAAAGGTTCATGGGGATCATGCTCGAGCACTACAAGGGGGTCCTCCCGATCTGGCTCTCCCCGGTTCAGGCCAGGGTCATCCCTCTTTCCGACGAGCACCTCACCTACGCCAACGGGGTCCTTGACGCGGTCAGAGTCGGAGGAGTCAGGGCCGAAGGGGACTTCGACAGCGGGACCATGGGGGCGAAGATAAGGGACGCCCAGCTCCAGAAGATCCCCTACATGCTCGTGGTGGGGAAGAAGGAGGAGGAGTCCGGAACGGTGGCAGTGCGGACGCGCGGGGGCGAACAGACCTTCGGGGTCCAGGTGGACGCCTTCTGCACGCGGGTACGGGCAGAGGTCGCCGCGTTCAAGTGATCAGAGGGCGGGGATCTGCTGGGTGACGCAGTGGAGGGTCCCCAACCCGTAGACCAGGGCCCTGCAGTCGACTCCGACGACCCTCTTCCTTGGGAAGAGCCCCTCCAGCTCCTTCAGCGCCTGCCTGTCGCTGCTCCCGCCGAAGGCCGGCACGACCACGGCGTCGTTGCCAATGTAGAAGTTCAGGTGGCTCGCCGGGAGCCTCCCGTCGGCAGTCTCCATCCTCGGAGGCATGGGGATGCGGTGGACCTCGAAGTCGGCTTCATGCTCTTCAAGGAGCTTCAGGTTCTCAGACAGGGGTCCGTGGTTCGGGTCCCTGGGGCGGTCTTCGACCGCCGCGGCCACCACCCCGTCTCCGACGAACCGCGCGATGTCGTCGATGTGGCCGTCGGTGTCGTCCCCCTCGATCCCCCTTCTCAGCCAGACGACCTCGTCCCCCCCCAGGTTCTCCCTGAGCGCCCGCTCCAGGTCGCCTCTCGTTAGACCGGGGTTCCTGTTGGGGTTCAGGAGGCACTGCTCGGTGGTCATGACCCTCCCCGACCCGTCGACGTCGATCGACCCCCCCTCGAGGACCACCCCCGGCCTGAAGATCCGCCATCCCGTCTGCAGCGCCAGCGCGTCTCCGGCCCCGTCGTCGGGGAGGAGGTCGGCGTACTTGTTCCCCCAGGCGTTGAAGCGCCACCTGACCAGCGCGACGTCCCTGCCCCTGACGCAGGTGGGGCCGTAGTCCCTCACCCAGACGTCGACGGTCCTTACCCTGAGATAGGAGACCGGCTCCACCCTCCTCAGATGGGATCTGGCCCTCGCCTCCCCCTTCTCATCGTCCACCAGGACCTTCACCTCTTCCCCCTCGCACAGCGCCCTCGCCATCTCAACGTAGGCTCCCTCGACCTTCGGGAGGATGGCCTGCGGGAAGGTGCTAGGGTCTTTGGGCCATGACAGCCAAGTCCCGGCGTGCTTCTCCCACTCTGCCGGCATGCGGTAGCCGAGCGACCTGGGTGTAACGCTCATGGTTTCTTCGTGATGGCCGAGTACGTCCGCTCCTTCCTGGTGCGCACGAACCCCCACCCCTCCTCAACCAGCCTCCCGAGCCCTGTCGGGACGTCCACCGTGTAAACCCCCTCGTCATCTCCAGCCCTGAACAGAACCTTTCCGAACTGGTCGCAGACGAACGATCCGCCCCAGAACTCCGTGCTCCCTTCTACACCTACCCTGTTTACCGCGCAGACAACGACGCTGTTCGCTATCGCATGTCCCACCTGGACCGCCTCCCACGCTTCCTTCCAGTCCCCTTCGACCGGCTCTATCCCCCTGACCCACCCGATGGCGGTAGGATAGAACAGCATTTCCGCCCCCAGGAGCCTGTTGACCCGGGCGGCCTCCGGGTACCACTGGTCGAAGCAGATCAGCGTCCCGAGCTTCCCGTGCCGGGTCTTGGCCACCGCGTAGCCGCTGCCTGGTTCGAAGTAGTCCTGCTCGTAGTAGTGCTCGTCCTGGGGGATGTGCACCTTCCTGTACTTCGTGAGGACCTTCCCGCGTTCGTCGAAGACGAGGCAGCTGTTGTACCGCTTCTCGCCAGACTCCTCATAGATGGACCCTCCGACCAGCACCACCCTGTTCCCCCTCGCCGAGTCTGAGAGGGCCCTGCTCACCGGGCCTGGGATCTTCTGGGGAACCTGGTCTGACTTCCTGATGGTAGGGAAGTACCTCCATGCGAAGAGCTCCGGGAGGCAGACCACCTCCGCGCCTCTGCCGGCCGCCTCGTCCACCCCCTTCAGCGCCCTCCCCAAGTTGTCGTCGGGGCTCTCCGACATCGACATCTGGACAAGACCCAGCCTGACTTTGTGCTCCAACTTCCTTCCCTCCGATGACGGCCTATTCAAGGTGAAAGCCTATCCCCTGGCGACGGGCTGCCGTATGAGGAACCCCGAGCCTGGCCCCTTGGACCCTGAGATGGTCATGTAGTATTCCCTCGCCGGGCCAAAGAGGCTGTACCCCTGGCTGAGGAGCCCCTCGAGGAAGGGGCCGTAGGTCTTCGCGAACTCCTCCTGGCGTCCGGTGTGCCTAGTCTCGGCCACGGGTGACTCCCCGAGCTCCTTCATTCTGAACTCCCCTTCGGGCTGGAATCCACCGCTGACCGGGATGCACGCTTCGCTCTTCAGCTCCGCGGTCGGGTTCTCCCCCGGGTTGTCGAAGTACTGGCAGAAAGGGTACCCAGCCACCTCGGTCCCCTTCGAGTCAATCCAGTTCTTCAGCTTCAGCATGTCCTGCCCTGTCCCCGAGTAGGCGCCTCTTCTCTCGACGAAGGCGGCTTTCATGGGCGACGAGGTCGTGGACCTCACTTCCGGACGGGCCAAAAAGGAACCCCGTCCCCCGACCGGCTGTCGTTGGTAAACGTTTTTCCCCCGCGCGAGGGCTGCCCTCTAATTGATGATGATCGCTGTGGCGGACACCCGGCTGCAGGTGGCGGCGAACACGTCCAGCACTTCCTCCAGTGGAGGCGTTCCAACCTGGACCGGCGTGGCGGGGCTCGCGATATCCCTGGCCCTCCAGAACTCAATATCGAACGTGATAGCGGGGGTCATGATGCAGCACGACGGCATCATCCGCCTCGGCGATGATGTCCAGTATGGCAGCGGCGGAGCGAGGGGGGAGGTCGTCAAGCTCTCTCTGAGGTAGACCTGGCTGAAGACGAAGGATGGGGTGGTGGTCGTAATCGGGAACAGCAACCTGTCTGGAGGGCCGATCCTGAACTATTCCTCCCTCGAGTCCAGAAGAAGTTTCTCACGTGAACCGGCTGCCCGGAGCCTGCGCCTGACTCTCTGCCCTAGCTCCCCCAGAACAGGTCCAGGGTGGTGGCGCCCATGATCTCGTCGAAGGAGAAGTCTAGAGCGTCGAGGAGCTGGTCGAACATCGAGTGGGCGTACTCGATGTACTTGTCGGCGTCGATTTCATCGGGCCTCGCCATCTCGGCGGGCTTCACGTAGGGTGGGTTCTTGGTCTTGACGTAGGCGATGATCTCCCCCGCCTTGACCTCTCTCCCCTTCTCCTCCAGCTGCATCGCAGCCCTGACATGCTGGGGGGTGGTCCCGTTGTACTTGCCTGTGGGTTTCCCCATCATCACGGTGAAAGCGAGGTCGGTGACCGGGACCCTCTTCCCTTTGAGGTCCGATATCATCTTCGTAAGCAGCTCCCTGGTGTTGGCCCTTGCTTTCTCGAAGTCCTCGGGGGTCTTGACCGAGCTCAGGATTTCGAGGGTGTCGTAAAAGACCTTCTTGAGGTACTCCGGGGTCTGGCTCTTCTTCCCGGTCAGCCCTCGGATGTCGACTGTCCCGTCGGGGAGGACCCCGAAGTAGTTTTTCTTCCGGCTGCTGAAAGCCACGTACCTGTAGGTCTTGTCGAGGTCGAGCTCTATCCCAAGGTCAGAATCTGCCCATCGGGTTACAGTCGCGATCTGTTCCTTCGAAGGGCTCCGGAGGAATAGGCTGTCTGTGTCTCCGTAGAGGACCTCGATTCCAAGCTCCTTGCACTTCGCGATCGTCCTGGTGATTGCGTCCCTGCCTAGGGCAGCGGTCCCTTCGGCGACGGGGAGACAGTAGAATGCAAAGGTCTCGAATCCAAGGACCCCATAGGAAGCATTGAGAAACACTTTGAGCCCCTGGCTTACGACGTTGTAGAGGTCCCTGTCGTCCTTCGACAGTGAAGGGTCCTTCGTCAGGGGCTTGTAGTGGGCCACCCTCAGGTCCCTGAGCGAGCCGGTGACCAGGCTTACGATCCCCTTCCTTTTGGTGCAGACCCAGGAGGAGGTGTCCGGAATCTTGTTCGACCGACATTCCGGATGGATGCAGTTCACTGTCTCGTATGAGAGGTTGTGAACCTTGATGAGGCTCGGGTACAGGCTTGCGAAGTCCAGGACCGAGACGTCGAAGTGGACCCCTGGCTTTGGCTCGATGACAAAGCCTCCCTTGTACTTCTTCCCCTTGACTATCGCCTGAGACGAGGCGCTCCCCTTCTCGCTGAGTTCATCCTGCCTGGGGATGAGCGCGCCTATCTTCCTGTGCTCGAAGAAGAGCAGGCTCCTGATCCAGTTGGAGACCCCGAGCCTGGAGACGTCGTTCATCGGCATCTTCCCTATCCTCGATATTACCAGGAGGAGCTTCATCACCACCGACCCCATCATGGATGTCAGCTCGTAGGTCAGTTGCGAGTCATTCAGGCAGTATCTCGCGAGCTCCGTCAGGGGCAGGTCCCCTATCTCGCCATCGAACTCTATCTTCGACTTGTTCAGCAAGGTCTCGGCTATGGCATTCAGTGTATGCTCCGTGTACCTGTTCCCGAAGGCGTACACCTGTATCGACCTGTTCCTGAAGAACTGGTAGAGGTCGATGTGGATTCCGTGCTTCAGAGAAGCGGCCACGCGCTCAAGCTGGATCGGGTTCTCCTCTTCCCGGATGCCGAGGGACTCAGCCCTGTGCTGGAGGTAGCGGAGGTCGAAGTTGTCCCCGTTGAATGACACTATGACCGGATAATCGAGCATCTTCGAGTAGACCGCCCTGAGGAGGTCGGTTTCGTCGTCGAAGACCTGGTAGGCGAACTGGCTCCCGTCGAGCCCCTTCTCCTCCCGCTCTCCCCTGAGCAGATAGACCACCTTCTCGCTCTCGTTGTAGAACGAAACTGCGATTACCGGCTGTTTCGGGTCCTCCGGGTCCGGGAGCCTCCCCTCCTCGTTGTCCACCTCGATGTCCAATGCCACCCTCCGGAGGTCGACCAACGGTTCGCTCAGGAGCTCGGCCCAGTCTCTGAGGTAGGGCTGGAACTCCTTCGGGTTCCTCCTAGCCACCTCCTCGAGGGACCTGTTGACCCTCTCCTGGACATCGTGCTTCACTGGGACCACCTTCCCCTGGGACACCCTGTAGTAGGTCCCCATCCGGAGCCCCCGGTCGTAGGCAAAGTTCTCGTAGTACTTGATGTCGGCCTCCCAAGCCTTGATCATGTCGCGAATGCTGTCGTTCCCTCCTCCTATGGCGAGGGGGTCGGTGGTGATTATCTTCCTCAGGGTCGCCTTTTCGTCGTTGAGGAGGTCGAGCTTCTCCTCCTCCGTGATCTCAATCACGTCTTTTCTCGCTTTGACCGCCTTCAACTCCTCCATACTCAGTCGAGTGTAACAGTAGGGGCGGTGCCCAGTGTTGTCCTCCCAGAGCCAGAACCTCCCTGCCTTCTGGTCGTAGAACTTCAGGATGGCTTTCCTTTTGTCCCCGTCGTAGGTGGCAGAGGCGAGCAGAGACTCGTCTATCTCCTTGGAGGGACTCGTCAGATCGGCAAGCTTTGCGGAGAGGGTGGGCACCTGCTGCGAGGACTGGGACAAAGAGAACGCCGGTGCAGTGCCGGCCTTTTGGCAGATAAGGATACCGAGCGTTCAGAAACGCATTCGGACGATTTATAACGACAGTCTCAATCGGCCCCCTCGATGTCGGCGCTCCTCGGGACACTCAGAGGCAACTCCGCTTACATGTTCATCGCAGCCGGGGCTCTCTGGCTGGCGGTTGCGGTCGCAGCAGGGTCGGCACTCATCCTCTGGCCGGTGGTCGCGTGCGTCCTGGGCGGGGTCTTTCTCAGGATGTGGCCTGCAAGGAGGCTCACCTGGGCCTGGGCGACTTCAGCGGCGGTGCTCGGGTTCCTGCTCGCAGCGTATCAGGTCTACGCGTGGCTCCCCTTCCTGGGCGGGTCGTTCTCTGGGGTCGCTGCGGTCGCAACGGCTGTATTCGCCGTGTTCGCTGTCCTTCACCTCTTCCTGTTCTACCTGGGGGCTAGGCCGGTAAAGCCGGCCGCGGAACAGAGCTAACCCCAGACGACCCACTCCTCATATAATCCCCCTGTGGCCGGCTCGCAAGCGAATGTCATTTATCCCAATCAACAGGCCAATCCTCGGCGAGGAGGAGAAGGAGGCGGTCGGCGAGGTCCTCGCCAGCGGAGGGCTCACCAACGCGTCCTATGAAGGGGGGAAATACGTCAGAGCCTTCGAGGGGAAGGTCCGCGCACTGCTCGGAGCCAAGCACGTCGTCGCGGTCAACTCTGGCACGGCCGCACTGCACTCCGTCCTCATGGCCCTCGGGGTGAAACCTGGGGACGAGGTCGTTGTCCCGTCGTTCACTTTCGTCGCCACTTCAAACGTGGTGCTCGCCAGCGGGGCAAAGCCGGTGTTCGTCGACACCAAGAAGGACTACAACATTGACCCAAAGGAGCTCAAGAGGGCTATCACGAAAAAGACGAAGGCCATCATCCCAGTCCACGTGTTCGGGTACCCGGCAGACATGGACGAGATCCGCGAGATAGCGAAGTCGATCCCGGTGGTCGAGGACGCAGCCGAATCGATGGGGGCGACCTACAGGGGGACCCAGACGGGGAGGCTGTCTCTCGCCGGGTGCTTCAGCATGTACGCTTCCAAAGTGGTGACCTCCGGCGAGGGGGGCGCCATATCGACCGACGACGACGAACTCGCAGACAGACTGAGGCTCGTCCGCAACCACGGCATGGTGCACCACAATGACTCTAGGCACCTCGGGTTCAACTACAGACTCCCCGAAATGGGGGCTGCGTTGGCTTCGGTCCAGATGGACCGGCTCGCAGGGTTCCTCGAGGCGAGGGTGAGGAACGCCCGCTACCTGACGGAAAGGGTGGCTTCGCTCGACGGAGTCTCGTTTACCCAGCAGTCCGTCGACCGGACTCACGTCTACTACCTTTACACCCTCTACCTCCAGAAGAACAGGGATAGGATACAGAGGGCTCTGAACGATGCCAAGATCGGGGCTGCGGTCTACTTCCAGATACCCGCCCACAAGACGGAGCTCTACAAGAAGCTGGGATACGGGAAGAAGGTCCTGAAGAACACGGAGGCCGCGTCCAGGCACGTCCTCTCCCTACCGGTTCACCCGGCGGTCACAGAAGCAGACCTCGAAAGGGTCGCGGGCGTGTTCCTGAAGGCCGCTCGAGAGAACCTGTAGGTGCGCGAGGGCATGGCCGTCCCCTCGACGACCTGCATCGTGATCCCGACGTACAACGAGAAGGACAACGTGGAGCCACTCGTGAGGGGAATCGAAGGCGAGCGGATCCCGGGCCTCAAGGTCCTCTTCGTAGACGACTCGAGCCCCGACGGCACGTCGGAGGTGATCCGATCCGTGGCAGCGACGCGCCCCTGGGTCGAGGTTCTTCAGCGGAGGGGCAAGCAGGGCATCGGCTCTGCCTACCGGGAGGGGTTCAGGAAGGCTCTTTCCGACCCTGGGACCGAGGCGGTCGTCGAGATGGATTCGGACCTTCAGCATCCCCCTGCGGCCATCCCTGACCTGCTCCGCGCTCTCGGCCAGGGGGCTGACGTGGCTGTCGGTTCCAGGTACGTGGCCGGGGGCGGGGTCCCCCGCTGGAGCCTGTTCAGGAGGTGGGTGAGCAGGGGCGCCAACGCCTACGCCAGGTGGGTCCTCGGTCTGGAGGTGAGGGACGCCACATCGGGGCTCAGGGCATACAGGCGCAAGGCCGCAGAAGAGATCGCAAACGCCGACCTGCCTGCGAAGGGGTACGAGTTCCAGGTCGCATCGCTCTACTGTCTCAAAGAAGACTACCGGGTGACCGAGGTGCCGTTCGTGTTCGGTTCCCGGGCCAAGGGAGAGTCGAAGCTCGGGGTCGCGGACGGCCTGAGGTTCTTCGTAAGGGTCCCCAGAATCGCAATCCGGGGGCGCAAGAAGCGTCGGCACGGGGCAAGATAGAAATACGAGGGTTCTCGGCCGATTTCTGATTTGAGCTCAGAACCGGTGCCACCCAAGGAGCCTGCGCCCACAAAGGTCTTCACCGGGGCGGTCTACGAGTGCGTAAGGTGCGGGACTAAGACGACGCAGGAAGAACTTTCGAAGCTACCAGAGGTAAAGTGCATCTGCGGTTACCGGGTCTTCCGGAAGGCGCGGCCCGCGGTCGTCAAGCAGATCAAGGCCATCTGATGAAGGGCCGACGTGGTTCGTCGATAGGCGAAGTCAAACACAACGATTTAATTACTCATCTCATCGGGGCCGCCTGAACGATTTTGCACCTGATGCAGAGCAAGGAGCGTGCCGCCATCCTCGGTTATGGTGCCTATGTCCCATACTACAGGCTCCCGACCACCGAGGTCGCCAGGGTCTGGAAGGGCGGAGGGTCCGGGCCGAATGTAGAGAAGGCAGTCGCCGGGGCCGACGAGGACACTGCGACCATGGCGATCGAAGCCGGCCGGATGGCCGTGCACATGGCGGGAATAGAGAACCTGGGGGCGATCTTCGTCGGGACCGAGTCGAAACCGTATGCGGTCAAGCCGACCAGCACCATCGTGGCCCAGGCTCTGGGGCAGCACCACACCCTCGCTGCCGACCTCGAGTTCGCGTGCAAGGCTGGGACCGAAGCCATGCAGATAGTCACAGGACTGGTCGGGTCAGGAATGATAGATGCAGGTCTCGCGATTGGGATGGACACGGCCCAGGGGAGGCCGGGGGACGACCTCGAATACACCGCTGCGAGCGGAGGGGCAGCCTACGTCATCGGGAAGAGGGACAGGTCGGCGGTGGCGGTGATCGACTGCAGCACGTCCTACGTCTCCGACACCGGGGACTTCTGGCGCCGGGCCCACGAGCTGTACCCTCGTCACCTCTCGAGGTTCACCGGGGAGCCTGCCTACTTCACTCACATCGAGAACTCGGTCGGGACCCTCTTCAAGGAGACTGGGCACAAGCCGTCAGACTTCAAGTATGCTGTGTTCCACCAGCCCAACCCCAGGTTCCCAGTCGAGGTGGCGACAAGGCTGGGCTTCACCATGGACCAGATCAAGACAGGGCTGCTGAACCCGATGATAGGGAACACCTACGCGGGGAGCTCTCCAATCGGTCTCGCGGCGGTCCTCGATGAGGCCCACCCGGGGGACAAGGTCCTGGTGGCGAGCTTCGGGTCGGGGGCCGGGTCGGACGCGTTCTGCATCGAAGTACTCGAGGGGATTACAAAGAAGAGAGGGATCAACCCGACTGTGAAGTCGATGATGGAGAGGAGCACCAGGATCGACTACTCCACTTACACGAAGTTCAGGGACGTCCTGCAGAAGTAGGCGATCCGGTGGCCAGGACAAGGGCGTACGTCACCTCCGTGGGGTTCACCCCCATAGGGGACCACTGGGGGAAGTCAATCCTCGACCTTTCGGTGGAGGCGGCCAGGGGGGCCCTGAAGGGGCTGGGGAAGAAGAGGCCCGACCAGATAATCGTCGGGAACATGTTCAGCGCGGTCGGGGCGAGCCAGGAGCACCTGGGGTCCATGCTGGCCAGCGGGCTCGGGATGGCCGGGACCGCAGCATACAAGGTGGAAGCAGCCTGCTCCTCGGGCGGGACCGCATTCGACGTGGGGTACAACCTTGTCCGTTCGGGAGCCATCGATTCGGCTCTCGTGGTCGGGGTGGAGAAGATGCGAGACATCGAGCCCGACGAGGTTTCGCAGGCGCTCGCCATGGCCGAGTCGGCAGATTACACCCAGTTCGTGGGGGCGACCTTCGCAGCACTCAATGGGCTCCTCGCGAGATACTACATGGAGCAGCTGGACGTCAGCAGGGACGAGCTGAGCTCGATCCCGGTGATCGACCATGCGAACGCGGTCACCGCCTCTCACGCCCAGTTCAGGAAGGCGATCACCCCCGAGGTGGTGAGCAGGTCGGCGATGATAGCTGACCCCCTGAGGCTCTTCGACTGCGCGCCGGTGGGAGACGGAGCAGCGGCTGCGCTCATCGTGAACGACAACGCCGCGGCCGGGAGCAGGAGCAAGATGGCCGAGATACTCGGCGGGAGGATAGCGACCAACGACTTCTCGATCTATGAGCGGGCTGACATGCTCGACTTCAAGGCGACGAAGGATGCGTTCAAGGGGGCCATGGCACAGGCAGGGCTCGCCCCCAAGAAGCTAAGCTTCGTGGAGGTCCACGATGCCTTCTCGGTGGTGGGGGCCCTGTCTCTGGAGGCCATGGGGTTCTCGAAGCGCGGGGAAGGTTCCAGGGATGCGAAGGCAGGCAAGTACTCGAAGGGCGGAGAGCTTCCCATCAACACCTTCGGAGGGCTGAAGGCGAGGGGGCATCCGGTTGGGGCCACGGGGATGTATCAGGTCGCGGAGTCGTACCTGCAGCTCACGGACCAGGCAGGGAAGAACCAGGTGGAGGGGGCGGAGTACTCGGCCACCCAGAACATCGGAGGGGTAGACTCGACGAGCGCCGTGCACGTCTTCGCGAGGGCGGCGTAGTTGGGGATACAGCAGTGGAGGATCCGGGACAGGTACTACAGGCTGATAGGAAGCAAGTGCGAGGACTGCGGTGACGAGTTCTTCCCACCGGTCTACCAGTGCAGAGGGTGCGGCTCGGAGCATATCGTGGACAAGGAGATGCCGAGGACGGGGAAGGTCATGACTTACACCGTACTGCACGAACCGCTTCCGGGGTACGAGGCCCAGACCCCGCTGTATCTCGCGGTGGTCAGGCTCGACAACGGCGCCAGGATACTCACGCAGATCGTGGACTCCCCAGAAGACGCGATCAAGACGGGCGCGAAAGTCAGGGCGACGATCAGACGGGCGAGGGTGGACGGGGAGTCCGGGCAGATAATCTACGGGTACAAGTTCGTGGTCGGAACCTAGGCCTGCGGCATCCTCCCGGGCTGTCTTCGGGGACAGGTCATGACGGACCATCCTGGCGCGCGACTTCGTAAACCGACCAGGCGGAACAACTGGTCCGCGGAGGCTCCGGGCAGGTGCCAATAGAGATTTCACGTCCAATACATTCTTACGCTTCGCCTCCGATGTCTGAAGGCGCAGGTGACAAGATGGCCGCCATTGTGGGGTACGAGCTGATTCGAGACCTCGCTGTGATCATGGTCGTCTCCGCGCTCATGGCCTTGGCGTTCAAGAAGCTCAAGCAGCCGCTCATAATCGGGTACATCGCGGCCGGGATTCTCATCGGACCGAGCACCTGGCCGGGAAACCTGATCCTCAACCCGAATTCGGTCAACGAGCTGGCCCAGGTCGGCGTCATCATGCTCCTCTTCGTCGTCGGACTGGAATTCCCCGTGGAGAAATTGGCCGGCCGCTTCAGTAGGATCGCCACGATAGCGGCGGTCGAGGTTTCGGGGACCTTCGTTGCCGGCGGTCTGGTCGGGCTGGCGCTGAATTTCACCCTCTACAACGCTCTCTTCGCCGGCCTCGCCATCACGGTGACCAGCACGGTGGTGGTGTCCAAGGTCATGACGGAGCTCGGAGTGCTCAGGGATGACGCGGCCACCCTCGTGGTGTCCATATCCATCGTGGAGGATGTCATGGTCCTGATGATACTCGCCGTCCTCCAGTCTATCGCTTCCGTCGGAGAGCCGTCGGCTCCTGCCCTCGCCCTGTCTCTCGGGCTGGTGGGCCTCTTCTTAGCGGGGTCGCTGGTCGTGGGCGGGCTCGTGGTGCCCAGGATGATCAACTGGATCGGCAAGCTTCAGAACGACGAGATCATGGTCCTCGCGATGCTCGGCGTCGCCTTCGGCATGTCGATCATTGCGGACTTTATCGGGATCTCTGTTGCGACAGGGGCGTTCATAGCCGGAGTCCTCGTCGCAAGGTCCGACTACCACGAGGTCTCGAAGTTCATAGCCACCCCGCTGCGGGACATGTTTGCCGCGCTCTTCTTCGTCTCCATGGGCGCCCTCATGAATGTGACCGAGATCCCCCTGTTCATAGTGCCCGCTCTCATCCTCGTTCTTGTCTCCATCTCGATGAAGATGATGTCTGTACTGCTCACTTCGAGGGCCCTGAAGTACAGCCCGTCGGTCGCCGTACGGGCGGCCTTCGGACTGTCAGCTTCGGGAGGTGAACTCGGCCTGGTGGTGGCCAAGGGGGGGATCGATGTGGGGGTGGCGAGCTCTTTCCTCCTCCCCATGCTGGGAGTCATAACGGTGTTCACCACCTTCCTCTCTCCCTACGTCATCAAGATCGGCTGGCGGTCTGTGGGCCCTTCGCCCACCCTCGAGGAGGTCCTCGACGAGACGCGCCAGCCCGAACCCCAACCGATCGAGGAAGAGGCTCGCGCGGGCGCGCAGCCAGACGAGGCGGGCGGGGAGCGTCCCGTCCGTTCTCCTGAATAGGCGCGGATAGCATATATCCGGAGACCGCCAGGCCCGGCGACAAAGCATGTCCTTCGACGACGTGGTGCGGCTGGCTCAGCAGAGGGGGTTCTTCTTTAGGACAGCAGAGAGCTATCCCAACACCCCGGCCGGGTTCATGGACTACGGCCCGCTCGGAGTTGCTCTGCGGGCTAGGCTCGTGGAGCTCTGGAGGCGGAAGATAGTCAAGCGCGACGGGATGCTCGAGATCGACGGAGCCCAGATCCTCCCCAGGCCCGTGTTCGAGGCTTCAGGGCACATAGCCAACTTCACAGACCCGTTCGTGAAGTGCTCGAAGTGCGGCTCCGTGTTCAGGCCGGACAAGCTGATCGAAGACAAGACCGGCAGGGCGGTCCCTGAGAAGCTGGCGGACGGCGACTACGATTCTCTGATGGAGAAGTCGGGGGTCAGGTGCCTGAAGTGCGGGTCGAAGCTGAGCGGGACCGCGAGGTTCAACATGATGTTCAGGGTCGGCATAGGGCCCGCGGGTGAGGAGGCGTACCTCCGTCCCGAGACCTGCCAGAGCATCTTCGTCGACTTCCCGCTGCTCTTCAAGACCCAGAGGGCGAAGCTGCCGATCGGGATGGCGCAGGTGGGACGGAGCTTCAGAAACGAGATCGCCCCAAGGCAGGGGCTCATCCGGTTGAGGGAGCTGAACCAGGCGGAGGTGGAGGTCTTCTTCAACCCGAAGAAGGCGGATGACGAGAGGTACGCCTGGGCGGCCTCGAAGAGCCTCCAGTTCAGGCTCTCCGACGGGAGCGACGTCAAGACGACCGTGGCGGAGGCGACCGCGAAGGGGGTCCTCCCTCACGGGCTGGCGGGGCACTACCTCGCCCTCATGGAGGAGTTCTACGTCGCCGCAGGAGTCTCGCCAGGGGATATCCGCTTCAGGGTCCTCTCCGACGAAGACAGAGCCTTCTACTCGAAGGCAGCCTATGACCTCGAGATCAAGGAGACCCTGGGGTGGGTTGAGCACGTCGCCTGCAACTACAGGGGAGACTACGACCTCGGCGGGCACGCGAGGGTCAGCGGGACGAACTTCACTGTCGACGACGACGGGGAGAAGGTCCTCCCCCACGTCTTCGAGCTCTCCATGGGGATCGACAGGAGCGTCTTCACCATAATGGCCATCTCCCTGAAGGGGGAGGGGGAGAGGAGAGTCCTGACGCTGAAGCCATACCTGGCGCCGATCCAGGCGGGGGTCTTCCCTCTGGTGAACAAAGACGGGCTCCAGGAGAAGGCGAAGGAAGTGTTTTCGGCGCTGAGGGACGGGTTCGACGTCTTCTACGACGAATCCGGGGCCATCGGCCGAAGGTATGCCAGGGCAGACGAGGCTGGCATCCCCGCCTGCATCACGGTCGACTATGACACCCTCAGGGACGGGACTGTTACAGTGAGAGACAGGGACACCAGGGCCCAGGAGAGGGTCCAGGTCAAGGAGCTGGCCGCGAAGATCGGTTCTCTCGTGAAGTATCCTACAATGCTGGGGTGAGGGCGGTAAGAACAGCCAGTCCGGCTGCGGCGCCGGCGACCGTCGAAAGGACGTTGACGATGTTGTTCTCGACGTAGGGGGACCCGCGGGTGATGGCGGTCCTTTCGCCGCAGTGCCTGACCGCCTCGGTGGGCTTGTGGCAGACCACGCAGTACCCCTTCCGTTGAACCGCCGCCCCGACGAGGCTGTCGACGACTGCCCCGAACATCCCGCCGACGAGGCAGACCAGGACCAGGACGTACGGATCCGTCAGGATGGCAAGCGAAGCCCCCATCGCCCCTATGACCAACGAGGCGAACGCTGCCCCGACGAATCCGAGGGGGGAGACGCCTCCCGAAGTCCCGGGGGAGACCACCTTTGACGGGTGGGTGATCAGCCTGGGCTGGCTCCGGCTCAGTAGCCCAATCTCCGTTGCCGCAGTGTCGGCTGCCGATGCCGAGATCCCGCCAAGGAACATGGCGGCGAGGGGCGCCCCCGGCGAGAAGAAGTTCCAGACGGCGATCACCGACACGAGCCCTCCGTTGGCCAAGATGTTCGGCCAGTTGCGCGCCCCTCCCTTCCCCTGGGCGCCGCCGATCTCCTTCTTGTAGCCGTACTTGTAGAGTGTGAAGGCGACGCCGAGGATGAAGAAGGCTCCGACGATGACGAACCAGGGGAACCCCCCTCCATAGATGACCGCGAACCCCACTGCTGCGCTGGCGAGGAACCCCCTCGCGTCCACGGTGTTGAGCAGGACGGCAGCCAGGGCGACGGCGACCACCACGAAGAACTCGACGACCGCAACGGTGACTGTCAGCAAGTGAGGGCGCTCCTCCGCATCGGGGTTGAGACCCCTTCCGCTCACGGCATTAAATACGCGCCCGCGGGCTCCGCTCCGGTTGCCTCGGATCCTCTTCGGCGTGAGCCCCATCGGCCTCGGGCACGCGACGAGAGCCCTTGTGCTCAAGGAGGAGCTCGAACGGAGGGGGGCGGAGGTCTCGATGTTCTCCGGCGGGATGGCCGCGGAGTTCATCAGGGAGGGCGGGGTGAGGGTCGAGGACATCGTCGACGACCCGGTGCCGTCGTTCGTCGACGGGGAGATGCGGCTGGCCTCGCTCTGGTACGTCAGGTCGTGGCTGGCGAACAGGCGGACGGTCCCGAAGACAGAGAGGTTCTTCGACTCCCACCCCCATGACATCGCGGTCTGCGACGAGGAGTTCTCCGGAATCGTGGTCGCCGAAAGGAGAAGCGAGAAACGGGTGTTCATATCGGACGAGCTTGAACTCGGGTTCGCAAGGTCTTGGGTCGCCCGGAAGATCGAAGAGAGGGTCGAGCGGTGGTACAGGCGCCTTCAGAGCACGGTGGACCTCCTGGTCATAACGGAGGAGGGTGATGACTCGGGGAACAGGAGGTTCGTCGGTCCCATAGTCAGGCCGCCCACGATGTCACCGGAAGAGACGCGAAGGGGGCACGCCCTCCCCGAAGGGCCCTTGATCTTGGTCAGCATGAGCGGGAGCGGGGCTGGGAGGGAGCTGGCCCTGCGCCTCGTGGATGATCTGAGGGGGAAGGGGGTCGATTTCCCGGTTGTGATAACCGGGAACAGGGGAGCGAAGATCCAGGGGGGCGGGGTGTTCGACCTCGGGGTCGTCAGGGACAACCAGAACCTGGTCGCCGCAGCCGACGTGGTGGTGTCCACCGCAGGGAAGAGCACCATCGATGAGGCTGCCGCAGCCGGGACCCCGATCATAACGATACCGATCAGGCACCACGCGGAACAGGAAAGGAACGCAGCATCCTTGGGGTACAGCAGCGATGACGCCAGGAGGCTGGCAGTGCTCGTCGAGGCGAATCTCGGCAAGAGGTCCCAGCCGCGCGCTTTCTCCGGCGAGAAGAAGGCAGCGGACGAGATACTGTCGCTTCTGTAGGCTAGCGCCGGAACGCCGAGAGGGCGGCGATCATGGCCTCCTCGGTCGGAGCCCCCGAAAGCGCCAACACGAGCCCTTCCTTCCGGGCCAGTTCGACAGCGAGGGGGTCCACCTCCTTCGGTCCGTGTATCACGACCACCCTGGGCTTCAGCTGCGAGACGCGTATCGCCACCAGGGGGCTCCTCCCCATCCCGACCTTGGTGAACACGAGGGCCCTCTCGGTCGTAGCCCCGAAGATCCTGTAGAAGTCGAACCCCGAAAGGGCGTAGATGGTCTTTATGCTGTCTACCACCGTGTATCCGTACAGCCTGACCCCGTCGGGCTCCCCGGCCAGGACGGTCGCGTCCAGGGCCTTCAGGATCCTCGTCGCATCTATGGGTTCCTGGAACTCGCCGATGGACAGTATGGCCTCGTCCTTCTCACTCGCCACCAGCTGAGAGACCACCCTCCCCTTGCTCTCGTCCAACCTGACCAGCGCAACCACGTACTTGCGGACGAAGCCGACCCCTGGAGAGGGCCTCCGACCGCTTTCGTAGTCGCTGAGGACGGACGCCGAGATGTCGAGCGCGTCGGCCAGGGCCTTCTGCTTGATTCCGAGCTTCTCCCTCCAGGCCCTCATGGCACGCCCTGGGTCCGGGCTGGCTACCACGTTTCCGGCTATCTTGGACAGCGCGTCGCTGTCGGCGCCTTCCAACGGTCTTAGTCGCGAAAAGAACCAGAGATAAGTCTATTGACGAACTACGCGGTCGCGCGGTCAGGCCCTCTTTGCCAGGAGGTTCACCTGACCTTTCAGCGCCTCCAGCCCTGCCCTGATCCCCTCTTCGGTGCGCACCAGCCCCAGCTGTCTCACCAGCCTCTCCCCCAGGAGCCTGTCTTTTCCTGAAGTCAGAGTGGCGAGGGTCGCCTTCGGGTGGAGCCGCAGGAGCTCAAGGAGGGCACCGACCAGCTCCTGCCCCAGGAAGGAGTAGCACTCGGCCAGCTCAATGCGTGTGACAAGCTCGCCGGCCTTGGCTGCGACCGTTTCGGTCCTGACGCTCGGCCACTCGGGTTGTGCGGGTTCTGACTTCGACCCTTCGCGCAGCAGGTCATGGAGGACGACGACCCCTTCGAGTCTCGCTCCGCACCCGGCGCGGCCGGCGGCTTCCAGTCCCCCGCCCATGGAAACCCCTTCGAAGGTCTTCGGCGCCCCCTTCGCAGACCTGAGCTGCGAAAGGAGATGGCTGGGCGACGGGAGGACTTCGCGCGACAGGAGGGAAGCGTATGCGAACTCGTAGGCGGACGCCAGGAGCCAAAGGTCCGCGTCGATGGTCGTCTTCGTGGCCAGGGCCACCTCGGCTCTGCCGATCGCCTTCAGGGCTGAAGCGAGACGGGTCCTGCTCGCCTTCGTTGCTGACTCGGACAGAGTCGCCGAACTCGCGGCGGTCGCGGTCGAGATCACGAGGGAGGTGTCCTTGATCGGCTTCGCGAAGGCCAACGAAATCGCGCGCTCGGGGTTGGTGGGTTTCAGCGCCTCCTTCTCAGTCGCGAACTCGATGTCCACGTAGTCGTCCCCGATCTTAAGGGAAGTCGAGGGTCTCTTTTCGCCCCCCACGACCAAGACGTCGTACTCGCACGAATACCTGGCGATCCCCTTCGAGCAGCACCCGACAATCGCAAGTGCGGAGTCCATGTACGTGTCCATGACAGGACGGAGGATGACTGCGGCTGCGTTGAGCTTCCCCTTCATGGTCGCACCGCATCGGCTCTCTGAGTGAATATATGAAAACGCGGCGAAACCGGGGTGGTCGTTCCTGCAATAATCTCACTCTCAGATAGAAGGCGTGTGATTTCTGATGTAAATATCACAAATCGACCACAAGGCATATATAGATGAGACGGAGAGAGTTCCATGTAAGTATTTCGTCAGTGATGATAATGTTCGGAGACAAAGACTTCTCGAGACTGATGCGCCTGCAGAAGGCTATGGACAAGTGCCCCAGATGCGGGAAGGGGCCCATGATCGTCGACTCCGCCGGAGGGGAGCTCTTCTGCGGTGCGTGTGGCTTCGTCGTCAAGGAGAAGATCGAAGAGGTCGGACCCGAGTGGAGGGCCTTCTCCAAGGAGGAGAAGGACGACAGGAGCAGGGGCGGGATACCTACTTCGATCGCGATGCACGACATGGGGCTCGCCACCGTCATCGGAGGTATCAACAAGGACGCGTCAGGCAAGTCGCTTTCTGCTTCGATGAAGGCCACGGTCGAAAGGCTGAGGACCTGGGACTCGCGCAGCCAGGTGCACGAGCCGGTCGACAGGAATCTGAGGCAGGCGTTCAGCGAGCTGGACAGGCTCTCGGACAAGCTTTCGGTCTCCGACGCCGTCGTCGAGAAGGCTGCCTACATCTACAGGAAGGCCCTCGAAAGGGGGCTGGTGAGGGGAAGATCCATCTCTGCCATCATCGCCGCTTCGCTTTACGCAGCCTGCCGTGACACCCAGACCCCCAGGACCCTCAAGGACCTGGCGGCGGTCAGCAACGTGAAGAAAAAGGACATCGCAAGGTGCTACCGGCTCCTGCTCAAGGAGATGGACATCAAGATGCCGGTCGTCGACCCGACGAAGTGCATCTCGAGGATCGCGTCCAAGGCCGGGCTCTCAGAGAAGACGAAAAGGAGGGCGCTGGAGATACTCAAGAGGGCAGAGGAGACGAGGATATCCGCAGGGAAGGACCCCATGGGGCTCGCAGCTGCAGCCCTCTACGTGGCCTGCACCCTCGAAGGGGAGGACAAGACCCAGAAGGATGTGGCCGAAGCTGCCGGGGTCACCGAAGTGACCATCCGCAACAGGTACAAGGGGCTCAGGTCGGCCCTCGGGATATAGCCCGTCCCCGTCCGCCACCCTCGGGCCGAGCTCTCCGCTGGTCGCGCTGGAGACCTTGCGCAAGAACCAAATACGAACCCTGACAACGCTCCGCAATTGGTCTCGTCCCTCCTCTATGTCGGTGTGATCGCCCCCATCGCCGTCATCCTGGCCTTCCTGATCCCGATCCTCGCCGCCCGCGGGAAGTGGTTGAAGTGCCCCGACTGCGGCGAAGCGTTCAAGGCGCCGGCCGTGGACCAGCGCCGTACGGGGATCGGGGTTTCGCCGCCAGGGCTCGGGAGCGTGAAGTGCCCGAAGTGCGGCCAGTTGCGGTCCAGGAGGGACTACCTGAAGGTCCCGGCCCCGGCGCAGAGCCCCCCTACGTGAACAGCTCTTCCAAAGGGTTCCGCATCTCCCTGAGCTCCCTAATCCTGACCCCTTCGGCCACCAGGTCGCCGATTAGCTTGGGGACATCCTCCGGGCCATCGAGCTCGAACAGGTAGTAGTCCCCCTCCCTTCTCGCTCCGGGGGGAGGCCCATCCCCGACCGTGCGCACCCCCACCACGTAGTCCCTGGTCCTGATCTCGTCGATCCTCGCGAACAGCGAGAGCTTTCCTCCCTTGATCGCAATGACATGGGTCCCAATCTCCCTCGCCTCGAAGAGGTTGTGGGACGAGTACAGGACTATCTTGTCCCTGCTCAGGTTCAGCACCAGGTCCCTTATTTCGCCGGCGACCTTCGGGTCCAGGTTGCTCGTCGGCTCGTCAAGAAGGTAGACGCTCTTCTCCTTGAGGAATACCCTGGCCACCGACACCCTCTTCTTCTGCCCCTGGCTGAGCTGGTTGAAGCGCATCTTCCCGAACCCCTCGATGTCCAGCAGCTTCGACACCCTTTCGACGTCGCCTTCCGTCGCGCCCTGAATCCTGGCGTAGAAACGGAGCCCCTCGCCAACGTTCATCCCTTCCGGGATCCCGTCGAGGTGGGTGATGTAGTCGATCTCCCCCCTCGCTCCTTCGGTCTCGCTCCTGTATCCGTTGATTTCGACCCACCCCTCCAGGGGTTTCAGCACCCCAGCCAGGGTCCTCAGCAGGGTGGTCTTCTCGGCACCGTTGGGCCCCAGCACCACGTAGACGGCGGGTTCGGACAGAGAGAAGGTCACTCCGTCTATCACCTTCTTCCCGAAGTATCCCGAGGATACTCTTTCCGCCCTGATGGTCGGCCGGGAGGACCCGCCCGCGTCCTGGACGACCGGGCTGCCTTCACGCATTCGACAAGAACCTCTCTCTGACCATCTTCCTAGTCCCGAGATACACCATGGCCGCGGCGACGACGAGGAGGAGGACAGAGGCTCCTCCGGCGACGTAAACGAAAAGGCTTCCCGCCCTGGTCGCGACCAGCAGCACGGCCAAGACCGGGGCGATGCCGAGTATGGGCGCGATCCCCGCCGGGCTGTTGACTCCTGCCATCTGCGTCGTGAGGGCGGACCAGATCATCCCGGCCGCGCACATGAAGGCCGCAGCAGCCAGGCTCAGGGGGATGGTGTAGAACACCAGGATCTCGACGAACGACACCGATACTCCGTCCCCGAAGTACAGGGCGAGCGATGATTCCGCGATCCCTGCGGCCAGAGGGATCGACGCCAGGACTACGGTCGCAGCTATCGTCGACCAGAAGACGGTGGATGTGTCGACTCCATAGGCGATGAGGTACTCGTAGACCCCTTTGCTCCTGTCGCTTGTGAACACCAGCAGCCCGCCTACGGAGCCCAGGACTGCGAACATCGGGATTATCAGGGCGGGGAGCGCCTCCAGGACGGGCAGGTCCTGGGCACTCGCGGTCCCCGCGGCCCCGCTCAGAGGGAGCATGATGAGGAGGGGGAGGAGAATCCCCATCCCTAGATAGACCCGGCCGAAGCTCATCGAACGCCTGATCGTGGTCCTCACGATGGACGCGTTCCTCGTGCTTCCCTTCCCTGTCGATTCGCCTTCCGCCGTCCTCCTTGTCCCGGCGGTCGCTGCGAAGGCAACGGCGAGGCACGCCACTCCGGAGGCGAAGAAGAGCGCCTCGCTCCACCCCACCCCGATGCTCCCTGAGAGAGGGACGAAGATGTCCACGAGCCCCATGGGGAGGGCGACCCCCAGGTAACCCTTCCTCCGCGTGACCGCCGCCATCACCGCCAGGTACCCCCACGCAAGGTGTACCATGAGCGACGACACCCGTTCGAGCACGGCGTACCCTATCACCGGAAGAGCGGTTGAAGCCTGATAGAACAGCGCAGGGGAGGCCTTCGTCAAGTCGTCGAAGAGCTGGGACGCCTGGGCGCCCCCCGAGCCGAGGACCGAGTAGTAGACCGCATAGTCGAGCAGAAGCGAACCGCCTATGAGTACCCCGTTCTCCCACATGGCCAGCCCGGCTCCGTATCCTGCTGCGTCCCTCCCCCCGATCTTCCGTCTGGCAACGGCGTACCGCGCCACGAGGAACGCCCCGCCGACTTCGAACGCCACTGTCTGCAGGCCGAAGTACATCCCCAGGTCGACCGGATTCCCTCCCACCGCCGCGTCGAACGGCTGGTACGTCGCTCCCTGCAGCACGACTTTGAGAGCAATGGCGCCGGCGTAGGCAATCAGCGATGAGACAAGGACCCACCATGAGAACCTCTTCTTCGCCCAGAGGTATGCCACCAGGCCAAAGCTGAACCCGATGACGACCAGCGGGGTCAGGAAGTACAGAGGGTCGATGTTCTGCATCGCCGGGTTGGCCTCGGAGGTGCGGTCACCCTAGGGGGCTCTGGGGCCCTGGTCATTCCTCAAGGACGACTCTCTCCCTGGCCTTCAGTTCTAGCCCTTCCCTGGGGAACAGCTTCGGGAAGCTTCTCGAAAGGATGTCTACGTACATCGACGCCTCTTTTTCGTCCATGAACTGGAACATGTACTTCCCAGAATACGGTTCGGGGGGCCCCTCCCTCCTGATGAACTCGATGTGTATCAGTGGGTCCCCCTGCCTGATTGTTATCGGGGTTCTCTCGTTGCTGAGGTTCACGAGCTCCAGGGCCAGCCTCCCCACGAACCCGCTGTGCACCTTGACCGAGTTGAGGAACGAAAGCCCCATCCTCCCGAACTTGCTCTTCGAAGTCAGGTGGGCGACGCAGTCGGGAGGAGTGAAGATGATCTCCCTCGAAATCATGTTCCTGTGCTCAAGGTAGTGAAGGGTCCTGTCCTCCCTTACGGTGAGGACGTAGCCGTCTCCGTCGAACGCTGAGGCCTCGGACGGATAGATGGCCTTGTATTTCGAGACCAGCTCGCGCAGGAGCGGAGCACCAAGGACGGTCAAGGTTTCAGCCCACCCCCTCCCGGGAGCCCCTTATCAACGAAGCCGAAGCTCGCGGCCCTTCTCCGCCCGGCCAGCCTCTTCACCCCAAGATACACGACCAGGATGAAGCAAGCGACCCCGAAGAGGAAGTACATGTCGAAGTCGACCACGTACTGGCCGATGTACACTGTGGTCGCGGAGTTCGCCTGGATGCCGTAGGCCGACTGGCCGAAGAAGGAGTAGACCGAGCCGAAGTAGTCGATCCCCCAGTGAGTGAGGATGGCGACATGCAGGCCGTACTTGACGTAGAGGTACCCCAGGACCAGCCCCCCCCAGGCCGCTGCCGGGAAGTACGACCAGTTGTACCCCCCGCTCCCTCCGCAGTTGACGTGGCAGAGCCCGAAGGTGGCAGCGCTGGCGACCGTCGCCAGCCAGATTATGACGGAGGTGGCGCCCCCCACCAGCGCCCCCTCGTAGGCGGCCGACGGCCTCCAGAGAGCCTTCAGGGCCTGACGGACAGGTTTCCCCATGCAGAGTATGAAGGCCACCACCCCTATCAGGACGAGCCTGAACCCGAGCTCTTCTCGCAGAGGGGCGAACGTCAGCGACCCGAACTCGAGGAGGAGGTCGTAGCTGGAGAACGGGTTCCCGACCGGGCCTGCGATGGCCGAAGAGACCTCGGCGATCGTGTCGAGAGAGAACCTCAGGAACCCGATGGCAACGAGCATGACGATGAACGGGCTGCTGGTGAGGGCTCCGATCCCCGTCCTGAACGCCTCGCGGACCGCCTGGACCGCGCTCCTCGGCTGCAGCGCCCCGAAGAGGAACAGCCCCGCGTAGACCGCGGTCAGGACCACGAAAAGCCCTCCGACGGGGACGGTGAAAGGGAACCACGCCGGGACGGGCCCTATCCAGAGGTACGTGTTGACCAGGCTGCCGTAGCTGAGTTGCGTCGAAAGCCCGCCGTGGAAGACCGCATAGAGCCCGGCGGGGAACGACATGATGACGAAGGCAAGGGTGATCCCGAAAAGAATCAGGAAGACGGAGGTCGCGAGCTTCGACACCACCCCTGCGTCGGGGGGACCCTCCTCCTCTGCGGTCATTTGGTCGGCGGTTCTCCTTCGGGCTCCTTCTCAAGGAAGACGGTCCCGGCGTATCCGCACTTCGGGCACTCGTAGTTGGTCGGCATGATCCCCCAGAGTTCTCCTATCGGATTCTTGATCGGCTCGAGGGGGCTGAGGCACCTCGGGCAGAGCTTCATGGAGGGTGAAAACGGGCTTCGCCGGGCGAGCCTCGCGGCCCTTTCCCCTGGTTCACTCTCAGAAGACACGATGCCCGGCGACAAACGTGGCGCCCTTAAAACAGTTCGAACTCCCGAGAGGGACCGTGCCGGCGGAGAAGTGCTACGCCTGCGGAGGGGAGATGGTAGAGATCCAGGCGTGCAAGTTCAGGTGCAGGAGCTGTGGGGCCCTTCTCGACTGCGAAGACGTCTCCGGGCTCCCCAGGTAGCGCTAGCGGGCCAGCTGCCTCGCAGTCTGGCCTTCGAAGGCGGCGTACGCCTCGTCAACCCCTTTGTCCTCGTGGACTATCGCCCTGACCGCCTTGATCATCCCGACGGGGTTCGAAGACTGGAAGATGTTCCTCCCCATGTCGACCCCCACGGCCCCCTCCGAGGTCGCGCTCCTTGCCAGCTTCAGCGCATCCCTTTCGGGGACCTTCTTTCCCCCTGCGACTATGACCGGGACCGGGCACCCTTCCACCACCTTGTGGAAATCTTCGCAGTAGTACGTCTTGACGACGCTCGCCCCCAGCTCGGCCGCTATCCTGCAGGCCAGCCCCAGGTAACGGGCATCTCTTGCCATCTCCCTCCCCACGGCCGTGACGGCCAAGACCGGCATCCCGTACCTCTCCCCTTCGTTGACCAGCTCCGCCAGGTTGGCCAGGGTTTCCTTCTCGTGATCTGAGCCCACGAAGACGGACGCCGCGACCGCAGACGCGTTGAGGCGAATCGCTTCCTCGATGGAAGTCGTCACCACCTCGTCTGACAGCTCCTTCAGTATGCTCGTCCCACCTGACACCCTGAGCACCATGGGGAGCTTGTTGGACGGGTCCACCGAGGTCCTCAGGACCCCCCGCGTGAGCATCAGGGAGTCGGCGTAGGGGAGCAGCGGGGTGACTGTCTGCCTCGGGTTCTCGAGCCCTGTCGTCGGCCCTTGGAAGTACCCGTGGTCGACGGCCAGCATCACCGTCCGACCATCCACCATCAGCCTCGACAGCCTGTTCTGGAGCCCCCAAGTCATCTCCGAGTCCTCTGGCGGGCTCGGCGAGCTTTGGGAATTTAAGCCTACTCTGCTTTCACGGGGTCAAGACGACCTTCATGGCAGCTCCGCCTGAGGCGGCTTCGACCGCCTGCCCGAATCTCTCAAGAGGGAACCGGTGCGTGACCAGTCTTCCGAACTCAGCCCCGCGGACGGAGAGGACCTCCAGCGCAGCTCTCGTGTCCTCCTCCACCGCGCCGTAGCTCGTGACGATCCCCCGCTCCGCGTTGTAGAGTTCGCTGATGTCATAGTCGAGGACAGACCCCTTCGCCGGAACCCCGAACAGGCAGACTTTCCCTCCCTTCCGCAGGGAACGAAGCCCCTGAATGATTGCGGCCCTGCTCCCCGAAGCGACTATCGCCGCGTCCGCCCCCCTCCCGCCGGTACCTGACCTGACCTCCTCCGGCACGTCCGACCTGGCGTCGAGGACATCCCCTGCCTTCAGCTCCCCCGCAAGCTTCAGCCTTCCCTCACTGACGTCGCTGATGAACACCCTGGCTCCTGCCGCATTCAGAAGCAGAGCGTGCATCACCCCGACCGGGCCGGCCCCTACGACCAGGACCGCGTCCCCCCGCCTGATGCCGCACTTGCGAATAGACCTCTGGCAGCACCCCAGGGGCTCTATCAGAGATGCCGTCTCGAAAGGCATCCCCTTCGGGAGCTTCAGGACGGCCCCTTTTTCCATGTTCCAGCGAGGGACGCGGAAGTACTCCGAGAACCCTCCAGGGTCGAGGTTGCTCGACCTGTAGTGGTCGCACATGGTCTCGTTCCCCGCCCTGCAGAGGTAACAGGAGTAGTCTGGGACGTGGTGGTGCGGGAAGACCCGGTCCCCGACCCTGAACCCCCCAGCCCCCTTCCCGACTGCTGCGACAGTCCCGACCGCTTCGTGGCCGATGACAGGCATCGAGGCGGTGTATTCCCCGCGCATCTTCTCCAGGTCCGTCCCGCACAGCCCGCAGGCGGCCATCCTGACGACCAACTCACCGGCACCGGGCGCGGGGACCTCTGACTCGGTGACAGTTGGTTCAAGGCTCTGCTCCCCGGAGCGAGGCCTCAGGACGACCGACTTCACTGGCTCATCGGGCGCCAACCGGCCGATATAAGCGAAAAAGCGCCAGATTCATATGCGCTGCTTTGTGCACCATCCCAGATTGGAGAGGTGCAGCGAGTGCGGGAGGGAGTTCGCCACCGGGGCGGCGCTTTCCCAGCACCTGAAGGACAAGCACGGCATCGAGGGAGCCCAGCTGGCGAAAGCCTCGGCCGAGTCCCCGCCCGCTGTGAGGAAGGCCAAGAGCCTCAGGAAGAGGAACCGTCACCCGATGGCCATCGGCATCGGCGCGGCAACGGTCGCGGTCATCGTCGGGCTCTACTTCTTCGGTGCCCCGTACTTCGCCCCGCCCCCGTTCCCCTACATCACCGGAGAGAGCTACATCCACGTCCATCCATGGCTTCAGATCTGGATTGAAGGGATGAACGTCACCATCCCCTGCGGCGTAGGGACGCAGTACGGCACCTGCAACGGGGGGACCTACGAGCCGATCCACACCCACGATAACTCGGGGGTGCTCCACATCGAGCTCTCCCAGTCTGACGCCACCAGCCACAACTACACCCTCGCTGACTTCTTCAGCATCTGGAAGTGGACCTTCGGGACCGTGTCGTTCAACGGGACCTCGCACCCAATAGTCTTCAGCCAGACAGACATCCTGGGATACAAGGTGGACGCGACCCATGCCCTCTACCTTCAGGTTGACGGCAAGAACTCGACCGCCTGGGGGTCCCTGAACCTGGAGCAGCTTGATTACTGCAACGCCTCCATCGGTTCGGCCTACCCGTGCCAGACGGCTGACGGGAACCCGTACTGGGACGGCGGGACCAGCTACCCATACGGCACCGGCCACAGGATAGTAATCGAATACGTCACCGTCTGACCCTGGCGAGATTAATATCCCACGGGGTTGGCCGCGGTCCCCGCCTTGGGGCTCCCCGAGAAGATCAAGAAGATAGAAGACGACATCCACCGGACTCAGGTCAACAAGAAGACCGAGCATCACATAGGCCTCCTCCGGGCGAAGCTGGCGAAGCTCAGGGCCGAGCTGGAAGAGCAGCACACCCGGAGGACGGGGTCCAGGGTCGGCTACGACGTCAAGAAGTCCGGAGACGCCACCGTGGTCCTAATCGGGCTTCCGAGCGTGGGGAAGTCGACCCTCCTCAACCGCCTGACCAACGCGAAGTCGAAGGTTGCGGCGTATCAGTTCACCACCCTTGAGGTGGTCCCCGGGGTGATGGAACAGGGGGGAGCCAGGATCCAGGTCCTGGACCTCCCGGGGATAATCAAAGGGGCGTCGTCGGGGAAGGGGCTCGGGCGGAGGGTCCTGGCCGTCGCAAGGAGCGCGGACCTGGTCCTGTTCGTTGTGGACGTCTTCCAGCCCGAGGCCCGCGAGCTCCTCAACAGGGAGCTGAGGTCCACCGGGATAAGGGTCGACGAGAGGCCCCCCAACGTCGTCGTGGAGAAGGTGGACGCCGGGGGGATCAGCGTTGCGTCGCAGGTGAAGCTGACGAAGGTCTCCGAGGAGCTCGTCAAGGACATACTCAGAGTGTACGACATCAACGGGGCGCGGGTGGTGATCCGCCAGGACATCGACGACGAGCAGCTCGTGGACGTCCTGTCGGGGAACAGGGTCTATGTGCCGTCGCTCACCGTCATGAACAAGATAGACCTTGTGAACGCCGGGTTCACCACCGAGCTGTCGCGGAAACTCCCCTACGACTTCGTCCCCGTCTCCGCGGAGGCGGACGTCAACGTGCAGGCGCTCAGGGAGGAGATATACAAGAAGCTGGAGTTCGTCCGCATCTACATGCGGAGGAGGACCGGCGAGACCGACTTCGAGGAACCCATGGTGGTCAGGGGCGGTGCCACCATAGCCGACGTTTGCGACAAGGTCCACCGCGGGATGAGGGACGACTTTCGGTACGCCCAGGTGTGGGGGAAGAGCGTGAAGTTCGGCGGCCAGCGGGTCGGGATGACGCACAGGCTGATGGACCAGGACGTGCTCACGATCGTGACGAAATAGCTTCGCGGGCTTGGGTTTCAAATCCAGCTCCAGTCAGGTCTTCGGGACTCGCTCCGCGATCGTCCCGATGTCGAAGGCCGGGACTCGGAGAAAGGCCAGCCGATCGAGCCGGAATCAAGGTCGAGGGGGCGGATAGGTGGCTGACGCCAACCGAGTGCGTCCAGGGAGTTGAGTGAAAAAGCAAACGGCCATCGGACTGTCCACGATCCTCACAGGGGTCCTGATCGCCGTCATCGCCCTATCCACCCGTGTCCCCCTGGGCACCCCGTCGCCGTGCGGTTCGAACCCTTGCACTGGGTCTGTGTATGAGCCTAGCTTCCCCTATTTCGTCTCTGGCGTCGTCGTGACGGCCCTGGGAGGGGGAATGTCCGTCCTCGCGACCCGAGCCCCGAGAACTGACAGCGGCACGAATTTGGAGGAGAACCCGTCAATTTGACCAAGCCCACATCCATCACGCTTTTATATTCGATTGCGTTCCTCACGTCTGTATATGGCGCTCGAAGGCGACATGACGCTCATACGAGACATTCTCCAGTTCATCGGGGTCTTCGTCTCGTTCTCCATCGCATACGTCGCCTTCAGGGGGGTCAGGCATACCGAAAGCTCTTCGCTCCTGAGGCTCGCCACGGCGTTCGTCTTCCTGGGCTTCGGGTTCCTGGTGGAGGCGATCGTGGGCCTCGGGCAGCTTTTTGCGTCGCTCTCTGAAACCGCTACGGTGGTGGTGATAGGGGGCCTGCTCCTAGAGACGACCGGTTACTTCTTCCTCGCGTTTTCGCACGCCGTCGACGTCATGCTGGCGAAGAGAATGGGCGCTGCCCTCCTCGTCTTCCCGCTCATATCGATCTCGGTGGCGCAGCTGCAATACGTCCTGAGCTTCTTCGCCTTCTACTTCGTGATGTACGGGGTGGTGGAGACGATCTGGTCGTACAAGCGCACCCGGAAGCCCGACACCCTCCTCATAGCGGTGGGGCTGTCGTTGATAGCGTCAGGGACTTTCTTCCAGTGGTTATCGCTATTGTACCAATACGTTGGAGTTCTTACACTTCTGCAGATTATACTCCAGGAGATGGGTCTTCTGATGATGTTCATCCCTGTACTGACATACAGGACAGGGGGAGGAGTGAGACTAGATGGCACAGTATAGAACCCAGGTAAGGATAATCGCAGACGTCCTGAGCACAGCGAGGGACCTGAACACCGAAGGGTCCGGGGTCGGGGTGACCGCCCTGCTCCGCCGAGGGAACATGTCGTACACGAGGATGACGAAGCTCCTCTCTGAGCTCGTCGGCTCGGGACTGCTCCTAGAGCTCAGCGGGGAGAAGATCTCGAAGTACATGATTTCCGCGAAGGGGATACAGTTCCTCGACGTGTACCACTCCTTCGAGGACTTCGCCATCTCCTTCGGGCTGCGACTATAGGACGTCACAGCCGCCGCTGCCCACTTTCCTGTCTCTAATTTGCGCGCCGGCGCATCGAAGGGGTCCGCCGGCCTCGCCGCGGACTGGCTTGCTCAGACCCCCGGCCGCAAGGTGACTATCTGAGATAGGACTCTGGGACCTGCTTCAGGTTCGCCTTGATGGCGTCGATGCTCTTCATGAACTTGGCCTTCTGGTCTGGGTTCAGCTCCACTTCCACGATCTTCTCCAGGCCGCTCTTCCCGAGGACCACGGGCACTTCGGCGAACACCCCCTTCACGCCGTACTCCCCGTCAAGATAGACGCTCGCCTCTGCCACGGACTTCGTGTCTCTCTTTATGGCGCCCGCCATAAGCGCAAGGCCGGCCCCTGGCCCCCAGTTGCTGCTGAACTTGCGCAGGTTCGTTATCTGGGCGCCGGCTCCGATGGTGTCCTTCACGACCTGGTCATACTGTTCTGGAGTGAGGAGGGCCCTGAGGCTCTTGCCGTAGACCATGGACAGCTCGGGGACTGGGTACATGTTCTCCCCGTGCTGGCCGAGCACCAGAGGGGTGATGGACGATGGCGACACCTCCAACAGCTTCGACGCGTAGTGAGCCATCCTCCGGGAGTCGAGGACTCCGCTGAACCCGATGACCCTGTTCCTCGGGAACCCGAGGCGCTTGTACAGGACAGCGACCATCACGTCCAGCGGGTTGGTGGTGATCAGGACGATGGAATCGGGCGCGTACTTCTTCACCTGGTCAGCGATCCCTGACACTATCTCGGCGTTCTTCCCCGCGAGCTCCTCTCTGGTCATCCCGGGTTTCCGGGGGAGCCCGGCGGTTATCACAACGATGTCGCTCCCTCTCATGTCTTCGTAGTTGTTGGACCCCTTGACCGTGACATCCTTGCCCAGGATCGCGGCCGCATGGTTCAGGTCGAGCGCTTCGCCCTGCGGCAGCCCTTCGACGATGTCGACGAGAGATATCTCCGCGTCCACCTCGCCGACCATCATCAACTCCGCAGCGGTCGCGCCGACCCTTCCAGACCCTATGACCGTTATCATCTGGACCGACCCGCGCCGCCCCCTTTTTAGGGAGTTCCCTCGATTTTCAGAAGTGAGAATAGTTGCGACGCTAACTCGTTTATACTCAGAACCGACCAGCCTGACGCGATGATAGGAGTGGCCGGCGCCGGCAAGATCGGAGCTCAGTCGGCACTCGAGATAGCGTCGATGGGGCTGGACGACGTGGCCATGGTTGACATCGTGCCAGGGCTTGCGGAAGGAGAGGCGCTCGACATCAGCCACAAGCTCTCTGACCTGGGGGTCGACGTCGAAGTCACCGGCTCGATGGACTACTCGACCATGAAGGGGGCGAGCCTCGTTGTGATCGCGGCAGGGATGGGGAGGAAGCCAGGGATGACCAGGATGGACCTGCTGTCGAAGAACGCAGGCATCGTGGGGCCGGTCACCCGGGAGGTCGCCAGGAACGCCCCGGACGCGGTCCTCCTGATGATGACGAACCCCATGGACGTTCTCACCTACGTCGCCCTGAAGACCTCTGGGTTCCCGAAGGCCAGGGTCGTCGGCCAGGGAGGGCTCCTCGACAACTCGCGGTTCAAGTATGTCCTCGCAAAGAAGCTGGGCGTTTCGCGCGGTTCCATCGACTCGCTGGTCATCGGCGAGCACGGCGAGAACATGATCCCTCTCGCCAGCCACACCTATGTGAGCGGGGTCCCCCTCACCGACCTGCTCAACGAGGCCGAGATACAGCAGGCCATCGAAGACACCAGGAAGGTCGCGGCCGAAGTGATATCCAAGAAGGGAGCGACGGTGTTCGCACCGGGGCGGGTCGTGGCCCGCATGGCCAGGGCGATTGTGGAGGACAACAAGGAGGTCGTCCCGGCGTCGGCCTACCTCGAAGGGGAGTACGGGGTGAGCGGGATCTGCATCGGGGTCCCGCTGAGGCTCGGGAAGGGCGGGGTGGAGAAGATCTACGAGCTGAAGCTCACCGACAGGGAGAGAGACTGGTTCAATCGGGGGGCAGACACGCTCAGGGACGCCATCTCTACGCTTACAATCTAAAAACCTAAGAACCGTCGGCGTCGGCCGTCGCTTCAGTTTTGCTTGTAATCGTCTTGCTGAAGGGGGTCCCGGCGCGGACCACCCAGGTGGTGCAGGTCGGAGGGGTGCTCAACCGGGAGACCATGGACCTGGTCCTGAACCCGCACGACGCCAAGGCGGTGGAGGCTGCAGACTATCTCAAGCGTCGGATCGGGGGGAAGGTCGTGGCCCTGAGCATGGGCCCGGACCTGAAGCTCGTCCCTCTGATGAAGCCCCTCTACGACTCCGAGGTCCTGGGGGTGGACGAGGAGTACGTCCTCAGCGACAGGAAGATGGCCGGGTCAGACACTCTGGCCACGTCCTATGCGGTGGCGTTGGGGGTGAAGAAGGTGGTGGAGAGGCACCTGGCACCCATCGAAGAGATCGCCGGGGCCGTCCGGAAGTTCGGGTATTCTGAAGCCGTCAGGGCCAGGGCGGCCGAGCTGTATGGGGCCAACCTCCTCCCCAACCTGGTCTACAGCGAGCTCCCTGCCGTGAAGGGGAGCATCGTCCAGAGGTTTCTGGACGGGAAGGTCGCCACGGACACAGCCCTCAGGGAGCTGGCGGAGGCGAAGGAAGACATCTCGAGGTTCATGGTCGTCGCGGGGATCAAGACCACCGACGGGGAAACGGGGAGCGTTGGTCCCCAGGTTGCCGAAGGGGTCTCGGAGCTGATGCAGAAGGTAATCCCTCACGCGACCTATGTCGAAGACTTCCAGGTCAACTCAGAAGGGAGCGCCATCGTCGCCCGGCGGATGATAGGGTACCTCTCCCAGAAGATCGAGATGAGCCTCCCGGCCCTCATCACAGTGTCCACCGACTACCGCCCCGAGACCCCCCCTGCTTCGGTGCAGCTGTCGGTCCGCGCCAACAGCTACAGGGGGAAGGTCTTCCAGGCGTTCAGGTGGACAGCCGCCGACCTCGGGGCCGACCCCAGCAGGCTCGGGCTGATGGGCTCCCCCACCATAGTCGGGACCGGCATCGACGTGGGGAAACCCCCTGTCCAGAAGACCCTCGGCAGGAGCCTTGTGTTCCTGCAGGAGACCGCGCAACTGGAGTTCGAGGGGAAGAAGTACGGCCCGTTCGCCCAGGGGGACCTCGTCGGTCCTCTCCCAGACGGGCTGGTCGCGAAGCTCAGGGCCGAGGGGAGGGCGGGGATCTTCGACTATCGCTTGCTGACTCAGGAGCTGACGGCATGACTGAAGAGTGCACCGGGGTCTGGGTCCACCTTCAGCAGAGCAAGGGGGACCTCACTGCCGCGTCCCTGGAGCTCCTGGCTGCTGGAAGGGGGGTGGCCGACAGGCTGGGCCAGCAGAACGTTGGCGTCCTCCTTGGAAGCGGGCTGGAGCCGCTGGCGGAGAAGGCCGTACGCTACGGCGCAGACATGGTGATACTAGTCGACTCTCCGTCCCTGCAGACCTACTTCAACCTGGCCTACGTCGACGCCATCTACGCCCTGATCAAGGAGAGGAAGCCGTACGTGTTCCTGTTCATCGCCAACGAGATCGGCAAGGACATAGCCGCGAGGGTGGCATACAGGGTCCCCACAGGGTTGGCCACGGACAACGTCCAACTCGCGGTCGAAGACTACAGCAACCCTGCCCTCGGACAGTTCAAGAACCTGCTGATCCAGGTCAGGCCCGACTTCGGGACCCGCCTGGCGAGGATCTACACCCCGAGGCACAGGCCGCAGATGGCGACCGTAAGGCCCGGGAACTTCTCTCCTCTCGAGCCGGACCCCGGGCGCAGGGGGAAGGTGGAGAAGGTCGGCTTCGACGCGCAGCCATATCCGGCCAAGGTGACCGAGGTGGTGGAGCTGCCGCCCCCGGTCCCTGACCTCGTAGGGGCAGACGCGGTCATCAGCCTCGGGCTGGGCATCCTGAAGGACGTTTCGGGGCATCCCAGGGACCCCCGGGAGGCCTACAGGTACGCCGCGGAGCTAAAGTCGGTGCTCGAGGAGCGGCATCACCTGAAGACGGAGATAGGGGCGACCCGCGCGCTCATCTACGCCGAGGTGAAGGAGCTGGAAGGGTTGATCAGCAAGGCCAACCAGGTGGGGCAGACCGGGACCACCGTGAAGCCGAAGCTGTACGTCGCCGTGGGGATAAGCGGCGCCCTCCAGCACAGGGTGGGGATGCAGAACTCGTCCAAGATAGTGGCAATCAACTCGGACCCCCAGGCGCCAATCTTCAGGATCGCCCACTATCCGATCATCGGAGACCTCTACGAGGAGCTCCCCAAGCTGACCCAGGCTCTGGGAGGGAAGGCAGCTGCGGGCTGAATACGACGTCATAGTGGTCGGCGCGGGCCCTGCTGGGGCTGCCGCAGCCCTGACCCTCGCAAGGAAGGGGGTCAACGTGCTGATGCTGGACAAGGCGAGGGTCCCGGGAGAGCGTAACATGACAGGCGGGGTCATCTACGGGGACTTCCCCGGCGAGTGGGGGCTCATCACCCTCGTCCCCGACTTCGAAGAGACCGCCCCCCTCGAGAGACGCATCATCTCTCACGAAGTGATCGCCCTCGACGCCCCGGACTACCGGCGCGGCACAGCCAGGTACTACAGGCTCTCGAAGGACTCCTTGGCAGCCAGGCTCGGGTTCTTCCCCATGACCTTCGAGACCGGGCACGACTATTCTGTCCTCCGCCGACGGTTCGACAGGTGGTTCGCCAACCTCGCGGTCAGCGCCGGGGCCATGCTCTCGACGGAGACCTCGGTCGAGGGGCTCCTGAAGGAGGGGGGCGCGGTCGTGGGAGTCAGGACTCCCCAGGAGGAGATCAGCGCGAACCTGGTCATCGACGCGTCGGGGGTGACTTCAAACCTCGTGGCCGAGGCGGGCCTCAGAGACAGGCTGACCCCGAGGCAGCTGTATCACGGGGTCAAGAGGATCTACAGGATGGAACAGGGGGCCATCGAGAAGCGGTTCAGGGTCAAGCCGAAGGAGGGGAGGGCCGTGTTCTTCATGGGCGAGTTCATGCGCGGGATCGGAGGGGGGGCGTTCGTGTACACCAACAGGGACACCCTGTCGGTGGGACTCGTAGTGTCACTGGACTCGCTGATCAGGCGGACCACGGAAAGCTTCGACCAGGTGGGGAAGCTCATCGACGTCCTCGACGGGTTCGAAGAAAACCCCATGGTCGCGGAACTCCTTGACGGCGGGCAGGCCCTGGAGTACTCGGCCCACAATATCCCCAAGGGGTACAAGGCGATCCTCAAGCGTCCCTACGCCGACGGGTTCCTCGTGGCCGGAGACGCCCTCGGCTCTTTCGTCAAGGTCGGCCCCATGATCGATGGGATGCGCAGGGCAGTGACCTCCGGGATGATGGCAGCCTCTGCCTACCTTTCGGCCGCTTCTTCAGGGTCTTTCAAGGCGAAGAACCTTTCGAGATACAGGGACCTCCTCTCCCCGATCTATGAGGACGTGAACCGCTCGGGGAGAGACAGCTTCCTTTCGGAGAGCACCTTCACCTATCAGACCCTCCCGAAGATCCTCTTCTCGACGCGGCTGCTCACGAAGGTCCACACCTTCGAGCCCGGGGAGAGGGCCCGGCCGCCGAGGGACGCGATAGCCAGGGTGCAGGAAGGGACTGGGCTCCTCGACTACGACGAAGACGAAGGGTACTCTCACATCAAGGTCGACGTCGACCTCGCTTCGAAGTCGCTGACCAAGCCCTGGGTCCCCGCCTGCCCGACCAACTGCTACACCATCTTCACCTCGAAGGGGGTGTTCGCTTCGTTCATGGACCTCTACCTGCACAACCTGGCCCAGGGGCCAGACACCGAGGGGAACAGGCGGAAGGCGCTCTCCCGGACGATGGAAGACGTGGCCTCAGCCCGGCTCCGTTTCGACCACGTCCCCTGCGTGTCCTGCGGGACCTGCGGGGCTATCGGCCCCCCCGAGATGGTCGCCTTCGGTCACGAAAGAGAGGGGCACGGGGTCAGGTACAAGTTCGGCTAGCGAGCCCACAAAGACATAAAACTGCATTTCCGTCGCCGCTCTCTCCGCCGTAGGCACCATGTCGTACAACTACTCAGAGAGACTGTCGAAGGTGGTCAGGCAGCACCAGGAATGGAGGACCAGGGAGTGCCTGAACCTGATCCCCTCGGAGAACAGGGGGAGCCCGCAGATGAGGTCGATGTTCCTGGCGGACCTGGGGGGGAGGTACAACGCCCCTGACAGGTTCTACAGGGGGACGAAGTACGCCGACGAGCTCCAGTCCATCACCGAAGAGATCGCCAGGAAGGTGTTCGGCGCCCGCTACGCCGACGTCCGCTCTCTGTCGGGCCACACGGCGGACATGGCGGTGCTGCTGTCGCTCACCACCCCCGGGGACAAGATCCTGTCGGTCCACCCGGACAACGGCGGGTACCCCGGGATAACCCACCTCGGGCTCGGCTCCCTCCTGAAGCTGCAGAACCTCTACTTCCCATACGACGACAGGACCGTCAACATCGAACCCAAAGAGTCGGCGCAGCTCATGCGCAGCGCCAGTCCGAAAGTGGTGTTCTTCGGCTCCAGCTTCATCCCGTTCCCCCACCCCACGAAGCAGCTTTCGAACGTCGCCGACGGGACCTGCGTCTACGACGGCTCACATGTCCTGGGACTGATCGCGGGCGGGGAGTTCCAGGACCCGCTGAGGGAGGGGTGCTCGCTCCTGATAGGGTCGACCCACAAGAGCTTCCCGGGCCCCCAGGGGGGGATCATCCTCTCCAACGACGAAGAGGCCTTCAACAGGGTAGTGGGGAAGATCCACCCTGGCATAGTCGACAACATCCACCTGGACAGGGTCGCGGCACTGGCTGTTGCCCTTATCGAGATGCTGCAGTTCGGGAAGTCGTACGCCCAGGCGGTCGTGAAGAACTCTCAGGCCCTGGCGAGGGCCCTGGCCGAGCACGGGGTGAAGGTGAGAGGGGCTGCGGCAGGGTATACGAAGTCCCATCAGGTCCTCCTCGACTACGACCAGTCCAGGCTCGAGTTCCTGTCCATGCGCCTCGAGCAGGCGAACATCATAGGAGACAACGGAGGGAGGCTGGGGACGTCCGAGCTCACGAGGATGGGGTACGGGGTCAAGGAGATGGAGCAGGTCGCCGAGCTGGTGTCGCTCATAATACTAGGGAAGAAGCCTCCTGACTTCGTCCAGAAGAAGGTGAAGACCCTGGTGAAGCAGTTCCAGCAGCCCAGGTTCGTCCTGACTTCGTTTCCGAAGCTCGAGTAGACGGAGCGTGGCTGGTCCGGGCCGGAGGCGCTCCTTCTGCGGGAGTGCCTTCTATGTCGCGGCCCCGGTACAGTTCGTGATCTGCCTGGCCATCGCCGCGACCAGGTACGGACCGCCGGCGTACAGTCCCACCGGCGTCACGATAAGCGACCTGCAGGCGGTCGGCTGCGGCACCTTCCAGGAAGGGTATGTCTGTTCCCCGCTGCACTCTCTGGCGAACCTCTCCGTGGCGGTCCTGGGGGTCCTGGTCGCAGGGGGGTCACTTCTGCTGCGTTCCTCCCTCCCGGAGGGAGCCAGGCGGAACGGGGGGGTCCTGCTCCTGGTTGTCGCGGGAGCGGCGACCTTCGCGAACGCGTTCGCCCCTGAGGACGTCACGCTGACAGGAGACCAGATCACCGCCCTTGTCGCCTTCCTGGGTGCGAACTTCGGGCTGATTCAGGTGGGGCGAGGGGCGTCTTCCGACCCCCGCTGGCGGACGTTCTCCCAGATCACCACTGCGCTGGGGGTCATCGGTGTGGCTGCCCTGGTGCTCAGCGGGGTCGGCGGCGCGTCCCTGATAGGCGAAGGCGGGATCGAATGGCTGGTAGTCGCCCCCGTCCTCGTCTGGATGCCTTTCCTGGGGGCGCGCCTAACCCTTGGTGCGGATGCCTAGGGACTCGTCGGTCAGCCTCATCGACTCCTCCCGGGTGTACCCTCCAGCCACGGCCCGGATGGCATCGATGTCCTCGGGGACGACTATGGCTTCCTGGTGGACCGCGAGGAACATGTACGCTTCGCCGTCGACGACCGTCACCGAGTCCTTCCATACGGTCGCTTCGTAGACGTCGTTCCTGTCCCTCCCCTTCTCCCTCGCCCAGTCCATGATGTTGGCAGTCGACTTGAACCCTGACTTGCCGTCGACCAGGTTCATCCTGGGGGCGGCCTGGAGCGCCCTGACCACGTCTTCCTTCGACGCCTGCTTCTTCAGGCTCAGTATCAGGCTGTGCAGGTGCATGTGGGTCGTGGGGACCTTGAACGCCATGGTGACGATGTTGATGTGCGGGAGGACGGTCTGAACGTCCGGCCCGTGGTGCGAGGGGAGGGTCGTCGGGTCGAGGACCACCGAGTCTATGGGCCCTTTCTTGACGTCGTCGGGGTCGGTCGCCCTCCGCGCAAGGACCGCCCGGGCCCTCGAAACCCCCACCGCCCCGTCGATGGCGTTTATCGTCCTGCACAGGCCGGTGGTGTTGCAGGAGACCACCTTCAGGGCCTCTCTGCCTGCCGCAGCCTCGAAGTTGCACTGGGCCACGAACGACTGGACCTTCATGTCGTCTCCGGCCCCCCCGTTGAAGATCGACTTCACCTTGGCCTGGGAGTAGATGTTCAAGTTCGTCGGACCGGTGTCGTCCGGCCCGGCGTCGACCACCACGTCCACCCTGTGAAGGAGGTCGTTGAGGGTCCCCTTCAGGGTGTACCCCGACGCGTTGAACGCCTCCAGGCTCTTCATGTCAAGGGCGTAGAGGTCGATCCCCTTCTCCCTGGCGACCCCGTACTTGTAGTGCGGGTGGACGGCCGTGACCCCCACGAGCTCCATGTCCTTCTGCTTCCTCACCCCGTCGGCGACCCGCCGACCGATGGTTCCGTACCCGTTGACCCCTACCCTGATCATGGCTAAACCTCCCGCTCGTGGGCCAGGTTATAGGGGTTCAAGTGACTCTTCCTCCCCACTTGTCGGCCGCTCTTTCCAGGGCGTCGATGAGGGGGAGGCGCTTCCCTGCGAGATACTGGACCAGGGCGCCCCCGGCTGTGCTGATGTGGTCTACCTGCTCATGGATGCCGTATTTCCGGAGGGCTGTGGAGAGGTGCCCCCCGCTGATGATCGTGGTGCCGAAGGACGACGCCATGGCCCTCAGGAGCCCCTCGGTCCCCAGGCTGAACTCGTCCCACTCGAAGGCTCCGGGCGGGCCGCTCATGAACACCGTCCCTGCCCCCTTGATCAGGCGCGAATAGCCGTATACGGACTTCGAGCCAATGTCAAGGACCGGAGTGGGGGCCTTCAGCTCTCTGGGGTCCACCTCCCTCCTGTTCCCGTCCACCCTGATGGCTACGTCCGTGGGGAGGGCGTACCTGTCCGGCTCCTCCTCGAGCAGCTGCTTCGCCTTCTCGACGAACTTCTGCTCCCCGTCGACCCCGAGGTCGAACTGGAGCTTCCCCGCTGCCTTCAGGAAGATGAGCCCCACCACTCCGCAGAGGAGGACTCTGTCCGCCCTGTTGTTGGCGATAAGCGCGTCTATTGCTTCGAGGCGGTCGCTCACCTTCGCACCCCCGAGGACAGTGACATAGGGCCCCTTCTCCACGGACACTATCCTGTCGAGCATCCTGAGCTCTCTCCCCACGGTCCTCCCGGCGCAGGTCGGGACCAGCCCGGCGAACCCCACTATGCTCGGGGAAGAACGGTGGGCGGTGGAGAAGGCGTCGAGGACGCAGGCGTCGATGTGCGGCTTGATCCGCTGGATCATGAAGGTCTTCTCAGCGTCGGCGGGCTTGTACTCCTGGTTCTCTTCGGCGGCGAAGCGCAGGTTGTCCAGGACCAGGACCTCGCCGTCGTTGAGGGAGTCCATCTCCGAGAGCGCCTCCGGCCCGAAGACGTCGGGGACGAACCTGACCTCCTTCCCCATCATCTTGGACATCACTTTGGCGTGGGTCTCGAGGCTGGTGTAGTCGGACCGCGCCACCCTCCCCTGGTGCGACGCGACGATCACCTTCGACCCCTCGAGGTCCTTGATGGTCATGACGGCTTCCTCGAACCTGGCCTGCTCCATCAGCTCGTGGGTCTCTGGGTGGATGGGGGTGTTGATGTCGACTCGGGCAAACACTCGTTTTCCGTCGAGGTCGAGGTCCTCCAGCGTCAACATCTTGGTTGGCATTGGCGCTTGAATTCCGGCCGTGTGCTATTGATTATATGCGTTGCCCTGGGCTCGGCAGCCGTTTTCGCCTGCCTTAGCTGTTAGGTTAGCGAATGAGATAGGGGCCAGGCAACCCCTCGGCTATCTTAACACCACCCCTGCGCCAGGAGGCAGCGCAGAATCCGCTACGATGATATAGCCTGCCTGGGCACGTCTGCTCGTGAAAGAAAGGACCCTTGCCCTCCTTTCTCTTGCGGCGTTCTTCGCCTTCCTGGTCATAGCCGTAGCCGTCAAGCTCGACCCGTCCCTGGGCCGGTCAGAGCTGCAGGTCACCCTCTGGGCGAACCACCTCCAGCTGGGGGAGCCGCTCAACTCCCTGCTGGTGGGGGCGTCACTCTATGGAAGGGAATACTTCTGGATCGCCCTGGTGGGAATCATGCTCCTCTTCGGCGATCGGAGGACAAAGCTGGTCGCTCTCGGGCTCTGTGCGGTGTTCGTCGTGGGAATCGCGGCGGGGGAAGTCGCGAAAGCAGTCATCGCTCGACCTAGGCCCTACCTGCTGGCCCAGCAGCAGGCGTCGAGCGGCGCGCCCATCGTCAGGATCCCCTTCGATACGGACTATTCGTTCCCCTCGGGGCATGCCCTGATAGTGTCTATCGGCGCGGTCTACTCTCTACTGACCTTCAGGAAGAAGTGGGTGGCCGGGCTCCTTCTCGTCGAAGCGCTCGTGGTTTGCTTCTCGCGCCTCTACGTCTTCGCCCACTTCCCGACCGATGTCATCGCGGGCTTCGCCCTGGGGAGCGCCATCGCGCTTGCAGGCCGGGCGGTAGAAAGGAGGTATCTGGTGAAGTTCGGGGACCAGGCCGCGGACTTCGTGGTGAAGCTCCTCAGGGACGGCCCCCTGAAGCTCTGACCTCCCCTTTTACGCTTAAAGAGCGGGATGGGAGAGCAGAGTCGAACATCAAGTGAGGAACGGGACTCTAACCAACGTCTTCTGGGGGCTCTTCTTGATATGGTTCGGGGTCGTCGCCGTCTGGCTCCATGGGGACTTCGGCGCAGCGGTCAACCACCCGGTCTTCGCCATCGGCACCGGGGTCCTCCTCCTGGCGATGAACCTCTTCCGCTCGGTCCTCCGGCTCAAGGTCAGCGTGCTCACCCTGGCGCTCGGGGTCCTGCTGACGGCCGCCAACGCTGTGGTGCTCTTCTTCAACGAGTCGATCCCTTTCCTCCCGGAGCTGCTGATAATCACAGGGGTTGCCCTGGTGATCGGCGCGTTCAGGACGAGGAACTTCCAGATGTACTGAGGGCCTACACCCCGAAAAGGTGGGAGCGCATGTGTACATCGTACAGTTCCTGATATGGCGTGACGTAGGCGCAGTACGGGCACTTCAGCAGGTTGTCAGGGAGGAGCTGGCCCGTGTCCTTCCTCCCCCGCGCGCGGGCGAGGGGGTCGGGGGTGTGGACCTTGACTTCGTCCCCGTCCGTTTCGACCGAGTAGTCCTTCGCGTCCTTGCGCTTCGAGACGAAGCTCCTGACTACGTCGGCGACCTCGCCTACGGTGACCTTGTTGGACATGGTGTCAAGGGCCAGCTTGTCGTCCTTGACGAGGGCTACCGCCCGGCCCCCGAGGCCGTCGGATATGGCGGAGGCGAGCGCCAGCTGGTCGTCCAGGGTCATCTCGCTGCAGTCGACTTCGAGCAAACGGGAGCCGGTCTCCCTGCCGGCGCTTAAACTGATAGCCCCAGTGTCAAAGCAGATACCGACCTCGAAAGTCACGGAGCCAGTATTATCACGAGCCAGATCACCTCCGGGACTGGAGTCACAGTGCACCCGCGGCTCTGAAAATACTACGTGATGTTGACCCCTTGGCCGGGGATTTCCTGGACGGGGCAGTTTGCTGAGACTGTGTAATACGGTGCTTGACCGATGTAGTACCCGAACTGAGAATACGCCGGTTCGGTCAGGCCAGACCGATGCCCCGAAGCATGGTTCCGCAGGTACGAAAGGTACTCGCCGGGGGTGAAACCTCCAGGGTACAGGAGCTCCTCCGATACCATCGCACCCCGCGCCGCGCCAAACCGGGAGGCGGAGTCCTGCGTGGAGTTGTAGTCCGCGATGTCCGGTTCTGCCGAGGCTGTCTTGGAGCGTTGGGCGGCGAACCAAGGTCGACAGAGTCGGCTCAAGGGTGCGCGGGGGTGGTATCTAGGTCGATATCAAGGTCGATTATGCATTGCACCACCATGGTCGGGATTCTTGACCGTCGGGAAACCAAGTCGACCCGTAAAAAGGTGCGATTGGAAGAAGTGGTGCGACTACGCCGATTCTTGGATGAGGTCGTTCCATGCCTTGGCGATTTGCCAAGTCTGCTTTACGAATCCAGATTGCGGTGGACGTTCCGAGATCGGCTGGAGCTTGAGCTGGTACACCCTCGGGGTCTTGCGGTGCTTTGGGTCCCATATGGCGACATCCTTCTCCATGAGCCCAAGGTAGAGCAGTTTTCGGATTAGTTTGGTGTAGAACCCATGATAGCTGTATTTGACTCCCAGCTTCCCCGTCTCCAGGTCTTTTGCGAAGAACCTCAACTCTCTCTTTGTCATCGAAAGGGTACTCACCTGCTTCATTCTATTGACCGTGAGTTTGGCGACCTTGATGGTTTCGTCTCTGTCTCCGAACAGGAAATTCAGGACGTTCCCCTTGCCTACTGACTCGGGATTCCACCACAACTTCAAGCTCTTCGTCGACATTTGGAATGTTCACCTCCAGGTACCAAAATTAGTACGAGAGTAAGTTTTGGCTCACTATGCTGTCAATCGCGACCTTCTTGGCCGACAGGGGTCAGAATCTGTGGTCCAGTGGATTTGTGGTTCAGGACCGATCGAGCGATCTACCAATTGTGCACCCAAAGGTGAACCGGAACCTGCAGCTCGAAGAAACGTATAGTGTAACCTAGAGGGTCACAAACGACCCCCCCGGACCAAAGAATCCCCATGCCGTGGCAGCAGGTTTTTGCAAGGCAACCTGTGACCCCGAAGGGACATAGAAACAGCAAAGCTCGGTTGCTGGGGAGGGTCAAGACATCCCCGAACAAAGTGTTGCCTCGGACGGATACTTCTCGGCTCGGGACAGCATGCTTTGACATTGGTCATTATATATCATATCATAATATATTGGCATGTCGCGAAGAGGCAAGCTCCGGTCCCTGCCGCAGCCTATGCTGTTTCTGTCGTCTGATCGTCCGGCCTCTCTTAAGAACCTGGGACAGACAGCTTGGTTCCCCAAAGCCGCTAGAGTTGACGTGGATTCCGGTTGAGTGCGCCGTCTGGGGGATTGTCTAGCAGAATAGGGTCGGCCAGCCGGGCTGACAGTTTCGAGCGTTTGATTTGGGAGAGGTTGTCTGAGATTTTCGGGAAGGTGGAACGTCACAAGCCAGTCGAAGGATTCAGCGGGATAAAATGGAGAGTAGATTTTCTGGCAGGATCCAACTTTGTCGTCGAGGTGTCCGTCCAAAAACGCCTGGAGACCAAAATTGATTCAACTTTCCTTAGATTCGTCGACATCACCAGAAAGCATCAGGACATCAAAGCCGCCTTGGTCTTTGAAGATCTCTATGTCGGACACCATCGCAGCCTGGACAAGAAGTTCTTCCCGACTTCTGGGTATAGGACCATGATACAACATGGATTCCCGATACTGACACCCAAAGAGATACCACGGCTAACCGAGTTTCGAAGGGGAGCCACTACTGCGTTGGAAGTGTCTGCACGGCCCAATGATTTCCACATGCGCAGTTTGCACGCCAATCGGATGGAAGTCGGCAAGGAAATCCTAAGGGTCCTTGCCAGCGGCCCGCTCACCCGCCGTGAAATCGCGGAAGCAACCGGAAGAAATCCCTTCTACGTCGTTGTTGTAATCCGGACATTGCCCCAAGTAAAGAAGTTGGGCGGTTACTACGCGTTGTCAGAGGAGTCGATTCTAAAGAGGCTTACCGCAAAGAAGGGAAGGCTACGCAGCCCCATTCAGAAGCGGCTTGTCGCTGACTTCCTGAGAAGGAGGTTCATTCAAGTGCTCGATGAGAAGGGTCGCTGCAAGACCAAAGAGCTCGCTGGAGAGCTTGGCCTTCATCCACGCTCCCTCAGTCAGTTGACCCATCAACTCACTCGTGAGGGCGTAATTCAGAAACTGGGAAATGGCGAATGGGGGAAAGTGACCCCAGGGAGACAAGAAGCTCTCTATTAGACAACGGGGCAAGGCTCCCTGCTTTTCTTTCAGCCGCTCGGCGCTCGGTCGTCGGGTTTTGAGCAGCGCCACCACAGTTTTGCACATGGAATTCTAAATCACATTATCATATGTCTGAGAACGGAATGGCAAAAAAGGTGGCGATCTCCATTACCGTGGACGGGGACGTCCTCCGGTCGGTAGACAACGCCCTGAGGGCGGTCCAGACGAAGGAGATAGCCCGGGGGAGGCTCAGCTCAAACAGGAGCAGCCTGATCGAGAACATACTCAGGGAATGGGTCGACGGCAGGGCGACTGGGTAGGTTCGACGACGGCTCCTACTCCACCAGCTCGGCTTCCTTTATCCCCTTGAAGTCTGGGTCACCGGTCAGGACCTTCGCCCCGAGGCTCCTGGCGGCCGAAAGGACGAAGGCGTCGGCGAGGCTGAAGTTGGGGCTCCTTGCTTTGACCTCGGCGTGCAGGGCCCCTGCCAGGGCCGCGTCGGCAGCTCCGCAGGGCGTGACCCTGGAGAGGGAGATGACCCTGGCCGTGGCCGTCTGATAGTCCTTCTCCGCCCTTTTCAGCCTCGACGCCACTTCGGCGATGGAGACCGGGCAGGTGTATACCTCTCCCCCTCCCTCGATCGCCGCCGCTGCCTTCTTTCCCGGGGCCGACCCCTTCAGGTACTCGAGCCAAGCCCACGCGTCCACGACGCGCTTACTCATGGGTGTCCAGCTCGTCTTCGCGGGTCATGGAAGGGAGGTCCGGCATGCTCCCGAACCAGCTCCTCCTGGCCTTGCGGATGTCCACCTCGACCATGTCTTCTTCATGGATGTCCTCCTGCTCGACCACTTCCTTGGGGATGGTGACCATCAACGACCCCCCTACCCTCCTGGCCTTCGCCAGAGCCTTTGTCAACGGCCTTTCCCAAGCAGCGCGCTTCTTAAGGTTATTCAAGTAGTCTGATAATGTTCTATCTGATATTTAATCTCAGCCGACCGCACTCGGAGACGAAAAACGACTGAGATTTGCGAGGGCAAGGTGGCCATCGACGTCGATATCGACATCGAGTACCCCGGTTAGCCCTGCGCCATGACCTTGGAGTACTTCCTGCTGGCGATGAAGAAGGCGAAGAACGCGGACAGCCCGACGGCATAGAGGGCGCTCGCGATGATGAACGGGTACGCCAGGAGTCCGACACCCAGGAGGTACCCCCCGAAGGAGGTGCTGACGCTGTTGGGGAGCCTGAAGATCGTGTTGGTCGCCGCGCTCACGAGCCCTCTCTGGTCGGCTGGGAAGAGGCTGATGGAGAAGGAGTCCATCAGAGGCCCGTTCATGTTGCTCAGCCCGGTGCGCACGACATAGAAGGCGGCGGCTAGGTTGACCTCGGGGACGAAGGCCATGGCGAGCATGAAGACCACGGACGACCCCGCGGTTATCACGATGGCGTTGAGCTGTCCATACTTGGTCGCCATCTTCGGCGCAGCGAAGGCAGCCAGGCCGATGAGTATCGAGGAGATCGCCAGGACAGGGCCGCTGTAGTAGTCCCCGACGTCGAACCGGAGGAGGAACCAGGTCCCCACCAGTGGGATGATGAACCCGGCCCCGAACCCGATGGAACCCCCGACCAGGCCGAGCTTCGCGAGGGTCCCCATGTTCCTGAACCCGCCGAACTTCCTCGTCGGGTTGTGGGTCTCCCTGTGCCCCCTGAGGATGGCGACGACCCCTGCGGGAGAGGCGAAGCTGACTACGCCCAGTATCAGTAGCATAGACCTGTGGATGGAGTAGATGGAGGCTCCGACCCACGCCTGTATCACTGGGAAGAGCCCCGGAAGGAGGAGACCGACCCCCGAGGCGATGCTTATCATGACGTAGGAGTGCGAGAAGACCTTGTTCCTCGTGTCCGTGTCGGTGAGGTCTGCGAGCAGGGCGTTCCAGACCGACACCGACGACCCCTCGGCGAACCCGAGGACTGCCGAGGCGACCAGAAGAACCCCGAAGTCGACGCTTGCAGCATAGAGCATGAAGCCGACTGACCCGGCCAGGACCCCGACAGTGAGTATGGTCTTCCTCCCGTAGATGTCGGATGCGATCCCGAGGGGGATGGAGGAGGCGACGGCCAGGATCCCCTGGACTGTGAGGAGGACGCCGACCTGGAAGGGGGTGATGCCTACCGTGGGGAGCCAGGCGGTGATGACCACCTGCAGGAAGCCGACGTCGAGGAAGATGGGGGCCAGGGCCAGTATCATCAGGTTGGCCCTCTTCGGGTCTCCGCGGGGCTCGCCGGAGGGCGTCTGTCCCAAAGTTGCCAGAGCGACGCCGTCCGGACGGCGATAATTGTGCTTTGGGGGGCTGCTGCAGCCTTGGCGGAGGAGGGGGCCGAAAGTGAGGGGTTCAGGAGGCGGTGAGGGACGCTGGACCGGATGCTGGAATCCGCGTGGATGTTCCTAGGAGCGCTCTAACATGAGCTCGACGGACTGATCATCAGCTCCAGGGCCAGAGCGGCCAGGGCTGTCGTCTCCGTGTTCGCCCCTGACGTCGGAGTGATGCCCGATCCGTACGAGGTCGCAAACCCGCCGGTGGAGTTCGACTGCATGTGAAGAAGGGTGCTCTCGGCGGCCGCGAGGTTCGGCGCGTTCGCCTGCTCTCCGAGGCAGATGGTGGCATAGACGTAGAGCGCCACCTTGTACGTCTGATAAGTCAGAGTTCCCTGTGCGGACCCCTGGTTCGCCAGGTCGACGAACCCCTTCCCGTCGAAGTCCTTCGCCCCCGTCTGATAGTAGGAGGCGGCGGCCGTCGAGTCCCCGAGCCTGTGACTGTATATCGCCTGCAGGAAGAGGAGGTCCGCGTAGTTCTGGCTGGCGCAGGCCGGGCCCTGGTCGTTGGCCGTTGTCATCAGGACAGCGGAGCCGTTCCCGCCCGCGGCCACGCCCCCGGTGGACCACGACAGGGCATAGTCGGCGGAGCAGCCGAAGTAGGCTTTCGTCGAGTTCAGGGCCGAGTACTGGCTCTGCCTGAGGACGGCCGGGAGAGTCGCTTCATACCCTGAAAGGGCGGTGGAAAGAGCCGCTCCAAAGTTGGCCGTCGACTGGTTGCTGGAGGAGTATCTTGTCAGCGCGAGGTCGGCAAGATAATTGTCCGATACCAACCAGTAGACGTGGCTCCCCGGAGTCTCCGGGATGAGACCGAGGGTGAAGTTGTAGTTGTTCGCGAAGTAGGTGATCGCGCTGTCCAGGGCCACCTGACTCTTGGGCTTCGGACCGGACGGCCCCACCGGGTAGAGGGAGAAGAGCAGGAGGACGGCCAGCACCGCGATGAGGATGATGTACTTTGGCCTGGTGTACCAGGGCTTTCGGGGGCTCTCTGTCTGCAATGCTCGTACCCCCTCACGGGGCCGCTCTTAACGGAAGCGAAGGGAGCCAGCCCGCCTGCTTACGGCGTGGCTGGGAGTGTCAAGTTGACAACGAGGGCGAAATGCTTCCATGAGAGGCCGGCGTGGGCGAGGACTCGGACGAGGCGCCTCAACACTCAACCCTGTGACCGCGACTAGGCAGCCCCGCGCCTCGAGCCGCTTCTGCAATCACCCGTGAAAATGCAGTTTCACAGCAGCGGCCTAGGGTATCTTCTTCCTGACCCTCAGGGTTCTCCTCGCCAGGGCCGACACCCGCCTGTCATGGGTGGTCACGAAGATCGTCTTCCCGGCGGTCATGTTGTCCCCCCGGAGGAGCCCGAGGACCACCTCAGACATGAGAGGGTCGAGCGCTTCAGTCGGCTCGTCGAGGAGGAGTATCGGGGGGTCGTTGACCAGGGCCCTGGCGAAGGACACCATCTGCCTCTCGCCCACGCTGAGGGTCCCGGCGACCCTCTCCGCCTCTCCCTTCACCCCGACCCTGTCGAGGACCTCGTCCACCCTCCTCCGCCTGTCGTCCCTGGAGACCTTGGCGAACATGAGCGGGAGTTCCACGTTCTGGTAGACGGTGAGCTCCGGCATCAGGGTCTGGACCTGGGGCACGAGCCCTATCATCTTCGCGCGGTACGCCGCCAGTGTGTCGTCGTCCATGGCTGTGATGTCCTGGCCGTGGACTATGATCGTCCCCGCGGTCGGCCTTTCGATCCCTGCGAACATGTTGAGCATCGTGGTCTTGCCGCTCCCTATGGGCCCCTCGAGGGCGACGAAGGTCCCCCTCAGGAGCTGGAAGTGGAGGTCGGTGTACACCTCCGAGTACGCGTTGGGGCCGTAGGACTTCTTCACGTGGCTGAGCTCGATGGCGAACCGGTCGTGGTTCCCCGGAGGCGCCGGGCGCTGCAGGACCCCTATCTGTGCCATGAAGCTCTGGCTCCGAAGAAGATCCCTGCAGAAAGTCCCGTGCACGCGGCGAAGACGACCGCCACCATGTGGACGAGGAGGGTCTCCCCGAGGATCCCCGCGCCGCCGAGGGCAGCCCCCAGGGTGGTTCCGAGGACCCCGCCCAGGGCTGAGCCTCCGGCCCCGTAGCCTATCAGGGACAGGACCACAGCCGATGACACGCTGCCGGAGCTGGCCCCAATCGAGCGGAGGTTGGAGACCACCTGGGCAGACCGCGAGTAGACGTCGACGGAGACCGCCGCCCCCCCTGCTGCAAGGGAGGCGAAGACGATTGCCAAAAGGACAGCTTGCCCAGTCACCCCCAGGAATTGCATGGCCACAGCCGCGTTGACTGCCACACCTACCGCGACCGACGCTACGACCAGGTGGGTCGCCGCCGATATCTTCAGGCTTCGCGCCACCATCTGGGTGGCGCTGACCGTGGCCTCACGGCTCATGCGGAGTCAGCCTCCGTGAGAGGTGCCAGGGGCAGTCTCATCTCCTATCGAGAGCTGCCGGACCCTACTCTGCGGTCGCCTGCTGTGCTTGCTGGACTGGTGGGCGGGCTACCTGCTTCTGCTGGGGCTGCTGCTGCGGCTGTGACAGCGGCTCCGTGGCTGCCTTCAGCATCTTCCCGAGGTCTTCCATCTCCTGCTGGTTCCTCCTCTGCATGGACTGGCCGCAGTCAACGGCCACCTTGTAGGCCGCCTCGTCTATCTCGCCAGCCCTGTACTGGACCTTCACGTTGACGAGGAACCGGTCGAGCGTCTCCTTCTGTCCCTCCAGCTCTCCGATCCTCACCACCATCCCTTCGGCGAGAGACTTGTATGAGCCCTGGATCTTGGTTGCTTCGTCCTGGTATTTCGTCATCAGCTCTTCGAACATCGTCCTGGGGATCTCGCCTTCCTTGGCGAGCTCCTGGAGCGCCTTCGCCCTCCTGCGAACGCCGTCTATCTCCTTGCCCAGGGAGTCGCATTCGACCTTCCAGGCGGGGATGAGGACGAACCCGTCCGCGGTCGACACGATCCGTTCAGATGGGTACTCGGTGAACTCACCGTTACCCTGGTCCACACCGACAGACTTCAGGTCCCCGGAGGTGTCGACGGAGAATCCGACAACAAAACCGACATACCTTCCGTAGGTGTCCTTCACAGGTCTGTCAACTAGCTTCTCGAGTGCTTCAGCGCGCATGATGGATGGAGCGGATCGAACGAGATATAGTGCGGGGGGTGAATTTAGGCGCGCTACTTTGTCAAAAACTGACCCCGAAGTCGCGGGGGGCCAAGTCGACGTCGATATCGATGTCGACAGTGGGGCCCTAGCCATCCATGGCAGCCTTCGCCGGGCATCCCAGACCACTGCAGTAGCCTGAGTCATGAAGCCTCGAGAACACCGAGTAGACGAAGCTGGTCGCGGCGAACACGGGCGGGACCTTCATGGCTTCAGACAATACTCTTCCTCCAGAAACCAGAGCCGCCAGGTGGGGGAAGGCGGACTCGCCGCTCCAGACTCGTCCGTCAGGGGACACAAGATGGAACGACCTGCTGCGGCGGGGGGCGGGGACCGGGCCCAAGCTTCCAGACCTTTCTGCCTCGTCGAGGCCGGCGTAGTCCAGCCTGCGCCGCGCATCTAGGAGCTCAACGACGTTCCGGAACCTGGTGCAGGGGCCGCATCTGTCGTCGTAGACGAGCAGGTACTTCACAGAAGAGGCGGGACGGTCCCTCTGCCTTAAACCCCTTCCCAGACGCCGTTTCCGAGGAGGAGCCGCCCGAGCTTGGTGATGATAGACTGGTTGGGCTGCAGCTGGAAATAGAGGTCGAGGTTCATCAGCCCCCGCGGGTGGTTGGGGCCGGTCCCCAGGCGCAGAAGGGGCTTGTTGGCGCACTGGGAAGCCACGTTGGAAAGGAACCTCGCGCCGTCTTCGGCAGATGCGTCAGGGGACGCCTGGAACGACATGATCGCCCCTGTATCGACGTCACGGGCGAGCCAGACGTGGAAGAGCTTCCCTCCGAGGGTGACGTCCGAGCCGTCGATGGCCACGGACTTTCTCTGTTTCTTCTCTTCCACGGGGAGGCTCGTCGTCAGCGAGAAGTACGCGTCTCGGGCCGCGATGTAGGACATCCCGCCGAGCATCTCAGCGACGTCCCGGTAGGAGTACCCCGAATTGCACAGAGCCGCTGCGACCACCTTCTTGGGGACTGGGACCTTGTTCCTTTTGAAAGCGTGCACCGAAACGGCCCATTCGGCAAGGATAAACAAGGGCCCTACCTGCTGCGGCAGGCTCCCCGGTTGAGTCTGGTAGGCCAATGCGGCTGTTAGGATGACGCCAAAAGCCGCAAAGAGTAGAAGCTCGAATTATCTTAACAGATTGCTGACCGTGTCTACACCATCGGACGGCCAGGAACAAACGGTCAGGCCCAGAACAGGTAGTAGAACGCGACCCCGGTCGGGATGAAGGTCGCGGCCCAGATGGCGATGTTCCAGCGCCAAACCTTGGAACCGTCGAGCGGGCCGATGGGGAGGAGGTTGAACAGGGCAAGGAAGATGTTGATGTAGGCCCCGGTGACTCCCAGGTCCAGGAGGAAGCTCCCCTGCGCGGCGAATAGGGCAAGCGGGAGGAAGAGGACCCCAATGACTATGTTGACCAGCGGCCCGGCGATGGAGATCTGGCCGTTCTCCTCCTTGGAGATGTTCGTCCCCTGGATGTACGTCGCCCCCGGGGCTGCGAAGATAAACCCGATGAGGGAGGTCACCAAGGCCAGGACGAGCCCCATGGGCCACATCCTGAACTCCGCCCAGAACCCGTACCTCTGGGCGACGAACTTGTGGCTGAGCTCATGGAGGACGAAGCCGGGCCCGACCGTAAGCATGGCGATGCCAAAGCCCTGGGCGAGCTCCGAGGTCGTGAACCCCCCACCGAAGAAGATCCCGGTCCTCCCCACGGTCGCCAGGGTGAACGCTATGCCGAGGGCGAGCCAGGCGATCAGAATGTCCCTGACCTCGATCTTCGAGTATACGTTTCCCTGCCTCCGAGCCTGGTATGACGGTGTCACTGTAGGGGTCTGCCAGCTGAAGGTGGTCTGCGGGGGAGCGACTATGGTCCGCTTCTGGGTCAGGTCCCCCTTGCACATGTGCGCTTCGGGGAGCCTATGTTCGGAGCAATAGACTCCTCCGCAGTAGTTGCAGACGAACGGGAGCGTCTCCTGCTTCCCGCAATACTCGCAGTTCAATCCTAGATGCTCCCGAAGATCCCAAGAACGAACCCTTTCTGCGCGTTTATGAAGCTTGCTGCGCTTATCATCGCGGAGCGAGAACGAAGCCCTACCGATTTCCAGAAGAGGGAAGCGGGCCCGGAAGGCCTACGGCAAAAGCCGAGAAATAAGGCGACAGGGGGAACTGGAAAACGGGAAGCCACCCAAGAATGATGAGCACTGAGAATTCGGACCTGTATGAAGTGACCTGTCTGGACTGCAACACCACGAAATCGTATTTCACGGCACAGGGGGCCAGCTACTTCAGGCTCAACCACCGAGGGCACAAGATTAAGGCGAAGGAGCCGGGCGCCACGGAACAGCCGAAGCGCGAAGAGCCGGTGGCACCCCCTCAGACGGTAGAGACCACGGAGAGACCAGCCCAGGAGGCGGAGGCGCCTGTCGAGGAGCCGGTAGAGGTGCCAGTCAGGGTCAGAGTGAAGGAGCCGCTCCCCGAACCCCATGAGCCGATGGAGGTCCAGTACGAGGCGCCGGCCAGTCAGGTCCTCGCAGAAGACCGGGTCAGGCTCGGGAACCTGGTGGTCGACGTCGTAGACGAAGGGACGGGCAGGGCGGTGAAGATGTTCGGGATAGCGAACGGCCGCGAGCGGTTCACGAAGTCCTTCGACATCACCAAGATCAATGAAGTAAACGGGTTCCTGGAGTCAGGGGTCTTCTGCGACGACTCTGGCAAGGTGACCTACACCTGGACCCCGGACAAGGTCGACCTGTCGATAGACGTAGCGACTATGATTGACAATCCTTCGAACGCCCCGGAGGCAGGCCCTGAGCCGATTGCCGCAGAGCCCAAGGTCGAGGCAGCCGAAGAACCAAAGCAGGAAATCCAGCCGAAACGGGAAGCCCCGGTGGCAAAGGCACCCCCACAGGCAGTGCCGGCCGCTCCGGCTCCGGCACGGACATCACCTCTCCCTGAAGACGTCCTTCTCGGGAAGCGGTCCTACGTCCAGGAGGGGGAGGAGTTCGCCCAGGAGTGCGTCAGGGTCTCCAAGGTCCTGAAGAAGTTCAGGTGGAACACCGAGCCGCCGTACGTCATCGGGGCGATGTTCGACGACCTGATGTGCGTCCAGTCGCAGAACGGGATGATCAAGAGCTCGCTCGTCGAAGAAGTGAAGAAGCTCGGGTATGCGTTCGTGGCCATCGAGGCGCCCGGCGGGATCGTTTCTGCCTGGTTCAAGAAGAGCGAGGCGGACGAGCAGACCGAAGTCCTAGGGTTCCACCAGTAGACAGTCAACGTTAAAAGAACAACGAAGCCCGGCGGTGGGCTGGGAACTTGGCGTATTCTGTCGGACAGACCTGGGCAGCCCTGAAGAAGAACTGGAAGGCATACAAGATAGCGAAGGTGAAGAACGACAGGGTGGGGATGCTGAAGTACGCCCACCGGATACGGGACCTGCAGAGAGAGCTGAACCTCCCCATCTCGAAGTTCGCAGACCTTGGCCTGAACTGAGGCAGGGACTCGTGGCCGAAAAGGCCCCGCGCCAGGGGAGGCTACTCCTTGTCGCGCTGTCCGCGCTTCACGCGGACCCGGGCCCCGGCGTCCGAGCCGAGCCAGCGCACCCTGGCCGCTTGCTCCGTCGTCTTGGTCACCCCGAGCACCGTCTCGACCCTGCGAAGGACGACCGCGTCTTCCGTGGCCAGGACTATGAGCCTGGAGCCCTCGGTGAAGTGGAACTTGTCTCTGATCTGCTTCGGGATGACGACCTGGCCCTTGTCCGACACTTTGGTCACGTCGATTATCGGTTCCTCGTCCAAGGTGGCTCAGCCTCCCCCTGCCTGTATCCGTTGGCGGTAAGCCTCAAACGAGTGCATGTCAGCTCCCTCCCGGCCCGAACGTCGGCCCGGTCCTGAGATAGCTGAACGACCCCTCGTCTTCAGAGAACGCCTCGTCTGCCTCTGCCGAGCGCCGCCGCCTTCTCCTCACGAAGAGGAACGCGACGATGGCTGCAGCGGCCGCAGCGCCGACCAGGATCAGGATGTACGGGAACGAAAGCAGGGTGCCCAGGATCCCCTTGTCGTTGGCAGCGGGGTTGACCGAGACCGGGATGTAGATGCTCGCTTTCTGGGACCCGACCGAAGGGGACGACACAACTGCGGTGACGTTGACCACGCCGACGCCCGCGGGGGTGAGGGTGACCGACGCCTGCCCCTGGGCGTTGGTGACGGAGGTCCGCGAGCTTACCGTCCCCCTCTCAGCGAACCAGGTGACGTTCGCCCCGCTCACGCCCGTCCCGTCGATGCTCACGGCCAGCGTCACCGTGGCGGTCTGGTCGGTGAATATCGAATAGGCCGACGAGCTGAGCCGGGACGCTGTGCGGGTGTCTATCGCCTGGAACTTCACCGTCGTCGTCTTCAACCCGGGCGAGGTGACTGTGAACGTGGTCGAGCCGCTCTGCACCGGGGTCATGGGGAGGCTCACCTCGCTTTCGCCCCGGGGGACCTGGACCTGCAGCGTCCCGTTGATCACCTGGGTGTTGGACGAGGTCACGGTGATGTTCGTGGCCACCCTGGCCTTCGCAGGGTTCCCCGAGGAGTCCTGCAGTTGGAGGACGAGGGTCGCGCTGGGCTGAAGCGGAGAGGGCCCGAGGACGGCGGGAGCGAGGAAGGCTCCGATCGCCGAGGGGGAGGGGGTGAGCGTCTTGACCTCGGCCGAAGCCGAGTTGTAGACGGAGTTCAGGATGGTGTAGGCCGTGACGGTCGCGGACCCGCTGACAGAGGTTGTCGTGACGTCGGCGACGACAGCCGACTGGCCCCGTTGGATGGTGACGGACGAGCCCACCTGGAGGATCCCGGGCCACTCGTCGAAAGCCTTTCTGGTGGCGCGGTAGTCTTCGACTAGCGAGACGACGAAGGTGGCGGTCTTGAGCTCCTTCCCCTTGGCCCAGTTGGCATATTGCTTGAAGTCAGAGTAGGCTGCGTGGAGGGCTCCGTGATAGAGGGAAGCCCTGTACAGCTTCCAGAGCCCGGACCATGCCCGCTCGTCGGCGTCGAAGTACATCCCCTGGAGGCTGTAGAACCCCTTGTCGTCGAGCTTCGGGATGGGGATCTTGAACACCATCCCGCTTTTGTCGGCTGCAAGCACCGGGGCAGCGAGACCCTTGTCGAGGATCAGGCGGAAGGAATCGTAGTCCCTCTTCCCTACGGAGCTGACGATGCCCCAGGAGTAGTCGATGATGTTCAAGCCGGCCGCTCCGGACCGGCGCCGCCACCGAAGATCATCTGGACGACCCTCCTGACGGTCCCCTGCACCTCCGAGTCATCCGAAGTCACCGAAACGATTGTCTCCTCTGCTGCGTTGGTCGGAGTGAGGCCGTCCGCGATGAGGGTCCCCCAGTTTGCCAGGTCCCCCACCGAAGGGGCGTACGGGAGGTCCCCGTTTTTGTATCGCTTCCGCATTTCCGCTGCGACCCTGACCATCCGCTCCGAGACGTTGACTGGGATGTTCGCCCGATCTGCGATCATCTTGACCTCCTGCTGGGAGATCTTCGGGCCTACGCTCAGGTAGTCGAAGTCGACCCAGACGCTCATCCTCCTCCTGAACGCCGCGTTCAGCGGCTTCGTCCCCGCGAACTCCGCCGAATATGGGTTCATGCTGATTATGACGTACCCGTTCTGGTGCCTCGGGATGACCTCGTTGTCCTTCTCGGTGAGGACCATGTGCCCTCTGGTGTCGAGGATGGGGTTGAGCCTGGTGGCGATGTCTTGCTTCATCATGTTCGCCTCGTCAAGGTAGAGTATGCCCCCGTGCCTGCACCAGGAGACGATCAGGCCGTCAATCCAGTTCTCTCTCCCCAGCCCCACGAACTTGCCGAAGAGGTCGTACACAGACGTCTGGAGACCGCAGTTGATCTCCCAGAGCGGGAGCCCTGCCATCTTGGCGACCATGTACACTATGTGCGTGTTGTGGGTGACAACCCCTCCGAACCCTGCTACGAAGGTCTCGTTGCCTGGGACTTGGAAGTCGTAGACCCAGCCGTCGTATGGCACGCGTTCGACGCGCTTCACGGTGTCCCACAGTAGGTTGGTCTCGGCGACCTCGCGAAGTTCCTCCGAGTTGACCTCTTTCGCTATTCTCGCAAGAGTGTTGAGCCCTATCATGCTTGTGCCGGAGCAGAGGCAGGAGACAGTCCGCTTGCGGAGCCGCTTGGACTTCAGGTCGGCCGGGAGGCGCTCGTATGCTTCCTTCGCCGCCGCGATCATCTCTGGGGTGATTCGGACCTTCTCGATATGTCCCCTCCTGCCAGACCCTTTCGGGGCGTCTGCAACGTCGACGCCAATTGCCAGAGCCCCGTCGCGAGCGACGGCCACCGAATAGCGCTTCGCTGATTTCCCTCTTACCCTGACTGCGGGGAATATGCCAAGCTGCTCGCACAGGATTACGAGTCCGTCTGCCAGTTCCTTGCTCGAAGTCCCCAGAGCGATTCCAGTTCTCTCCATCCAGCCGTCACCTTCGAAGAATCCCCTCAGAAATGCCGCCTTAACCTCGTCCGGCGCCGAAAAGATGAATCCCGGGACTTTCTTGTATCTCGCCTGTGAGCCCTTGCCTGTCCCCAGGCGCCTGCTGACCGTTGCCGCGGACAACATGGCAACGAAAGCATTGCTGAAGATCCGCAGTTCCTTCAGCCCACGCTGCACCCTCACGGAAGTTCCCAATCCGAGGGACGCCATCTTCAGAGTGGCCCTCTCGATCAGGTCGCTGTCCGAGCTGTATATCGAAGCGAACCCCTCTCCAACGTATCCTTCGGCCACGAAGAATCCCAGGAACCAGGCGAGTTCTTCGTCAAGGGATACCGCCGGAGGTGCGGGAATCTGTATCGCCGCTCTCCCGCCTAGGACCAGCCCGCGCTCGGTCAGTTTCGCTGCTGGTACGTAGTCGGTAAGTGCAATCTCGGTCAGAGGCGCTAGTCCGGGAGATGGTATGTGCCGGAGGATCGGAACGCTGGAACCGACAGAAATCTTGCTCGCCTTGACGTCGCTCCCTTCAAGAATGAAGGAATGTCCGGGGGTTGCCCTGATCACACGGTTCCTCCTGGTGGTTACCTCTACAATATCGCCCTGGAACCTTGACCTCGCCATCGCGTACGGCCTCGTCCAAGAGACTCTTCCGGAAGCCCTGTCCATTGAAAGCACCTTGAGGTCGGCGCCCGGAAGGGTCAGCGTCTCCCATCCGTCTTCGTCGACTGTGGTCGGCAGCCTCCTCCCAAGCAATTCGTACAGGTCGCCCATGCTCGTCAGAGTCGGCTTTCCGTTCAGCAGCACGAACACAGGCTCGCCTTCACAGACGCTCTTGCCGACTCCGCTCGGCCCGATGAGAGCACACTGCTTGAAGTAATAGAGCGCCCGGGTGACCTTCTCCACGTAGTTTTCTCCCTGGTCGATGAAATCAGGAACGTTCGTAGGGACAAGGCTCTTCAGCGAGTCCGGGTAATGGTACCCGTTGCTCAGGTCGTACTTGCCGGTCCTATAACGCTCCTTGAGAGACTGGACTCCGATCTTGGGGGCGAGAGAAAGCTTGACCGTCAGCCTGGCCCCTGCCCCTTCCGCCTTGGTGACCAGTGTCTGGTCCTTGGTCTCCTGTTCCGGGGTCAAACGTGCTTCATCCAGTGTTTTGGCGTTTAAACGATTATGGATTCGGGCTCTGTCCCCCGAAGTTCTTTCAGTGAGGCGACCTCCAGAAGGTTAGGGCTGCCCCTTATACGCCATGGAGTTGTGCTCTATACTGCCTTTTCGTATACCTTTATCTTCCGATGGAGGGCTTCTCAGGGTGGCGAAAGATGGCTGGCATCGAGGTTACCATAAGATCAGTCGAGGGGAACAAGCTGGCCGAAGATGTGACCTCAGACAGCTCGGTGAACTTCAACGTCAACGCCAACATCACGGAGTCCGAGCGCAACCCTGACAAGCTGACCCTGAAGTTCGCGATCGACCTCACCACGGAACCGGACGTGGCCAAGATGACCGTCACTGGGACCGCCGTTCTCACGGGGGATGACAAGGAGCTCGACTTCCTCCTGACCCCCAAGGAGGGAGAATCGGTCCCGCCCGTGTTCATGAAGATATACCAGAAGGTGTACGCGGTGCTTTATCTCATAAGCGGGTCGCTGAGGATCCCTTACCCTTCTCCGGGGTTGCTCCGGGAGGTGCGCGTGGTGTCGGCGAGGGAGATGTCCGAGCCGATGAGGTCCGAAGCAAGAGAGCCGCGGGCCTAGACGGAGGCACCAAGGTAGGCTGACGCGAGCAACGGCGCTTCCTGCTGCGAAGCGATCACCGTAGGCTTCGTGAAAACCTCCTCCAGCTCGTTGAACCTCCGGAGAACGCCGTACCCTTCGTCGGTCAGCGACACGAAGATGCCGGAATCCTTCGACTCCGTCTTGAGGATCTCCTTCTCTTCGAGGAAGTCGAGGGCGTCCTGTAGAACCTTCCAGGCCAGATTGGCTTTGTACATTATCCTGGTCCGCCTGATCTCCCGCTCGGAGGCGACGACCTTCATGACGTCAGCAAAGACCTCAATCCTCGACCTTCGGATCATTATCAAGGACATGGAGTCCTGCTCTACATAACAAGTCCCGGTCTTTCGCCTAAAGAAGAAGCTTTTGCATCTTGGTATTCGGCAATTTCCCCCGAACGGGCCCTAACGGGTTAGCCCGTGGTCAGTTCCTTCTTTATCTGTTCGAACTGCCTGTGGAAGTCCATGGCTATCTTGTCCCTGTCCTGGTCTTGGACCATTGTGGTCGCTGCATAGGATACCACTTCGAGGGATTCGTGCTCGGTCCGCAGATGCTCTATCAGGCCCGTCTTCCCGTCGACCTGGGCCATGCAGACCCTGCAGACATATATCGCGTCCCTCGGTTCCTGCGGCATTGCCGTGATACGAGCGCGGTTCTTATTTAACGGTTTTATGGAGTTCAACAACTTGATTTGAACTCCGTGTCAGTGAAACGGAGAATAATCTGGGTTTCAAATCCATCGAGACCCTACCTGGGCCTTGCGGGGTTCACCAGATGGGCCTCTTTCACGAGCCAGGGGGATGGGGAGTCCATCCCCATCGCAGCGAGGGCAAGGTAAAGCGCCTCGAAGTTCTGCCTGTAGATGTCGACTGCGATGTCCCCCAGAACCCCCTCTCCGAGGTCCTCCAGGTTCTCGTCCTGGGCGAGCATCTCTGCGTTGACCACCGCAGTCCCAGCGATCTCCGCCCTGCAGATGGCAGGGAAGGTCTCGATTCCAATGTTGTACCTGAGCTTGACCTCGGCACCCTTGCGTCCCGCCTGCTTGATGTCGACGTTCAGGTCGTAGCTGATCCTGGTCCCCTCCGGGGGCTTGATCGCGATGACGCTGGCCCGCAGCTTGGTCAGCCGGGCTTGGACCTTGACCATCTGGGCGAGCATTACCAAGCGGTGCCGCCGTAACATCAATTAAAGACGAATTGGGCTTTTCGGCCCTGTCAGCGGCGTTGTTCTGGAATCCGGCAAGCGCACGGGAGAAAGGGGCGAATTCGGTGCGTTATTACGTCGGGCCCGCCTGGCTGCTCCTCTGAAGGCGCTCATTCGGTAGACCAGCAGTGCGTCAGTCTTATAGGACGAAGCTGGCGAGGCACAACCCGCCGGAGGAATAGAACCACAGTCGGCTGGAAGCCTCGCTTCTCCGGTTGTCGCGGAACTTGGCACGATCGTCCTAGCCGCGGTACTGACCTATGCCGCAAGCAAAAGGCATGGCGCCAAGAAGACGGGTATTTTCCTGCAGGAGCCGTGCTCTGGACGGCGCTTCTCGAGAACCTCTCGGTTGTCGCGGGAGAATACACTTACTACCAATACATGGGCCAACTGTTTCCCCGGTTTCCCGGGTATCTGTTCTGGGTGGGCGCGGTTCCTCTGTGGATTCTCTTGGGATGGTTCATTGTCGCAATGTCCGGTTACATCATATTCCATGATACGCTCCTCAACCGAAGCCGAGGCGTCATCCAGGCAGCTGCGGCCGGGCCATTCGCAGTGGATGTCGACCTCATGCTGGACCCTTCGGCTTCGAGCAACGGCCTCTGGGTTTGGCTTTCCGGGTCTTTTCGGTTCCTAGGGACACCTATCGTAAACTTCTGCGGCTGGTTCCTCCTTGTTTTCTTCTATTATCTCATCGCCCAAGACACCATTTTCAGCAACAGGCCACTCCCCATCCTGAGCAGGGTCGAACAATACATGTTCAGACAAAGTGGAACAGGCGCCGATGAACCCGACCTTCGAAAGTTCATTTTCCGGATTGTCACGGTAGAACTACTCATTTTCGCCCTGCTGTTCTACTTCGCTGGCTTCCTCGACTACCTAGCGGGGCTCGGGGTGTAGACCTTGGGCGACGGGACTCTCGCTGGGACGGAAAGTGGGAACATGAAACTGGTAGTTGCCTGCATCATCGGCATCCTTATACTGTTCCTGATAGTGCAGCTCGTTGGCAGTCCGATCTATCAACTCGGAAGCGAGACATCCAGCGTTCTCTATTCGCTGGGGGTGTATATCCCGGTAATGGTGGTGTGCGCCCTGGCACTCCGAAAGGCCCAAAGGGGAGCCAGTTAGCAGCAGTCACCCCGACAAGTTCCGAAGTCCGATAGCCGTGTGCGCAATCACCACCTTCCAGAGAACTGGATAGTCGGGCTTTCCCGCGTCCCTCCGGGCCCTCACGCCTTCGGCCCGCTCCGCGTGATTTTCAGCCCTGACTGGTCGAGGAGGAGGTGGTTCGGGAACAGACTCTTGACGAGGCTCACGGTCTGGTCGTCATGGGCCCCGAGAGTAAGGAGGAACAGCGATGAAATGTTCGGGAGGTTCAAGATTGCGCTTGCCTGTCGGACGAATTTGTAGCACTCCTGAACCCCTTGCGAGAGCACGACGTCAGAAAGGCTGTCAAAGACGATCGCAATCTTGGCACCTGGATTCACGGAGACGAACTTGCTCATCACGTCAAGCAGAATCGGGATGTCGTTCGCCGGGACGAGTATCTCGTCCCTTTTCTCAGTCTCTTTCGGATAGCTGACGCTGGACGAGAAGACGTAGACCCTGACCCCTGCTTCTTTACTCACTGTGTCATAGACCGGAGACCCTTTGGACGTGAACACGAAAGCGGTGCTTCCGCCTGACACCACTTCCCGGATGAAGTTGAGGACTGCCTCTTCAAAGTCGGTAGAAGAGCTTGTTTCAAAAAGCATCAACCTCCCCTCCGAGAACCCCTGCGCTACACCCAGCTTGGAAGAGAACGTTGAGACGGCTGAGGTAGCAGGCACTGCCGCTACAGTTGCGAACAAGGTGGCGAATGTAGTCGCTTGCCTGAAGGTTCGAGCCGTGATGAGGAAGACAGTTGCGCCGATGAGATAACCCAACGAACTCGCGTCTATCCCTATGATCAGGAGATAGCCGTTGAATATCAGGAACTCAAGTCCGATGGCTCCCCAGCATATCGGGAGGATGAGAAGCGCCCGTCTCACCCCCTTGTCGTTGGTTCTCCTCCTAGAGAGCAAAAGTAGCATCGAAGGGTAGAGCGCGAACAGAACGAGAACCAAGAATAGGAGGTCGACGTAAGAGGCGTCGAACACCGTGTCATACAGGGTGACTCCCGCTATGTTGGTGATCTCCGAAGAAGTGAACGGCTGGTAAGCAAAGAGGTAGGTTTCCGCCAGCGCGACGTACGCCATGAATGCTGCAAAGGCAAGCGCGTGCCACTTCCGTTTCAAGAGGCCGAGGAGTGGCGACCCGCCTCCCTGGGCTGAAGGACGGTAGTAGAAGGATGCTGCCACCAGGGTCAACAGGACTACGTCGATCAGGATGAACGTCGTGGCCCCCTCGGTGTAAATCGTAATGAACCCAGGGGATGAGTAGAAGTTGCGAAGGAACTCGAGAACGACGACAGCCAGAAAGAATACGTGCACCAGGGCTAGGAAGTTGCGCGTGTGCCCGTAGGTGCGTGCCTGTTGCCTGGAGACGAAATACGCAGAGACGATGGTAATTGCCATCGTGGCGAGCTGGATCGCCGGCACTATCTCGGGGCCGAATGAACTTGGGGCCATGCTATTTCATCTCCAACAGGAGATTGGGCCCTGGGTTCCTCTTCCCATCTGGTCCATCGTGCTCTGAACCTGACGTTAATGCTTTCTTCTCTGAATTCATCTCCGGGCCGTAGGTACGATGCGGCGGAAGGAACTCTTGTGTGCGTTCTATAGCTCCGCTAGGCATCTGGGAAAAAACACGCGCAGGGCTATGGCCCTGCGCGCACCCGTCTGCAGCTAATGCTGTGTGACTGTTGCGGTGATGGTGGTTGATGTGAAGGTCGAAGGCACAGACCAAGTGGTTGCGTATTTCCCATTAATCAGTGCGCCATCAGCAGAGTGCATGACGAACTGACCCGAGGATGACGCGCCGGTGAGGAAGCACGGAACTCCGAAGGCCCCGCTGCAGTCTATACCCCCGGCGGAGGTGAACTTGGTCAATCCGTTGTAGCTGCCACTGGCGGCTAGCTGAGAGATAGGGGAGCCATCTGCCACGGAGGTGAACCCGTAGAAGAGTATTTGTCCGCTATCCTGCTCTACGCCGGTCACCAGATTCTCATGGGCGTTGGCGATGTTGGTGGTGAATCCCGTGACAGCGGTCGAGCCCAGAGTTCCTGCTACCACGCTGTCGACTTCGACCCCACTCCAGTCGATTGTCGCGACGGAGTAGGTGATGACGAGGAAGACGGAGGTGCCGTCCGCACTTGCTATCACTATTGGGCCACCGAACGGGTTCCAGTATGCCGATTCGACCATTACCGGCACACTAGGTCCCTGTCCGCCGAGAGTGGCTATGCCTGTGAAGAATAGTGGCATTTCGCTGTTGCCAAAAGTCTGAGCGGCCACTGCGTCGGTAATCTGGATATTCACGACCCCGGCCTCGCCACGGCCATTAGCGCCGCCGGAAGGAACACTGAGGCTCCCGCTTCCGGACGTGCTTAGCCCTACGACGCTGACCTGCAACCTGAATTGCACGTGCGTGCCAGCTGGGACCGGTGCAGAGAAGACGACCCCGTCCTTAGCGGCCACACCTCCCATGATGACATATTGCTGGTTTCCCGCATTCGTGATGGCTCCACCGTAGTTACCTGGTGGAGAAGGATAGGGGAGGTAGGAGTTGTAGACCGGGAGTGTGTCGAGGTTCAGTTGGGTCAGGGGAGAGGCAGCCATTGCCGTTGGCGAAATGATGATAAGCGCTGTTGCGACTGAAAGCAATGCCATTGTCACTGACCTATTCGTTTTCATTGCAGCCGCGATGGGCAGATTAGCGTATTATAGTCGATTTTACCGTTTTCCTGATTATTGGAGGCGCCAAGATGGAAAGTCCGTACATTTCGGCGGCGCTGACCGCCAAGCTCGGTACAGTAATGCCAGGACTGGGGGGTCTAGTCGAAGTACGGCAGGATGTTGATCCCCTGAGGGGTGAAGGCCACCGTGTGGTACTTCCTGCTGTGCTCGGTCCCTCTCAGCTTCCTGATGAGGAACCTCGTCCTCAGTTCCATGTTCTTGCTGGTGTAGTTCTCGAGGAGGAATATCCCGTCAGCCACGAACTCCTCAATCCCGCTATTCATCGGCTGGTCCCCCTGGTACTTGCTGACCGTCATCAGAGTCGTAATCCCCTCGCGCTTCAGGGTCTTGTAGACCAGGTGCATCAGGAAGCTGTAGTCGAACTTCTCTTTGGCCCCGCTAAGGAAAGCGGTGAGTGAGTCCACAACCAAGCGTTTTGCGCCTATGTCGTCCAGTGCCCCCAGGAGTGTCTCGATGTTCGACCCCATCCCCCTCCCCTCGAGCGACTCGAGGTCGATGAGCTTGACCTTCTTCTCCTTCTCAAGGGGGTCGAAGTCCATCTCGAAGAGCTTCATGTTACGTTTCAGGCTGGAGATGTCTTCCTCGAAAGTGGCGAAGACAGCTGGTTCCCCTGAGAGCTTCGCAGAATTGTAGACGAACTGAGAAGAGAAAATCGTCTTGCCAGTGCCTATTCCTCCGACGAGCAAGACGAAGTCGCCCTGCTGAAGACCTCCCTGGATAAGCGGGTCGAGGCCAATCACCCTCGTAGGAAGACGCTCGGTCACTACAGCTGTCATGCAGATTCAGCTCGGTCCTTGTGTTATAATAGCATCCTTTCCTTTTTGCGAACGCCGCAGTCAAGAGTATATAAGCAAAGTTGCCGACAACGCGAAGATATAGACCCCAGATTCACAACCCTCTATTAGGAGAATTCTTGCCGTGAGTACAGCCTTGGGGGCGTTTGATAAGATAAAGAGGAGGAACCTGGACTTCCTCCTAATCGAGACCATCAAACAGATCGGGGTCTCCAACTACTCTCTCCTCGCCCGGATGACCGGGATAAACCCCGAGACCGTCCGCTACAAGGTGAACAAGCAGCTGACGAAGTACGGGCTGGGAGTACAGGTCAACCTCAACCATGCTGGGCTGGGGATGTCGGCAGGCCTGGTGATGATTGACGCAAACCAAGCCAAGGAGCTCCTCGACCAGGTGAGCTACCTCTTCTTCGAGGGGAAGGTGATGGGGGCGTCCAAGTACATCGGCCTCTTCGCTGTCCCGTTCCGCTTCAAGAAGAAGTATGGCGAGGTCCTCTCGTACCTCAAGCAGGAGAAGGCTATCTCGGACTACCAGCTGTATGAAGCCAAGTGGCTGAGATACCCCTCTTTCAGGCCCGAGTTCTATGACTTCGATACGAAGTCGTGGAAGGTCGACTGGCACAGGGTCGACCTGACCCAGGGCGAGAGCGGAGCCACCTCTCTCGACGTGGACCGCGACGCCAACGTGGACTACCTCGACGTCAAGATTCTGAAGGCGATGTAGGAGACCCCGACGGTCAGCCTCGCGAAGGTGGCCGCGGAGCTCGATGTGAACCCGAGGACCCTCAGGTACCATCACGCGGAGCATGTCGTGAAAGGGAAGTTCATCCTCAACAGCAACGTGAGGTGGAAGAAGCCGATTCTCGAAGGGAGGCCCGGCGACCTGATGCAGATCCTCGCGCTCTTCAGGGGGGCGGGGCAGGAAGGGGTCGCCAAGGCGAGGAAACTCATGAACAGGATTCCGTTCACCTGGATCGAGGGGGGCTCCGAGACCGGGGACTACTTCGCCCTGCTAGATGTCCCCCTGGACATGCTATACGAGACGACCCGCTACGTCGAAAGCAACACCGAAGACATGAGGAGCAACCTTTCCATCGTCATGCTGGACAGCCAGAAGTCGCGCCACCTCTATCTGCCCGACGAGATGTTCGACCCGAAGAGGGGGTGGACCCTCCCCGGGTACAGGCAGGAGATGGCGAAGGTAGAAGAGGGGGTGGGCGAACGGAAGTCCTAGGGCCGGCCTACCGGGAGTTCGTCCTAGGAGGGCACATGCTCGCGGTGGGGACCGCCAGCATCGCGGCCGCATCCACAGTCCTTCTTGGCGTGACCGCAACCCCGTTGCTGCTGGTGATGGCGTACCTCTTCTCCTACGGGGCATACATGATGAACCGGACCACCGAGATGGACCAGGACGCCGTGTCTCACCCGGACAGGACCGCCCTGCTAGGAGGAAGGAGGAAGTACCTGCCGATGATATCGGGAGGGTGCTTCCTGCTCGGGTACGGTTTCGCACTGACCGTCAACTACGTCTTCTTCGCGGCCCTGCTCGTCCCCCTGGCCTTCAGCCTCGCCTACAGCGTGGGTTCGAAGCGGCTAGTCGGGGTCATCGGGGTCTCGAAGCTGAAGGACAAGCTCCTCGTGAAGAACATGTTCGTCTCCCTCGGCTGGGCGCTCGTCCCAGTGATGGTCGGGTTCTACTACCTCAGGTTCGAGCAAGTGATACTCGTCATGGGGGTATTCATCTTCCTGCGGCTCATGGTGAACACCCTCATCTTTGACGTCAGGGACGTGGAAGGGGACAGGGCCGCAGGGATAAGGACCGTACCAGCGGTCTATGGCGCTGACGCCACCTATAGGATCATGGCTTCGGTAGACGCTTTGGCTCTGGTTTTCCTGGCTGCTTCGATTGGCCTGGGGCTTCTCCCGACTACGGCTGCGATCCTAGGGACGCTTCCGGTCTACTCTCTCGGGTACACGGCCCTAGCGAGGAGACCAAAGGCGAACCTGAGCTTCATCTGCGACGTCTTGGTCGACGGAGAGTATCTCATCTGGGGCCCGTTGATGTACTTGGGAGCGGCAATTGTCTGAGCCAGCCGAGCCCACCCCCCCAGTCGCCCCCGAGCTGGCTGCGGACATCGACAGGTACAGGGCCGCGCTGCAGACCTACCTGAACTCCAGGAACGCAACCCCTTCGCCTCTGACCGAGGCAATTGCGGAGATTCTCAGGACGGGGGGGAAGCGCCTGCGGCCCATCATCGCAATGCTCACCTGTGAGGCAGCCAGCGGGAGCTACGAGAAGGCGCTCCCCGTGGCCGCGATCTTCGAGCTTGCCCACTCGGCCTCGCTTGTCCAAGACGACATCATCGACGAGTCGGCCATTAGGCACGGCAAGGTGGCGACCCACAAGCAATACGGGGAGACCCGCGCTATCCTGATTTCCGACATGATGATATTCGAGATCTTCGTCGAACTCGCGAAGTATGGGGACACGGACCTTCCTGACAAGAAGGTGGCGAAGCTGTCATCCCTCATCGGAAACGCTGCCAAGCTCACGGCCGAGGGGGAGTTCTATGAGACGGTCCTCGCAGAGAAGGGGAACGTGACCGAGGATGACTATGTGAAGCTGGCCGGGCTGAAGACAAGGGCGCTCTTCGCGGCATCTGCCGCCTGCGGAGCAGTCGTGGGAGGCGGCACCCAGCGGCAGGTAGAGGCAGCCTACGAGTTCGGGAGGTCGCTGGGGATATCGTTCCAGATCAGAGATGACATCTTGGACATAGTGGGGAACGAGGAAGCCACCGGCAAGCCCCTCCTGAAGGACCTCCAGAACAACGCCTGCAATCTGGTGCTTGTGCACGCACTAGAGCACGCCGACCCCTACCAAAAGCAAGCGATTCACTCGATGCTCTACAAGAAGTACTTCGCCCTGCCGGAAGTGCAAGCCCTCATGAGGACCTTGGACCAACTCGGGTCCATCGACCACTCCAACTCGGTCGAGAGGGAGTACGCCGACATGGCGAAAAAGGCCATGGAAGCGTTTCCCGAGTCTGCCGCGAGGTCTAGACTAGAACAGCTCACCGAAGGGCTGGGGTCGAGAACGAAATGACGAGGGTAAAGGCTTTAGTGGATGTCGCGGAGGGCGATGTGTCAAGATGAAAGCGGCCGCGGCCATGGACAGGCTGAAGACGGGAGTCGAGGGGCTCGATCAGCTGATCGATGGGGGGCTTGTCCGCGGGGACATCCACCTGCTGGCCGGGGGTCCAGGGACAGGCAAGTCCGTCCTGTGCGCCAACATCGCCTACAATGCCGCCATGGCAGGAGAGAACGTCGTCTACGCCACGTTCGAGGAGTCAGCAGATTACTTCCGACGTAACGTGAAGCTCCTCGGCATTGACCTCGTGCCTCTCGAAAAAGAGGGGAAGATCACATTGGTCGACCTAGAAGCGCTCCGGGGGCAGCAGCTCGAGACGAACGTGTCCACGCTTATCCAAGCTACCAAAGACTCGAAGGGGACCCTCCTTATCATCGACTCGGTGACCGCGCTCCTTTTGGCGTGCAACACCCAGTTCGAGATGCGGACTTTCATGAAGTCTGTCTACAACTCGCTGAAGTCGGAACGCATCACCACTATCATGACGGGGAGCCTCACCAACGGGGGAAGAATCGGGCTCGAAGGGTTCATGACCGACTCGGTCATGCTCCTCGAAAACTGGGAGGACGGGGTAACCATGAAGACCCGCTTCGTCATCCTCAAGATGAGGGGCACCAATCACAGCAAAAAGTACCACTCTGTGGTCTTCGGGCCGAAGTTCGCAGTTTCGAGATTCTAATCCACGATGGCAGCCGCTGTCCTGTCACTGGTCGATGTCTCGATCGACTTCGTGGCCCTGGCGATCATCGCAGTAACGCTGTTCTTCATTCTTCGCCAAGAGACCAGCCGATACCGTACGTGAAGGGGTTCCTTGCCCTCTTCACAGTCCTCTATGTGTGAGTATTGCTCTTCGACGTCCTCAGAAACTTGAACGGAACTCCAGGCTTTGTCGAGAGCTACGCTTCCATCTCCCCGGTCCTTTTCATGTGGAGCGTGGTGCTGCTCACCCTGACAGCGTGCTCGGTGTACGCCATGCCTGGCGGCAGGGGGACCCGCCACCGCCCAAGCGCCGTCTTCCTAGGGTGGCCCCATGGCGCGGTGCTGACCGCCTTCATGCTCTTTGTCCTGGCTTCCAGCGCATACGTCGTTATCGAGCACCCATTCACTGTGGTGCTCCTGACGTCTCTTGACTGAGTGAGCGTCTGTCACGGAGCGTTCGCCCAGCCACTGCTTGGACTATCCCTGGCCACCTTGGTCTTCTGCCTGACCTATCCTACGGCGCTCCTCCTGAAGGCCAGGAGCATCGCCAAGGACAGGGTGACCAGAGAGTCGTTGCTTCTGCTCCCGGTATGCTGGGCAGGGATAGGAGGGTCGTTGCTCGTCTTCGAAGCCCACTTCCCTTCCGTCTGACATGATACCACCGGAGCTGGGTTCGTCGTGCTCGCGTTGTTGTTCGGGATGACCGCGCTCGTCTTCGGGAGGACCTCGCTACTCGCCAGTTTCTTTGAGCCCCTGGACCCCGAGTCGCAGCAATACTCCGCCGGGGAATCGGAGTCCCTCGACGTCTACGCCCCCACCCTGTTGGTGGCCGATCCATCGTCGAGCTTCGAGCAGACGCTGGGGAACGTCGCAAGAGGGAAGATTGCCGCCGGCAACTTGGTCTACGTGTTCACCAAGAGCAGCCCTCTTCATTACGGGATGAAGGACATCCAAGGAGTGAGGCTCTATCTCTTTACCAGTGGGGTATCCCACCCCAGCCCCTCGGAGAGGAGCAACGAGCTCCTTGTCCCGCAGAACGACACGTCTGTCACGCTGGACCTCCTTGACAAGACGGTCTCCACGGCCAGGAAGGCGCCGATAACCATAATCTTCGACTCGGTCTCTGACATGGCGCTCCTACTGGGGACTGAAGACACATACAAGTTCCTCAAGCAGGCCGAGCAGATCCTCGTCCCGCCAAATCTGACAAGCATTTACCTTGTCGCGGCTGGCGCCCAGGACGAGCGGACACTCAACATCGTCAAGAGCCTCTTCAGGCTCCATGCAGTGCTCGACCAGCAGGGGATCAGTACTACGAAGGGGGCGGAGTTCGAAGGTGCAAAAGGCGAAGCTCAGTAGGCCCGGCCGGGCTTCTGCAAGGGCGCAGAGATGTCCAGCAGAATCTTCTCGTAGGCGGCCAAGACCAAGTATGCCTTCTCCGTGAGCTCGTACCTCCGCCTCGTCCCGTACTCGACACCCTTGATCAGGCTCCCGCCCTCGAGCGCAGCCAGATGGTCCTTCAGGGCGGTCCAGGAGAGGTTCGCCTTGTACATCACCTGGGTCGGCTTGTCGAACCCTGACCTTATGCTCGACAGGATGTCCATCCTAATCTCGAGGTGAGACCTACGGAGGGAGAACTTGTGCCTCGGCGCTGTCTCTTCAAGGGAGAAGAGCGTACTGGCTTCAGGCAAGTCATGCAATCGCGTATTAACCACCTATATAGCCTTTATAGATTAATTGTCTACTTTCTCGATTTCGTATCGTATCAATGATAGGATTTGATTAACCGCATTGATACGATGCAATTGTATGATATGTGTCTACCTGGCGGCGAACTGTGATCGGTCCTGGGCCCTTACCGCGTCCAGGATCTCGTTGAAGCTGTTGAGGATGTCCATCCCCTTCTGGGTGAGCTGATAGCTGCGCTTGCTCCCCGCAGCCACTCGTGCAAGAAGACCAGTCCCCACCAATGAACCTAGGCAGTGCTGCAGGGATACCCAAGCGAGATTGGCTCTGTACATGATCTGAGTTGGCAGGAAGGCGCCCTCGTGGACGACCCGGAGGATGTCCATCTGGATCTCGAGTTGCGACCTTCTGGCAGAGTATGTTCGCTTGTCATCGGCCTGCTCGAACAGTTCAGATATCGATTGGACCAAGGGCAGCCACCACTTGGATAAGTTATATAACTTTTCTAGAAGTATTATGCATATTCCTAATAAGAAAACGACCCCGGCAAGTCGCCGCCAGTCAGACGACAATTATCTCAGTATTTCGCTGGCAGAACTTGAGAGAATTTCCAATTCGTATACGCCTCGTGCGAAGACCTTATTGGAACAGTGAGATATTTTGGAGATTGCATATATTGCAATCCATTTTCACTATGTGCAATCGAGAAACAGAGACTGCAAACGCCGCAAGCCCTCGTCTTGGTCCTCCTTCTGGAGGACGGCAGAGTTACTTAGAGAAGTCGTATGCGCGATAGTTCCAGATGACGAGTTCTCGGGAAGGAAAGGTTGCGCTTGTCGTCGGGTCCGTCGGGCTTGTCCTGACGGTCGTCCGGCTCCTTCCTCCGCTTGCTGACAGCCTTGTCCTCGGGCTTCCGCTCGGTGCGATCCTCATAGGCCCATTAGGAAGGCTGGCGAACTTGGCCACCGCTCCTTCGACCAAACCGCAGCCCCCTGAGGCCAGGCTCGGGCGGATAGTCATGAAGCGCAGGGCAGCGGCAGAAGCAGAGTTCGCGACAGCCCTCGAAAGGTTCGATTCGTTGATCTCGCGGGTCGGGGAGGTCAAGGATCCCGGTCGCAAGAAAGAGGTCTCCCAAAGCTTCCGCAGCGAGGTCGACAACCTGACTAGCCACTCCCCCGTTTGGGACCCCGAAGGAAAGCTCAGGACGCATGTGACCCTGCAGAAGATAGCAGAGTCGATGGACCTCCAGAGCATCGACGAGCACCTGGACCTGGCTTGCTCGATGCTTGTCGCCAGGGGAGATGAAGCCGCCCAGCTCTCCCGTATCACACTCAACGGCAAGGTCGAGAAAATCTACCGAGAACCCTGGAGCGAGAACGCCCGCCGCCTAGCAGGGACGTTGCTTCTGATGAACAGAGGAGACGAGCTCTACGCAGAAAGCATGGTCGTGGACGCCATACACCTCTGGAGCGAGACGAGGTTCGGTAAGCTCGAAGAGGACTTCGCTGCCATACCGGCGCTAGGACCCAAGAGCGTAGAGTCCATCCTCGGACTGTTGGACAAAGAGGCAGGGAAGGCGAGGAGGGCCAAGGACGAGGACGCTCTGCAGAGGGCCCTCAGGCTCAAAGCCAGGATCCTTACCGCTTCGAACGGCCCCGCTCACTAGCCGGGAGCCTAGACTATCTGAACGAGCTTCGCGACGAGGGGGTTCTCGGGAGCATGCATCATCGCGTAGGCGGGGGTTGCCGGCTTCTCGCCGAGAATCATGACCGACCGGTCCCGGACGAAGACCCTCGCGTATCTCCCGCTCATGGCGAGAATCCTCGAGAGCATGGATGAGTCGTGCTGGACGAGGAAAATGAGGGCGCCGACCCCTCCAGACCGTATCAGCCCAACGCGGGCCCCGACTGCTTCGATGTGGGAGTCGATCCTCGACGCATACATCGTTTCGAACGGCCCCAGCGCCTCTTACAGGACGGAGTCTGACCTTCCCTCGTCCGGCTCTTGACTGTTCGCCGAGGTCGACGGCCTGGTGACGGGCTTGACCGGTCCTAGCCCCGCCTCATCTCTCCGCTCGGCGATTTCGCGTTCCTCGGCAATCTTCTTCGGCGAGATGAGAGAGGCCTGCGAGCCTAGCCCCTCCGTCAGCGCGATCGCCAGCGGAGAGAACTCCACTCCCTCATATGAGCAGACGAGGAGCTCCCTCATTATGGCGAGGATGACCTGCTTTGACCCTGTACCGAACATGACTGCCAAAGCGTGGGCGAACTGCGCAGGGCGCTCCGGAATCTGCTCCGGCTTGATGCCGTGTTTGACGGCAAGGAGGTGAAGGACGACCTTGGAGTCGACCCCGGCGGATGCCAGCCCTGACTTCACCGACTCTATGACCCTGGCCTTGTTGTCCAGCTTGACCTTCGAGGGCGGGGAACTCACAGCCCTGTCCGGATAGGGGGCCGCATTTAACGAGTGCAGATGCCCGAACCTAGATTCGAGAACCATATCATGGGGTTTCTGCAAAACGGCAAAAGCACTTATCTGGTCTGTCGAACGACTTTGCACATAGGGAAGCACACTCGTGTCAGGCATATTCGAAAACGAGCTGGCTGGGAACGGGACCACACCGAGGCGCTCCAAGACCGAGATGGTCTGCGACCTCATGCTAGCCATTTCGAAAGGGGCGGTGAGGCCCACGAGGATTATGCAGCGGGCGAACCTAACGTGGAACGCCCTTCTGATGTACCTGTATGCCCTGGCCTCCAATGGCCTCGTCTGGAGAGAGGAAAAGGGGAACGTTTCCTTCTATCACCTCACGGAGAAGGGGACCAAGGTCCTCGAGGCGTACCTGACCCTGAAGGAAGGGCTAGGGGATCTCAGGCTCGAGAGCATGGACACCAAGGCCATTACCGACGCCATGAGAGTGAAGGCCGGCGCCCCTCCTGGAGAAGCAGAGCAGGAAGCACTGCTGACCAGACTGAGAGACGACGGGTTCAAGATCCTCCCGAGCGTCGTCCAGGGGAAGTCAGGGGTGGAGCACGAATTCGAGGTCGTTGCCAAGGACCCGAGCGGGGCCTTGCATGGGTTTGTTTTCGCTCCCCAGCCTGATGACAAGACAATACTTGGGCTCTTCGTAAAGCAGCTGGACACCGGAATCAAGGTGCACGTGGTCCACAAGGCCGAGCCGGGTCCACTGGCTGCCAGGCGGGCGCGGGAATACGGGGTCGAGCTGATAAAGGTCCAGACCTTGCGTTCTAACATCCAGAGGAAGCAGACTGGCGCTGCAGCCTACTGAGAATCCGGCATCCATCGGAAGGGAGTCGCAGTCTTCCAGTTGCCGTCCTTCTTGACACTCGACTCGTTCAGCGAAAGCGTGCATCTCGCAACCGGCGTCCCGGAGCGCTCTGTGAGCCGGCAGTCGAACTCTCTACCATAAGTCGTCCCTGCCATCCCTTCCAGGAGCCCTGCCATGAAGTCGCACTTGCAGTCGGCGCTCCCGCTCCCGGCGGTGCAGGATGCGCAGCCGGTGACATCTACCTGGATTTTGGTTCCTTCCTTGAAGTTCCCATCAATCATTATTGACCCCCATCCGTCCTTCGTCCCCATCTCGGCCAGCAGCCCGAAGGACTCGGCCGAGTTCATCCCCGTCTCCTTCCACAGGCTGCCGTATGACACCCCGATATTCTTCGCGAACTTCGCGAATACCGTGCGAACCGAGGGGAACCGCTTCGCCTCACACGAATCGCGCCGAGAGGACGACCAGCCGGTCGCCGGTCACCGAACCGGTGGTCACCCCTCCTCCTTGTATCAACTCTGGTCTCAGCTCACGCTCCAACTCGGTCTTCATCGGAGGGCGCTCTCTCGGGGACTATAAGCCGCGTGCAATGCGGAGACAGCGCCGGGCACTATCCACGCCCTGCGGCCGCCTAGACAGCCAGCGGCCCCATGGCCCGCCTGAAAGCGTCCTTCTGGGCCTGTAACTTTGAGAGGTCTGCACCCGTGGACCAGACCCTGTCGGCGAATTCTTTCATGGACATCCTAGGCCACTTCGGGTCGTTCAGCGCCGCTTTGACCGCAGAGTCGAGAGCAGCGGCCGCCTCTCCTTCGAGAGCTGTGAAATCCCGGAGCCTCCGGTCCATCCTCTGACGGACCGCCTCGGCTGCGAGGACGAGCCCCCCGTAGCTGGGTGAAGACCTGTCGGTCATCTTTAGGACCTTGGACACCCGCTCTGCCTCCCCAATCAGAGGGTCGGGCTCGCCCACGCCGGCGTAGGGGATGCGGGGATTGAGGGCCGACACCAAGGTGGGGACGTCCCCCACGACGCTGAACTTCCCTCCTGAACGCGCCGCGAGGGTCTCGAAAGCCCTCTTGTCGGAAGCCTTCTCGACCGCGACTAGGTTGATGATTGCCTTCCTTGCCAGCCCGGCCTCGAGCAGCGACTCGGGGCTTGGGCCGAAGTTGGACTTGCCGTCGGTCACTAGTGTGGTCAGCTTGATGCGCGCCCCAAGGTTGTCAGGGCGGTGCAGCATCTCAACGGCCGCCCTGAGGCCCTCTCCGGTCGGCGTCCCCCCGCCTACCTTCAACGAATTCAGGGCCTCTGCGAGACGCCCTGGGGCACCTTGCAGCTGCTGAATCGGAGTCAGTTGGAGGGGTTCTTGAATCATGGCCTGCTTTGTGTCGACGATTATCCCGAGGGTCTTGGTCGGGGCCCGGAAGGCCATCACCCCTACCCTTGCCCCGTAGGGGAGCAGGGGACCGGTGGTGACCTGAGCTATCGCCTTCTTCACCGCCTCAATCTTGGACTCCCCCATCGATCCTTTCAGCTTGGATGGCCCGCCCATACTCGAAGAAGCGTCGATGAGGTAGAGGATGTCCCACATCAGACTGCCACCCGGTCACTGCGCCTAATATTCTAACCGGATTTGAGGTCGAGATTGGTCAGTGGATATTCCCTCACATGCGGCTGGGAGCCTTTTTTAGCCGTCCCCGAGACGTTGCTACATGCAAGTTGGGGGTGCAGGCCCTGCGAACAACTCGCTGCGGAGGCCGCTGAGGGTCCTCGTCGCACTCTCGTTCACAGACCTTGCCGCCTTCCTGGCCGTGATGTACGTCCACACCCTGTCTTCCGATGGCGCCCTGGTCGCCCCAGCAGATGCCCTCGGGGCCGCGCTCGGCGTTCTTGCTGCCGCATCGCTATTGACGGGGGTGGCCCACGCATGGCTCGCCTTTCCCGGCCACAGGCGGGCTGTTGCATTCATTGTCGCCATCACTCTTGCGACCCTCCTCGCGCACGCCTTCATCATCAATGATCCGGCGGCGACGGCCCACGGGATCCTCACGGGCCAGGTGGGGTCGAGCTTCAACGACAACCAGATTACTGTTGGCTCCTCGGCGGCGGGGGCCAACCTGTCCCTGAACCTCGAAGTCAGCGGGGGGAACGCGATTGCCCAGGCGGACGTCTCGGCAGGGGGAGTACCCCTTCCGGGGGGGTGGAGCACCTCGCCCCCCTCGCACTCATCCCCGCTCGAGCCCGGGACGTCCGCGACCGGGGTCTGGCGTCTCCCGACCTCGAACACCACGGAGGTGACCATCTCCTACCAGTATCTCACCTGCTACGATACGGGCAAGAGGGACTACGGTTGCATCATGGACGAAGTCTTCTACGTCCCGGAGGGGATGGGGATCCTCGCAGGCCAGCACTGCTCGACCGGGAACGGCGCCCCCTCCGACTGCCACCTCGAGCATCCTCCCCTGGTCCCTGCGCTCCTGGCTGCCGGGATGGCTGCCTTTGGAGAGTACGACGCGGCCGGGTGGAGGGTGATGCCCGCGCTGCTCGGTACGTTCAGCATACCGCTCCTCTTCGGAATTGCGTGGAAGGTGTCAGGGGACAAGAAGGTCGCATACCTGTCCGCGACGTTCCTCGCCCTCGACGTGATGTTCTTCTCCCAGTCGAGCGGAGGGCTCCTAGACATCCCCGAGGTGTTCTTCGGGCTAGCGGCCTTCTTCGTGTACTTCGCCAACCTCCGGATATGGAAGCTCGACAGGCACGTCCTCGCCGGGGTGCTAATAGGGGTCTCGGCCCTGGCAAAGGAGACAGCGCTGTTCTTCGCCCTGGCGTTCGCCACCTATGTGTTCTTCTTTGAGGGAGGGAACTACAGGGAGAGGATGAAGACCGTAGCGAAGGTCAGTATCGTCGTCGTGCTGGTCTTCTCGGTGGGGCTGGAGGCCTACGACTACGCGCTGGTATCGCCATCGGCGGCAGGGACGACCTACTGCGCCATGAACGGGAACACCTTCGTGCAGCAGGTCGGATACATCCTCTGCTATGGGTCGGGGCTCACTGCCCACTACCTCGAATGCCAGGGCGGGCCCCACAGCGTGGGGTACTGGTGCAAGTACCCCAACGACCCCGGCGGGCCGCCTATCCTCCCCACCGACTGGCTGACCTACTACAGCCCCATAACCTACTTCGCGGTCACCGTCTGCCCTGAGTCGGTGAACGGGGTCTGCCAGGGTGGGAGCTACCAGGAGATAGCGTACTATGGGGTGACGAACTTCCTCGAGACCTGGACCGTATACATCTGGGTCCCCCTGGCGGCGTACGCCCTATACAGGTGGCTGAAGAGGGGGAAGGGGGTGCCAGAGGCTCAGGGATCGGAACCGGCCGCGCAGCAGGCCGCAACGCCCGCTGAGCCGCAGGGGATGCCGGGGGACGTCAGGTTCGCCGGGCTGGCCCTGATTCTGTTCCTCTGGTCCTACGTCCCCTACCTGTTCCTACTGCTCGCCGAGAGGGTCACTTACCCGTTCTACTTTGTCCCCGGGATCCCGGCGGTCGCCCTAGGAGCGGCCTACTGGACCTCGAGGAGCTGGTTCCCGAAGTGGCTGTTGTACGTCTACGTCGCCATGGTGTTCGTCTTCTTCTTGATCTACTTCCCAGACAAGGCGTTCCTCCCGGTCGCGGTGCGGTCCCTCCTGGGCCACTAGGTCGGTGCCGCTGGCCACCCTCTTCGACCCCGCGATCTACCTGTCGCTTGCCTTCCTCTTCGGAGTCGCAGCCCAGTTCAGGGCGATGGACGGGTACGCCTTCCTCAGGAGACTCCTGGCTGCGCTCGAGCCCAGGCTCGGGATACTCTTCGCGGTGGCCCTGCTCACGTTCGTCGTCTCCCCGTTCATCCTAAACGACGTCCTGGTCCTCATCCTGACCCCGGCCCTCATCAAGTACGCGAAGCAGTACCGCCTCGACGCCGCCCCTCTCATAGTCGCAGAGATCACCTTCACCAACATCTCGAGCTCGCTGACCCCCATCGGCAACCCCCAGAACATACTCCTCTGGACCTCGTCGGGGGTCGGGTTCTCAGCCTTCGTCGAAGGGACCTGGCCCTTCGTCCTTGCTTCGGCGGCCATCGGCGCGGCAGCCCTCGTCCCCCTTGCTCTGCGCCTGAAGGGGCCGAGAGAACCGGGCGGGCCCGTCGGCTCGCTGGCCCCGGCCTTCTACCTGACGCTGGTTACCCTGGTCGTCCTGGTCGCGGACGCGTTCGGCCTGGCGTCCTACGTCTCCCTCGGCATCGGGTTCGCCGCAGGATTTCTCTTCAACCGCAGGAACCTGATGCGGGTGGGGCTGGAATACGACGTCAGGGCCCTCTTGACTCTGTGCGTCTTCGTCGCGTCGATAACTGTGGTGTCCTACTTCCTGCTCCCCGAGCTGGTGCCGTACGTGCTTCCGGCCGCGAGGGGGGACCAGCCGTATTCGGGGCTCTTCATGGGGGTGGTGTCGAATTTCATCAGCAACGTACCGGCGACCCAGCTTCTGATCAACACGTCGGGGGTGACTGCCGCCGTTGCCCCCAAGATAGCTGCCATCGCAGGTCTTGCCGGGAACCTCGGCCCCATCGCGTCCTTCGCCAACCTGCTTGCCCTTCAGATGGCTGCCAGGTCAGGGGTCTCGGTTAAGCGGACCATCGGACTGCAGTTCATGGTGGGGGTGCTCGCGTTCATCCCCGCGCTCCTCTGAGCCGCTCAGGTGGCAAAGGGCCGAGGCGGACCTCGCAGAGCCCTGGCGGTCAGAAGACCCCGGTTTTCGCTGGTTTTCGAACAGGGGATGGTCACTTGATGATGCGCGACCCTTCCTTGTCTTCGAGGTATATGTTTGGAAAGATCCCCCTTAGCAGGTTCACCTCCCTGTCTCCATGGGCGACCTTGATGAAGACGAAGAACCCGGTCGACCTCGGCTCGTGGAGGAGCTCAAGGAACTGCTTGAGGAACTTGTAGGTCTTCTCCAGGCCGGCGGACAGCAGCATGTCTGTGACGCTGTCGAAGACAAACACCACCTTCCCTCCCCTCGAACCGAGAGTCTTGTCGGCGACGTCGAGGATCACCGCGGTGTCAGACTGGGGGATAAGGACCTCGCCGGTCTTCTCCGAGACCTTCACGTAGGAGATCCCGAGGGAAGACAGGAAGAACTTCAGACCGGTCCCACCCGAGAGCGTGTTGTGAAGCGGGCTCGACTTCGGGGTGAAGACGAAGACTGCGTGCCCTGCCCAGGCGAGCTCCTCGAGGGTCTGACGGAGGCTACGGTCGTAGGAGAGGGATGGGTCCACCTCATACAAGAGCTTCTTCCCTGCGAGCGCGCCGGTGAGGGGCGACATGCTCTCGTTTGGAGCGGTCCCTCGGGTTGGCACCGGGACCCCATGCTCGACAAAGCCAGCCAGGGATGCCGAACGCCTGAAGTTCCTTATCACCACATAGAAGATCACAGCGTTTGCCAGATACATGAGACCTGTGGCGTCGACCTTCAGGTCCCAGGCATATACCTCGGCAAAGACGTAGATGGCGGACACCGTAGCCCACCCCAGAGCCAGCCCGACAATACTCGACCTCAGCCGGCTTTCCTTGACCTTAGATGAACCGAGGAGCATGAGGGCGGTGGGATAGACCAGGAAGAAGGAGAAGAGCCCGATCACCAGGGGGATGAGGTCTGCCCCGACGCGCATCGAAGGGACCTTGTTCCCGGCGAAGTCCGTGACGAGCCCCGACGATACCGGCGAGACGAAGGCGGCATAGATTTCCGCGAAGGCCGCTAGGGCGATGAAGGCGACCAGCAGGGCCGCGTGCCCCCGACGCTTTGCCAGCACCGACCCGAAGTCCCGGTAGGTCGCCGTCGGACTGAGATACACGACCTGCGCTGCTGCCAGCAGCAACACGCACTGCAGGAGGCCGAGGCCGATGCTGACCCCAGCGAAAGCCGGGATGAAACCTACTGTGCCGAGGGTGACCCGGTACAGGTCGAGGAGCATCATGAAGGTGATCAGGACGTAGACCCCAAGTACAAAGCTCCTCACGACATGGTAGGCGGTCAGCCGCTGCCTGTAGACCAGGGTCCCAGAGGCGAGAGTGATGGCCAAGGCTGCCAGGTAGACGAGAGGCTCGGCCACCGGCTGAAGGAAGCTAGCCATGTTCTCTCCACTCGCAGGGCCCTGGGAGGGAGGGCGGAGCTTGGATGAAGAGACTCAACCTTGGAGGAATCCAGCCTCGGTTTGATTTGGTAATAAGCATAGACGGAGCCGGGCACCATTTCGCGAATTATGAAACAGACCCTAACGAATTCGGCCTAGAACGGAGGCTTCGACCGGGAGGCTACTCTGAAGGTGCAGGTCCAATCCCCTTTCGCGACGCAGTTTGTCTCGCTCACCTCTACCTTCGACCCCAGGACAATCTCGAACAGTCCGCTCAGGTGGCCACGGACGAAGTTGGACCCTGCGCTCGTCTGACCCTCCTTGAGGGTGCATTCGAAGTTCTCGGTGAACTTCACTTCCGCAGTCCGGGCTGCAAGATCCAACGACACCGCCTCGGGCACCCCCCATCCGTTGGCGGTGTAGATTGCAAGGACTTCTTGGAGGTCATCTAGCGTCTTCACCTCGTACGATCTCAGAAGGTTCTTCCAGGTCGGTTCCCCGTGGTGGTATCCCATCTCGTAGAGGACGACGTCGGCTCCGGTCTCGAAGAGCCTACGGATTCCGTCTTCCATGGCTGTGAAAAACTCTGTCCTGAGCATGATGACCCTGTCGCCGGTGTTCCAGCTCACCGGGAAGTTCAGAGAGTCGACGAGAAGGCCTTTGTGGGCTTTGCTTGATTCTTATCTCGGCGACGAACTTGGACTTTTCTAGGACGCTCCTAAGGTCTGCCGGCATCACTCCCCTCTTCGCGGACTCGGCGAAGAAACTGAAGTTCCCGAATCCGTCCGGGTCGGGGGTAGACATGAAGGCCGACAGCAGGTTGAACCTGCCCTCCTCGAGGCGCCCGGTGACGTCTGCTACTGCCCCGACCTGGTTCTTCAGCTGGAGTGCGACGAGAAAAAGCTTGGCTTCTTCTTCCCTCTGCAGCGTCAGGACGTCCTTGTTGTTCCTCAATTGAATGGAATTCGAACCCGCACAGACGACATTAAAGGACTTCACCTAGTACACACTGAACAAGATGGTGTACTGGGCAAAGACCGTGCTGGAACTTGACAGCACCTTCAGTGAGACGGTCACGACCGATGGTGTGTTGGAGCCTGTAGGAATCGCGTTCCCGACCCCTCCGACCGCGATGTTCAGGGTACCCGTCGCCCCCAGGGTGACGGCTGTGCCGCCGCTCTGCGTGACAGAACCGCCTGCTATGATGACCTGCTTGTTCACTGGAGTTGTCGCAAGGGATATCGTGAAGTTCGAGAGCCTCGTCAGGAGCGAGGACGAAGCGACTCCCAGGCTGACGCTCCAGGTTGCGGCTGCGCCGTTAGTGATGGCGAGGACGTAGTTGTAGTTGCTGGGAGTGGCGAAGTTGGTGAGCTGACCGGCGCCCCAGTAGATGGTCCAAGACTTGGGGGTCCCACCCGCCGAAGGAGGAGTCAGAATCAGCTCGATGTACCCGTTGGCCGGGACCGTTGCCGCAACGCCAACGAATGTGTCCCTGAGCTCCTGCATCACGTTCTTAGTGGCAATGGCCGAAGTTGTGCCGCTGAATATTGCGCTCCCCTGATGGGTCCCTGCCGAATCGGTGACATACACAACGACGTTTATCCCGAATTTTGCAGCGTCTGCAGAAAGCCAGAAATCAGTCACCCAGTTCAATGCATAAAGCGTCGAGCCTGCCGTGAGTTGGGCCGACCAGAGGCAAGCGGTGGTTCCCTTGTTGAATGTAATCGACCCGGAAGTCCCCGGAGCGGTGAGCGCAGTGTCGGGCGAAGGGGAGGTGCAAGAAGTGTCTGCGTTGGCACTCTCGTAGAAGACCAAACCCGCCGTGACTGCTACCGTAGCCGCGTCGGGCGCGACCGACGAAATCGAAGAGGTCCCAGCCGTGCCAGTTCCGAGGGTCACCGTCGGAGCCCTTACTGTGCCTGTGTTGCTCGAGTAGACGTAGTCGTAGACAGAGGCAGCGGCTGGGACAGAAGCAGCCATCAAGACTGCCAGGATGAACACGACCGCAGTCAGGGAGGCACCCCTATGCCTCGTCTTCGTACGATCTAGACCCATTGCATGGCCACCTTGAAGCTGACAGTGTCCCCCGCCGTGGCGCCGCTCCCGGCGTAAGCCACCACTTCGACGTACTGGGTCGCAGAGGCCGCTATGCTCACCGGGAATGTGCCGCCTATGGAGCCGCTCGCGGCAGATGTGAAGGTGTAGTGCCCGACCTGTGTCCCTCCGCTCACGCCGCCGTTAGAGTCGAAGGTGCACTGCGCGGTGCAGTAGTAGACCGTGACTGACCCCAGGTCAACTGAGCAGCCCCCAGCGTTGGAGCATGCAACGTTTGTAATCGAAATGCTTTGGATGCTGTGAGCGTTGTTGGCGTCCTTGATCTGGACAAGGTTGGTGTAGTATGTAGAGGGGGGCGGGGAGAAGGCTGCATCCGCCTTGAAGAGGCTGAGCGTCACGGTAGCAGTGTCTGATGTGCCCGATATCGACACGGTCGCGCAGGGGTAAGCTGAGCAGGTCCCGCTGTTGTCGGTTCCTGCAGCGAGGGTGACGTCGGGAGCCCTCACCGTCCCGGTCGCATTGGTGTAGAAGAAGGTGTACACGGTCGCACTGGCGGCAATTGCCGATGCGAGGAATAGGAGCACCAAGATGGTCTTGGCCGAGCGTCCGGGGAACGAGCTCTTCGCTTTGGCAATCATTGCTAGTCTTCGGCCTCTTTGAGTCCCTTCATGGCTTCTCTCATGACTCGAAGCGCTTCGTCCGTAGAGATATCCAATAGGCTCACGGAGATGGTTTTTCCCGCGGAATCTTCGATCGTGAGCATCCCGGCGGGGGTCAGGTACGCCGTCTTGGCACCGTTCACAACGCCTGCCACCGCCATTGGGTCGAGCCTGGCAGGGTGGTCGACTGCCTTCTCGAAGAACCTGATGGAGTCAAGAAGCCTTCTACTGTAGCCCGTGACTTCGGCCTTCCTAACCAGGACCGTGCCTGTATTCTGGACCCACTCTTCCATTGTGGGGGGGGTAGAGGAATTGGGCGGAGGCGGAGTTGTGGTCGAGATGGCGGCACTGCTTGCGGTCGTTCGCCCTCTTGTCGGAGTACCTCCTGCAGCTGAGGAGTCTTCTGTGGTTTCAGGTTTGTGAGGAGGCACAGTCTTTGCTGTCTGCGGCGATTCGGTTTCGCCGGGGACGGCGGCAGTCGAAGACAGGCGCGACTCCTCTTTCTTCTCGGGGTGCCCTATCACCATGAGTTGGGTGTGTTCTCCAGAGGCGGGCGTGAAGGGCTCCGGGATTGGCGTCTCGTGCACGGGCTTGGACGCGGGCCCGGTCCTGCGGCCGAACAGGACCAGCGAGAAGACCACCAAACCGATGCTGAGCCCGAACATTGCGTAGACCCCCTCTATCGGTATCACCGGCACCAACGGAAGGCTTACTGTAAGGCCGTTGACGAAGGCGCTCGTGAAGTAGAGGATGCCAAGACCCGCTGGGACTGTCCCGCAGATGCCTATGACGGCGCTTTCGAACGTCCGCCTCCGCAAGAAGAGGAGGTAGAGATTGGTTGCGAAGAGCGAGAGCACCGCAATCATGGCGTAGATGAAACTGTACCAGAACTGAAGCTCAGTCGAAAGCGAGGTGAGGAAAGAGGGACCCGACATCAGCTCGGCGAACCCAATCAGGGCTGCCCCTTCAAGGATGTAGGGGTACGACCCGGGGAAGTGCTTCTCCAGCAGGACGGTGAGGATGCTCGCCCCTAGGAAGATGTCGATACCAAGGAGAATCAGGAACTCAGGGGCGAATCCGCTAGCCAATGGTCTCCACCCTCTCAGCCTCTGCCTCCATGGCTTCGACTTTCCTTCCGTACCACACGAAGAAGAGGATCAGCCCTATGAAGGCGTAGGGCAGCAGGACGTCGACCCCCCTGAACCCCCAGAAGGCCGGCGAAAGATAACCGACGAACGGGACCACAAGGAACACCTGGGAGAGATAATACGGCGCCGTCAGGTTCCACGGATCAGGGGTTGGGTTGGTCACGTTATTGTCCCCCTTTGTGCGGAAGCAGAGCTCCCCCCCGCACGTCCCTTCCCACACTATCCTGTGCACGATGATACCAGGGTTCCCCCTCGGGTCGTGAAAGAAGGCTATGTCCCCCACGTGCAGGGTCGAGAACGGCGTCCTGAATGTGAGGGCCAGGTCCCCGTAGTTTATCGTGGGAGACATGCTGCTCGGATTGTCGCTCACCACATAGATCGTCTGAATCCCAAATGCGTAGTTCGCCGCCACGTAGACAGACAGGACAAGGAGGGCCGTCACGACTGCGTATTCCGCGTACTTCAGTCCTCTCCTGACCTTCGGATTCAATCAATTCCACCATCTGACCCCACTGGGCCCTCCCGGACGGAACGTCGTACTGTCGTTCGATGGGGGACTGTAGAACTGGCTACGAGCCCCGTCGGGAACATAGCCATACTCTCACACCCACTGCACCGCGATTTGGAAGGTGACCGACCCGGTGGTGGCAGAGCTCGCCGCGTAGGCCGCTATCTCGATGTATTGAGTTGCCGAGGCTGCGATCGTCTGCGGATACGTTCCCGTCAGGCTCCCACCCGAACCGGAGCTTATCGTGAAGCTGCCAACGCAGGCAGAGACTGGCGAACCCGAAGCGCTGAATTCGGTCTGGGATGTGCAGTAGTACACCACAATCCCTCCGAGATCCGCGGTGGTCCCACCGACGTTGATTACTTCGACGCTCTTGATGGAGTGAGCTCCTGAACCGCTGTTGTGGAGCTGGGCGAAGTTGGAATAGTAGGTCGCAGGTATCGGACTGGCGCCAGTGTTGGCTGGGAAGAAGCTTATCGTGGCGGTTAGCACATCTCCGGTCGAATCCACGCTCCCCGAAGCGCAGGGGTATGCCGAGCACGAGCCGCTCACGTCCGGGCCGGCGACGAACTTCACGTCTGCCGCCTGTACCGTCGCAGTTCCCGCCGTATAGTAGAACACGTATACGGTAGCTGTCGCAGTTGCCACCAGGGCAAGCAGGAAAGCCACTACGAGCACCTTGCCGTATCTCGCGTGATATATGTGCCCGAATGTCTTCCCTATGAAACTAACCATAAAGGAGTGGCCAGACTGAGCCCTACTTCTGAGGGTCCGTAGCGGCCACGCCGCTTGGGAAGTGGGCTCCAAGGACTTCCGTCTCCTCTATACCCACGATATCTGTAGGTCGAAGGCTACTGTGGATGAAACGGTGGCGCCAGCCTTTGCGTGCGCTACAATCTCTATGTAGTTGGTATTCGTTGGAGAGGATGTCCCAAGGGTGACCGGGAATGTCACACTTCCGGTCGCAGGAGACGCGCCTGCCGTAAGTATCTTGTAGAGTTCGCAACTCGTGGTAGTGGGGGCGTTGGTCTGAGTTGGGCAATAGTATACGTCGATCTCCCCAAGCGATGAGCTCGAGTCAACAACATTTGTGACTGCGATAGAATTGACATCATGTGTGGTTGCTCCCGTGTTCTTCACCTCCAAGAGATCGGTATAGTATATGCCGGGCTGCGGAGCGACGATCGGGTTTGCTTTGAACGCAGAGGGGAATAGAGTAATCCCAATCGACGCGTAGTCACTTGTGTTTGAGACGCTGACAGTGGGCTTGTAGGACGACGAGCTCGATGCGTCGCCTCCGGCAATGAGCTGGACGTCGGGAGTCTTGACTGTCGCTGTCGCGTTGCCGTAGTAGACGACGAAGACCGATGCGCTGGCTGAAGCTACGAGGCCTGCTATGATGAGGACTGGGAGTATCTTCCCTGCCTTCGAACCGTATAGTGCCTTTAGTCCATTTTTCATTCTGGACATCTTTCTTCGAATTCGCACGAGGATTATTGTGGATAAATGCATTATAGCGCTAAAGTCAGTATTTTGTTATGATTCTTTGACAATTCGGCAAGTGCCTAGGGTTTGCCGGACCGTCCCATGCAATATGCCGTGAGCCGGCGCCTAGGCCCTTAGGGTCCGGGTTTTGGTTAACCAGTGTTAACTAACGGCCGCCGCTCGGCCTTCGCAACTTCGGGGACTACCAGCGGTTCCTCAGCAACCGTGGGGTTGTCCGTCAACCACTTTACGAAGAAGGACCCGTTCAGGGCGAGTGGGATCCCCAGCCCGACTATGGCGACAAAGGGGGACGAGAATAAGGTGATGAAGAACAGGGTCGCCATCGAAGCGAACACGGCGGCGCCGACGATGGCCCTCGTCCTGTCCGTCAGGTCTGGAGACCGCACCCTCCTCAGCACAGCCGGGGGCCCGACCCTCTTGCACCTGCAGAACTCTGCCAGATATCCGCACTTCGAGCAGGTCCGCAGCGAGGCGGTGCCGGGGACTAGGAAGGTCCCTCGACCGCACCTGCACTTGTTGAATTCGTCGAGGGCGTTCGTCAACCGGCGGTCACCTCCACTGTGAACGACATCTTGTCCCCTGTATGGGCGCTTGTGCCGGCGAACCCTGCGAACTCAAGATACCTGGTGGCGCCTGGGGCAAGTTGGTCCGCTCCCTGGAAAGCGTAACCCCCGGTCGATGACCTATCAATGAACGAGCTCCCGCATCCAGTCTGTGGATTGTTGGTCTGCAACTGGCAGTAGAACACCGTTATCGCGCCCGGGTCACCCGGCCTCGTATCGGCGAGTCCTGACACCTGGACGGACGATATCGAAATGATGCTTTCCGTGGGGTTCGTGATCGCGATGAGGTCGGTGTAGTACGTGGCCGGCTGCAGACTCTCCTTGGAGTCTATTCCGACGCTGAAGGAGACCAACGCCTGGGTCGGGCTCGGAAAAGAGACCGTGGCGCATGGGTATGCCGCGCACGTCGCTTCGGCGTCCGGCCCGGCGACCAACGTGAGACCCTGCCGGCTCCCGACGGCCCCTGCAGCGGGCGCCATGATCGCTGTCGGGGCGCCCCCGACGACCATTCCGAAGAGACAGAAGCCTGCCGCGAACAGAGTGACGCCCCTCCCGCCCTGATTGCCAGCCCTTCCCGACGCCCCTCGGAAGCGCCTCACGCCGTGAGGCGATGGTGCCGCAGATAAAGGGAGAATAGTAATTCAGGAATAGAGCCGGGCACCATACCTCACACTAGCCATAGGGCGGACGAGACGGGTGCCACCCTCGCATGAAACGAGAAGGGAGCGACGGGTCGGCTGAACCGGTTAGGGCCCATGGAGCCCGCCGATCCAAGGGTGACTGGAAGACAAACCTCACTTTTGGAATGCCGTGCTTCGCACGGCCAGATGTCATGCGGTGTCTCCAGTCGTGCGCCCCAGGCAGGCTTCAGAGGTGGCATAAATGATGAAGAAGACGTAGGCGATGAGCAACAGGAATATGACCCCGCATGCAGCGGCGCCTCCGAAGCACCGCCAGGTACGCTTGGTATTGTGATACCTCAGGGTCGCAAACGCTGCCCGCGCTGCGGAGCCGGGGTCAAGGAGAGGTGGCATGTAGGCCACGGGCTCCAGAAATCGGACAAAGGCTCCGTGTGGGCGGGGGTCCCCGTCGTGGGGAAGGTGGGAGTGCATCGGGAGAACTTCGTGACGATCTAGACGTGTGAGCTGACAAACCTGCCGTCCCTCGTCGGCATCGGGAAGGCCAAGGAGGGATGGCCGCAGACTCGCGCGTGGTCACAACGGATATAGAGAGTCCGCAGGCAGGGAACTGGAGTCGGAGCTCGATGTGAAAGTCAGCACTGCCGCCACCCGCAAGGCCATCGACAGATGGAAGGCGAAGGCAGGGGCGGAGGCAAGGCGGATCCAGGTCCGGGCTCTTGACATTGTGGCCGGCGTAATCACGTCCACAAAGCGAGGGAGATTCGCGCTCGTCCCTCCGGTGCTTCTTGCCCTGTCTCTCAACTTCGCTCTTGTAGAACTCGCCATACTCGTGGTCGCCGGATTCTACATCGCGAAGCTTCAGTGCTACAGGTTCGTCAACTCGATCCTGCGTGTCCTCTCGTTCCCTCGCTGAGCTGAGAGCTGCGCCCGGGGAGGCTCCGCTACCCGATGGGCGATCCGCTGCCACCAACACTCACGAGAGCGCCACGGCAGAGGATCTCCGGGGAGCGGAGGTGCATTCGGGACTCGGCCAACCCTGAATTCAACCGAAAGGGGCCCATCAGGAGGCATACGTTCGCCAGGCGTGCGAATCATGTTTGGGACTTGTCAGAACCGTAGGGCGTTTGTCTAATGAGACAGTTGAAGCTCCTGCCGTCAGGAGCGCTCCTCGTGACCCACACGCTCGCAGTGACCGTTCCAGCCTTCGCCTCACCCCCCACTGCTGGGGGACAGCCGATGCCGCACCCCAGCCCCACCTGCCCGTCCACCACGACCCTCGCAGCCAAAACGCTGTTCCACATCCAGCACGGATGGGCAGCCCCATGGCCGAAGGGGACCACCCCCGAGCAGAAGCAGGGGTTCAGCTCCCCAGGGACGAACTTCACCCTCTTCATGGATGGGAAACAGGCCCCTCACCCCATGTGTCGCCAGCCGGACAGGTCGGCCGGCGTGACGGACAAGTGGCTCCTCGCTAACTTCCCGAACGGGATGACCGGGACCCGCACCTTCCTCGGCGAGTGGTACAACGACACCACCCTCGCCCTGACCTGCGAAATCGAAGTCACGTTCACCTATAGCGCAGCTAGCGGACCGTGGGAACGACCGCGCAGAGCGGTAGCTCAATCGGCAGGTGGTCGGCCACCGACTCGCCAGGCTCTATGTCACAGTGACTTTGAGTTCAATGGTCGCTGCGATCTGTGAGGGGTCGAAGAACCGCATGTTCTGGAGGGTTATGGACTCGTTGCCGGGCGTCAGGGCTCTGAAGTAGTAGTGCCTGAGTTCCCCGCCGATCATCACGGTGGACGTCGACACCGAGGTGTAGTTGATGTACTGGATCCCGCCGCTGCAGGTGACCTTCCAGTCGAACCCGGTGGACCCGGCGTTGGACTCCAGCTGGACCAGGAAGACCTCCCCGACCGCCGCTGAGATGGTTGACGTGGCGTCGGCCGTCGGGAACTCGTACTCCTTCGGTGCGGTCGGGGTCGTGGTGGTCCCGCCGGGGTTTGTGAATGACATTCCGAAGAGCACCCCTCCGCCGACGGCGATAGCGAACAGGACCACCCCCACGAGGGTGTCCGCCCTGAGGAGCCTTCCGGTCCCCTTGGTCGTCTTCGCAGGGTCGGTCGCCTCGTCCATGCGCATGGCATACCCCCCAGGCCGGGTGGTTTAGCTCTAGCCGAGAGAACAAGGATTCAACGTCGCGCGATGGAGAATTCGAGCAGCGCTCCCGCTGTTCTTGTTGGCAGAACCGGAGTCGTCTCATGGCCACGACCAGAGCGCCCCGTGGCTACTCGAGGCTGAGGTACAGGAACACCGAGTACGCCGCGATCGTGAATAGGTCGGCCGAAGTCAGGTACGGCCCGAACGAGATGGCATAGGTCCCCACGAACCCGAGAAGGAGAGGGGACTGGAAGGCCGACTGGATGAGCAGGGCGGACATCACGACGAGTATCCCCAGCGCGAACCTGGCCCCGGTGTCGGCGTAGACCCTCAGATAGACTATGACCAGGGCAAGCTGGAGGGCTATGATCACCGTCGAGAGGACCGTGTGCAGGATGAGGAGGTTCCTGAACTCGTCGAAGAAGCCGTACGGACCGAACCGGAAGGGGAGCGGGACCGCGTAGGACAGGACTACCCCGAGGAATATCCCGACCGCCCAGACGAGAGGGACGACCAGCTTCGTCGTCCCCTTCTTTGACTGCTGAGGCTGCGCCTCCGGTGCGGGAGCCTGCACGGTCATCTTCGGCCCCCCTGCCTTGTCCTCTCAAGTATTGCTTCGAGGGCCGGCCAGTGCGCCTCCATCATGTCGGAGACGAAATAGAGCCTGCCGTACGACTCCCCTTCGGTGACGACTATGTGATTCTCCAGCATGACCCTCAGGTGGTGGCGGATCGTCGTGTAGTCGAGCCCCAGAGCCAGGGAAAGCTGCTGCGCGTTCCTCGGCTGCTCCCTCACGGCCTTCAGGACCTCTGACCTCGTCTTCGCCCCGGCACTCCCTGCGAAGAGCCACCAGAGGAGCCGTTCAAAGGCGTCCAAAGCGAAGGCGGCTTCGAACTCTGGTTGCAATAACGATATCGCCCCCGATCTGCGCGCCGCTCGGATGACCCGATGGAAAGCCCCGAGCCGGTCCCATCAGCCGCCGGCGTCCAGCTACGGCAGAGACCCAAGTGTGACATTTATCGTCATGGGGGTTCCCGACCTGATTATCCCTAGCTGGACCGTCTGACCGGCGATGGCATGCTCCTCCAGGTAGGATACCAGCGCATCGGAGTTGACTACCTTCGCGCCGTTGATGGAGACTATGATGTCACCGCCGATCTGGTAGGACTGCCCCTCGACGGTCACGCTCCTCGTTCCGCCCCGGATGCCTGCGGTCGAAGCTGGGCCTCCGCTGACGACTGTCTGCACCATGATGCCATAGGTGACGTTGGTTCCCGCTGCCTGGGCCAGCTGGTATGTCATATCGACGCTGGTGATGCCGAGGTAGGGGTGGAGGGTGTAGTTCCCTGTGGTGATGAGGGGACCCAGCTCCTTCGACAGCGTGCTCGCCGGGATGGCGAACCCGAGCCCCTGCGAGTTGCTCACCGCAGCCGTGGTGATTCCGATCACTTCACCCCCGGAGTCCAGGAGCGGACCCCCAGAGTTCCCCGGGTTGATGGCAGCGCTGAACTGGATGATGTCCGGAATCGCGAACTGGGTGTTCGACTCGGTGATGGTCCTCCCCACCTGGCTGACTACCCCGACAGTGAGCGACCCGGACAGCCCGAAGGGGCTCCCGATGGCGTAGACCGTCTCCCCTACCTGGACCGCCTGGGGGGAGCCCACTACCGTCAGAGGGTGGAATTCGCTGGCTGGGGCCTGGACGCTCAGGACCGCAAGGTCCCTGTAGGGGTCGGTCCCCTTGACCGAAGCGGGGTAGGCGTTGCCGTCGGAGAAGGTGACGGTGATGTTCGAGACCCCGCTGACGACGTGGTTGTTCGTGACGATATAGTAGGACCCCTGATACGAGACCGCGAACCCCGAGCCCTGCACCTCGGACAGCGAAGACACCGGGCCGAAGAAAGAAGCCTGGGTCGTCAGTTCGTACCCCTGCACGGTGACTACGCTTGGGGATACCGTGGAGTACAAGCTCTGCGCCCCCAGAGAAGGCTGAGTGTGGTTTGACGTCGAGGCAAGTTGGGACTGAAGTGCCTGATTGACTTGTTCTAGGCTCGCCAGCTTCGACTGGAGGCTGCTGAGATCTGACGCGTTGGCTGCAGGCTGCTGTGTTCCTTCGTAGTAGGCGAAGAAAGCCACCCCGATGAGCACCGCGATTATGATAGCAGAGATCTTTCCCGTCCGACTTGGCCCCGACGTTTGCACGGGAGGCGAAGAAGTCTGGCTCTATTTAGTGGATTTCCAAGATTGTTCCGAAATCCATAGAGAATCCATGCGTCATCGTTATCGAGAGCCGTCGCGAGGCTCTGCCTTCGTCAGGGACCCGTCGCGTCGCGGATGTGAATGGACACCCTTTGACATCCGCACCACAAGTCAGTCATGGGATGACGAGCTGCTCCCGGACGAGGAGATGTGAGAACGAAAGAAGTCAGCGACGGACGAGAAGAGGCGCCGCTGCAGAGCGGACTCCCGGAGAGGTCTCTGGACGGACCCCGTCGGCCCTCCAGAAAGACCCGCGACGAGGACGGCCGTTCCAATCGCGGCATGAGCAAGGCGACAGTGCACCGAAGCCGGCCCGCCGCAGGAGGCAGGCCGGGCAGGGGAAGACTCAGGGCCAGCATTAGAGGTTTGCACCACAATCGAGTAATATCCAGCGGAGCCCCGCCCGGAAAGAAGATGACAAACTACAAGGCGGTTTCCACCGTCTTCGTCGTCCTTACCATAATCTTCGCCGGGGCCGCAGCGTATCTAGTAGCCTATCCGACCACCAAGACTGTGACCAACACGACGACGGTCACAGCGACCAACACGGGCGCTCCCACCCCCCAGTACACGGTCAACATCGCGTACAAGTCGGGGGTCGGGTTCTATCTCACCAATGCCACCGGATTCACGCTGTACTTCCGCTCCACCGACACGCCAAACAGCGGCACCACCACATGCAACACGGCGATCTGCGAAAAGAACTGGCCAGTCTTCTACGCCTCGAACCTGGTACTGCCTCCGGGGCTGAATTCGAGCAGCTTCGGAACGATTACGGCCTACAACAGCACGAAGATCACCACCTATGACGGCTACCCCCTCTTCTACTGGATCTCGGACTCGAAGCCAGGTTCGACCGCGGGACAGGGCATAGGCAGCTTCTACGCCTGCACAGTCCCAACGCCTGCAAAGCCCTAAGCACGGAAATCGCCGCTGGTGAAGGAAGACCGCAGGCGCCCGATCCACGGGGACCGTGCGCCCCCCTTTTCTCTCCTACTTCGAAGCGGGAGCTTGGCAGGATCGGAATCTGAAGGGAGTCAGGGGCCGGGGCCCTCTCCTGTCGCGCTCACAGGCTCGGCGCCGTCGGTGGAGGGAAGCCAGACCCACCGGCAAAAAGAATAAGACGGTCGGCCAGGGCCCGACTTCCGGAATCCGAACCGGACTCAAGCCCTAGGGATTGATGAAGCTCGACTACCTCAGAAACCGACTCTAACGCAGACAGCGCGACGGACTACAAGAACCTCCCAACCGAAACCGTCCTGAAGTCGCTCGGAAGCGACCCGGCCGCGGGCCTCGCCGGGGGAGAAGCAGAAAGGAGGAGGTCCACCTTCGGCCGCAATGAAGTCCCCGAAAAGAAGGTCAATCCGGCAGTCCACTTTGGGAAGAAGTTCTGGGGGTTCACGGCCTGGATGCTCGAGCTGACGTTGATCTTCTCCCTGGCATTGAGGAGCTACTTCGACGTCCTGGTCATCGGCGCCCTTCTCGTGGTCAATGCCATCATCGGTTTCGCCCAGGAGCAGAAGGCGTCTGGGGCCGTCGAGGCCCTCAAGCAGCGCCTTCAGATCAACGCCCGGGTGTTAAGGGACGGCAGTTGGCAGAGTCTGCCGGCCGCGGAGCTCGTCCCCGGCGACATTGTGAGGGTGAGGGCTGGCGACTTTGTCCCTGCCGACCTGAAAGTGATAGAGAGGTCTGAGGTGAGCGTCGACCAGTCGGCCCTCACCGGGGAGTCTCTGGCAGTCGACAGAAAGGCGGGGGACCTGCTCTACTCAGGGTCTGTTGTCAGAAGAGGGGAGACGAACGGCGTGGTGGTTGCTACCGGAACGAAGACCTTCTTCGGAAGGACGACGCAACTCCTCCAGGATGCACGACCGAAGCTCCACATGGAGGAGATCACTTCCGGAGTGGTGCGATGGCTCCTGGTGATGGTCGGGGTCCTGATCGGCCTGGTCCTCGCCGTGTCGTACGCCCACGGAGCCAACATCCTTCAGGTGATACCGCTGGCGCTGGTCCTCATCGTATTCGCCGTCCCGGTGGCGCTCCCTGCCATGTTCACTGTGAGCATGGCCATAGGCTCCTTGGAGCTCTCGAAGATGGGGGTGCTTGTGACCCGGCTGAGCGCGTCGGAGGACGCGGCCTCGATGGACGTGCTGTGCGTGGACAAGACCGGCACCATAACCGCGAACAGGCTCTCGCTGGCCGAGGTCGTCCCTGAGGACGGCTCCGACGAGAACAGCGCGATCCTGTTTGGCGCCCTGGCGTCGCAGGAGGCGAACCAGGACCAGATCGACCTGGCCTTCATCTCTGCCGCAAGAGAGAGGAGGCTGCTGAACGGTTCGTATGCGCAGAGCAAGTTCGTCCCCTTCGACCCGGGGACCAGGAGGACCGAGGCCACTGTCCGCTCCGACGGGAAGGAGTTCAGGGTGATGAAGGGGGCCGTCGACGTGGTCGCCCGGGCGTGTGGCTTGGACGTAGTGGGGAGGATCGAAGCCAAGATGAACGACCTCGCCGCCAAGGGATACAGGACCCTGGGAGTGGCCGCTTCGGACGCCGGAGGCGCTTTCAGGTTCTGCGGCATCGTCGCCCTCTACGATGCCCCCCGGCCTGACTCTAAGGAATTCATCGGCAGGCTCAAGGAGAGGGGGGTAGCCGTCAAGATGCTCACGGGGGACGCCCTCCCCGTTGCGAGGGAGATCTCCGCACAGGTGGGGCTGGGCGACGTGATAGTCCGGGCGCCTGACCTCAGGCGAGAGATCGAGGAAGAGCCGCTGAAAGGAGCGGAGATGGCTGCGAGCAGCGGGGGGTTCGCGGAGGTCTACCCCGAAGACAAGTACACGATTGTGAAGAGCCTGCAGGCAGGAGGCCACATCACCGGGATGACCGGGGACGGGGTGAACGACGCCCCGGCTCTCAAGCAGGCTGAAGTCGGAATAGCGGTCAGCAGCGCGACGGACGTTGCGAAGGGGGCGGCAAGCGCGGTCCTTACAGAGCAGGGCCTCTCGAACATCGTTTCTCTGGTCGAGGTCGGGAGGATGATCTACCAGAGGGTGGTCACGTGGATTCTGAACAAGGTCGTGAAGACGTTCGAGGTCGCCGTGTTTGTGGCCCTGGCGTTCCTTCTCACAGGATACTATGTTGTCTCAGCGCTGGACATACTCCTCCTTCTCTTCCTTGTCGACTTCGTGACCATTTCGCTCTCCACTGACAGGGTCAGATGGTCGAGGCAGCCCGAGAAGTGGAACGTGTCTGGCCTCGTGGGGGTGAGCACCCTCCTGGGAGTGTTCACTGTGATAGAGCTCTTCGGCCTGCTCCTCTTCGGACTGAGGTACCTCGGCCTTTCGGGTGACACCGCGGCCCTGCAGACGTTCACATTCACCGCCCTCTTCTATCTGGGAATGTTCACCGTGCTCATAGTGAGGGAGAGGGGCCATTTCTGGGACTCGGCCCCGAGCAGGACGCTGGCTGGTGCCATAGCCGCAGACATGGTCGTCGGGGGAGTTCTTGTCACCGTGGGTCTTCCCGGCCTCAAGCCCATTCCGGCGGAGTACCTGGCAGTCATCTTCGCCTATGTCCTCGTCCTTTCTCTTGCCGTCAACGACCGAGTGAAGCATATCCTCGTGAAGAGGTTCGGGATAAGCGGATAGCGGCCCGGCTTGCCCGACTTGCTTCAGTTTCGGTCAGCACAGCCTGCGGGACAGTAGCCCACCCCGCGAGCCCGCCCCGGGACTGATTGTGTGAAGTGGAAGGGCCTCACGCGTCTCTGGCGGGGTGACGCTTAGATTACTGCACCAATATCAATAAATCAAAATACGCCTCGGCGAGAGGCAGCCGAAGAAGCACAGAGCCTTGTCGTTTCTAGATCGCAGCTTCGAAGAGATCAGCCTGGACGGGACTAGGAAGGAGATCTACGAGTACATCAAGTCTCACCCGGGCACGCATGAGCGCGAAATCGAGAAGGAGCTGGGCATAGCGACCGGAGACCTGCGATATCATCTGAACAAGCTCTCGAAGGCGGACCTGATATCCACCTGGGGGAGCGGTACGAAGTTCATCTTCCCATCGAACCTCTTCGGCGAGAAGCAGGAAGTCCTCCTGGGGCTACTGACCCAGGAGACCCCGCGCGAGATCCTGCTGTGCATCATGAGGCGCCCCGGGATGACACAGAAGGAAGTCGCGGAGGAACTGAGACTCTCCGCGCCCACGATATGGTGGCACATGGACAGGCTTCTCCGTCTGGGGGTTGTGGGACGCAAGAAGGAGGGGAAGTCCGTTTCCTACGAGGTGATCGCCAGGCGCGATGACGTGCTCAACTTCATCGTCCGGTATCACCCGACGATCTGGGAGAAGTGGGCCAGCAGGATGCATGACATCACGCTGATGCTGGACTCCAAAGCTCAGAGAGGGATGCCGGAGGAATGACATGCACCCTCTCCTCTACCTGCCCCTCCAGATTCTCGCAGTGCTCGATTCTGTGAGCCTCCTCGAAGGAGTGAGGCTGGTAGTAGCGGGATTCGCTCTTGTCCTGCTCGTCATCTCCCTGACGGCATACAGGAGGAACAGCTCCACAAGGCTGCTGTTCGTCTCAGGGGCATTCTCCGTGGTACTGGTGAGAGTCCTCTTGGTCGAGAACCTGCCTCTGATGTTCCCTTCGCTTTCTCTGGACATTACAGACCTCCTGAGAGGAGCCCTTGACCTCGTGACCCTCCTTCTCTTCTTCCTTGCTGTGGTAAGGAACTAGACGGGCGGAGGAGGAGCTCCCGCGGCCAGCCGTTTTTGGGACCCAGGGCTGTCGGGGGGCGCGTCTGCCGGAGGATTAGACAATCGCACCACACGGCAATTATAGAATAGCATTCGACTTCAGAACGAGCAGCTTGAATCACTCAAGAATGGAAGAATTACAGTATTCGGACGCCAGGTGCCCCGAATGCGGCGCGCACTCGCTGGCATCCGACGCCAGTACCGGTGAACTGGTCTGCCGGAACTGTGGATTCGTCGTAGGCGAGAGGCTTATTGCCGAAGGGCCGGAATGGAGGCCCTTCTCTGAAGGGGACAAAGTCAGGTCAGGCGCCTTGATATCGATTACGAAGCGCGACATGGGGCTGGCGACGGTCGTGGGCAAGTCCAACAGGGACGCATCCGGCAGGGCGTTCGCCCCGACGATGAGAAGCGCGATCGAGAGGCTCAGAAAGTGGGACAGCCGAGCCCCGGCTCTGGGTTCGGCAGAGAAGGACCTGGGAGTGGCGATGGTGGAGCTCGAGAGGATGGGTGACAAGCTGGTTGTTTCGCGGGCCGTGAAGGAGAGGGCGGCATACATCTACAGGAAGGCGCTGGGCCGAGGGCTGCTGAGAGGGCGGTCGATCAGGGGGATAGCCGCAGCCTCGCTCTATGCGGCTTTCAGAGACACCGAGACCCCAAGGACGATCAAGGACATAGCGGCCGTGAGCGACCTCGCCGGGAAAGACATCGGGAGGGACTACAGGATGCTGCTACGCGAGATGGACCTCAGCATGCCGGTTGCAGACGCAGCAAGAAACGTCACGAGAGTCGCCTCGAAGGTCGGACTGTCAGAGAAGGTCGTCAGGAAGGCGTTGGAGATAATCAAGATGACCGAGGAGATGGAGATTTCTGCAGGCAAGATGCCGATGGGCCTAGCTGCAAGCTCGCTCTACCTGGCTGGGGTCCTGGAAGGAGAAAAGAGGACCCAGAAGGAGATCGCTGAGGCGGCAGAGGTAACCGAGGTCACGGTCAGGAACAGGTACAAGTGGCTCAGCGAGGTCGTCGGACCCAGGCTGGGTTCACCCTAGTCCAAGGGCTGGGATGGCGCTTCGGCGAACGCACCAGGGAAGGAAGAGGTCTGCGATCACCCGTTCCAGGTTGACTCGACGGCCGCTCCCCGCCATGGGGCTCTCCGCCCCTCATGCTTCAAGGAGGCCATTTCTGGCCGCCCTTCAGGTCTCCACGGGGTCAGGAAAGCGCCGACTCTTTCCGCCACTTCTGGTATTGGCTGTCGAAGTGGTACATCACGAACCCGAAGAACGCACCCTCAGCCACAGACAGAATCGCGAACTGGATTCCATCGTTTGCAAAGAGGAGGTACATTATGACGGTGAACACAACAACGACGGCATACAAGGGAATGCGCTTTGCGACCGATGCCCTATGACTCATGATGTCGCTTCCGCCCCAAGCGCGCCCGTTGTCGCGCGGACGCAACCATGGCTAACGGGAGTCCCTTCCAGCCTCACCCTGCCTCGCCCTCATCCCAATTCGCGCAAGTCCGTGGCCAGGTTGAGACGGCTCGCTTCCGTCCGAACCTCGTCTTCTCTCAGCCTTCTCTGCTCTGGTGAGGCCGATGGCAGCCGTCGTGAAACCGAACACCCCCAGTGGGAACGAAAGATAGAACAGCACCGGGGCTGCAAGATAGGTCGAACCTGCCACCAAGAGCCCCGCGGCCGCGATGGAGGCCATCCCCAGCATGAAGACGAACGCAGGGCGGTTCATGCCATCCAAGAAAGTCACTGTGCATCACTGCCCGCTTCGACGGCCGCCGCGGAACTCAACGAAGAGAGGAAGGGCGTTGGGGCGTATAAAGCGGGGATAGGTGCGGTCCGTTACCTACAACCACCCCCCTGTTCGCCCGAGGACCTTGCGGGAGGGAAGAGGTCGCCTGCCGGGCTCCACCTCGGGGTCTGGTGAGCAGGCTGTCAGGCTACTCTACTGCCGGTCCGGACGGAAGCACCCACGAGAGACTTGCCTTCGACGGACAGCTCCGCGAGCTCGCGCTACAACTCCTGCCCTGTGGGCTCACGTTGAACGAGGCGAGAGTCTACGTCTATCTGCTCCTGAGGGGTCCGTCCCCGGTGAAGGCGATATCGAGGGGGATCGGTCTGCACAGAGTGGAGGTCTACAGGAAACTCAGCGCCCTCGACGGCGCGGGGCTGCTGGAGACCTACCTGGACCGGCCCAAGAGATACGCGGCCGTGGACCCCAGGGTGGCGTCGTCAGTACTTTTGCGCGAGCAGGAGTCCAGGCTGGCAACATTCCGGCGAGAGTCAGAGGGTGTGTTCGCGAGGCTGGACAAGCTCAGGTATTCAGGCGGCAGCCGGCGGGAGTCCGCCTCAGGGCCTAGCGAAGGCACGTACCGGTTTGTCAGGGGGAGGAGGAAGTACTACGATGAGATGGGGGGGCTGGTGAGGCGGGCGGAAAAGGAGATACTGAGAATAGTCTCGCCGGGGGGCGTCACGCGGACCTTCATGGCGGGGATCGACGGCGAATACAGGCGCGCCAAAGCCAGAGGGGTCGCGATTCGAGTGATCTGTGAGGTCAGCGAAAGGAACAGGACATACGCTCGCCGGCTCTCCAGAATCGTTCAGTTGAAGCACCTGGACGGCGTCCGCCTGAGGTTCACCCTGGTCGACGGCTCGGTGACGATGTTGGGCGCCAAGTTCGACGAAGCGTCGCAGTCCCTCGACTCCGCCGGAGACAGCTACATCGTCTTCGAGGACCCCAGGCTGTCCGAGGCGTTTCGGATGTTCTTCGAGCACCTTTGGCGTGATGCGAGGGCGGTCCGAGAAGAGCAGACCGAACCCCATGAAGGCACGTGTAGGTAACGGGGCGTTCCTATTCCCGGTTTATACTCCGCCCGCACTGTTCTCGCTCTTGCGTGTGATTTCTTGCTCAGGGAGACTTTGGAGACTGCGTACGCGAAGACCATCGGCGCCCTGAAGGACGAGGTCGTCGGCGTCGGCTCCTCGGTGACGAAGAGAGAGGGGTTCGTTCAAGCCGCCTACCTGACAGTCATGGTTGCGGTGATGGCTGGTTTCGTCGGGGCGTTGATATTTCCGGTCTCGAACCAGAGCTACATTCCGTACCCGAGCGGCACGGCCGAGACCATCCCCGAGGCCTTCGTCGACTCGTTTGTCATCGCTGTGGGAGGAGCAGGCATCTACATCACCTACCTGAGCGGGAGACAGACGACCTCCTCGAGGACCGTCGACATGTACCTCGCGCTGGCCCTGCTCCTCCTCGTGGTGTCTGTGTTCGCTGGCATCGACATGGCGATACTCAAGGGATTCGGCTAGGCGGGAGGGAAGAACGCCCAGGGTGAAGAAGAGCCCGCGGCGTCTTCAGACTCGGACTGCCCTGACTGCCACCTTCCTGCTTCTCGCTTTGGTCCCGACAGTCGGTGTCGGGGTAGCCTACTCCTATGCGACCGGGCTTAAGCCGGAAGGCTCGCTGCTCGGAGTGGTCATCGCCGCTGGAGCTGTGCTGACCATGCCTTACCTGTGGCTGGAGAAGAGGAGCACGCGCTGACGCTCCTGTCCTCTTCACGACGTTCGTGATCATCCAGGTCCGCTCGGAGCTCGCCGTGCGGAAGAACCCTTTGGGCGTAGAGAAGATCGCCAGGAGTTCCCTTGCCCTCACCGCGACTTGATGCCTTGCTGAGTGCGTCCTCGGGGTCCTTGAAGGTCGTGCCGTCCGGCAGCCCCGCCGGCGTTGCCTGACGAGCCAAGGTTCCCCCGGGGTGACGCAGGTCCTGCGATTGAAGTTCCAACCCTGCTCGCGGCCCACCCCTGGAATTGCGGCATCCCAAGTCGAATCAGGCCCTGCTCTGGTACCCTCCTCCGCAGAAATGCCGGAGGTTCCTTCTACGAAGCCCTGCTTCCGCTAGGTTTCAGGCTCTGGCCGCAGACACAGGGGGATGTCACTGGGTATAGAAGGACGACCTATCTTCCTTTGGGTCGCTTTTCACAGCTATCATCTGATTGATCCCCTCGAAGGTATGGAGCAGGTTCATGCCGCTCTCCGTGAGAGCGTATACCCCGGCTCCGTCGCAGTACAGGAGGTCCTTCGCCAAGAGGAAGTCCAGGTACTCCTTGACTTGGGCGTAGGAGAGGTAGGCCCCGTACATTATCTTGGTCTTCGTCGCTCCCCCGGACGCTGCGCGGAGAACCGCCGTGATTATGTCAGTCCTGCTTCTGTATTTCACACCCAGAAGATTCCACTAGGCTATTTAATACAACAGTTTTGCTCCAGGCCGTCTGACGGCAGACCTGCGCGTCGCCACTCCCAGTCTGGGACCCAGGCCGAACGCCATCCTCATGTTGTTTAACCTGCGAAAAGACTCATGCTGGTTAGGTGGGTTGGTGCCCCGTGGTCCCGCCGCCCACTCGTCTGTCTAGGATCCGACTTCGACGGTGTACGTCACGGTGCGGAGCGCCTTCTTCTTGGGCCCTCCAGTCTTCCCAGGCGTTCCGGCAACCTCTTGAAGGCGGATGACGTTGACGCCTACCCTGATGGCTTGGAAGGTGAAGCGCTGCACGTCCTGAGCGGCGGAAGACTTCGCGATTTCCTGGTTCACCAACTCGATCCCGCTCCCTGAATACTCCGCTCTCCAGACGAAGCCATGCTCCGTGGGCTGTTCGAGGACGAACCGCATCCCGGTTTCTGCCGTCATGGACATCTTCTGGTCAAATGCTCTCCCACCCCGGACGATCCCCAGCGCTCCCTCCCTCCGCTCTATCGCCTTCAGAACGTCGCTGCGCGTTATTATTCCCGCCACAGCGTCGCCGTCCATCACGAACACCCTCCCTATGTCTCCCCGTTGCAATGCGCCCAGCACATCCATCGCCGGGTCTTCCAGACGGGCGGTGATGAGTCTGGCCTCGGGGGTCATGGCTTCGGCGACCGTCTTCTTCGCCCACGAGTCCCGTTTGGACCGTCTCAGGTCATCCATGGTCACGCACCCCTGGAGGTGTCCGTCTGATAGGACCGGGAAGCCTGTGTGCTTGGTCCGCAGAAACTCCTCTGAGAGGTCCTGAAGGGTCATTTCGGGAGGAACCGAATCCACTCTCCGGGTCATGACATCGGCCGCCCGCACACCCAGAAGCTCTTCTGCGGCCACCGCCTGACTGAACGATGCGGTGCTGCTGCTCGAAATGAACCACCCGATGAGCACCAACCAGACGCCCGAAACGAAGTCTACCAAGAACATGGTGAACAGGCCCAGGAAGATAGTGAACGAGGCGACGGTCCGCCCGGCGCTCGAGGCAGCCACCGTCGAGCGGACCACGTCCCCGTTCCTCCTCCACAGAAGCGAGCGGAGCATCCTTCCTCCGTCCATGGGGAATGCGGGGATGAGGTTGAACCCGGCCATCAGGGCGTTCACGAAAGCCAAGTAGAACAGAGGCGCCTGCACCAGTGGGGAGAGGTCGAGAGTCGAAGAGAGCACCCAGACCAGCCCAAAGACCAGTGCGATGGCCGCCGAAGTCAGCGGGCCAGCGGCCGCCATCTTCAGCTCCAGAGACGCGTCCTTGGGTTCGTCCCCCAGCTCCGAGACCCCGCCCAGGAGGAAGAGCGTTATCCGCCTGATTCTCAGCCCGTTTCTCTCCGCTATTATCGAGTGGGCCAGCTCGTGGACAAGCAACGATGCGAAGAAGAGGATGGCAGTCACCGCACCGGTCAACAGATAGTAGAACTGGCTCAGCCCCGGAAAGGCGGCAGGCATCAGGTCGAAGCCGATTGTCCAGACGAGGAGGAAGAAGATCACGAACCAGGAGTAGTCCAGGTAGACCGGTATTCCTGCCACTTTCCCCAGACGGAAGGCCGTTGCCCACGACCCCTGCTCGCGCTCGCCAACGGCCAAGCCTTAGGGTTTTGCCAACAGGGGGGAAGTGCGGACAGGAAAGACGGCCAGGACGGGGAGTGACAGTGCCCTGTCACGGCAATCTGCGGCAACGAACTGCCAATGGGCACCGGTCGCCACTGTGTCACGCTTTCGGACGGCGCGCTGGAACCGAGCCGATTCAGCCCGGGACCATCCCGTGACGACCTCGCCGTACATGCCGCCCTGGGCATGGCCGGGGTAGGTGCCCACGTACCAGTAGCCCCCCGCGCCGACAAAGTCCAGGTTTGGCCAGAGGACCCGTCAGGCGATGCAAACTCGGTCGCCCTCGCCGCTCTGTGCCCGCGAATGGAGGCTGACGCTCTTCATCGCAGGCGCCCTAATTCATGTTGGAACGTTTCGGTCGCGGGCGGGCTTTGGTTCAAGGGAGCCCCCACAGAGGCCAGGTCGCCCAGACCGGCTGGCAGGGACCGCCTCGAACGGCTTAAGAACAGACTGGCCCCCGCGGTCCTGGAACGTCGATGGCAGGCGTAGTCTTCACCCCGATAGGAGTGGTGCACAGAAAGGAGTCTGACGACGAAGTCCGGAGCGAAAAGCCCGGGCTCGAGTCGGAAGTCGAGATCTATCCTCAGTACAAGGACGCGCTGGACGGCATCGAGGGATTTTCGCACATCTTCGTCCTGGGCTACTTTCACAGGCTCAAGCCGGAGCAGGTCGGCCCCCTCAAGGTGAAGCCGAAGCGGATGGTCAAGTACGGTCTGAAGCTCGAAGACGTTCCCCTTGTCGGAGACTTCACGCTGGACTCCCCGACGCGCCCCAATCCGATCGGGCTGAGCCTCGTCCGGCTCCTACGGATCGAAGAGGGACGGAAGCTCATAGTACTGGACCTCGACTACTTCGACGGAACGCCGGTGATCGACATCAAACCCTACCAGCCGGGGTACCGTTCGGACGAGTACACCCTTCCCAACTGGTACGTCGACCTGGTTCGGAAGGTCGGACTGCCGCCGTCTCGTTCGATATGAGATCGAACGCCGCCGACCCCCAGTTTCACCCTAGACCGCAGTTCCCGCGCAGACCCTCACCGCCTCTACGAATAGGTAGAGGGCAGCAGTCGCAGCCAGCATTATCGCCACCAGTTCCCCAAGATCCTTGAAGGAGCGCTTCCCCGAGATGACCGAGTTGTAGTAGGTGGTAGCCATGATTATGACGATGCCGAGAGTCAGGGAAGCAGCCACTGCGGTCATCATCGCGCCGGTGAGGAAGTAGGGCCCCGCCAGAGTCGTCGCGCTGATGAAGCAAGACACCTCCGTGAAGGCTGCAGACTCCGACGCGGAGCCTCGGAACCCCTGTTTTTCCTGGGCGTATGCGGCAGATGCCATCGCGAAGCCGCCGCGCCGGCGACGACCCCAGCCAGCCCTGTCAGGTCAGTCGAATTGTATATCCCCGGCGAACCCGAATGGATCCCTGAGATTTCGACTATTGCACCAGCCAGACCAAGTATCACGAAGGAGACGTACTTGACGTACGAGCCTTCGACCCCTTCTTTCTTCTCTGGGCGTGTCAAGACTTAGGTAGCCTGCCCCGGACAGTCACGACATGACAGAACCAATCACCTATACGGTTTCCATGATGCGTGCGAACGCTCACTATATGGACGTCACCATGGAGCTGAAGGTCCCGGATACCAGAGGGGAGTTGCGCCTCGCCATGCCCGTCTGGACCCCGGGGCACTACCTGGTTTCGGACTTCGCCCGCAACGTCGACAGGGTGACGGCGTTCGACTCGGCGACGGGGGGCGAGCTGAAGGTACAGAAGCTGGAGAAGAGCCTGTGGCGCCTGGAGACCCTCGGAGCTGAAAGGGTCAGGATATCATATCCGGTCTACGCCTTCGCCTATTCTGTGAGCGACAGCTACATTGACGATCAGCACGCCCTGATCAACGGCGCCAGTGTCTTCCTGTACCTAGATGGGATGAAGGACGTCCCCGCGAGGTTGAAGCTCGAACCTCTTCCCGGCTGGAAAGCCGTCTCGACCGGGCTCGTCCGGACTTCAGAATGGGAGTTCGAAGCCCCCGACTACGACGTCCTCGTCGACTCCCCTGTGGAGGTTGGGAACCAGGAGGTGGAGAGGTTCCGAACCGCCGACGCCGAGTACGAGGTGTCGATGTCCGGCGCGCCTCTCGTCGACAGGAAGCGGTTTGTGGAGGACATCCGGAAGATAGTGCAGACCACGGAGCAGGTGTTCGGCCAGGTTCCCTACAAGAGGTATGTCTTCCTCGTCAATTTCACCGACGCCGCGAGGGGGGGCCTGGAGCATCTGAACAGCACGATGTGCCTCCTGCAGAGGTTCAGGATGGTGCCCGCGGAAGAGTACCACCAGGCCATGGGGCTCTTCTCGCACGAGTTCTTCCACGCCTGGAACGTCAAGCGGATGAGGCCCCTGGGGCTGGGGCCGTTTGACTACTCGAAGGAGGTCTACACGAAGTCCCTTTGGATCGCCGAGGGGGTGACCAGCTATTACGACGACCTCATCCTAAGGCGGGCCGGGATCTACACCGTAGAGGAGTATCTAGACGCATTCTCCGACAACGTCAACGTGCTGAAGTCGCTGCCCGGGAGCAGGCACCAGAGCGCCGAAGAGGCCAGCTTCGACACCTGGACGAAGTACTACAAGCCCAACGAGAACAGCCCCAACGTCACCTCCTCCTACTACAACCAGGGGGCGGTGATCGGGTGGATGCTCGACATGGTGCTGAGGGACGTCGGCAGGGGGACCCTAGATGACGTCATGAAGAGGGTCTATTCGGAGACGTTCCTCCAGAAGGGGGCGGGGTACGCCGACGAGGAGTTCGAGCGGGCCTCCGTCGCCCTGGGGGGCGCAGGTGCAGAGGAGGTCTTCGACTCAAGGGTCAGGGGGATGGAGGAAGTCGACTTCGACAGGTACCTCAGGTACGCCGGCCTGCGGCTGGAGGCCAAGGCGACGCCCTCAGAGACGAAGGGGTTCCTCGGGGTGAGGCTGAGCTCAGAGGGCGGAAGGACCCTGGTCAAGGGGTGCCTAGCGGGCTCCCCGGCCGAGTCCATGGGGCTCTCGGTGAACGACGAGGTGATAGGCCTGAACGGCCTCCGCGTGGGCCAGGAGAAGGTGTCCTTCTACGTCGGGGTGGCTCAGCCCGGGGAAGATGTGCGCCTGACGGTCGCGAGAAACGGGAGGATAGCCGAGCTCCGAGGGAGGGTGGGGACGAGGCCCCCGCTGGAGTGGAGGGTCCAGCCCCTGCAAGGTGCGACCGAGAGACAGAAGACGCTCTTCAAGGGGTGGATGCTTGCTGACTGGAAGGCGGAGCTGAAGTACCCTGAGTACACGAGGTCGCCCGACAGGCGGGCGGTCCTTGACTACGTCTGAGTCTCGGAGGCCGCTCCGAATGGCCGTTACCATCCGGGCCGGTGTCACAGGCTGCGCCTTTCCAACGTTTCAGCGGAGCGCTCCACCCCTCAGGCTCTCGGTGCGGCCGCCATCGCAACCAATTCCGCCAGCGTTCCGGCACCTGTCCAGGGCCGCTGAGGCGCCGGTCGGGGGGTATGAATCGCCCCTGCGCCGGATGCCACGCACCTCCTGACAAGAGCGGCAGTGCTCGCGAGCGCGAAGATATGGACTCGGCCTGAAGGGCTGAGGACCGCTTTCCGCGCTGCCGGAGAGAATTCTGCCCCCGCCTCGGCTCGGGGCCACTTGCATCCCTTGATTCGAGTGCGAACCACATCGTGAGGGGACCTAACCCCTGGTGGCGGGAACCAGGTGGGCTCATTTCGCCGACTGTGGCTGCTGCGGCTTCGGGCCCGGCTGCTTCGCGCCGGACATATCCTCGGGCGCCGGGCCGAACAGAATGTCTGCCAGGTCGTTGAGCCTGTGCATGACCTGCTCGGTAAACAGCCCTACGAGGACGGAGGCCCCCGGCCAGCCCCGGCAGGCTGACACCGCCTATGGACCCGATGGCGAGAATCCCGCCTCGAGTCAGGATGCAGACGCCCGCGCGGCCCGGCGCTACTCCTTCAGTTTGGACGCAAGAGGCGTGGCCCTGATGAGGTTCCTGACCTCGTCCCCGGCCCTCCCCTCGAAGAATATCTTCTCGCTATGCATGAACCCAGCCCCGATGTCGAGCATCAGGTCGCTGGACATCATCACCTTCTTCACCTTCACGTCCTTCACCTCGTCGTAGGCCATCTTCGACTTCGCAGCCGCGAGGAGCTCCGCGGGGAGGGGCCCGCTCTTCAGCTGCAGGACCTGCCTGTCGGCCACCCTCTTCTTGAGGTCCTTCCACATCTTCATCCCCACCATCCCTCCGAGTCCAGAGAAGACGGCAGGGTTGGCGGCCTCGAAGAGCCAGGCAACCGCGGTCGGGACCCCTCCCGCCCTGGCGGCGATCTCGCTCAGCTTTGAAAGCGGCACCTGGAAGACCTGCCTGTCGGTGAAGACCACCGAGCGCAGGGTGTAGTCCGGAGACTGGGCGGCATAGAGGATCGCCCCGAGTATCTGCTCTTCGCCTGAACTCAAGCCGGACTTCATGCCCTTGATTCATAATTAACGATTGTGGAACGCCGCACCATTACAGCCCACGCGTCGCGTCCATGGGGCGGTCCCTGGGGGTCCTGACCCTGAAGACCGCCAATGATTACTGGGCCAACCTTGGAATCTCCAGTGGCGCGACGTTCGTCAACCGCGGCACCATCGAAGCACTCGCCACTCCCGACAGCCGCGTCCTCGGCCGCATCTACGTCTACGCAGGAGGGACATTCGACAACCGCGGCGCATTCCATATCGGCTTCAGGTATGTTCTCATGAACGAGGGGGTCTTCAACAACCGCGGCGCACTCATCGTAGGGACCCTCGATAACTATGGCACGGTGTACACCTGCGGCGCAGTCTCGGGCACGATACTCGAAGAACCGTACGTCGGCACCATCTCCTATTCTTGCCTAACGTAAGCTAGAGTGACAGGGTCATGGAGCCCTGTCAGCCCCCTGATTTTCGTCAGTTGAGCTCTTAGGGAGAATCGGCTTAAGACAGACGCGCGACGCCCGCCCTCTTTCCCATTGGAATCTGACCGCCGACCAGGAACCGGCTGGATAGTAGTCGCCGCGGCCACCGGGCTCTCGATCATCTTTGGGATCTTCTTCTCGTTCGGAGTCTTCCTGGACCCCCTCATCTCCCAGTTCGGGTGGTCCAGCGCCCTTACTTCGTTCGTCTTCTCGGTCTACAGCCTGAGCTACAGCCTGGGCGCGATAATGACCGGGAGGCTTGCGGACAGGTACGGGGTCAGGAGGACCATCGGGCTGGGAGGAGTCCTAATCACGCTTGCTCTCGTGTTCTCGAGCAGGGCTGACGCCATCTGGGAGCTCTACCTGACCTTCGGGGTCATGGGAGGAGCCGGGGCTGCGGCCTTCTGGATTCCTCCGACGAAGGCGGTGATAGAGCGCTTCGAGTCGAGCCCCAGCCTCAACATGGCTGTAAGCGTCGTCGCCGTGGGGACAGGGGCGGGGACCCTCCTTATTTCCCCCGTGGCCGGGTTCTTCATCGCCGACTACGGGTGGCGGACCTGCTACCTGCTCTTCGCGCTGATCTCGGCAGCGCTTGCCCTCTTCGGGGTGGCGGCGATCGGGAGCCCCAGGAAGAGCGGGAGCCTCGTCTCCGGGAGCGGGAGCCAGCCGGGCCAGCGCCTCTCTGAAGCGGTCGGGACCAGGAACTTCTGGACGCTCTTCGGCATGTACGTCCTGGGGTGCGGCATCGCCCGATACACCGTCCTTGTCTACATCGCAGTGTACGTGCTGGCTACGGGGTTCCCGCTCCAGGCCGGGGCGCTGTGCGTGGGGCTCATCGGGGGCGGGAGCATTTTCGGAAGGCTGGGGTCGGGGGTGCTGTCCAGGGCGCTCCGCGACAACCTGATCGTCCTCCTGAGCTTCGTCCTCCAGGGGGTGTCAAGCATCGCAGTGGTTCTTTCGGGGAACATCTGGCTGGTGTACTCTTCCGCGTTCGTGTTCGGCATCGGGTACGGTGCCTACGTCCCCCAGTTCCCCCTCCTTACGAGAAGGAGCTTCGGGATGAGGTCCTACGGGCTGGTCTACGGAGTGATTTCCTCCGGACTGGGGTTCGGGGCACTAATCGGGCCGCCGGTCCTGGGAGGGCTGCTGTCCAGCGTCACAGGGAGCTACTTCCTCACCTTCGTCCTGTCAGGGGCTTTCTCCTTGGCGGCCGCGGCCATGGCACTCCTGATGAGGTTCCAGGACTGACGGTCCTCGCCTCTCATGTCAGTTTCGATTCCCTCAAACACCCCAACCGTCTCTGCGTCAATCCGACTGTCGCCACGAATGAAAATCTAAATATGATGAGATTTTCATATTCGCTGACCCATCTTGAACAGAAATCTAGTACTGATAGGTGGAATACTGGCCCTCATCGGGCTGATTGTGAACGTCGCCTTCGACCTCGACAACGTATACGACATGACTACCACTACCCTCTGGCTCATCACCCTCATAGTCGTGTTCGCCGGAGTCTTCCTAGGCGGGAAGAAGGAAGCCACGGGCGCGGCAGGGTCTGGCGCGACGAGCCAAAAGTAAGCCCCCACCGAACGGGACGGCAGTCCGTTCACGGCCTGAGCTCACGGGCACCCGGAGAAAGCTCCCCAGGCGCAGACGGCCGGCCGAGTGCCGCAGGTAGAAAGTCGGCAGCCACGGTCTTAGCGAGAAAGCTGGATCAGACGACCCAGAAGAGTTGAGGACCCGAAGGCTACGCCTTGCGCACCTTTCTAGTCCTGACGGGAAGGACTAGGTTGTTCTTCGCGACGAACTCCTTCCAGGCGTCGTCGAATTCCTTGATCGTCTCCTCCGTCTTGGGGTGGAAGGGCATGGCGTTGAGCACTTTCGGGGTTATGGTCGCAATGTGCGCGCCTGCAGTGACGATCTCCTCCACGTCCTCCGGCTTGCGTATGCTCCCGACGATGAGCTTCGCCTCGCTACTCTTCTCCAGAAGTGGGATGATTTCGTGGATCGTCTTGACGGGGTCCAGCCCCGCGTCTCTAGCCCTGTTGAAGAAGAGGCTGACGTAGGTCGCTCCAGCCTTCGCCGCCAGGTAGAGCTGGTTGAACGTCATCATCACCGTCATGTTGGTCCTCACCCCTTCGTCATGGAGCTTCTTCACGACCTTCAGCCCGACCCCGTCCTTGTCCATGGCGACCTTCACCACCACGTTCTTGTGCCAGCTGGCGTAATCCTGGGCTTCGGCTACCAGCTCGTCGAACCCCTTTGTGGTGGTCTCGACGCTCACCGGCCAGGTGCGCTTCATCGCACAGATCTCGAGCACCCTCTGTCTGAAATTGACGTTCCCCTCCGAGAGGAAGATCTTTTGATTCGTAGTTACGCCGTCGCCTATCCCCTTGGACAGGAACTCCCTGATCTCGGACGCGCTTGCAGTGTCGAGGAAGATGGCTGTCAAGTCTCGGCTCTGCTTCCCAGCTGGGAATAAGAAGCTTGCGGGGCCGGACCGCTTGGCTAGGCCGGGTCCGGGGGCATCTCGCCCCTGTCCCGCTTTCTGAGGTCTCCCACTAGCTTCCGCACCCGTCCGGTTTCGTTCTGGACCGGGCTGGAGACGAAGTCCCTGAACTCGGCCAGGCTCCTCTCAGACCCTATCTCGTAGAACCTCTCGAAGGTTTCATAGGCTGCGAGCTGCCTCCGCTTCACCAGGCCCCCATAGAAGGTCTCTTCGTCACAGAACTTGCCGGCCACGACGCTCCTGAGAGCCTCCTTCTTCATGGCTGAGACCCCGAAGTTCACCCATATCATCCCCGGGAGGGTCTTCTTCTTGTCGTAGGCGGTCACCAGCCCGTCCTTCGCTATGACGTCGCTCTTCCCCAACTTCCCTTCGTTCTTGTAGACGGCCATCACAGCAGGCTTCGTGCTCCGCCGGAGGGTCGCCATCATCTCCGCGTAGTTCGTCCTGAGGTAGGCGTCCCCGTAGGTCACGAAGAACTCGTCCTCCAGCAGGCGCTCGGCCATCTTCAGCCCGCCGATCGGCCCCAGGAGCTCATTCCCGTCGTGGCTGTATCTGACTTTGACGCCGAACCTTGTCCCGTCTCCGAAGTGCTCCTCGACCTGTTCTCCGAGATAGCCCAGGCAGAGCACCAGGTCGTTGATCTCGTTCTTTCTCAACAGGTCGACTTCATACTCGAGGAACGGCCGCCCGTTCACAGGTATCATGGCCTTCGGGACGCTGTTCGTCAGCGGCCGGAGTCGGGTCCCGAGCCCCCCGGCCAGTATCGCGGCCTGCATCTCACTTCTGGCTGCCTTTCTTCACTATCTCGAGCGAGTTTGCGAGCATGGTGTAGTCGACGCCTGTGCCGTCGAGGGCGTCCCTGATCCTCTTCCTCACTTCCTTCTCATCCCTGTCGTCACAGTCAATCCAGACTTCGAACCGCTTCATCGCATTGGAACCTCCCTCCCGGCCTTCTTAACCATGTCAGCCGCCTCCGAGACGTTCCGGGCTACGAAGTCGGGGTGGGTGCCTGTCTCGTCCATCTTCCTGCTCAGCAGGGCGTTCAGGTTGGCCACAAGGATGGTCTTGCACCCGGCGGCCTTGCCCGCTCCCACGTCGTAGAGCCCGTCCCCTATCATGAACGAGTTCGCGAGGTCGAGGTCGAGGTCCTTGGCCGCCTGGAGGAGCATCCCGGGCTTCGGCTTCCTGCACTCGCAGACGACCCGGAACTTCGCTATCTTGGCCTGGGGATGGTGGAAGCAGTAGTACTCCCCGTCCAACCTGACCCCCTCGGCGGCGAGGAGCCTGTGCATCTTCTCCTGTATCTTCTTGAACGTCGCCATCGTGAGGTGCTTCTTGGCCACGCTCGGCTGGTTGGAGACCAACACGAGCTTATACCCTGCCGCCTTCATCGCCCGCAGTGCAGGGCCTATCCCATCCACCAGCTCGAACTGCCTGGGGGTGAAGGGGCTGTCTACCACCCCCGGGTCGGGATAGTAGATCATTTCGTTCAAGATTCCGTCGCGGTCAACCAGAACCGCCTTGCTTCTTTTCAAACCAGGTTGCTCTTCTAGTATCCAGGTTTCCCCTTGGTTCCCGGGGCAGAAATCATCTCACGAAGCTGTTCGGCCATTAGATGGGTCAGTACGAGGTGCAGACCCTCCACATGCGGTGTCGAGTCGGCTGGAACGACGATGCAAGCGTCTGCGGCAGTTTTAAGGACACCTCCGTCAAACCCAGCGAGTCCGATAACCTTGCCTCCGTTGTCTTTGGCATACTTTACCGCCTTTAGCAGATTCTGAGACCAGGGACCAGCCTTGTCACTTCCGGATCCTCCGTGGACACTTATCGCAACAACAACGTCCCCTCTCCTAAAGAAATTCCGTAGCTGCTCGTAATAGATGTCGCTCCAGCCATTGTCATTCGTTAATGCGCTGACGAGAGGTATGTTGTCAACAAGAGCGAAGGCACGGAACTTGCGGTCTGCACGGTCCGATACCCACTTGTTTAGATCGCAGGCAAAGTGGGTGCTGGTCGAAGCGCTCCCCCCATTACCCAAAGTGAATACCTGGTTGTCGTTCTTCCATGCTTCGAACAGAATGCGAATTGCCTTGTCTATCGACGCAGTATCAATCTTCTTCAGAATAACTTGTGACTCTGATAGATAGGCATCAGTTCTGTTCAGATGAAACGCACCTCACACAGGATTCCCCGACTTCGTATCTGCTCGATTCTCCTGTCTTGATAATCCTTGCGGCTCCTACCGCCCTTCCACGTCCTAATGACCGGTTGATATTCTGTCACTTGGTTCCATGTCGAAGGGTCGTGGTCGTCGAAACTGTCAGGGTCTTTGGAAACCACCCAGTCCAGTTCTATGCCTTTGAAGTAGGGGTTCGGATGCAAGAATACGGGGCCCATCGAGTGGTACAACTCGTTGCACCTCTTCATCTCGCTACGTGACCTGTGGAAGTGTTTCCATAGACTGTCATCGGGCCACGAGAATTCTCAACGAAACTCGGAATTCCTCTTGATTTTTCCCGATGCGACTAGGTAACGAAGCGCTTTGTCTCCCTTCTCCGCATATTCAGTGGCCTCTTTGGGATGCTCTCTTACCCGTTTGTTGCCCGCCTCTTGGAATTTCCTCAGAATCTTCAAGCGCTCTTCAGGGTGCTCTTTCTGCCACTCCAGCGCCTTCCAGATCGTCTTGGGTCCTGTGATACGGCCGCCAATCGCCCCGCCTTTCTTCCCCCCAATCTTGCCCGCTTCTGATCGGTGATTTGGGTTCTTTTCCAAGAGTCTGGCAAACGCCTCCTTCTGGTGATTTGGATTAGCTCTCATAATCCTGGCCATTGCCTCCTTGTGGAGGCTGGGATATTTCTCATTCAACCTGCGAGTTGCATATCGCTGGCGCTCCAGAAACCGCGGCGGACGGCGTTCCTCAAGGTGGGCGAGGTGGTGACCGTCCTGGCACGCTGACCCACAGAGCTTGCAGGGCAACCAATTGTCTTACGGGCTTCCGGCTTCTAAGGTACCATCAAACGTTGTAGATTACCTTGGATCCCTCGAAGTCGAACCTGAACCTGTGCTCAACTAGCCCTTGCTTCGCCATAGCTTTTCTGAGGTTTGCTCTGCCATTTTCACAATACAGCATCAGGAACCCTCCGCCTCCAGCCCCACTGATCTTTGCCCCGATGGCACCGTTCTCTTTGGCCACCCTGTACCACCCGTCAATCTTGTCGTTGCTCATCTCGCTCACAACCCCCCGCTTCACCTTCCAGTGCTCGTCCATGAGCTGGCCGAACTTCGTCAGATCCCCGGACGTGAGCGCGTCCCTTATCTTCAGCCCGATGTCCTTGATCTTCTCCATCTTCTCGTCCGCCCCTTCCTTCTCGATGGCAGCCTTCTGCTTCGAGAGGACCGACGACGAGCTCCGGGTGATCCCGGTGTAGTACATCAGGATGTTCGCCTCGAGCTCGGCGAGGATGTGAGTCGAAAGCGGTATCGTCTCCACCTTCACCTCTCCGTCTCTGTCGACGGTGTACGACTTTATCCCCCCGAACGCGGCCACGTACTCGTCCTGCTTCCCAGATGGTTCTTTCAGCCTGTTCATGGCGATGCTGCAGGCCTCCTCGGCGACGTACTGCGACGTCTTCTCCTCCTTCAGGTAGGCGTGCAGCGCCCTGAGCAGCCCCACAGAGAAGCTCCCCGACGAGCCGAGCCCAGTCGAAGCGGGGGCGTCAGCCACGGAGACGATCTCTATCCCTCGCCTGACCCCCACGAGGTCCAGCGCCTCCCTCACCAGCGGGTGCTTCAGCTCTGAAGCATCCTTGACTATCTCTGTGGTCGAATAGCTCACCCTGATGCTGTCCTCCTCGAACCTTGGGTTGACGGCGATGTGGACATATTTGTCCACGGCCCCGCTCACGAAGAACCCCCCGTGGGTCCTGTAGTAGCTCGGGAGGTCGGTCCCTCCCCCGCCCAGGGACAGCCTAAACGGAGTCCTCGTTATGATCAATAAGGTGGTAGCGCCTTGAACCCAGGGCGCCTGAGGCGTGATTAAGAACGTTGCCCGCTCTCGGACTTCCCTTCACGACTGCCGTGTGGCACTCTTCTCGTCGAGGCAAGAACGGCGATGACGAAGAAGGCGCCCGACACCGCCGCCACTGCCCCAGAGGATCCGTCCACCACAGTGAAGCTCCCCCGGGCGGACGACTTGGAATGGTGCTCCCCGTCGAACGTCGCCGTGACATGATAGGTCCCCTTCGGCAGGGGAGAGGACCCGGCTTCAAACGAGAAGAGGGTGTTCGACGAGCAGGGGCACGACGACGAGCCTGACGCCACGGTGCCGCCGGACCCGCCGATCTGCCAATGCGCCGAGCCGGTGCAATCCACCGTGACCGAGCCTGTGACCGTCGAACCGACCTGGATGTCTCCGCTCGGCAGGGACCAGCTGGCCCGGCACCCGTCTCCGGTCGTCGTGACGGTCGACGTGCTGTCGGAAGTGGTGGCGGACGTGGTTTCAGTCGTAGCATCGGTCGTAGAAGTGCTGCTGGCGGAGGTGGTCCCGGTCTTCCCGCTCGAAGTTGCGAATGTCGATGTCGAGGTAGACGTCGTCGCTGTCGAACTGGTCGACTGAGACGAGGCGGACGCTACCGACGTGGTCTGGACCGCAGTAGTTGTAGCGCTTGTAGAGGCGGTCGTCGAGGCGGTGGACGTAGGACTAGCGGCGGTCGAAGTGGTGGAAGTGGCCTGTGACGCGCTGCTGGTGATTGAGGCCGTCGAACTAGAAGTTGTTGAAGTTGAGGTGGATGAGGTGGTTGCGGAAGTCGTGGTCGTTGTGGTGGGCCTGGCACTGGTCGTGCTGGCGACCTCTTCGGTCGAGGTCTGGATGGCCGGCGAAACTGAAGTCGAAGCGATAGCCGACGACGTGGAAGTTGCCCGGGACGATGACATGGTCGAAGACACCGTTGAGGTGGTAACGGGGGCCGTCGTGGTTGCGTTCAGGTGGCGTAAAGACGCATAGCCGAAGCCGCTGTAGGCGGAACCGGCGTAGGGGGCGACCACGGTCGTAAGGACGACCGTTACTGCGACCACGTTGGCGACCATGACGACGTAGGTCGGCATGATCATCTTCAATGCGCTGCACCGTAGCGGGCCCGGCTCACTTCATCCCCCTCCTGGCTTCCCATGTCTCGGTAGCGAGCAGCGTCACGATTAGGACATCGATTATCATCCCAGCGGCAGCCATCCCGGGGGCGAGGGTGGTCCCGAGCCCGCTCGCGACCATTCCGACCATGGAAACGATTAACCCGACGTACACCCCCTTGACCCAGTGCACCTCGGACCAGAGAAGGACTCCGGAGATGACATACCCTGCGCCCAGCCCGACCATCACAGCCCCGACCAGGTCCAGGAGCCCCTGAGAGGGGAGGTCCCCACTGGACAGGCTGACCAGGAGGGTGCCCTGAAGGTCGTTCGAGGCGAACGCGATGGCCACCCCGGCTGCCGCCGTGAAGACTGCGGCGACGAAGCAGACGAGGGCTGCTACCACGGTCGGGCCTTTGAATAGAAGGCTCGCGCTGTCGGCTCTCCTCGCCCCCTCGACCCCTTCATGTTCGCCCATGCAGTAACTATTCCCTGTAGAATTGTTCTAGGCCCTTCTGGCAGCGTAGATATGCGTTGCTTCGTGATGGGAACCCCGCACGGGCACCGACGGGACGGGGCGAGTGACCAAGGGGACGAGGGACCTATGCGGGCGGGACTTCCCCGGCCCAGATCCAGACTGGATCGGTCGAGGTTGACGGCTCAGGCTGCACAGGCTCTCTGCCGATGACGTCTTCCAGAGGCATCCGGGGGCGCGTTGCCGCTCGGGGGATAAGAGCGTTCGGAAGCAGCAGTATGGATTAGCCGTCGAGGTTCCGGCGGTTCAGGCGGTGGGGAGCCGGACTCCGATGGCCGGCTGGTCGATGTCCTTCCTCGGACAGTACCTGTCCATGCCTCCCTGGCCGTACTTCGAGACGAACTCGGCAAGCACCGCGCCGAACTTGCTAGCTGGGGTCCCCATCAACGAGGGGTGCACCCTTACCTTCCAGCAGCATACCCTCCCCTCCGGCCAGCAGTGGGGAGCCACGGTGTACACGCTGGAGGCGGCGACGCAGGGTGCGACCGGAGCGCTGGTCTGGGTCCCTGTGGGGAGTGGAACCCACCACACCGGGACAGAGAGCTCCATTCAGGCACCGAACCTGAACGGTCAAGCCTTCACCTACAGCGTCGGCAGCCCCATCGGTTACGGGCCGGATATCACCTTCAGCTGCGGGGACACAGTTCTTGTGTCTCCTGCTGTTTCAAACCCATGCCACTCTTGCTCTATTGCAGGCGCTGCGGTCATAACCGGCCCAGGTACCGTTCAGGTGAACTACGGGGAGTCCCACCACATCCCCACCACCGCGACCACCGCCCCCGGCTCATCCTCGACCTGCGCCTCGAACCCCAACGGCGTCACATTAACCGTGACGGAGGCCGACTCGAACACCGCCGTCTCGGAAGCACCAAACGGCTACATGGCCCTCGGCGACGGCGGAGCTGGGGGTCGTTCGGGGATGCGTACGGAGACGGGCCCGGTTCATACACCCCACACTGTTTGGGCGAAGTCAACCCGAATACTAGCCAGTGCCAGTTCACCTTCTACCCGAACCCCGCTGGGAGCCCGGTGACCACGGTCACCTTAACCGCGACTTTCGAAGGAGGCGGGTATCACCTCGGGAGTTCGGGGACGGCTTCCGTCACCGTCACCTACTACCTCGCTTGCCCGCAGGTCCTCGACAGAGGAGGGGCGAACCTGAAGGGGGCGAACCTCCAGGACTGCGAGCTTGCAGGCCACAGCCTGTCCGGGGACAACCTGATGGGCGCCAACATGTCATCGGCTGACCTCACCGGGGCCGATTTCATCGGCGCAGCGAATCCGCCCTAGCGGAGAATCCTAGGACAATACATAGGTTATTACGCCAGACAAAACGACGGAAGAGACCCTGGATGCTGCGCGCGATTCGAGGGCACCCGCCCCGCCTACTTGCAGGGCTCGGTTCTGAAGACACCCGCGCAGTAGTTCAGGGTGACCTTGAACCTGGAGAGGAGCATGGTCCCCGCGAGGACCTCTTCGATCCCTGGCCCAGTCTCCACAAGCCCGTCGTAGGAGCCCTCGATGGGGGCCATCTCGACGGTCGCAGGCGAGCACCTCATCCCGATGGTCCTCCCGTCGGCAGTCACCACGGTCCTGGTGTAGGATGACAAGCTCGAGAGCCCCAGGGCGTCGAAGACCGTCTCAGGGACGGCCAGGAACCCGTCGTACCCGGTGTCGGCCACAGCCTGCACCTTCCCTTTAGGTGGGTACGTGGTCTCCGCGAAGTGGTTCCTCAGAACGAGCCTCAAGACGGGGGTATTCCCCATGACTGTGCTCAAGCCGGCCGCACCCGGAGGCCCAGATGCCCCACTGGCTCGAGGGGCGAGCCTGAGAGGATAACGACGGACCGGAAGTCGACCTGATTCGCCTTCAAAAGAGCAGCGAGCTCCCTGAGGGAGCCGGCCTGTGCAACGACAACACCACCTTTGGTCGCGGTAAAGGTCTCACCCCTCGACGACGCCTCCGCGTTGTCCAGATAATACGTGAGCGCCTCGTCGACCATCTCTGAAATCGCCCCCTTCTTCCCCCCTGACTCGTCGGCCCTCTTCCGTAGCCTGCGGATGGTGCCTTCTGGGAGCGAGAAGGTGACATTGGTCATCATGTAATAGCAATATGAACGCAATATATAAGGTGCCACCCCGACAGGGGGCCCGGTTCAGGACAGGCAACGTTATATCCTCTACAGGGAATCATGCCTCGATGGTCAACTTCCTGGCGCCTGACCTGTCGACCACCTTCCTGGTGTCGGCGATACTCCCTCTGATCATCGGCTTCATAGTCGGGGTCATCTTGAAGAGCGCCATCAAGATCGGGATCGCCCTCGTCATACTGGTGATCGTACTCATCGCAGCTGGGGTGATAACCCCCAATGAAGTCCTTCAGCCACTCCTGTCCCTCGTGAAGTCAGGGTCGTCCCTTACTACCTATGCCAACCGCGTCGCCGGGTACCTTCCCTACTCTTCGATAACGTTCATCATCGGGCTGGCGGTCGGATACCTGAAGGGCTGAGCCCGCTTCTTTCGCGGAACCACAGCCCGGCTGGACCTTGCAGCTGCTCTTGCATCGTCGGCTGGCCGGCGCCCTTGGACACGGCCACCATCGAAGCCATGGCGAAGACCGAGCCCAGCAGGAGCCCGGCGGCGTACACCCATCCCCGGGTGCTTATCCCTTCAAGCGAACCGGCGGCCTCTTCCATCTCGATTGCTTCGAGAGGAAAGACTTCCATGCCCAGCGAGGGCACTGCGCCGACCTCGGAGGCGGCTTCGCGCCCCAACCCGAACTTCCGCATCGCGCTTGAGGCCACGAGGGGGATGAGGGTCGATGTCGCGCCCTCGATCTCGCCAGACGATATCATGCGGGCCACCTCACCGCATGACTTCCCGTAGACCCTGTCTCCAGTCTTAGCGTAGAAGGAGACGTTGCTGTCGATGTAGGTCTCGGCCAACGCTATCGTGCCTCTGCGGCCTCTTCGAGCTCGTCTACCGGGACGTGTCTCGCCCCCGAGGACCGATGAGTACCCAGAGCGGCTCCTTGACCTTCACGAACCGCCTAAGGATGACTTCGCCTTCGGAGATGGCCTCGATGGAAACAATCTCGCCCGCTATGACGCCGGTCCGCTTCCTGACCTCCTTCGGGATGGTGACCTAGAACTTCTCCGCGACCCTCGACCTGGCCATGAATCGAAAGGTGACTGCAGTCCACTTGAAGCCATACCCAATGCTGTAATACAGCAGAAGAGTGACGTGCGACACCGGCCCTAGCCGATGAGCCACTCTCTCGGCGGCCCCTGGCCGCCCGCGCAGTCCACCACCCCCTCCACCCTTCGCAAGAACGACGGACATGCGAAACAGACGAGGAACGCCACCTCCTTACCCACTACAGGGCAGTCGACGCTCTCCTTCTTCATCCTCGATATCGCCTTGGCGCTGGCAGCCCCCTTCAGCTCTTCAGAGACCGCCTTGGGGACCTTCTTCGGCTTGGGCGAGTCGTAGATCTTGACCTTGAACTTTGTATCCGTGGACACGAGGGAACCGTCAGAGAATCGGGATAAAAGTCTGACCCGTGCTCTGGCACTACTGCTTGGCTTCGAGCTCGCGGACCTTGGCCTCGACAGCGACCAACCTTTCGCTCCAGTCAAGTCTCTTGTCAAGACCGTCGACGCGTTCGTCCAGCCGCCTGATCTCGGAGTGGACCGTCCTGAACTCGGAGTCCATCTTGTTCTCCAAGCCGGTCAGCTTGGCCAAGATCCCGTCCATCCGCCCGTTCAACTTCTCTTCAAGCGTGTCCATCCGCCCGTTTGATTGCTCTTCAAGCGTGTCCATCCGCCCGCTCAACTTCTCTTCAAGCGTGTCCATCCGTCCGCTCAACTTCCCTTCAAGGGCATTCATCTGCCCGCTCAACTTCCCTTCAAGTGTGCTCATCCGCCCGTTCAGTTTCTCTTGAAGCGTATCTATCCGCCCGCTCAGCCTTGAATCCATGGCCTGCATGTCGCCCCGGAGGCCAACGATTTCGCTCTTCATCCCGTTCAGCTCAGGGAGTAGGACCGACTTCAGCCAACCGGGGGCCCTCGAAGCCAATTCCACGCGGCGGTACTCGTGAGTTCTATTTAACGGCGACTCTCGCCGGAGCCCCTGCCCCGAAAGGGGGGCTTCTGAAACAGGGTGCTCCTGCAAGCTTGCACCGTCTGGAAAAAGGGTCACTCGCCACGGGGACCGTCGGACCCAGCCCACGCTGGGAGGAACGAAAGAGGGACCGGCCCGGACTAATTCCTCTTGACTGTGAGGAGTACGATCGCCAGTATCAGGACGATCGCAGTCAGAGCCAGTTTGATGTATTCGTAGTTGACCACGTCGTTGAACGAGCTAGTGTTTGCTGACGAGAGGGAAGCTACGGACGAAGAGATGGCGCTCTGCGCCTGAGAGACGGAACCCTGGATGTTGTTCACAGCCACCAGTCTGTCGTTGAATATCTTGGTCAAGTCCTTCACTTCGATGGCCTGACTCATCAGGAGAACACGCTGGAATGGACCCGCCGAAGTTTAATAAGGCATTCACCTGATCGAAAAAAGGCGACGCTTGAGCAGCGGCGGAAGGGGCCTAGCGGACTGCCCTTCGGACCAGGGTGGTCAGCGCTGCTGCCACAAGAAACGATATGAAGTAGCTGAAGTCCGCTCCTCCGAACCAGGACGCCAGCGCCCCGACCGGAAAGCCGATGCTGATCAGGGGGACCATGAAAGGCACCGAGACGACGACAGAAACCAAATACACCGCCAGCGCTCCGATGTCCCACCCCTTCGGATTCGCCGAGCTCTCGACCGTCGTCCTCCGGGCCAAAAAGAAGTCCACTATCACTATTGCCAGCCAGGGCATGATCCAGTACGACAGCAGCAGGAGGAAGCTCTCGTAGAACGGTTCGAACTGCTCCCCGACGGCGACGGCCAGGACAAACCCGACGACCGCACCTGCGGCCACCGTCTTCCACCTGTTCGTCTTCACCCCCAGCACGAGGGCCGAGAGGGAGTTGGTGTAGAGGTTGAGGGCGTCGGCGGCGAAAGCCCCGAGGATGAGGGTGACCATGGCGACCCAGCCGAACGCTCCGACCGCGCTGTTCAACCCCCCGAAGTAGCTGGCTCCTGACTGGACCGGGGTGATGCTCCCCACCAGGGCACCGACCACCTCGACGGCGAAGGAGGACGCGGCTCCCCCTGCAAGGGCAAGCAGGAGGACCTTTGACTTCGATGCGGTCCGCGGCAGATACCGGGAATAGTCAGACGCGTAGGGGGACCAGGACATCAGGTAGGAGAAGCAGGAAACGAGGACAGTCCCGACCGCACCGAACGAAAGCGCCCCTGTCGCGCCGCCTGGGACGTAGGCCAGGGCCGACCCCAGGTTCGGCAAGGTTATTGCGAAGATCAATAGGAAGAGGACGCCCAGGACGACCGACATCACCTTCTCGAACAGGTGGATGAAGTCGTGCCCGTAGATCGCTATGACCGCCTGGATGACGACATAGGCTGCGGCACCAGCCACGAAGTCTGCCCCGGGGAAGATCACCTGCAGAGCGAAGACGGCCAGTATCGTGTTGACCGTGAACCACCCCACGGTGCTCATCCAGTTCAGGGCGCCGGGGAGGTAGTTCCCAAACCGCCCGAAGGAAGCCCTGGATGAGACGATCTGGGGGAAGCCGAGGGTTGGCCCCATGGCGGCGGCGAGCCCGACGAAGAGCCCGCCCAGCAGGTTCCCGACAAGGAGGATCGGGACCGCCTGAGGGACCGTCAGCCCGAACCCCTGCCCAGAGGGGAGGACGCACAGGACCCCGACGACATAATCGGCGATGGTAAGGTTGGCGGCGAACCAGAGGGTGAAGACCCGCCCGGGCGTGCCGTGCCGCTGCTCGTCGGTGACGTGCTCGATGCCCGTTTTCTCGACCTCGGCTGGCCGGTCGGCCATCTGACGCGGCCGCAGGTGTTGTCGGCTTAAGGGTTCCCTGGGTCCAGGCTCAACCCGACGGTGTCGGCCAAGGAGAGGACCTTCTCCTTCAGCTCCTTCCTCCCGGCGAGGGCGGAGTAGACCGCCAGGAGCCTGAGCTGTCTGGCCACGTCAGACTCGGTCTCCTTCGTCAGCCTCGCCAGCTCCTCCTTCCCCTTCCCCGATATGATGTACCTCCGGGTGTTCCCTTCCCTTTTGGGGAGCTCCGTGATCAGCCCCTTCTTCAGCAGCTCCCGGAGGATCAGATAGATTGAGCCTGGTCCCGGGTTCCACTCTCCCCCTGTCGCTCTTCGGATCTGCCCAGCAAGGTCGGTCCCGGAAAGCGACGACTCGGAGAGCATTTTCAGGGACGCCAGGCGCAACACACCCTTGGGGACGCTAATCATTCTCTCCTGGCCTTGTCATCAGGATGCTTCTGCGCAGAGCGCTTGCGCCTCTCGAGCTCGAGAATCTCCGCCTGCTTCCGGTCGCGAGTCTTCAGTTGCATCTCTCTCTGCAGTGCTAGAGCGATGAAGACGCAGTCATAGACCGCAGCCGCGTTGCCGGACGCAATCTTGTAGGCTGCAACGGCAAGATCCTCGGTGACTGGCACGAGAATCAGAGAGCCCGTTTCGATTGCTCTGAAGAGCCGTTCGACATAGGGGAGTCCATCCGGAATGGTGTGCAGGACCCTATGCTGGACGAACAACGTGTTGGCCACCTCATGGACTATCAGGTCGGGGGCGAGGAACCTCTCGGACGCGAACTCGTCCTGTCCGTTCAGAAGACCTTCGACCACAAGGCTGCTGTCAGCAACAATCAGTGCTTTCGCCCTTCCCGGATAATCCTGACGATTTCATCGGGGTCTACCGTGACCGGATGGGCCGCCTGGAACTCCTTGAGCTCCTGTAGGAATTCCATCCTTTCGCTTTCCATGAGATACCGGTCCAGAGCCTTCCTGACCGTATCCGACAGGGGGCCGTGCTGGAGCAGTTTCTTCTTCTCTTCTTCGGTGACCCTCACGGTGATGGTCGGCATGTCTTACACTCTGTCACACATAACGTCATGTTAAACCTTTCATAGAGTCGGTTGAGTCGGAAGGAGAGGGACGCTCCTGAAACCATCCATAATCATCCACGGAGGGGCGGGCAGTGGCAGGTATGGCAAGACCGACAAGAGGTTCGCCGGTCTGAGTCAGGCTGTGGAAGCGGGACGCTCGGCCATGAAGAAAGGGTCCGGTCTTGATGGAGCGATCGCCGCAGTCAACTTCATGGAGGAGTCGGGGCTCTTCAACTGCGGGAGGGGCGCCTGCCTCACGGCCGAAGGCAACGTCGAGCTCGATGCCGCCGTCATGACTGGAAAGGGTCTCGCTGGGGCCGGAGTGGGAGATGTGACATGCACCTACGCGCCGGTGAAGCTCGCCCGGTGGGTGATGGAGAACACGGAGCATGTGCTGGTCGTCGGGGAGAGGGTGGCGGACTACGCCAGGCTCGCAGGGATGGAGATCGAGAAGGTGAGACCGTCGGAAGCGTCGCTGGGGAAGTTCGCAGACATGAAGAAAGACATGAAACACGCCGACGCACTAAGGATGGTGAAGCGGTTCAGGACAGGAGACACGGTCGGCGCTGTGGCAATCGGAGCTGACGGGATACCCGCGGCTGCGGTGAGCACCGGAGGGAGATGGATGAAGCTGCCTGGGAGGGTGGGGGACTCTGCCGTCCTCGGGGCAGGCGTATTCGCCGACGAGAAGCTGGGAGCTGCGTGCGCCACCGGGACTGGGGAGGACATCATACGCTGCGCCCTTTCATTGAGGACCTGCAAGTTCATGCGCGGACATGACGCCCAAGCCGCTGCGGAGAAGGGGATAGCGTACATCTCCAAGCTCTGGGGGAAGGACAGCGCAGGCATCATCACCGTCGACCTCAAGGGGAGGGTGGGCGCCTCACACAACACTGAGGCGATGGGGAGGGCCTGGTACGACCATGACAAGGGAAAGACAGTCGTCAGGACCTAGCGAGAAATGAAGGGGGGTCTGCTCCGCACCTAGATGGAGTAGACCACTTGCACCGTCATCGAGAACGACTGGGTCCCCGGCATGATGGGAGTGGCGCTGGTTCCCGAACTCACGGATGCGGCGAAGACAGGGTAGCCGTAGTAGGGCTGGGGGGAGTACCCGCCTCCTTCGGAGGCGCTGATGACCCCGGTGATGGACACGCCGAGCGAACTGGCGATGGTCTGGGCCTGCATGTCGGCCGAGCCGACCGCGTTCTTCAGGGCCACGCTGGTGACCTGGTCGAGCAGGGAATGGGTGGCCGCGAAATAGAGGTTCACCTGGTTGGCGCCCGCGTTCACCGCGGTGTCGATCACCTGTCCCGCCCTGAGCCCGAGGGTCTTGGCGCTGCTGCTGGTGATGTTGACCTGGAGCGAGTTGGAAACCGTGTACCCGGTGATGGATGGGACGCAGGAGGAGTAGCAACTGGAGTAGTCGGCGTTGAGGCTGAACCCCTGGGTCTGGATGCTGCTGTTCGAGACCCCGATCCCTTCCAGGGCGCTGATGACGCTGGAGGTGCTCTGGGCGTTGGCCTGGGTGGCCGCTTTGGCAGTGGAGTCCTGGGTCACCACCGTGACCTGGACGAGGGCCTCGTTGGGGGTGTAGGTCGCCTGGCCTGTGGCGCTGACCGCTATCGAATTCAGGGCCGAGCCGGTCGTCGTTCCCGTGCCCACGCTGGTGACCTGGTATGGCTGGAGCTTGTAGGCGACCTCACCCGAGAGGTCCGCCGCCGAGGGCCTCTGCTGCGTGGACCCCCATGCGAAGTACGCGGTGGTGGTAGCGAGGACGAGAGTTGCCGCGAGGAGTGCGATGACGGTTCTTGAAGTCTGACCGCTTCTCTTCATTGGAGGACCCGTGGGGTCCGCCGTAGTTAGTTCTAGCTACCCGAACAGCCATTCCACTGGCGAGAACAGCCGCAGCAGGTCCCTGGAGCGCGCATCATTAAGAGCCTATCCCAAAAATAACCCAAGGAGCCAGGTCGTTCCTGCCCTGGTCTACGCGTATCAGTGCTGCCGCGCTCAAAACAACGGGGGAGGAGCAGAGCCCCTGCCAATGGAATTGTGTGCGCCACTGGTTGGAAGGTTGCGGGTCCAGTGTCGCCATCTGCACAAACCCGCTGAGCTTCGCCTTGAGCAACAAAACGCGGCTGAGCTCTTGGCCCTTTCTTTGATTCCAGCACAAGCATCATCCCGCATAATGGAAGCTGGAAAATCGAAATAAAAGGGGTTTCTTTGCAGCTGATACTAAGACGGCAGATACCAGACGTTGAAGCTGAAGGTGAATTCTTGGATATTCGAGCTGTATGCGATGTTCAGAACATGCTGAGAATAGCTGCCCACTTCAATCGTGCCAAGTGTCTGAACGTAAGCACCAGTATTGGTGAAGACTCCGTTTGAATTGAGGACTCGGACCATTGCAAGACTCGTCGGGTCGTGGAGCCACGTACCATCGATTTCGACTCCTAGTATCTGAACCGTAGATATTGCTCTCGAGAGAGGAACAGCTCCGACGTTATTGACTTGGTATACCTGCCATGCTCTGCCAGCATGACCGTCTTGGATAGTCACTGTCGTGACTTGTGTGACGCCCGCAATTGTCCATTGGGTACCGTAGGCGGCCGGAACATAAGGAGGGGCACTGTAACTTGCGGTGGCAGAGACTGCGGCGACTGGAAGGAGTAATGCAAGCGCTGTGAGTATGACTGCTACCTTTTCTTTGGGATGCATCGAGTCCGATGGCGGCGGTATCCGTCTTTTACGGGTTAGGGGCGTCTTCCCCGTGAAATCCTGATTGAGACCTTATCCCGATATCGTTCTCCGGTATGTCATGATGAAGCACGCCAGCTGGACGAGCCCGAGGTAGTTCTCTGCCTTCTTCTCCCACCTGATGAGGAGCTTCCTGAACCTGATGAGCCAGGGCGCGCTCCTCTCCACCACCCACCACTTCGGCTTGTACCTCTTCACAGGCTTCTCCATCTCTCCTCTGCGGCGCATGTGGGGTACGTACATCCTCTCGATCGCTGCGCTTCTGATCTCCGGGTAACCGCACCCTTTGTCGAGGCAGAGGTGCTGTCCATGGTATCGAGTCGGAGCCGGGCTCTTCACAACTGCGCTGTCGAGGGTCTCTGTGGCTGCATTCATATCATGCGTATTGGCCCCTGTGATCACAACGGCGAGAGGATTGCCCCTCTGGTCGGTGAGGATATGCCTCTTCGCCCCCAGCTTGCCCCTGTCGGTAGGGTTGGGGCCTGTACTTTTTCCCCCCCGAGAGGCGCCTTCACGGAACTCGAGTCGAGGGACTACCATCTCCACTTGATTCCTTTCGACGCGTCGTACTTGTTCAGGAGCCTTGCCCACAGCTTCTGGAAGGCGACTTCCCCGACCCACTGCTGGAACCTTCTGTGGCATGTCGAGCCAGAACCGCACTCCTTCGGAAGGGACTTCCACTGGCATCCTGTCCTCAGCAAGTAGAGGATCCCATCGAGCACCTTCCTGTAAGGCACCGGAGGCCTCCCCATGGTGCCTGGCTTCTTCTCCCCCAGAATGGGAGCTATCTCTTCCCAGAGGTCATCCGGGATACACCTGACTGTCGGCAGTTCTGTCGCGGTCTTCATGGAGGGAAAGTGTGACGCGAGGCGCTATCACGTATCGACTCGAAGAAGGTTAGCCATCAACCTTTTTCTGGGATAGGCTCTAAATAGCAACCAGAGAAGCTGACCAGAGAAGAGTCCTGAGCGAGAGGAAGACACCGAGAGGGATCTGGGCCCTGAGGGGGGTAACCATCGCCGTCGCGCTCGTGGTCATCCTGGCCGTCGGGACGGTCGCATACTCGGCCTACGAGGACTACTCCGCGGTCAGGCCGGAGCTCACCGGGGGGTCGCACCAGCCGGTGGGAGGGATAACTCAGAGCGGGAACTCGGCGACCGTCTCCCTCAACTTCACGATTCCCAACGGAGGGCTGTACACCCTCGACGTCACCCTGACCTGTGACAACAGCAACCCCAACGTCGTCTGCCTGGCGGGGCATGTGAGCGTCCCTCCAGGGGGACAGCAGGTGCTGCGGTTCAGGATGACCATCACCAACGTCCAGCAGTACGTCGCATCCAGCGACAAAAGGATCAACGGGACTGTGGCCATGGGCCTGGAGCCGTTCGTGAGCATCTCCATAGGCACCGACCTGAGCGGGCTCGTGAACATCCAGGGAGGATAGATGTCGTTCGGGAAGACGTTCACGGCAAGGAGAAGAGTCGTCAAAGCGCTGTGGGCCCTGGTCATCAACGTGACTGTCTGGGTGGTCGTCCCCTACTACATCGGGACCCTGCTGGTGGGGAGGGTAGGAGGGAGCCCCCTCACGATACCGACCTTCGTCTACGAGTTCGGCGCGCTCTTCACCGTCCTCGACGTCGGGGCCGCCTACTTCGACGGGCTGGGAGCCTGCGTCCCGTTCCTGAGCGGGGTCGCGGTGCTCAGCGCCGTCTATCTCTGGCTGGTGACCAACGGCGGGGACCTCTCGGTAGCCGCGAGCGGGATCACCGTCGCCCTCGACATCCGGCTGCTGGTTTACATCTTCATCGTCCCTTCTGTCTGGGCAGCCATCAGGGCGCCGATCGCGTACGTAATCTGGAGGAGGGCCCTCCGCGGGGCGCCTCCCGTTCCTTCCGGCCACTCACCTTAAAATCAGGCACCGGGTCGGCGCCGAACGTTGAAGGCCTACTGTCTGTCCCACCGCAAGGACGTCGACGGCCTCGGTTCCGGATCCCTCGCGGTGGCCGCCACCGGGGGGCAGATCCTGCTCACGGACTACGACGACATGATAGAGACCCTGCGGCGCATCCCGGGCGACGCGGAACGGGTGGTCATAAGCGACCTCGGTGCGGATAGCGCGGACTTCCCGCAGTTCCTGGCGGAGATCCGGCGGATTTCGGCCAGCGCCAAGGTCACCTACATCGACCACCACTTCATGTCCGACGAGGCCAGGCGCAAGCTGAAGCGGACCGGAATCCAGCTGGTGCACAACGTGAAGGAGTGCGCGAGCATCTTGACCTATGAGACGTTCAAGGACGTCCTCCCCGAGCGGGCGAGGCTGATGGCCCTCTGCGGGGCCGTGACCGACTACATGGACGATTCGCCGATAGCGAAGAAGATGATGGAGAGGACCGAGAGGCACTTCGTCCTGCTCGAGGCGACGATGCTCTCGTTCGCCCTGGGGAACCACTCGGACGAAGAGGGGTATCCCGAGATGCTGGTCGGGGAGCTGGCGAAGATGAAGATCCCCCACGAGATCGGGGGGGTCCCCGGGTCGGCTCTGGCCCAGGTTGCGAAGGAGGCATCTCTCGGCGAGGAGGTGAAGGCGGGAGGGACGAAGGTGGGTCGGCTGGCGTACATGGTGGTCGAGCGCTATTCGACGAGCATAGTGTCCAAGGTGCTCCTCGGAGCGTTCGACGTCAGGGTCGGGGTCGCGCTGAAGCAGAACCAGCCCGGCTGGTACGAGGTGAGCCTCCGCTCGGTCAGCGACTCCAAGGTCCACCTGGGACGGACGATAGGTAGGATTGCCGCGAGACTGGGGGGGAGCGGCGGAGGGCACAGAAGGGCGGCGGGGTGCAGGATACCCGCGTCCAAGATGGACGAGATGATCTCGGCGCTCGTGAAGAAATCCTAGTTCTTTGTCGACGTCACGACTATCGACCCCCCCATCTGGGTCTCGTGGATGGACGTCTTCCCGATGAACTTCGAGAGGATGGCAGTCAGCTCCGAGTTGTGGAAGACCAGATTGTAGGTGTCGAAGAGGGAGCCGTACTTGAGCCCTACCCTCCCCGTCGAAGCGGCCCCGATTATGGGGGGGATGGTCCTGAGGTACATCGCGACAGCAAGGGCCTTGACGGGGTCGTCGGGCTTCCCCAGGTCGCAGATGGCGAAGCGCCCCCGGGGCTTCAGGACGCGTCTGAGCTGGGCGAGGGTGACGGGGAGGTCGTGGGCGTCCCTGACCGCGAACCCCGACACCGCTCCGTCGAACACCCCTTCCCGGAACGGCAGGTGCTCGAAGATCGCCTGGACCGCGTTGGGGAACCCGGACGCCTTCAGCATCACACGAGACGCGTCGAGGAGGACCGGGTCCCCGCCCAGCCTGGCGACGACCTTTGACATGGTCCCCGGGCCGGCCCCGAGGTCCAGGACCAGGTCCCCCTTCCTCACGGCGAAGGAGACCGCCTCGCGGCGCATCCTCCTGTCGGCGAAGAGGGATATCCTGCTGGAAGCCTCCTCATAGGAGGGGACTATCTCCTGTAGCGAGTTGACGATGTAAGCCCACTTGTGCTGGAGACCCGGCCGCCTTTGCTTCATTGCCTGCCGTTGAGGGTCCACCCACTGGTTTTTGTGCCATTTGCTGACCCGTCCTCGTGCGGGCCCGTTCGTGAGGTTAGGAATATATCGGGTCGACGAATGCCGCCGGCTGACTTGACCCAGAAGCCGCAGCGGTCGTATCTCGTGGGCTTCACCGCTGCCACGGTCGTCCTTGTGATCGTCTCGGCCGTCTCGGTCACCTACTACTACTCGTCGAGCGCAGACCTGCTCACCAAGGACCAGGAGATACTTCATCTGAGGGCGCAGATGCTGGTGCAGAACTTCACCGCGCTGGAACTGCAGCTCAAGATCTTCGAGCTGAATGGCAACATCACCCTGTTGAACCAGCAGATAACCGGGCTCACGCAGAGCCAGAGCGCATCAGGTTCCGAGATTGCGTCGCTGGTTGGCCAGGTGGCACGGCTCGAGAACCAGTCCGCCTTCCTAAGCCTTGAGCTTTCGGTGGTCGAGGGGGCGGCAGGGAGCGTCACGATCCATCCCTACTTCGTCAACAATACGGTGACGGTAGCACCGGGCACCACCGTGCAAATCACGAGCCAGAGCCCCGGACAGGCCGGCACCCTCGCATTCGTCTCCCCCACCGGCTGCACGAGTCCGGGGGACAGCATCCAGTCTTCGAGCCCCACCTTCGTCTACTACATCCTCCTCGACTCGACCAGCAAGGCGACAGTCCGTTCCGACTATGAAAACGTGAACGCGACGTCGTTTTCGTTCTCGTTCCAGAACGTGGGCCTGTCGCCGGTCAGTTGCACCTTTTCGCTCTTCTACGTCGACCACTGACCTGGTCCGGCATGGTGACCCGATTCGCTCCGCGCGGACGATCCCGCACGGCCTTCTGCTCCGCGTATCAAGGCCGCTTCCTCTCCTGCGGTCCATGCGGTTTCCCGGACGGTCAACCTCATCCATGGAGGCCAGTCGTCGCGATTCAAAAAAAAGAGGAAGGAAGGCGGACTAGCCGACTAGTTCGCCGTTCCCAACTTCAGCGGTCCCAAGACAAAACGCGAACCGTTCTCGGAAAGGAAGGTACTCTCGATCCCCGTCAGGACGACCATTACCCTCGCATGCCCGTCCATAGTCGGATCGACCCTGGCACCCCACACGACCTTCGCCTTTGGAGGGAGTGACTTCGTGACGAGTTCCCCCGCCTTGGTCACTTCTTCCAGGGTGATGTCGTGCCCTCCGGTCACGTGAATCAAAGCCCCTTGCGCTCTTGTGATGTCCTTGATGTCAAGCAGCTGACCCTCGATGGCCTGTCTCACCGCCCGCTCGACCCTGTCCTCGCCCTCGGCGTACCCGACCCCTATGGCCGCGAGGCCCTTCCGCTCCATTATGGCGCGCAGGTCTGCGTAGTCGATGTTGATCAGACTAGCCGTGGTGATGGTCTCCGTTATCCCCTTGACGAACTGCCCTACTAGCTCGTTCGCCACTCCAAGCGCGTCCTGGAGCGGGAGATCGCCGGCGACCCTCGCCAGTTTGCTGTTATCGATGGCTACGACCGTGTCGCAGTGGTTGCGCATTCTTTGGAGCCCCTTCTTCGCGTTCTCGTATCTGTAACGCTCGACCGCGAAGGGCAGGGTGACGACGCCTATCACCAGCCTTCCCGGAGCCCTGAGGGTCTCCGAGTAGACTCGAGCTGCGCCCGTCCCCGTGCCGCCTCCAAGCCCAGCGCACAGGAAGACGATGTTGGAGCCGTTGATCTCCTTGGCTACGTCCTCCAGGGAGCCCCTGGCGGCCTCGGCGCCCTTGTCGGGGTACCCGCCCGCCCCCTGTCCGTGGGTGAGCTTCTCCCCCATCAGGATGCGCCTGTCCGCCTTTGTTATGCTGAGGTGAGCAGCGTCTGTGTTGGCCGCGACGAGCTTTCCGCCCGCCAGCCCCCGCTGCTTTATCCAAGACACGATATTGCTGCCTGCACCGCCGAGCCCAACGACCGAGACGTTAGGCCTGGCCATGCGCATGGCTGCTTCGATTCGTTCTGCCTCGAGAAAGTCTTGTGTTGATGCTTGTGCTGACATTTTCTTCGTCCGCGGGCACTCCTATATAACCTTCAGATAATAAGTCGTGAGGATATGAAATATAGACTCGGAATACTGCGAGAATTTTATTAATTGTTAGCTATCATTAGAAGAATGATGGTCTCGGTGCCAGCCACGGGAGGGGCGTCCCTCGACTGCGGCTCAATGGAGACGTATCGGAGCGGCCACGGGAGGCCTCGCGACTCGGGGGCCGGCGGCCGCCCATTTCCATGAGGCACCCCAGGCCAGGCCCGAACCAATGAGAAGGAAGCTCACGATATTCTGTCGAAGCGCTTCATGACGCCTGCAACCTTGCTTGCAACATCCGAGGGCGTGATGTGCATCCCGAACTCCTTCGCAGCCTCGACACCGGCTGCCCCGTTGACGTAGGCAGCCGCACATGCAGCTTCGTAGGGGGGGACCTTCTTCGCCAGCAACCCTGCAGTCACGCCGGTGAGCACGTCACCCGTCCCTCCGACGGTCATGGCAGGAGAGTGGGTCTCGTTGACTGCGACCTCTTCGCCGTCTGAAATGATGTCGGTCGGGCCCTTCAGGAGCACGGTCAGGCCGGCTTTCTTGGCCTCGGTTGCGACCAACCTAACCCTTCCTTCGGTGTCGTCTGGGAGTCTCTCGCCGAAGAGCCTCTCGAACTCCCCCGCGTGCGGAGTGACCACCGCTTTCGTCCTCCTGATCGACGGAAGGACCTGGCTCCGGAGCGCGTCGGCGTCCACCACCAGCGACCTGCCACCCCCCTTCATCTGGTTGAGGGCCTGCGCCACCGACTCGGGCTTCTGAGCCCCCAGCCCCGGCCCCACCGCGAAGGTGTCGACGTCAGGGACCCACGACATCAGTTTCGAGACGTTCCCTCGGGTCAGCTTCGAATCGGGGAGGGGCACCACTATGAAATCCGGGGAAAGCGACCTCACTGCCGTGGCTATCGAGGCAGGGACCGCGACGTAGACGAGGTCCACCCCTGACCTCATCGCACCCATGGCGCAGAGGAACGGGGCGCCGTGGTAGAGCCTGCTGCCGCCTACGACGCAGACGGTCCCGTTCATCCTCTTGTGGGCGTCCTTCCGCCGGGGGGGAATCGCCTTCGCGACCAGATCCGCGTCGATGGTGACCGGGGTCAGTAGCTGTACCGCCTCTGCTTCTGCTCCAGGGTGACCAGGGACTCGATGGGGCAGGTGAGACCGAGCCTGCTCTTCAGCCTGGGCATCGCCTGCTCGATGGAGGCTATCGCGAACACACCGACTATCTTCGCTTTCCCCTTCTCTGCCATCCTGGCGAGGGCCTCAATGGTAGTCCCGGACCTCACCATGTCGTCGACGACCAGCAGATGGTCTCCCTTCTTCAGCGAAGTCTTGGGGAGGTAGAGGTACTTCACCGAAGACGGGCCATAGACCGCCTTCTGCTCCACGAACTCGTCGACCCCCAGGTCCTTCTCCCCCCTCACGACTGCCAGGTTGACGTTGAACTCTCCGGCCACCTCCGCGGCCAGAGGGACCCCGTCGACCTCCATGGTCATCACCCTGTCGACCGGGACGACGCTGAACTCGCTGAACACCACCTTGGCTATGGCCCTGAGCAGCCCCATGTTCGACACCACTGCGCTGATGTCGTAGGACCCGTCCTGGCTCACCCTCACGTTGTCCATTATCATCTTCCGGAGCAGCTTCTCTCTGAAGGTGGCGATGAACTTCTCCGACCGCTGGGCGCTCGGGAGGACGTGGCCGCGGACATACCTGCTCAAGATCGGGGCAGAAAGGCCGAGGGCAGCGGAGAGCTCCTTGTAGCTGTAGCTCTTCTTCAGGGTGGCCAGGAGCTCCACCGAAGAAATGCGCGTCTTCACGTCTGCTACCCTGCTCATGGCGCTGCGGTGGGGTCTTCACATGGGGGATTAAATTAGTCTATGCCCACAACTGCGAATTTTAGCCTCTCGACCCTAGGTCTCCACGGCCACGAGACGAGTCTGGCCAAGGACCGAAGAAGACGAGGGCCTGTCCGTCCCCTGAAGCAGGGGCGGGGCAGGGTGGAAAGAAGCGACGAACCCAGGCCGGCCCAGCAGGAGGGTATTGACCCGCATCTGCCCAGATTTGTCAGAGCTTATAGCGCGCCCTCCGCAGCGGCGCCGAGCTTGGGGCTCTCGTTCGAAGTCAGAGAATCTGACCTTCTCGGAAGGGTGGGGACCCTCAAGGTGGGGAGGAGGGCCCTCGAGACCCCGTACATGTTTCCGGTGATACACCCGGTGAGCCAGATCGTCCCCACCGCGGACCTCAGGGCCATGGGGTATCCCGGGCTGATGACCAACTCCTACATCATCCACTCGAGGCGGAAGGAGGAGGCGCTCGAGAAGGGGATTCACGACCTCCTCGGGTTCGACGGCATGTTCATCACCGACTCGGGCGGATACCAGGTCCTGGAGTACGGCGACCTCGAAATAGGCTACGGGGACGTCGCCAGGTTCCAGGCGGACATCGGGACAGACCTCGCCGTGACCCTCGACAGGCCGACCGGATATCCGCAGACGAGAGCACGGGCGCTGGAGACCGTGGAGTATAGCCTGACGAACGCCAGGGCCACATTGAAGGAGTTCGGAGGCAGGGAGACCGTCTGGGTGGGGCCCATCCAGGGAGGACTCTACGGGGACCTGGTGAGGAAGTCGGCGAAGTCCATGGTCGCTTCCGGGTTCGAGTTCCTGGCCCTCGGGAGCCCTGTGCAGGTGATGGAGAACTACATGTTCGCAGACCTGGTTGGGATGATAGTGGCAGCCCGCAGGGCCATCCCCTACGCGACTCCCCTTCACCTCTTCGGGGCTGGCCACCCGCTCACGATGGCCCTGGCGGTCGCACTCGGGTGCGACACCTTCGACTCTGCCAGCTACGTCATCTTCGCGAGGACGGGACGGTACATGACCCGGAGAGGGGTCTCCACCCTTCAGGCGATGAAGTACCTCCCCTGCAGCTGCCCCGTGTGCACGAAGACCACTGTCAGCGGCCTCCTCGAGCTCGACCGCAACGAGAGGACGAGGCGGCTTTCGATGCACAACCTCTTCGTCCTGAGGGAAGAGCTCGAATCCTGCAAGGAGGCCATATCGGAGGGGAGGCTGTGGGACCTCGTCGAGGAGAAGTCCATGGCCCACCCGCGCCTGAGGGAGGCCTTCCTCGAACTCGCGAAGCACTCCGAGGACCTTTCTGTCGGGACCCCGGCGCTGAAGGAGAAGGGGCTCTTCGTGAGGACGAAGGAAGACCTCCTCCGGCCCGAGCTGCGGATGGCTGCCGCACGGCTATCAAACGCGACGTCGAGGTCGTCGAGGGATGCCGAGATCGTCGAAGGGGACCCTGAGAGGCCGGGGAGAAGGGGACGCCACGGCGGCGCAGACCTCTACAGGGTCCACCCTAGTCTGGGGTTGTATCCGGTCGAACTCGAGTTCCAGTACCCATTCAACCAGACGGAGTCGGCTCTCCTCGAAAGACCGGTCGGAGAGGCCGAGGCGAAACGAAGGCTAAGACTAATGGGGTACAGGAAGGTAACCGCCAGGAGGAGCAGGCGCCCTGCGAGAGTCAGGAGTACACAGACCCGGCGGGGCGCTTCTCCTTCTCCTCGATCATCTTCAGCTCGCCCTCGATGACCTCGGCCCCCTTGATCAACGGCAGGGTGTTGGCTTCGAAGTGGTACCTCCTGGACAGGAAGTCCACCGCCGAGGCGGCAGCGCGCGGGTCCACCCTCTCCGTGTTGGAGTAGGCAAGCACGGCCAGGGCAGGGAAGGAGTGCATCTCGAACGTGTTGAGGAGGGAGGCCACGGGCCCCACTATCACCCTGTCCTCCTCGAAGACCGGCTCCGACGGGAGGCCGCCCCCCGAGGCGAAGGCGCTCGTCATGGCCACCTTGTACCTGCTGTCGTCGGTCCTCAGAGCCTCGTCGAGCCCTCCGACCAGCGCCACCTCCTTCACCCCCGAGGACATGATCCAGTCCGCCAGCTGCCTGTAGAACTCGTTCTCCCTGTCCCGCACGGGGGACACCTCCGCCTTCAGGAGGGAGAGGTCTCTCGCGACGAAGACCTCATAGGGGGTGGAGATCCTCCCGTCGGCCTGGGACGCGACCGCCGGCGCGTTCTCGTAGTCGATGAATAGCTTCCGCTGCGCCTTCAGCTCTGTGATGAGGAACTTCACGGTCCAGTACCCCGTCGCTCCGATGCCGTGGAACCCGGCGACGAGCGAAGTTCCGTCAAGCCTCGCGCCCTCGGGGACGATCTTCAAGTTCGCCGCTGAGCAGAATTCGTTCGGGACTTAAACCTGAGGGGTCGGCACGGCGCCCACTGCCGGCTTCCTCCTGAGCGCCAACACCGCGGCGACTAGGGAGACGATCGCCAGGGCGGCGACCCCGAAGACCAGGTAGGCAAGGCTGGCTATGGTCCCGGCCTGGGTGCTGACGCTGAAGTAGGTCGTGAGTGTCGAAGACTGGCCGTCAGACTGGGTGGCAGTGAGCATCAGGGTGTGGACTCCGTCCGGGAGCGACCCGATGTTCACCGTCCCGCGGGCCGTCAGCCCAGACGAGGACGCGGCGGACGTGACGCTGATGGGAGCCCCGTCGACTGCGGCCGAAAGCGAGCTGTCATTCAGCAGGGCCCCGGAGACCTGGACGGTGAACCCGGTGTTCCCTGTGAGGGGCTGCGAAAGGCCCGAGACGGAGATGACGGGGACGGGCGGGCTGAGCCTGCCGACCTTGGTCCCCTGCGCCGTTGTGAAGGTGGAGTTCGACACTCTGAGCGTCCCGATCTGCGAGTTGTCCAGGGTGACCTTCGAGTTCGTGATGACCAGGCTCCCGATGGACACGCCGCTGAGGGTGATGTCGAGCCCGTCTATCGATAGAGCTGTCGCGCCGACTCCGGAAAGGGAGTAGCCGTCCCCGTTCACGGTCACGAGCGGCGCGCTCTTCACGCTGGTCTGGTCCAGGAGGGTCTCGTTGTAGTAGATGTATGGGAGGACGTTGACGTAGGAGCTGGCCGGGACGACGTTGGACGCCGACTCCGACTCGCCGCTGATGAAGATGGTCCAGGGTCCCGACTGCAGGGACGCCGTGTTCCCGGTGAAGGCGTTGGCCGAGGTGAGAGGGGACGGGATCTGGTACTGCGCGTACCACCCTCCGAGGGAGGAGACGTAGACCATGGGGACCGAAGTGAGCCCGGTGCTGTCAGCGGAATAGGCCTCGTATACATACCCCGAGGGGATGAACGTCGCCAGGAAGACACCGGAAGTCACTGGCGCCCGGGTCGAGTCGGTGATCTTGGCCACGGTGCTGACGTCCTGACCGGCGTAGACGCTTACCGGGTCGTTGGCCACGGTGTACGAGAGGTTGGGCCCTCCGACGTAGAACCCTGTCGTGTAGTTGCCGAGGATGGGGGCGGTTGTGCTGTTGTAGGACTTGTATGAGGAGAGGAACTCGAGCCTGTAGAACCCCTGCGTCAGGTTGTCCGGGATGGTGAAGTTCGCCTGCTGGAACTTGAAGAAGTTGAAGACCCCGAACTGGACCGTGTTCGGCGCCGGGGCCAGCTTCACCGATGCCATGAGAGTCCCGGAGAGCGAGTAGATGCTCGCTGTCACGTTGGAGGTGAATATTCCGTTCCCCGACGCAAGCTCGGTCTCCGCCAGCAGGGTCGTCAGCTGGCCTGGGGAAGCCGAAGGTATCGCTTCGTCGTTGGGGGTTATCATCACCCCTGTGACCTGCTCGCCGACGTAGAGGTACATGGTGGCAGGCGCGAACGACGGCCCGCTGACCAGCACCGTGTAGGTCCCCTGGGGCTGGCTGGGGGCAAGGGTCACCGACGCTGCGTACGCCCCGACTCCGAGCGGGGTGAGCGGGACCGAGGTCACGGTCGTCCCTCCGTAGATCAGCTGCGCAGTGAGGGTGGCGTTGTTGATCGGCGCTCCGCCTGCGGTGCCCGCGCTGGTCTGAATGTCGAACGAGACCCCGGGCGTCACTGCCGTTCCGAACGGGTAGGGGAGGGGCCCGAGGATCCCGATGCTGTCCCCTACGGTGACCTCGGCCATCCCGTGCCCGGAGAGGGACCCCGAAGACCCCGAGACCGTTATCGTCCACTGCCCCGGAGGGTCGCTGGCCGAGATCCTGTGGGTCCCGGTCCAGGAGCCTGTGAACGAGAGCGGGACGGTCGCAATCACCCCGCTGGGGCCTTCTATGTCAGCTGTGAAGGTCCCCGAAGCGACGCTGGCGCCAGACGGGCCGGTGACGGTCGCCGAGATGTTGAAGCTTTCGCCCGGGACATACTGCGTGGGTGCCGCCGAACTGGGACCCGCGCTCGTGCTCACCTTGACGTTGAGCCCCTGGACCTGCGCCCTGATGTCAGCCGCCAGGTTCGGGAGGTTCGGAGACCCCATTCCGGTCACGAGGTTGTATCCGGGGCCTGCCTGGTACGCCCCATTGAAACCGTAGGTCACCTGGTGGAAGTCCCTGTTGTATTCGGCCTTGTTACCATAGATGGCGTAGAGGTACGGGTTCAGGTTCCCCAGGCTCCTCCCGACAAACTGGTCCATGTCGGCCGCCATCCCGGCCCAGAGCGGGGACGAGAGGCTGGTCCCTCCGATTACGAAGCTGGATCCGCCTATCACGACGATGAACCCGGTGTATGGGTTGGCATCGGCTGCGACGTCAGGCGCGGACCTCATCTTCGATGAAGCGACCCCGGCCTGGTAGTACGGCTGCGGGAAGATGGCGCTGTACCCACCCCCCGAGCTCACGCCCTGTGGGCCGACGTACTGGGGGGAGACGCTCCACGCCTCTTCCCCCTGATAGGTGGCTGTGGAGTTGAAGTAGGAAGAGACCTCGATATGGGGGGTCAGGAAGAGCGTCGTCCCCCCGACCGCGGTCACGAATGGAGAGTCTGCGGGATACGGAGCCGTGACTTCGGTTGTGCCGTCGAAAGCCCCATAGTCTCCCGAAGATGAGAAGAAAGTGATCCCTTCCTCGGCGCCACGCTGGAGCCAGTACTCGACGTAGGGATAGTTCAGGAATCCCGACGCAGACCACCCGGACTCCCCGAAGGAGTTCTCCCCTATCCCCCAGCTCATACTGACAACGTTCCCCAGCCTGTGCGTCACCACGAGCTTGATCGCCTCGAAGAGAGCATTGCTGGCGTTCGCCCCGATGATGAGGTTGACGTGGGCGTAGGGGGCCATGGCGTGGGCAGCCTCCACGTCCAGGGCGGTCTCCGAATCCCACCCGGAAGCTATCCCCAGGCTCGGCTCATAGGGCCCCACCGGGATGACCGTGAGGTTCAAGTTGGGGAGGCCGAACTCCCTGTCGAAGGTCGCCAGGTCCTGGTAGATGGTCGGGTCCCCGTAGGCGTCGATGATGGCTATCGTCTCTCCTCTCCCGCCGTAGCCGGACGAGATGAGAGAGTCTGCCCCGTAGGCGCTCTGCAGCGCCCTGGCACCGTAGTAGGTCGCGGCATACTGGAAGTTCTGGGGGAGCATTGCAGACCTGGGCCGCGAGGACTGGTCGACCGTCGTCCCCCTCAGCTGCCCCAGGATTAGGTAATCTGGAGTGAACGTGGCCGCCCTGGCGCCGGAGGAAGTGGTGGGCTGAACTTGCTGAGGTGCAGACGCCAGCAGGGCAAAGGCCGGCACCGCCTGGAAGGCGAGAAGGGTGACGGCGAGGAGCGCAACGACACGCGAGGCTGGCCTCGTCGATTTCAAAGATGCCGATAGCATCCCGCGGGAGTATAAGAGCATGTGGTGGGCGTGGTGATTTTGCGTTTCATCTCGGAAAGGCTTAACTACACGGAAAAAGGCGCAAGTTTCAAGAGTTTACGATTCGTTGGAAGTTAAGGTGCTTGGAGCTGCCAGGCAGGTCGGCCGCTCCGCGTTTCTCGTCTCACATAAGGACAGCAAGATCCTGCTCGACTACGGGGCGATGACCACGAAGGTCCCAGGGTTCCCGATGCACGTCCCCCCGAAGGACATCAAGGGGATAGTGCTCAGCCATGCTCACCTCGACCACTCGGGGGCGGCTCCGCTGCACTTCCTCAGCGGAAGCATGAAGCTGCACGCGACCCCGGTGACGTCGGAGCTTTCCAACCTCCTCATACAGGACTTCATCAAGATCTCCGGGCAGTACCTCCCCTTCGAGTTCCTCGACCTGATGGCGATGAACTCCAACACCGTCAACCATGGATACTTGGAGCCGTTCAACATAGGGGACTTCACCATACAGTTCTATGACGCCGGGCACATACCGGGGTCCGCGGTCGTGGCGGTGGAGGCGGGGAACAAGCGCCTCCTCTACACCGGGGACATCAACGGCAGTGAGACGAACCTCCTGCAGGGGTCGTGGAAGAACCTCGGCGAGGCGGACATGGTGATCACGGAGTCGACCTATGCGACCGCAGACCACCCGGGGAGGAAGAAGGCGGAAGACGAGCTGGTGGAGTTCGCCAGTGCGGTCGTGGAAAGGGGAGGGATCCTGCTGGTCCCGGCGTTCTCAGTGGGGAGGGCCCAGGAGATCGCCATGACCCTGGTGAAGAACGGGTTCAGGCACCCGATAGCGATGGACGGCATGGCGCTCAAGGTGAACGGGATACTCCTCCGGTACCAGGAGTACCTGCGAGACCCCACGGCTCTCCGGAGGACCCTCGAGACCGTGGAGGAGGTCACGAGCTGGACCCAGAGGAGGAGGCTGGTGAAGAAGCCTGGAGTGATCGTATCACCGGCGGGGATGCTCGTCGGAGGCTCTTCGATCTTCTACAACGAGCACCTGTCGATGAACGAGAAGAACGGAGTAGCGATAGTCAGCTTCCAGGTCCCAGGCACGCCGGGGAGGACCTTAATCGACAAGGGGCTGACAATCTACAGGGGGAAGCCGACCAAGGTGAAGGCAGAGGTGAAGCGCTTCGATTTCTCGTCCCATAGCGGCAGGTCTGAGCTCCTGAGCGACCTGAAAGGGGTCGGCGGGAGCCCGAAGTTCCTCACCGTGCACGGCGAGGAAGAGTCGTGCCTTGCTCTTGCGAAGGAGCTGCACGATGGCTTCGGAGCTGAGGCGACGGCTGCTATGCCAGGACAGGAATTCACCGTCTAAATACCGAGTACGCATACCCAGGACGAAGTTGAGCGACCAGGCCCCTCCAGTCGAGAAAAAGCGGGTCACCCCGCTTAATCTGATGGTAGCTTCCCTCGTCGTCGTCATGATACAGGCGGCTGCCCTCGGCATCACGTACCTGAACTACCCCACCTACACGGCTGTGGTGAGCTCCACCGGTCCAAGCTACGCACCGGCAGGGACGAGCCCAGTGGGGTCGATATTCAACGCCATCTTCCTCGTCGCGTTCGCGTTTGTCCTTACCGTGGCCCTGGTCTGGCTCCTGAGGCGGAAGATGGTCCTCTCCTTCAAGGTGGTGATATTCGGGTCCGTGGCGTTCTCTTCGTTCGTCCTGACCCTGATCACCGCCGACGCCTTCGCGGTCAACTTCCTCCCAGCTAGCATGGAGCTCCCGTTCGCGTTCGGGGTCCCGTCCGCCATCGTGCTTGTGCTTGCGTACATCATCTTCGTGAAGAACAGGGTCTGGATCGGCACGGCGATCCTTGCCTTCGTCGGAGCGGAGGTCGGGAGCTTCTTCGCAGAGACCCTCGGCTTTTGGACCGCGCTCGCCCTTCCGATAGCGTTCGCAATCTACGACATCTATGCGGTCTTCAAGGGGCCCCTGAAGTCACTGATCGGAACGAACCCCGGAATAGCCCTCGTCGGGATGTCCATCAAGGCAGGCGAGTTCACCCTCGGCCTCGGAGACATCGTCTTCTACTCTCTCCTCCCCTCGCTGGCGTTCGCCCAGTTCTACGGGACCTTCGGGATACTCCCTGCGCTTTTGACGATACTCGCCATCGACGTGGGGATGGTGATCACGCTGTATCTTCTGTCGAGGCGCAGGCTCCTCCCGGGGCTCCCGATACCGATGCTCCTTGGGGTCCTCGTGATAGTGCGGTATCTGGTCTAGAACTCGACGACAGGGGTCTTCGTCCCCTTGATCAGGACGTCAGCGTCAGCCGAGGTCGTCTTGAACGTGTAGAGCCCGTCCTTCGTCCTGAGCTTGACCTTGGCGTCCTCTCCGCGGCGAGATACCCTGATTTCGGAGGCGGACTCCATCAGCTTGTCGAACTGCCCCTTGTCTTTAATCTCCTTAGGCACAGAGAAGGGTCCAATGCGGCCGGCTTATGAACACTTTCGGCGTCCCGTATCTTCGGATATTATTAAATAAGCAGAAAGCGCATAACGGGCGATGAAGAAAACCACGACTCTTGCTACTCTTGCCTTTTCATTCATTCTAGTTGCATCCCCTCTGGCAGCTATGGCGGCATCGTCCAATTCAGGCAACTCAGACTTCAACTACATCCCGCAGGAGATCTACCAGCTCGCTAGCACGCAGACGGTCGCTGGGACGAACTCTCCGTCATTCAATCCGCTCACCTATTGTGCAGGGGCGGGCCTCGTCTGCTACTCCCCTGCTTTCATACGAAGCGCGTATGATTTCCCAAGCACTTTGACAGGGGCCGGCGAAACCATCGTCATCGTCGATGCCTATGGAAGCCCGACCATAGTGAACGACCTAGCGCTTTTCGACTCGTTCTTCGGGATACCTGCACCTCCATCCTTCACCGTCATTTGCCCACCTGGCGGCTGCCCAACGCCGTCCTACGTCTCGAACCAGGGACACTTCGGAGGTAACCCCCACGGGCCCTTCGGATGGAGTATCGAGACCAGCCTCGACGTGGAGTATGCCCACGCCATGGCCCCGGGCGCCAAGATCGTCCTTGATGTGGCACAGTCGTCCAGCGGAAACGACATCAACGTAGCCGAAAGCAGTATCATCCCCATGTTCCCAGGTGCGATAATGTCGCAGAGCTTCGGCATCCCCGAAGCAGCCATACACAATAACAACGCCCAGGTCATACAGGCCGAGAACAACTACGCGATGGCAGCATCGCTCGGGTGGACGGTATTCGCGTCAGCCGGTGACTCGGGCGCGACCAACGGCTATGCAACAGCCAACGCCCTGTTCCCATCGTCAGACCCGCTGGTGACCTCTGTCGGTGGTACCCAGGGTCTCCCCTATCCTGGCGGTCTAGCGGCTGGATCGTGTCCTTCCACCGGGAGCAGCTGCACGCCTTCAGGCTACGGAGGTGAAGAAGTCTGGAACGAGCCGCAGTATGACGCGGCGGGCGGCGGAGCTCCCAGCCTGCTGTTCAGCGGCAGGAGCACACCAGACGTGTCCTACAACGCGGCCGTCAACGGAGGCGTCCTCGTGGCCTGGAGCGCATGCCCGTCCTGCATCGGGGCGACTGGCCCCGTCTTCTTCATAGTCGGCGGGACAAGCGCAGGATCTCCGCAGTGGGCTGCAATCGCGGCCCTGGCTGAACAAGCTGCGGCTAGGCCTCTGGGTAGTCTGAATTCCGCCATCAATGCCATCGGGAGCAGCCCAGCGAAGTACGCCAACGACTTCCACGACATCACATTCGGCAACAACCAACTGATAGGGACCTCGGTCGGATTCAGCGCAGGTCCCGGTTGGGACGGCGCCTCAGGCTGGGGCACCCCCAACGTCGCGAACCTCATACCTGACCTCGTCAGTCCACCTTAACACAATGGGGAGGGCACACGCCCTCCGCCCCTGGTTTTACGCCGACCCTAAGGTGTAACTTGGCCCGCTTCACAGTAAACTACGCTACCGGAGACTGCGAGGGGCCGGTAGAGATGGCCCGAATTCCCGTTCATCTGGCTCGCCGGACAGGAGGGCCCCGCCTGGCCACTTGTCGCTCCCGAGGCAGGAGCCGGAACGGTTTGGCTCCCTGAACCCAAGGACGGCGAGGAGGCCGCCTGTGTCGCGGTCCCCCCGTTGACTACCGTCTGTGCGGCCCCGTGCAGTGGAGATGCGGGGACGGCCAGAATCAGAACGACCATGACCGCGATTCCCGCGAGAAGGAGTATCTTGCTCAAACCGACCAGCCATCGTAATCATCGGGGCGGTACTCATAATCCAACACAATTGAACGGCCGACGCCAATCTGCCCTGTAATCACGGAGGAGCCCTGGAATTTTCGTCTGGCCATTCGTCAAACTTAATAACTCGAAACAGAGGGCGAGTTTTCAGCGGCACGAAACGCAGCTAGGATGTGAATAAGACGAGTTTCGGACGAGGAGGCTACGGGCGGAGCAGCGGCGGAAGCGGCGGCTTCAGGTCCTTCAAGCCAAAGCCGGTTGAGGTCGGAAAGGAGTACGACGTTACCATTTCCGAGATCAGCAGGCGCGGCGACGGCATCGCAAAGATCGACGGTTTCGTCATCTTTGTGGCCGGTGCCAAGCAGGGCTGGCAGGGCAAGGTCAAGGTGACCCAGGTAGCCAACAGGTTCGCCACCGGCGCGGTCGTTGGCGGTTCTGAGGGCATGTCTGGCTCCGAAGGCCAGGCCTCCACAAGCGAGAGCGAAAGCGAAGGAATGTAGGGCTCCCCAAGAGCCTAAGATTCTGACTGGCGGCTCGTCTTTATCAACGGCCGCTCCGTTTTCATTTTGTCAGGTCAGGAACGGCCTGGTCCCAGACCGCCCATATTCTCACGGCGTCGCACCAGCTCCACGGTCGCGACGGGGATTACGACCCCGAAGGCGAATATCAGAAGGGCACCCAGGATCGCGGCATGGGGTGAACCGAACCCCCAGGTGGTGTCCAGCCCCCCTCTCAGGAACGCCGGGAGCACCACCGACGCGAACGGCGAGAAGGCGAACTCGTTCGCCCCCTGGGGGATTGCCGGGATTGCGCTCACCACGGCCGCCATCCCGTTCATCACCACGCCGGCCAGGTAGACCCCGTAGATCAGACCTCTCCTCCACCCCCTCGCCTGGTCGACCACGTACCCTGCCGGGAGCAGCAGGAACGGGATCGCGGCGACGATGAACCGGGGGCCGTAGGACAGGCCGCCGTCGGGCTCGTACCACATCGAGTACGGGACAAGTATCCCGAGGAAGATTGCAAGATACAGGAACATCTCCAGCCTGACGCTGCCGTCCCGGAGCGCGTCGAGGTACCCTATCAGCCCGAGCAGGAGCACAGGGGCGAAGATCAGTAGCCCCCGGGCGAGGCTCACGGTGTCAAGGGTCAGCCCGAAGATGGGGGAAGTGGTGAAGGACCCCAGCACCGACGACACGTGAAGATAGCTCTGCTCTGTCCCCACAAGCGGGTTCCCGAATATCGAGTAGTTGTAGTACCCAATAGCCGCGAACCCAGGGAGAGACCCGAGGAGGTAGGCTCCGGCCGACCTGATCCCCCCTCCCCTCCTCCTCCCAAGCAGGATGAAGGCCATCAGGATGGGGAGGAGGACCCCGTTCACCGAGTCCAGGGTGAAGGCGACGCCTCCCGAAAGCCCGGACAGGAGCGCCAGGCCGGCGCCTCCCCCTTCAGCCCGCGCGGCCTTCACTCCGAAGTAGGCCGTCAGGAGGACGAAGAGGGCCGACGGGTCGCTTTGGAAGAAGTAGGTCGCGAACGGCCAGAGGATGGTGGAGAAGGCGAACGCGAACCCCAGGAAGACCGAGGTTGACCGCCGGAAGTAGAGCGAAGCCAGCCTGTAGAGGACGTAGGCGGCCAGCGCGCCTGTGAGCGCCACGAACGCCTCCGAAAGGAGCAGGACGTCCCCGTAGGCGGTGTACCCACCCGCGAGGGTGAACCCCAGCCCGGTGAACGGGAGGGCGAGGAAGGCGGTCCCGGGGGCGAGGGCAGAGTAGTTCTGCCCCCTGTAGACGAAGTCATCGACGCTCCAGGGAGGGACCCTGGTGGCCGAAGTCAGGGCGAAGGAGTGGTCGTGCCAGAGGGCGTAGTCGAGCTGGACGAAGGAGGTCGGGTGGTCAGTCGCCCAGACCCCGTTGACGCTGAGCTCGAAGGCCACCAGAGCGACGACGAAGACAAGCAACCCGGCAGTGAGTATCCGCGGCAACCCCCTCTCCGTCGCTGCGGGCGCTTAATTCCGTATCCGTCGGCGATTCGAGGGCCGATATAGAAAGGATTAATTGACGCCGGCGGGCTCACCTTCAAGATGGTTCTTTACGCGAAGGACATAATCGAGAAACAGTTCCTCATCATCTCGGCGGGCAGCACAGTCCTGGAGGGGGCGAAGGCGATGAAGAACGCCAGGCGCGGATTCGTGGTGATAGGGTCTTCCAGCCAGCCCCAGGGGATAGTGACCGAGTGGGACATCCTTTCGAAGGTGGTCGCCGAAGGGTGGGACCCGCAGAAGGTCACCATGGGGGAGATCATGTCCTCAGACCTGCTCAGCATAGACGGCGGCGCGCCCCTGTCCGCGGTGGCCCAGCTCATGTCGGAGAAGGGGGTGAGAAGGCTGCTGGTCAAGGACGGGGACCAGGTCATCGGCTTCATCACCTCGAGGACGATGCTGGCACGGATGAACGAATACGTCGACAAGGTCTCTACCCAGATAAGCCGGTTGCAGGCCCCCTGGTTCTGAAGGAGCGGAATTGGCGGTCACCGTGTACGTGGATGGGCTGAGCGAACCGAGGAACCCGGGGACCGGTACCTTCGGGTATCTCATCTACGACGGCCCGAAGAAGCTCGCCGAAGGCTCCGGGCTCGCGGGGCATGACGTGACCAGCAACTTCGCAGAGTACACCGCCCTGGCCGAGGCCCTAAAGAGGCTCAAGGCGCTGGGGATAGACGGGGACGTCCTGGTCAGGTCAGACTCCAGGCTCCTCGTCGGGCACATGAGCGAGGGGTGGAAGGTCAAAGGGGGGATGTACGTGGAGAAGTTGAAGGAGGTGAGAGACCTGATGAAGGAGTTCGGGTCCATCAGGTTCGAGTGGATACCCAGGGAGCAGAACCGGGAGGCCGACCTGCTGACGCGGATCGCCTACGAGAAGTACAAGCGGCGATAGCCGAGCTCCTTTCCCGAAGTCGACCGCCTCCCGACAGAGACCCGGGTGGTTCACAGGAGAATCCCCTGCGCCGGCGCCGTCCTTCGGCGCGCCCGCCATGCTGGAGAATGGGCCCGCCCGGATTCGGACCGGGGATTTTCGCCGTCTTCTCCCGGTTAGAGTGAGAGCGACGTCATAGCCAGACTAGACCACGGGCCCGACGGTGCCGTCTGAGAACCAGATATTTGCGTTTACTTCTTCAGGCCCACGGAGCGGTTCTTGAGCCTAAGGTCAGACGACTTGCACTTCCTGCACCTCTCGGCGTTGAGGGGGTTCCTCGCTCCGCACCTCAGGCAGACCTGGAGGAAGAGCCTGCGCTTCTGGGCGATCTGCTTCTTGGCGGCGTCGGCGATGGGCAATGTCTCTACCTGGTTGTCGGGTCGCCCTGCAGCTGACGACTATAAGGTTTCGGCCCTAAGACGGGCCCACCACCCGCGGACCCTCCGACCGGCCGTTTTCTTTAGCAGTTAGGGAAGACGCCTTTATCGCTCGTCGGCATTCTTGCGCCCTCGAAAACGAGATGATATTGGGTTCAAGCTACAGAAGAGCTATTAGCAAAAGCGCGTCAATAGGCATAGTTCTCATCATCATCGTCGTTGCCGCTGTCGCCGTATACTACGGCGGATTCGGCTCAGGGCCGAGCTCGTCGAGCACGACCACGACGCAGACCACTTCGACGGGGTACAAGGACACCGTAATTCTGGGGACGACCGACGCCGTCCAGACCACCATCGATCCCGCCGACGCCTACGATTACTTCGGCATCAACATGATCAACAACCTCGGCGCCCCGTTGGTCGACTTCGCCCCCGGGACCACCGACACCAGCCCGTCGGCCCTCCAGCCGGCACTGGCGACCAGGTGGTCGGTCAGCCCAGACGGTCTGACCTATACCTTCATCCTCCGCTCCGGGCTGAAGTACGACGACGGTACTCCGTTCAACTCCACCGACGTGAAGTTCAGCATCAACAGAGGGATGGCCATCAACGACCCCAACGGTGCGTTCAACGGCCTCGCCGTCAGCTCGATTATCGGGAGCATAACGACCCCCAACGCCACGGCGGTCGTCTTCCACCTGAAGGCTCCGTTCTCGGCCTTCCTCAGCCTGATGACCTTCGGCATCATGTACCCGGTCAACCCCAGCAAGGTAGCCCAGGTGAGCTGCACAGTGGCTATCCCCTGCAACGACATGACAGGCATCGCCAACTTCACAGCCAACAACGCGGCAGCCAGCAACCCCAACGGCCTGGGCCCCTATACCCTGACGTCGTGGATCAGGTCCGGCACGAAGGACGTGCAGATGGTGCTGACGGCCAACCCCAACTACTGGAACTATCCGGCCTACCCGAAGACTCACACAATCATAATCAAGTTCTACCCTGACGCCACTTCGCTGGCGGCAGCCATCCAGGCAGGAGACGTGGACGTCGCCTACAGGCAGTTCACCACGACCGACATCCAGAGCATGATGAACAACCCGTCGCTGAAGGTCTACTCCAGCCCTGGCGCCTTCATACAATACCTCGTCATCAACCAGAACAAGGCGCCCTTCAACGACATCAACGTGAGGCAGGGCATCGCAGCGGCACTCAACAGGACCGACCTGATCGACACGGTCTTCGCCGGCACGGCGACCCCGCTTTACTCGCAGATACCCGTGGGCATGGCCTACCACACCGACTCCTTCAAGGCCGCCTACGGCGCTGGCCCCAACTACGACCTCGCGAGGCAACTCCTGGCCAAGTCGGGTTACAACGCCAACAACAAGCTCGTGGTGGACCTGTGGTACGAGACCACCGGCCACTACCCCCAGAGTCCTGATCAGGCCCAGGTGATAGCGAAGGACCTCGAAGCCAGCGGCGTCATCACCGTCAACCTAAACGGAGTCGACTGGCCCACGATGCACTCGAACGTGAGGGCAGGCAACATGGGAGTGTTCATCTACGGCTGGTACCCCGACTTCATCGACCCCTACGACTACACCACGCCGTTCCTGTCTTCGACGGGAGCCTCTTGGCTCAACGACGGATACAACAGCACCGCCATGGACTCCCTCCTGACCCAGTCGCTGTCGGCCACCTCCTCCACCGCGTCGTCGATCTATGGGCAGATCCAGACTCTCCAGGCGCATGACGCCCCCATAATCCCACTGTACCAGGGCGGTTCCAACTGCTGTGGTGCGGTGACGAAGCTCTCCGTGCACGGCATCTACCTGGACGTCACCCTGATCTTCAGGCTATCAACCATTTACGAGAATACATAGAGTGTGGGAAGTACGCCTAGGGTGCTTCCCCTCTCCCCCGTTTTCAGATGACCCTCAAGAGCTACATCGTAACGCGGGCTCTTCTGACGATACCCACCGTGCTTCTTCTCGTTACGATCGTCTTTCTTATAGTGAGGGTCCTCCCCGGGGACCCTGCCCTGCTGCACTTCGGCAAGCAGGTCAACCCCGCGGCCCTGGCCTCGGTCAGGCACGCCCTCGGGCTGGACGTCCCCATCTACGCCCAGTACTACAACTACATCGTCGGCCTCTTTCAGGGGAACCTCGGGGTTGCGTTCTCCAACGAGCAGCCGGTGGCGCCTCAAATAATCTCCGCCTTCCCCGCCACCCTCGAGCTCTCGATCGGCTCGATGGGCGTCGCCGTGCTGGTGGGGGTGGTACTGGGGGTAAGGTCATCGCGGAAGTATGGCTCGGTCGAGGACACGGCGATCAGGACCTTCGGGGTGGTGATCTACTCGATACCTGTCTTCTTCCTGGGCCTGATATTCATAGCGGTGTTTGCCATCGGCCTTCACATCCTCCCCTCTGGCGGGAGGATATCGGCCCTGATTCCGACCGGAGGGACCATCTTCGGCGTGCACGTGCAGACCGGGCTTTACACCGTCGACGCCCTCCTCGCGGGGAACCTGGGGGAGTTCGTCGATGCCCTGCGCCACCTCATACTTCCGTGTTCCGCCCTGGGGCTCTACATCTCCGCCGTCTTCCTGAGGATAACCCGAAGCAACATGCTCGAGACGCTAGGTACAGAGTACGTCACTTCGGCGAAGGCGAGAGGGCTCAAGGAGAGGACCATCCTGTACAGCTACGGGCTCCGGAACGGCCTGCTCCCTGTTCTGACCATCATGGGGCTCGAGTTCGCTGGCCTGTTGGCCGGGGCCATACTGACGGAGACGACTTTCGCTTGGAACGGAGTCGGGACCTACATCGTCACAGCCATAACCCAGCGGGACTACATGGCGATCCAGGGCGCGGTGGTCTTCTTCGGGATACTGGTGGCCATCGTGAGCCTCATCGTCGACATCTTGTACGCCTACCTCGACCCGAGGATAAGGTACTAGGTGAATGAGTTGAAGAGAGACCCCGAACCCCGGTTCAAGCCGGCGATCAACTTCTTCCTCACGCTCCCCCGCTTCGGCACGGGGGGGAAGATGGTTGTGTTCGGCATCGCGGTCATCACCTTTCTCATCGTCATGACCGTCCTCTCGCCCTTCATAGCCCCCCACGACCCGTCGGCGCTGAGCGTGGGGCCCGCGGACTCCCCGCCTTCCTGGAGCTTCCCCATGGGGACCAACCGCCTCGGACAGGACATCCTGAGCAGGATGATCGCCGGCGGCGCGACCATGATGGAGGTCGCAGGGCTTTCGGTCCTGATCTGCTTCCTCATCGGGGTCCCCCTGGGGCTCATCGCGGGGTACTCCAGGAGGATGATAGACAGCCCCCTGTCCCTGGTCATGGACGCCCTCTACGCCTTCCCCGGGCTTGTCCTAGCGATAGCCATAGCCGCGGTCCTCGGGAGGGGAGTGGTCAACCTATCCATTGCCATCGCAGTCGTGTACATCCCCACCTACTTCAGGGTGGTCAGGAGCCAGGTGCTCACCATAAAGGAGCTCCCCTTCGTCGAAGCCGTGAAGGTGGAGGGGGGTGGGGTCCTCAACGTCCTGTTCAGGCAGATCCTTCCCAACGTCCTCCCTTCAATCGCCGTGATAGCTTCCATCAACGTGGCCGACTCGGTCATCACGGAGGCGGGGCTCACCTACCTCGGCCTGGGGGTGAACGTGGCCGCCCCGGACTGGGGGTTCGACATCTACTATGGCTACCAGTCCCTCCTCGCGGGGGCCTGGTGGACTGTGCTCTTCCCGGGCATCATGGTGGTGCTACTTGCCGGGGGGTTCACGTTCATAGGTGAAGGGCTCAGCGAGGTGCTTAATCCGAGGTTGAGGCGATAGGATGGCTCTCCTCCAGGTCCAAGACTTGGAAGTCAGCTACAGGACCATGAAAGGGGAGCTGAAGGCAGTCCAGGGGGTGAGCTTCGACCTCAACGAGCAGGAGACCCTGGGGGTCGTCGGGGAATCGGGGTGCGGCAAGTCCACCCTCGGCCTCGCGCTCCTGAACCTGATGCCCCCTCAGGGGAGGGTCACCCGCGGCAAGATAGTCCTAGACGGGGAGGACGTCCTGACCCTAGACAAGGAGCATCTGCGGCGGGTCAGGGGAAAGACGGTGTCCATGATCTTCCAGGACCCCATGACCTCCCTCAACCCGGTGAAGAAGATCGGGGACCACTTCGTGGAGGTGATACGTGCCCACGACCCTGGCGTCCCCCGGGCGGAGGCCATGGAGAGGGCGGGAAAGATCCTGCAGCAGCTCGGCATGCCCTCGGACCGCCTGTCGGCATACCCCCACCAGCTCAGCGGGGGGATGAAGCAGCGGATCATGATAGGCCTCAGCCTCGCCCTGGACCCCAAGCTCCTAATCGCCGACGAGCCGACCACATCGCTCGACGTGGTGATAGAGGCCCAGATACTGGACCTCCTCCACCAGCTGAAGGGCTCGCTGAAGCTCTCCATGATACTGATCACCCACAACCTGGGGATAGTGGCAGAAGTGGCCGACAAGATAGCGATAATGTACGGGGGAGAGATCTTCGAGCTCGCCGGTGCCAGGGCGATATTCAGGAAGCCGCTCTTTCCCTATACTCAACTGCTCCTGAAACTGGTGCCGAACGTGGCCTCGGACTCGACGTCCCTGGAGTGGATCCCGGGTTCTCCCCCGGACCTTTCCACCCCCATAGTCGGGTGCAAGTTCGCAGCCCGGTGCCCCTCCGTGATGGACAGGTGCAGGGCAGAACGCCCGACGCAGAAGGAGGTCGAACCGGGGCACAGGGTGGCCTGCCACCTCTACGACGGAGGGGGGAAATGACCGGCTACCTCCTCGAGTTCCAAGGGGTGAAGAAGCACTTCCCGGTGAAACGGAGCATTGTCGACGGTCTGGTCGGGGTCAGGCCGAAGTACGTGAGGGCCGTCGACGGGGTCTCCTTCGGCATCGAGGAGGGGGAGGTGTTTGTCCTGGTCGGCGAGAGCGGGAGCGGGAAGACTACCCTGGGGAAGCTCGGACTGCGGGTCTATGTCCCCACCGCAGGCAGGGTCATCTTCGGCGGGAAGGGGATCGCGGGACTGAAGGGGGAGGAACTGAAGGGGTTCAGGCGGCTGTCGCAGATGGTGTACCAGGACCCTGTGGCCGCGCTCAACCCCAGGACCCGGGTCGGGGACGCTGTCGCGGAGCCGCTCAAGTTCCACGGGATTGGGACGAAGGAGGAGCGGAAGGAGAGGGCGTTCAGGATGATGAGAAGGGTAGGATTCGACCCGCCGGACGAGTTCTACTCCAGATTCCCCCACGAGCTGAGCGGCGGTCAGAGACAGAGGGTGGTGATCGCCAGGGCGCTCATACTCGGCCCGAAGTTCGTGGTGGCCGACGAGCCGGTGGCGATGCTGGACGTATCCATCAGGGCCCAGATCCTGAAGCTCCTGCTCGACCTCAAGGGAGAGATGAACCTTACCCTCCTCATAATCACCCACGACATCGCCATAGCGAAGTACTTCGCCGACCATGTCGGCATAATGTACCTCGGGGAGCTGGTGGAGATCGCCGACAGGCAGGAGATGTTCAGGAACCCCATGCACCCGTACACCAAGGCCCTGTTCTCCTCCGTGCCTGTCCCCGACCCTGACGCGAACAAGAACCGCATGATAATCACGGGGGAGATCCCGAGCGCCATAACCCCTCCTGCCGGGTGCAGATTCAACCCCCGGTGCCCCTTCGCCTTCCAGAAGTGCAGGGTCGAGGAGCCGGCTCTGGTGCAGAGGAGCGGGTCTCACCTGGTCGCATGCCACTTATACGACAAGTAGGAACGGCTGCCCCGTGGTCAGGGCGTCGCCCGACGTGGACGCGTACATCGCAGCGGCCCCCGGGGGCGCCCGGGGGAAGCTCAGAAAAGTCCGCGACGCCATCATGGAGGCGGCACCGGCCGCAAGGGAGGGCATCAGCTACAGGATGCCCTACTACTCCTACAAGGGGCGCCTTGTCTGGTTCGGGCTCTTCAGGGGGCACATAGGGCTGTTCATCAGGCCTCCGGTGCTTGAGGAGCACAGGTCGGAGCTGAAGGGGTACGCGATGACCGAGTCCTCCCTCCACCTCCCCCTCGGCAGGGAGGCCCCGGTCCCTCTGATCGAGAAGCTGGTGAAGGCCGCGGTCAGGAAGAACGAAGGGCGAGGGTCAGCCTAGGACCTGCTTGACCAGCTTCGGTACCTGCGACGGAGTCATGGCCACCTTCACCCCAGCCTCCGAAAGGGCCTTGATCTTCGAGTCTGCGGTCCCGACGTTCCCGTAGATTATCGCTCCCGCGTGCCCCATCTTCTTCTCCTTGGGGGCGTGCCTCCCGGCCACGTAGGCGACTATGGGCTTCTTGTATCCTGACTTCTCTATGTGCCTCGCCAGGCGCTCCTCGGCGTCCCCGCCTATCTCCCCTACTGCCACGACGGCCTTCGTGTCAGGCATTGCCTGGACGAAGTCCATCCATTCGATGGGGGTGGAGCCGTTGATGGGGTCCCCTCCTATGCCGACGGCCACCGACTGCCCGAACCCGGAGGCGCTGAGCTGGCCCGCTATCTCGTACGTCAGGGTCCCGCTCCTCGAGTAGAGCGCGACGTTCCCGGCTTTGAACGAGGGAGCGGGCATGATTCCCATCTTGACCTCCTGGGACGGGATGATTATCCCCGGGCAGTTCGGCCCTATTATCGAGGCTCCCTTGCTCTGCGCGAGCTGCACCAGCCTGAGCTCGTCGCGTATGGGGACGTGCTCGGTGATTATCACCAGGAGCTTGATCCCTGCGTTGAGGGCCTCTTCACCGGCTGCAAGGGTGAACTCCGCGGGGACGAAGCAGACCGAGGCCTTGGCCCCCGTCCTGGCCACTGCGTCGCCGACGGTGTTGAACACCGGGACCCCTTCTACGGACTGCCCTGCCTTGCCCGGAGCAGCGCCGGCTGCAACGTTGGTCCCGTAGTCGAGCATGAGCCGCGTGTGGAGCCTCCCGTACCTCCCGGTGATGTTCTGTACGATTATCGGGTCCCCCTCCTTTGGAAGCATCATTTCCCTTTCACCACAGCCTCCACGGCCTCTGGAGCGGTCGGGTAGAGCTTGACCGCGGTCCCGACAAGCATCTTCCTTGCCTCCTCCTCTTCGGCCCCGCTGACTCGCGCATACAGGGGCTTCACCGTCCCCGACCCGAGCACTGCCTTGATCCCTGCCGCCACGTCGGTGCTCCGCGTGATCCCTCCGTAGATGTTGATGAGGATGCGGTTGACCCCCGGGAGCCTGTTCACGAGTCTGAGCGCCTTCTCGATCCTCTCCTGCTGCGCGCCCCCGCCGAGGTCCAGGAAGCACGCCGGATTCCCTCCGGCGTCCCCCACCAGGTCCAGGGTCGAAAGCACCAGCCCGGCCCCGTTCCCAACGACGGCGATGCCCCCTCCAAGCCTCACGAAGGCGAACCCTTCGCGCGAGGCCTCCCCCTCGAACTCGTCCTCGGGGTGGAGCTTTGCGAACTCTGGGTGGCGGAAGAGCGCGTTGTCGTCGATAATCACCTTCGCGTCGAGCGGCATCAGGGTCCCGTCCTTCCCCACCGCCAGGGGGTTGATCTCCGCGAGCTCGCACTCCTTCTCCCTGGCGAGCCTCTCGAGGGACAGGAGTATCTTCCCGAACTGGACCGCCTGGCCGCCGCCAAGCTTCAGCTCCGAGGAGACCTCGGCTGCGAACCTCTCGTCGATCCCATCCAGGGGGACCCTGCGTATCACCTTGCCGGAAAGCGACTCGACCTCGACTCCCCCCGCCCTCGCGGCTATGGCGACGAAGGACCTGTCCCCCCTGTCGAGGGACACGGAGAGGTACATCTCAGAGTCGTGGGGGTAGACCTCTTCGAGCAGGAGGGCGGACGGCTTCTCCCCCCCTATGGGGAGCGCGAAGATCCGCTTCGCCTCTGCCTCTGCCCTGTCGGGGCCGTCGACGAGGGCGATGCCCCCGGCCTTACCCCTCCCCCCTGCCAGCACCTGGGACTTCACGGCGACCGGAGGGTGGAGCGAGGCGAAGGCGCCCCGGACCCCCGCAGCGTCGGGGACCAGGACTGACTTTGGGACCCGGAGGCCGTACTCCCTGAAGAGTTCCTTGGCTTGGTATTCGTAGAGGCGCACAGCAGGCGCGAAAATTCATGTGGATTAAAGTTAGCGCCTAACGGAGCGTCGTTGGGTAATACTCGAATTTCAGGCAGGGATTCCAGTCTCTCCAATCGTGGAGACCCGTTTCTCGTTTGAATAACTATCGAGGCGCCAGGACCTGCTCCGACGCGTGAGCAAGCGCTTCGCAAGAAGCATGGATTTCCGGCCCGGGTAAGCTATCCTGAACTCCTCCAACGACATGACGAGAGAGCAACGGGGGCTCACAATGGACGACCAAAAAGCGAGGAGGAGGGCTTGAGACCCTCCTTTGGAGTTCTAACTTGGCTGGGTGTTCAGGTATCCGGTGCTTAGGATCAGTTGATTCAACTGAGCGGGCGACAACGACGTCGAGGATAGTGAATCTATGCTTGTCAAGATTAAGTATGCCTTTTGGCTTGGAACATAGACCGCATCGGGGAGGCACGAAGTGCCCGAATGGCTCACGCATGCGGACTGGAAAGTATTGTATGCAAGAGGGGTGATGTAGGACCACTGAGTGATATTACCGCTCACGAACGTTGAAGCACTTGGAGTTCCATCGAATACGAGAGTCCCGCCCATATAGTTGATCGCGTAGGGAGTGCCGTTGCACAGAGCCGTCAAGGCCTGGTCAGCACAAGCGGCGGAACTAAGTGTGGAGGATACCTCGTTCTTCAACGGGTTCGCTTTCCACATGCCAGAATTGCCATCCCGGTGGAAGGTGACGCTACCAGTGGCGGTTGGGAAATAAGACGGGCTAAAGCAATTTAGCCCAACTGAGCAGAAAAGGGGGTCTACGAAAACGAACTGACTTATTGTCAGCTCATTGCCACTCAGTGTGAGACACCAGTCAGAGTAGCCACTCGACGGATCGCAGTTGCCTGTGTAACCGACGTTGTTGGAGTCCCAATCCGCGTTTGTGAGTGCAGTCGAAGAACAAAGGGACGTCGAAGTCAACGTCGAGCCGTACGGGCAGTTCGACCATGTTCCAAACGGAACGTTGTCGGCGAAGTTGTTTACGCCGAACCAGAGAAACACGTTGTTGTAAGGCGTGCCGACCATCGTGATTGACGTCGGAGGAGACGCAAGCGCTGGTGCAGCTGTGAATCCCAATGCAAGAACTGCAGTAACTACAGCCACGAGACCAACTTTGAGGGGTCTCATTTTCGGGTTTTCCGACGGGTCAATCTATAAAAGCGTTCACGTGCCTCTGCCCTGTCGCACGATTCGTCGACCAATCTGACTCCTGGCTTGGACAGGGCCATTCATCCTCCAATAGGATGAGCGCCGCACGTCGATGGCCACAGCGCGGAGGAACTGGCACTAGCACAACGAGAAGCTCGTCAACGAGACGGTGGACCTCTTCGTCGATGGGGATGTCTTCGAGTCGTTCAAGAGGGCAGGCTCGCTTGACAGGGGCAAGAACCGTCGAGGCCGTGAACCGTCGGATAAGGAAGGAGCGGGTCTGGTCTGCCACCTACCATCCCCTCCTGTGAATCCTGACCACCCAAGGTGCGTATGCGTTGCTGAGTCTGCGCTTCTTGGAGGCCTTCTTTCGAGTCAAGTCGCCTCCTCGTGCCGAGAGGTCGGGCGATGTCCCGACTCTGTCCAGCGAGAACCGTGTCCAGCGACTTGCACAGAACCTTCGTGCGGTATCCTAATATAACCAACGAGCGTCGAGGGCTCCAATGGCCAACCAACCAGAACACGAAGAAACGCAGATGCAACCACGCGAACCGAACACGATTTACGTCGGCAAGAAACCAACAAAGAAGTAGCAGGTAGAACCTATACTTCGTTGCGTGAACTACGTTCTTGCCGTGTTGACGCAAATCAACAACGGGTCTGACTCGGTCACCGTGAAGGCCCGAGGTAGAGCCATCTCGCGGGCGGTCGATGTGGCCCAGGTGTTGACGAAGAGGTTCGCCACCGACGTGAAGGTGCAGCACATCTCCATTAACACGGAGCAGGTCAAGAGCACCATGACCGGCGGCATGAGCAACGTCTCCTCAATAGAGATCAAGCTCGGGAAATAGAACCCCAGGAGACGGCTGGACGGGACCCGCTCAGGGCATGACCACAGCGGATGCTGTGAACGGCAACACCATCATCCCCCGAACGAGTTTCGGACGGGTCCCTGGACGGCCGAATCGGTTCGCCGAACGTTTTTTATGCGCGTGTGCACATGCCATTTCAGGAATGCAGCCGAAGCTCCCGATATGCTACTTCGACGCGAAGACAGGGATCCTCTGCGCCAACTGCGAGGAGCGGCTGCGGAAGGGGGAGATAACCCCGGCCGACGTGGAGGCTTCGAAGGCCGTCGCCCATCTCTCCGACCGGGTCCCGGAGCTCGGGAAGGTGCTGCTGAGGAGGGCATTCGAGGCCAACGGGAGCTATGTGCTCGAATTCGAGCCCTCGGACATGCCCGTATTGAGGTCAAACCCACAGCTCCAGTCGGAGCTGGAGGGGGCCCTGAAGGGGAAGGTCTGGCTCGTGGGGGCGGGCGTGAACGACAGGAGGTTCCTCGAGGATGTGTTCTTCCCTGCGAAGGTCCTCACGGTGAACACCGTGTGGCTCGCCGACGGCGAGAAGAAGACGAAGGTGATTGTCCCTGCGAGGAGGAGCGAGCGGAGGATAGGAGACTTCGACAAGCTGAGGGAAGCTGTGAAGCAGGCCAGGGGGATCGAGCTCCTGGTCGAGACCGAGAAGGAAGTCGCAGCGAAGCTGTACTCCTGACTCGCTGGTAAGCTTCGATAAATAGGGCTGAGAGGCCCGGGGCCTTGGTTGCCGCGAAAGGTCCTGATGATCATGTTCATGACCCTCGATGGAGTCGCCGAGTTCCCGCGGTATGAAAGTGGGCCCGCCTCCGCTGCCGGGCCCGAGGCTGACCCCATGTGGAGCCCGCGCATGGAAGAGATCGACACCATCTTCCTGGGGAGCGCAGCCTACGCGAAGTGGGCCGCCTTCTGGCCGGCACGGAAGGACGACCCGAGCAGCGACGACTGGGACAGGGAATTCTCCAGGTTTGCCGACAGGGCTGAGAAAGTCGTGTTTTCGAAGACCCTCAGGTCTGCGGACTGGGAGAACTCGAGGATAGTCCGCGGCGACCCTGCCGACGAGGTGGCCAGGCTGAAGCGGGCGAAGGGGAAGGACATGGCCCTGGGCGGAGGGCCGCGCCTGGCGCAGTCCTTCTTGGAGGAAGACCTGGTCGACGAGATGCTGCTCGAGGTCTTCCCTAGCATCGTTGGCAGGGGAAAGCCCTTCTTCAGGGTCCACGGAGACCCAGACAATCCGAAGGACGCAGTCCCCATCGGCGCCCCCAGGCGACACGACTTCCGACTCCTCGAGTCGAGACCCCTCAGGGACGGTACGGTGTTCTTGCACTACGCCCGGGCGGGCAACTAGGGCTGCAGCCGCTCCGGGTCCCTGGGAAAGAGAGCTGCCTCCTTGACGTTCTCTATCCCCAGAAGGTACGCGGTGAACCTCTCTATGCCGAAAGAGTAGCCGCCGTGCGGCGGGACCCCGTAGCGGAACGGCTCGGTGAACCATTCGAGGCTCTCGGGGGTGAGCCCCTTCTCCCTGATCTGGGCGACTATCTTCTCGTGCCTGTGCTCCCTCTGCCCTCCTGACGACAGCTCCAGCCCCCTGAACACCAGGTCGGTGGACCTGGCGAACTCCGGCTCGTCGTCGACCTTCATCACGTAGAACGGCTTCACCGCAGAGGGGAATCGGTTGAGGAAGAAGAAGTCGGAGCCGGTCTCTTCCTTGACCTGCCCTGCGAGGGCGCGCTGGGTGGGGTCGTCGATGTCCCGGTCCCTGGGGAGCTTCCTCCCGAGCTTCTCGAGGGTCGAGTACACTTCCGGGAAGCTGACGACCGGGAACGGGGTCTTCGGGACCTCGACCTTGACCTTCAGCAGAGAGAGCTCCTCGGCGCAGTCGGCGACGGCCCTCTTCACTCCATGGGCGACCATCTCTTCTTCGAGCTTCATGACGTCCGCCTCGTCGTCGATGAAACCCATCTCGGGGGCGATGGTCCTGTGCTCGCTCAGGTGGCGCGGCGTGTGGGAGAGCTCCGCGCGCCAGTTGGTCCCCAGGTCGTAGATCCTGTCGAACCCGCCGGCGATGGTGAGCTGCCGGTGGAGCTGCGGGTCCTGACGTAGGAAGGCGGGCTTCCCGTAGAAGTCGATCTTGAACACCTCGGACCCCCCTTCGGATATCCCTCCGAGGATGCTCGGGGTGAAGGCGCGGATGAACCCCTCCTCCCGGAGGTACCCCTCGAACCCCTGCACCAGGGCGTTCTCTATCTTGAAGACCGCTGAGGTCTCGGGCCTCCGGAGCTCCAGGGACCTCCATTCGAGCCGCGTGTCCAGAGAAGCCGGGGTGACCCCCCTGGGGTCCAGCGGGAGCGGGACGTCCGCCTTGCTGATGAGCGTCATCCGCGAAGGGACGACCTCGAACCCCATGCGGGCCGCCTGGCTCTTCGTCACGGTCCCGACGAAAGAGACCACGTCCTCCTGGCGCAGCCCCGCAAGCCCGGCGAAGAGGTCGGGCGGCACGGTCTTCTTCGGAGCCACGACCTGGACGACCCCTCTCGAGTTCCTCAGCAGGATGAAGACGATGCCCCCCAGCGCCCTGACGTCGTGGACCCACCCCTGGACGTGGACTTCCTTGCCGATTCGAGCCTTCAGGTCGTCAGGAGAGAGGGGATGCTGCAATGGCGAAGGGTCGGAACCGGGGAGTTAAGAGCTTCTGGAGCGGCCGTCCGGCGGGGCTGCCGGAGCCCTTGTGAAGAACGACTCCAGCTCCGCGAGCCCTGCTATCCTCATGCCGTAGCTCCTGGCGAGGGCCGCCGCGGCCTCGGTGACAGACCCGCCCAGGCAGACGATCCCAACCGAAGACCTCGTGTCGGACTTCTTGGCAAAAGACCTGACCACCTGAGTCTCCGTGGCCTGCTCGTAGAAGTCCAACGCATTGCTGCACCTCCCGTCGGAGAAGAGAAGGCTGAACCTGTGCAGGGCTCCTGATTCACCCTTCAAGACCGGCGGTCTGACCTCCGCGAGTCCGGCCCTGGTCGCGCTCACTTCCACTGCGAGCTTTTCGAACTCCATGCCTGATTTCCTGCACAGTCGGACGACCCTTTTACCCGTTATGGAGCCCGGTAGCATCTAACGGGCGCTATAATAGGCCGGTTCGGTTAGGACGAGCCCGATTTGCCTTGATTCTGGCAAACTAGCCAGTTAGGGGGGCAGGTCTACAGCGCGCTGAAGTTGTTGCTCCAGTCTGTGTAGGCGCGCACCATCTGGGGCGAGACAGACGGCTTCCTGGTCCTCATGATCTCCTTGAAGTCAGCCACCGTGATAGGGCGCGTCGTGGTCTCCTTGTCCAGGGCGTTCCCTGACTTGAAGAGCTCCCGGACGACCCTTAGCTGGACCCCCTGGCAGATGTCCTTGATGTCGCTTCCGGAGTAGCCGTCGCTGAGCTTGGACAACGTGTCGAGGCTCACGTCATCGGCCAGTGTCAGCGGGGCGGTGTACATCCGGAACTGAGCCATGCGGGCGTCGGTGTCCGGCAGCGGGACCATTATGCGCTTGGGAAACCTGCGAATGAATGGGAGGTCGAGGCTCCAGGGCTTGTTCGTCGCGCCTATCACGTACAGATGGAGGTTCTTCCCCTTGTCGTTCAGCCCGTCGGTCTCCTTCAGGAACTGGTCTCTGACGCGGACCTCCCCCCCGACCTCCTGCCCCCGGGTCCCCAGCAGCGAATCGATCTCGTCGACGAAGACTATCACAGGCTTGTTGTCTGCCAGCATCTTCCTGGCGTTGTTGAAGAGCTTGGCGACGTTCTTCTCCCCTTCGCCGAGCCACTTGCTCATTATGGAGGCCGCGTCGACCGAAATGAAGTAGCCGTCAATCTCCGATGCGGTCGCAGCGGCGATCATTGTCTTTCCGCAACCTGGTGGGCCGTACAACAGGATCCCCCTCGGCCAGCCGAGCTTGAACAGGTCGGGACGCAGGAACGGGAACACTATGGACTCGCGGATCGCCTGCTTGCAGTCCTCAAGACCAATGACGTCGTCCCATTTCACATCCGGCTTCTCCGTGACAACCAACTCGTTGAATGACGCCTTCAGCTGCTGGACCACCTGCGGCCCCTTCGCCGAGTTCTGGCTGCTCGCGGTGCCTCCGTTGCCGCTGCCGTTGCCTGCGGCTGCGGGCGGGGTCCAGTCCATCTCCTGCGCCTGGTCCTGGGGGAGGAGGCCGTGGGCAGCCTGGATTGCCTTGACCCTCTCCTGGTAGGCCATGGCCCTCTCCGTGTACTGCCTGTTCAGCCGGTAGTCAGGATAGAGGTGCACGAGCTTCACCAAGGTAGAGATCGCCTTCTGGTACATCTGGATGGCCATGCCGTGGGCCCCCTGGGAGTCGAGCCTGATCGCCTCCGAGGCGTACTTCTTGGCGTCGTCCTCCAGTTCCTTGGCGGCTACCACGCTCACTTCTCGCTCCCCCCTCCTTCGCCTACTTTGACCTTCCCCTGGGCCATCAGGGTGAGCATCGCCTGCTCGACGTCGTCCGAAGGCATCTTGAGCGCCGTCGAAGCGTCCGTGACGTCCACGTTGCCATTGTGAATGGCCGCATACTGAAGGACCCGCTCTTCGGCCTCGTCGACCGGCTGCGGCCTATACAAGGTGCCTAGCACCTGAGACTCCGCGTCCTCGACGTCCCCTGCGGCAAGTATCGGGACCCTCTGCTGGATCTCCGGGGCCTCGCGCTCGATCAGCTCCGGCGACACCCGCAGGGTTCTCTTCATCTCGTCGGCCCTCTCCTCGGCCAGCTTCCTGGCCTGTTCGACGATCTCCTCCCCTGTTCCTTCCTGTATGTTCAGCTGGATGGTGGGGGAGATGTTCCCCATCCCGGTCATGGTCTCCGCCAGGGCGTTGTTGATGTCGATGGAGGCCTGGTCAAGCGAGGGGACAAGCCCCTGGACCGTCCTGTTCACCTTGTGGAGCACCTTGAACGCCTGGCTCATGTGGGACATCACGTCGCCGACGTCTACTATGCTTTCCAGCCTGAGCACCACCTGGGTGAGGGCGAGCTCGCTTGCATAGACTACCTTCCCCACCTTCCTCAGCTCTGCCCACTCGTTGACGTAGATGGTGGCCTTCTCCTGGTCCTTCGTCATCATGGCCTTGACCGTCGTGTCGAAGAGCCCCTTCCGCCTCTGCTCAAGCCTCCCCCTCAGGCTCTCGAGCTCCTTGCGATGATACTCTATCTCCTTGATGGTCGATGATATCTTCGACTTTATCTTATCGTCTCGACCGATGCCGATAAACCGTAGGGGAGCACGGGCGGACAAATACACTGACACTGCTTCAAAATGACGACTCGATAATCACGGGCTAGGTCAAGACAACCGATACCAAGTGGTGAAACTTTGTTTCGATTTCGCTCAGTCTTCGCAGAAATTCCGGTTCAGCGCTTCAGATTCTCCGGGACTGGTCGAAGCCCGTGCATTGGCTGAAAACATGGAAGGAGGGAGCCCCGGCTTAGTACGAGGCGCCCTCGGCAGAAGTAGCTTCGGCAGACGGAAGGGAGGTGGGGATCTCGGGGAATTTCTCCTTCATGCGAGTCTCGGCTACGGCCGAGGCCTCGGCAAGGATCTTCTCTGCGTCCTCGTTGGCCGCTTCGAAGTTCAGCGAGTATCCACCGACTGTCCCTGCGTCTACCAGGATGCTACTCAGCAAACCAGAGATTTCGCCGATCTCGCTCTCCGCCTCTGGCAGCACGCCCACCAAGCCTTGCTTGACGTTGCGTATCACTGCCATCGCCGGAGTCAGGGTGACGACGATGTCGCCCAGTTCCGTGATTGTGTTGAGTCTGAGCACTATCTGCTCCAGAGCGAGCTTGGCCTGGGTCACCATCTTGTTCATCTTCCTGATCTCGGCCAGCTCGTTCGCGAAAACGGATGCGTGCTGAGTGTCGTGCTTCTGTAGAGAGCTCACGACCTTTGCGAAGATCGAGTTGTCCCTCTCTCTGAGTTTGGTCGATGTCGAGTCGAGTTTGGCGACTTGCACTTGGATTTGTCGGACTGCGAGGTCGAGCCTCGGCTTGAGCGGTCCCGGATTCCTTACGGAGTCCCTGACCCTCTCCCCGAACCCCTGGGTGTTTTGCTTTTCCCATTTACCTGCGAACGCAGACATGGATAGCTTCGAATATCAAACTGCCTCATATTCCCTAAGTGGAAGGGAGTTCAATTGTCTTCACCAATGCATTAAGAATTCTTCTTTTTTGACTCCGACCGCGTCAATTTTCAAGGGTTTATCTCCGGAGGAGAGAGGAAGGTCTGGATGCGTCGCCTCGCCGTCATTTCTGACATCCACGCGAACTTGGAGGCGCTGGAGGCCGTCCTGGGGGAGATTGGGGGCGAAGAGATCGTCTGCCTTGGGGACCTGGTCGACTACGGCGCGCAGCCGAACGAAGTCGTGGCCAGGGTGATGGAAGTGGGAGCGAGGACCATCCTCGGGAACCATGACTCGGCGGCCCTGACCGGAGACACCTCCCTCTTCAACCCGAAGGCCGCCATGTCTTCGACGTGGACGAGGGCGAAGCTGACCGAAGGCAGCAGACTCTACCTGGGGGCCCTCCCCGAGGAGTTCAGGATGCAGGTCGAGGACGCGAAGCTCTACTTCACCCACGGGAGCCCCGACGACCACCTCTGGGAGTACCTGGACCCGAGGACCGACTCCGACCTGTTCGGCCACTTCCTGGACAGGCTGAGTGTCGACGGGATCGGGGTGGGGCACACCCACCTCCCCTTTGTGTGGAGAGAGGGGGCCCGGGTGATGTTCAACCCCGGGTCGGTCGGCCAGCCGAGGGATGGAGACAGGAGGGCGGCCTACGCTGAAGTGTCGGTCGACGGAGGCTACGTCGAGGTCGACCTGCGTAGGGTCGACTACGACTTCCAGAGCGCGGCCCGCAAGATACGGGAGGAGGGGCTCCCGTCTTCGAACGCCGACAGGCTCTCGGCGGGAACCTAAAATAATCCTCTTCGAGACGTCGTCGGTGGCATGAGTGGTTGTAAAATCGGCCCGGCGTTCTAGGAAGACCAGACCACTCGCCGCCGCCTACGACTGGAAGGCCATAGAGGAGAAGGCAAGGAGGTTCTATACGAAGCCTTCGGTGAGGGCCAGGATAGCCAGCGCCGTTTCGAAGAGCAGGCCCGTCGGGTACGTCGAGGGTCCGCCCACTCTGAACAACCAGCCCCACATCGGCCACATCCGCGGGAGGATGATGAAGGACCTCTGGTACCGCTACAGGACCCTCGAAGGGGAGAACATCGTGTTCAGAGGCGGGTGGGACACACAGGGGCTGCCGGTCGAGCTGCAGGCGGAGAAGGAGCTCGGCCTTTCGGGGAACAAGTGGGAAGACCTGCAAAAGGTGGGGGTCGACAAGCTGGTCGCGGCCTGCAAGGAGATCATCGGGAAGTACAAGCGCGACTGGGAGGAGGCGGACCGCCTGCTGGGGCTCCTGATAGACCACAGGCGCGCCTACATGACATACCGCGACAGCTACATCGAAAGGGAGTGGTCGTACCTTGCGACCGCCTGGAGGCGCGGCCTCCTTGGGGAGGGGTACAAGGTGGTCCCCTACTGCCCCGAGTGCCAGACCGCCCTGAGCGCCGGGGAGGTGAGCCTCGGCGGGTACGAGAAGCTCGAGGACCCGAGCCTGTACTTCAAGGCGAAGACAGAGGACGGAGCACAACTGGTGCTCTGGACGACCATGCCCTTCACAGTGGTGACAGACGAGCTGGTCGGAGCGAAGCCGGGGTCGGACTATGAGTACGTCGCGGTCGGACCGGAGACCTGGATCGTCAACTCGGGGAGGAAAGAGGCCCTTTCGAAGGAGCTGGGGGTGCAGTTCGGGGAAACGAAGAGGAGGGTCAAGGGGGAGGAGCTGGAGGGGCTCGCCTACGAGCACCCGCTGCTCGGCGAGATACCCGGGCTCCGGAAGCCGGAGTTCAAAGGGAAAATCCACAGGGTGGTGGCCGAGGAGTACGTCGACGTCACCACCGGGACGGGGCTCGTACACATGTCCCCGGCCAACGGCGAGGAGGACTTCGCAGTGGCACAGAAGAGGTCCATCCCGGTCTTCGCCCCATTCGACGACAGGGTGAGGTTCACGCAGGAGGCAGGGAGGTTCGCCGGGATGTTCGCGAGGGACTCGGACAGGGTCGTGGTGGAGGCGCTCAGGGAGAAGGGGGCGCTGGTGAGCGCCGGGAAGATAGTCCACGACTATCCGGTCTGCTGGAGGTCCGACGACAGGTTGGTCTGGCTCGCCAGGCGGGAGTACTTCTACTGGGTGGACAGGATCCGCCCCGAGGTAGTGAAGGCGGCGGAGAAGGTCGAATACTTCTTCGACGGGCCGAAGAACAGGTTCCTCGCCGGGCTGGCCGAGTCCCCTCCTTGGTGCGTCACCAGAGAGAGGGTATGGGGGAACCCCCTCCCGATCTGGGTCTGCCAGAAGTGCGGGGAGAAGATTCCGGCGTTCTCGAGGAAGGAGATCCTCAGGAGCGCCGTCGAGCTCCCGGACGGTCCCGACTTCGAGCTGCACAGGCCATGGATCGACAGGGTCGTCCTGAAGTGCAAGTGCGGCGGAAGGGCCGTTAGGGAGCCGTTCGTCCTGGACACCTGGCACAACAGCGGCGCGTCTCCCTACGCTTCGTTCACCGACCGCGAGTTCGAGAGGCTGGTCCCGGTGGGGTTCCTCACCGAAGGGATCGACCAGACCAGGGGGTGGGCCTACACGCTCCTCCTCCTGAACGTGATACTGTCGGGGAAGCCCCAGGCCCCCTACAGGATGTTCCTCTTCCAGGGGCACGTCCTCGACGAGAAAGGGGAGAAGATGAGCAAGAGCCTGGGGAACTTCATCGGGGGGCTCGACGTCCTGAGGAACTACTCGGTGGACGCCGCCAGGCTGTACATGCTATCGAAGGGGTCCCCCGAAGACTCGGTCAGCGTCGACCTCAAGGAGATCAACGGGAGGCCCTACCAGGTCCTCAACACCCTCTACCACCTGCACGTCTACCTCCAGCAGAACGGAGCGGTCGACGGGTACGACTCGAGGAGGCATACGGTCCCCTGGGCGTCGAAGAAGAGGCTCCTTACACTGGTCGACAGGTGGATGCTGGCGAAGCTCTCTGGAGCGGAGGAGCGGGTGGTGGCGGCCTACGGCGACGCGAGGTTCAACGAAGCCGCGAAGACGGTGGAGGAGCTGGTGATCAACCACCTGAGCCAGACCTACGTCAGGCTCGTCAGGAACGAGCTCTGGAAGGACGACCCCAAAGAGCGGGGGCGGAGGCTGGCGATCTACGCCGTCCTGGGGGAAGGGTTGAGGAGGTCAGACGTGCTGCTGCACCCCGTGTCCCCGTTCGTGACCGAGCACCTCTATCAGGAGGTGTTCGCCCGGCGCGGGTGGGAGGAGCCCCTCCTGGCGGTGGGGAGGGAAAGGGGGCGGCGGGCTGGGTCGAAGGCGGCGGAGGAGACAGTGGACTTCGCGCTCAGGGTGGAGGAGGCGTGCAACTCGGCGAGGGAGAAGGCGAAGCTCAAGCGGCGCTGGCCTCTCAGGGGCGCCAAGGTCCTCGTGCGAGGTCCGTCCGTCCGGGTGGCGAAGGGCGCCCGGGGGATAGTGTCGCTGCTCTGCAACCTGAAGGGGGTCGAGGTAGCCTCCCGGGACTCGTTCCCGGCGACGTTCAGGCTCACCCCCAACACGTCCAGGGTCGGGGCGACGTTCAGGGGAAGGACGAGGGATGTGCTCGCGGTCCTCGGGCCCCTGGAGGGAGACGACGCCCTGAAGGCCTACTGGTCCGGGAAGCCGGTCCGCGCGGGGGCCTTTGACGTGCCGCTGTCCGCCTTCGAGCTGGCCGTCGCCCCTTCGGAGGGGTATGAAGTGGCAGAGAAGGGCGGGGTGTTCGTCGCGCTCCCGAAGGAACGAGACAGGAAGCTGGTAGCCGAGGGGCTGGTCAGGGACCTGGCAAGGAGGGTGCAGGCGCTGAGGAAGGAGAGGGGGTTCAAGCCGACCGCACTGCTCGCGTCGGCCTCGATCTCGGGGCTTGAAGATGAGGATGTGGACCTCCTCGAGCCGCTCAGGGAGGAGATCGCGTTCCTCGTCAGGGTGAAGAGGGTGGAGCTCGTAAGAGGAGAGAGGGCCGGGAGTGGGTGGTCGGAATCGGACCTTGACGGCAGGCCGATCTATCTCGACGTAGGCTAGCGGTCCGGAGACATTATAGGGCGAGAGAAGGGGCGAAGGTCATGCGTCTGAGCCTCCGGAGGGCCCTGAAGTTCTGGACCGTGGGCGCGTTCGGTGCCGTCATCCAGAGCGTCACCTTCTACATGCTCACGCGCTCGTTCGGAGTCCAGGACTTCGTCGTCGTGGAAGGGCTCACCGTCCCCTGGGCCCTCGGATGGGCGATCGTGCTCGCCGCGGTGAGCAACTACCTGTTGAACGAATATTTCACCTGGGGGCCTGATCTAGAGTCCAGATGAGGACAGACACCGTTGTTCCTCGCCCGGCCCAAGTTACAATTGTAGCACATCAGCATCCAGCCGGTTGGGAACCCCTTAGAAGCTAGCCACCTCCAAGTATCGCCGAACCGGGGCGCTTTCCCCCTCTTTGCAAGTCTGTAATGCCCTCCCTCTTCGAAATCCATCGTCAAGAATTTTGGGTTCTGTTCGCCGCAGCATTGGCTCTTGCGGCCGTAGTGGAGAATACACCTTGCTTTACACTTCGCACGAAACTCCCGCATCTTGGCGTTGAGTGACTCGGGGTCTCTGCCTTTTCGCCCTCATTGCGTCACGACTACGTTTCCTTTCCCTCTTGTTGACTTCGGGGCGATGATACCACGCTCTCCTCGCTTGGCGCCTGTGTTCTTTCACTTCGGGCCTGGAGTAATACTCTATTCGTTGTTGGCGTGCCTTCCAACCGCCCAAGGGACTGAATCACCATTACACTACCGTGGCCAATATAACGACCTAGGGACGAAATCTGGAATCTGTGGAACCCCGCCTAGTTCAGTTTCAGACTGCGCCGGAGAATTCAGAAAGCTGGCTCTGGTATGGCCCCAGGGGCCTGGCGGAGAAACCCACCTTTCGCAGGTCGCTCGCGAACTCGGCCGCGAAGCCGTGGGTGGTGTACACCATCTCAGGGGATACCGCCTGGACGAGGTCCAGGAGCTCCTGGTAGTCGCAGTGGTCGCTCAGGGGGAACGAGTAGTCGGCCCCCATCGTGTACCTGTACCCTGACCCCATGGCCCAGCCGCTGAACGCGACCAGTATCGCGCCGTACTTCTTCTTCAGGTGGGCCATCACCCTGCTCTTCCCGCTGGCCATCGGGCTGACAAGCACCCAGGGCCCGTGCGGCATGCGGTCCAGGTCTCTGGCTGGGTCGAACCTCTTCCCCGGCCTCAGGGGGACCCCGTGCTCGATGTGGATCCTGTTCATCTCGGCCACCTTCTCGTGATAGAAGACCGGGTCCCAGCTCGAGAAGAAGTAGGAAAGGAGCTGCGCCTTCCCCAGCGGGTACCCCATGAGCACCACGGGGCTCCCGCGGTCGTAGGCGGAGGCGATGAGGGTGTTCACCTCCTTCACCAGCTTCGCGGTCGAAGGGAAGACGTACCCCGGGCTCCCGTAGGTGGTCTCCATCACCAGTATCCGCGCCTGGCGGGTCTTGCACTTCCCCAGGAAGGCCCTCGCCCTCCCTGACGCGTCCCCCGTGTAGTACACTTCGTCTTGTATCCGGATGGCCCGGGACCCGAGGATATGCCCCGAGTCGAGGAGCTCGACCCCGTCGGCGGCTTCGACGGTCTCCCCCAGGTCGTAGCCGCGGGCCTTGGCCAGCTCGCTCGTCACCGACGAAGCGATGATGCGCTCGCTCTTCGTCGGGGCGTGCATATGGTCGATGTGGGCGTGAGAGACGAAGGTGTAGTCAGCCCGCACGTGGGAGTGGGGGTCGAGGACGTACCGGGTCCTCCCCAGCTCCACCTGGATGCCGCCGTTGGCAGTGACGCTCGTCCCCAAGCCGATGGGCGGAGGGCGCCTAGCTGATTTAAGCTGTCGAAAGCCTGTAGACTTTCCACCCGTTCGGCTCCAACATGGCTTCGAAGGTCATCGCGGGAGAGACCCTCAGGCTCCCCGTCCTGCTCCACGAGCATCTGCCCGGGTCGTACTCCTCTAGCGGAGTGCTGAGGTGCTTCGTCAGATCCCCCGCCCTCGGTGTGAAAGTGACTGAAAACCGCGCGGACGAAGCGGCGCTGTTCCCGAGACAGATTATCTGCCCCGGGGAGTAGAAGGTGACGCCGTACACCCCCTTCACCGGGAGGTCCAGGCGCTCCGACTTCGCGAACTTCGTCCCCTCCTTGGTCAGCTTCCCCCCTGCCGCGAACAGGTGGGCCTTCCCCCCTCCCCTGCCCAGGAACGCCGAGAACGCCTCCCCGGCCCAGATGTCGCAGGCGAGGACCCATCCGAGGCTCGAGGATGGAGCAGGAGCAACCGAGGCTCCGTCCACCCCCACCGACAGCCCGAGTTCACCCTCAATCAGTACCTCGAGGAACCGCGCCGCAGCCACAGGGTCCGACTCATCCCCGTGCGCCGCCCGGTTTTCCGCGTCCACCCACAGGGGAAAGTCGCCAGGAGTGCCTCCCAGGCGTGTCGCCTCGTCCGCGACGAGCCGGGCCACCCTTTCCAACGCCAGGCTCCCAATACCTGAGAGACCGGCCCTGTAGCAGACAACCGCGTGGGCGAGGGCCGCTCTGGTCCACACCCCTCCCAGCTGCCCCATGCCGTAGGCGCCGTTGAAGTAGACCTGGTTCGTGGTCGGGACGCAGCGAGGGCCGTAGGGGGTCTCGAAGTCCTTCTCAAGCAGCCGGTGCGCGGCACCCTGCTCGGCCGAGCCCATGAACGGGTGCCTGTAGGCGGCGACGGCCATGTCGACGGTGTCGTCGCCCCGAAGGCGTCCGGAAGAGTCCCTGCAGAGCGCAATGAACCCCCGCTCGTCGACCAGCTTCTTCCGCAGGCGGTCGGAGATCATCTCGGACCGTTCGCGGAACCGCGACGCGTCGTCGGACTTCGACAGCATCCGCGCAAGACATGACGCGGCCGTGAGCGCGCCTGCCGCGGCCAGGGAAACTTCGGGGACCTCACCCGTCGGGTATCCGCTCCCGAGGTGCCTCCGCCACCCCTGCGGGAGCGAGGGGTCCGTGACTACGGCGAAGTCCTTCGAGGAAGAGAAGAGATACCCGGCGAGCTTCTTGACCAGGGGGTAGTGCGCGCGGGCGAGCTTCCTGTCCTGGGCGAGGAGGCAGTGGTCGGCAACCGCCCTGAGCAGCAGCGAGGTCTCGAGGAGCCCCGGCGCCGAGGGCTGGAGGGCGTGCGGCAGCGACCCATCACTGCGCACAGCCGCCTTCGCTCCAGCGATGACTTTGACTGCGCCGGCAGGGTCTGCGAGCGAAAGCGCCCGGATGACTTCGTATCTGTCCAGGGCGTCTTTGGAATATGCCCCGCCTTCGAGGGCAGGGAACGCCCAGGCGGCCGATTCGGTGACCTCCCGCTCAGAGCATGCCAGGAAGGGGCGCGACTGCTCTGGCTGCCTCTCCCCGGACTCTAGGCGGCCGAACTCCGACAGCGCGTCTTCCAGCTTCCCCGCATTGTATATCGACGCGAAGGTGATCTCCTTCGACTCCCCGGGTGCGAGCTCCACATCGTGGGACGAAACCACGAGGACCTGGCCGGACATCCCGGCTGTGCTGTCAGGGAGCTCCCCTGCAGAGACCAGCTCCAGGGCCCTGGGCCCATTCGTGGTCATGAAGAACTTGGACGGGGGCGGCGTCGCTCCGACGACCCTCGCCGACGGCGGGTCGGAAACCTCGTCCATGGCTACGTGGCTCTCCCTGTTGAAGGCGTTGACCCCGAGGGACCCCCAGGTCTCCGACGGGCCGGAGAAGTGGGCCGCAGTGGGGTCGAGCAGTTCCAGGACCCTGAGCTTGATGGGAGCCTGCGAGCCGTTCCTTGTCCTGAGGCGCCTGATGTACCCCTGCGACCTCCCCCTGTGGAAATCGAGGGACTGAAAGACGTCGATGCCCTCGAAGATCTTCCCCGAGAACTGCACAGAACGGGGGTTCGGGCGGACCACCCAGTCCGGACGCTGCGCATGAACCACTATGCCTGCCTGGACCTTGCAGAAGGTGAGCTGCTCGAATCCGAAGAGGGCCCGCCCCTCAGGGAGGGAATAGAACGACCGGAGAGCCCCGTCAGGCTCCACGCGCATCCGGCACCCGCGGTCCTGGAGGTTCAGGGGGCGCCTCAGGGCCGAGGAACGAAACCCAGCAACTCTCGCGGGAAGAGACTCCGCGGCGGCGCCCATGCGTCCTGTAGGCAGACTGGGGAGATAATATCGGCGGGATTTACTGAAATTGAGCTTCTAGACTTCGCGAGTTAACCTCGAGGGGCGCGCTTCCAGCGGGAGCCCGCAGGGGTGTCCTCGACGACTATCCCTTCGTCCAGGAGCACCTTCCTCAGCCTGTCAGATTCCGCGAAGTCCTTCTTCTTCCTCGCTTCGTCCCTCCTGGCCACCAGCTCGGCGAGCCTCGGAGGGAGCTCCTCTTCCTCGAACTCCATTATGCCGAGCACCGAGTCGACGCGCTTCAGCGCACCGATGGCCCCCTCTGCCTCCTCCGTTCCGACCGAGCCCGAGTCCATCAGGGTGTTCATCTTCTTGACGTAGGCGAAGAGCACTGACAGCGCCTTCGGCGTGTTGAGGTCGTCGTCCATGGCCTCTTCGAAGTCTTCTACGAGTCCTTCCGAGGCCTTCGACACCCTCCTCTCCGGCGCACCGACCGACTTCAGGCGGAGGACGAAGTCCATGAGCCGTCCCCTCTGTGCCCTGGCCTGGGCTAGGGAGGTATCGGCCAGGTCCATCGGGTCCCTGTACCTGGAAGTGATCAGGAAGAGCCTGACATCCATGGGGTCCCACCCCTGGTTCGCGAGGTCGCGAAGGTAGACAACATTCCCCAGCGACTTGTGCATCTCCTCGCCGCGGATGTTCAGGAACTCTGAATGCAGCCAGTAGTTCACGAACTTCTTCCCTGTGGCGGCCTCCGACTGGGCTATCTCGTTCTCGTGATGGGGGAACTTGTTGTCCATCCCCCCGGTGTGGATGTCGAAGCTCTCGCCGAGGTACTTCATGGACATCGCCGAGCACTCTATGCTCCAGCCCGGCCTCCCTTTCCCGAGCTCGGTCTCCCAGAAGACTTCGCCGTCATCCTTGTCCCAGGCCTTCCAGAGCGCGAAATCAGCGGCCTCCAGCTTCTCTTCGTAGTGGTCGCTCGCGACCCTGCCGGCTGGCTTCAGCGAGTCGAGCCTGACCCCGGATAGCGCGCCGTAGTTCCTGAACTTCGAGACGCTGAAGTAGATCGAACCATCGGGGGCCCTGTAGGCGTACTTCTTGTCTATCAGAGTCTTGATGAGCTTCACCATCTCGGGGATGTGCTCTGTCGCCCTCGGATAGAGGTCGGCTCTCTCCACCCGCAGCGAATCGAGGTCCGCCATGAACGCCGCCTCGTAGAAGCGGGTGAGCTCCATGAGCGGCTTATGGAACTCCCTGATCCCTTTGATTATCTTGTCCTCCACGTCGGTGATGTTCATCACCTGGAAGACCTTGAACCCCTTGAACCGGAGATATCGGCGTAGAAGATCCTCGAAGACGAATGTCCTGAAGTTCCCGATGTGCGCGTAGTTCCACACGGTGGGGCCGCAGGTGTACATCTTCACCTCTCCGTCCCTGATGGGACGGAACTCCTGCACCTTCCTGCCGAGGCTGTTGTAGAACTTCAGCATGGCGGACTGCACGCGGCTGGTGTCGTGAAAATAAAAAGGAACGGGAGATGGAATCTACTTCAGCTTGCCAATCCTGAAGATGGCCTTGCCGCAAGAGGCACAGGTGCCCTTGATGGCGGGCCTGCCGTTCTTCAGTTTGATTTGCTTGGGATTCTTGATCTCCCGGTTCTTCTTCTTCTCGTATACGCAGTATCCAGTTACCACTGCGAGTTACCTCGGCCTGAATTCGGCAGATTCCGTATTTAAACCCTCGTAACGGGGCTCAAATTGGGGTTTTTTCGGGTCGAAAGCCTTTTTGGCGGCGATTCAGGATTCCAATGGCAAAGTCCCGAGGCGGATGCCCTCCCGATTCTTCAGGATTCGGGAGCAATCGGTCGGCGCTACCGTGTGCCATTGCCCTGCAGGCGAATCGCGGGGAGGCCCGTGCACAGTGCGGACGCGCTCTTACCCTGAGCTTTCGCTCTTCCGGTTGGAATAAGGAAAATTCTTGTCGTTACGCTCGGACAAGGACAGAATCCAATCGAACGCGCGACGCGGCCTGCGATTGGAATATAGACCGATGGCAGTGGACCCGTGACGCGACTTGTTCAGCTCGGTCCAGGACTCGAAGGCGGTCGGGTCCCTGATACTCGCGAGGATCGTCTACGCGGTCAACTGGCTCAACTTCGGCGCGATATTCTACCTCATGGCCGGCGATGTCGGGGCAGGGGTCTCGGGACTAGGCAACATCACTTCGGTCTTCTATCTGGGGCTCGGCCTGCTTCAGGTACCGGGAGGGATTCTCGCTGCGAAGTTCGGTCCGAAGAAGGCCGTCGTCTCCGGGATCTTCCTGACCTCGCTCGCGGTCCTCGGGACGGCCGCGTCCTCCACCGTCCTTGAGCTGGAGGTGCTGAGGTTCGTTGCCGGCGCGGGGATGGCGTTCGTCTTCGCGCCCGGCATCGTCATCGTGACCCGCCTCCTGCGGGGGGGCAGGTCGGGGAAGGGGTCGGGGCTGTTCAACTCGGCCTATGACATAGGGGGCCTCTTCGCCATCTTCGGGTGGATTGTCGTCGCCATCACCACCGGGTGGAGGCCAAGCTTGGCCATAAGCGGAGGGCTCTATCTCGCGACAGGGTTCCTGGTCATGGCCTTCGTCCCCTCTGACGACCCATCGGAGGAGTTCGCCGTCAGGAGGAGGTCTCTCTTCGACGTCCTGTGGGACAAGCAGATCGTGCTGCTGGGGCTTGGGATACTCGGATTCTCAATCGGCAACACCCTGATATCCGGATTCATGGTGTTCTATCTCGAAAGGAGCCTGGAAGTGGCCCAGACCACGGCGGGCGCGGTCACCTCGCTCATCACCGTGATCCCCATCTTCACTTCGATCTGGGGAGGCCGGGTGTACGACACGGCGTCGAAGCACAGGCTGCTGATGGTTGCCGCCATTCTCGGGAGCGCGGGGTCGCTGGCTCTGGCGGGGATCGGATCCATCTATGCGGCTGCTGCGGCTGCCCTCGTCGGCGGGGTGGTCTCTGGAATAGGGTTCACCTTCGCCTTCGCCGGTGCCAGAGACTTCAACAGAAGCGGTAAGGAATACGAGAGCCTGGCAATCTCGTGGGTCAACAGCATACAGCTCACCGGGGAGTTCTTCCCTCCGCTCCTCTTTTCGTACGTTGCCGAGCAGTACGGATATTCTCAGGCGTGGCTCTGGAGCGCGGTGGTGACGGTGGCGTTCATAGTCCCTGTCCTGATGATGGTGGAGAACTGGAGCGCTAGAGCGGCGTCGCGATGATCTCGTCCCCCTTGCTCACTTTGACTTCGAGCCCCGCCAGCCCGATCTCCTTGATCTCCGGGACAGGGATCCCCAGCTCCTCGATCTTCGACCTGTGGCGCGATATGGCCTGCATCCACGCCTCCGACCTGTCTTCGACCTTCGGCACCCCCAGTCCGGACTTCGCGGCCAGCTCCTCCAGCTTCTGGTCGTATTCGAAGAAGTCCCCGGGGAGCCTCCAGAAGTCGTCCATCGGCCTGAAGAGCAGAGGAGAGAGATAGATGAACCCGTGCTTGAGCTGGCGCGAGATCATCCCCTTCTGATCCGTGGACATCTTCTCCGCCAGGCGCTCGAGCATCGCCAGAGTCCCGGTAAGGTGGCGGGACTCGTCCCTCGTGATGTTGCGGAATGCCCCTGAGTAGACCTTGTTTGTCGACCGCTCCCCAACCTCCCTGAAGATCAGCTGCGCCCCAATCTCTGCGAAGAAGAAGCTGGAGAATATCAGTTCCAAGGGGTACTTCCCCCAGGCCTGGTTGAACGCGCTCCAGTACCTCGCACCGTTGTCATAGAGGGCCATTATGTTGGCGTGGGCCTTCTCCTCCAGGGTGGACCTGGGCTTGAACCTGTATGGGAAGTTGGGGCAGACGCGGGAGCACGCCCTCCTGCAGACTTCGTCGTGGCGGCACTCGTCGAATGCGACCGCCGAGAGGAACTTCTTGGTGGGGTCCTCGAACTGATGGGTCGCCGCCTGGACGGCGGCCGCACCGAAGGCCCCTATGCCGGACTTCTCGAAGAGCGCCAGCTTGGAGAGCCAGTAGGCCTGGGCGACCGCCTCGTCAGAAGAGAAGTTCTTGGCGTCGCACTCGTCCCAGGGGAGGTCGACCGGGTTCCAGTTCTGGGGGAACCAGAGCTCGTAGGTCCTCAGAAGGGTTTCGGACACGACGTCCCAGTTCCCAGGGAAGACGTTCCCTTCTTTGCTCTCGTCCAAAGCAGTCGATTGCACCGACTTCCTGCTATTAAAATGAGGCTAAGTCGAGCTCGACGCCAGCACCACCACAGTCCCTGTCATCCAGAAATGGTAGGCGCAGTGGTAGTGGAAGGTGCCAGGGGTGGTGAAAGTGTGCGTCCAGTTGTCGCCTGGGTTCAGGTTCCCTGAGTTGAAGCTCCCGTCGTCGGCGGTCACGGTGTGGGGCGCTTGGTCGTTGTTCACGAACGTCACTGTGTTGTTCTGCCCGATTACCACCGTTATACTTGCCGGGAGGAAGTTGAGCGCCTCGTTGCTCCCCACCCCCACAGGCATGATGACCGTCCCCGGCGCCACCGCGCCGACCGGCGCAAGGGCGGGCTGGAGCCTGAAGGCGAACTCCCCAATCAGAACACCGCCGACGATTACCCCCAGAAGTCCTATCCCCAGGAGGAGTCCTTTCGGCGGCCCCATCTGCTCTTCTATGTCCACTCTTGTCACCCGAGGGATGCAATCATGGCTATGAGAAGAGCTGAGAGGAACATGATCGGAATGAGCGCGAAGAGCCTCAGCGACCCCGGCTCGTCCTTCAGCTGCATGTAGAACAGAACGATGGCGACCGCCTGGCTCGCGGCGAGTATGCTGACGACGGTCACCACAGTCGGATAGACGTGTATCATATAGAAACTTGCGGTCTCGGCCAGGACAGCGAGCACCATGTAGGCCCAGACCCCGAGAGCTACTATGTTCCTCAATTCATCCTCCTACAGCAGGTAGAAGAGCGGGAAGACAAAGCACCACACGATGTCGACGAAGGCCCAGTAGAGCCCGAAGTTCTCTATGGCTTCGTGAGACTCCTTGCTGTAGTGCCCCGCGGTTGTTTTCTTCATCAGGTAGATCATCATGAGCAGGCCGGCGGTCACGTGCGCCCCATGGAGCCCTACTATGATGTAGTAGGCGCTCGCCGCCAACGAATATGTCGGGTTCGAGAGGACGAACCCCCCGCCCGCCAGGTTGGCGAGGTCGGTCCACTCTGATACCTTGATCCCCATGAACACGGCTCCGAGGACGAAGGTCACAGCGAGCCACTGGAGCAGCTTCCGCTGGTCCCCGTTTCTGATGGCCTGTACGGCGAGGAACATGGTGAGCCCGCTGGTCACCAGGATCAGCGTGTTGGCGGTCCCCAGGGGGATGTCGTGGATCGTCCCCGCGGCAGGCCAGTTGGCAGCAGCCGCCCGGATGAAGATGTAGGCCCCGAGGAAGCTCCCGAAGAGGATCACCTCGGATGACAGGAAGACCCACATCCCGAGCTTCAGCTTGGGGACGGCATGGAACGGCCACCTGTCCCCTTCGGTCTCCGGCGGGACCGTGAACCTGTCGTGGAGGTCGTCCATCCCCCACCCCCAGAAGGCGTAGATGATCACAAGCGCCCCGAGGACCATGGAGGCTATCCCCGCGATGTCCGGGTAGAACGGCGCCCCTGCGAGGAAGAGGAGGAGGCCGAGCGACAGCTCCAAGGGGCGGGAACTGAGGTGCACTGCGTGCCCTTCCGGGACGGGCGAACCGCCGGGGGCACTGGAGCCTTCTGTCGCCGACAACTGCCCGATCCACCCGCCAGCGGGAGGTGCCGTGGACACCACGGCAGGGGTCATCCCCTCGGCGTGCGTAGTCCATTCGAGGTCCGGGGCCCCCCACGGGTTCGAAGGCGCCATGGGTCCCCTGAACCAGGTGTGCAGGACGTTGTAGGCAAGCAGGACCTGGGCGAGGGCGAAGACGAAGGCCCCGACCGAGGCGAGGCCGTTGAGGGTCGCCCAGTCGCCCACGTTCGGATAGGTGAATATGCGCCTTGGCATGTCATAGAGGAGGTTCATCGGGAAGTAGAGGATGTTGAACCCGACGAAAGAGATCGCGAAGTGGATCTTGCCGAGCCGCTCGTTGTACATGTGCCCGGTCATCCGGGGGAGCCAGTAGTAGATCCCCGCGATGATACCGAATATCGCCGCACCTACCATCACGTAGTGGAAGTGGGAGACCACGAAGTAGGACCCTCTGAAGACCCTGTCGAGCACAGGGGAGGAGAGGAAGACCCCCGTGATCCCGCCTATGATGAAGAGGATGACCGCCCCCAGCGCGAAGAGCATGGGGGTGGCAAACTTCACCCGGCCCCTGATCAGGGACTCCACGAAGGAGAGCGTGATGACGTCGAACGGTATCGAGATCGCGATGGTGGCCACGCTGAACGCCCCCTGAAGCGCGACGGGTATCCCGGTGAGGAACATGTGGTGCATCCAGACCCCGAAGCTGAGCGGGATCACGATCAGCCCGGTCGCGACCAGTATCGCGTTCTTCGCGGCCAGGGGCCTCCCCGTGAACTGCGGGAGGATGTTCGCAATGATCCCGAACCCCGGCAGGAGGACGATGTAGACCTCAGGATGGCCGAAGAACCAGAAGAGGTTGTCCCAGAGGATGGAGGGCTGTATGGCGGTTGAGGTGAAGAAGGAGGTCCCGAGGAGCCTGTCCGTGGATGCGAGGATGAAGGCGGCGATGAGGGTGGGGAAAGCGAAGAGCATGGCTATGACGGTGAAGAGGATGAACCAGGTGAACATCGGGAGCTTCGAGAGGGTGAGTCGAGGGGCTCTCATCCAGATTATCGAGACGAGGAAGTTGACGCTCCCCAGGGTGACCGATGCCGAGAGCAGCACCAGCCCCAGATAGGCCAGGGTGGGCCCGGTGCCGAGGGTGAGGACTGCGAGAGGCTGGTACGTGGTCCACCCAGCGCTCGCGGTTCCCCCGGGGACGAAGAAGCTGAGGAGCGCCAGGACCCCGCCGGCGAGGTAGAGCCAGTAGCTCATGGCGTTGAGCCTGGGGAAGGCGAGGTCCCTCGCCCCTATCTGAAGAGGGACGAAGTAGTTCGCAAGCCCGATGGCGATGGGGGAGAGGAACCAGAATATCATGATCAGCCCGTGCATGGTGACTGCCTGGTCGTAGTAGAAGGCGGAAAGGAAGTTGTTGTTGGGGATGGAGAGCTGTACCCTCATCATAAGGGCGAGTATCGCCCCGATGAACCCGAAGTAGCAGGACGTGAAGAAGTAGAGGACCCCCACTTCCTTGTGGTTGGTGGTGAAGAGCCAGTGCTTCAGCCAGTCGGTCGCGGTCAGCCCGTCGCACCTCCGGTCCAGGCTGTCCACGTCGCCTGGCTCACCACGGTGAGGTTGGCCCACATATCAGCGTGGCCAACGCCGCAGAGCTCGAAGCACCTGATGGCGTCCCAGTACATGCAGGAGGTCCCGCCCGCGTTGCAGGTCACCTTGGCGACGTCAGGGGTGGTCGGGACCTGCAGGGTCGGGACCATGAACCACATCTGGTTGACCCGTCCGGGGATGGCATCCTCCTTCTCGGCCAGCATCGTGATGCCCATCGAGTGGAAGACGTCCTTCGAGGTGAGGTTCAGGACTATGTCCCGCCCCACGGGCACCGTCAGGTTTCCAGGTTTGCCGGAGTAGAGGCCGGAGTAGTAGGACTGGGAACAGGTCTGGCCGGGCTTCGGGTAGGTGTAGTTCCATCCCCACTGGTAGGCTTCGACGCAGACCTGCACGCACGGCTGGCCAGTGATCTTCATGCAGGCCGCGTTGCTCGGGATCTCGATGTTGCTGAAGCTCGCGAAGGTGCTGTACTCGGCGGTCGTGAGGACAGACCCGGTGATGAGAACAGTGATGAGCACGATCTTCCACCCCTCTACCTTGTGTTCGGGCATCGGGGTCTTCTGACCTCGATACCTGTAGCGGTACATGAAGAACGCCAGCATCGAAATGACTATGACCGCCGCTCCGATTCCGAAAAGCAGATACAGGTTCAGCAGCGAATCAAACGTACCTGTTGTTGGCGGAACAGCAAGAAGACCCGAAAGCATTAGGTCGTGCGCTTTGCCGTTGACCTAATATCGGTTATAAAGTTTGTAAGGCCTGCGAGTATTTCAGAACAATCTGCGGGGTTCTGCATATAGCGCTTATCTATTGTCCGCTTTCAGGCCGCATTGTGGTGGGGTGGCGGAGCGGTTACGCGTACGCCTGCAGTGACTGCCGTCAGTGAGCGTATTCACGTGGGTCCGAAGGCGAAGCCGGGCACCGGAACTCCCACCCCCACCTCGCTTGAAGGGTAGCCCTTCCGAGGTCCGGTCCCACATGGGCGCCAGCGAAAGGGCCACTTGCTTCCGCCCTGGGGCGCGCGGTTCCCTTGATCCGGCACCCTAGACGAAGATGGCCGACAGGACTATGGCTGAGATGAAGACGATCGAGATGGTGTTGACGACCTTGATGAGGGAGTTGATGGCCGGGCCCGCTGTGTCCTTGAACGGGTCCCCGACCGTGTCCCCCATGACGGCGGCCTTGTGGGCGTCCGAGCCTTTGCCTCCGAGCTGACCGGTCTCGATGTACTTCTTCGCGTTGTCCCAGGCGGCGCCCCCGTTGGTCATGGTGAACGCGAGGAAGACCCCGGACACTACGCTCCCTATGAGCAGCCCGCCCAGGGCGAGGGGCCCGAGGACGAACCCCACCACGAGCGGCGTTATGACCGCGAGGGCCCCGGGCTTCGCGAGCTCCCTGATGGCCGCGCTCGTGCTGATGCCCACAGCCTTCGCATAGTCAGGCTTGGCGGTCCCCTCCATTATCCCCGGTATCTCCTTGAACTGGCGCCTGACTTCGTTGACTATGGTGTACGCCGCCCTGCCGACCGCCTTGATCAGGAAGCTGGAGAAGTAGAACGGAAGGAGCCCTCCGATGAGGAGCCCGATGACGACGTAGGGGTCGGACAGGCTGAACTGCAGCTGCCCCCCGACCATGGACGACGCGTACCTGCTCGCAGCCGACGCGTTGGCGAGGATGATCCTGGAAGCCTCGTGCTGGAACGCCTCGAAGATGGCAACCGCGGCCAGGGCCGCCGACGTGACCGCGAACGCCTTGGTAGTCGCCTTGGTGGTGTTCCCGAGGGCGTCAAGCTCGTCGGTCACGGTCCTGACGCTGCTCTCGAGCCCAGCCATCTCCACTATGCCGTTGGCGTTGTCGGTGATTGGGCCGAATGAGTCGATCGACATTATGATTCCGGTAAGCGAAAGCATAGACATCGTGGCGACTGCGGTGCTGTAGATCCCCGTCAGGACTCGGGCGGACTCAGCCCCAGTCGACCCGGCGTACCCCAGTGAGTAAGATGCAATGATCGCCACCACCAGCACCACCGCCGAGGGGGCCGCGCTCGTCAGCCCGGTGGAGAACCCGGAAAGGAAGTTGGTTGCCGCGCCGGTCTGGCTCGACAGCGCTATCTCCCTGACCGGAGCGTAGGCGTAGGACGTGAAGTAGTTGGCCACGTTCTCGATGGCCACCACCACGACTATCCCGACTATGGCGCTCGCGAAGAGATAGTACCCGAGGGTGGAGCCGTTGAAGAGGACCTGCCCGAAGACGAAGTCGAATATCACCGTCACCACGGCCGCGATCATGAGAGTGATGTTCAGCGCCCTTAGCGGGTTCGACTTTATCGACTTGCGCACATAGAAGCTCCCTGCCACCGCGCCGACCACCCCGGCCGCTCCGAGGAGGAGCGGGTAGACCAGGAGTGTGCTCGAGGCGCCGCTCGAAATGAGCGCGCCGAGGATCATCACGGCTATCGTAGTCACAACGTAGGACTCGTAGACGTCGGCCCCCATCCCTGCGCAGTCCCCGACGTTGTCCCCGACGTTGTCGGCTATCACCGCGGGGTTGCGAGGGTCGTCTTCAGGAATCCCGGCTTCGACCTTCCCGACCAGGTCTGCGCCGACGTCTGCAGCCTTGGTGTAGATCCCGCCGGAGACCCTCATGAACATCGCAATCAGCGATGCGCCGAAGCCGAGCCCTGCGAGGGTGGCAGGGGAGGCGAGCACGGTCGAAGAGAACGCGAGATAGAAGACGGACAGACCGAAGAGGTCGAGCCCCACCACAGTCATCCCCATCACCCCCCCTCCTCTGAAAGCCATCGTCAGCGCGCTCCCGAGCCCCGACTTCGCGGCTTCGGCAGTGCGGGAGCTGGTCCTCACGGTCACCGCCATTCCGATGTACCCCGCGAGGGCGGAAAGGAACGCGCCTATGGCGAAGCCCGCGGCCGTGGCGCCACCGGTGGCGTTGGGATAGTCTATGAGGCCGAATATCAGAAGGACGATGATGACAGCGATGGGGGCGATGACCTTGTATTCTCGGCTGAGGAACGCGCCGGCCCCCTGCCTGACGGCGTCAGATATCTCGACCATCTTGGGGGTACCGCGGTTCTGCCTCCTGATGTAGAACCAGAGCCCTCCCGCATAGACGAGCGCGACCAGTGACAGCCCCAGGGCTACGTAACCGTAGTCTAGGCCCATTCGCATCCCGACGCCTCAAAAATCGCTTTAAAACGATTCCCTGGACCCGGGCTACTTCTCCGCCCGCTTCCTCGCCGTGAGGGCATAGGAGACGATGAACGGGAGGACGGTCGTGACCTCAGCGTAGAGGCTCGCCTGCTTCGCCTTTTCCTTCACCTTCCCCCAGGAGACGGCTTCCTCGACTCTCGCGCCGCTGAGAGACCCGTCGAATTCACCAGCGGTCGTGATGTAGCAGGCCCAGTCGAGCCCTCCCCTGAAGAGATTCCACCAGATCGTGTGATGTTTGGAGATGCCCCCGCCCAGTACCAGGGCCCCAGTTTCCTTGGCGTCGGAGGTGATGTCGGAGAGGCGCCTTTCGTCTTCGATCAAGTCGACCCTGAAGTCCCTGTGGCTCTCGACGAACAGCCAGACCTGACTCCCCACGGCGCCGTCGGTAAGTCCCGGGACGAACACCGGGACCTTCCTCTTCTGAGCCCAATAGAGCAGGGAATCCTCGGACCCGAGAACGCGGCCTATTTCCGCACTGAGGGCCTCGGAGCTGATCGACCTCATGCCGCCGTCGTAGAGCCGTCGGAGCAGAGGCTGCATGGTGTTCTCGATTAGGGGGCCGTAGTCTTTCAGCGGCACGAGGACGTTTCCGAGCCGGTGATAGCCCCGCCTCCTGAGCATCGCGTCGTCCATGGCGAAGCTTCCCGCGTAGTAGTCAGCGCGAGTCCGCGCGATGTCGTGGTCGAGGGTCCCGCAGGTTGTGACGATGACGTCGACGAGACCTTCGCGGACCAAGTCAACTAGAATCCCGCGGGTCCCGGTGGATACCATCGCGGCCGGGAATGAGAGGAACTTGGTGCATCCGTCCCTCGACGACATGGCGGCGAAGGTGTCGGCGACTTCGAAGAGGTTCTTCGCCATGAAGCCTCCTCCCTCCCCCATGGAGCGGAGCATCGAGGCGATGTCCGGGGATGCGCCCGCATGGTAGTCCCGGACCTTCTTCAGGCCAGGGATCGCTTTCATTGAGATTCTGAGCCAGACCAGGAGTCGGCTTTTAACCGTTCGGACTGCGCACTTTCAGACCGGGCGTCCCCCTCTTCTGCAAGAGGGCTCCTTGCAGCATAGCGAAGACCTGTGGAAGGGGACTCCGCGGTCCCAATACGAAGGTAAACCGACGGGCGCCACTTCGGGCCATGCAGACCCTTGACCCGGATATGCTGTGCCCCGAATGCTCGAAGAGGTTGCTGGACATGGGAGACGAGCTCGTCTGCCCCGGATGCGGGATCGCGAATCAGAAGCAGGTCATTGAGCCTCCGTTGGCAGCGAAGCCGAGGCCCCGGGACGCGGTGCGGACGCCCCTCGGGAGCTACATGGGGCCCAGATTTGCAGGAGCCAGTGGAAGGACCGCGCGCGGAATCACCGGCGAAGAGGATGGATACAGGTACCTCAAAGTGGTCTCGGATTTCGCCGGCAGAGGGGAGGGGGCAGCGGTGGATTGCGCGAAGCTCATAGAGCGGGTAGGGGAGAAACTCGGCCTCCCCGGCCCCGTGCTCATGGAAGCAGCTTCGACAGCCAACCGGGTGCTGGCGACGGTCCACAGGGCCGCCCGAAGGACTCTGACTGCCCCGGTCTCCGCCTACTCTTTGATCTCCGCCTGCAGGACCTCCGGGACGAGCGCGGTGAGCCCGAGGGAGATCCTGGCGACCCACGCGGCGCTTGGGAAGAGGGTGAGCCATTCTTCAATCATACAGCTTGCCATCGACTCTCCTGTCAGGACCTACGCCAGCGGCCCGGACGACTACCTCTCGCGCGTCATCGGCCGCCTCTCGGCGAACCGGCGTCTGTCTGACAGGCTGGCAAGGGATGGCGTCCAGATGCCGGCCTACCTTGCCGCTCTGCGGGAGTCTGGGAGGCAGCTGATCGCGCTGGCTGAGCAGACCGAGATGTCTGGGAAGAGGCCGTGCTCGCTCGCCGCGGCCGCGGTCTACTCGGCGGAGGCTGTGCTGTCCGCCTGTGAAGGGAGGAACAGGAGGCTGACGCAGCGGGAGCTCGCCCTGTGTGGTGACACGTCTGAATACACGGTCAGGGACCAGTGCGCTGCGATATTCCTCCCCGCTGTGCGGAAGCTGGTTGCCCGAAGAAGGCAAGCCCCTCCTCTTCAACCTGCACGGTGAAGGGCCCGCCGGGCCCCTCTATCCCTGCCTGCCGTATCCAGACCAGCAGGCCGACGCCGCAATCTTTGCCGGGGACCATCGTGTATTCGAGCCCGAACCCGAACCCGTCAGCGGAGACTGCCGCTCCCGCGCTACTGGACGCCTCCTGCACGAAGGGGTCGACAGCCCCCGAGGTGCAGTTCGCCGGAACCTCCGTTGACAGAGTGTGCGCCATCCCTTCGAGCGCCCTGAGGCAGTCGGCAGACAGGCGGTCTAGCTCGATCGGGATGTGGACTAGGTGGGCTTCGCTCTTCCCCAAAGAGACCTCCCCCGATGGAGACCTGCCGGTTGCTACCATCGAAATCGAGATGTCAAGCTCCCCGGCGACGGAGCCGTTGAACGGCGCGAGCAGGGAGAGGTTGTCCCCGGCAGGTACTTCAGGTGCGAGCCTCGCCGTCGAGACCACGGTCACCCCACCGGAGTGCTGAAAGTCGGAAAGGTTCCCGATCGCGGCGGCAGCCTCCGCCCGCGCCGCCTGGCAGTCCAGGGTCCGCCCGGCCAGGGCTGACTGGGCATCCAGGAGGATGTTCATGCCGCCGGCGCCCATGAGGGCCGCAGCGGTGCCGCCGAGCGAGTCTTCTGCGTTGGAGACGGAGTACAGGTGTTCCCTGTCCTGGGAGGCTGCGAAGACGAGGGCGTTAGAAACCAGGAGGATTGTGAAGATGACGGCCGCGGCTGCGGTTGCGCCGATTCCTACCCTGACGACCATGCCACCAATACTACCTCGGACTTGCCAAGCCTCAACGAGATAGCCACGCTCGGGGAGCTGAGTCCCGGAGGAGTTCCGCAAGAGGTGGGCCCCATGGTCGCATACAGTCTGAAGGTCGAATTCGACGCATCTGAAATGAGCTGGCAGGCGGCGGGAGACTCCAAGAACCCGATCGTCCCGTCCCGCTGCAGGAATCCAACGAGCCGGTCCCTGAGTCGCACCTGGGCTCCGAGCTGCTGGGCGCCGACGTCACCCGCCTTCGGGCTCCAGGCGACGATGCCGGTAATGGCGGAACTTCCTATCAGCGCCGCCACCGCGAGGTCGATGAACCTCAACGGGGCACCAGACCGGGGAACAGGACCCCAAGAGCGAGGAGCGACAGGCAGATGACCACTGCGTACATCAGGGCGACGTCCACGTAGGTTTCAACCTCAGACATTCTGTGTCACCCTTACGACGCCGAGGAAGAGGGCCAGACGGTATCGGGCGGAAGGTGAAAGCGTGACGTTTGGGAGCGCCCAGACTACAGGCATCGAGACTGTCCCGTTCCCGTCCGGGCATGAGACCAGATGACCTCCGAGGCGGATGTCATCGGGAGCAAAGGAGGACCCGTAGGTGAGCAGGACCGTCATTCCGGGACGGAGCGAGTCGATGACGGCTCTGACGCCGTCGACGTTCCTCCAGTCCGCGCTCTCCCTGGCGTCACCGGCGACCCCCAGAAGCTGCGGAACGAAGAGTAGAACCAGAGCCACGGAGGCGAAGATGTAGAGCCCCCAGGAGTTCAGGCCGGAGACGGACGACGCGGGCAACTAGCTCACCGAGAGTTCGAGCTGCGATGAATCGTCCCTGAACTCGATGGTGTGGACCCCGCCGGAGACGGAGACCGCGAAGGCGCAACCGAGAGGGAAGGTTTCGTTGATGGCCGATCCGCCGGCCCTCATGCTGAGCGTCCCGCCCTGGCACGCAATGGTGGAGGATGGGATGGGCATCGTGGCCGAAGCACTGCCGTTGGCGATCGCCTTCGAGACCAGCCCCGATACCCCGTCGAACGCGGCGCGGAGGGAAAGCCCCGACTCGAAGGCGGTGAAGCCGCCATAGACCAACAAGGACCCAGCGACGAACAGGGTCGAAACCATCACCACCAGGGCGTACTCGATCAGCTCGGCCATCGGGAGAACACCCCCGATCGGGATTTAACGCGCCACCTTGGGGCTTTTATCGCGTCCGGCGCTGTTGGGACGACTCTTCTTGGGTTTCGGCAGCCTGCTCCTCTCGCTCACGGCGGGGCGCCAGAGGAGTGCAGAACCTCCCCCGCTCCTCGTCGAGCTCATGACAAGGGCGGGAGAAGGGGAAGGGTGGACCAGCGGCAGCTACCCTTTCCGCTACAGGGTCACGGCCAGGGACTCCGTCCCCTTCTATCAGATCGGCTCCGGGCTCCCCCTTGACTCGATAACGAGGCTCAGAAGGGTCGTCGGAGAAGTCTCGGCCGCCCTGGACCCGAAGGAGGTGGACCCCCTGACGTTCGCGAGGCTGATCGAAGTCCTCACCCAGCACTCGGCAGGGAAGTTGGCGTCATACGGCACCAGGACCAGAGTCAAGGAGCTCTCCGAACTGGCTGCCTACGAAGCGGTCGGCCTTGCCAGGGTCCTCGCCCTGGCCAAAGACGACAAGGTCACAGAGTTCTTTGTCGACTCGGACACGTCCCCGGTCTACCTGGACCATATGGTGGCCGGTCGGTGCGAGACCGACATGGTCCTGACCGAAAGGGAACGCGAGGCCCTGCAGACCCACCTCGACACCTTCAGCGGTTACACCCTTGACTTCAAGACGCCCTCTCTGAAGAATGACCTGGCAGTCGGGGAGGCGATCCTCAGGGTGTCCCTGGACCTTCAGCCGGTGTCAGTCAACAGGTTCGCCCTGGATGTGAGGAGGCTGAACGTCTCCTCCCTCTCGTTGCCTCAGCTCGTCAGACTCTCCGTACTTTCGGAGGAGGCGGCCGCGGTTCTTGTCGGCTGGCTTGAGGGCGGAGGGAACGTGACCATCATCGGGGAGACCGGCACGGGGAAGACGACCCTGCTGAACGCCCTCGACGAGCGGCTTGAACGACGCCTGCGCCGGCTCTACATCGAGGACGCGGTGGAGACCAAGGACCTCCTCGAGCGCGGCTATCACCAGATGAAAGTGAAGGTGGACCCCTTCGAACGCGGAGACGGAAGCGGAAGAACAAAAGAGTCGGAGATCGTAAAGGCTCTCCATCGTTCCCCTGACATCGTCATCCTGAGCGAGATCCAGTCCGAAGAGCACAGCCGCGCCTTCTTCCAGGCGCTGGCGTCGGGGGCGAGGGGGATCCAGACATTCCACGCGTGAGCAGGGCTTTCAATCCCACACCCTCTGACTTGAATGTGCGGGTATTTACGTTTTGGCGGTTCCGATGGGCCGGCGGCGGGGACGTCGCCAAAACTGAGCAAGCCGGTTCATATGCTGAACCGGTTCAGCAGTTGAACCAGCGTTTCCACTGGAATTGTGGACAATGTCCACAATGTTGCAAAAATTGCAAGTTATCCACCCTTGGGGTGCGGGTTTCTTTGCGGCTGTCATGGTGGCCCTCCGTCCTGGGGATGAAAGCAAGGTGATTGGATTCGCTCTTTGCACCGCAAGGTCCTGTTATTAGCGGACGCCGTTCCTTCTGGCGATTTGGTTGCGGCGGTGACACGCAGATGCCGTTTCTGCGGTGGGACCTACTGGGTAGAAAAGATCGCAGACCATGAGGCGCTCTGCTCCGCACGCCCGAGGAAGCTCAGCCTCAAGGAGGCGGTGGAAGCGGTCTTGCGCTCGGAACCTGCCGCGGCGACGAACAGCGCCCTGCTCGTCCGTCGCGTCTGGGAACTCAAGGATGGCTACCGCACGCCCGAGCCGGGGCGAGACCTGGCGGACCCCTGGTCGATCGTCAGGCAGAGGTATGCCGTGCGGAAGGGAGAACGACGATGAACGACGCAGTCCTGTCCTTCTCTGTCCGTGTCCTTGGGACCACCGCCTCGCAGGCGCTCAGAGACGGGAAAGTGCTGCAGAGCATCCGGAGCAGGCACTCTGCCGCACCGTTCCTGAGAAGGCGGGGTCAGGTCGTCGCGGTCTATCTGGACGGCAAGTTTCTCTATCATGTCAGGATCACGGAGATCAAGCAGAAGCCGCTTCGCGACCTCACACAGTTCGACGCCGAGCTGGGAGGTTTCCTGACGTTGAAGGAGCTGCAAGGGGCGGTGAAGCGGGCGGGATTCAGGTTCAAACCTCTGCACGAGTACACCGGCACGTTCGCTATCCAGTTCCAACAACGACCCGCACCGGTGTGACAAACCTACGGCTGAAGCGCCTGGGATTTCCTGCACCGGTTTAAATATGCGGAAGCCGAAAGAAGCCAAGCCAACAAAAACCCGCCGGACGCAGCGAGGTCAAGACCGGGAAATCAAATCCGGGGCATACGGTGCCGACAGAGTTCCGGGCGGGAATGAGCCACTGGCACCGGCTGGCTGGTCCTTGCGAGGGCCAGCGGCCCCGGAGGGAGGATTCTACACCGGCCGCGGGAATCGCAGCACGTCGGCGAAGAGCTTCTTGACGTTCCGCACGGTGCATTCGGTCACGCCCGCAGCCGCCGCAAGACCGTATCCGGTGGCATGTTCACCCTCAAGAAGGCAGGCGAGGTAGAGCACCGCCGCCGCGACGCTGGCTGGGTTCCTGCCCCAATGTGCGCCCTTTTTCTCGACCTGATCGAACAGCTCGACGGCCCTCCGCCTGCTCTTCTCGCTTATGTCCGCGCGCGAGGCGATGCCGGAGATGTACTTCAGCGCGACCGGGGCCTGGACCTTCAGGTCGAGTCCCTTGAGAAGCGCCCTGTAGGACCGCGCGACGTCCTTTCGTCCGATGTCCGAGGCCTTCGCCACCTGCCGCAGGGTTCGGGGTATCCCGACCTCCCTGCTGGCGAAGTAGAGCGCGGCGGCCGCGACTTCGACGGACCTTCTCCGGACCAACCCTGCGGTGAACGCCTTCTGATAGACCTGGGCGGCCCGTTCTACGGCCGTGCCAGGAAGGGAAAGCTTCTCGGCGGACCTCCTGATGCGGGGGACGGCGGTCTTGAGGCTTCTGGCCTTCTTGCTGACGGGGCTCCATGCGTCCCAGGTCCTGAGATTCCTCACGGCCCCGTCCGTCGGGAAGACTTCTCTGCCGATCTTGGTCGAATGCCCGAGGTCGCCCATGACCTCGGATGCCTGTTCGCCGCCCCGCCTGTCCTCTCTCTTCGAGCCCGCGTGCCAGTCTGGGCCGAAGTCGACTGCGCCGCCTCTGACCACGATGCCGCAGGCGCCGCACATCACCTCCCCTGATTCGCCGTCGGTGAGCATCGACGAAGGCCTGCCGCAGCCAGGGCACCTGTCGAACGCTCTTTCCAATTGAAGGAGAGACTTCCACCGTGGGGTGTCTTCCGGGAACATTGCGGACAGAACCCGGCCGGAGATAAAACAGGACGGGCCCGCCTTTCTCCTCTTTCCTTTTTAATCTCCGCCGGCTCCACCGGCATTGTCTCAGGGGCTCGTTGACAGAGCGATAGCGGACCTGCGTGAGAACCCAAAGAGCATAGAGATCTACGGGGACGACGACATCTCCGACCTCCTAGAAAGCATACCGACGAAGGGGATCCTCGTGCCGCTCGTGGTCAGGCCCGATGGCACGATAATCTCGGGGCACAGGAGGTACAGGGCGGCGAGGAAGCTGTTCGAGGACGGCGCGGTCAAGAGCGGCGTCGTCCCATGTCTCGTGGTCTCCATCGGCGGCGACTTGGAGGAGAAGGACCTGATCATCGCCTACAACAAGCAGAGGAAGAAGACTCACTACCAGTTGATGAAGGAAGCCGACGCCCTCGAAGAGATAGAGACCGCCCGCGCGAAGGCGAGGCAAGGCTCCAAACTGAACATGGGAGAACAGGCCCCGTTAGGCAAATTTTTGTCTAACGGGGATGAGACGGGCAAGGCGCGTGATTCCGTGGCGAGAAAGATCGGATATGGGATGTCAGGGGAAACCTTCAGGAAGGAAAGGGGTGTCTGGGAGGCCGCCAAGGCAGGGGACAGGAAGGCCCAGGAGCTGTCTGGCATGCTGGAGAAGGGGGAAATCAGCGTACACGACGCGTATCAGCAATTACGCAGAGAGGAGAAGGCAAAGGATCTCAGGCAAAGGATAGAGGGCATAAGGTCCTCTCAGGCCCCTGCTACCGAGGGCCTAGTCTTTGGAGACTGCCGCGAAGTCTTGAAGACGATGCAGGAAGGTTCCGTGGACCTCTTCCTCACGGACCCCCCCTATTCCATAACCAGGAACATCGAGGTGCAGAGGAGGACGAATCCAGAGAAATTCAGTCCTGCCCTCGAAGAGGTCGCCGGTGACGAGGGGTTGAGGGCGTTCGATGTCTTCGAGAGCGATGTGGAGTACTACGCGCTGATGAAAGAATGGCTGGTGCTGGCGTTCAGGGCGCTCCGGGCGGGAGGCCACGCGGTCTTGTTCGTTGACAGGCTGAAGGTGACAAAGATCGTGGAGATAGCGCAGGAAGCAGGCTTCGATGCGAGGCAGCCTTTGTTTTGGTTGGTCAAGAACCCCGTCCCGGAAGCAGGGAGGGTCCGGTTCATGGACGCGGTTCACGAGATGCTGTGGTTCACGAAGCCTGGGGGCGGGGCGACATTCAATTACACCGAGGGGCAACACGAAAACTATCTCATTGCCCCGAAGGTCGGGGGGCACGAGAGGACGCTGCATCCATCGCAAAAGCCGGTGGAAGTCCTCGGTTGGTTGGTCAGGTATCTCTCGAGAGAAGGTGACCTCGTCGTCGATCCCTTCGCGGGCAGCGGCTCCACGCTGGTCGCGGCGAAGAGACTCGGTAGAAGGGCGATCGGCGTCGAGAAGAACGAGTTCTACTACAAGGTTGCGGCCGAGAGGCTGGCCATATTGGGCAGGAACGGTGCAACATAGATGGTCCCTCAAGCGTCTGGACCGAGGCTTCCGTTGAAGGTGTACGCGGCATCATCATGGCGGAACCAGAGGTATGACCAGGTGGTCTCGGCGGTCAAGGCGGAAGGGTTCAGACGGGTTCCCCGGGTTCGTCTTAGCGGGAGCGAGCGAGAAACCCCACATCCTTTAGGGGTGGGATGAAAGCAAGCCGAAATACTTACTTACTTACATGGGTACATTGCGGAGCAGAAAGGAATCTGATCACCTACAAGTTCAGGCTCTATCCGACGAAGACGCAGACTCGATTGATGATTGAAACTCTTGAGACTTGCAGGCTCCTCTATAACGACCTTCTGAACGACAGGATCGAAAACAAGACCAAGGCGTTCGAACAGAAGAGGGCCCTGACCGTCTTCCGCCATGGCAACAAGTTCCTATCGGCAGTCCACTCCCAGGTCCTACAGGACGTTGTCTTTCGGCTCGACAAGGCTTATGGAGCCTTCTATGCTGGTCTTTCGAGATATCCAAGGTTCAAGCGAAAGGACAGATACAACTCGTTCAAGTATCCACAGGTCGGCGGGTTCAAGGTCGTCGAAGGGAGACTCAGGCTTTCGAAGATTGGGTTTGTCAGGGCGAAGTTCCATCGTCCCCTTGAAGGCACGCCGAAGACCTGCACCATGATTAGAGACATCGACCAGTGGTATGCCTGCATCTCCGCAGAGACCGAACCAATCAAGGTCGAATCTCAAACGGGCAAGCCAGTCGGCGTAGACCTTGGCGTCATCAACCTTGCGACCCTGAGCAATGGAAGGACATTCGAGAATCCAAGGTATCTTGACAATTCCGCCACCAAAATCATGACTCTCCAGAGACGCCTTTCGAGAAAGAAGAAAGGCTCTGCCAACAGAGAAAAGGCGAAGGTCTTGCTCGCCAAGACCTGGCGAAAGGTTCGGAACCAGCGATTGGATGTTGCCCATAAGGTCTCCACTCATCTTACTTCCGAATACTCGACCATCGTCTTCGAAGACCTGAAGATTCCGAACATGGTGAAGAACCACAATCTGGCATCGGCAATAATGGATGCCTCTTGGGGCCAACTGCGCCGACTAACTGCCTACAAGGCAGAAAGGCGTGGTGGACGAGTCATACTCGTCAACCCAAGCGGGACATCGCAGAAATGCTCTGGGTGCGGACAGACGGTTCCGAAACGACTGGAAGAACGAACGCACTCATGCCCGAAGTGCAATCTCGTCCTCGATAGGGACGTGAATGCGGCACGCAACATCCTCAAGGCGGGTCTGGAACAGGCCCACGTGGAGGGATCGCCTCTACTTGTCCAACGCAGGCGGATAAGCAAGTTCTATCCCAAGGAAGCGAGAAGCCAATGACTTCAGTCATTGGTGGTTCACCCGTCAGCCTTCCGGTGCGTCGGGCGTTCCCTTCCCTTGAGCGCTACGACCTTCTCCGTCGTGCACAGCATGTCCACGTCCATATCTTTGTCAGACAACCCGGCGACCAAGAGCTGGCGATATCCCTCGGGGTCAACAATCTCAGCGAGAATGCGGTACGTGTCGGGACCGAAAGTTTTGTGGCCGTCTAACACCTTCAGATACGCCACCAGCCCGAGCTTCTCAATCTCCTTCTCCTCTTCTGCCCGCCGCCGGTGGAACTGTGTTTCGTCCCTGCGAAGGCTTCGAAGCATGGTGCCAAGGCGGAGAAGCCTGTACTGCGCCAGAGTCGGCTCGTTTCCGTCGCGCGAGAACACGCCTCTTGCCCTTTCCTCGCGGACGCCCTTGCGTTGCTCTGCGATTTTGTCCAAGATCCGTTGCCTTTCCTCGACGTAGTAGATCTCGCTTCCTTCGTTGAACGCCGCGAACTCCTCGAGTGCTCTCTTGACGGCGTCGCTGTTCAGAGCACCGACACCTCGACGCCGTGCCCCTTCCCCTTGAACACCCACAGTTCCACCTTGACCGCGTCCGAGGTGATCTTCGAGGCGAATTCCTGCAGCGCTTCGAGCTCTGCCCTCGGTATCCCGTTCTTCTTCACCTGCACGAGGCGCACCGTGTCGGGGAACACGGCGATGAGGTCGACGGGCCCTTTCGACGCGTAGGACCTCTTCACCAAAAGGGCACCTGCCTGTCTCAGCTTTCCTACGACGTAGTACTCCCGGTCGCGGCCCTTGAGGTAATTGGACCTGCTCATCTCACTCACTTACTCCCTGATCCTGACAAGATACTTCGAACCCGACAGCTCCTTTAACAGCTCGTAGCCCTGGTCGAGAGTCCCCGCCAGTTCCCCGACGTCCACCACCTTGTGCCTGTATGCCGTGGCCTGTCCTCCCGCCCCGAGCGAGATGCGCCTGTCGATGGACGAGTAGAACTCCCTGACGAAGGATTCGCTGAACCTGTCGTAGGCGTCTTCATACGCGCACTTCTGGCCCATGAGGTGCTTCACCAGTTCGATGTCGAAGTTCATGCTCAGGTTCTTGAAAGCGCCTTGCTGGAATGCCTGCCTCACCTTGGCCTTGAAGTAGGGCCTGAACGCCTTCGGCTGGACCCTGTAGACGGTCTCTCCCCGGTCGGTCTTCCTTGCCTTCTGCGTCCTGCCGATCTTCGCGCTCTGGGTGACCACCCTCCAGACGATGTCCTCGGTGATGGGAGGACCTCGCGTCGAGTCAGGGATGGGCAGCGGCCTCTTCGCTACACCTTCTCCTGAGAGCTCGGCATAAGAGCGGAAGAGAAAGCTCTCTTCGTCTACCGGCTCGCCCTTCGCGACCCTCTCGTCCATCATCTGCCTGATCAAAGCGGTGGCCTCCGTCCCCCAACCGAAGCGATACGGCCTCGTCTTCACCTTCCTCACGTCGACACCCCATACGTTCAGGAGAGGCCCGGCGACGTTCACTACGACCACGCCGCCGTCGAGCACCTGCTTCTTCACCATCCCCCACTTGAGCGCGGTCAGGACCGCCCTGCGCTGGCCGCTCTGCCTGAGGACCGCGACCATAGCCGCGTTCCTGAGCCCGTGCTTGAGGCCCGTCATCGAAGCGAACTCCGTGCGCTTCGCCTCGTCATCCGTCAGGGGCTCAGAGTCGGTGTAAACGGTCTCGTCCACTATCACGCGGGGCGTCTTGCCGAGGTTGTCCACCCCATTGTAGCGGGCGAAGCTCCTCATCGAGTCGTAGATGCCGGCAGCGTATCGCGGGGAATACTCCTGGTTCCTGAAGTGCCTGTAGGTGTCTACCAGGAGCTCGCTGAACGCGGCCGGGTCGGACTTCGCGAGCCGGAGCAGCTCCCTGTCATCAAAGACCAGCCCCTTGAGCTCCTTCACCGCTTCGACGAACCTCTCGAAGCGCTGCTCGTACCGGTGCTGGGTGTATGGTGCGAAGTTCTTCAGCCACCGTTCGAACGGGGACGACTGCACGAGGTCGAGGCTTCTGTCTTCCTCTTGTTGCCTGCTCGTCATGCCTCCGCCTCGGGGGCGAAGGTTCCAGCGCTTGGCTGTGCCTGCAAGCCCTGCTTTCTCATGCGGCTGAGACCCCCGGCCCACATGTTTTCCTACCCATAGGAATTATGAGTAGGAGAATGTTCTTATAAACCCTACTACTCGTTGAAAGTGGTAGGAAATGACCCCGATCGAGGAACGAGTGCTCCTCCTTCTCAGAGAAGGCGACAAGCGTTATACCGAGATAGTCAAGGCGGCAGGCCACCCTGACAAGGTCGTATGGGGTGCGCTCACCCGGCTGCGAGAAGAGAAGTTCATCGGGCTGAAGAGGAGAGGGGTGTACGGACTCACGCAGGGTGGAGCTGCCCTCTTGCAAGGCGCGCCGTACGCCCTCTACAAGCTTCAGCTTGAGGTGCGCATCGCTGGGGGCTGCTTTGACCGGCATGTAGGGTATGTGCGGAGAGGAGCATCTCACTCGCCAACACCTCATGCCGTCGACTCGTTCAGCATCTCTTCGCTGGTCGACGCCCTTCATGTCCTCTTCGATGAAGTCGTAGGCAGCCTGCGGATCGAGACCATCGATCTGCCCCGAGCCTGGGGTTGTGACCTTGAGCCGCCGTTGACGACGACGACGATGGACCATTACTTCGCGCATCTCGCGTCGCACCTCGCCAACATCAGACGGTTCTCTTCTGCGCTTCAGGGTCAGGACCCTGTGCTGGAGAAAGCCGCTGAGGTCTCGGACGAATTCGTCAAGAAGGCCGAAGCTGCGCTCGCCAGGCTGAGGGAGGGGTGGAAAGAGCGTGCCTTCGACAACATCATCTCCTCCTGACCTGATGTCGGTCATGGATGTTTCGCAGCCCGCGGAAGCAGGTTCGTCTCGGATATAATCGCCCCACCATCTTGACCTTCAGGTTCGAGGGAGAGGGAGAGGACCCTGAAACCACTGAAATTCACCATAACAGCCGCAAGGAAGCCCACATGCTTCAGCGGTGGGTAGCTTACTCATAGAAGAGTGCTCTGGCTACTGCATGACCTGAGGGACGCCGATTTCGGCAGCGGTGTTTTAAGAGGTTCCCACGAAGTAAGGTGTGCCGGTTTCTTCCTCAGGTGCGGGTCGAGAACCCAAGGAGTTCGTCTCGAAGCTCGAAGGACTGAAGCCTGCAAAGGAACTCGACTTCGGCCCGACCCCAGGCTTCGGCAAATACAAGAAGTGGTTCCCAAAGGAATCTGTCGCCCACCCTGCGAAGATGAACACGCACCTCCTTGAGTACCTGGTCACCCACTACACCGAACCCGGGCAAGTCATCGCCGACCCGTTCGCTGGCACGGGCTCAACGGGCGTGATGGCGGCCCTCCACGGCAGGGACGCCGTGGTGGTGGAGCTTGAGGAGAAGTTCGTCGCATGGGCCGAGAAGGCCAAAGCCCTGGTGGATGGTACTCCAACTGTGAACCCGACTGGACAGATCAGGATAGTGAAGGGAGACGCGCGCCGGTTGGGCTCTCTCCTTGCTTTCTCCTCGATGACCTGGGAGCAACTGCTTATCGCGGTTTCAATCGGCGACGGATCTCTTTTCGTTCATCCCAATGGGGTCACTCCATATTTCAGCGTCGAGCACGCAAAGAAGCAACAACCTTACTTCGATTGGAAGGTCGAACAACTGCGCTCCAAAGGGATTGAGGGAGAAGTGACTGAAAGAACTCGCGAAAGAAAAGGGACGACTCTTCAATCATGTGTGTTCAAGACGAGGGTGGACGAACGCTTTGGAGAGGCTTACAGGCTACTCTATCGCGACGGAGAGAAGCGTATCACAGAGGAACTTCTCTCAAGAGTCACGCCACCAATGCTCGCGATTTGGTTCATGGACAATGGCTCCATCGACGCTCGCTACAACGCCGCGATAACGCTCTCAACCGATTCCTTCCCAAGATCTGATGTGGAACTGCTCTCGAGTTGGTTGAAGAAGAATCATGACATAGTTTCTGGCGTCCACAATCACGGAAATGGGTGGGTTCTGACAATGGGACGCGAGGCCAGCTACTATCTTGCCGAGCTCGTAAGACCCTTCTTCCACGAGTCAATGGTCTACAAGATTAATGTTAGCACGCCTATCAAATATGAATGGCAACTCAAGAACCAATCAAAAAACGCCAGAAACCTCTCAGAGCTGCTCGGTCAGGTCGACGAGATCGTCAGCAGCCCGCCCTACGCGAACTCGGCCAACGGCCACGACAGGGGGAAGGTCTACGACCAGATGGCCACCGACCCGACGTCCGGAAGGTTCGGGAGGAAGTCCCACCCTTACACGACAGAGGCCTACTCTGACGACCCGAAGAACATCGGGAACCTGCTTCCTGGCCAGGTGGATGAGGTGATAACAAGCCCTCCCTATGCAGATAGCGTAGGGCAATCGGGTGGCGACCCTAGTGCCGCCCCACTGATTGTTTCAGACACCTTTCAACTTGGGATGACATCGAAGACTGCGAGGAAACATTCGGAAGATTCCGACAACATTGGAAACCTTGAATATGGCAAGGTGCACGTCATCATATCATCTCCTCCTTACGAGCAGAGCGAGGCCTTCAATGACACGGATTTCATGGTGAAGATTGCAGACGAGCAGGACGAGAAGGTCAGGGCGGGCGTCAACAAGGGGCACCCGAGGGGCACCTTCAGGACCCTCAAGTACAAGTCGGGGGGCCACGCCAGCAAGGGGCACGCGGCCAGCGAGGACGCAGAGGCGGAGTACATGGCCAGGACGGAGGCGGGGCGCATCACGCATCCCGACAGCATCGGGAAGCTGAAGTCCACGCCAGGAGAAATCGACGCGGTCATCGCCTCCCCGCCATTCGAGAGGACCGTCAGCCGGACCTTGGTGGCGCACGACAAACACCCCGAGCGGAGGAGGAACCAACATCCCAACGCGTGGCTGCCTGACGCGAAGTACTCGGACGACCGAGACAACATAGGCAACGCCCAGAAAGAAACCTATCTCCAGGCCATGATGCGCTGCTATTCGGAGATGTGGAAAGTGCTCAGACCAGGCGGTCGCATGGTCATACCCGTAAAGCCGTTCCAAAGGGACCACAAAGTGGTTGACCTTCCCTTTCAAACATGGCTCCTCCTCCAAAAGGCCGGGTTCGAGCTGGAGGAGGTGTTGAAGTTGCGGCTCAGAAACCTTTCTTTCTGGCGCATCATCCAGTACAGGAGATGCCCTGACCAAGAGCAGATCAGACACGAATATGTCTTGGTTTGCCACAAATCTGACCACACGATTCAGGAAGGCATTGTTGTTCATCCCTAGGACGTACGCGCGGCGCATCGACGCCAACCTTCTTCTGCCCGTTAAAGGCGGCGCGATGCCACCCGGACGAAGCGACGCATGGTGGCCGCAGAATCAGGAACCGGCATCCCTCTTGGCGTCGCTTCCGGGACGTACACGATCAGGCCGCCCCTGATCAAGCCCTCGAAACTTACTTGCGTCGAGAAGGGCGGCGTAGGAAGGCAGCTCTCCGACGGCTGGGCGCTGAACTTCGCGATAGGCTGTAATTTTGGGTGCAAGTTCTGTTACGTCGACCAGATACACAAGAGGTCGGGCCGTTCCAGGGCCGGCGACATCGTCAACAGGGACTGGGGTTACTACTTTGCCATACCCTCCAACCTGGAGGAGGCCATCCGGCAAACAGACTGGAAGCGATGGAAAGACGAGGAGGTGATGATCTCGTCGATGCACGACCCCTATCTTCCTCAGCTGTTCAAATGGACGCGCGTGATTTTGGAGAAGGCTCTTCCCGAAGGTGTGAGGTTCTGCGTGCAGACCCGCTCCCCGCTTGTCGAGAGGGACTTCGGTCTGCTGTCGAAGTACAAAGAGCAGCTGCGCGTCCAAGTCTCCATAGCTACGATGGGCAGCGAGCTCTCACGGCTGACCGAGCCGAGGGTCGTGCCGCCGCAGAGAAGGGTAGAGGTCATCAGGAAGGCCCGAGAGAGCGGGTTAGATGTGGGCGTCATCATCGCGCCCGTGTTTCCGCCTGTCAGGCTCAGGCAGGACGTGCCAGGCGACCTCAAGGCGATCGCCGCCGCGCTCGAAGAAATAAGGCCAGAGCACATCTACGGGGAGTCTCTCCACGCGAGGGGGTCGAACCTGAAGTACATCGAAAAGGCGTTGGGAGAAAGGGTGCTTCTGAAGGGGTTCGACGAGAGGGCGGAGAAGTGCTTTCACTGCGCGCTGCCGAGCGGGACCTGGTGGCCCGAAAGGTGAAGGAGGCGACGCACATCATCTTCTCCCTCGGCACAGCGTTCCTCATCACCTCCGCCTTCCTCCGCCTGAATCCCGGCTTCCAGGGCGGGTCCGGCGGCGTGCTCTTCGTCCTGGCCGCGTGGCTCGCCTTCTCCGTCAACCATGTCGTGGACAGCCTTGGTCACGACATCGTCTACACGGGGCAGGGCGAGAGGTTGCCGGTCAGGAGCTGGAGGACGCACAGCGTCTTCACCACACCGCTCTGGGGGGTCCTCGTCGGGTCGGCGTCGGTCCTGGGCGTCTGGTTTCTACTGTCGGAGATGATGGGACCCATCATACCGGCGCCGAAGGAGCTGCCCGCCGCTTTGGCTCTCTGGGCCTCGTTCTTGGGGGCTGCGGTCGCATACACCCACCTCCTTCCGGACTCCCTCACGCAGGCGGGCGTGTACTACTGGAAGAAGCGGGCCGCGATCGCACACTGGAGGTACGACAGCTTCCTTGGGAACGCCCTGTTCATCATCGTCGGGCTCGGGTTCCTCGCGGCCGCTTTTCGGCTTCTGAACGTCTGAAGTGTTTGACGGCCGCCCAAACGTCACAGCTCGGAAGCGGCAAGGCCGTAGAGGTTGTTCGCGACCCTGATCGCCTCGCCGCTCTCCCGGTACCCCATCGCGGTTATCTCGTTCGTGATGAGCCGGACGAGGTGCTGTGGGGTGTCGTTCTTCGTCTCGCTCCTTCCGTAGCTCGGGTGCTTCTTGTTGATGAAGACCGCTTTGACCGGCACCCCCTGGAGGGTGAAGCCTGGGTCGCTGTACGACGGCCTCTCGTCTGCGGCATCGTCGTAGAACATCACCACGATCCCGACGTCATGCAGGTAGTGGGCCACTCTCCTCGGCTTGTCCTTGTCCTTGTCCTTGGCTTTGGCCTCCGCCTCCGCCTTGGCGATGGACCTTTTTTCGGGTGCCGCGTCCTTGGCCGCATCATCGAGCACTTGTGTGTAGTCCTGTTTCTGGTCGGCCCAGTCCGCCGAGATGCCATCGGGCCCGGAGACGGGGGCGGCCTGCCGGGGTCCCTGCCCCTCCACATGGTCTTCCTGGGTTCGCGTCGGAACCCCGACCTCTTCCGTCTCTTCCTGGGCGACGATGATCGCCGAGGACTCCCTGCCCTGCTCCAGGATGCTCTCCTTCGGGACCAACGACCTCAGCAAGGCCGGCGACACAGCGACGCTCCCGGAGAACAGCCCCCCCAGCTGCGACTGGGCGAGCACCTTCCCGATGACCCTGTCCACTCTCCTCAGGAGCTTCATCTCGGCCCGGCCGACGAGCCTGACCTCTGTTTCCTGGAGCTTCGGGATCACCACGCCTTCGACGAAGCCCCTCATCTCGGCGATGAAGCGCCTGTAGCTCTCGTCCTCGATCAGCCTGTCCTTCGTCCCATAGGTCGTCTTGAGGCCGTTGCAGTTGTGCACAACAGCGTTCGATACCAGATACGTACTGTCCGATGTCTTGAGGTTGAAAACTTCGCCGTGGTAGGATGTCTCCTTAACACTCTGAACGGGGCAAGCAATGTATCCATCTAGGATTCTGGCTTGAGGGTGAAGCCTTTCACCGTTTCTCTTGGACGCTAACTCATATGAACCGTGCCTGCGCACGGTTCGGCCTTGGATGATTTCGTCTCCTTCCTTCTTTCCGAGGCGAACGCTTAGAAAAATACCGAGTTTGGCACAAAGCAGTTGGAGTTGTTGCGCTAGGAGTTTGGATGCGGTGTTAGCGCGGTCGACACCTGTTTTCCCTTCAAAGTGGCCGTCACCCGCAAGGTAGCCATCAAGGAAGCTTCGGAGAATCTGCCGGTCGTTGTGGAATAGAATGAAATCAGGTATCTTCTTGTTACGAGCCAGATGCCCGCACCACTCCGGGAGTGCCCTTGCCAGAAGCGAACTCCGCACATTAACAATTGCGGTGTTCTCCTTGACCCGGATACAAGAAGAGACACCAATGGCAGCGAATGCGCTGATTATGCGATTGTGCAGCCTCGTTTCTCTTGCGTGGAGGCTGAACTGCAGTCGGTCCGGCGTCGAACTCCCCTCCGCTACATAGATTCCGAGGAGCCAAGCCGTCTCTGGGTTGATTGGGAATGAAGCTGCTGGTATGCGATGCAAGGACCTGTGGTCGTATGAGCTCTTGACATACGGCCTCAATCCTAGTTCCTTTGTGGTGCTTCCGCCATTCGCACGTGGAATGAGCAAATAGTCTCCATCCTTGTACAATTGTTTCGTGACTAGGGCTCTCGCGGGTTTCCAGTACGGCTCCGACAGGCCAACAATGGTCTTGGACTTGCGCCCGCGTCCAGTCTTCGAAGTCACGACCAGGACCGGATGTTCCGGGGTTGTCTCGATTGGTAACAACCCCGTCGCTATGGCCGTGACCATGGGGCCTTGATAGGGTCGTCTGAATACTCTTGTGATTCTCGCCAATCCAGACTGGCTTGCGCAATCATCCCCTTCCTGGAGGCTGGATATTGGCCTGTTCAATCCTAGAATCAACGTGTCGGGTTTCACGCACTCTACGAACCCTGTCACCCTGTCGAGGCGGTGCCTGGAGGCCTCGAAGCCGAAGTACGTCCGCGTGACCAGAAGCCCCGAAACGACGACACCTATCCCCCTGTCTTCCTCGGCGAGCGGCAGGGCGGAGTCGTCGGCGATCGTGATCACGCCCTCGATCCTGAGGGTGCCGTCTGTCCTCGAAGGGTCGGGCACCTGCTCTATCTTTACCGGGACCTTGACGCCCGGGATGTCTTTCGGGAGGACCCTCTGCGCCCCCCTGAAATCCCATTCGCTGAATTCCTCGGCCTGCTTTGCGTACACCTCAAACCCAGGCGTCCTCAGGAAGGGCTGCTGCGCCAGGAGCCTCAGGCACTCCTCCCGGCTGACATCGAGCTTCCGTCCGCTCATGAGGAACTCGCTTCCTCCCATCCGCCCGAGAGGGGGCTTGCTGAGCGCGGAGGTCGAGACGGAACCCTGGCTGAGGGCGTAGAGGTCCTCAAAGGTGAGCGCCGTGGAATCGAGAAATTGGCCGGAGCGCGTCCTGACTTCCATCTTCTCGTACACCCCCAGGACCAGCAGCCGCCCGAACCTATACTTGCCGACCACGCGCCTCCCGGAAGCCGTGAACTCCTCGTCTGCGTGGATCCCTCCGACCAGGTGGAAAGATTGTGTCTGTTCCTCGTCCATCCCTGCGTCGTCCTCGACCGCGAGACCGTCCGGCAGGAACGTGACCAGCACCTTCGTGGCGTCCGCGTCATAGGAGTTTTGGACCAGCTCGAGGACCGACTGCGAGCTGTTCCTGGAGAGCCTCTGCACGAGCTCCGGCAGGAAACTGTACTCCATCTTGAATGTGTGGCTGTCGCCCACGTCGGACGAGGCACCCCTTCGTTAAAAGGCGCGAATGCTTCGCATATTCGAATGGCCAAGAGCGCGATTTCGGTGACATTGCCCACCGACCTCATCTCCTGGCTTGACGAGCAGATAGAGCAGAGGAAGTTCAGGTCGAGGGCCGAAGCCGTGGCACGCGGGCTCCAGAGGCTAAAGGCGGAAGCGGAGGGCATCGAGTTCGATGAAGGCCTTGCCGAGCGCGGGCACTGAAAGGAGAGGAGCACTGAAAGTGAAAGTCAAACTCGGGTATGAAATCGGCAGCGGCAAGGAAGTGCTCATACAGACAAACATGAACCTCGCTGCCACCGGCCAGACACGCAGGACAGGCAAGTGTCTCAGTGGCGACGACCGGATTGTCTGCACGGATGGGCGATGGTTGAGCGTCAAGGACGCACACGAGATGACGCTCGAAGGCAAGAGTCTGCCTGATGTCATCTCGCTTGATTCCCACTACAAGCTCGTCCACGATAAGATCTCGGCGGTGGCCTTCAACGGAATCAAGAAAGTCTTCAGGGTCGTCTTCTCAGATGGTAGAAACGTCAAACTGACGGGCAATCATCCGATATTCACAGCGAGAGGGTGGGTGCCCATCGAAGACCTGAATGAAGGCCACCGGGCAGGTTTGCCTCGTCTTCCTGTCGGCGTTCACCAAGAAAAGGACGGCGCTATGGAGAAGAGCGGCTTCACTGACGATCCTGCACGGTCAGGCCTGCTCGCTCACGGAAGGACCAGGGACAAACAGGATCTCATGGACCTCGCGGCTTCCGATTTGGTCTGGCGCAGGATCGAGACCATCGAATATGTCGGGGAGGAACCCACATACGATGTCCAGGTCGAGGCGAATCACAATCTTGTCGTGAACGACGTGCTCGTTCACAACACGACCGCAATCGAAGCAGTCATCACCCGCGGCAAAGCTACCTGCCTCACCTTCCGCACCAAGGAGGGAGAGACCGGATTCATCAAGGGGCGCCTCATCCGCCCGTTCTACAGAGAGCGTGCGGACTGGGTCTACGTCAAGGACCTGACAGAAGCCACGCTCAACCACAGGCTGCCCAGCATGCTCGACTCGTTCTTCATGCGGGCCACAGACAACGGGCAGTGCAAGACCATCGAGGAGGTCAGGGAGCACATCGAGCTGCTCCTCAAGGGTGACAAGGAGAGGAAGATCAGAGCGGCTACGGGCATGATCGAATCGGTCTTCATCGGGCTACGGGGCTATCTCGACCTGGTGCTGCCCGAGCTCGCATCGAAGCAGTGGGCGACGGAGCTCGACATCAAGGAGGGTGAGATCAACGTAATGGACCTCATCGGCCTGAGCGAGCCCGTCCAGGCTCTCATCGTCGCGGCCTGCATCGAGGAGGTCCACAGGAAGTTCAGGAACATCATCATAGTCGTGCCCGAGGCATCGGACTTCTTCCCGAGGGACAAGGGTTCTCCTGCGAAGCTCGTGGCGCAGAGGGTGGCGAAGAAGGGAGGCGCAGTCAACCGCTTCCTCTGGATAGACACGCAGGCGATCTTCGACGTCGACGCGATCATACGGAGCCAAGACAGGTGCTGGCTGCTCGGCCCGCAGACATACACCCACGAAGTAGAGAGGACGCTCGAGCTCGTCCCTCTGCCCAAGCATCTCAAGCCCAAGGCCGATGAGGTCCAGACGCTTCCGCTCGGCCACTTCTTTCTGGCTGTCCCGGAGTTCAAGACTGCGAAGCTGGTCTATGCGCAGCCTTGGTGGCTACCGGACGAGATCGCAAAGAAGGTCGCTCTCGGCGAGGTCCCAGTCTACGTGGACGAGGAGCCGAACCCAGAGATTGCGAAGTACAAGCCGGAAGAGCCAGAGGGTTGGAGAATCGAGGGACCCCTGCCGCCCCAGGGCAAACCAGTCAAGCCAGGATTCATCATGCCTGATGAGGACTGGTCCGAGGTGGCGAAGGCTTGGAAGGAAGCGGAGGCTCTGGTAAGTTGACCTCAAAAGAAGAAGCGCTCGGGGAGGCGGAGGATACCAAGAGAAAGGTCGTTGAGTGGAAGGCATCCTACGAAGCGACGATAGAGAGGCTTACGACGGAAAAGGCTAGACTGAGTGAACAGGTTAGGAAGCAAGCCGAGACCTTAGAGAGCCTGACCGAGAAGCTGGCACAGTACAGAGACTACGAGGCACTCGCGGGCGTGGTGGACAGGATCATCGAAACCAGGATGAAGGCCAGCGGTAACTTATCTGGTGCTGGCACCATCGACCTCAAGAAGCTGGCCTCCGAACTGCTACCCAAGGTGCTTGAGAAGATCCCAGCGTCTGGCAGCATCCAGTATGTCCCGGCTCCTCCTCGCACCGTCATTCTCAAGTCCTTCATGGATACCGAGGTCGCCAGGCTGGAAGAGAGGCTGAAGACTCTCTCGATCGAAGCGAAGAAGGTCATCGCGTACCTCCAAGCAAGGGGAACCAACAGCACCAAGAGGGACCTAATTATCCACGTGTTTGGCCCTTCATCGGCTAGTGGTGCAGGATACACCAGGGTCTCCAAGCTCATCGACGAAGCGCTGGCCACCGAGCTGATACGCGAGGACAGAGCGGGCAGGCTCTACCCCAACCTGAAGCAGAAGGTGGAAGCCGACCTGAAGGCGTACGAGGCCTCCAAAGAGGATATGGACGCAGTAGCAGAGCGCATGATGTATCTGATAGCTCAGGGGGAAGCCCGGGCCCTAGCTATCGCTTCTTGATCAGGAAGTACGGCCTCTCCCCCTTCCGGGCTCGGCCACCGCTCAGCGCGCCGCTGTGCCTCCCCGTCTTCTATGGGACCGATATGTGCACCTTCGGAAATAATCAATCGATCGGTTCCTTTCCTTTCCTTTTCTTTTCTTTTCGGCATCTGCTGTATTATGGACCGACATGCGTTCGTCAATCGACTGTCCGTTTAACCGAACACATGAAATTTGTTGAAATTATTTCATCTCATCGTATCTCATCGCAGGCTATCTTGGTGGTATGGACTCGACCGGTACTTCCTGGCGGTACAAGCTCAACCGGTACTGCTTCGCGGAAGAGACCTGCTTGAACTCCAGTATCCCCGCATCGACGAGGGCGTCGAGATACCCGGAGAGGTGCATCCTGTCCATGTCGAGTTTCAGGCCCGAGATTATCTCCTTGATCATGGTCCAGTCGGCGTTCTTCTGGAGAAGGATGATTATCCTGTCTTTGAGGAGCGGCTCCGTCGGGGTCACGCGCACCGAACAGCGGCTGGCTTATAACGGCAGGGTGGTTTCTGTTTCGGTTTAGAAACGGCGAGCGGGACGAGCCTTGAAGGTGGAGAGGGCCCGGAAGGGCGTTGGAAAATCGTTCAAAAAAAAGAGATGGGAATGGAGAAGGAATAGCGGCAAGAAGGTGCGGCTGGCAGAAGTGCGACCTGTCGTGCAGGTGCCACAGGGTCGGTCCGGGAGACCGGACCTACTCCCGCTGCTCCTGGCGCACCAGGGATGACGGAGAGGCGGGGTTGAGGGAGTTCACCCGCAGTCTGGGAATCGACGGGTAGGTCTGCCTGCAGGGGTCACCTGCTGGCCTTCGGCTGCATCCCGTCCAGTCAGGTGTCAGTGGCACCACCTAACAACCAACGTTCGACCTCAGTTTCCGCGACCAGCTGTGCCTCCTCGAATTCCCTCCGCACCCTCTTCTCCGCTTCCCTGTAGATGGCAGCCATCTTGACTCGCGGTTTGAGGACGAAAGCCAGGTTGCTGTCGCCCTCCCAGACCGGCCACTCGACGTTCCAGGGCTCCCTGGTGGCTTGGCTGACTGTCATTGCCCTGCGGTGACGCTCCTCGACCGGCACGCCCTTCCGGAAGTGCCAGCAGGTGAAGCTGTTGGGGACCCCGGCGGCGACCAGCCGCCCCAGCCATTCGATTCCGGTGGCCCTGTTCTTCCGGCGTTTGTACTCCAAGAGCTGGGCCCGGGTCATCATGGTTGGATCACCTGTCCCAGCGCCACTCTGGGTGCTGCTTCCCGAGGTCCTTGATTTCTCTCCCTTTCTGCCTCCATTCCCGGACCATCTCTCCTCTGACAGACCGGACGAGCTTGATTGCGACCTTGACCGCAGCAGGGCCTCATCCCGAGCTCGGTGAACTCCGTCTTGTCCCTCGACATCTTCCAGACGACGTCCATGAGTTCAGCGAACTTCTGAGACCAGCCCTCTATGTCCTTGAACTCTCCGTCCTTGATTCCGCAGTCGGTCGACAGGGCGTCCAAGAAGTGGAGCAGTTGGAGCGCGTGCTCCTTTGAGTGCCTGCACCCGATGGTCTCGTCGTGGCAGAGGCGCTGGGTCTCCGGAGTGAACCCCGGAGAGAGCCTGTGTCCTGACGGCCGGTCATAGAAGGCCTTCACCGTGACCTTCACCTTCAGGCCGTCGGCAGTCATCTCCCGAATACCTCTTCAGTCACTTCGATGACCAGCCACCACTCGGCGTCGTTGGGGCAGTTGCGCTTGGCGCACTTCAGCTTCTTCCGCCAGTGCTTCGGCTGGTAGAAGTCCCTGGTGAACGACAGGTGGACCACATGGTCCCTGCAGACGGGTAGCATGAACTCGCGGTTGCGGTAGGCCGCGGGTTTCTCGACCTTGACCACCTCGGCGGAGATGTTGGACACCAGGTCTGCGGGCGGGACCTCGCCCATCGGGCGGACCGGCCTGAGGGCGATGGTGGCTTCGTAGCCGCCGTCGAGCTTGACGGTCACGAGGCGCTGCGGCGCGGTCAACTAGGCTCCCTCCTTCCACCCTTTGAAGCCCCTGAAGTCATCCCAAGAGGGGATGTCCCACTCCAGGCGCTTCTCCACGATGTACTCCTGTTTCCGTTGTCTGAGTTTCTGGATGTCCCCCTCGAGCTTAGTGATTTCGTCATCGCAGGCCCTGAGGGCCTCCTGGCCCTCGGCGTCAGGGACCCTGAGGTCCTTCAGGGGCAGGACCGCGCTGGCCTCATGGAGCCACACCCGGTCCGGCCTCTTCTCTCTGTACGGCGTCCCCTCCCGCCCAGAGAGCATCCCTTCGAGGGTAGTGCTGCGGCCTGCCTCGACGTGCGCCGGCTCGACCGCCAGCTTTTCGTCGACCAGGACGGCCCCGATTGAATGGCCGAAGGCGCCGCGGAAGTCGTAGGCCAGGTAGGTTCCGGGTTTGATTTCTTTCACATTTCCACCTCCTGTGGTTTTCACGAGAGAAGCGACCTGCAGAGCGCTTGGGCTACCTGGACCACCACGGCGTTCCCTACCATCTTTACTCTCTGTGTCTTAGTGCCCGCGAACTGGTAGTCGTGCGGGAAGCCCATCGCGTCTGCGAGCTCATGAACCTGAAGCATCCTGAACCGGACATCGAGATAGTGCGTCCCATCTCCCAGAATAATCGAAGGCTCGACCAGACCGAACCTGTCTTTTGTTGTAATCGTGCCCAGCGGCTCGTCGACGCTTTGCGGTTCGCTGGCGCCGTTGTATTGGACGAGGCAAGGCTCGACCAGCGCGTGTCTGTTCGAGGTGTCTATTGTAGAGAGCGGCTCTTCTATCGAAGAGGAACGTCGGTCTGACCCGTCGCCATCGTGGTAATGCAAGATGAATGGCTGGACCAGCGAATGCGCACCCTTCCCTGGTATTGTGGGGAGTGGGTCGTCGACCTTCTTCGGCGCGCCCCCGCTCCCTTGGCTCAGGACAAATGGCTCTGCCAGCGCCAGGGCGCCGCCCCGGGCCGTCGTTATGGTAGGCAAGGGGTCTTCTATGTCCCGGATACCGCCGCCATGTTCCATCGCTATGATGAACGGCCTGATTTCGGGGGAGCTGAACCGCTTCAGGCCTTCGAAAATCCTCTTCATGGTGTTGGGGACCAGTGGGCGCTTCCTTCCGAAGATGCTCTGGCCTTCGAGCGACCAGTCGATGATGCCACGGGCCGGACGCCACCTCCTTCTTCCTGCGCCTTCCCGGCTGTGGGTCGGCCTGGGCCACTCGATGGTGGTACGGCCTTTCTTCGCGGCTATGAACAGCCTACTCCGCGAGGTCGGGGCGCCGTAGTCTGCCGCGTTGAGGACCCTTGCGTCGACGGTGTAACCGAAGCTCCTGATGGCACTGACCCAGGCTTGGTACACCTCGCCCTTCCTCGATTTTATCGGGTTGCGCCTTCTGTCGAGGGGGCCCCAGTCTTTGAGCTCGGGCACGTTCTCGACGAGGAGGTTGTCGACCCTCAGCAGCTCAAGCCAGCGCATTATGTGCCATGCGGAAGCTCGGCTTTGGTCGTTCTTCGGCCTCCCTCCTGCTGCCCTGGAATGTCCCGTGCATTCTGGACTGGCTGTGAGGATGTGCAGGTGCCCGCCGGGGACCGCCTTGCGTGGGTCGACCGCCTTGACATCTTCGTGGAGATGCCTCGCCCAAGGGTGGTTCTTCTCGTGCGCCTCGATCGCTTCCTTCCAATGGTTGACTGCGACGAGCTCGACCGGTCTTCCGAGGCCTTTGCAGGCAAGAGCCAACCCTGTGCTCATCCCGCCAGCCCCGGCGAACAGGTCGACGGCGTATATCACCCCGTTCTTTCCACTACCCATCATCCCCACCTGACCTCCTCCTTGCTTTCGCAATGTCCATCATTACTACCACTTCCTTGACCTGACTTCCCGCTCTGAGGTCCCTCAGCTGCTGCACGGCCTCGGCCAGCCTGGCGAGTCCCGAATCGTAGCCAAGGTCCTTCCAGCGCTGCGAGTTCCAAAAATAGAACTCGTCTATCACCCGCCATTCCGCGGCCTTCGTTTCCATCGTCACCTGGTCTCTCACCTCCCGTCTTCACTTAACGCCGCGGACGCTTCGCCCCCGCTCCGGAGAAGGAAATGCCTCGCGGTCCTGCACCTGTCGCAGTCGCATCCCAGCCTCGCCAGGATGACCAAGAGACAGGTCCTCTTGCCGGGTCTGGCCGCGTGGGCCGCCAAGGCCCTGAACGAACCGAGCCGTCTTCCGCATCCAGGGCATTCCATGCCGGTCAACCTGCCATCTCCTTCACCAGCTCCCTGAGCATCTTCATCCTCGCCTTCGCCTCCTCGACGTCCTTCGAGCTGGCGGCCACGTCGAACGCCAGCCTCATCTTCTGGAACTCGACCGAGGCTTTCGACCAGGCAGCGAGCTTCGGCAGCCTCTTCCTGATGTCCTTGAGCTCTGACTTGATCTCCTTGAGCCTCTCGGCGATCTCGACATCTTCCATCCTTGTTCACCACCTCCTAGGTCCTTCTTTCATGCGTCGCATCATCTCCTCTTCCGCCTCCCTCCGTTCCAGCTGCCTCCTGCACTCGTCCGCCAGCTTTGGGTATGTCTCGGCTATCGCGCCGTACACCTTCTTCCTGATCGTTTCGAGTGCTTCTCTGACGCCCACCCTGCCCGCGACCTCCTCCAGGCTTTCGTCGTAGTCGGTGAGGCTGTGGCGGGCGAAGTTCACCTGTATCCTCTCAAGGAAGAGGGGGTCGCTCTGCCGGGTCGCAGGTTCGTAGTCGTACTCTCTGCCTTCGCACGCCCTCTCCATCGCCACCTCCTCCTTGTGCCCGTTGAAGTCGCGTATGCTGTGGTCGAGCAGCTCTTCGTCAGCGACGACGGAGACCTCCATCGCCGCGGCCTTCTCGACGAGTCTCCGGGCCTTCTTCTGGGCGGTCTTCTGCGCCTTCACCGACCTCTCTCCGGCTTTCTCTCTCGCGGCCCTGAACCCTTCCGTCTGCTCCGCCGTCTCGACCCGCGAAAGGCCGTAGAGTCTCATCGGGGCCGCCGTCGTGTAGTGGGGGTTGGGGACCTTCTTGTCGGGTTCGCCGAGGAATGTCCTAACCATCGCCCCTGTCCATCCTCTCGCCTTCAGCCCGGCCAGAGAGGCATGCGTTCTCCTTTCCTCCTTCCTGTCGTCGTCCGCCATTTCACTTCACCTCCTTTCCTTTCCTTTCAGCACGAACAATTCGATCAGCCCCTGCGGGTCTTCCAACGAGTAGCTCCCGCAGGCGGGGCAGAGCCAGCCGACGACCCGCTTCGACTCCTTGTCTGTGACTCTGTCCCTCATCTGCGCATACAGGCTTGCGACCTTGCCGCTTCCGCACTTCTGACACCTCCTGGCGGACGACTTCCTCGCTTCGAGCAGCTTCTTGGTCACACGGCCGGTCCAGTCTGCCACCTCCTTGATGACCAGCCCTCTGGGCTCCATCTTTCGGAGAAGTTCGTCGACTTCATGGTCGTTGAGCGTGTAGGGTCTGGCCCTCTCGGGGGCGCGGAGATAGCGCTGGACCGTGCCTGCTTTGCTCGCGCCCGCCGCCAGGAGACAGGCGACGACTTCGCCCTCCAGGTCGTCCTGAGGGTCCTTCCCCCTGACGGCGCAGTAGACCGCCCGCTGGACCTCGTTGAGGGCGTACCTGCCGACCTGGAGACAGGCTATGCAGAGGGTGAAAACTGGCTCCCAGCCGCGGGGCGAATAGAGCTGGGCGAGCAGCGTGAGCTGGTCAGTCCTCGCGTTGCACCTCGGGCAGGGAAGGTTCTGCAGTCCCACACCTTCAGGAGACGCGGGGGAATTTAACGGGAAGCTTTCAATTCCACCATAGTGGTGGTTACACAAAGGCTTCCCTGTCAACCTAGCCACCCGTGCCTCCCTTTCAATTCCACCATGGTGGTGGTTGCACCCCCGCACTTCCGCGCTTGTTTCTTCTTTCCCTTCTTTCCGCTGGAAGTGCCGTCAACCTGACATGCCGCTGCCACATATAAAGGCTGACTTTGGTGGTCCTCGTGAACCACCCACGGCCTCGTCTCCCCACCCCTCTCTGTCTATGACCGGGGGCGAAGAGAAAAGAAGAAACAGTTCCCGACCGCCCCTCCACGGCAAGACATCCCTCTCACACCTTTCGGTCGAGGGCAGCCTTGCTGCTTCACAGGGATCCTCTCCACCCGTGCGGATGGAAAGAACTCTCCTAGGCCAATCCGATCAACACCGATTTGGATTGGTCCGGAGAACGGTTTCGGCTCTCTCCTCTCACGAGAAGAGGCCAACCTCCGCACGGACAGAGTACACCGATGGTGTACGCCGGCAGTGCGAAAGAAGCCGAACGGGGCGGGCTACGCTCCGCTCAGCTTCGTCAGGGGATTCATTTCGTTTCCCTGAATCACAGCAGGGTGGTCGGTTCCTGCTGCAAAATCTCTCAGTTCCACCATAGTGGTAGTTACACAAATCGCAACTCTAGCGCGAGAATGAAGTAGACCGACTTTCAATTCCACCATGGTGGTGGTTGCACCATCAGACCCTCCCTCTTTGGTCGGGGCGGGCGTCTTTCAATTCCACCATGGTGGTGGTTACACACGCGAGGAATTGAGAGGAGACTTTGCGAAGTAAAGCTTTCAATTCCACCATAGTGGTGGTTACACTCTGCCCACCTTTGGGACCCCGCTGTCCCGACTGCACCTTTCAATTCCACCATGGTGGTGGTTGCACGCCCTCCCGTGGGCACTTCGCAGGCTCCTCTTCGACCTTTCAATTCCACCATGGTGGTGGTTGCACTGGACCGCGTTGGCCGTCCAGACCTTGTGGTTCGACCTTTCAATTCCACCATAGTGGTGGTTGCACAACCTGCTGACATTTACCTAGTCCCCCATTTCCTCGCTTTCAATTCCACCATAGTGGTGGTTGCACCTTCGATCGCGTCTGCAACAAACGACGCGAGCGACTTTCAATTCCACCATAGTGGTGGTTGCACTCCTTCTTTCGCGCTTCAAAGTGCTCCCGGCAGTAGCTTTCAATTCCACCATGGTGGTGGTTGCACCGTGTCGCCGTGGGCGTCCACTAGCTTTCAATTCCACCATGGTGGTGGTTGCACCCCCGCACTTCCGCGCTCGTTTCCTCCCTCCCTCCTTCCCGCTGGAAGTGCCGTCATGCCGCTGCCACATATAAAGGCTGACTTTGGTGGTCCTCGTGAACCACCCACGGCTGGAGCCGTGGGCAGTTTACCCGCCTTTCGCTCCGAGCGCGTATATCAGCAGCGCCAGCTGCGGGTTGCCCCTGTGCTCTCTTATCGTCGTGTCCCACTCGATAAACCTGCTTAGGCCGGTCTTCGGTGGGCGGTCATAGTTTCCCGTAGCCAGCGCTTCCCTCGACACTCCGGCGCCGCTCATTCCTGCCAGCGCTTCATGCACCGGCTTCATCTTGTCTGTGTCGAAGAGGACTGACATCTCCTCGAACTGCACGTAGAACCTGTGCACCGAGTAGTTCAGCGTGGACAGGTAGAGCATGTGCTTCTTGTATGACGTGCTCACGCAGAAGGCGAACGGCGGTTCCGGGGGGTCGAAGAGGCGATCCATGATGTCGGGCTTCTTGAGGAACTTCAACTCGTTCGCGTTGAGGTAGAACGACGAGCGCCTGAGCTCCTGCATCCTGAACGAAAGCGCGCAGGCGGGGCAGAGGGTGTCGAGGTACGGCCTGAACGCGCCCCTGTTGGTGAACGCGCCGCTGATCGCGCTGTTGAGAGGGTAGCCCTTGGTTATGGCCTGCTCGCAGAGCGCGCAGTTGGTGCTCTTGAAGACCGGGGAGGCCGTTAACAGGCCGGCTTCTTTGTCTGAACAGAGAGAGTAGAGGAGGCTCATCGGCGTCCTCGGCTCGGTGGCCGCCGTCACGGCTTCGCGCCAGCCCACCTGTAGTGCTTCGGGAGGTAGAGGCCCTTCAGTACGGCCTTCGACCCCGGCAGGACGCATCTGACATGGTTCTGCTTCTTCCAGTACGGGGGTCTGTATCCCCTGACGGCCGCGTCCCCTTCGTACACGGAGACGCACTCCGCCGGGACGCACCTGTTCAGGGCGCCGCCGCTGCCGACCAGGCTGCTGTCGCCTTCCACCTCTTCGACGGTGTACGAGGAGACGTTCCCGTAACCATAGGCCGTCTTTTTGCCTATCGCCGGGACTTCGGAGAGCAGCGATCCGACCTCTTCCTTGTTCCCGAAAGCCCAGAACACCGCTTCGGTAGCGGGCGTGCAAGGGATGGCGGCATCGAACATCTTGTAGGTCCCACGGCTGATGTCTACCTTTCCTCTATCGGAATCGAAGTCTGTGGTCCTCTTCCTCCAGCGGTCTGTCTGGACGACAGGCGTATCGAAGGCGGCTACACTGGCGAGGTAGAAGTGGTGCCTGACTCCGCCGTCCGCGTCGTAGCGGTGCGTAGCCCACAGGGGAAGGAGGGGGTCGAGGAAGTGCGAACCTTCCCTGGCGTACTCTCCATACAGTTTGTCGTCGATGGTCCTCGAAAGGACGGCGTAGTAGAGCAGGCCGTCGAAGGCGATGTAGTCGGCGGCGGCGACGGCCGAGGAGAGCTTCAACGTCACCTTCAGAGGCGAGTGGGCCAGCGTCCTGACCCACTCGTTGTATTCTCTGAGCGCCCTCGGCGCCTCTTCTGGCGGCATCATCCTTCCGATTCCACCGCGGCTGTGGTTGCACCCGTCGGCCCTCCTGCAGGCCGTTCCTCCCCGGCCTGTCCGCCCGCCCGCTTCCGCTTCTGCTTCTCGGCCTTTTGTTTCGCTTCTTCCACCCGCTGCCCTATGGCCGTGAAAGTCTTGAGGATCTTCTCCTTGTTCTGCGCGATGTAGGCGTCGTACGGCGATGGGTCCATGGCCGCCGGGTCGATGTCAAGGTACTCTATCCTCACCCTTCCAAGGCCGGCGTTGTTCTTCCCTCCTATGTACCCGTACGCTTCCAGCTCCTTGAGGGCCCTCCAGAGGCACGCCTTCCCCACCTCATTCATCCCCTTGAGGGTTATCTCCTGTATGAGCTCTGTGCCGGTTGCGATGACCTCGGTGTTGTAGATCATCTGTCCGCTGTCCGTGCCGCCCTTCTTGTCAGGCTCCTTCTGCTGCCTGTCGTCCCTCCGCGTCGCTTGCTCGTCGCTGAGCAGCTCGTCCGACCTCAGGCGTATGATCGTGTCCTCCGCAGGCTTGGTTGAACGCACCCCGATTATATGCGCAGTCTCCGTACACACGGGCCAGACGAACCCGAGGTTCATCCTGCCGTGCAGTATCTGGTTCTGCACCGAGCCACCGAATATGTCGACCGACGGGAGCGCCTCTCTGAGGGTGCACTCGAAACCCGTGTCGTAGACGGCTTCTTCGCCCTCTGTCTGAAGCCCGCCGTGCAGGAGCAGATGGGCGATGCACATCGGCAGGTCCTTCTCCGTTATGCCCAGCGCGGCCTCAAGGTGCTGTTTCGAGAGCCTCCTCAGCTGGCCGCGTATCGCGTTCCCGGAAACGACCGGGACCTCGGCGATCCTGCCGTCGGGCTGGATCACCTTCTCCCTCTTCGACATCGTTCTGTTGCCGTAATGCTGGTCCCCGTGGCTTATTGGGCTCAGCGCCGTGTACCTGACCCTGAACCTTTCTATTCTCATCTACCGCACCTCCGTTTCTTCTTCTCGCGCCAGCTTCTCCTTCCTCGCGGCCTGCCATCTGGGCTGCCGCTCCACCCTCATTTTGAGGATGACCAGCGCCGTCTGTTCTCTCAGGGCTGTGAGTATCTTCTCGTCGCGGCCGGACTGCAGGATGGCGTTCGCGTCTTCGTCTCTGAAGTGGCTTGAACACATCCGCTGCATCAGCTTGTCATAGAATTCGCCGAGCGAAACGGTGTGCGCCGCCGCCTTGATGTTGTTCGTGAAGATGTTGTAGATCGTCATCCTGTTCCTCCGCCACTTGTTCCAGTCCATCCCACGCCAGACCGACGAGACCAGCGTAGTCGCGTCCTCGACATCCTGCGGGTCTGCTGCGTCCATGTTCAGCCACGCCCCGGTCGTTTAAAAGGTGGTTCACTCATGCTGGTGACTCTTCCTCCTTTTTCTTTTCTTTTCATTTCGTTTCATTCCCTTTCGCTTCACTTGGCTTCATTTCATTTCACACATCAGGCGCTTTCGCGCTCACGTCCTGCACCCACTTCGCGTACCGCTCGATGGCTTTTCTGTCCTCTTCCGAAGGCGCGTTGAACTCGACCACCACGACCTCGCCGGGCTTCCCTTCGACGACGCGGTATTCCACCTTCTTCTTGGTACGGAAGTCTTCCAGCATCCGTGAGACCATCGACCTGAAAGGGCCCTCCTCTTTCTTAACAGGAGGGCTGAACGTGACCTTGTGAAGGTAAGGCGACAGCTGCGTCGCCGAGACGAAGTCCTCGAACGCTTTGTCGATGGCGCTGACGATGTCTCCCTTGAGCCTCTCCTTCAGCTTCTCAAGCAACTCCGCCTGGTCGGAGGTCACACGAGCAGATGCCTGTCCGGGATTTAAGGCGGTTCCGAGCGAGCCGCTTCTACGCCTGAGAGGCCAGAATCTCGTCTTCCATCCACCTCCTGCAGTCGTCCTGTTGCGACACCTTCTCGCTGAGGAAGCCGTCGTTGACGAGCCCTTCGACCAGCTTGGTCGAGACGTACTCCTCGGGCGTCCGACTGGTCGTCTTGGCGGCCTTGTTCAGAGCCTCTGCGACGCGAGAGTCGGTGATCTCCACCGTCAGGCTATTCACAACACCCGCCGAGGAGGGGTTGTTCCGCACGGTATGGACAAGGTCGTCTACGGAGGACCACGGGTCCTTGCGGATCGAGTTCACGACCTCTCTGGTCTCGGCACCCGTGAGCCCGAACTTCTCCACCGCGAGCGCAGCCTTGGTCTGCTCGTCGTGGCTGTTCAGTCTCGCTATCTGCTTGGCGTGCGTGACGGTGATGACCCCGTCCCGGCCCGCCGTTCCCCTCTGGCCTGGAACAAAGGCATCGGCTACCTTGCCCTTTCCCCATTCCACCTTGGCCTTCACCCTGTCTGGCAGCTTCGAGATGCTGAGGACGTCGTCGAGCCACGACGCTGACACGCTGTACTGCTCAGCGACCTGCCTGATGCTCATCCCACAGACATTGAGCAGGAGCTTGAGCGCCTCGACGAACTCCGCGGGTTTGTACTGCCAGCGCTTGATGTTGTCGTCGACCATCATCCTGATGGCGGTCTGGTCATCGATTTCTCTCACTATCAGGTCCTTCCCGGTTTCGAGTTCTTTGTACCCGAGGACATCCTTCATGGCCTTCAGACGCGTATGGCCTAGCAACACCTGGTAGTAGCCGTCGCTGAGGGGCCTGACCAAGATTGGGTTGAACGGGTGGCCCCCGTGCTCTCGGATGCTTTCCGCAAGTTCGTTGACGCCAGAGAAGTCGCATCGCGGATTGAGCGGATGTCCCTGGATGCGTGAAACCGGAATCTTCCCTTCCAGCTCCGGATCATGAACTTGGCCAGTTTCCAATCTGACTGTCACCTCCTTATTGGTTCCACATCTGTCTCATTTAACGGCCGGAGTCGTCTGCGGGCTTTCTATTGCGCCGGATGCCGGGATTCCCTGGGGGCTTTCTGAAGGTGCGCCTTGGGGTGGCGCCTCGGGAACTTTCACTCTGTACGTCCCTTTCCCAACCTTCTCGAAGCGCCTCTTGTCCCGTTCCAGAATCGAGAGGATGGTTTGGTCGGGCGTCTTGCCTTTCGTTTGTTTGAGCTTCAGTATCTGCGCCGTAAGCTCCCTGTAGTGCATCCCCTCTTGGCCAGCCCGGAAGAGGAGTTCGTAGGCGTAATCGGCGAACGATTTCTTCAATTGCAACACCTCCGTTTGGTGCTTTGACTATTCCACAGGAAACCTGTTGAGGAACCGGCCTTTGATCTTGTAGATGAACTTGCCGACCGGCACTTGCAGCTTCTCGTTTGCTTTCATCTTTTCAATCAATGCCTTGGCTGGCTCAAGTTCCTTCAGTGATTCCCCGGCAGCGTTCAGGTAGAAGGCCCACTCTCCGTTTCCATCTTTGAATCTGGTCCACTTCAGGGATTCTAGGGCTTTCTGTTCGGCTGACGTGCCGCCGCTTGGCTGTGGTCTGGTGGGTGGCGCGGTCACGGGTTTGCTCGGCGCAGTGGCTGGCTGCGGTTGTCGTGGTTGTTGCTGCCCTTCTCTCGGTTTCCCAAGCACATACACGATACTGGTGCTCTTGTCGATATTCGTCTTCTCAATGACTTTCACCAGAACCCAACTTGCATTCAGGAAGCCGTTGGCCTCGGCGGCCGAACCCAGTTCCTTGAGTTCGCCTATGCCTTCGTACGGGCTGGCAGATGGCATCATTCATGCACCTCTTCCTTGGTTTTAACAGCTCTGTCCGGCAGGGTGTTCAGCTCTTCGACAAGTTGCTGACACTGAAATGACCGAGGGGAGGTCGTTTGGTTTCCTGCGGCCCCGCGCGTCCCTAAGGGGTCTCTCCATCATGCTTCCATCGCCGCCCAGTCCTGGGCCGCGTGGATTGGGTCGCTGTACTCTGATTCGAGGGCCTTCCAGGCGTCCCCAAGTGTCGGTGCGTCTATGTTCCTGACGCTCCCGTCATCGATGCTGCGGAAGTCCCAGCCGCCTATCAGCCTGGCTTGACAGTCGGCGCACTCCACCCTCAGGAGATTGATTTCGTTGGTCTGTCCGTCTGGTTCTCCATTGTCTTCGAGGCGCTCGTCGTCCTTGAGCACCCACTGGGTCGTCGAGACGCGGTTCTCTTCGGCCGTGATGTCCACGGCTGGGGGGTCGCCTTCTGCGCGCGCTTCACACTCGTGTTTTTTCAGCAGTCGTTTGACCTGCTCGAAGAGGTCCATCCACTGCTCGTCCGTCGAATTCATCGGAATCAATCACCACCCCGAAAGGATTCGGACCACCATGCTGCGGTATGGGTCGCCGGCAAGGTAGGGTAGGCACTTCCTGACCAGCGCCCTGTTCTTTGCGACGACGTCCCTCAGCCCATCGATGTCTCCTTCGTAAACCAGCCTGTTGAGCTTCTTTGCGAGCTTACTCTTGCTCATTTGGCGCATCGCCATCCTCGCTCACCACCTCCTACTGGCCGTTCGTTCTGCACTGCTTCTCTCCGTTTTGCGCCCCGAAGACTATGAGCAAGCTTGAGGTGCTCGTTCATCCACTCCCGCTCTCCTTCTCGTCCGCAGCCAGTGCAGCTGTAGACCCACTCGCCTTTCTTAAAGCGCCCCGGTGCAAGTCCGCACCTCATCTCCTCTCAGCCTTCCCCCAGAGTTCTAGGAGGAAGTTCCTCAGCCGCGTTGCTTTCACTTCGTCGTCCATCCCCTTCACCGCCTTCAGACACAGCTTGACCAGCTCTTTGTCTCCCACCGCAAGAGCCACGTGGAAGGCGCAGTTGGCCACAGCCATCTTTTCTGGCTCGAAACTCTCCTCTTTCTCGTGCCAGTCGTCGTAATACCACCTGTTGAAGTAGTGGAACCTGTTTGCGCCCGTGGCCTCTTGGAACTCACGTTCCGAAACGATGTACTGTATCTTGTAGTCTACTCCATGATAGGTGCACCAGACGGCGAGCTCGAAGGCCGTGTCGGAGCCTGCTGGGATGGATACCACACCTTCGGGCCTGTAGACCGAAGCCAGTCGCGCGTCGCAGTAGACGAGGATCTCGGCCCGCTTCTTCTGCCTAAGAAGGCCCTCGAACGTGACCTTGCCTGTGCTGGTCTCTATCTCTTTCTTGGCCAGTCCGTCGACAAACTTCTCAAGGGTGAGGAGGTTCTTCGTCCTCCTGATGTTCTTGGCGAACTTGTACCTGCTGTCCACCTGGTTGAGGATGGGCAGGTAGTCGGAAAGCTCAGACACGAAGACTATGTTTTCGAGACCCCAGCTCGTCCTCAACTTGTTGCTCGACCTCGTTAGCCGGTAATAGGTGTCGCCGCCCTGCTCGACCCTGCTTCTAGCTGACTCGTGTACCACGATCTCATATGGAAGTTCGTCACCATCAGCGTATGCCCGAGCCCCCTTGGGGATGCCTTTCCTCCATCCTTTGGGGAGCCCCGCCCTGATGCGCTCGTAGTCCTCTTGGGCGTCGAACCTGACGCCATACTTCTTGAACAGGGCAAGACTTCGCTCTTCGTTCCAGTCATCCGCTAGTTTGAAGAGGACGGCATCGTCGTATTCCTCTTGGAGGACGTAGAGGACCTCCTTGCTCAGTGTTTCCGAGCAGAAGATGTTGTTAGACGAGGTCACGAGCGAAGAGAAGTCCGTCTTCATACTCCCATCGCTGGTCAGCAGGCACTCCTTGACCTGCAAACCGCACAGTTCCGATATCTCCTTCGTTTCGGTCGAGGGCTCGTAGAAGCCCTTGAGCTTCCCATACTCTTCGAGGAGGTAGAACAGCCTGTAGGGGGACTTCCTGAGGTCGTCGAGCGTCCTGATATCGAGGATTCCCGGCAGTCTCTCCCTGAGCCCCCGCTTCACCTTTTCGAGGATGTCTTTCTGCGCCTGCTCGGTCAGCCTCTCTCTGTCCGCGGTGGGCAGGTACGTCCTCTCGTCCTTGATGTCCAAGATGGACGAACCAAACGGGAACGCCCCTTTGACCAAGGGAGCCTCGATGGGCATCCTAAGCAGCAGCGTTTCGCATCTCGTCTTCAAGTCGTCCGCTGACGAGCCCGTCCTGGTGAAGTCCGTCGTGGTGTGAAACGAGAAGTCTTCGTCGTCGATGTCGATAGGTATGCCTGGGTTGCGCCTGATGCTTTCGGCCAGCGACAGGTTCGTGTTTATCTGTCTGGGCTCCTCACCGTTTCCCTCTTCGTCGATTTCCGTCAGGAACGTGTCGATGTCCGAACAGCGGCAGATATGCTCGATGCTGGTGCTGAGCGCGTCCATGTCCACGCCATCTTTCAGGGTGACCGTCACGCGGGTCCCGGCCTTCTCAAGTGGCCTGGATTCGGGGACCTTCTGGTATACATCGCCGTTGCCGAGGTAGGCGAAAGTCTCTCCAGACTCGAGACTATGGACCTCGAACAGTATCGCGTCCGAGATGGCGCGGAAAGCCAGATGACCGATCCCCCACTGGCCTATCTCGGTGCCGGTCGTGTTGTCGGTCTCGCCGAGGACGGCGAGGACGTTGGCGAACTTCTCTCTGGTCATCCCCAGGCTGTCGATTCCTTGTATCGTGAGCGTCCTCTCCTTCCGGTCGAGCGTCACCTCGATCACGGGGTTCAGACTTCTCTTCCTCGCCTCCCTGCAGGCCCTCAGCTCGTTGGCGTAGAGCTCCCTGAACGCAGAACTCGGCTTGCTGTAGATGCCTGCGCCGAGCCTCTCTCTGATCACGGCCTCGTCGATCTTCGCCTTGATCACGCCGTTGCTGTCAGCCAGTTCGTCAAGTGCCCCAGATGTCATTCTTCTAGACCCCCCCGTAAGACTACTCACTCAAGATAGCGGCTGTACGTGACGGCGGTGTCGACGAGCGATTTCATCTCTCCGGGCGTCGAGTTGGACAGGGCGTCTCTCAGCAGCTCCATCAGCTGCCCGTTCGCCGACGGCCTGCCTAGGCGCTTCTGCGCGATGTAGAGGTAGTTCATCTGCGCCGGGTCGGACTTGCTGAGTGGTTCGACCGGAGGCTTGACCAGCCCTTCGCCGACGTTCTCCACGACAGCGTGCTCTTTCTTCGCCAGCTTCAGAAACGCTATCGCCCCAAAGGCGCTCTCCGCGGTTGGAGCTAAGACGACGTTCTTGCCCTTTGGTCTGTAGAACCTGAGGATCTCGGGGTCGTCGAACCGGAAGACGATGAGTTGCTTGTCCGATTCGGAGGCTTTGCCTATGGTCGTCTCGCCCTCCCTCGTCATCACCTTGGTCGAGGAGACCTCCCCGGCGAACTGCTCCTCCGTCATCCCCCCGTCCATCCCTTTGATGTCCTTGGTGAAGCCGTACCCATCGGTGTAGTACCTGCGGAGCAGGTCCACCCAATCCCGGATGTTGCCCCTGACACGGACTGTGTTCTTCCCTACCTCGTCCAAGCCTTTCTTTACTGGCTCGACCTTGTAGCCCCCACGCACCCAGACCACGGCTTCCTCAGGCGCCGCCTTCGCCTTGGCCTCGATGCCGACGGCCCTGCGCCAGTCTCTGCCGAGCTCCTTCCTTGCCTTCTCGGCCTCGATTCTGGCGTCGGGTATCCCGTACTGCTCCGTCAGCATCCTGGCGCGCTTCTCCACCGCGTCGAAGTCCTGCCCGCTCCAGTAGTGCTCGAACCCCGGGTGCAGGAAGACCTCGGCGTCGGGGTACTTCGTCCTCAGGACCTTCCTCAGCGTGACTGCCGTCTTGAGGGGAAGGACGTAGCCGTCGTTGCCCTTGCGCTTCCTGCTCAGCATGAACACGTGTCTGCTCTTGGCTACGAGGTCCCTCACCTTGGCCTCGTGCGCCCCCTTTGGGGCGCTCCATCTCCGGCGCCAGCGCTCGCGCTCCTCGTTCTCCTCCTCCTCAATTCCGCCGACCGAGATGACCAGGGCCGAGCAGACCAGCCTGGTGTCCGGGTCGAAGTAGTCTCCGAGGCCTGGGCTGTCGTAGCCGAGGCAGTTGAGTATGGGCCTGAACGGGGAATTCCTGTAGCCGTCGAAGGACCGTATCGCCATCCGGGCGAACTCGCGCTTAAGGAACTCGACGATCTTCTCGTTGACCTGCTCGAAGAGGCCTTCCTTGAGCCTCTCCCTGTCAGCCGTCGGCATGAACTTGCGCTCGTCCTTCAGGTTGACGTACCAGAAGGACATCGGGTAGCTCGGGCCGACCTGGGGATCGCTTTCTTTCGTCGCGTCTGGGTTCCTGACTGTGGCCTCGATGGGCATCCCCACGAGCCTGACCTCTCCCTCGTGGTTTACGTCGACCCCTTCGCCTTCTCGGTCGATGGCAAGATAGCCGTAGAAGCAGAATTCTTCCGTGTCCAGCTCGAAGTCGTACCCCTTTTCCCCGTAGGTATCCTTCGTATACTCCTTGGGGGTGCGGTTGAGCTTCCGCCTTCCGGCTTCTCTTTCGGTGTACTCGTATACGCTCTTCGACCAAGTGTACTCTGTCTTGGTCATGAGCGGCGAAGGGAGTTCGAGGTAGGTGTCTATCTCCGCGAACCTGCAGACGTTCTCGAGGGTCTCGACAACTTCTAGGAGCTTGATCTCCTTGTCATCCTCATCACTCTTAGCATTCTCCTGTTTGTCTCGGATGGAGAGAGAGACCTTGGTGCCGAAGCCATCGATCGTCAGCTCCTCGTCGGGTATCGGCCTGAACTCCACGCCCTTCACTCCGATGACGCCGTACCTCTCGCCAGTTTCTCTCGCCCTGGTCTCTATCCTGATGGTATCGGACAGCATGACGAAACTTTTCGCACCTAATCCAAACTGCCCTGCGTCCTCGCCCGAGAAGTTCCCGGACCTGCCGTAGTACCGCAGGACCCTGAACTTCTCCCCTGTCATCCCCAGGCTGTCCTTGCCCTGTATCGTCAGCTCCCTGGTCTTCGGGTCGAGCGTTATCTCGATGGTCGGTTTGGCTCCCATCCTTGCGGCCTTCTTCGCAGCCGTGAGCTCGTTCGCATAGAGTTCCCTGAGTGCTGACTTCTGGCTGGAGTAGATCGTCTGGCTGAGGTACCTGACGATGGCCTCCTCCTTCAGCCTGACTGGTATTGTTTCCAGCCCTTCTACCGGGGGCTTCCTCTCCGCCACCGCAGGCGTGTAATACGCTTCCAATCGAATCGCCTCCTCACTCACCTGAACAGAATCTTGACGGCGAGCCTGTAGTACAGCTCGGGGTCCTTCTCCTTCATCCTCTCGAATATCTCGGGGTTGTCTCTGTGGAAATACTTCAGCGGGAAGTACGCGTTTTCGTCGCGGAGCCTCCTCATTGCCTCCCTGACCGAGCCGGTGGTGCCGTCGACGCCCTCGTCAGCGACGGCGTCTCCCTTGAGGATCGAAACGTTGTTCCCATGGGCAAGGAAGAGGAGTCCGTCCTTCGTAGAGCAGTACCCCAGTTCGTAGAGTTGCTTGAGAAAGGGTGCTAGCTTGAGCCCTGTCCTGAAGCTCCTGCACGCTTTCTCGTAGAAGGCGTCGGCGTCGGCATTCTCCCCTTTGAGTCTCGCCTTGAGGAACTCGCCCTTGATGGTCTTGACAAGAGTCTCAGAAAAGACGCCCCATTCCTCTTGAGGTTTGAAGACCTCAGCCGCCTTGTCCGCGTCCTCATAAGCGGCTTTCAGCTTCAGTATCACCTCTGGGTCGAACTGGTACGGACCGATGCTGCCACGGACAGCTTTGGGCATCCAGTCGCGAGTGTCGTTCAATTCGAACCAAGAAAGCGCTTCCAGCGCCCTCACCGCGTAGTCGTCGATCTCGTAGAGGTCGTGCCATCCCCGTTGAACGAACTTGGCATGGCCGGCGAGGCGTTCAAGCACCTGCTGGGGGGCCAGACTCACTCTGAACATGTTCACGCCTTCGACGTGGCAAGGAGCGCAGGTCGGCTCGGCTGTGGTGTAGACGAAGCAGTTGTTCAGGCCAGAGGTCTCCAGGTAGTCGTAGGGCGTGAATCAGACCCGGCCTTCTTTCACGAACAGGTCGAAGGCGCCCAGCTCTATCGACGCGCAGTCGAGGAGCCGCGCCATCGCCTTCCACTTCCCCTTCGTCCTGTGGTCCTTCTTGTCCCGCGCCATCTGTCTCTTCGTCCGACCGACCAGCCTCTCCTGCGACTCGTCCAAGGGTCCGGTCGGAATCCCGTTCTCCTTCATCGACTGGACGAAGGTTTCCGGGAGGGTCCTTCCGGCGACGTTGAAGTACGTGTGGACGACATCCTCGGCCAGCGGACAGTCGAAGGAAGCGCACATCAGGTAGGCGACGATCTCGAGATCATCTGCGGCTTCCGGCAATCCGCCGTCAAGGACAGTCTTCACCCTCCGTGCCTTGATGGCGGGCAACATCCAATCGGGAAGCCAACCGGCGTCTCGTTCGGTTGGAAGGATAACCGGGTCAGTCATCGCCATCGCGACTCCTTCCTTCAGCTTCTTCGGGAGGCCCATGTATCCCGGCAGGATAGTTTCTAGCCTGAACTCGGTCGATAACAATCATCGGCACCTCCGAGCGGAAACCCAGCTCCTTCACGCAGACAAGGAAGAAGAGAAGAGATACCGGGCGGCCATCTTCATCGTGACGTCGCGTAGCCGCTCGGCTTCCTCGCCCAGGCCCTTCTTCTTGATGCCGTCTATGATGCGGTTGAACTCCTCGACATCGCTGTTCGTGACCTCGACTCTGATGTTCTCCCATCTCCGCACGAGTTCGCCTTTCTCGTACCATCTTTCATCGTCATCACCCCGTTCCTCCCCGTGATACTCTATCATCAGCTTGCAGCCCAGTTGGCGGGTTAGTTTCTTTGCGGAGACATTGTCCGTCCCCAGTTGAGCATCACCAGTCTTGGTATTCCAGTCGTAGATGTTGCGGCCCCAAGAGAAGATGGACACACTAGCCTCGCCGTCGGCAAAGTCTGTGTCTTCGGTTTCCGGCTGAAGGACATCCTTGATGCGTCTCAGGGCTTCGGCCTGGAATTCTTCTGCGTCTGCCTCGTTCCTTACAGGTCTTATGAAAGTGAGCGACAGCTCCTGTTCGTAACCCATGCTCCACCACCCCTCCAATCAACGAAAGAGCATCCAGGCGGCCATTTGATGGAAGATCGTCCTGATCTCCTGGGCTTCCTTCTTCATCCCGTTCTTCTCGACCCTCTTGAGCAACGAGTCAAGCTTCTCGGTGAAGCCGTCGTCAGGCTGCTGGTCGAAGCCAAGCACGTCGATGAGCCCAGAGTCGTAAAGGTCCTGAATGTGCGCGAAGAGGTCCGTCGGGTCATCGCCGTAACTCATGCCCCCTGTGACCAAGAGCTTCTCATGGCCGCGCTCGAAGACGGCCACGTCTCTGCCACCGCCATTCCAGGCCTGTTTCACCTCGGTGGCAGACTGCTTGAGGTCTTTGACCACATCTTTCACTTCCGCCCCTGCATCAGCGCGATTCTTGATCCACTCTCTGGCGGCCCTTCTGAACTCCTTCTCACTAACACCCCACTTCGGCTCCTGTCCTATCGGCATCCCTATGACGAAGCAGATGAAATCGGCTCCCGTACCCCCCACCTCTTTGGTCCTCTACGGTTTCCTTCTTTCATGCCCTGCGAACTCGATCAAGCGAACAATCCCCTGACCCTCTCCATGTTTCTGTCCCAGACCAATGACAGCCGTGTCTCGTCCTGCTTCAGGAACCCTTCCGCCATCGTCTGGATGTCCGTCGTGACCGGAACGGACCTCCCGTCCCTGCTGAGGATCACCGAGCCGTTGACCTCCTGCGCCCTGAACCCGGCGAAGGACGTGTCTATCCTTCCCTTGCAGACGCCGAATTTCAGATTCGTATAGGGCGTCTTCCCGTGGATCTTGGACTGCCTCCCGTCTATGACGAGGTATCCGCTGCCGAGGTCAGCTATAATCAGTATCGGGTCGCTCATCGGGTACCATTCCTCAGGGGCAGGTCTGTCGGGCTCCCGAGGAGGTTGAGCGCGAGCACCCGCTTCTGGACGAGTTCCCAGCCGCTCTCCAGCTGGCCTTCAAGGCTGAGGAGGTCGAATGCGATGGTGTCCGGGTCATGATGCCAGGTTTTGCAGCCGCAGCCCTCCGCGAGGAGCGTTCTTGTCGTGCTCTCGATGACATAGACGTGCGAGCTGTCCTCGTAGCTCGGGTCTGGCACTGTCTTGACGTAGAGCTGGCGGCCGCCAATCTTCTGGAAGTCGTCCTTGATGACCTTCTCGACTGCAAAGTCGCCCATGCTATAGAGGAAGTTACCTATGTCGACCAAGACATCGTCACCGAGTATGCCCTGTGGGTATGCCCCATCCCACGGCAGCAGAAGAAGCGCCTCAATGTCTCCGACGCTGTACTTTTCGTCGACGACGAGGTAGTCCGCGAACTCCTTCAGGACGGGGTGCTTCATCCTCTCCTTCAGCGCGTCCAAGCCCTCTTCCAGCTCTTCGCTCATTTTATTTCACGACCTCCTTATCTTCCGTCGAGCGCAATGCGGCCAGCACCTCCAGCGCCTTCCCGATGTTGTTGTACCTGATGTTCTGACTGAACACGGTAGGCCAAACAGGGCCGAACCTGGCAAAGCCGGCCATCAGGAACGCGTCAAAGAGGTCCATGCCCTTGTAGACGCCGACGCGTACGCCGCTGGCACCTTGGGCGCTGACCTCGTTGACCTTGCTTCCGAAGGAGGGAGGGAGTTCCCCTGTCTCCACGACTGCGAGAGCCACATCGTACCACTGCCGCATCAGCGCCCTGTCGGCGTTCTCAGTCCAGGGCCTCAGTCTCTTTGGATCGGTCGTCGTTTTTATCTGGGCTTGAAAGTGCGGCATCTATCGCATCCCCTCCTTTACCGAGTCTTTGATGTCAAGTACGCGCCACCCCGACGGGAGCTGCGCCTGCGCCCCTATCGAAGCTAGGACGCAGAGGTCATATCTCGAGACGAGCGCCCGGAAGAGGTTCCTGGTGACGTCGTCGCCCGCGTCGGAGATGTAGAAGTCAGTCATCACCACCAGTGCGTTGAACCTGTCCGAGAGCTTCATCGCCGTCTGCAGGACGGGTTGAATCGTCGTCCCTCCGCCGCCGGAGAACCTGACGCCCTGTCCGCCGTGGTACGGGACCATCTTGTATGCAGCGCTGTCCCACATCAGGTAGGAGACCTCGCCCATCGTGTCCCTCACGATCCTGTCGAGGTGGCCTGTGAAGGCCTTCTGCTCGTCAGTTGTGATCGAGCCGCTCGAGTCGACCAGCGCGAGCACGCTCGGGCCTCTATATGTCGTCCCCGGGGAGGCGTCGCCGTATCTCCGCGAGGGCCTCTTCCAGGTGGACCTGGCGTTGTTGTAGCCGTTGTTGAAAGTGCCCTGGAGGATTGCCCACCAGGGGGTCTTGACCTTGAGGCGCTCCTTGACGAACCATTCGAGCCCGGCGGGCAGGTTTCCAGCCTGCTTAGCTATCACCGACGCCGCCGCTATCCGCCCCCGCCAGTACTCCTCTTGGTCTCCGACCTCTTTCTCCTCCGAGGAGGAATCCGCGTCCTCTTCATCACCATCATCTTCGTCGTCGTCATCATTGAAACAGGGCGCCTCGACCGAGGGTATGGGTGGGAGGACCTCGTAGAGCTCTTCGGCTGACATCTTCCCAATCTTCTCCCTGGGTATCTGGACTCCAAGCGAGGCCACCCACTCGGAGGTGAACACGGGCTCGGGAGGGGTGTAGAGCAGATTCCCCGCGTCGAGGAGGGAATTCACCACGACGTCGGCGGCCGCCTGCCACCTCGCCCTGTCCTTGCCTTTGCCCCTGACTGGGTGAAGAAGCGAATGGTGGAGCACCTCATGGGCGAGCATTGTGAGCCGCGGTCCCGACCTCATCTTCCTGAACTTGGTGGGGTCGATGACGATGGTCCTCTTCCCCCTGCTCTGCACCGCGACCCCGTCCGGCAGCACCCTGAACCTGATTTTTGCCCCTGTCACTAGGTGGGTGAAGAACGGGGCTTCGATTCTCATCGCCGCGATTGTGTTCTGGAGCTCCCTGTCGAGTCCCCTCAGTTCCTCAGGGGAGATTTCTTGAACGTGCCTCAAGGCTGCTTCACGCCTCCTCCGGCCTGTTCGGGCTTCCACTCACCGACGCGCGCCTGAGTCTGCCCCGCGCCAAGGCGATACCGGATGGCAATTCGCCGCCGGCCTCGACATAGAGACGGGCCAGCTCGTCCACTTCTTTCTCTGGGAGGCCGTGCGCGCCAAGGCCTTTGTCCACAAGCTCCTTCAGTCTGGCAAGCTTCTTTGGTGGCAGCCTGCCATAGTCGTCGCCGATCCTAATGGTTCGTCTGTCGGGATTTCTTGATGCTGGCAAGGGACTGGTCAGCTACGAACCCTTCTTCTGCCTTCGCGGCATCGCGTTCAGGATTCCCTCTATCGCCGATGCGACCTCGACGTTCACGCCGACCAGGCTCACAGCGACGTCCTCTCTGAACGGCTTCTCGCCCATGACTTTGGGGATGGACATTATCAGGAGCACCACGAGGTCCGAGCTCTCCCTGGCGATGACCTCGGCGAACTTCATGAGCGTCGTCGAGGCCTTGGCCGGGCTCTCCGCGGCCTCGGCTACGTGCTGCGCGACGGATGACACGGCGAGGTACTTCGCGTCGTGCTCAAGGCCGGTGAAGAGCTCTGGGTTCTCCAGCATCCTCTTCGGGTTCGGTATCTCGTGCTTGATGAAAGCGTAGAACTTCTCGCCGACGACAGGACCGAGGAACCCTATCGCTCCCTGCCTCACCACGTCGTGGGGCGTTCCTGCGAGCGTCCCGGCCAGGCGCTGTGCCAGCTTGGTCCAGCTCCTCGGCGAGGCGACTGCGTTGAGCATCTCGTTGCTGTCGTCGGGAGGGGCCACCATGTCGCTCTCGAAGCACATCAGGTAGCCAAGGCACCTGCGGTCCCAGGGCACCGGCTTCCCGTCGACGGCGCACGAGTCGGTGTATGCCGCCCACTCCTTGACGGGCGGAGGCGACAGGTCGAGGACCCACACCTTGCCGGCCATTATCGGCTTGGGGAGGGGACGGGCGATGCTGTTGTCTTCTACCCTGTTACCCGCGGCGACGACGATCGTGTCTCTCCTGAAGTGCCTGAAGCCGGCCATCTTCTCGTTGACTATCTTGAAGGATGAGCTGAGGACGTCGTCGCGCCTCGTGTTGGTGATGTCGTCTATGAAGACGAACCCCCTGCACCTGCCGATGACCTCGACCCAGCGGGGCGGCTTGTACACGGTCGTGCCGTCGCCGTCGTTCTCCCTCATCTGCCCCGTGAGGTCCGGGGGCTCCATCTCAAGGAGAGGGAGGGGGATGAAGACGTAGTCGTCCTTGCCGAACTCGAGGGAGTCGTCGTACTCCTTGAAGTTGAGTTCGAGCGACTTCGCCACCCTCGCCGCGACATCCTTCATGAGGACGGTCTTGCCGACCCCCGGTCCTCCCAGAACGAGTACGCTGACTGGGTCAGCTTGCATCGCTTCCCTGTATATCGTGTCAGCCAGTTCAGTGATCTTCATTCAGGAACACCTCTTTGTCTACCTGTAGATGTCAGCCTGCGTGCGAGGTCAAGGTATCTCGCCGGCGGCTAGGGTGTACGTTCCGTCGTTCCATTCCCACGTCACCCCGCAAACGTCGCAGCGGTATCTCGGGCAGTCCTTCCCGTTAGGCCGAGCCTTGAGCTCGCGCATCACGTTCCCTGATTCTGGACAATAGGTCATGAATTCTTCCGCCTCCTTCCTAGTTCGATTCTGCGAAGCCGAAGTCTTCCGCAGCGATGCGGTCAATCCACACCCTCTCGGCATCTGAGAGGATGACATGCCTGCCTCCTCGACGACGACTTCTCTTCCGTTCAGGAAGCAGCTGAAGCCCCCATCTCCTGGCAATTCGCGCGCCGTCATGGTCTCTGGCCGTGATCTCTTTCCCATGCGATGTCAGCCTGCTTCTCGTTGGAAATCTCTTCGACCAGCTCTACACACTCTGACAGCGTCTTCTTTGAATCGCTGGCAACCAAGAAGCCGCCTCTCCCCTGAACGACGACTACGCCTCTCAAGGTCAGTCTGTCACCGAGTTGGTCGATGACATAGTCGAGGATTTCAGGGTCGTCAACGTCGACGAACTGGGTGAAGTCTTTGGTCTCGCTTTCGCCGAACCCTATCTGCTCTGGCAACGCATTCAACTCTGTGAACTACCTACGACCGAAGCCGTAGGCTTCTTGCTTCATGGGAACAAACTTGTCTGCTTGCATTGGACAAGTAGAGGCGGTCCCTCCTCGAAGGCGCTTCGCTGCCACTTCTCGGTAAGGGCGTTGTACTCCCTTGTTTCGTCGTCTGTCAGTCCAAAACATTCCATTTCTTGTAGAACGCCTCCTTTCTTTTCCTTTTCGACTTCGGAGAATCTCAGAGGACGCTGGAATCGGCGGCCAAAGGCGCTCTCTGGGCCTGGGTGAACCGTCGTGCGCCCATTTCGTACGCCAGTCCTGCCATCACGCATGCTTTCCTTATCTTGGTGAATTCTCTGTCCGGGACATACCTGGTGAGCCTCACTACGAGCCCCATCCGGCCGTCCTCCTCTATTTCCACCGACTCTGCAGGCAGTAGTTGGGAAAGAACGTCCTTTGCCGATGAGCTTGCGATCTCGGCTCCTTTCTCTGCGAACTCCCTGAACTGCTCGGCGTTCTTCGCGGAGAAGAACTCCCTGAACTGCGCCTCGTTCCAGATCTGCCACATCTTCACCTCGTCGTCAACAGGGTACCATCGCAGAGTGTTGAGGACATAGTCGATCGTCCTCCTGACCGTCTCGCCGGAGAACCCATGCGAAGATGTGAAACCAAAGAACGCCCTGAAGGAGTCGACCTGGCTCTGCCTATGCGCGTCTCTGAAGGGAGACACCTTGCGTCCTTCTCCTGGGACAGGGTCGTCAATCATAGGATTCTTCTCTAGGAGGTAGACGACGCGCTCGAGAGTCGTCTTGAATCTGGCGTGAGGCTCGCCATACTCCTTGAGCTGCTCCTTCACAAGAGGACCGAGCAGGGCGACTCTGACTTTGTCGCAGACCACCTTCGACGCCCCCGCTTTGTCTTCCTGCCAGATCTGCTCTAAAATCGGGTCCGAGTCAACCACGACAGGACCGGACGCCTTGTACTTGTCGAGCAGTGCAAGCGTCTCGTTGACGCCCCCGATGCCGGCGATCACACCCTCGCGCTTGAGGTAGACGCAGTACTTCCCCTGCGTTTCTGCTACCATCATCGGAAAACCACCTCCTGGCTTAAAACAGGCCGGGCTCGTCACCGGGAAGGACCGAGACACCTAACAACGACATCTTCGAGTATCCTGTCCGACATGTTCATGATGTCGTTGATAGCGCTCTCAACGTCTTCCTTGTCGTAAAACCCCTCGTCGCCGCTGATCTTGGAGACGGCTTCGTCGATGTCCTTCACGAAGCCTTCCGATATGCATCCGTCTCTGGCCATCAGTTTGACTGTGTCGGCCGCATTGAGGACATCGGCTGCCGCGTACCCGGCGTCAGCGAAGCTGTCCCCGAGGCTGTCCTGCGCGTTCCCCATCTCACTTGTGAAGATGCCGTACAGCCGGATGGCCTTGTGGCACGGCTCTTCAGGCGGCTGTTCCACCCCTTCAACGATGGCGCCGAAAACCTGGCTCCAGGCTTTGTTGAGCCACTCGGCTGGCTGCTTCTCTGCGTTCCTCGCCCTCATTTCAGAGGACCCTGGGCGGACCCGTCTTGACGACCGCGCCGGTCTTTCCGGAGAAGTGCATCTGCGCTTCTTTCACGCCTGGCGGGTGGATCAGACAGTACTCTGGGTAGTGGCACTTCTCGCCGCTGGCCCCGCATTCGCGGCAGTACGGCAGCGATTCAAGCTCGTAGAGGCCCTTCACGAGCGTCCTGTGCCAGCGCCTCGCGCTCTTCAGCCTCCTCTCGACCGCTTTCTTCATCGTACTCCCGAAGCCAGAGAGGACGTTGTGCCTGCAGAAGTCTATCGGAAAGACGGAGCGCTTCCCTGTCAGTATGATCAGGTTCGCTTTGATAGAGACGTCCGGAGAAGTGACCGAAGACGGGTAGATCGGTAGGGCGACCGGGGGGCTTGGCGTGCGTCCCCTGAACCTCCCTTCCGCGTACAGCCTCTTGACCGAGGCCTTGTTCACCCAGCCTTCGTACTTGACGAGGTGTTCGATCAGCTCGTCCAGCACCACCTTGGTCCTGATTCTCTTCAGGAGCGAGAGGACCCCCTCCTCGACCTTCACGCCGGACTCACTGAGGCGCTTCAGCCTCTCTTCGATGGGGAGCCGGGTCAGTATCTCGGCGTCGTGGGAGAACAATATCAAGCCGTAGATTGCGACCTGACCGAAATACGGCCTCCAGTAATGCGACTTGAACTCCTCGACCACGATGTCGTAGGTCCTCGAACCGTCGAACGAGATGGTTAGCCTGTCGATCACCCCTCGCAAACCCAGCAGCACGCTGTGGACCGGGACCTCCTTGAGGGTGATCGAACCGCCCTTGCGAAGCACTTCGACCAGCCGGGGAAACGCGTCGTCCACGGTCGGGGTGGCGAGCTCCATCTCCTCGTGCGCTTTCTTCCCAGCGAGCATCGCCTCTGTCACGCGCCTCTTCCTGTGGTGGAGCGAAAGCAGGTAGTTTCTGTCGCCCATCGCGAAGGCGGTCGCGCGCAGACAACGCCTCTGCATATAGCATCTGGTGCACTTCTCGGAGAAGAAGGTGTAAGGCGCCTTGAACAGCGTCTCTTCTATCATCGCGACGGCCACGTAGCCTAGGAGTTTTCCTTTGCTATCGCGCTGAGCATCCAGAGAGCCACCACCACGAAGACCGGCAGCGCGCTCTGCTCGAACACCGAGACGACGCTTGCCGGGACCAGCGCGAAGGACAGGGCGTAGAACAGAAAGACGGGCAGCATTCTGTCACTCAATCAAGAAGCACCGCATGGGACGGGCCTATCTCGGGCCCTGGAAGCGAGAGCCTCCGGTGTGACCTTGCAGCCCCTTCGGCGAGCGTCCTGACCGCTGGCACGACGTCCTTGCACTCGGCTATGGACAAGTTCCGCACACTCACCTTCCTTTTCAATATAACGCGGCCTCGTCTCCCCACCCCTCTCTGTCTATGACTGGGGGCGAAGAGAAAAGAAGAAACAGTTCCCGACCGCCCCTCCGCTGCACGACACCCTCCGGTAGGAGGCTGGCCGCGCAGTTTCACAGGGATCGTCCTCCCATCCATCGGAAGGACTCTCCTCCGAAGTCCAGTCCACAACGGTGTGGATCGGACCTCAGAGGACGGTTTCGACTCGGCCCGCGCTCCATAAATAAATCAGCGGGCTTCGCAGTCCACCCGCACCGAATTGAGTCGATGCGAGCACCCTCTCTCGGAGAGAGGGATCGTCAGGGGGATGGATTTCACCTCCGTGAAATCCCCCGTGTGCAAAAAGGGACAGGGAAGCCCGACTGGCTATCTTTGACGGCTTCCCCGCTTGATTCTTTGAATCGCCTTTTGCTCCTTCCAGAGGCCTCGTAGCGCTATGAGCAGCGCTGGCACTCCCAGTACCAAGACGACCTGGTCGATCAAGCTCAAACTACCTCTTCAAGGCCCTTTGCGCTATTAAGAGTTTGCCGGAGCTCGGTCGTCCTGCGTTGGAAGTACCGCCAGATGTAAGCCAGCCAGACGCCGCTCACGGCGATCAAGAAAGCCGCCGCAAACAGCGTGAGCTGGCCTGCCAGTGCTGCGATAGCTACGCCGAGCGCGAAAGCCAGGATGGCCCCCGCCACTATCTGGAATTCTGCTATCAGCCAGTCGTGCTCCATTTTGGCCTGTTCTTCGTCGGTCATCGTAACGGTTCATTGAGGCACCGGACGGCTTCTTCGGAGACGTACAGGCGGTCTGTCGTGACCGTCTCGACCCTCTCCAGGAGCAGGAACCTGAAGAAAGAGACGCCCATCCTCTCTTCCTTTCTGGCCGCACCTTCGATGTGCGTGACCGAGGTCTTGAGCCGGACGACTTCCTGCATCAGCTGCCGCCCCCGGAGGGAGGGGAGAGCCGCGCTGATGCGACCCTCACCGTGTACTTCCCGTCGAAGACGACGTCGAGGTGCTTCATGCCGCGCTTCGCGTCCTCGGTCACGACGACGGAGCCGCCCATCTTCGAAGAGAGCAGGTCGGCCATCTGCCTCGCCTCTGCGCCGAACTCGTCCCCGACGAGGGTCCTCTGCGGCCCGAAGACGGTGTTGAAGACCTCCAGGGTCCCGCTCCCGAACTTTGCGGCGACGGCCTTCGAGGCCTTGATGAACCCGTCTTTCTCCATGACGACCTCCGCCGGCTTGAGGCTGAACTTCTTCAGGAAGTCCAGCTTCTCCTTCTCGGGGTCCGGTGTCTCCGCCGGTTTCGCCGAGAGGCCGCCTGATGCGACCCTCACCGTGTACTTCCCGTCGACCACGACCTCAAGGAAGGCGAGGCTGGCGCGTTTCCTGGTGACGACCACCTTCCCGCCGGTGGCCTTCGCGACCTCCTCGGCCAGGGAGGCCTTCGCTTCAGGGAACTCCCCGGGTTTGGGGGACCACTGTGGATAGAAGACCGTGTTGAAGACGGTGACGCTGTGCGAGTTGAATGTGGTCTTCGCCTTGACCAGTCCTCCGCCGAGGTCCGAGACCTCCTCGGGGTTGAACCTGACGAGGAAAGCCTGTCTCTCCTCTTCGAGGCTGTCCCTCTGGGCTCGTGGCTCTTGGGCTCCGCGCGTGTTCGGCGGCGAGTCTGGCCTGCGCCGTGGCTCCTGGGCCTCGTACCTCGGGCTCTTCGGGCTCTTGGCACGGTCCTTCCAGGAAGGCCTTTCCCCGTAAGAGATGCGCCTTGGGGCGTACCCCTCCTTCCGCATCGCGGAAGCGAGCTTCCTGTCGCGTTTCGCGAGCTCGGCGAATTTGATGTCGAGCAGGGCGTTGAGAGGGTCCGCGTCCTTGGCCGCTTCATCGAGCACCTGCGTGTAGTCCTGTTTCTGGTCGGCCCAGTCCGCCGAGATGCCATCGGGCCGATAGGGCACGCCGAGACGGACCGCCGCCGCGGTCAACTGCTCCGGCGTCAGCACCTGGCCGTTGACTTTCACCTTCCAGTCGATGAAGGAAGAGCCGAGGGTGTGGAAGCTCTGGACCCTGGGGTGATTGATGGCGGATGTGCCCAGGGTGGGTTGCGGCGCTGACTTCGTGCGTATCGGCGGGCACATCGTCGCCTCGATGGCGTCCCTGTGTGCGGCGCAGCGTTCGCGCACGATCTCAGGGATCCTGGCGGTGCCGCAGACCATCTCCTGGATGGAGAGCCCAAGGCCCTCCTTCAGGGCGGCTGTCCTGAGGTCCGCCATCGTTTCGGCGTCGCCGGGCCCTACATGTTTCGCGAAGGCGCCGACAAGGCGGTCCCTGCCGATCCACCCCTTCCGTTGCTCGAACGGCGGGAGGTCGGGGACGTACTTGACGTAGCTGCCCTCTACGAGCGGGTTCACCCGGTGGATGTCGCCCCCCTGCTCGTGCTGGCTCATCACCGTCGGGAAGACGTAGAAGGACCCGCACGCGCCGCAGAAGTGCAGCACCTTGTACACGCGGACAGCCCTGCCCGTCGGCCTGACTTCTTTCACCAACCGGGAGACGTCGAGGACTTCGAGGTTGAAGACGTCGTCGCCGGCGAGCTGCAGCTTTGTAGGGGAGACCAGCGTGGCGACCACCTCCACGCCGTCAGCCTTCCAGAAGTCGTTGCCCGCGCGGCGGACTTCGCCGAACCTCCGCCTGAGCCACAGGAGCAGGTGCGGGTAGTCCTGCCTCTGGACCTCGACCCGCCCTTCCTGGACCTCGACCCGCCCTTCCTGGACCTGCATCAGCCCGACACCTCCGCGAGGACGCTGGCGAGCGAGTTGCTACCCGGCTGGAGCCGCTGCCCCTTTGGTCCGGCGGCGGAAGGTGCCGGTTTTGGTGCTTGTGGGGTGGTGGCAGATGTGGCGCCAGCAACTGTCGGTGGGGCAGATGCGGTGGCATCGAGCTTTGCCAGACGCGTTTCCAGCTCGATGATGCGGGCGCCCAGGGCTTCGGCGACGGCCTTCAAGGCGCCGTCAGGGGCTGGCGCGGCAGCCGCCGCAGGCCTTGTGGCTGTCTTCCAGGCGTAGGCGCCCGCCTCGTAGAGGAGAGCGGACGACGAGCCGATGAAGGCCAGCTCTATGCCCGCGTGGGCGAATTGGGAGGCCCAGAGTGGCAGAGGAAGGCCCCCCAAAAGGCCGTCGGCCTGGACGATCCCCGTCACCAGGGACGTCACTACGAGTTTCCGCATCGCTGTCGTCGTCGTCATCTCACCTCCATTATGGCCAGCGCCAGCAGCTCCGCCGTGCAGGGGTCGTACCCCCGCCCTTCGAAGAAGCGGATGCTGTCTCTCGGGTCTGAACCGAGGACGTTCACCACTCCTCATCCACCTCCAGGCTCGGGATGCCGACCCCGAGGTATCTGCCGCTGACGTCGTAGTACTCGGAGAGGCCTCTGACGGGGCTCGCCACTTCGACGACGCTCACTCCGAGGACACCTCCTCTTCTGTGATGACGGGCAGCGTCCCCGGCATCTCGTCGTAAGACTCCCGAAGGAGCCTGCATACGTAACCCATGTTGCTGTTCAAGTTAGCAACCTCCTTGCCGCACCCCGTCCGGAGCCCTGGGCAGGGCCCCAGCTGTTCACCCCTGTCTGTGATGAAGGGAGGGAGGACTTCGGCGAGAACCCCGCTTTGTTCGTTCCCCGCGCCCGGACGGCCCCGCATGGAAAAAGGTCAAATATGCGGAAGTCGTCTTGTATCTCAAGCCTGGTTCAAGCTTCGGGTTAAGGGAAGCCGGAACGGCTTGGGATGGGGTGGGGGCAGGAGCTCCCGTCTCCGTCTCTCCTGACGGTCATCACCGAAAGGAGCTTGTTTATCGTCGTCGTCGTCGTCGTCGTGTCGGGCGGATAACGGCTATACGTACCCGACCAGACGGAGGAATTTAGTGCGCCTGGGCCTGGCCTCAATCGGCCGCCATGTAGGACGCGTCACGTTCCTCTGTCGTGAGAGCTTGCTCTCCCGTTTCAGGAGTTTTCTGCTGCCTTGAAGCTTCAAGTTGGCAGCGACCTCTTCTCTGGTTCGAGGGACCTTCCCTTCCATTCGCGGCGTGAGGTCAGACAGGAAGATCTGGCCTGTAGAACATCATCGTTCGCCGAGTATTGTCGCTCGGCAGGCTTGAGAACGCCTCCGGCAGAGCCCAGAAAAGAAGGGGTGCCGACGAAAGAAGGGGAGGGTGTCACTCCCTCTCAGGACCCCACATGCAGCAGCACTGGCCTGCTGCCCCGCGTTCGTCCATCAGCCTCGTCCTCTGACCTTGACTGCCAGCATTGGCGTACCAGTCGAAGAGGACTTTGCAGCCGTTTGCCGCGCGGTGAGGGTGTCTTCCCTCCTTGCAGGACTTGCAGATCGGCCTTCCTTGCTCGTCCCTGAACATCGGCTGCTCATAGGGTTCGTCGTGGCAGTACCTGTTCGGTGGTTGACCGAGGCTGTCGCCGAACGAGTTTGCGGGAGTGACGCCGTGGGCCTCTCTCTCTTGTGCAGCGCCAGACGATTCTCTGCGGCGTCCATATCCACGCCAGCGCCCTTCCAACCGCACCTGTCGGCGTACCCAGGACCAACTGGGTAGTAACAGGCCAGGGCTGTTTCGGAACCGCTGTTGCCAGCGGGGGAAGGAGCTTCCGCTCCAATTGCTTCCGGGCAGCCCTCGCTCCCAGCGGTTGTGATGTCCGTTTCGGGCTTCATCGTGATGTTAGCGCAAGCCGCCTCCACGCCGGATGCCGTCCCGGGTTTCATCGATGGTGCAACCGACCGATGGTTGCCAGACAAGCAAAAAGACGTGTCGTCGCGAAAGAGCCGACAGGGAGTTCCCGACATGGCGGGAAGTCGTGGGATGAGAAACCGGGCAGAAGCTCCGCTGAAGTCGATAACGACGCCTCGCGGTACGTCCGCGACCACGTCGGCCCATTTTCATCAGGGTCGAACTCTATGAATAGGTCTCTTTGGCCGTAGCCTGGAAATCTTTCTGGTTCTGACCTCAGAGCGACCGGGGGTATTTAACGGGCAAGAAGACGACACTTTCAATTCCACCATAGTGGTGGTTGCACGTTGCCAGATACTTCTGTGCCAGCACTACTAGCTCGCTTTCAATTCCACCATGGTGGTGGTTGCACTTCGCCGCACCACATGGTGTGGTAGTGTCTTCACTCGAACTTTCAATTCCACCATGGTGGTGGTTGCACCCCCGCACTTCCGCGCTTGTTTCTTCTTTCCCTTCTTTCCGCTGGAAGTGCCGTCAACCTGACATGCCGCTGCCACATATAAAGGCTGACTTTGGTGGTCCTCGTGATGTCGCTTCGTTTGTTGGGGCAAACTCTTTCGTTCGGGAAATCAACAAAGGAAGCGGCGAAACAACACGTCAAGCGACATCACCGGTGGTTCTCGTGAACCACCCACGGCTGGAGCCGTAGGCAGTTGACTACCGGCTCGGGAGGGCCTTTTTGCCTTCCTGCGTCACGGAGTATCTCTTCTTCTCTTCGGAGACAAGGCCGAACTTGACCAGCTCGTCGATGTATCTCAGCGCCTGCCTCTGGCTCATCCCGACGGCCGCCGCGATGTCCGTGCTCGACCGCCTCTCCTGCCCGATGGCGACAAGGACCCTGGCCATCTTCCTCTTGAAATCCGCGGACAGCCCGCCAGGGTGACGCCCTCGGGGCCGGCTTTCGGCGTCACGCCCCATGGTCGGCTCTGGCGGCGCCTCAGGGCCTGCCGCTTCTTGAAGGCCCTCGGGAGGAGAAGGCGCAGGAGCACCCGTAAGAAGGGCAGGTGCTTCGTCCTTGGGTCCAGACTGGGACGGCGCGGCGCCTTTCCCGTCGGAGGTCTCTTCGTGTGAGGCGATGGATGGTGGCGAGCCCACACCGCTGTGGGCAGGTTCTCTGGGCGTCTTCTCGTCCTCACCTCCACCCTGTTCCCCGTTGTGTTCACGTGAGCCTAACGGGGACGGCTCGCCAGAAGCTGCAGGATTCTGGGAGGGTGGGGCTGGGTTGTTTGCACCGCTTCCTGCGCGGGGTCCCTCCTCCCGCTCCTGTCCTCCGTCAGCGGGATGTTTCGCCGGCGGGGCCTGGCTTTGGGCCTCCGCCTCTGCACCCGTCGGCGCGGCGCCTTCGCCAGCCAGCTGCCTCTCTATCTCGTCCTCGGGGAGGCCTATCTCCGCCTTCTGCACGGAGTAGTTCGGCTTGTCCCTGTCCAGGACGGGCTCGATGTACCTCTCCACCTCCTCCGCCATCGCCGCCCTCGGGACCACGAAGACCAGCCTCGGCTCCTCGCTCGACCTCGTGTGGAAGACCGCGTTCTTGGTGTAGTTCTCCACGAGCTGTCCCTGGTGCTTCCTCGGGCTCGTCTCGAACTCGTACGCGACCGCGTTCATGTAGTCCCATCTGTCCGAGGCCCATTCTATGACCGCCTTCTTCTCGTCCCCGACCGTCGCCTCCCTGGTCGTCTTTACTGGCTCGAAGACGATCATGTCTGGCCTCTGCTGCCTGTACTGGCCGTAGTCTACCTCTGCCCAGAGGCCGCGCCTTTCGAACCTCTCCCTGTAGGTCTCGATCATCTTGAGGTGCAGCGGCCCGCCAGCCCTGGCCGAGTGGACCCTCGTCTCGAAGTGCTTCTCCCTGGCCTTCGGCGTGAGCTCGTACGAGACCGTGATCGCCCTCTCCTTCTCGTCCTCGGTCGTCGGCTCGCTGTACATCGACAGCCCTTCCTCGTCCTTCCCCTTGTAGACTGTCTCGGCGCGCGTGCTCCTCGAAATCAGCAGCCCCGCCTTTTCGAGCCTCAGCAGGGAGTCCTCTATGACGCTCCTGCTCCACCCCCACAGCCCTTCCAGACGCTGCTGCACGTACCTGTGGAGGACCTGCCCGCCGCCGCCCAGCTCCTTCTGGTGGAGGAAGGCGAGGACGTTCCAGTCGACGGGGTCGCAGCCGGGGAGCCCCCTCTCCGTCCTGAACCTCTCGACGTCCGTGCTGTATATCGGCTTCCTGTCCTCTACGGCCCCTCCGTAGAGCCGCTCCATCGGGCCTGTCATGAAGTCCATGAGCTCCTTCTGCTCGTGCACCCTCTTCGGGAGCGGGAAGGTGTACTGCTTCTCGATGGAGGCGCTCCCTCCCCCCGCCCTCGGCGGGCTCCTCCAGACCCAGACCTCGCCGGTCCCCGCGTCCCTCAGGTCCTTCTCGTGCTCCTTCCCGAAGACCTTCGAGAGCCTGACGGCGTCGTCCTTCCCCAGCCCGAACGCCAGTATCATCCCTACGTTGCCGAAGATGGACTCGAGCAGCTCTCGGTTTATCTGGCTGGTGGTCTGATGGGAGAGTATCAGGAAAAGGCCGTACTTCCTCGCCTCAGAGATTATCGTCCTGAGTATCTCCAGGTTCTCTATCATCTCGAACTCGTCTATCACCAGAAACACCGGCGTCCTCGCCTCTATCCCCTTCCCCTCAGCCTCAAGCCTCGTCGCCCTCTCCATCACCAGGAAGTATATCTTCAGCACCAGAGTGGCTGCGAAGAGCTTCCGGAAGTCCTGCGGGAGGGCGTGCTCCCCTAGCCTGAAGATCGTGCAGTTCCCTGGCGCGAGCATCTCGAAGAAGGGGAGCCTCCCATTCCTCGAACAGAACGTCCTCGCCGAATAGGAGTGCTCTGGCATCACGTAGTCGGCTATCCTGTTCATCACCGGGGTGAAAGCGGCGCTCTCGAGGCTCGAAATCGCCTCCATCGTCTTGATCACCATCTCGTCAGGCGCCCTGAGGTCCTTCAGCATCGCCACGAACTCGTCTTTCGTGAGCCTCTCCCCCTTCTTCTTGCTGGCCAGGTCAGACATCAGATAGTACAAGTCGAGGAAGCTCGGGTGCTGAGGGAAGTGGTAGAGGTAGTAGAGGGACATCTTGAAGATCCAGGTCAGGCGGGGGGCGAACTCCACCGACGTCTTCATGACGTCGGACAGCATCATCGTCAGCTGCGAGACCTGGTTCTGGAGCATCGAGGCCCTCTCGGCGTCGTCCTCGGGCTCGCTGAAAGGCTGCAGCGGGTTGAACCCTACCCTGGTGTACGTCGGGTCTATCATGATCAGCTTGCTCCAGTCCTTCATCCCCCGGGCGGTGTCGAAGGCGAGGTCGCCGTGCTGGTCTATGACGATGACAGAGCAGGGGCTCTCCTTCTGCACGAGCGGCTTGAGGAAGTTGAGGACCGTGTTGGCTATGAAGCTCGACTTCCCTCTGCCCGTCCTGCCTATGATGTACGTGTGCAAGAGGTAGTCGCTGAATACTATGTCTCTCATCGGGCCTCGATCAACCTGCCAGTCCAGGGCTCCCCGTTTTTTAACGGGCTTTCAATTCCACCATAGTGGTGGTTGCACTCGGCACCCTGCGCTTGAGGTCATGGCTCCAGCTTTCAATTCCACCATAGTGGTGGTTGCACCCCTCACGCTCCCTCCTTCCCGCTGGAAGTGCCGTCATACTGCCGCCGCTTATAAAAGCTGACTTTGTTCCCATATTTCGCATTAAGCCCTGAGGATTTGTAATTCTGCAGGTTGTTCAGGAAATCACTGGCTCGCCGCTATAAGCGACAAAGGCTAGACGGCGATGAATGAAGGCGAGCGACGTCCTCTCGACGAGCACGAAGAACATTGGAGCGATGGCGCTGATCAAGCCGGTGCTCGACAGGGCGGGCATCGGGGAGACGGTCGACCGCTACGCGCCGATGGAGCGCAAGGGGAGGGGCATCTCGAACGGGGAGGCGGTCGAGGTCATGGTCATGAACAGGCTGACGTCTCCCACGCCCCTCTGGCGGGTGGAGGACTGGGCGAGGGAGTACGCTCTCAGGGAGGTCAGCGGCGTCTCTCCGGGGGAGGTGAACGACGACAGGCTCGCCAGAGCCCTCGACTCGATCTCCCCCGCGATAGAGGAGATAGAGGCCGAGGTGTCGCTGAGGATGATGAAGGAGTACCGCATCAGGCCCGAGCTCGTGCACCTGGACTTCACGAGCCTCTACTTCGAGGGAGCGTACGACGACTCCGGTTTCCTCAAGCTCGGGTACAGCAGGGACCAGAAGCCCGACAAGAAGCAGGTGAACATCGGGATAGACGTCGACGCTTCCGAGGGGATGCCTCTCTTCCACACCCAGCACGACGGGAACGCGGCAGACCCCGGCATGGCGGTGGAGAACCTGAGGAAGATCAGGGAGAGGCTGAAGCCGGACCGCCTGATAGTCGTCGGGGACAGGTCCGCGATTGACGGCGAGATAGCCCTGATGCTCGGGGACTACGGCCTCGACTTCATAGGCGCGATGAGGATGAGCCAGCGCATCAAGGAGCTGGTCGCGTCCACCCCGGAAGGCAGGTTCCGGCCGCTGGACGTGAAGGGCGTCAGGGGACCCAAGGAAGGCTATAGCGCGGCGGAGGCGCCCATCGAGTTCTCTCACGACGGCAGGAAGATGGAGGCAAGGGGCATCGTCGTGCTGAGCGGGAGGAAGGCCGAGCTCGACAGGAAGAGGAGGGACGAAGGTATCAGGTCGATCGAGTCCAGGCTCGACGGGGTCAGGGCGAAGCTGAACGGGAGGAAGTGGATGAACCCCGAGTTCGTAAGGAAGAAGGTGGAGTCTGTCTTGAAGGAGGGGAAGCAGAAGAACTACGCCCACCTCGTCAGGGCGGAGGTGAAGGGCGACTACGAATCCCTCTCCCTCGCCTCCAGCGTGGACGAGGAGGCGGTTCGCAGGGAAGAGAGGCTGGACGGCAAGTACGTCCTCGCGACGACGCTCCGCGGCTGGACGGCCGAGAGGGTCGTCGAGGGCTACAGGTCGAGGTACCTGGTAGAGTCGAGGATAAGGAACATGAAGAGCGACATGGCCGTCAGGCCTGTGTTCCTTCATGGCGATGACAGGATAAGGGCGCTCGTCTTCGTCAGCGTACTCGCGCTCATGGTCTACACGCTGATGGAGATAATGGCGAGGAGGAAGGGTATTGGGAGCGTGCGGAGGAACAGGAGCGCCCCGATCACCGCGAACCAGCTCCTCCTCCTCTTCGGGAGGATAGGGTTGGTAGAGCTCAGACTCAAGGACAGGAGCAGGCTCCGCGTGGTCCAGGACCTCAACGTCCTCCAGACCAGGGTCCTGAAGAGGCTCGGCCTCCCCATGCCCGAGACCTACGTGAGGGTGCAATCGAAGCCTGTCGCCTGACGCCCCTTACCGTGATGATGCTGCCGGGACGAGGGACAGGAGGGAGGGGGGCGGCTCGACCAGACCTCCATACTCGGATGGGCACACACTGAGCGAATGGCAACGGCTAACAGGTTCGTCAGGACGAGGGAGCGTAAATGTGTCACCGCTAATGCGAAATATCGGTTTGTTGGCTCTCGTGAATCGGCTCGGGACCGGCTAGAGAGCTGGCCAGCTCGTGGATGTACGCCGGCACCGGGTCTGTGATGTTGATGAACCTCAGCCCCCCGTACAGCGAAAGGAGTTGTTTCTCGTACACCTTGAGGTCCTGGGGGTCGTCCGACGATATCGCGAACCAGGTCGCGCCCCCTCTGTGGACGAACTCGAAGCTCCTCCTGTGGTCGTTCACGAGCTGCCTGAGCCTTGAAGCCCCCTCCTCATCGAGCGGCTCGGCCAGGACGGTCACCCCGTCCATCCTTGCGAGCGAGACCCCGTCTCCACCGCCCGCGGCGGCCCGGGGGATGGCCGACGCCGCGACCCTGAAACCCTCTTCCTGGCTCTGGTCCTCCTTCGCCTCGGTGAACTCCGGTTCCACGGGCTCGCTCGGGGCCAGGCTCTCCAGGCTGGCCTTGCCGGTGGGGAGGTGGATGTAGAAAGGGAGGTCGTCCGTCAGGAAGACGAGGGACGGCGGCTCGTATCTTGCGACCTGGTACGCCGTCGCGAAGTGGCTCGAGACGTCGTACACGAACTTTCTCCTGACGAGCCAGCGCAGGACCCTCGGGTCCCTGTACGTGAATATGGTGAGCCTGTCGATCTCGTCGGAGCAGTGGGAGAAGGACGTGAAACCGGGGTCGCCGCCGACCACCATCCCCTGGATCGCCATCACGAACGTCGGCGAACCGCCGACCTCCTCAGCCTTCTTTATGAGGGACGGCAGCATCGTGTAGAGCGGCGACCTCTTCTCCTTCCTCTCCTCGGTGCGCTCCTCCCCGTCCAGCAGGCCCACCTTCGTCTCGGGCGTGCTGGCCCATTCCCCCCACCTCTTCAGGGAGTGCGTCACCGACGTGTGGTGTGCGTTGTGCCGCGCCTGCCTGAACACGAATTGGACCCAGGCGAACTCCGGTTCGAGGCGCTCCATTTCGTGGACGAGGCTTCCGATGAAGGCCTGCGCCGGCTTGTAGACCGGCCTCGACACCACGTGCCCGTCGAGCAGGGCGGCGTTGAAGAACCTGACCTTGCTTAGCGGCTCTGGAATCACTTCAAGTCCTCGTCCTCATAACGTATTGCGTTGTACCCAAAACGGCGCCTGTAGTAATCGAGTTCGGCGCGTTCTCTGGCTTCGTATTCCTCTTTCCGCTTCCTGTGCAGCCTGCGCTTACGGAAGAATAGGTGGATGTCGAGCGGGAAGAACGGGACCCTGCAGGCCGAGATGAGCAGGCTCGATGGCAGGAGCAAAAGAAGACGCACCATGGGACCGAAATCTTCACCCGCGAGTCCGCTGACCTCCTCGTCCAGGAGCTGAAGCTCGACATGGACGTTCCAATACCAACTCAGCGCGCGTGGGTGTGCGTACACGAAGCCGGGGATGTCCCAGGGTGTCTCTCTTTCTTCGTCTTCGATGGTTCTCTCGCTTTCGATCCGGCTCATGGCTTCTCCTTGTCCAAGTACCTGAGCAGCTCCTGGTTTATCTGGGTGGTGTTCTGGTGAGACAGTATCAGGAAAAGGCCGTACTTCCTCGCCTCAGAGATTATCGTCCTGAGTATCTCCAGGTTCTCTATCATCTGGAACTCGTCGACTATGAGGAACACCGGGGTCCTCGCCTCTATCCCCTTCCCCTCAGCCTCGAGCCTCTTCGCCCTCTCCATCACCAGGAAGTATATCTTCAGCACGTCTTCGATGGTTCTCTCGCTTTCGATCCGGCTCATGGCTTCTCCTTGTCCAAGTACCTGATGAGAGAACCCTTCCTGTTCTTGGAGAGCTGCATCTCCTCTTTCTTCACGGGCCTTGGCCCGCAGTAGCGGTATGTCAGGATGATGAGCGGGATCGCGGGCAGAGCCTGCAGCGCAAATAGAAACAGGGAGGGGAGCAGGGCCTTCAGAAGCCCGTATGGGAAGCCGCCAGGGAGCGTCTGAGATATATCGACGAAGTTCGAGACGAGCACGGCGGACAGCCAGAGCACGAGGGACGAGAGGAGGAGGTGGGTCGTCCTGCTCTTGCGCCACCACTTCTCCTTCCCCTCCTCCTGCAGGGCGGGGCTTGCCGAATCTATCAGCCTCAGGTCAGAGAGCACCGCCACCCAGTCCTTCAACCCCCTTCTCTCCCTTATCGGGTGCAGGAGCCTCGATAGTTCGTGCCGGAACAGGAAGAAATAGACAACCAGCCACCAGATAAGGGGGGTGTAGTACAGCACAAAGACGAGTGGATTTGCCATCTATCCCATCCGTTCTGTTCCCTTCGCCTTAAAACACAGAGATGTCAAGGACCGCGAAGGAGTTCGTGAAGAGGATGACCGCCCCTGAGATCAGGGTGATAGTGAGGGAGGAGGCCACGTCTGCCGTCGCCCCCCTGACGGTCAAGATCGACGGGATGGAGAAGAGGCTCGATCAGAAGATCGATTCCGTGAGGAACGAGCTGAAGGCCGACATCGCGAGGGTCGACGAGAAGGTCTCATCGTTTGAGAGGCAGACCAACCTCGTGAGAGAGGTCGAAAGACTCAAAGTCGAAGTCGCGGCCCTGAAAGAGAAGAAGTCCTAGCTCCACAGCACGGGCCCTCCTTTTCTTCCTTTTCCCTTCGGCTTCTCTGGTAGGCCTTCAGCTCCTGCGAAACCCCGACCCTGATCCCTCTCCTCTCCTGCCCGAAAGGCCTGGGTCAGACGAGGAAAAATAGAGCGACCCGATTTCAACCCCTCTATTTTTCCATGTTATGATCAATCCGAACTCGGTAAGCCCAACAGAGGCTGAATCGTGCGATTCCGGAAAAATAGATGGAAAAATAGAGGGAAGGCACACGCCTTGTACCCCCCTTCCACGCGGCTTCACTAGAAGGTTAACACTTTCGAGAGCAGAAGGGCGGCGTAGATCGTGGTGAGGATGGGCACTGCGTAGAAGATGTACGTCAGAAGGGAGATCAGTAATGACAAGGGTCACTCACCGGACCGGCTGAACACTTCTTTGGCTTCCAGCCGAGTTATTCGTTCCCGTAGCGATGGAAGGCCGAGTTCTTCGGCCATCTTGTTGATCAGGGAGAGCGACAGAAGCATCTCTCCTTTTGCGCCTCCTGCTGGTACTGTCTCGATGAGCCTCAGCAAGGATTCGGTCCTCGAGAACCAACGCTTGAACGCCCAGAAAGAAAACTGCTTCAACCTGGGCAGGTGCTCGCCCCAGTGCCACTTCAGGTGCTTCTCTTCCTCCTTCTCTTCCCTCTTCAGGTCAAACTGAGGGTCGTACTTCTCAACGAGCAGCTTCTTGACGACCTCGGAGCGTTCGTTGAGTTCAGCGAGCTTGACGCCGAACTTCTTTGCGTGGTTTTTCACGATGTACCTGGCGTCGAAGAGGAGGCCGAGTGTCTTCTTGAGGGCCAGTGCTGTCTTCGCCCTCCTGATGATCTCCAAGTCGCTCTCGTCTTCGACGTACTGGGCTGCTGCCGCGCTCTCTTCCCGGAACTTCTCCTTGAAGGGTCTGGCCCGCTGTAGCTCCCCCTCAAGCTCGTTGGCCTTTCTCTCTGATTCAGAATCACCTTTTGGCCCGCAAGCCACTCGCATTTGCTTGCCTGTCAAGGTGTCGTAGTAGATGAAGTACAGGTATTCTTTTCCTCCTGAAACATAGGTAGTGATGGGCATGGTTCCCATCGACTTACATAAAATGTTTAGATATAATCTTATGCCATCCGAACGAACATAGGCGTGCGAATTCTTCGGCCACCACGTTCTCGATTTTGTGGTTGTTATGCTGGCACAAGAAACACATGGTTAAATACATGGAAAGCACCAGCGAGATTTTACTTGGAGACAAGGGAGACGTCGAAGAAAAGTCGGAAGTCTCTCGTACTCGCAGCCATCATCGTCGTCGTTGCGTTGCTGCTCTTGGTCGCCTTCATGTCTGGCCTCTTTTCCTCGTCCACCAATAATGGAATAGGGGGAGGGACTTCCAGTGGACAGTTTTCGTTGGCCTCCTACTCTTTCGGCAACAATGGGCACACGATGGTATCGGTCACATTGGAAGACAAGGGAACCACTGCGGCAACTGTGGTGGGAATCGCCTTTGACGGGAAGTCTTTGGTGCAGGGAACTCAATGCTCATATTCCTGGGACAGCGAACTCGGTGACTACCGTGTGACGCCCCAGGGGGACCTTACGCTCTTTGTCTGTCCCTCCAGCAGGACCCAAGTCCCATCCGGACAGCACTCGATCGAGTTCACCTTTGACACCGGGAACTCGTTCACAACGACAATCGGCCTTTGACCGAATCCTAACAAGGTCGTGGAAGTATGTTTCTACTGAATCGGTCATTGCATGAACCCATCCTTCGGGGATGGAAGGCAGCAAGTCCGCCCACTGGCCCTTGACGGAGAGGTCCTCGCCAGGCAGCGCCTCCGAGCCCCCTATCGCGTCCCATGCAGTCGTGTGGGAGGGGAGCCCTGCGGCATTCTCCCCATCCGAAAGGTGCGTCGGCGGCGGGAAGTCGAACGCCTTCCCCTCTCTGTGCGCGACCATGAAGAACCGCCTCCTCAGCTGAGGGACGCCGAAGTCGGCGGCGTTGAGCACCCCCCAGTAGAGCCTGTAGCCGGTGTGGTTCTTCTCGTTGACTTTTGCCGTGAGCTTCTGCAGCAGCTGGAAGCCCTCTTCCTTCCCTGAATACTTGATCCCGTAGACGTTCTCCAGCAGAAAAGCTTCCGGAAGCAGGTCGTCGATGCACCTCATGAACTCGAACAGCGTAGCGGCTCGGGGGTCCTGGAGCCTCCGTGAGTCTCCATTCATCCAGTACGAAGACTTGGAGAACGGCTCGCAAGGGGGGCCCCCTATCAGTAGGCTGATGTCGTTCTTCTTGACTCTGGACTCCAGCAGTATCCTGCTGCTGGTGACGCCCTGTATCTTCTCTGGGATCATGTTCCAGTCTCTGTTTTGCTTCACGGTTTCGCAGCTGTCTTGGTCGAAGTCAATCCCCAGCCTGAAATCGAAGCCCACGGCCTCAAAGCCGTAGTCCAAGCCCCCGGCTCCCGTGTACAACGAGACGAGAGGCACGTTCACGGTAATCTGCGATGGCCGTTCGCTTCGAACATCTGGCGAGCCCGCCTGACCTCCTCGCAGAAGTTCAATCCGTCGCCCCACATGAACCCGTCCTCGCCGTATTTCCTGTAGAACGACTTCAAGACCTTCCCTTCGACGAGCGAGGCGCCGACCGGGTTGAACACCACCGAAAGTGCGTCTTCGAAGTCAGCCGGCCTCTTCGCGCCGTCGGGCAGCGAGACGCCGTTCCTGCTCAGGTGGTAGACGGTCGAAGCGAACGCGCCCTTACCGAGCATCTCCTTCAGCGCTTCCTCACAGGCGGCGCTGAAGGCCTCCTCGAAACCGTCCAATCCGAGACTGGAGGGGCAAGGCGCTTAAAACGAGGAAGAAAACGACGGCGCCAACCCCACATGGTGAATCAGCCAGCGCGCGTCCCTTTGTGGATGCCTAGGCTGACCAGCCTGTTCTTCACGCCGTTTATGCTCATGTGGAACTCTCTGGCCAGGCGCCTCAATCCCCATCCTTCCTCCAGGTAGAGCCTCTTGAGCTTCCTTTCGTCGATCGGTCTGGGAGGCCGATGCAGAGGCTTCCCGCTCTTGGACCCGTACAGCCTCGCCCGCTCGAGCCCCGCGTTGAGCCTCGACCTGATCAGAGAGCGCTCGTACTCCGCAATGGCTGCGATGATCGTGAAGAGCAGCTTGCCGTTCGGCGTCGTGGTGTCGAGCCCTGGGTCCCCCAACGAGACGAAGTCGGCGTCGTGCTCCTTCAGCCTCTCCATGTTGCCGTAGAGGTCGATGAGGGACCTGCCAAACCTGTCGAGCTTCGTCACGACGACGACCTTCTTCCCAGGCTCGTCGCCGAGGGCCTTGAACAGCTTCGTCAACCCCTCTCTTTCGGTCGTCATACCGGATGCGGCGTCGGCAAAAATCGCCGCGAGCCTGAGCTCCTTGTCCTTGCAGAAACGCCTTATCGCGTCCTCCTGGATCCTCAGGTTCCCTTCTTTCTTCTGTGCGGCGGTGCTGACCCTGGCATAGCCGTAGGCCAGGGGTGTTGCGGTTGGTATGGGACTTTCCGCAACGGTTTCGGGGGCGTCTTCGTTCGTCATCGACGCCTGTGTTACCGGAACCTTAAAAGGCGCTGCAACGTTGCCGGAAGCAGAAACTTGCAGTAACCCAAACTATTTGTCCGATGCAAGGAAGGACTTTGGGGATGTCGCTCTTCCTCCCAGCCCTGAAGGAGCTGGGTTTCCGCTCGGAGGTGACGACCGCGCGCAGGCGCGAACCGGTCAACTGCGAGTGCTTCCCGATCTGACTTCCGGGTTTCGTTAAGAGGGCCGTCTGCTGAAGAGGTCGTTGCTCGCATCTGGGATTGTTGTGATGCTGGGGCTGCTTGCCCTTGGGTTCATGGGTCTGTTTTTCGCTTCGGGGATGCCCTTCGGGGCGGGATACCAGCCCGTCCCCAGGAAGGCCATCGGGGCAATGCTCGACTTCTCTGACCCCGAAGGAAAGGCGGTCTACGACCTCGGTTCCGGCTTCGGAAGGATCCTCTTCGAGGCTTCTGCCAGGAATCCGAGAAGATGCGTCGGCGTAGAGATAGACCCGCTCAAGTGCTGGTGGACGAGGATGGAGGCGAACAGGAGGGGCCTCCAAGGCGTGATTGAAGTCGTCAGGGCGAACCTCCTGGACGTTGACCTGTCCGAGGCCGACGTGGTGCTTGTTTTTCTGACCCCGCGCCTCATGAAGAAGCTCAAACGAAAGGCGGTGCAGGAAATGAAGCCGGGGAGCGTCGTGGTCTCCTACGATCACAGGTTCGAGGGGTGGGCGCCGGAAGTCGAGGATGCCGAGTTGAACGTCCGTCTCTACAGGGTTCCTTCTCGTCTCGTTATAGCGCGCCGTCAGCCTAATGACTGATTCTTCTTGCGGCTTCCAGAAAGGGAGAGGGGAGGGCGGCCAGGGATCTCTGAGATCATCGCCACGATCCTCGTCGTCGCAATGACCATAGTCGCCATGGGCGTCCTCTACAGCTACTTCAACTCGACAGTCTCCAAGGCCGAGGCCACCGCCCAGGTCCAGGTCAGCGCCAACCTCGCAGTCCCGAACGGGCAGGGACAGGGGACCATAGCGGTGACCGTCGTGAACTCCGGCTCTGTGGCTTTGACCGGCCTCTCTATTTCAGGCAGCGTCGTCCCTTCGGGCGTCACCTGGAACCCTGCGCCATCTATGGGGAATCCCGTTCCACCGGGGGGAGGGACCAGCACAGCGGTCTTCCCGACGAAGACCTCCGTGACCGCTGGCGTCAGCTACGCGATGGTCGTGATGGCGACCTTCGCCAACGGCGCGACGACGAACCAGGTGGTAACCGTGACGGCGACGAGCTGACCGACGAATCGTCAGTCTGCAAGCCCGTACTTCGCCACGTAGAACCTCCTGACGGCCTCTCCCACCTCCGCCAGGGTGAAGAGCTTATCAGCGACCATCCGTTCGATGTAGGCAGCCCTCTCTGCGAGTTCCCTCTCCAGGTCTTTCTCGTCCCAGCCGAAGAGCCGCATTATCTGCTGCAGCCTCTCTGTCTTCATCCGGACCAGCTCCTCCGGAGCCGACGGCGAGAAGGTGTCCGTGATCATGTCGTAGGAGAACATCTCCTTCAGGTCGAAACCCCCCTTCTTCGGGTCCAGTTCCGTGATGGAGAGGACCCTCCTGACCACCCTCCCGTGCTCCTTCCTCACCCTGTTCATCACTGCGAAGGCCCAGATGAGCATCATGTTCCCGGTGGGGATGAGCATGGGAGGGGCGCTCATCCTGATCATCACGTTCTGTACGCTGTCCGAGTGCAGCGACGTGAGCGCGCCATGCCCCGAGGCAGCGGAGTTGATCAGGGCAGCGACCTCCTCCCCTCTCACCTCGCCTACGATCACGAAATCAGGGGTCAGCCTGAGCGAGTGCTTCACCAGGTCCTGCAGGGGGATCTCCAACCCGCTTTGGCCTATGTTGTGGCTGTGCCTTGAGGTGAGCTGGTCCCAGACGTCGTGGGAGAGCCTCAGCTCCGGGTTGTCCTCTATGGTGCAGACCGCCGAGTTGGGGTTGATGAGGGAGGCGAGGGTGTTCATGAAAGTAGTCTTCCCGGACCCGGTCGGGCCCACGATCAGGGCGAAGCCCCTGGCCTCCAGCATCAGCCAGAGGTAGGCGACCATGAGGGGGGATACCGTGTTCAGCCTCACAAGCGTGGTTATCGGCATGGGCTCGGCGGGGAACTTCCTGAAGGTGAAGGCCGTGCCGACGGGGGAGACGTCCGTGGACCACCTCACCGCTACTCTGTCGTTCGTCGGGGTCCTGGCGTCGACTATGGGCATCGCGTTGGTGGCCATGGTCCCGCACCGCTGCAGGACCTTCTGGGTCGTCTCCTGCACATCTTCTTCGGTGGGGAACAGGATGTTGGTCCTAATCCAGCCCAGCTCGCTGTGGTTCTTGTGCAGGACTACGACGGGCCTCCCGTGGCCGGTGCACTTGACGTCCTCGATATTGAAGTCGTTCATCAGGACGTCCAATCTGCCGTATCCCTTCAGCTCCCTCTTCACGTAGTATTCGTACTTCTGGAGGGAGCGGGTCACCTCGTCGAGGAACCCCAGGCTCCTTGCGGCCTCGACCATGTTGGGTATGAGCCTCTTCGAAGGGTCTGTGGCGTCCTCCGGGGAGATGCTCATGAAGAGGTGGTCGAGGAGCCTGCTCAGCCTCTCCTTCTCTCGTTCTGTGAGGGCCGGCTCCACAGCCACGTATCTGCCGACGCCATTGTCATTGGCTATGACTACCGTTGCGGGGCCTACCTCGTACCTCTCAAGCTCCCTTCCCCTGACGGCTATCGAGCTGCCCTGCCGCTGCTCGTCGCCTAGGGTGTAGAGGGAGAAGCCCGAGAGCGCCTTCCGTATGGGGTCTTGTCTTTCCTTGCCTGGCAACGAGGAGCATGGCTGCGGGGGGTTAAAACGACCCATTGGAGAGAAAGACGGCCATTTCTTGGAAAGGGGTCGTCGCAGCGCCCACTCAGAAACCGTCCCCACATCGGAGCGGTCACGCTGGGATGAGGGGAGCCGCGCCCGTAGAACGAAGTAGAGAAGCCCAGCCGCGGGAACTCGTGCAGCGCCCTCATCCTCCAGCCCCGGGATGGACTCGTTGATGATCACGCTCTGCCCAAGGTCGAGACCTTGTTGTTCGACGGACAGGCCCGGTTCACGAACGGACACGGATGGTCGAAATCCGGAATCTCGGCGGTCCTGGCATTCAGATAGATTCGCCGGTGCACCTGACACGTGCGTGCGAGCACCCTGATCTTTCGAGAAGAGCCTTCCCGACGCCCTCTGTCTCAACGCTTGTCGGCCTGAGGCCGGTATCAGAGAGAGGCTTCCCATTCATCGAGCCAGGGCTGCCCGCCGGCCGGGGACGACCGGCTACCTGTAGGACGCCCTCTTCCTCGCTATCAGGAGCGCGGCAGAGGCGATGACGACCACGGCGACTATCGAGGCGAGGATTGCTGTGGTGTAACTGATCGCCGGGGGAGGAGGAGGAGGAGCGGCGGTAGTGGATGACGTGCTCGGTGTAGACGTCGTCGTAGGCTGAGGCGCGGTCGAGCTCGTCGTGGTGGTCGATGTCTTTGTGGTTGATGCGGACGTCGTGGTGCTGGTGGTCGTCGTCGTCGTCGTCGTCGTCGCACTAGTGGTCGTGCTCGTAGTGGTCGTCGTCGTCGTGGTGGTCGTGGTGGCCGTGACCGTCAGCGTGAAGGCGGCTGACTCCGTCTGCCCACCTCCGCTCGCCGTCAAGATGACCGAGTAGGTCCCCGGTGGAGTGTCTGAGGACGTCGTTATCGTCATGGTCGACGAGCAGCCTGGGGTGCACGAGCTAGGGCTGAAAGGCGCCGAGGCTCCCTGCGGGAGACCAGCGGCGGAAAGCGTTACGGGCTGTGCGGTCCCGGACGTGAGCGAGAGGCTCACCGTGGCTGCCGCAGTCCCTCCCTGGGTCACGCTCGCGGACGACGGCGTGACTCCCACGGAGAAGCCGAAGGTGGGAGGAGGAGGCGGCGGCGAGGCTGGAGGCTGGGCCGCCACCAGCGGCGTCCCCTGGAGGTCAGAGACGCCCACAGAGCCGCATACCGTGTCTGGAGGCTGGAAGGAGATGCCAGATGCCTCGACCCACTCCCCCTCTGAGGTGGAGTTGTAGTAGTAGAGCAGGTCGGACGATGCCACGCCTCCCCCGCTGAAGCAGACGGTGGCCGTCGTCCCAGCGCCGGCCGTCCCCGTGACGCTCACGTCGAAGTAGTAGCCGATGGCCGTTGCGCCTGTCTGTGAACCGAGGTCCACGGTTCCCGGTGGAGCGGCCTGGTAGTCGAAGGTGTTCACGCTCAGACCGACGCCCGGCGCCGACCCCGTGATCGTCACGCCGACACCGTTCACGAGGGCGCTGTTGAACGATGCGTCGCCGCTGCTGTTGGTCGTGACTGTGGCTGACTGCTCCGTCAGGGGCGCAGGCTGGACGACGTAGAACGTATGGGAGAGCGTCCTGATGACGTCGGTGCCGTCCGTGAACGATGCCTGCACGACCCACGTCCCGCTCTCGTCGGGCGTGAAGGAAGCCGTGGCCCCCGATGCCGTGAGCGCTACCGTCGTCGAGGCCACCGACTCGTTCCCCGGGGCCATCCAGGTGAACTGGACGTACTTCGAGAGCGGGTCGTTGGTGCCTGCCGTCGCGCTCACCGCTCCGCCGGCCCCCACGTCCAGGGCTGTCGTGGCCAGGGAGTAGTTCCGCGCCGCGAGGCTCACGGCCTGGGAGTACGTCGACGACGACATGGACATTTTGGCGTAGTTCTGCACGGCCCCGGCGACGTCGACGGTGTAGTTCACGCCAGCCGTGAGAGGGGCGTCTGGGACGAAGACGGCCTCGGAGCTGAGCGCATACCCGTCCGGTGCGGTCTGTGGGTCTACCGGCACGACCCTCCCTGCGACGCTCTGCCCGCCGGGGGAGCTGACCGTTATCGTGGTCCCGTTAAGGGAGGAGGCCGTCATGAGCTGGTCGAAGGAGAGCTCGATGTAGCTCCCTGTCGAGTTCGAGAACGCCGAGACCCCCGAGACCGAGGGGGAAGTGAGGGGCGGCATGTCGACGTCGACCCCTGTGGCAGGCGGTGGCACGTACACCACTATGCTCCTTGCCGTGGAGTAGCCTGGGGCCTGGACGACGACCATGTACTTGCCGGCGGGGACGAACCAGGCGTACCTTCCCTCGGGGTCAGTCTGCAGCGGGTTGGACTGGCCGTAGCCTGAGGCGCTCCACGGCATCCACTGGCTGGTGGTGGAGTTGAACTGGAAGACAGTGACGGTGGCGTTGGCCACCGGGTTGCTGAGGAGGCCCGCGTAGACAACGCCGCTCGGGTCCTCTATTGGGTTGACGTTGGCCGTGTCAGAGCCAGGAGGCGCGGAGTGCAACTCCTTTTCGCAGTTTGAGATGGCCGCGCTTATCTTTGCGCTTAGCTGTGACTCCCCGGACGAATAGGCTATTGAGAGGCCGCCTGAGAGCATGCCACTCTCGGAGCCTGCCAAGGGGACAAATGAGAGTACGCCGCCAGCGACGTCGTTCGCCTCCGCGGTGTGGCCCAGCCCGGACACGGTCGCTGAGTATTTGTTCGCCTCGTTGATGAAGGACTGGGACTGAGAAGCGAAAGCCCCTGGCGCGCTGCTGGCGCAGGACGTGAGCTGCTGTAGCTTGGCATCTTGAAGCTCGACCCACTCGTGGTCCTCAAACCATCCCCATGCCGAGAAGCCGGCCCCGGCGAACGGAATCGCCCTTCCCAATGGTGCACCCTCCTTAAGTAAATCAGGGGCGGCCTTCTCTATGACCTTTATTCCGATGTTTATACCCTCGCCTCCCACACTCGGGCAGTTCGAGCAGGTGCTCATAGGCTGGTCGAGCTCCTTCACAATCGCCGGCGGCAGCGCGGAGTACGGGACGAAGAACGAACTATTGTATGAGGTTCCGTTGGATGTTACTGTTGTGCCCGACGTGATGTTGTAGACAGGGTACCCTGTCTCCGTCAGGTTCCGTATGTCGCCTGCAGTGAGCGTATAGAGCACGTTCGGGGTGAACGCAGCCGAGACCTCAAGCGAAGTCCCACCAAATACGTACGACATGTTGCTAGGCACGTTGATCAGCAGGTCGAATGAAGTCGTGGTGTTTGCGAGTACGGTGTAGTTGGCATGGTCTATGAGGCCAGGAGGCAAGCCCGAGAGTATCTGCGCGGCGGTAGGAAAAGGCAGAGTCGCGCCGTTGCCCTTTGGAATCCTCAGCACGTTGTAGCTGACGTAGACGTCGCCGAACGCGTATGGCACCATGGTCGCCCTGTAGAGCCCATCCTGGTCCAGAGTGGCGTTCACCGTCCCGACGCCGGGGACGCTCACGCTCACGTCCCCGACGAGCGCGGCGTGGCTGAAGCTGAGCGTGAAAGTCATCGGCATGCCCGGGACGAAGACGTAGGGGAAGTGTGGGATGCCTTCCTGGGGGTCCCAGCACATCGGCCGCCCGTCGGTCTGCTCCATGCAGACCCTGACGAGCTGCGGCTCGGTGTTGTCGTAGACCACTGTGGAGACCGGAGAGTAGAGGGCGAGCCCAGCCTTGGTGATCGCCACCGCGTGTACCTGGTAGGTGGTCTGGTTCCCGGCGCTCGGGAGGGTGATCCCGGTCTCCCAGTACCCTCCGGCCGGGACCGCCGCCGTCCCGACGAGGGTGTCGTTCGAGAAGACCTCGAGCGTGCTCCCGGGGGGGGCCTGGCCCGAGACCGTGGTGTTCAGCGTGGAGAGGGAGAGGGGGGCGGAGAGGGTGACCTGCTCGACCGTCTCCACCGCAGAGGACAGGGCCTCCTCGTATCCCCTCCCCCCCGTGTCGTACTTGATGAGCGCGAGCAGGGCGAGGGAGGAGCCGTTGTAGTCGTCCGCGATCTGTAGCTCGTACCTCACCTCCCCGGACGCACCGGACGAGAGGTTCCCGAGAGGGACGGAGTAGTACCCAGCCGCGGAGGGCGAAGGGCTGATGGGCTTGCCGTCGAGCAGGAAGCCCCCTGCGACCGCCGAGGCGCCCGCTGGGACGGGCACGAGCATGGACACGTTGTACAGCTCGAGCGCGCCGGTGTAGCTGTAGGTGGCCCTCAGGAAGAGCGTTCCGCCCGGGGCAGACTGGCCTGGCACGGCGCCGAGCGTGTTCCCCGCCTTCCCTGCGAACAGGTCGCCCGCCCCCATGAACAGGGAGACGTTGCCGAGCTGGTAGACCTGGGAGAGGGAGGCGTTCACGGTCGCCTGTCCCCAGAGCTCGTCGGAGCCGACGTAGCTGAATACGTCGAGCCTGTACTCGCCCAGCTGCGGGACGCCGTAGTAGAGGGAGGAGTTGTAGTTGACGACTGCCGTCACGTAGCTCGCATAGCCGGTGGCGTTCAGCCGGTAGACGTCCGCCTGCCAGGAGGAGACGGGCGTCCCTGTCGCCGCGTCGACGACCGTGCCGTTCAGCGCGCCGGGCTGGATCAGCTCGATTACCGCGGTGGCGTTCCTGTATGCGTTGAGCGTGACTGGCACGCACTCGGAGGGGAGGTTCGCCGGGGCGCCGTTCGCGCAGACGGTAAATCGCTCCCCCGCGTTGCCTGGGACAGATATGACGTTTTCCATCAGTTGGCCCGAAGGGAGGTATGTCCCCAGAACCGTGTATTGGTTCCCCTGAGCATCTTCCGCGTGGATGCCGTAGTGGGCCCCCACCCTCCAGTCTACCGGGAGCGGCCCTTCCAGCTGGCCGCCCAGGTACTGGGTGAACAGCTGCAGGTTGATGTACCCCGGCCCCGTCAGAGGTATAGTGAAGTTCAGGGTCGCGGTTCCGTTCTGTGGGATGGACGCATATTCGGGCGGAGACGAGAGGTACAGCGGAGAGACCGCGAACGCTGTCACCGTGCCGGCATAGAAGGTGGTCGAATAGCCGCCCGTGGAATCGGCGGAGACACGGCCTGTGAAGGTCGCCCCGTTGACCTGCTCGCTCAGCGTGACGCGTGCGCCCGCCACGAGCGTCCCGTTGCTGTAGGCGACCACGCCCTGGAGCGTCCCCGTGGGCAGAGGCTGCAGCCTGATTACCGGGTTGGTCCCGTTGACAGTGAAGGTCTCGGTGGGAGGCGTCTCGTAGGGGAGGCCTGTGCCGTAGAGGCTGGTTGAAACAGAGAGCGTGGCGTTCGCAGGCGCCAGGACGGACGGGGTGTAGCCGCTCGAGCCCGTTGTGAAGAGCCCCGACACCCCCCCGGTACCCGAGTACGTCAGCTGCACGCCCGCCACGGGGCCTCCCTGGGGGTCTGTGACGGAGACCTCGACCCCCTGAATCTCGAATGAGAGCGCGTTGCTCCCCGCAGCCAAAGTCACAGACTTCGTCGAGCAGAGCCCGGCGACGCAGGCCTGGACGGACTCGCTCGCGCCCGCAGACAGACCGGTGAAAGTCAGCGTCCCGGCCCCGCCGGTGGTGAATCCGAGCCCGGCGACTGAGACTGACACCCCTGGGACTGGGCTCCCGTCAGGAAGGTAGGCGCTGACCTGGAGGGACGCCCCGACGGTGGAGACGAAGGAGGCGTTGAGCGGGCGGACGATTGATATCGCGCCGATTGTCGAATAGTACCCGACGTACCCGGCCGAGGTGAAAAGCTCGTTCGTCATTGGGTCGTAGAGCACGGTCTGTTGTCCCACGGTGCCCTCCCCGTAAAACAAACGGTAGACAGCGGTTGCCCCATCGTACAGGACTCCTGCAGCTCCAGTCAGGGTGTCATAGGAGGCCAGGATGGGAGACCCGCCCATGGTCACGGCGATGTAGACCTCCCCGTTCGCTGGATCGTAGACGGCCGTCATGGTACCGCAGGCCACTTGGTTCGGATATGGATTCGAAGAAGAGGAGCATGGCACGGGCGTGACCGAGTTGACGCTGCCGGTGGTGGCGTTGACGGCCGCGAGTTCGAAGGTGGAGCCGCCACCGATGGTGTATATCATCCCGGTCTTGCTGTCGACGGCCATGGCGTCAGAAAGGGGCACGGTGGAGTTCGCCACGATGGCGTCCGTCGAGCCGTTTATCGCGTAGAGCTGGTCGCTCCCGCCCACCTCGTTATAATAGGGGCCGACGAGGATGTACTTGGACCCGCCGAGCGCATACACATATCCGGTGACAGGGTCGTAGGCGATTGCGCCAGTCGCGGACTGCTGGGCGCCGAGGCTGATGTTACCGACGAGCCTGTCGGTCGAGGCGTCGAACACGAACGCCACGTAACCGTGGAGGAGCAAGTCCGTGACGAAGACCCTGTTGCTCACGGGGTCGAAGGTGGCAGACCAAAGGCAGCCGTTGGCGTTCAAGGCCACGGCCGAGACCACGGTGTCGTTCTTCGTGTCGAAGACTATCACTTGGTTGTTTGGGCTACAGCCCCGGTCGACCACGTAGAGGTAGCCGTTGGTGGGGTCGTACGCCATCCCTCCGATAGATGTAGTTGGGATGGGGACGTTGCGCTCCACCTGGCCCGTGGTGGCGTTCAGGACCCACAGAGTGTTCGTCCCCTGGTCGGCGACGAAGACCAGGCCATCGCTCGCGTACGCCATAGAGCCAGGCGCGGCCCCGAGGAAGATTTCAGACACCACCGTGTTCGACGAGCCACTGACGACAGAGATCGCGTAGGAACCAAGAGAAGCGGCGTACACGTCCCCGTTCGCCATGTTTACTGCGGTTATGGCGTCGACCGCGCTTTCCGGCTCCCTGGCGACCGTCGTTATGTTCGCGACTACGGCGCCTGTAGTCGGGTCGACCACCGACATCCCGTAGCCAGTAAGGCCTGGCACCCCGAAGGTCGGGCTGGAGACGTACAGGTCCCCGTTCTCCGGGTTGAACGCCACGCCGGCCGCGCACCCGATGTTGCTTACTTCGGCCACTGCTGACGTGTTTGCGTTGAACGAATACAGCCCACCGGAACTACGGCATCCGTAGGAGTAGTCCCCTAACGCGAGGTAAGCCAAGCCGTTCCGGCTGTCGTAGGAGATTGAATCGAGGCCGTAGGGAAAACCGTTGGTGGTGTTCGACACCACGGTCCAGGGCGAGGGCTTCACGGCGAGGATGGCCAACCCAGAAGAGGTGCTAAAGAAATAACCGCCCAGGTAGACTGTGCCGCGCACGGGGTCGACAGCCATGTAAAAGAAGCGCCTGTCCGTGCGGTTGGAGCTGACCGTGAAGTTGGACTCCACAGCGCCGGTCGTCCCGGAGACCGCGTAGACCACCTGTCTCTGGTACGCATCAGAGGAATTGATTATCTGCGCGAGCGCGTAGAGGGTATCCGTGGAGCTCGCGAAGCCCGCGGCAGAGACCGTTTCGATTTGCTCGGCGGCAGAAGGGTGCGGGAGGAGGGGAGCGACAGCGACCACCGCGCCCTTCGTCGGGTCTATGACCGTGACGGTGAACGCCAAGTAGTTGGTGTTGGGCAGGACCGAGCTGTTGGTCACGAACAAGTCCCCGCTCAGGGGGTCGACGGTGAGCGTCGATATGGTACCGTAGACGCTGAACTCCTGGGAGACGCGCCCGGTCGTCTCGTTGACACCCAGGATGGCGTTGACACCCAGGATGGAGTTCGATGCCAGGAGGGAATAGAGCATCCCATTGACGGGGTCGTACGCCAGCGAACTGACTTCGTTGGTGCCGAAGCCTGAGCTGAGAAGGGGTCCCTGATACATGGTGCCGTTGTCGAGAAGAACCTGCTCCGAGTAGACGAACCCGATGTCTTCAGTCAAGCCCGAGCCGTTGACCAGCGCCATCTGCTGGCGGGAAGGGGGGATCTGAGCCACGTACGCCCCGGCGTCAGGTATCGTGTACGGGTAGAACCCGTCAGGGAAGCTGTAGTCGATGGTGCTCGACGTCGATGACTTCGTGACGTTGACGAACGTGACCGCCCATGCAGTCCCCTGTGGGAGGCCGGCCTCGACGAAGGACACCTGATACGTGGGCCCCGAGGGGAGGTAGCCGAACTGAGCCGTGCCTGAGGTGAACAAGCAGTCGTAGGAGGGTACATCCTGGTCGCCGCAGCCAGGGCCAGAGGGCCATGATACGCTTACGGTATACGTGCCGCCTATCCAGCCGCTCCCTCCTGTGGTGAAGTTTAGCGAGAAAGCCCCTGTGTTGGCGGTGACGTTCACCGTTAGAGAAAGTAGCAAGACATTCAGGGGGTTCGCGACCCCGATCACTGCCTGCGTCGTGAAGTTGGCCTGAACCTGCGAGGCAATCGCCGGAAAGACAGTCCCGTTCAGGGACACTGTCTGTATGCCGGAGTAGAAGTCCTTGTTAGTCTGGACGGACACGTTCGCGTAGCCGCCGCAGATATAGAATGACTCCGCGACGGAGACGCTTGTCGAGTTCACGTCTGCCGTGCCGAATCCTCCGGTGACGCAGTACTGAATATCTCCGAGTAGACTGAAGTTGTTTGGCGACACCGTGTATGTGTAGTTGCCGCTGGGCTCGGCGAACGAGACAGACGTTGCAGTGGCGGACTGAGGAAGGAAGCCGTTTAGGGAGACGCCCCAACGCTCTCCCAGAGGCAGGCCGGTTTCTGTAAAGGTCAGATTGTCGCACGAAGATGTGAACTGGATCGTCTGCGCGACGTCAGTCCCGTTCACGGTGAACACCCTCGACGGGGGGGACGCGCAGTAGCCGCCTGCCGCGGTGACGTTCAGCTGGTAGACACCGTTGGGGGCCGAGTATGTTATGGTTGCCGAGCTCGTGTACTTTGGGGTCGTCCCCGCGACCACGGTGCCCCACGTGTCCCCCGAGGGTAGGCCCGTTTCGGTGAAGGTCGCGTTGAAGCGCATGTCGAAAATCACTGATACTGTCCCCGACCTGGGGTTCACAGCGTAGAGTCGGCCGTCCGACTGGTCGAAGGCCAACCCGTGAAGCCCGCCGCTCGACTCTTCGAGGACGAGCGCCGGCTCCCCGTAGCCGGTGACGATAGACCCGACGACGGCGCCAGTGCTTGGGTTTATCGTGCTTACATTCGATACTGGACCAATGCCGCCGGGGCCCAGCGACGATGCCGCGTAGAGGTATCCGTTGGACCGATCGAAGGTCAAGCCCACCGGATAGCAGGTGTTCGATCCGTATTTGAGACCGCACGGTACGGTTATGACGGATGTGGTGTTGGTCTGCGGATCAACGACGTCGATCGGATAAGCGATGCCCCCGTACCCGTTGCTCCCTCCTTCGATGTAGATGATGCCGCTGAGTGTGATACCTGCAGTCCCAGCTCCTGCCACGAGGACGTCGTCGTTGGGGATTGGTATCCTCGCCACCACCGCATTGGTCGCGTTTATCCCGTACAGGTCCTCGTGACGCAGCGCCACGTTGCTGCCGCAATACCAGACTGTCACATACATGAGACTGTCGTTGCTGTCGAACAGAGGAGCGAAAGCCCAGCAGCCGCCCAGGCTGATTGCCGTCAGTAAAGAGTCGCTTGTGGCGTTGATGACCTCGACGGATTCGGTGCTACCAGATACGCCTGTCACATAGACTTCGCTGTTTGCGGAGTCAAAAGCCAACGCGTTTGCCCCGAAGCCGCTGGGGAGCGGGATTTGCTTCAGAATCGTGCCGTTGTTCGCGTCCAAGACGACGACCACTGGAGTCGGGCAGCTCGACGACGTGAGGTAAAGGTAGCCGTTTGTTGGGTCGAAGGCAGACGCTGGAGCATAGAACCCGCATTGAGTGTCCGCTGGAGGCAGCACCGTTATCGACTTCACGATCCTGTCTGTGCTCGGGCTGATCTCGAACACAGTCGTGTTGCTGCCGCCTGTGACTGCGGCCACGAAGATCATTCCATTTGACGGGTCGACGGCGACCGAGGACGGTGTCACAGGCGGAGGAGTTGCCGAGTTCGCCTGAACGTTGGGCACGTTGCCCGGAAGGAGAGTATTATTGTACAGCACGAGCGTGTCCTCCACGTATCCAGCCGTGCTGTTAGGCGGTATCCCTCCAGACGACGATTGCCCCTGCTGCAGAGCTGTGTCGGGCTCCGGTGTGCCCGTCGTCGACGGACCCGGGTTGGTCAGCCCCGCAGGCGCAACCATCCGCCCCAGCGCGTCTGCCGTGGCAGTGAACAGACCCGTCAGGGCTCCGACCCATGCCCGCAGCGCGGGGACGACGCCGTCGAGGAAGGAAAGCCCGTTCGGAAGCGTCCAGCCTCGTGATGTCGTCGCGCTCGGCTGGCCAGCAGGCGAAGCCTCGGGGACCAGTTGGGCGACCTCGACGCTCTTCCTCACGTAGTTTGAGCTGGCCTGCTGCGAGGAGGCTGGGCTTGGCGGCTGCAGGAACCACGCCGAGGCGCTCGCGATGGGGACGAAGGTCCCGAAGACCATCAGCCCGACCACCGCTGCCGCCCGGATTTCCGTCCACCTACCTGTAGCGCGTCGCGAAGCCAGAGGAGGCTTCATAGCGCGTCGCTCCTCAGGCGCGTGCACTCTGCCCCCGGCACCCGTGCCACGGCCCCGGGGGTGCCAGCCCGGCCGAACCCTGCGCCCATCGAGAAGGCGGATGCATCCAAGGAATATAAGAAACGGGTTTCCTAACATCCGTATACCCATCTGGTAAATAGGCGGACCACGATGCCGTTTGACAGCCCAAGGATGACCCTGCCAGTCTCCATCATCGGATGGCTCCACGTCTTCTTCGCCATGGTATGGGTTGGGTCTGCCATACTCTTCCCTGCCGTCCTCGGCCCGGTAATCGGCGGTCTCTCTCCTCAATCGAGGAGCGAGTTCCTTCTCCGGTTCCTTCCCAGGATGGAGAGGTTTCTGAACGTCACGGTGCCCCTCCTCCTGGCCTCGGGGGTTGCGCTCGCCGGAACGATGACGGACTGGAACCTCCACACGCTCTTCGGCGGGGGGGTCTGGGGCCTGTTGGTGGTGACCGGCGGGGCGTTGGGCCTTCTCACCTACGTGTTCGCGCTCGCGACGTTCGTGCCCGCTGGAAGGAGGATGTCAAACGCCCTGAAGAGGATGCAAACCGCCCCCACCAGGGAGCTCGGGGACGAGCTTGCCCGCATCCAGAGGGCCATCAAGCGCGCATCAGAGATAGAGATAGCGTTGATGCTCGTCACACTTGCCTTCATGACAGCGGCAGGGTTCGGCGCCTAGCTCTGTCCCGGAGTGCGCCGAGGGGGGTGCAGGTGGCAACCTTTGGCTGACTGGCTGGCGGGCGGACGCGTGAACGGCGAGGGTGGAGGAGAGGGGCGCTCCCTTGCCAGCCTCCCCTCGGGCGGCGGGCCGGGCGCTCGAGGAGGAGAAAGAAGGGAGGGAGGTGGGCGCTTCGGACTATCAGCCTGCTCGCGCTCCCGCGCGTAGTCGGCATGCAGGGTTTCCACCATTTCGGAGACCCCAGCGTTAAATGCCATCCGTGACAAAGGGGCGGAGCCACAATGTGTGGAAATGAAGCCTCGTCGGAGAGCAAGAAGTCCCCTCCCTTCAGGGAGGCAAGTGTCGTGCTATTCTCGTCGCAGCCTGCCCATGCAGGCCTCTGGCAGACGACCCGCGCCCGGTTCCTGTCGGGGTCCCCTGGTTGAAGAGGAGATACGTGACTGTGAGGGTCAGGCGCGAACTCATCGAGAGGCTCGACGAGATAGCGCGGGCCCTAGGCTACGAGAGCGGGGAAGAGGCCGTGGACGACGCAGTCAGGCGTTTCATCGAGATGGTGGACGCGAGACGGACCGACCCTGGGTGATCGATGCCCCTACCACCCCAGGGCGACCGCATCCCTGCCGGTGCGATGCCGCGAGGTCGTGACCTCTGCCATGACGGACCCGACCCGCTCGGCGTGCCCATCGGCGCCGACCTTCTCGAACGCCCTTCGCGCCTTCGCGAAGAGGACCCTGGAACCGGCTAGGCGCCCTCTGGAAGCCTCGGCGAGTGCCCTCCACCACAGCACCCTGCCGGCGGACACCGCGTCGAACGCGAGCAGGCGGCCCGCGGCCTTCAGGTGGCGCTCGCAGCCGTCGGGTTCTCCGTCAGAAAGGTCGAGCGCCGCCTGCGCCAGCTCGAGCAAGCCGAGCGAGTACTTCCTTTCGGTGCCAGCCTTCAGCCTCAGGGCGCCCTCCAGTTCGAGCCTGGCCCTCCTCGTCTCCCCGAGCTTGGCCCTGAGGATCACCCTTTCGGACATCACTTCGAGGAGAATCACCTTGCTCATCGACTGTTTGGCCATGCCGATGGCCCGGTTCAGATGCTTCAGGGCCTCGCGCCTCTTCCCGGGGAGCCTTTCCAGGGCCAGCCCCGACGCGGCTTCGAGGAACTCGGTCAGTATCATGTTGCTCGGCTCGACCAGCGGACGGGCCTCCCTGAGCGACGAAAGGGCCTTGTCGAAGTCTCCTTTCATGTAGTAGTAGACCCCGAGCCCGACTGCAGCGCTCCCCTCCATCCTTCTGTCCCCTGCCTTCCTGAACAGCTCTATCGCCGCCACCTGGGTCGGGATTGCCTTGGCGAACATCCCCTTCGTTGTCATCTGGTCGGTGAGCGAGATCATCAGCCCGGCGGCGCTGGCTGGGTCGCTCCGTTCCACGTCGGTCGTTTCGAGCCCCTTCCTGCACGCCTTCATGGCTGCGTCGACGTCGCCCATCGCAGCGAGCACGTAGCTTCTCGACGCCAGGGCGGTGGCGACTAGCGTGTCGTCACCACTGTCCCTGCCGAGCAGCTCCGCCTTGCGCGTCAGGCGGAGTATGGAATCGTACCGGCCCCCCATCCTCCACACGCAGTACGCCTTCTGGGCCAGCAGGTGCCCGTTGAGCCTGCGGTCGGACTTCATAGGAGCTTGGCTGGTCGTCAGCAGGCCTTCTATCATGTGGAGGAAGGGCTCGACGTGACCCTCGTCCACGATCCTGTCCACCGACCTGGAGACGAGGCGGACCGCCTCGTCCGACGACCCCCCATTGACGAAGTGGTAGATGGCCTCGATCAGGGACCATCCGTCCCCCTTTGCGGCGTACCAGCGCGCAGCCCTGTTGTGGGCTCCCGCCGAAGAGGGAGACAGGCTGAGCGCCGCCTCCCTCACAAGGTCGTGGACGACGAAGTTCTCCCCCGACCTCGTCACGACTCCCAGCCTCTCCAGCGAGGCGGTTCGATGGGCTAAGACGGCCTCAGATGTCACGCCACCTTCTGATGCCTCGCGTATGGCATCGAACGGCACCGACTCCCGGAAGACCGAGGCCCGCTCCAGGGTCTCCAGCTCTCCCGGGTCCAGGGAAGACTCGAGCCACGAGGCGAGGTACCGCGCGGCTCCAGACAGGGCCCTCTCGAACGCCCCCTTCATCCCGCCCGTCTTTATGGCGGTGGACATCAGCTTCAGGGCGAGCGGATGTCCCTTCAGCCTCCCGTTTATCCGTGCCACGTCCCCTTTGCTCAGAGGCGTTCCGCTGCTCCGGAGCAGCTCTGCCGCCTCTCTGTCCGTGTGCCCGGCGAGGCTCAGCTCGGCCACCTTTCCCTTCGCGTAGAGCTCCACGGGTCTGGTCCTCGAGACTACGACCGTCTTCACCCTGTCGGCGTCGGCCAGCCTCTGGAGGAGGTGGGTTATACCTGCGTCCCTGCAGAAGTGATAGTCGTCGAAGATGACGGCGGCATAGGTTCGGTCGAGCTCCCGAACGGCCATCTCCGCGAGAGAGCTCTCGTCCGTCACCCCGCGCGCAACCATCCTCGACAGGCCCGTCCTCCCGCGCGAATCAAGGAAGGCGGCGACCTTCGCCAGGACGTACCTGAGGCTGTCCGACTCCCGTATGTCGTGCCAGAAGACGGCCCTTCGTCCCCTCCCGGCCGCCGCACGGGCGAATTTGGACGCCAGTGTGGTCTTTCCGATGCCTGCAATCCCGGTCACCACCGTCAGCCCCGCCCGGGAGCGCGCGAGCTCCCTCAGTTCAGCCGCCCTGCCCACGAAGAGCGAGGCCCTGGGGATCCTGACGGCGTACAGGGGCTGCGCGAGCCTGTAGGCAGCGGACCCGCCTTCGCTCTTGAGCTCAAGCTGCAGGCCCGAAGCGTCAAGCGCGACGTTCATCGAGGTCGCGACCGACGCGTAGACCTTGGCGTTCCTGGGCCGTCCGCCCGGTCCGGTCTCTATCCTCTTCCACTTCCCCTTCACCAGGCCCAGGCCTTCGAGCGCCCTGAGGCGCTCCGAGACGTGCGTCTCCCGCATCCCCAGCCGGAGCGCGAGCTCCCGTGGATATGACTCGGCCCCCATCAGGGCAGAAAGGATAGAGACGGTGGCGGGGTTGGAGATGAGCTTGATGACCTCGGCCTTGGCCGGACTCGACGTAGTGTCGGCTGCGCGAACCCCCCCGGTTTGGGTATCGTCGTTCGCGATTGCAGGTCCTGCGCCGCCCGCAGCCCGTCGCTCGGCGGCTTTCTGTGGTTCCAACCCACCCAGCCTGCCGGGAGACCGAAGCCGGTGATTTATTTATAGATGGCCCAGCGGAAGAGAAGGATTCTCGGGTCTGTTCCGATTCGGGACGCGCTTATCCTGAACACCACGTTCTGGGTGCTGTCGGAGTGGAGGCTGGTCAGGACCCGTGCCGCTGGCCGCTCACTTCACTTCGTCAACCCGAGCCTGCACCTCACGTAGTCGGTCCTCAGTTCGGTTGGGACGGCGGCCGCGTCGATGAGCCTCTCCTTCACCGTCGCCTCGAGCTCGTCGGGGGTGAATGCGCCGACGTTGGCGTGGATGTGCCTGACGGCGCAGCCGAGCTTCCTGCGAAGGTTCTCCGCGCTGCCCGGCTGAGCGTCCATCGAGGGGCAAGGCATGGGCAGCTATTAACAAAAGGAGCGACACAAGGCGGACATGGTGGGCCGGAAGGGATACGCTCAGGAAGGAGCGATTCTCTTCTTCAGCCTGAAGATGAGCAAGCCGATCACAGCGGCAGCGGCTATCACCCCACCTATCGCCGCGAAGAGGAGGGTGTTGTCAGTGCTCCACTGCGCCGTGATGAACTCAGGGGATGTGATGACAGTCGAGCCGCTAGGCTGGTCAGAGGAGAAGCTCCCAGTCCACCCCGCGAACCTCTGGAAGACTAGCGGGCCTCCTGACGATGTCTCGCTCAAGGAGTAGGGAGCCGAAGAGCCGCTCCTGTACCAGCCGGACCCAGTGGTGTTCCCTATCGGGCTGGTGACCTGGAACTGGTAGTAGGTCGCGTACTTGGCGTCAATGATCATCGCGGCCGGTGCTGTGATGTTGACCACGTTCCTCGTCGAGTTCTCCAGGTTGAGGAAAGAGTACTTTGTCTGTCCGGAGGGCTGGTAGAGTACAGGCACGGAAACCGTGAACGAAGACCCCTTGGGCAGGGCGAACTGGGCCGTCCCCTTGTTGTCAGTGGTGAGCGTGAAGTTCTCCTTGAGCGCAGCGCTGCTGACGTTGAAGCGCAGCCCGGCGACTGGCTCCTGCCCGTCGGAGAGGGCGAGAAAGGTGTAGGTCGTGGTGAAGTACTGCGCGGTTATCGAGTAGGTGGGAGCCGACGAGAGGAGGGAGACGTTCTCACCCCTGACGCCGTTGCTCCACCCAGTGAAGAAGAACGTCCTATTGTCGATGGTGAACGAGGAAGGCGCTGTCGCTAGCGTAATGGTGTCGTTGTGGGCCTCGAAGGCCGCGACGCCTGAGGGCCCTGTCAAAACCGTGGTCACCGCCGACCTGTACGTGAAATTGATGGGCAGGCCGGAGAGGGGTCCCGAGTCTGTCGCAGCGCTGACCTGGTATGTCACCGGCACCACCAAGGGTGTGCTGTAAGCCCTGACCCCGGCGAACCCAGCGAAGTACCCACCGACCACTGCCGTGATGTTTGCGGAGCCGGGCCCCGCGACGGTGAATGTCCCGATCCCGTACCCGGAAGCGGTAGAGACCTCGCTCTGTACCTGGATCTCGGTGTCGTTGGAGTAGGTCGGGACGGCGAGGGCGCCATCATAGGACAGGATCCCCTTCTGGCCGACGAGCTCCACGGAAAAGCTGTAGGTCTCCCCGACCCTGACGACGGACGGGGCGTCCACGTGCATCTTTACAGCGTACGGCTGAGCCACGCTCACATTGAGGGACTGAGAGAAGATGCCCGGAGCGAGGGCCGTCAGCTGCGCCGTGCCGTTGGTCCCCAGCTGCGCTTCGAAGGTGGCGATGTCCTCCCCAGCAGTCACAGTCAGACTTGAGACCAGGGGCGAGACGACGCTTTCGTTGCTCGAGAAGAGCTGGAACGTCGCCGGCCCGTCCGCTGGCTGCCCGGCGTTGCTCACCAATGATATGGAGAACTCCGCGGTGGCCCCCGACGGGAGCACCGCGAGAGGACCAAGGAGCGCAGCGCTGGCGGCTCCTGACCCCTTCGGCGCGACCCCTCTTGCCGTGGAGTTCGACATGAACCCGTCAGCGGATGCGGTGAGCCGGATGAACGACTGGTTGCTGCCGGATGGGACCTGGATGCCCGCGTAGCCGAAGGAGGAGCCGGGGCTGATCTGGACCTGCGTGAGAGACGAGCCCGGCGCCGAGGACGCGACGGTCACCTCCACGGGGAACGGCGCGTCGAACGGAATACCCCCCGCCATGAGCTCGACCAGGACGGGCACAGTATCGCCTGGTGCTGCGACCTGCTGGAGAGGCGCCATGGCGATCCTGAGCGCGTACGAAGAGGCTGCAGACGGGGAGACCTGGACTGTGGCAGCGTTGAGGCCGTCAGCCACAGCGGTGACCGTGACGTTGCCCGCCGAGAGAGCAGTGTAATTCGCCTCGGCGTGCGACTTCCCGGGCGGGACGGTGACCTGCGAGGGCATGGATACAGCGAGCGGGTCGGACGAGTAGAGGTCGATGGCCGTTCCGGTCGGCGTCGGTGTGGGGACTCCGCTGCCGTTGACGAGCTGGACGACGATCACCCCGCTCCCCCCAGGCCGTATGACCGGCGGCAGCGCGGTCAGGCGCATGGAGGTCGGCGCATAGGCAGGAGCGGGAGGGGGTTGGGCGTCCGTCGCGCTGAAAGGAACGATCGAAAGGACGAGCAGGGAAAGGATGACGAGCGAGACCCGCTTCACGGACGGTGAACATCAGGCCGCTTTTAAGAGCGGAAGGCCCTCTCAGCCGTGGCCAGGATACCCTCAGGGAGGTTGTACTTCGTCCTTCTCGGGATCGCGTCTGTCGCGGTCGCTCTTGCCGCGACGAGGATGATAGAGCCCTTCCAGGGCCCTTCCTCGGGCCTTGCGCTCGGGTTCGTGCTGGGCGAGGCGGTCGTCCTGGCTGCACTCCCCGCCCTCCTCACGCTGTTCCATGTGGAGCAGGAGGCGAGGGTCGGCCGCTTCACCGGGCTGATCGGACGAGCCCTCATGATTGGAAGGGTCCTCGCCATCAGAGGAAAACGGACCGCCGGGGTGGTAAAGGAGATGAGGGAGGACAGGGCGGTCAGGATCGCGAGGAGCATCCCCCTCCTGAACAGGCTCGCCGAGAGGATGGAACGGGGCATCAGGGGGGACATCGTGAAGGGAGGGATGCAGCTCGACCCCTACGCCTTCGCGGCGAGGTACTCGTTCTACTCCGTCGTCCTCGCGGCGGTCTTCGTCCCCCTCTCTCTTGCGCTCTCTGTCCTCGTCAGCCCGACCCTGCTCGCCCTGATGATGATACCTGCCATAATCCTGTACACGCCCTCGCTTAGCGCCAAGAACAGGGCGTCTGAGAGGAAGACGAACGTCAGGGACGAGCTCCCGTTCTTCGCCCTCTTGTCGTCGGTGATGCAGTCTGCAGGTAGGTCCCTGGTGGATGCGTTCAGGGGGACGATGGGGAAGCAGATCCTCCCGGCGATGGAAGTCGAAGCGAGGCTCCTGCAGAAGAGCATCGGCTTCGGAAAGGACGTGGCGGGCGCGCTGGACGACCTCGCCTCCACCCACCCCGACGACGCCTTCAAGCACTTCCTGTTCGGATACACCGGAGTCCTGAAGTCGGGAGGGGACGTCGTGCTCTACCTCTCGGACAGGACGAGGGAGTACCTCGCCTCGATGAGGTTCAGGTGGCAGAGCTACGCAGAGAGGGTGGGCACCATCGGGGAGATGCTGATCATAGTCTTCGTGCTGCTCCCCCTTCTCCTCGTCGTGGGGGCGATAACGATGCCGCCGGAGATGGTCGCGGAGATCGCCTACGCCAGCGT
>DAHVIE010000086.1:0-310882 GCA_027322035.1 Nitrososphaerota archaeon
CGTCAAGAAGAAAGACCTCGCGAGGTCATACCGGCTCCTGCACAGGGAGATGGACTTCAGGATGCCCGTGGCTGACGCGAGCAGGTGCATTTCGGGGATAGCCTCGAGGGCGGGGATGTCTGAAAAGACGCAGAGGAGGGCGCGGGAGATTCTGTTCAGGGCGAAGCAAACGGGAATTTCAGCTGGCAAGGATCCCATGGGAATGGCCGCCTCGGCTCTGTACGTCGCTTGCATGCTCGAGGGCGAGGGGAAGACGCAGAAGGACGTGGCGGATGCTGCCAAGGTGACAGAGGTCACGATAAGGAACAGGTACAAGGGACTGAGAGAAGCACTCCGCATCTAGAACGGAAACGCCAGGCGACAGGAACTACGATAGATCGCAGAAGGAACGGAAGGTGGTGCCCTCCACCTTCTCCTCTCTTGTTTCCGGACACCTGGACGAACCAGCCAGGTCGGCAAGCTAATACGCGCTCGATTAGCCGGGCGAGCAATTGCCCAAGGTCGGCATCGACGCGAAGTCCGTCTACGTCCCTCCGTTCCACGTGGACAGCTTCGATTTGGCGGTCGCAAGGAAAGAAGACCCGAGGCGCTTCACAGAAGAGGTCGGCATCAAGACGTTTGCCATCCCAAGGCCTAACGAGGACTAGGCCAGCATAGCAGCGACCGCCGCCTACCGCCTGATGGAGGCTAACAAGATCTCGCTGAAGGACGTCTTCCGAATAGACACCCGCCGAAAGCGGTCTGGGCGCATCCAGGGCCTTGGTTTCGGATGCCACAGATATGCTGGAGCAGGTCTACGGGAAAGGGAGCGTCTCCCGAGTTCCGGGCTACGAGTGGAAGTCCGCCTGCGTGGGCGGCAGAGCTCTACTGCGTGGGGAACGGCTAGACTCTACGGCGCCGGTGGGAACCGCCATTTGGAAAGGCTGATAGGGCAATTGGTACGCACGTTGTCTTCGTGGTAGACCACAAAGACAGCGCAGACGTATGTTCGAGTTGCGGGCACCCACGGTCCTCTCACAAAGGAAGAGGCGGCGCGTCCAAAGATGGATGCGATATGCGCGGTTGCACTTGCGACCACTTCGCGTCCTGACGACTACACCGAATTGGCGACCCCGCGGAAGACCAGGAAAGCTGGGACCTTGGACACCCGGCGCTCTTTGTCTTCTTTGCGGTACTTGTCTGCTTGCCTGTGCGTGTGTGTGAGAGTCAGGGAGAGCCTGTCTCTCTGAGAGGGAACGCGCATGCGTCTGCACGGCAAAGAGCAGGAGCGGTGGCTGAAATCGTCTCTGTCATAAAAGACTCTGGCCAAATAACGGCCGAGTCATTCCCCGCGGACGCGCAATGACTCGTATGCGCCACAACAAGAGCCCTGTCTGATGCTATCGTCCCCTGAGGTTCACATTATGAAATAGCCTATGAGGGGCATTGTGAAAGTAATCTGCGGTCGCCGGGATTTGAACCCGGGTTGCCAGCTTGGAGGGCTGGCGTCCTAGACCAGGCTTCCCACATTCCGGAAAGTTGACACTTTCAGGATGTTCTGGACGACGACCGCACAACCTTCGAGCCCGGCCGACTCTTTTTAACGGTTGACGACCATCAGGGCCTTTTCGAACTCGTAGAGCAGTCTCGACGTCACTACATGGGCCTCCAGAGGCATCTCGTGCACTCTCACCAGCTCGTCCACGACAGAGAGCGTCTCAGGAGTGAAGTGCCCGTGGGGGAACCCTCCGACTAGGACGCAGGGATCGTCCGCCGCCATCAGCTTCCCGGCCAGCTCCTCCAGCTCCGTCCTCTTCCCCTGCACCGAGAGGCCGAAGACGATGTCGGGCGCTATGGTCTTCACCAACTCACGAAGACCCGACCTGCGCGCTCTAACGAGGCTCACATCTTCACCCGCGAGCGCCTTCTCCATCAGTCCCCTGAACCTGATGTAGCTCTTGGGGATGCGGGTCTTCGGCGCGATGTCGAGCACCAGGTTCGGATAGGTGTGCACGAGAGCCTTCACCCTCCCCTCGAGATAGAGCGGCGTCCCGGTGACGCTCAGCAGCGTGCCGTGGACCAGGTCTGGCCTCCCTCTCTTCTCCGAGTCCTCCAGCCTCTCCATGGCTGAGTGGTGGAAGCTTCTGTCGAGGAGGATCCTGGCCGCATCTACCCCCCGCCTCCTCGCGTCGCTCGCGACCGCAGGGGAGTTCTGAATCTCCCGGGGGATCAGCTCCAGCGCCGACTCGGCGAGGACGAAGTTGAGCAACGAACGGTCGTCCGGGGCGGTTATGGTTAAGACCTTTCTCTGCGACCTCCCGCCCGTGAAAGCCCGCAGGGCCAAGGAAGAGGCCGCCTCACTGGTAGCGTTTCTCACGAAGTCGGCGGTGGACCTGTCTTACACGAACCCTGCCATGGCGAAGGAGCAGGCCGCCCTGGCCAGGAGGGTGAAGCTGAAGTTCAACGTCCGGCTCGACCCTTCACTGACGAGGTTCACCTGCCGAGGGTGCAAGGGGCTGCTGGTCCCGGGGGTCAACGCCAGGGTGAGGCTGGGGCACGGAAAGCAGACCGTCCTTCGGGTGACCTGCACCGATTGCAGCCACGTAAACCGCAGGATTATCGAGGAGGCTTAAATACCCATGAGGAAGGCTCGGAATTTCGTCTCGTGAGACGTAATGGTTAGCGCGCACGACGTCCCGTCAAGCAGGCTGATCTCCGCCCTAGCGGAGCAGATGAAGAGCGTGGCAGGGGTGGAGCAGCCTGAGTGGGCACGCTTCGTGAAGACCGGCTCTCATGCCGAACGGCCCCCGGCCAACGCCGACTGGTGGTTCACCCGCGCAGCCTCCCTGATGCGCAAGCTCTACCTCCACGGGCCGGTGGGGCTCAGCGACCTGGAGAGGGCCTACGGGGGGACGAAGGCTCTGAAGTACTATCCAAAGCACCACAGGGACGCGGGGGGCTCGTCAATCAGGAAGATTCTGAAGCAGCTCGAGCAGGCGGAGCTTGTCGCAAAGACCCCGAAGGGGCGGACCCTTTCGCCGAAGGGGAGGGCCATGCTCGACAGGACCTCGAAGAGGATCTTCGATACCCTGAGCCAGGAAGAAAAGTCCCTAGCGAGGTACGCCTAGCCATGGCCGAACAGCCCCAAAGGCAGAACGGCGACGACGTCAAGGAAAGGAAGGCGGCGAGGGAGGCCGCCCTCAGGATGACGCTCACATCAGAGGCGAGGGAACGCCTGGCGAACGTCAGGATGGTCAGACCCGACCTGGCCTCCTCCATCGAGGAGTATGTCATCCAGCTGGCATCGTCAGGGAAGCTGAAGTCGGCCATCGACGACGACCAGCTCAAGCAGATGCTGGCCGCGCTCCAGCCGAAGAAGAGGGAGATACACATCAGGAGGATATAGCATGGCGAAAGTCAAGGACACTTCCAAGAAGAACCGCCTCATCAAGGCCACGAAGCAGGCGAAGTCGGTTCCCACCTGGGTGATAGTGAGGACCAACCGCAAGGTGAGGTCCAACCCGAAGCGGAGGAACTGGAGGCAGCGCAAGCTGGGGCTGAGGTAGTAGACGATGTCGGAACAGAAGATGGAAGAGCTGACCAGGACCTACGTCGTCCCCCTCGGAGTGGTCTACGAGGCGCCGCCGTACAGGAGGGCGAAGAAGGCAGTGGCGGTACTCAAGGCGTTCGCTACCAGGCACATGAAGGCCCGCCAGGTCAGCATCGACGTGAACGTCAACGAACTGATCTGGGCCAGGGGCATGAAGCACCCGCCGCGGCGGCTCACCCTCGAGATGGAGCGGGACGAGGACGGGGTCGTCACGGTCAGGCTCCCCCCTGAACCAGAAAAAGTGTGACCCCTTGGGTCTTCACCTGGTGGACATCTACAGAAGCCCGAACATAGGCATCTTCATGCGCTGCAACGACAGGTTCCTGCTCATCCCCAAGGGGCTCGCCGAGACCAAAGCCGAGAAGCTCTGCGAAAGCCTGAAGGTGACCGCAGTCCCGACGTCCATCGGGGAGTCGAGGCTCATCGGAGCCCTCTCGTCGATGAACAGCAATGGGATGATGGTGTCCAGGCTGGCCGAAGAGAGTGAAATTGCGGAGATCAGGGCTGCAACCGGGATGAACGTCTCCAGGCTCGACTCGAAGCTCACAGCCGTTGGCAACCTGATCGCAGCCAACGACAAGTGCGCCCTGGTGTCCCCCGCCCTGGACTCCAGAGCCGTCTCGCAGGTGAAGGACGTCCTCGGCACCGAGGTCGAGCGCACTCCGATAGGGGAGTACCACCAGGTCGGGTCGTTCGTCGTCGTCACCAACAGGGGGGCAGCCGTCTACCCCGGGCTCGACGAGAAGGAGGTCGAAAGGCTGGGGGCCGTGCTCGGGGTGGATGCCTATCAGACTTCGGTGAACAGCGGGGTCCCCTACGTGGCTTCGGGCCTCGTCGCCAACTCCAGGAACGCGGTGGCAGGGAGCCAGACCACCGGCCCCGAACTCGTGTTTATAACGCGGGCACTGGGTGTCTGACGGAGAACCTGAAATGAGCAACCAGCCGTCCCCTGAAGAGTCCGTCAACGCCCTCCTGATGGAGGTCCGCATCCTGGAGAGCACCTACAACGAGCTCACATCCCGAGAGACCCTCCTCGAACGGGCCCTGCTCGAGAGCCGGGCGGCTCTGGACTCCATCAAGGGGCTCTCCGACCATTCCCCAGAGGTCCTCACCCAGATCGGCGCCGGCGCGATGCTGCGGTCCCAGCCTCCGTCCACCGACAAGATCCTCGTGAGCGTCGGAGCCAACATCGTGATAGAGAAGTCGAAGGAGGAGGCTGTCGCGATGCTGGAGGAGAGGAGCAGGGATGTCGAGAAGACGATCGTCTCTGTGATGCAGCAGAGGAACGAGATCGCCGAGCGGCTGAACTCAGACAGAGAGATACTCAACAACCTGGTGGCCAGAAACCAGGCAGGGTAGCCTCGATGTTCGAGAGGCTCAAGCAGGCGTTCTCTGCCGTAACCAGCGCCGTAAAGGAAAAGCAACTAAGCGAAGAGGACTTGGACAAGGTCGCCTTCGACTTTCAGATTGCCCTGATCGAAAGCGACGTGGCCCAGAGCGTGGCCGAAGCCCTGACCGGGGAGGTCCAGAAGAGCCTCGCCGGGACGAAGGTGGACCGCTCCGCCGACCCCTCGGAGGTAGTGGGGGAGAGGCTGACGACGACGCTTAGCGACGCCTTCGGCAGGGCCGGGACGGTCGACCTCGTCGCCAACATCAGGGACAAGGTCAAGAAGACCGGCGAGCCCTACGTCGTCCTCTTCCTTGGGATAAACGGGACCGGAAAGACCACCACTGTCGCCAAGGTGGCGAACTACCTGAAGAAGAGCGGGCTCTCCGTCGTCTGCGCCGCAGGGGACACGCACAGGCCCGGGGCAATCGAGCAGCTCACCGAGCACGCGGGGAGGCTCTCTCTGAAGGTCATCACCCAGCGCTACGGGTCAGACCCAGCCGCAGTTGGCAGAGACGGCGTGCTCTACGCGAAGGCCCACCACGTCGACTGCCTCCTCATCGACACCGCCGGGAGGATGCAGACCAACCAGAACCTGATGGAGGAGATGGCTAAGATAGTGCGCGTGGTCAAGCCTGACTTCCGGGTCTTCGTGGCCGACGCCCTCACAGGGAACGACGCGGTCTCCCAGGCCGAGCTGTTCAACCAGCACGTCGGCTTCGACGGCGCCATCCTGACCAAGGCCGACGCTGACGTGAGGGGGGGCGCCGCCCTCTCCATCGTCTACTCGACCGGGAAGCCTGTGCTCTTCCTCGGGGTCGGCCAGGGGTACGACGACATCGCCCCCTTCGACACGGACAAGTTCCTCGAATCGCTTCTGAAGCCCTAGTCTGGCTCGAGGGAGTCCCTCGGATACGTCCGCTTGGCCATCCGGGCGGTGTCCTGATCTACCTCCACGGTCACGTATGGGCTGCCCTCGGAGGTCAGCCCGAGGACCTTCCCGTCGGGGTCGATGACCCACCCGCGCCCTGCGAACTTGACCTCCCCTCTGACACCCGCCCTGTTGGACGACAGGCAGTACGCCCCCGCGAGCACCGCTGCCACCTTCCCTCCGGCTACCCACTTCTCCAAGCTCGCCTCCGGGGTGCAGCGCGGCACGGCGATCAGCCCCACCCCCTTCTTGCCGAAGGACCTGGCGCTGGCCATCGACCAGAGGTCGCTGCAGATCATGAACCCTGACTTCCACCCGGAAGCCTGGAACGGGGTGAACGTCCTGTCCCCCCGCTGGTACCACGACGCCTCGTAGAACCCTCCTTCGTTCGGCAGGTAGTTCTTGTGATGCACAGCCTTTGTCCCCCTCCTGGTCCAGACGAACCCCTCGTTCAGCCTCTCCCTCCCCTTGTCGACCGGCCTCGACCCAAGGACGACGGGGGCGCCGAGCTCTCCTAGCCTCTCGATCCATCGGCCGTGGTCCGCGACCGCCTCCTTCCACACCTTCGGGTCGAACTTCGGCGCAGAGCAGAACCACCCGTAGAACGTCATCTCCGGGAGGAGGACCAGGTCGCTCGACTCCCTCTCGACGTGCTTCGTCAGCCCCTCCCAGGCGCGCTCGAACTCCGAGCGCTCGTCGGGCATCTCGCAGACTGTGACCTTCAACCTGACCCCGACCAGCCGGTCCCTCTCTTATCCCTAGCTGACCTCTTCCAGCTTCCTCTGTTCTTCGCTGACCAGCTCAGTCAGCGCCTCGAACGCCCGGCTCGCGTCCTTCATGCTGACCACCATTATGGTGTCGGTGTAACAGCTGACCGTGTCCTCCACGTTGACGTTCTTCCTCGAGAGCTGGTCGAAGAAGGCGCTGACGCACCCTGGGGTGTGGATTATGGCGTGCGGGCTGTGGACTGTGATGGCCGCGCACTCCTCCCCTTCCTGGAGGGTCTCCCCGCCGGCGAGGGCCCTCTTGACCTTCTTGTACAGCCTCTGGTCGAAGATCAAGGTGATCGACGACAGGGACTCGGAGACCTGGATGAAGTCCTCCTGGTGCTCCCCAAGAAGCGCCCCCACCGTCTGCAGGGTCCTCTTCGTCTTCTCGACCGAAAGCCTGGACACGTGGGTTCTGACGTTCACCACGCTCCCCCCGATCACCTTGGCGACCGAAGGGGACTTCGCGGAGTAGTCGCCTCTCAGCCTCTTCAGGGCGCTCGCGATCCCCACCTCGCTAACCTCCTTGGCCCTGACCTTCATCCTGCGCGCGACCTTGGGGACCAGAAGACGCGCCAGTGAGCTCAGGTTGGCGTAGTCCCTGGCGACGGAGTCCTGCATGGAGAAGTCGGAGTCGACCTCCTCCCTGACGGCCCTGTTCACCGAGACCGCTTTGGCCAGTTCTGGCCGTCGTTTGACCAATTCGTGAGTTTCTGGCCAAAATCTATAAAAGTATTTTGAAGGCGCCTGGCTTTCAGAGAATTGCGCAGGACAGTCGCTCTCGCCTTTTCGGGCGGCCTTGATACATCAGTCTGCGTCAAGTGGCTCCAGGAGAAGTATGAGGCCGACGTCGTGACCGTCACCCTCGACCTGGGACAGCGTGACGACATGGAGCAGATCGCGAAGCGCTCCCTGCAGATCGGGGCGAAGAACCACTACACCGTCGACGCCAAAGCCGAGTTCCTGAAGGATTACATCGTCCCTGCCATAATGGCGAACGCCCTCTACGAAGGGAAGTACCCGCTCAGCACGGCGCTCGGAAGGCCGCTCATCGGGAAGAAGCTGGTCGAGGTGGCCGAGAGGGAGGGCGCCGACGCGGTCGCCCACGGGTGCACCGGCAAAGGGAACGACCAGGTGAGGATAGACGTCTCAGTCAGGGCCATGAACCCCTCGCTGCAGGTCATCGCACCAGTCCGCGAGTGGAACATGAGCAGGGACGAAGAGATCGCCTACGCCCAGAAGCGCGGCCTCCCGGTCAAGCCGTCGAAGTCGATCTACAGCGTGGACCAGAACATCTGGGGGCGCTCAATCGAGAGCGGCCCGATGGAAAACCCGAGCAACGAGCCTCCCGAAGAGGCGTTCGAATGGACTGTCTCCCCGGAGGAGGCGCCCGACGAGCCCGGGTATCTGGAGATCTACTTTCAGGAGGGGGTCCCCACCCGGGTCAACGGCAGGTCCATGGAGCTCCTCAAGCTGGTGAGCTACGTCAACCAGTTCGCAGGGTCGCACGGCGTCGGAAGAATCGACCACATCGAAGACAGGCTGGTCGGGATAAAGTCGCGCGAGGTCTACGAGTGCCCCGCGGCATCGGTCATCATCGAAGCCCACAGGGACCTGGAGAAGCTGGTCCTCACCAGGCACGAGCTCGACTTCAAGGCACAGGTCGAAAGGGAGTGGGCCTGGCTCGTCTACTCGGGGCTCTGGCTCGAGCCGCTCCGGCTGGCGCTGGACCGGTTCATCTCCGCGACCCAGCACAGGGTCACCGGCTCGGTGAAGCTCAAGCTCTACAAGGGCTCCATGCGGGTCGTCGGAAGGTCGTCCCCCTATTCGATCTACGACCTCGGGCTGGCGACCTACGGCCGCGGCTCGAAGTTCGACCAGAAGAACGCCGTGGGGTTCATCGAGCTGTGGGGGTTACAGTCAAGAATCGCCGCGGGCCTGAGCTCTCAGATTGAGGAAAAAAAGGAGAATGGACATCCGAGGACCAAGGCTAAGGAAGCCGAGTGAAAGGGCCCTCGCGTTCACCTCCTCGATGGCTGCCGACGGGCGCATCGCCCGCCATGTCATCGCGGTGAACGTGGCCCACACGGCCGGCCTCGTGGAGGCAGGGGAGGTAAACAGAGCCGTCGGAGGGAAGATCGTGAAGTTCCTCCTCGCAACCTCCCCGGACGTCGACCCGGGCACCAAGGCAGAGGACTTCCATCAGCAGCTCGAGCAGGAGGCGGTCGACGCCCTCGGTCTCGAGACCGCTGGGTACATGAACTACGGCAAGAGCAGGAATGACCAGGTCGCCACCGCCATCAGGATGGAGCTGAGGGAGGGGCTCCTGGGGCTCCTCGACGGGATTGCGGGCCTTCAGCGGGCGATCCTCGGCTTCATCGGGAAGCACGGGGCCACGCTCATCCCGGGCTACACCCACCTGCAGCGGGCCCAGCCGGTCACGTTGGCCCATCACTTTTCGGCCCACTTCGACGCCCTCCAGCGGGACGCCGATAGGGTCCTCCAGCTCTACGCCAGGGTCGACCTCTCCCCAATGGGAGCCGCCGCCATGGCCGGGACCTCAGTGAAGGTCGACAGGGAGCTGATTGCCCGCCTCCTCGGGTTCCCGGGGGTCGTCCGCAACGCCATGGACGCGGTCTCTTCGAGGGACGTGGCCGTGGAGGCGCTCTCCTGCGCGACGATGACTATGCTAGACGCGAGCAGGCTGGCCGAAGAGCTGATTCTCTGGAGCTCGTCGGAGTTCGGGTTCCTGGAGCTCGACGACGCCTACGCTGCCTCCAGCAGCATAATGCCTCAGAAGAAGAACGCGGTCTCAGCCGAAATGGTCAGGGCCAAGGCCGGTTCCGTCGTCGGGGATTTGGTGGCGGCATGCGCCATACTGAAGGCGCTCCCCTACTCCTACAACCTCGACCTGCAGGAGGTCACCCCGCACCTCTGGCGCGCCCTGGACGACACCACCGACTCCCTCGCCGTCCTCGCCGGGATGGTCGCGACCGCCACGGTAAGGGCCGCCAACCTCCGGAGCTCGGTCGAGAACGACAACTCGACGGCGGTCGCCCTTGCGAACTACCTGGTCAGGGAGCACGGCATCTCGTTCAGGCAGGCCCACGCCATCGTCGGCCAGCTGGTCCGAGTGTCCGTGGGGTCCGGAGCCCGGTTGTCGCAGGTCGCCGCCTCCAACATGGGGGCCGTCTCCGTGAAGTTCGGGAAGCGCCTGACCATCGACGAAAGCACCGCGGACGCAGTCCTCGCCCCCGGGCGCTTCCTCGGGGCCATAGCCACCGGAGGGGGGAGCAACCCCCGTTTCATCGCAGGGGGGACGAAAGCCCGCGAGAAGGAACTGGAGCTGACCACGTCGTCGCTTTCGGAGATGAAATCATCCCTGGAGGCGGCTGAGCGGAAGCTGAACGCAACCGCGTCGGGCATCGTCCGGGAGGTGAAATCCAAGGGTTGAACACCAGCTGCAAAGAGTGCGGAGCTGCACTGAGCGTCCCCAACGACGCCATCGTCGGGGAGCTGGTCTCGTGCAAGGACTGCTCCACCGAATACGAGGTCGCAGAGATATCAGGCGGGAACGTGCTTCTCAGGCCGGCCGAGCAAGTCGGAGAGGACTGGGGGGAATAGGGTGAAGCTCAGCATTACCTTCGACCGGCTCAGGTGGGAGGAAAAGGCGCTCAGCGACGCCGCCGAGTCGGCCGGGTTAGAGTCATCTCTGATCGACGTCAAGGGGCTGGTCTTCGAGGTCCCGAAGAAGCGCCCCGAGTTCGGGGACGTGGTCCTGCAGAGATGCATCAGCCACTACAGGTCGTCGCTCCTCACCCAGATGCTCGAAGGGTCGGGGCTGAAGGTCATCAACAGCTCGGCGGTGGCCGAGACCTGCAGCAACAAGCTCGCCACGAGCATCGCCCTGGCCAACGCAGGGGTCCCCACCCCGCGCACGCTCCTCGCCCTGACGTCCGAGGGGGCTGAAGAGGCCGCAGAGGAGCTGGGGTACCCGTTCGTCATGAAGCCCTTCACCGGGAGCTGGGGGCGGATGGTCACAGTCGTGCGCGACAGGGCGACCTTCCAGTCTCTGTTAGAGTTCAAGGAGGAGCTGGCGAACCCCCAGGAGCAGCACATGTACTACCTGCAGGAGTACATCAGGAGGCCCCCGCGAGACGTCAGGGCCATCGTCGCCGGCGACACCATCGTCGCCTGCGTCCACAGGATCGCCCCCAGGGGGGAGTGGAGGACCAACGTGGCCCGGGGCGCGGTGTCGAAGTCCTTCAAGCCGGACAGCGAGCTGAAGGAGATCATCCTGAAGGCGGCCGAGGCCGTCGGCGGGGGGATCCTCGGGGTGGACGCCATGGAGCCGGACTCGGGCTACATCGTCCACGAGGTGAACAACACCGTGGAGTTCAAGGGAGCCCAATCCGCAGTGGACACGGACATCCCGGCCCAGCTCGTCAGGTACGCGGCACAGGCTTCGAGGAGATAGCATGGTCCGCGTCGGAGTCTTGGCCGCGTCAGGGTACATAGGAGGGGAGCTCCTCCGCCTGCTCCTCCAGCACCCTGAGGTCGAGGTCACAGTCGCGACCTCCCGGAAGTCCGCCGGGGAGTACGTCTTCAGGGTCCACCCGAACCTCCGCGGGGTGACGGAGCTCCAGTTCTCTCCCAACGACGCATCAAAGGTAATCGCGAATTCCGACGTCGTCTTCGCCGCCCTCCCCCACGGCGAGTCTGTGAAGATCGTCCCCCAGATTGCAGACGCAGGGCTGAAGGTCGTCGACCTCAGCGCCGACTTCCGGCTGAGCGACAGGGCGCAATATCCGAACTGGTACGGCTACGACCATCCGAGGCCGGACCTCCTGGAGAAGTTCGTCTTCTCGGTCCCCGAGATCAACAGGGACCAGGTGAAGGGGGCCCGCCTGGTCTCTTCGCCGGGGTGCATCGCGATAACCGCGATACTCGCCCTCGCCCCCCTCCTGAAAGACAAGGCCCTCGGCATCGACAGGGACCACCTTGTCGTGGACGCCAAGGTCGGCTCCTCCGGCGCCGGAGGGAAGCCCTCGCTCTCCACCCACTTCTCTGAAAGGTTCAGCGTCGTGAGGCCCTACAAGCCGGCTGGGCACAGGCACTCCGCTGAGATCGAGCAGGTGCTCGCCGCCATGGCCGAGGAGCAGGTCAAGGTCTCCATGTCCGCCCACGCTGTCAACATGGTGAGGGGGATCCTCGTCACCTCCCACCTTTTCACTGCCGCCCCTGTCAAGCCCATCGACGTCTGGAAGGCCTACCGCTCGATGTACACCGGGAGCTACTTCGTCCGGCTGGTGAGGGACAAGCAGGGGCCCTTCAGGCTCCCTGACCCCAAGCTGGTGGTCGGCTCGAACTTCTGCGACGTCGGCTTCGAGATAGAGGAGAGGACAGGGCGGCTGGTCGCCCTCTCCGCCACTGACAACCTGATCAAGGGAGCCGCAGGGAACGCCATCCAGTCGATGAACCTCATGCTCGGCCTAGACGAGAAGACAGGGCTGGGGATGGCCCCCCTCCACCCGGTGTAGTCGCATGAAGATCGTGGTCAAGGTCGGAGGGAGCCTGATGAAAGAGGGGGTCCCGATGCCGATGATCGAAGACGTGGCTGCGCTGGCGCCCTCCCACCAGGTGGTCGTCGTCCACGGCGGAGGGGACGTCGTGACCCAGTACGCGACGAGGCTCGGCAAGGAGCAGCGCTTCGTCGTCTCCCCGGACGGGATCCGGAGCCGCTACACCGACAGGGAGACGGCCGAGATCTACCAGATGGTCATGACCGGCCTGCTGGCCAAGCGGCTGGTCTCAGCCCTGGGGGGTGCTGGGGTGAAGAGCGTCTCGCTTTCGGGGTCGGACGGCCAGCTCCTGCAGGGGAAGAGGAAGACGAAGCTCGTGATCATGGACGACAGGGGGAGGAAGGTCGCCATCGAGGGGGGGTACACCGGGAGGGTGGTGGGGGTCAATGCGCAACTGGTGGACACCCTCCTCTCCCAGGGGTACGTCCCCGTCGTCTCGCCTGTCGCAGCCGGGGAGTCGGCCGAGCCGCTGAACGTCGACGGGGACAGGGCCGCGGCATCGGTAGCGATCGGCATCAGGGCCGACGCTGTGGTCTTCCTGACGAACGTCGACGGGCTGAAGCTGGACGAGAAACTGGTGACCCACCTCACCCCTTCGGAGGCATCCTCCAGCCTCCCGAAGATAGGGTTCGGAATGCAGAAGAAGGTCATGGCCGCGGCCGAAGCAGTCGAGGGAGGCGTCGGCGAAGCGATCATCTGCTCAGGGACAAGGGACGGGCCGCTGACGAAGGCGCTGGCCCACGACAGCTGCACGGTGATAAGCGACCAATGAGCAGGATAGACGAGATCGAAGAGACGTTCGGCGCCCAGGCCTTCAAGAAGCTCCCGCTCACCATAATCCGCGGAAAGGGGTCGGTCGTCTGGGACTCCGACGGTAAGGAGTACATCGACTTCATGACCGGCATAGGGGTCGCCATCGTCGGGCACTCCAACGACTACGTAGTCGCAGCCATCAAGGAGCAGGCGGAGAAGCTGATCACCTGCCACGGGACCTTCTACAACGACGCCCGGGCTGGATTCATGGAGCGGCTGGTCAAGGTCGCCCCCAAGGGCCTCGGCAAGGCCCTCCTCGCCAACACCGGGACCGAGTCCGTGGAGGCTGCGATCAAGCTCGCCAGACGGCACACCGGGCGCAAGAAGATCGTCTCGATGAAGGGCGCCTTCCACGGGAAGACCTACGGCTCGCTTTCCGCCACCTGGAGCAAGAAGTACAGGGACCCGTTCGGCCCGCTCCTCGAAGGGTTCGAGTTCGCCGAATACGGGGACCCGGCATCCCTCTCCCTGCTCGTGGACAGCGACACGGCCGCAGTCCTGGCCGAGCCGGTCCAGGGGGAGAGCGGCATCATCGTCCCGCCTCCCGACTACTTCAGGCAGGTGAGGGAGGTCTGCGACCAGAAGGGGGCGCTCCTGATCCTCGACGAGATACAGAGCGGGCTCGGGAGGACTGGGAAGATGTGGGCGTCCGAGCACTGGGGGATCGTCCCCGACATCATGACCGTGTCCAAGGGGCTCGGCGGCGGCGTCCCCATCGGCGCAGCCATAGCCAGAGACGACGTGGCCGCAAGCCTCAAGGGGGGAGAACACACGAGCACCTTCGCAGGGAACCCGCTGTCGTGCGCCGCCGGGTCTGCTGCGCTGGACTTCATCACCAGGAACGACCTCCCGGCCAGGGCCAGGGAGAAGGGGGCGGCCATGAAGGCGGGCCTCACGAAGATAGCTTCGGAGCACAGGCTCGCCAGGGAGGTCCGGGGGCTCGGGCTGATGCTCGCCCTCCAGACCCGGGTCGACATACATTCACAACTGCTGTCGGCCGAATCGAAGGGGGTCATATTCGGCTACTCGGGGAGGGACACCTTCAGGTTCCTGCCGGCGCTCACCATAGAAGAGAGCCAAATATCGAAGGGGCTCGAGGTTCTGGGGCGGGTAATTGGCGAAGAGGAAGCAAACAGACTCGGACAGGGTTGACGAGCTCCTCCTGGGGCTCCTGAGGGAGGACGCCCGGGCATCCAACACCAGGATCGCGACCAGGCTCGGACTCTCGGAATCCGCCGTAAGGCGCAGGATCGCCAACCTGAAGTCCAGCGGCAGGATACGGAGGTTCACTGTGGACGTCGACGACAGGAACCTGAGCAGCGCCATCACCTGGGTCTCGGTCGACCCGGCGGTCCCCACGCGCCAGGTGAGCGAGAAGATACGGGGGGTGAAGGGGGTCGAGTCGGTCTACGAGACCGCTGGTCAGTTCGACATAGCGGTCGTCATAAACGGTGCGAATATCGGCGAGGTCAACGCGACCATCGAAGGGATACGCAGAGCCGGAGGCGTGATCTCGACGAACACCACCATGGTGCTGCGCACAATTCGTTGATTTCGGCCGAATATCGTTATAACCGCACAAGAGCGCACTTTGAAGTAGGAGGAAATCGACGACGAACTGCACAGAGTGCGACGCTCCGGTGGCGGTCCCAACCGACGCGATTCAGGGAGAGATAGTCTCCTGCAGGGAATGTGGGACGTCCTTCGAACTGGTGAGGGAGCAGTCGGGAGGCCTCTTCACTCTCCGGCAGGCCGAGCTGGAGGAAGAGGACTGGGGCGAGTAGGCTGACCGCGCCCTTCTCTCTCCTCTACGACACGGTCCGCTGGGAGGAGAAGGCGATAGCGGCCGCAGCCGAAAAGAAGGGGGTCAAGGTCAACCTCGTAGACTGCAAGGACCTCTCGATCACCCTGAACCACGGCGAGTTACCTCTTGCCGACTGGGTGGTCCTCCAGAGGTGCGTCAGCTACTTCCGCAACGTCCACTCGACCGCGGCCCTGGAGTCAGCGGGGCACCGGGTGGTGAACCCGTTCGCCTGCGCCTGGGTCTGCGGGAACAAACTCTTCGGCAGCCTTGCCCTGGTCAGGAACAGGATTCCGACCCCGAAGACCGTCCTCGCCATGGCCGAAGACTCGGCGCTGCGGTCCATCGAGGAGCTGGGGTACCCCGCCGTGGTCAAGCCGGTGGTGGGGAGCTGGGGGAGACTCTCCGCCCTGATGAAGGACGGGGACGCAGCCAGGGCGATAATCGAGGACAGGGAGCACATGTTCCCCCTCTACCAGATTTACTATCTGCAGGAGTTTGTGAAGAGGCCCCCGAGAGACATCCGCTCGTTCGTGATAGGAGACAGGACCGTCGCCGCCATCTACAGGTACTCCGGCACCGACTGGAGGACCAACACGGCCCGCGGCGGAAGGGCCGAGATGTGCAAGGTCACCCCCGAGCTCGACGAGCTTTCGGTGAAGGCCGCGGGGGCGGTCGGGGGAGAGTTCGTGGGGGTGGACCTGATGGAGGGAGAGGACGGGCTGATGGTCCACGAGGTCAACAACACAACCGAGTTCAAGAACACCGTCCCGGCCACCGGCGTAGACATCCCCGGAATGGTTATTGATTATCTGATTTCGGTCCAGAAAAGATGACAGGTGCCTCGGGGGAGGCCGTGGACGTCCTCCTGGACGCTCTGCGGATCTATTCTCCTACGACCCAGGAGGAGGAGCTGGCGACCTTTCTCGCAGAGAAGATGGGCCGACTCGGGTACTCCAAGGTCCGCATCGACGAGGCCGGCAACGCCGTGGGGGAGATCGGGACGGGGAGGACCAGGCTCCTTCTCTGCGGTCACATGGACACCGTCCCGGGGAAGCTCCCGGTCGTCAGGAAGGAGGGGAGGATCTACGGCAGAGGGGCGGCGGACGCGAAGTCCCCACTCTGCGCGCTGCTCCTCGCGGGAGCCGCCCTGGCCGACTCGGGGGTCAGGGCGACCTTCGCAGGGGTGACCCAGGAAGAAGGGGAAGGAGCAGGGATCGAGCAGCTGATCAGGGACGGGGCTAACTACGACTACGCGATCTTCGGGGAGCCGAGCGGGGCCAACAGGATAACGGTAGGCTACAGGGGGAGGGTGAGCCTGTACGTGACCGTGAAGACCCCGGGAGGGCACGCAGGGTCCCCCTGGGCGCAGCGGAGCGCCTTCGACGAGTTCGCGCACCTCCTCTCCAGGGTCAAGGCCTACGAGAAATCCAAGGAGGTTGCCGGGGACCACTTCAGGTCCCTCTCCATCTCTCCCACCCTCGTGAAGGCAGGCATCCATCACAACGTGATTCCGAACCTGTGCGAAGCCACCCTCGACCTCCGCCTCCCGCCGGGGATGCCGTCGTCGAAGGCGGTCGGCGAAATCAGGCACGTAGCCAGGCAGACCGACGAGGGGGTCGAGATCGACATCAGGCCGGGAGAGCCGACCGAAGCCTACCAGGCCGACACGGGGTCGAGGCTGGTGAGGGCGTTCCAGAGGGCTATCCTCCTCCGGCTTAAGACCAGGCCCAGCCTTGTCCGCAAGACTGGGACTGGAGACATGAACACCTTCGCGCACAAGAAGAAGGCTGCTGAGTGCGTCACCTACGGCCCAGGGTCGTCGAGCACGAGCCACACGGACGGCGAGGTGGTCGAAGTGGCCGATTACCTGAACAGCATAGAAGTGTTGAAAGAGGCGATAAGCCAGCTGGTGGCCCTGAGCGGGAGCAAAGCGATTTGAAAGGCAAGGACTTCCTGACTCTCGCCGAGTTCACTCCGCAGGACCTCGAGTCGGTCCTCGACGTGGCGACACGCCTGAAGGCCAGGAGGGACGCCGGGCTGGGCTCCAGCGCTCTGAGAGGCAAGAGCGTGGCCCTGGTCTTCGAGAAGCCCAGCCTGAGGACCCGGACCAGCTTCCAGGTGGCGGTCAGCGAACTGGGCGGGTTCTCCATGAACCTCAGCGCCAACGAGCTTCAGCTGGGGCGGGGGGAGACGGTGGAGGATACGGCCCGCGTACTGTCGAGGTACGTGCACTGCATCATGGCCCGGGTCAACAGGCACGGCGACCTGGAACGCCTTGCAAAGGCCGCCAGGGTCCCTGTCATCAACGGTCTGAGCGATCTTCACCACCCGGTCCAGATCTTGGCAGACCTCCTCACCCTCAGGGAGCGCAAGGGGAGGCTGAGAGGACTGAAGGTCGGCTGGGTGGGAGACGGGGACAACGTCTGCAACTCGTGGTCAGTCGGCGCTGCCCTGACCGGCATCCACTTCACAGCCGCCACCCCCAAGGGGTACGAACCGGCGGAGGACGTGGCCGCCATGGCGTCGAAGATGGCAAGGGAGACCGGAGGGAGCGTCACCGTCACGGCCGATCCCTTCGAGGCTGTCTCTGACGCCGACTGCGTCATCACGGACACCTTCGTGTCCATGGGGTTCGAGAAGGAGCAGCAGCAGCGCCTGAAGGCGTTCATGCCGAAGTACCGGGTGACGAAGGCGCTCATGGCGAGGGCCAAGAAGGACGCGGTCTTCGAGCACTGCCTCCCCGCCCACAGGGGCGAGGAGATGGACGCCGATGTGATCGACGGCCCGCAATCGGTCGTCTTCGACGAGGCGGAAAACAGGCTCCATACGGAGAAGGCGCTCCTCTGCTTCCTGATGCTCGGAAAGCGCGAGTTCTCTTCGCTTATGCCCTGACGACTTCCAGACCGAACCGGCCGGCCAGCTCCAGGATCTTCTGCTTGTGCAGCCCGAGCCCCTTCCAGTCAACCACAGCGTACCTTACCGGTGCCGTGGTCCTCTGCAGCATCTGCCCGAACATCGCCTCGTCCACATGCTCCAGCGCGTGTTTCGGTGCGACGAAGGAGAACGCGAAGTCGGACTCGATGCTCATCTCAGTGAACTTCCGGGGGTAGTGGGTCCCTCCGAACCCGAGAGCGACCTTGCTCCAAATCTCCTTCTCCGTCAGGCTCTTGAGCAGAGCCTCCCCGATGACGGCGGCCGCGTGCCTGTCCCTCCACTCCTTCTCCGTCGCCCCCAACTCGACGAACATGACGGGCTTCTGGAGCGATGTGGGCCCGTGATGCGTCGCCTCCATGGTGATGTCATATCCCTTGACCTCCTCCTTCCTTGCTCCCAGCGCCCTGAGGTAGTTCTTCACGAGCGCCGGGTCTGCCCGCCCGAGCTCCCTCCCGTTCCCCCCGACCTCCGCCTCCCTGGAAAAGTTCCCTGTGGTGTGCGCGGTCAGCGCAGGGATCCCCGACTCGGCCCTGTGGGTCGAGAGGAAGATGTACGCCTGGGGGTTGAAGAACTCGTCCAGGTTCGGCGGGGAGACGATCGACCCGTCGAAGAAGGCAAGGAGCAGGGAGCCCCTCTGGTAGACCGGCTTCCCCAGGAGGCTCACCCCGGTCGAGGCGAATCCAGAGTCCTCGATCAGCGCCTTCGCCATCGTCATCGAAGCCAGGTTGGACGTGGACGCCAGGAGGACGGTCGCAGGCTCGCCTTGAGGCATCATCCGATGGACCCCAAAGCCGCGGGTATTAACGATGAAACGGAGGCGGAGGACCCGTCGATTCCCCGCTCAACACATATAAGCTGTGCAGGGGCGACGCAGGCCAGACCATGGGTTTCCGGGACTTCCTGAGGTCGTCGGCTGCCATATTCAGGCTCTCCCACAAGAGCGACAGGGACGAGTTCACCCTTTACCTCAAGCTGGTCACCCTGGGGATAGCCGTGGTCGGAGCCATCGGGTTCCTCATCAAGCTCGTCGGAAGCATCTTCTTCGGCTGAAAGGTTATTAGGCCAACGGAATTCGGGCAGTTTCCGCCGTGGCCGTCATGAGCGATCAGGAAAGAAACAGTTCGATATTCCCGGTCAAGACCACCGGAGGTCAGGAGAAGACCGTGGCCACCTTCGTGGCCAACAGGGCCATCCAGAAGACCAAGCCGATCTACTCCGTACTGGCCCTCGACACCTGGAAGGGGTACGTCCTCTTCGAGGCCCCGAACAGCCAGGTCGTCGACGAGAGCATCCAGGGGTTCAAGCACGTGAGGAGCAAGATCCCCGGGATGATGCAGTATTCAGACATAGAGAAGTTCCTCGTCACGAAGTCCATGGTCGCCGAGCTCAACGAAGGCGACACAGTCGAGATTGTCGCGGGCCCGTTCAAGACCATGAGGGCGAAGATCTCGAGAGTGGAGAAGGAGAAGCAGGAGATTACAGTGTCTCTCCTGGACACGGCTTTCGCTTTGCCCATAACGATTGACGCGACGTATGTCAAGATAGTCGAGCGCGCCAAGCCCGAGCAGCCGAAGTGATCACAGATGGGTGAAAAGACAGCCATCAACGTACTGGTGACCGGCGGCGAAGCGAGCGCGGGTCCGCCTCTCGGTCCGGCGCTGGGCCCCCTCGGCGTGAACGTCCTGGGGATAGTCAACGAGATCAACAGGCAGACCGCAGACTTCAAGGGGATGCGGGTCCCCGTCAAGGTCGAGGTCGACAAGGAGACCAAGCAGTTCGTCATCTCGGTCGGGACCCCGACCACCTCCGCTCTCATAGCCAAGGAGTCAGGCATCCCGAAGGGGTCGGCCAAGCCCAACCTCGACTTCATGGGGGAGCTCACCGTGGACAAGGTGATCGGCATCGCCAAGAGCAAGATGGCAGGGTCCTACGCCGCGAACACCCGATCGGCGGTGAAGGAGGTCGTCGGGAGCTGCGTCAGCATGGGGGTAAAGATCGAAGGGAAGGATGCCAGGGAGTTCATGAAAGAGATAGACGCCGGAAAGTGGGACTCGAAGTTCGCCTAGAGTCTAGGGCTTCCGTACCACCGCATAGATGTGGGCCCAGTTTCCCCCTACTCCGGGGAGGAACTCCTCCCAGAGTTTCACCAACTCGAGGTCCTTCAGCAGGGCCCTGAACTCTCCAACCGCGAAGAAGTGGTGTACTATCCCCTTCTCTTCCCCCGAAGTGAACACGTAGGTCCCCCGCTCGAGTCTCCTCCCTGTCCCGAACCGGAAGTCCTTGTCGGAGACCACGACGAACAGGGCGGCTCCTCCCTTCCGAAGCACCCTCATCGCCTCGGCGAAGGCAACCTTCACCTCCACCCTCCGTCCGTGGTGCAAGACGTTGGTGCAGACGATTCCGTCGAAGTATCCGTCGATGAAGGGGAGGGAGCCCATCTCGTGCCTGACCAGGGTCACACCGAGCCCGCTCCTCCTCACCTTCCGGTCGAGGGCGCCCTGGGCGGTGTCGGAGACGTCGAGGGCGACCACCTGGAACCCCTTCTCGGCCATCAGGAGCGCGTGCCTCCCTCCCCCGGCCCCCAGGTCCAGTATCCTCCTCAGCCCATTGTCCTTGAGGTAGCTGCAGAACTCCACCACCGCCGGGAGAGGAGGGGATTCATCCTTCCACCTTCCGCTCCGCCTGGCCGACTCCCAGGGGTGGACCGGCTGCTTCACGGCGGGCCAAGCCGGGGGACTCTAGCTAAGTTTTCTGACAGAGGATGAGACGAAAGGACACAACGCTTTTATCCGATGTTTCAAGGCTCGCCAAGGAATTCGTGAAGAGTGAATGCTCTCAAACCAGCAGCTTGCCGAGCTTGTCAAGAAGGGGAAGGAGCAGTCGGCCGAGCGTAAGTTCACCCAATCTGTCGAAGTACTGGTTACTCTGAAGGAAGTCGATCCGAAGAAGACTGACCTCAACATCAACGAGATAGTCTACCTGCCCCACCCCATGTCGAAGCAGGCCAGGGTGGCCTACATCGGGTCGGGGGACCTGGCCGTCAGGGCGAAGAACGCCAATGCCAACCTGGTGATGGACCCGTCCCAGCTCGAGAACTACGGGGGGAGCAAGAGGGACGCCAAGAAGCTAGCCCGCTCCTACGACTTCTTCCTGGCAGACACCGCTCTGATGCCCAGGATAGGCAAGATCCTCGGCCAGGCGCTCGGCCCCAAGGGGAAGATCCCTTCGCCGGTGCCTCCGAACTCCCCCATAGAGGCCATGATCAACAGGATGAGGACCGCGGTGAGAGTCAGGAGCAGGGGGTCGCTGGGGGTGATGGCGAAGGTCGGGGACGCCAAGCTGAGCGACGCCGAGCTCGCCGAGAACATCGTTGCCGTCGTGAACGCGGTGGCGAAGAAGCTCCCGAACGGCGACAGGAACATCAGGACGATAATGGTCAAGACGACGATGGGGAAGCCTGCCAAGCAGGTGGTGGAGAAGTAGGTTGAGCGAGACGGTCCAGGTCCAGCGGAAGCACAACCCGAAGAAGGCCGAGACGGTCGAGAGGGTGACAGAGCTCGCTCACAAGTACCCGGTGCTCGCGGTCACCAGCCTCTCCAAGGTTCGGGCCAGCCAGCTGATGGCCGTACGGAAGGCCCTCAGGGGGCACGCCGAGGTCTTCGTCGTGAAGAACAAGCTGGCGACATTGGGCCTGAAGAAGGCGGGGATCAAGAACGCCGACGACCTCCTGTCTCATCTCACCGGTCAGAACGCGCTGATCTTCTCGACCTACGATCCGTTCAAGCTCTTCCTCACCCTCGACAAGAGCCACGTCTACCTCCACGCCAGGGCCGGAGACAAGGCGCCCAACGACATAATCGTCCCCGCAGGGAACACGAACCTCCCGGCGGGCCCCGTCCTCAGCGAGTTCAGGGAAGCCGGGATCCAAACCAAGATCGAAGGAGGGAGCATCTGGGTGAACAAGGACTCCGTTGCCCTGAAGAAAGGGGCCGAGGTCACCCCCAAGCTCGCAAGCCTCCTGTCGAAGCTCAACATCAAGCCCATCCGGGCAGGGCTCTCGATCGCCCTCGCCTACGAGGACGGCCTCATCTACTCCGGAGACCTTGTGGCCATCGACCTCGTGAAGTACAGGCAGAGCCTGCTCGAAGCGTACTCGTCGTCCAGGGGTCTGGCGATACTGATAGGGTACGTCACCAAGGAGACGGCACCGGACATCCTGGCCAGGGCGTACAGGGAGGCGATGAGCGTAGCAGTGGAAGCAGGGTTCGTGACGAAGGAGACCGCCCCTAGGGTGCTCGGCAGGGCAGAAGCTGAAGCAGCGGCGCTCACAGCCGAGGCTAAGAAGAAGGGCCTTACCGAATAAGAGAGGTTTCCTCTCTCAACCGAAGAGCGAAGCGAGACCCTGTAGAGCCTCTTCTTCCTTCTTCTCCTCTTCCTTCGGCTTCTCTTCCGCCTTCGCAGCGGGCGCGCCCGGAGCAGCGGCTGCAGCCGCCACAGGGGCAGCAGCCATGGTGGCCGCGTTCTTCAGGGCCTCGTCGATGTTGACCTCGCTGAGAGCGGAGGCGAGCGCCTTGACCTTCACAGCGTCGGGAGCCGCGCCTGTAGCCTTGACGACGTTCGTCAGGTTCTCCTCGCTGACCGGCTTTCCCAGCTTGTGAAGCAGGAGGGCTGCGTAAACGTACTCCATGTTAATTCGCAGGCAGGCGGCCTTCGTTCCGTATTTAAACAGTGGGGCGCGGAGCGTCGTCCCACGTTTATCTATTGCAGGAATCGGGACTCCCCAAGCATAGTTTGAATGAGAAGAAGGAGGCTCTGAAGAGGAAGTTCTCCGCAGACTACAAGCGTTACTATCTCATCGACCTGTTCAGGGAGGAGGGGTTCGTCCGCAGGAAGTGCGAGAACTGCGGCCGCTTCTTCTGGACCCTCGACCCAGAAAGGAGGAGGTGCGACGACCAGCCCTGCTCGACCTACACCTTCATCGGCGACCCGCCCGCCACCAAGAAGTTCGACGAGGTCAGCTCCTGGAAGGCGATAGAGCGCTTCTTCGTGAATCACCGCCACGCCAGCGTCAAGCGCTACCCGGTGGTCAGTCGCTGGAGGCCCGACCTCTACTTCACGGTGGCGTCGATCGTCGACTTCCAGAGGGTCGAAGCTGGGAAGGTGGTCTTCCAGCTCCCCGCCAACCCCCTGGTCGTCCCGCAGATGTGCATGAGGTTCAATGACATCCCGAACGTCGGGGTCAGCGGCAAGCATTACACGTCGTTCGTCATGGTCGGCCAGCACAGCATAGCCGACAAGGAGGGGTACTGGAAGGACAGGTGCGTCGACCTAGACTTCAGGCTAATGACGAGGGAGTTCGGGATCCCGAAGAAGGAGATCACCTTCAACGAGGACGTCTGGGTGGGGTACGGCGCCTTCGGCTACTCGCTAGAGTTCTTCGTCCGGGGGCTCGAGCTGGGGAACGCAGTCTTCACGGCCTTCGAGGGAGACGTCTCCGACTACCGCGAGATGAAGGAGAAGGTGGTGGACATGGGGACGGGCCTCCAGCGCTGGGCCTGGCTCAGCCAGGGGACCCCGACCAACTACGACGCCAACTTCTCCTCGGTCCTCAGGAGGATGGACGAGCTCTGCAAGGTCGACACCGACAGGAAGCTCTTCCTCGAATACTCGAAGCTGGCCGGGACCATGAACGTGGACGAGTTCGGGTCCCTGGCGCAGCAGCGCGAGATCATCGCTAAGCGGCTGGGGGTGGACGGGAAGGCGCTCGAGACCCAGCTTGGTCCAAGGGAAGCCATGTACTCCATCGCAGACCACTCCAGGACCCTCCTCTTCGCCATCGCCGACGGGATGCTCCCGAGCAACTCCGGCGGAGGGTACAACCTCAGGATAGTCTTCAGGAGGGCGATGAACTTCATCAAGCGCTACAGGTTCCCCCTGTCAATCGCCGACGTGGTCAACTGGCACGTCGACCACCTTTCCGGGATGTACCCGGAGCTGGAGCAGCACAGGGAGGACGTGGCCAAGGTCCTGGAGGTCGAAGCCTCCCGCTATGCCGCTTCATCCGACAGGGTGTCCAAGCTCGTCTCATCGCTTTCACTGGGCGGGAGGCAGGTCTCCACGGAGCAGCTCATCCGCCTGTACGACTCCGACGGCGTGACCCCGGAGCAGCTGGCCGACGCCGGCGCCGTTGTCGACAAGCCTGAAGACTTCTACGAGCAGGTCCAGGCGAGGCACATCACCCGGAGGGTCGAAGAGCCGAGGCCGAAGTTCGACACCGACAGGGTCCCCCCCACCAAGCTCCTGTACTACGACGACAGCGCCGTGTTCGACTTCAGGGCGCGGGTCCTGAAAGTGTTCCAGGGGGGGTACGTTGTCCTCAACCAGACCGTCTTCTACCCGCGGGGAGGGGGCCAGGAGCCGGACAGGGGGACCATCGGAGAGGCGCAGGTCGTCGACGTGGAGAAGTACGGGGACGTCGTCATCCACAGGGTCGAAGGGAAGGCCCCGAGGGCCGGGACTACGGTCCGCTGCCAGGTCGACACCCGGAGGCGGCGGAGGATTACCCAGATCCACACGGCCACCCACATCATCAACGGGTCGTCCCGCCAGGTCCTGGGGCCCTGGGTCTGGCAGCACTCGGCCTTCAAGGAGGAAGACTACGGGAGGATAGACATCACCCACTTCGCCCACCTGACCGAAGGGGAAGTGCAGAAGATCGAGGACGTCGCCAACGAGGTCGTCAGGAAGAACCTGAAGGTCGCCAACACGTTCATGCCGCGGCAGGAGGCGGAGGAGAAGTACGGCTTCCGGCTCTATCAGGGGGGCGTGGTCCCCGGGAGGCTGGTGAGGGTCGTCAACATCGGCGGCTGGGACATCGAGGCGTGCGGCGGGACCCACAGCAGTACGACGGGGGAGGTGGGGCTGATCAAGATAGTCAAGGTCGAGCGGGTCCAGGACGGGGTCGAGAGGCTGGAGTTCGTGGCGGGAGAGGCTGCCATCGAGTACATGCACAGGATGGACTTGGAGCTGAGAGAGCTCACCGAGGTCCTGGGGACACAGAGGGAGAACCTCACCAAGGTGGCACAGGGGGTCCTGGACGAACTGGAGGCGGCCCGGGCCCGTGAGAAGAGCCTCGGGCAGGCCATAGTCGACCTGTCCTCGACCGGGATAGCCAGCCAGGCGAAGACCCTCGGCAGGGCAAAGCTTTACGTTTCGAAGAACCCACCCATGGGCGAGGAACAGATTATTGCTCAAGGGCAGAAGAGCGTCGCCGCCGAACCCCTGCTGATCTACGTCGCCCTCTTCTCCACAGGCAAGTCTGCGCGGATCATCTGCTTCGTCGGAACCGAAGCCGTCAAGGCAGGGTACTCCGCCTCTGAGATTGTGAAGAAGCTGGCCCCCACCCTGGGAGGCTCCGGAGGGGGTTCCCCCGCCTTCGCCCAGGGAGGAGGACCGCGGCTGGACAGGATCGACGAGGCAAAGTCTCTGGCCGAGAAGCTCGAGCCGCTGGCGCTGAGTTGAGCAAAATGTCCGCCAGAGAGAAGTACTGGCTGAAAGTCTGGAACGACAAGCACGTCTTCGAGCCAGACCCGGTAGCGGCGAAGAAGAAGATCTTCGTCACTGTCCCCTTCCCCTACATGAACGCCCCGGTCCACGTCGGGACCGCGTTCACTGCCGCGAGGGTCGAGTTCTACGCCAGGTTCAGGCGCCTCCAGGGGTACAACGTCCTGTTCCCCTGGGCCTGGCACTGGACCGGCAAGACCATCGTAGGGATGAGCCAGAGGCTCAAGCAGGGGGACAAGTCGGTCAGGCGGGCGTTCGTCGAGGTCGACGGGGTCCCCGAGAAGGAGGTCGAGAAGTTCGTGGACCCTGAGTATCTGGCGTCGTACTACACGAAGGTCAGCCGCCAGGTGATGAAAGACACAGGGTTCTCGATCGACTGGAGGAGGGAGTTCAGGACCGTCGACCCGGCGTTCAGGAGGTTCGTCGAGTGGCAGTACCTCCGCCTCAGGGAGCTTGGGTACGTGGTCCAGGGGACGCACCCGGTGGTCTGGTGCCCCTTCGACAAGAGCCCCACCGGGGACCACGACAGGATGGAAGGGGAAGGGGTCTCCCCCGAAGAGTTCAACCTGATTAAGTTCCACCTGGGCGAATGGGCCCTGGTCGCAGCCACGCTGAGGCCGGAGACGATCTACGGCGCGACCAACGTCTGGGTCAACCCCGACGCCGAATACAGCGAGGCCAGGGTAGACGGCGAACTGTGGGTGGTGAGCTCCGCTTCGCTGACGAGGCTGGCTGAACAGAAGCATAACGTCGTCCCGGTGAGGTCGTTCAAGGGCTCCGAACTGGTTGGGCGCTACGCCATGGCGCCGCTGACGGGGAAGTCCCTCCCGATTCTCCCCGGGAAGTTCGTGGACGACTCGCTCGCGACCGGAGTGGTGTACAGCGTCCCCGCGCACGCTCCGTACGACCTTATGGCCCTCAGGGACATACAGGAAGGGAGGGTACAGGTGCAGCGGCAGGTCAAGGAGATCGCCGACAAAATTGTCCCCATCCCGATACTCTCGCTCAAAGGGTACTCCCAGATTCCGGCGAAGGACGCTGTGGACAGGCTGGGGATCAGGGACTCTCTGGACCAGAGGCTCGAGGCGGCCACCGGTGAAGTGTACAGCGCCGAGTTCCACCACGGCGTCCTGACCCAGGCGTCGGGTCCGCTCGCAGGGCTGACAGTTGGGGAAGCCAAGACGAAGTCCGTGGAGCTGCTCGCGAAGACCGAGCGGCTGAACAAGATGTTCGAGCTCCCCGGGAAGGTCGTCTGCCGCTGCGGGACGCGGTGCTACGTCAAGATACTTGAGAACCAGTGGTTCCTGAACTACTCGGACCCGGCCTGGAAGGCGAAGGCCAGGCTCGTCCTGGAGCGGGCGGCCGTCTATCCTGAGGACGCCAGGCAGTGGTTCTATTCGACCATCGAGTGGCTGAACGACTGGCCCTGCGCCAGGCACTCGGGGATGGGGACCAAGCTCCCCTGGGACAAGGACTGGATCGTGGAGACGCTCAGCGACTCGACCATCTACATGGCTTACTACAACATAAGTAAATTCGTGAACCTGGAGAAGATCGGCCCAGAGAGCCTGACCCCAGAGGCCTTCGACTACATCTTCTACGGGAAAGGGAACCCGGCGAACATCGCGAAGGCGGTCAGGACGACCGAGAAGCGCCTGAAAGAGATCCGGGAGGAGTTCGCCTACTGGTACCCGGTGGACCTGCGCAACTCAGCGAAGGAGCTCATCCCCAACCACCTGACCTTCTTCGCCTTCCACCACGCCGCTCTCTTCCCGGAGAAGCAGTGGCCGAAGGGGTTCGGCGTCAACGGGATGATACAGATTGAGGGGAAGAAGATGAGCAAGACCAAGGGGAACTTCGTGACCTGGAGGAGAGCCCTGGACGAGTATGGAGCCGACGGGTTCCGGCTGGGGCTTGCTCTGACAGCCGACGGCATGGATGACGCCGACTGGCGGGGCCAAGGCGCAGAGGACGCGAAGGGAAAGGTCGAATCAGCGATCCCATTCGTCAAGAAGACGCTGAAGGGAGCATCAAACCGTGCGCCGAACGTCATCGACGCCTGGCTTATCTCCTCCATCCACAGGAAGATAGTCACAGCCACCGAGGCCATGGAGCAGATGAAGATCAGGCGGGCTTCTTCCACCATCTTCCTGGACTTCTGGAACGACGTCAGGTACTACCTCCACAGGACCGACGACCCCAGGAAGCAGACCCTGGTGGAAGCGTTCAACGCCTGGGTCCGGATGATGTCACCCTTCACCCCGTTCATGGCAGAAGACCTCAACCACGAGCTCGGGGGAAAGGGGCTCGTCTGCCAGGCCGACTGGCCCTCGGCACGGGACTTCCCGCTGGACGAGAAGGCCGAGCTGGCGGAGGCGGTGATGAACAGGGTGATCGACGACGCCCGGAACGTCCTCAAAGTGGTCAAGGGCCCGAGGTCGAAGCTGAACGTCTACGTCTGCTCGGACGCGGCCAAGAGCTACTTCTTCGAGCTGGCGACCGCCAAGAAGAGGAACGAGAACGTCGGCAAGGTAGTGAAGAAGTACGCCTCGCTAAAGATAGGACCCGACCGGGTCTTCAAGCTGGCGTTCGAAATCGGGGACGAAATGATGGCGAAGCTCCTGTCGCACAAGGAGGCCGACGAATACACGACTCTGACAGACGCGTCCGAATTCATGTCGAACGAGCTCGGGATCAAGGTCGTGGTGCAGAAGGCAGGCGCAAAAGACATCCGCGACCCTGCCAACAAGGCGAAGGACGCGCTCCCGACCAAACCAGGGTTCTACCTGGAGTAAAAAGTTCGGCGGCCGGGCTCGACGCCCTAGCCACCTATTTTGTACATCCCTGTCCCGCAGGCAGGGCAGACTCCCTTCGTGGCATGGCGCCCATTCTTCATGGTGATGCTCTGAGGGTTCTTGATTTCTCTACTTGCCTTGCATTTCACGCAGTATCCTTGTACCATGCTATTTCACCACCCAGTGTCTCGCATCCCGTTTTAAAACACCACTTTCGAACGCCGCAGGCAGGTGCCCTCAGGGTTCAAATACGCCCGGTGGGCCGCGCGAAATCGTCAGATGTCGTCGGTGGACACTCCTCTCCAGAAGGTCGCCAGGATCAGGATGTCGGACGAATGGTCCGACTTCACCCTTTACGACAGACTGGCCAAGACGGTCGACTCGGGGAGCCCCTTCGCCGACGTCCTGAAGACCCTCTCGACGACGGAGCGCGGCCATTACGAATTCTGGAGGAAGTATGTCCCGGGCGAAAAGCCGAAGCTCGCGCGATGGAAGCTCTATTGGATATTGTTCCTCAGACGGTTCTTCGGCCTGACCTTCGCGACCAGGTATCTCGACAGGCACGAAGCCAACGTGGTTGTGGAGTACGAGGGTCTCGCCCAGCTGATCCCAGAGTCCGACAGGGCGGCCTTCGACGCCATGGTCGCTGACGAGAAAGAGCACGAGAGGGCGTTCGCCTTGAAGGTCGAGAGCTCTGCGATCCGCTACATCTCCTTCATCGTCCTCGGCCTGGCGGACGCCCTCGTCGAGATTTCCGGGATCCACGCGGGGTGGCTAGGTCTCTTCGACAAGACGGAGTTGGCCGGTCTCGCAGGGGTGGTCGCGGGCGGCGCCGCTTCGATGGCGATGGCTTCGGCCGCCTTCGCCCAGGCGAAACAGGGATTCCATGGGTCAGCCAGCCTCAGCGCGGTCTACACGGGGGTCTTCTATTTCGTGACCGCGGTGATGCTTGCTACGCCATACTTCCTGACGACCGACATGCTGACGGCCCTCTTCTCTTCGCTGACCCTGGCAGTCGCAATCCTGGCAGTGACCACCTGGTACAGCGTAGTGATCCAGCAGAAGCCCTTCCTGCGGGACTTCGCCGAGATCCTCGTGATACTGTTCGGGGCGACGATAGTGGTCTTCCTCCTTGGGGCGTTCGTCGGCGCCGAAGTCCCCGGCATCAAGGGGCTCGCCGGCTAGAGCCCGGCTTCGGAGCCCATTTCGCAAGATTCCGACAAATGTCTTATTACCAAAACCCATCCCCGGCCAGGAAGTTGCAAAGGGCCGTCTCTGAGACAAGAGTGACAAGGAACGCGGAGCTCGTGAAGAGAGTCTGTGACTACCTCAGGGCAGACTCCACATCCAAGATCACGCTGGCAAGCCTGGGCCAGAAGTTTGGCGTGAGCCCCTTCCACCTACAGCGGATATTCAGGGACGTAATGGGGATGTCCCCCAGAGAGTATCTCGCGGAGTGCAGGCTCAACGACCTGAGGTCACGGCTGGCGAAAGGGGAGCCTGTGATAAACGCGCTCCGACAGAGTGGCTACTCCTCACAGAGTTGGCTCTATGAGGATTCAAGGAGGAGGCTCGGGATGACGCCGGCCACATACCGCAAGGGAGGGGAAGGCGCGGCGATAGCGTACGCGACAGGGGACTCCTCGCTGGGGCGGCTCCTGGTCGCCACCACCGAGCACGGGATATGCTCCGTCAAGGCGGGCCGGAACGACGTCGAGTTGGCCAGGTCCCTGCATGCCGAGTTCCCCAGGGCCAAGATCGAAAGATCAGTGAAGGCGAAGCGCTACCTTGATGCCCTCAACGACCATCTGAGCGGACAAGAAGTGAAGTTCCCCCTCGACATCAGCGGGACGGATTTCCAGATGAAGGTCTGGAGCGCCCTCCGTGACATACCGAGGGGGGAGACGAGGTCCTACTTCGAGGTGGCCAAGATGGTAGGCGAACCCGCTGCCGTAAGGGCGGTCGCCAACGCCTGCGCGTCCAACCCAGTCCCTCTGATCATCCCCTGCCACCGAGTCGTCAGGAAGGACGGAAGCCTGGGGGGGTACGCGCTGGGGATCGGCCGCAAGAAGGCCCTCCTCGCCGCTGAAAGGGCCCTCCCCGAGCGAATCGGAAGCTGAGGGTTCCGATGGACCTGAAGAGCGTCACCGCTTACTCGGGGCTGGCGGTGCTGAGCGTGATCTGGGGGATGGCGTTCGTGGCGATCAAGGCAGTGGTCACGGAGCTGTCACCCATCAACTTGGCCCTGCTGAGGTGGTTCATCGCCGGGGTCCCGTTCCTCATACTGCTTCCGATTATAGGCCGCCCGAAAGTCCCCTTCGAAAGGAAAGACATCCCCCGGCTGCTGGTTGTCGCACTCGCCAACGTGGCAGGCTACCACATCTCCCTCTACTACGCGGAAACCACGATATCGGCCGGCATGTCAGCCCTCCTGACCGCGTTGGGCCCCCTGTTCATCGCGATCCTGTCTTACCTGATCCTAAACGAAACCTCAGGCAGGAGAGTGGTCGCGGGCCTGGGACTCGCCACCTTCGGTACAGTCATACTGTCCCTAGGCTCGATAAGTGTCAGCGACCTGTCTTCTTACGCGGGGATTTTCGAGGCACTCGTCACCGCCTTCTGTTACGCGCTCTTCACCGTCCTCGGCAAGCCCCTGGTGCACAAGTACGGCTCGGCCTCCACCACCATACTGGCAGGGCTCGTGGGGACTGCAATGATGCTCCCTCTCCTGTCGGGGAGCTTCGTCAGCCAGACCGAGGCTCTCTCGTTCGATGGGTGGGTGGGGGTGGTCTACCTTGCGCTCCTCAGCACCGTGTTCGGGTATCTGATGTTCTACACCCTGGTAAGGAGGGGGGCCGTGACCGAGCTGGCGATTCAACTCTATCTGATCCCTGTGATAGGCGTGATAGGCGGCGCGCTGCTGCTTGCCGAGGCGGTGACCCCCGCGATCGTATTCGGAGGCGGGCTGATGCTCTTCGCCGTCGGGGTCACGACCTGGAAGGGGAGGCCCTCCACGCCGGCCCAGCCGCCGAATGAAAGGTGATGCCCGGTATGAGCCTGGGACCTCCGGCACCGGTGTCGACCTTAAATCAATTTGCAACGGCGCCCCAAACATGCGCCTGGTCGTAGCCATTTCAGGTGCAAGCGGCGCGGTCTACGGAATCCGGGCGCTTGAGGCCCTGAAGGCGCTTGGGGTGGAGACCCACCTCGTCATGACCGACGCTGCCCGCGAGACCGTCCGCCTTGAGACTGACTCGACGAAGGAGGAAATCAAGAAGCTCGCCACGGCCGCCTATGATATCAACGACATCGCTGCGAAGATCTCGAGTGGTTCCTACAAGACCGACGGGATGCTCGTCATCCCCTGCAGCATGAAGACCCTCGCAGGGATCGCGACCGGCTACTCTGACAACCTGCTGCTGAGGGTGGCCGATGTCACTCTCAAAGAGAGACGCCGCCTTGTGCTCGTGGTCAGGGAGACCCCGCTCTCACTGATCCACCTCGAAAACATGGTCAGGGTGACCACGGCAGGAGCCGTAGTACTTCCTGCCATGCCTGCCTTCTACAACAGACCAGGGACCGTCGACGAAATCGTAGACCAGATCGTCGGCAGGGCCCTCGACCTGTTCGGAATAGATCACGGCCTATCCAAGGCGTGGAGGGGCGAAGTCCGAAAGGGGCACCGCAGGGGCTAGCGGCCCTGGAGAGTGACGGAACCGCCGTCCACCCTCACCTTCGCGCCCGTCCTGATCTTGCTGATGTCCACCATGTCTACGCAGGGAATCTCCGAGATTATCGCCCCCACCGCGACGATGGTCTCGCACTTCGAGTTGACGATCGCCAGGGGGGCCGTTCCGTTCTTTGCGAGCCTGTACAGCACGTAGGACCCGACGGTCGAACCCTTCCCGTTTGGGAACACGAGGACTTTCCCCTTGACCGTCCTGCCCTCCAGCTCATGGCCGCGTTCGACCACCTCCCCCGACTCCGGGTCCACGCCGCCGTAGAACGACATGGGCGAGGAGGAGACCAGGGCCTCTCCTTCTGCGTGCCCCTCGAAGATCGCCCGCCCAACAAGCTTCAACCTGTCACCGTCGCCTCCGCGACGCACTCCTCCAGCGGCAGGAACCTCACCCCGATGCCATCGTTCCTCAGGTAGTGGCAGGCCTTCGCAGAGTTCGTTGCCACCACCTTGTACCCCAGGTCTCGGACGGGAGCCACCACCATGCAAGTGTCGAGGGCGAACTTCGCGCCGCTCTTTTCGATTAGGCGGGTGTATCCCAGCTGGTCGCTCTGCCGCTTGACCTCCCTGCTACAGCAGACCCAGAGCTCCCGCCTGACCTGCCGCCCCGTGAGCAGCTGGGCGAGGGTGGCCAACTCCGTCAGAGAACAGTGCGGGCATCCGATGGCGATCAGGTCAGGGACCCCTCCTTCATTCAGGGACGACTTCGTCTCTTCCGAGTCCTTCGAAGTGAACGCCATCGCCTCGACGTTCCGGACGCCTACGCCCGACTCGGGGGTCAGCCCTCCGATGTGGAACATCGCCACCCCGCCGGAGCTCGCAAGGGCGGCGGAGAGGGTCTTGAGTTCCTCGAGGGTGGCCCGCTTTATCCCCCTGAAGTACGGGATCCCGTCCCCGGCCGCCCTTCCGACGAAGTATCCCATTGCCGAGAAGTCCTCGGGAGAAGAGAGCTCCGCCTCGACGTTCACGACGAGGGTGGGCGCCCTGTTCTCCTTCAGGTGCAACCCGTAGAGGGGGGTCCGGCCCGTCAGGCTGGCTGCGAGGGCGCTTGGGCCTCCTTCGCGGTTGGTCCTGGCGCCGATGACGGAATTGGCGTAGACGACTGCCGAGCTCTCACCCCAGGCGATGTGCTCCCCGAAGCTCGGGGTGTTCCCCGCGAGGTACGGGGTGCAGGTGCAGGAGATCTCGATTCCCAGCCTCCTGTAGGCATCGATCACCTTCAGCTGCTTTTCTGCGAACCCTCTGTCGATCCCCTGGGACTCCCACTCGGTGAGGCTCATCCCCGCCGGGTTCAGGGTCGTCTTCACCCTGGCCCTTCCATCCATGGCGAGGCCGTCCAGGAACTCGAGGCCTGCGTCACCGAGGTTCTTGTACGACACCCCGGAGACCTGAACGCTCGAGACCTTCACCAGTCGACCCGCGCCGTAGATCTTCCCCAGGGCTACGAGGATCTGCATCGCCTTCTGGGTCGCGCGGCCCTCTTCTCCGGCGAGCATCCGCTCTTCCTCCTTCGTGAGGTGCATCAGCGACTCACTTCACGTAGTCGTCCACCACGACATCGTCCTGGCCTGGAATCCTCGATTTGACGAAGCCGTCCCTCGGAGAGCCCAGAGGTATCGTCGCGTCCACTCCCACCTTGCAGGTCTTCCGCGTCACCTGGTCTGCCGAAGGATCCAGGGACGAACCCAGCGAGCCCGGCCTGAGCGAAAGGTCCCGGTCCATCTGGGTCCTCGTGGCTATGGCCCACTCCACAGAGCTGGGGTCTTCGATGTCGATGTCATCGTCGACTACTATCGCCTGCTTGAGGCTCTGGTGCCCCCTGAATGCCGCTTCTACGGCGTTCTTGGCGTCCTCCTCCCTCTTCTTCCGGATCTTGACGACGGCGTGCAGCCACGACGACCCGCCCGCTGTCAATCGCACGTCGAGGCATTCGCACACCCTGCTCACTTCCCTGAGCATCGTCGCCTCGCGGGGGGTCCCCATCAGGAACCTGTGCTCGACCCCGCCGGGGAGGATTCCCTGATAGATTGGATTCTTCCGATGGGTTACCCGGTTGACCTTGACCACCCTCTGCTTCCTGACGATATCATAGGCTCCCGTGATGTCCGGGAACGGCCCTTCATCCACCATCTCGTCGGTAATCACACCTTCCAATACCAACTCGCTGTCGGCGGGGACAAGGGCGGAATTGGTCAGGCACCTGACGTAGCTCATCTCCTTCATGGCATTCGCAATCTCCAGTTCGCTCTTTCCAATCTCGCAGGAGACCGCCGACGCGAAGAGGAAGGCGGGATGGTTGCCCAGGCTGATGCCGACTTCTCGGTCGCCCCTCTTGATGAACTCGTCCAGGTGTCTCGGGAGGATCCTCGCCGCGACCCGGTCCTTCCCGAGGAGCATCAGCCTGTGGAAGCTGGCGTTGTAACCGTACTCCTTGTCGTGGGCCACGGCAATCCCGGCGGTGACGTAGGGACCGCCGTCCCGCTCGCAGTGCGTCAGGATGGGTATCCTGTGCAGATCGACCTGGTCTTCTACGACCTCCTGGCAGGGGGCCTTCTTCACCACCTCGAACGGCTTCGGGTGCTCAATGGCGTCCAGTACGGTCGTCAGCAACGCTTCGGGCCGTTTCCCGATTGACCTGGCCAGCATCTCCCTTGTTCCGCACACCCCCATGGCGACCATGTACTCCGAGCCTCTCACGTTCTCGAAAAGAAGGGGCTTGCCGTCGAGCCTGTTGGCCACTGCCGCAATCTCGTACCTGGTCGAGACCTCCCTCTTGATCCTCGTCAGGTCGCCAGTCCTGTCGAGGTCGTCCAGGAACCCCCTAATCCCGGTCATTCTGCAGCGTGCAGTGGGACCGGCGTGCGCTTAACCTTGCACCCTAAAGCATTCGACCTTCCCCATGGGGGGTCGCAGGCCTGAAGGCGGGCCCGGTGCGATTTGAACGCACGACCTACAGCTTAGAAGGATCGGCGCGATGCTCTGCCGCGCTATCCGTACTTCGCTCGACCATAGATCTGCGCTACGGGCCCAGGATGCCGCGACCAAGGTTTCGAGATAAGCCTTTGCAGCCGGATGACCTCATGGCCAAAGGCACGGGAGCCAACAATCGGAAGGTTTTACCTGTCCGGCCCCAATCGCTCGGCGTTGGTCGCATCCCAGCAGCGGCTCTTCGGGACCAATGGGGTAAGGTTCGTCCCGGGGGTCACCCACGACCTCGACTTCGTGATAGGCCTCTGTGAAGCCATCGGGACCTACTTCGGGAGCGGCGAAGTCATGGTGGGTCAGGACGGGCGCCTGTCCAGCCCCGCCCTCGCCAACGCGGCCGTCTCCGGCCTGATGAGCTCAGGGAGGGATGTCGCAGAAGCGGGGCTGGTGCCGACCCCGGCCCTCCAGTACGCAGTGAAGAACATGAAACTGGGCGGAGGGGTGATGGTCACGGCCTCCCACAATCCTGCCAAGTACAACGGCCTCAAGGTCGTCGGTCCGGAGGGAGCAGAGGTGGCTCACCTCGACGAGCAGAGGATAGAGAAGATCTACTTCGAAAAGACCCAGTCGAGGGCCGACTGGAAGACCATCGGCACGGCCAGGAACGAACCTTCCGTTGTCAGGAGCTACATAGCGGGGGTCCGTTCCAAGGTGAACGCGAAGGCGGTCGCGGACAGGAAGTTCACTGTCGTGATGGACCTGGGGAACGGTGCCCAATCAGTAGCAGCGCCCTACCTAGTGGAGTCTCTTGGGTGCAAGCTGATCACCCTGAACTCGGTGGTGGACGGGAGCTTCCCGGGAAGGGGACCGGAGCCGACCCCCGAGACGCTGAAGGACCTCTCGGCGGCCGTGAAGTCCGTCGGTGCGGACCTCGGGGTTGCCTACGACGGCGACGGCGACAGGGCAATCTTCGCCGACGAAGAAGGCCGGGTCCTGTGGGGAGACCAGAGCGGGTGTCTGATCGCCGACTTCGTCCTCAGCAAGAACCCGGGGGGGACTGTGGTGACCTCCATCGCATCGAGCCAGGCCATCGAGGCAGTGGCAAAGAGACGCGGAGCGAAGGTGATGCGGACTAGGGTGGGGAGCGTCGACATATCCAGGACGATACTGGAACGGAACGCGGTCTTCGGTTTCGAGGAAAACGGCGGATGCATCTACCAGCCTCACATCCCAGTCAGAGACGGCGGGATGGCGACCGCGCTGCTGCTGGAGTGCCTGGCCAGCAAGGGGATGGCCTTCTCCAGGGCGCTCTCCTTCGCAGTCCCGAGGTTCTACCAGGCCAAGACGAAGGTCGAGGTCAGCAGCAAGAAGGTCGAGGCTGCCATGAAGGCCGTGGAGAGACAGGCGAAGGGTGCCGTCGAGAGGATCGACGGAATCAAGGTCTGGACCGACGACCGCTCCTGGGTGCTGGTCAGGCCCAGCGGAACCGAACCGGTCATCAGGGTCTTCGCAGAGGCGGATTCCCAGGAGGGTGCGGACCAGTTGGCGAAGAAGTTCGCCAAGGTCGTGAGCGCAGCCTCATCTTAGGTGCGTCCACCCTTCGTCCTCGACCATCCTTCTCTTCCCTCCGGCAAGCAGCTCGACCTTCCCAGACCTCGTCGCCCTTCCTATCTCGAGCAGCTCCCCTCCGGCTCTCTTCGCCGCCCGCCGGGCGGCCCCAAGCTCCCGCCTTCTCAGGGTCCCGACCATGACGTACTCCTCGCCCCCCTGGAGCACGAGGACGTCGGGATCCAGGCCGTTCGAAGAAGCGAACTCCTTCACCCCGTCCGCAGCCGGGAGCGACGTCAGCTCGAAGCCCACCCCGCTGGCCTTTGCGAGGGTGTGCAGGCTCCTTGCCAGGCCGTCGCTGGAGTCCATGGCCGAAGTGAGGTACGGGGCTAGGGCTATCCCCGCTCGGAGGTTCGGTGTCGGCATGAGCACGCTTTCGGTCGCCTTCTTCCTGAAGGGAGCCTCCGCCGCCGCCGACTTCGTCAGTATCCCGAGCCCGGCCCTCGTGTACCCGAAGCGGCCGGTCACCATCAGAGCGTCCCCAGGGGACGAACCACTCCTCGGCACGATCCGGCGTGCGAAACCCAGCATCGCGCAGTCTATGATCAGCTCCTCGGATTCGTTGGTGTCCCCGCCGACCAGATGCACCTTCCACTCGCGCTCGGCGTCCCTGAACCCTGCAGCCAGCGCATCCACCTGCTCCTGCGTCACCCCTCTCCTTAGCCCCAGGGAGACCATGAAGGAGTCCGGTTTCACCCCCTTGGCGGCGAAGTCGCTGACGCACATCGCTGCTGCCTTGCGTGCCGCCTGCCTGTAGGTCATCCCCGGCGGGACGTCGGTGTGCTCCACCAGCATGTCCACCTTCACGACCAGCCTCCCCTTCCCGGGAGGGACGGAAGCGACGTCGTCCCCGATTGCGGCGTACCCCCTGGGGACTCTCCCTGCCCGCCTCACGATCGAGCCGATGACCCCGAGTTCGTCTGGCGTGCTACCTGCTCAGCTCCTGCAACCTTCTGGCGAACGCCTTCGCGGCGCGGCCGGCGGCCCCTTCTGTCCCCGCCTCGGCCGAGACCCGTACCACATCCTCCGTGCCGGAGGGCCTGATCAAGACCCAGGCATTCCTGGGGAGAGTGAGTTTGAGCCCGTCGGTAAGGTCGGCGTCCTTGTTCTCCGCCGCGAGCCTCTTTATCCCCCTCAGCGCCTTCGCCCTGGAGATCTCCAAGGCGACCCTCGTCTGGTGATATGCAGGGACCGACTCGTAGAACCTCCTCCCTCTGCTCTTCAGCTCCCTGATGATAGCCAGCGCGGCCAGCAGCGAATCCCGGCAGTAGTTGAAGGAGCCGTCGATGAGCCCTCCGCTGCTCCCTTCCCCGCCGAGCCGCGCTCCCCGTTCTTTCATCAGGCCCACCACGTTCGCTTCGCCCACCTTCGACCTAAACACCGAGGCCCCACACCTCTTCGCTATGTCGTCCACCCCCTGGGTCGTGTCTACCGACACCACCGCCTTCTTCTCGCCCGTCCGACTGAGCATCGCAGAAAGGGCCAGGGTGAGCATGTAGTCTCCGGTCCTCTTTCTCCCCCCGGAATCGACAATCACCAGCCGGTCTCCGTCGCAGTCGAACCCGAGCCCGATGTCGCACTCCTTCTGCTTCACGGCCTTCCGCAGGAGGACGAGGTCGTCGGCGACCGGGTCCACTTTCCTGTTGAAGACGCCGTAGCTGTCGTTCATCGATGAGACCTCGCACCCCAGCTTCGTCAGCAGCGGAGCCGCGTGCGAGATGGCCGCACCTCCGCCCAGATCCAGTGCCACCCTGACCCCTTCACACGAACCGGCACCGAACATCTCCACAAGGTCGTCCACGTAGGCGGGCCGCCTCCCGGGCCTCGAGGCTCCATGCCCGAACTCTCCTTGGCGCGCTTCAGCCCCGCCGACCACGGCGTCGAGGGTCCCTTTCCCGATCCCGGCCCCCTCCTCGACGAACTTGAGCCCGTTGAACTGCGGCTCGTTGTGGGAGGCCGTGACCATCACCGCCGGGAGCCGCCTGAGCCTGCTCTCTCGGAAGAGCGCGGGGGTGGAGATTATCCCATAGTCATGGACCGTGGCACCAAGAGAAGCCATCGCTCCCGTGACCGCCCTGCTCATGGCAGGACCAGTGCTCCTCGAGTCCCTGGCAAGGAGGAACTCCATGGCGCCCGTCTCCCTGCCGAAGTTGGCTGCGAACCTGGCGACGTCGGCCAGGCTCAGGTCGGAGTTCAGAACCCCCCTGATCCCGCTGATTGAAGCGATCAATTCGTCCGCCCCCCTTTACTGGTCCGAGTGCAGATAAAGTAGGGGTCTATCGCGCCCCGTTCTCAGGGGCCAGGCTCTGCATCGAGGGCCTTGACGGTAAGGTCTCTCGCCGCTGACCGCTCAGCCTAGGTTAGGAGTTCGTCTAGCCTTCCTTCTTTGATGCCTTCTTTGATTTCCATGGCAATCCTCCTCCCCATGCTGACGGGCTCTTCCCCGAGCAGCGCAGAGTAGGGGGACCCCTGGACGTAGAGGTTGGTGCCCGCGACGATCCTCGCCGAGAACTCGAACGCCACGAACTCGCCATCGCCGCGGTAGACCCCCTCGATGCAAAAAGGCCCGATCATCCCCGGAGGGGCCAGCCTCCTTGCGGCCTCGACGAACCTCTCTCCCATCCTGTAGACCTCGTCCAGCAGCGACTCCCTGATCACCATCGGGAAGTTGCCCACTACCATGTAGGAGGGGGTGACGTCACGCGTCTCCGCAGGGAGTCTTCCAAGCGCGTCAGCCGTTGTCTCGTATCTCCTGTCGATCCCCAGGAGCTCGACGTCGTCCTTCAGCGCGGAATAGAAGAACTGAAAGTAGACTGGGACCCCCAGTACGTATTCCTGTATGAAGAGGGGTGTGCCCCTCGCCAGCGCCCCGGCTCTCTCCTGCTTCTTCCTGTTCGCCGCGAAGGACTTCGCGTCCTCTGCTAGGAAGTATCCGTGCCCCCCCTTTGCACCATGCTGCTTCGCAATCACGAGCCTGTCGATCTCCTCAGGGGTTCTGAACGTCTTCGGGGAGGTCAGTCCGGCTTCCTTGACCAGTCTCTCCTTCAGGTCCCTGTCGGCCTCCCACCGCAGCATCCGCCTGTTTCCAAATACAGGCACGTCGAACCTGCCTTCGATTGCATCCACGCCGAGGTCCGAGACGAAGGTGCCGTGGGGGATTACGATGGCATTCCGCCGCTTCAGCACGGCCAGGTTGTCCCGAAGCAGGATATCTTGGAACCTTTCGACGACGACGAACTCGTCTATGAACCGGAAGCGCCTGTAGAGACCCTCGCGCGCCTTCAGCGTCACCAGCAGCGTCCTGAACCCCTCATCCTTCGCGCCCTTGAGGACCTGGAGGGCGCAGTGGGAGCCGAGGGTCGAAACTGCTCTCAAGTCACCAACTCGCGCAACCGTCCCTCCTTCACCCCCCTGCGCACCTCCATTGCTATCCTCCGTCCTGTGCCGACGACCTCGCCGTGGTAGTACTTCGAATAAGGGCTCGTGGTGGCGAGCACAGGGCTGCCTGGAACTCTCGGGGAGACGTCGAAGATGACGATGTCCAGGTCGACGGTGACCGCGCCCTGAAGGGCGAACGGGCCAATGGGACCCACCCCGTATTCCTCCTCGACGGCCCTCACGAAACGTCCGCCAATGTCGAACACCTTCCCGAGCATCGATTCTCTGATGGTCGCAGGGGTGTGCCCGATCTCCACGTTCCTGACCTCGACTCTGATGTCGAGCTGTTCGCGCGCCGGCAGTGAAACGAAGTCGTGGAGGTTCGTCTGGAGCCGCCTGTCTATCCCAAGGAACTCGGTCTCCTCAGACAGGGGGGAGTAGAAGTAGTTGAAATTGAAGTACGTCCCGATGACGTATTCCTCGATTACCGCACTCCTCAGACCCTCTTCGGTTATCAGCCCGGCTCTGACCTTCTCGGCCGCCTTCCTCTCGAAGTCGTCCGAGGAGACGGCGACGAAAAACGCTCTCTCGGTCCTTCTCTTCGCCTCCTGGACCTTGACCATCACGGGCCTGTCTATGGACCCCCTCTGGACGGCCCTCGGCATCCTTATGCCGGCGCTCGAGAGGAGGTGGTACTGGTTCCTCGCAGAACTCCGTTCCTCCGCTCTGAGCAGTGCCCTGTTCCCGAACAGGGGAAGCATGAAAGTCTCCTCTATGGCATCGTAGCCGACGTAGGTGGTGAAAGCCCTGTGGGGCACGAAGATGGTGTTCCTCTTCCTCAGCTCACCCTGGACGGCCTCTCCGGTGATTTCCGAGAACCTGGGGAGCACCAGCACATCGTCCACTATCCGTTTGAAGCGGCGGTATGGTCCCTCCCTCCCCTCCTGGCAGACTACGACCGTCCTGAACCCCTCGTCGTGGGCGCCGTCAGCTATGTCGAGGGCCGAATGGCTCCCAAGCGTCCCGACCGTTATTGCGTCGGGGTCGTATGACGCTACCAGATCCTGGGCTGACGACCTTGGAATCACAAGCACCCCTGGGCCGCTTGTTCGCTTTTTTATCCTTCACCGGAGGCGATGGAGCCGCCGCTTCCACCTCATACTCCGACGAATCCGCAGGACCGAACGCTTTTCATGGTCTCTCCTTCGGCTCGGCTGGGAGAAGTCAACCCTCGTGTCGCCTACCGCCCCGACCAACACGGAGCCAGCATCGGACAAACCGATACGGAGGGGCCTGGTCAGGCCCTATCTGGGGCAGAAGCGCTTCGACGTGGTGATAGGCGGCCTGAGGAGGAGCCTTCCCATCATACAGGCGGAGAGAGGGGTCTGGATAGCCTCGGACGCAGACCTCGTCCTAGGGGATACTTCCTTCATCCAGCGGTGTGCCGAGCTTCTCGTAGACAAGCTGAAACGGTCCCCCTTCGACATGGTGTTGACGGCCGAGGCAAAGGCCGTCCCGCTGGCGTTTGCCGTCTCCTCGCTTCTAGGAAAGAAAAGGTTCCTGGTCGCCCGAAAGACCGTGAAGAAGTACATGGGACGGTTCGTCGAGGAGCCAGTGCGTTCCATTACGACAGAGGGGAGCCAGAAGTTGGTTCTGACTGCAGAGGAGGCGTGGACTGCTCGCAGGAAGCAGATCTGCATACTCGACGACGTCGTCTCCACGGGAGAGACGCTCGACGCTCTGTCGCGTCTGGCCGGGAAAGCTGGCGGGCGGGTGACATCAAGATGTGCCATATGGAAGGAAGGCCCCTGGTACCACTCCCGCGACCTGATATACATCGGCACCCTTCCAGTCTTCAAAGTAAAGACTCGCTAGGCAGGGAAGAGCCATGACCCCATCGTTCCTTCGCACCGACGGGCGTTTCAGGCCAACGAGGGTCGCTGCCTGACAGTGTGAACCAAACTTCACCGCACCAATACTACTTTTTGAGTTCCGCTCTTTTGATTGCACAGGCCCTCTCAACGGTCAGACTTGCGGGTGAAATCATTTCACGTTCGCAGAAACGCGGTCGTGGGAGAGTACAAGCTGTCCGAAATCTTTACGGGCCTGGAGTCGTCCAGCGCCCTCCTCAAGGTCTTCGGTTCAAGGACGCAGATGACCAAGGTCATGAAGCACCTTAAGCTCCGGGTCGAGCGCAACGACTCCGGCCTCTGGCTTGACAGGGACACGGGGACCGTCTGCATCGGCTCGAAGTACCTGACGAACGCCAAGAACGACTTCCTCTACCTGGACGTCATACACGTCCTCGTGCACGTCAGGCAGTTTCTCGAAGGGAAGGAACTCTACGACCAGGCGTTCGAATACGTGGACCGGCCGACCGAACTGGAGGCGTACAGGACAACCGTGGCCGAGGCCAGGCGGATCGGCATGGAAGAGGACGAGATACTCCGCTATCTGAGGATGGACGCGGCCGACGACTCCGAACTGGGCAAGCTGATGGAGAAGATCGGGGTCAGGGTCAGGCGCTGAATATCTCCGTTTTCGTCTGAAAACGTCACTTGACCTTCTTCGAAGGGATTCCCGGCTCGACCAGGTCCTTCATGTTCAGCATCTCCTCGATCTCCTTGTCGCTGTAGCCCAGCTCCTTCAGGGCGCTCCTGATGGAGACTCCCTTGGCCATCTGCTTTCCAATCTCCGTCGCCTTGTCATATCCGATCTTTGGGGAGACAAGGGTGATAAGTGCGGGGCTGGTCTCCGCGTATCCCCTCGCCTTGTCCTTCATGGGGACGACGTGGTCGATGACCAGAGAGGAGAGCTTGTTTAGGGCTTCAGAAAGCAACTTCGCCTGAAGCACCACATTGTATCCCATGAGCGGGACCCCCATCGTGAGCTCGAATTCTCCGAGCTGGGCCGTGAAGGCGTTTGCGCCGTCGAGTCCCACCACCTCGGCGCAGGCGAGCAGGGTGCTCTCGACCGTCACCGGGTTCGTCTTCCCCGGCATTATGCTGCTCCCGGCCACCTCTTCCTGGGTGGGGATGTCTATCTCGCCCAGGGCGGTCCTTGGGCCCGAGAACATCAGGCGGAGGTCCTGGCAGAGCCTGTAGAGGTCGAGACTGACTGACCTCATCGTCCCGCTGAGGGATGACATGTCGGTGAGGAGCTTAGTGGGTCTGAACTTGTTCGTAGCACTGCTGAACTTCAACCCTGCCAGCCCCGCGACCTCCTCCGCGACCATCCCGCCGAACTTCGGGTCCGCGTTCAGCCCGGTTCCGACCGCCGTCCCGCCGATTGGGAGCTCCAGCAGGTACTCCACCGCCTGACTCACGAACTTCGCGTCCCTTGAGAATTCGTCGGCAAAGGCGCCGAACTCCTGCCCCATGCTGACAGGGAGGGCGTCGCGGAGGTGCGTCCTTCCTGACTTGTAGACTTCCGCGGTCCTTCTTGAGAGCCCATCGAGGCTCTCGCCCATCTTTTCCAGCGCCGGCAGGAGGTCGTTGCTCACCGCCATGGCAGCGGCTATTCTGATCGCGGTGGGCCCGACGTCATTCGACGACTGCGACATGTTGACGTGGTCGTTGGGGTGCACCGTCTTCTTGAGCGCGGCGGTCGCCAGCTCGGCCAGAATCTCGTTGGCGTTCATGTTCAGGCCGGTGCCAGAGCCTGTCTGATACACGTCGACGGAGACAAGCGAATCATGGTCGCCTTTCATCAGCTCCTCGGCCTTGGACTGGATCGCTTTCCCGATTTCTCTGTCGAGCAGCCCGAGCTGGACGTTCGACTTCGCCGCCGAGTATTTTATCGCCCCCACCGCCCAGATCACTTCGCGCGGGAACCTCGTCCCGGTATTGAGAAAGACCCTCTTCGAACCCTCTACGTATTTCATCACAGGGTGCGGAAAGCCTTCTGCTCTTAAGGAAATAGCCGAAAGGGTTGGGAATCAGTGCCCGCCGCAGCCGCAGGACTCTGCATGGATGTTCGGGTTCTCCAGCTTAAACCCGGTCCTCTGCAGGCTTTCGACGAAGTCGATTTTGGAGCCCCTCAGCATCTCGGCGTCGGCCTTCGTGGCTATCACCTTCAGCCCCGCGACGTCTTCCACTACGTCGCTGGTACCTGGCTCCTTCTCGAGGCTCAGCGCATATCTGAATCCTCCACTGCAGGCGCAGCCGCCCCCCTGGTAGACCTCGATCTTCAGGTAAGAGTCGGTGGCTTTCTCCTGCTCAAGCACTTCTCCCAGCCTCTGTCTGGCCAGAGGCGTGAACACGACCAGTGGTTGCAATCCCTGCATACTTGGATGAATATTGGAATCTTTCTATTTATTCCTTTCCCGGCTTGGCTCTAGTAAGTTGGCGGTTGATGGCAGGAGTTCAGGGCGGTGTAAAGGCGCGGTTGATGATGTGCTAACCGTATTCGACCGTTAATTCGCAATGGTGGGTCTTCGGGTCTACTTGGGTATCCCCGACGTTGAACTTCTGCCACTTCTTGCAACTGGGGCACCTCATGTATCTCCACTTCCCCAATCGGAATGCAGTCGTCGAGATACCGGTTGCCCAATGGTAGTCAAATTCGACCCCACACTTCGCGCACCTGAGATGTGAGACTCTCGCGCTCAATCTCCCTTCACCTCGACCCTACTGCCTTTGATGGTGTATGTGATGGCTTCCACACCCTCGCCCTTGCCAAGATGGTCTATCACAGGCTTGGGAATCGAGGTCGTGTAATATCCACTCGCCTTGTTGTGATTGACGGAGGCTTAGGTTTCAGCCTTCTCTCGTCCTCGCAAGCCGCCAGCCCCAGAGGAGCAGAAGGATGACCATGATGCCTCCTATCACGACCGATGCAAGCGCCAGGTACCCTCCCCCGGGTCCGGAGCCGAACGCGATTGGAAACGGGCCTATGAACACGACTCCCCCCACCGACGAGTTCCCCTGACCCATGGAGCCCGCAAGGACCAGGGCGAACCCCGCAAAGATGACCAGCAGTCCGGCAGCCAGGAGCCTCTGCGTCTAGACCACCCACAGAAGGAAGTAGACCAGGATGAGAACGATGGCTAGCACTATCGCCACGCTCGCCCATCTCGCGTCGGAACCGAAGATTATGGGTATGGGCCCGATCATAATGACCCCTCCCCCCCTGACTTCCGTCTTCGTCCCGCTTTCATTGGAGAACATCGAGACCATGACGACCGCGAAACCAGCGATGATCAGCAGCAGGCCGGCAGTCACCAGGTCCATCGCGGACGCTCTCGCGTCGCGGTGCCGCTAAATGTTTTTGCGGGGCGTCTTCGGTCAGACACACCCCTTGGCAGAATACAGGTGGTGCGAGAAGTGCGGGATGAGGACGGAGCACGAAGCGGTCGTCGACAACAGGGACTACAACCCTCGTGGGAGGGGGCTCTACAGGTGCAAGCGGTGCGGGAGGGTCAAGTCGATGCGCCACCTGCGCCCAAGCTCGGAAATCGGGTACTAGATTTCACAGACAGGGTACGGATTTGCATCCCTGCGTTAAAGACAACTAATATACTATAACCTTTTTGCGAAGTTCAATGGGTGATACCCAGCCGGACGAGCACAAACCCCAGACGGTTTTCGTCAGGGAGAGCACCGGCCTGGTCAAGAGCGTCTCCTTCCTCGACAGTATAACGCTGAACTTCAGCAACATGTCCGTGGGCCCGCTCCTGACGACCATCGCTGGCTCGACCGTCGCGACCATGGTCCTCGTCAACGTGTCCGGGCTGAACCTGGTCATGGCCTCGGTCATCGCCTTCCTGCTCTCAATCCCTCAGATAGCGGTCTATACGATGATGTCCAGGCGCTTCCCAAGGGCGGGCGGAGACTACATCTGGCTTTCGAGGACCTTTGGGGGGTTCGCAGGGAGCACTCTGTCGTTTTGGGGGTATGTCATGGAGACCCTGGCCTTCATCGCGCTCGTAGTCATCCTCCTGGACTACGCGATAGGAGGCGTCGGCGCGACGATGGGCTTCAACTACGGGTTCCCAACCACCTCCTGGGTTGACCTCTTCAACCCCGGGTTCTGGCAGTTCGCAGTGGGCGCGGTCGCGTTCTCCTTGGTAATCCTGCTGAACGTGTTGAAGCCGAAGGCAGGGTACAAGTTCGTGACGGTTCTGGCGGTCTTTGGCGCCTTCACTCTGATTGTCGGCATGGCCGTGCTCCTCGGCGGAGGGTCCGCGGGGCTCCAGAACTACACCAACTGCGCTGGTGCCTACGCGGGCGGGACGAACTGCCTCGGGCTCAACGGCACGAGCTCCTACAGTACGGTGGCGGCGACCTACCAGCCGTCGGGCATGCCGTTCGACCTGAACTGGGGGAACATCATCTACATCATGCCTGTCATGTTCGCCTTCATCTACCCGTGGCTCAATGCCGCGCCCGCCGTCGCCTCTGAGATTAAGGGGAAGACGGCGCTGAAATGGAACGTCCCGATTTCGGCGGTGCTCTCCTTCGCATTCCTGACGTCCACCTTCGCCGTCCTCTACGCGGTCGGCGGGGTACCGTTCATCAACGGCGTCTTCCACGACTTGGCCTACCAGTCGATAGGAGTCAACTTCTTCTCGCTCGCCATGGGGGTCTCCAACAACGCCTGGGTCGCATGGATCATCGGGCTCGGCTGGATCGCCCTGCAGTTCGCAGTCATCGCCTATGCGACCATCGTCTTCTCAAGGTACATGCTGGCGCAATCGATGGACAGGTTCCTCCCTTCGAAGCTGGCGTATGTCAGCCCTCGCTTCGGGTCGCCCATGGTGGCGTATGCGCTTGACTGGGTAATCACCATCATACTGGTCGCCATCACCGCCTATTACTTCGGCAGCATCGCGGGGATTTTTGGTGCCATCATCGCGGCGATGATCTACTTCATGTTCGTAGGGCTTGCCGCGGTCGTCCACGCCGCCAGGAAGGAGACAGGAGCCTCCAAGGCTGTGCTCATGCTCGCCGGCGTGCTGAACATCCTGGTGTTCGGGTTCGTCGCCTACCAGTTCCTCGCCAACCCAGGGTTCACCGGGCTGAACGAACTCACCGCAGTCTACAGCATCGGGACTCTGGTGGTCGGGGCATTGATCTACCTCGTTTCGCGCTGGTACCACATGAAGCGCGGCATGAACATCGACCTGAACTACAGAGAACTCCCGCCGGAATAAGCCCGTTCGACCATGATCGAGGACCCGGTCCTCCTCAGCGACTGGCACCCCGTCCTGAGGTCCTCAGACCTCCCCGAGGCCTCCGTTCGGTCCGTAAAGCTCCTCGGAGTGGACCTGGTAGTCTGGAGGATTCATGGCGAACCGAAAGTCTGGCAGGACCTCTGCGTACATAGGGGGACTCGGCTCTCGCTGGGGCACATCGAAGGAGGCGCCATGAAGTGCGCCTATCACGGATGGACCTACAATGGCGAGGGGGAATGTGTCAGAATCCCCGCCCACCCGGACCAGAGGCCACCGTCCAGGGCCAGAGTAAAGACCTACCGCTGCACGGAGCGCTACGGACTCGTCTGGGCGTGCCTGGGAGAGCCCGCGAAGGACGTCCCCCCTTTCGACGAGTGGGACAACCCGGACTACCGGAAGATCTTCTGCGGCCCCTATGCCTACAGGGCCAGCCCGACCAGGGCCATCGAGAACTTCCTCGACGTGGCTCACTTCCCCTTCGTCCATGGCGGGCTGCTGGGGGATGAAGCCCACGCCGAGATCATGGACTACGACGTCAGCTCAGGCCCCGAGGGGGTGGTCGCAAGGAACGTGAAAGTCTGGCAACCGGACCCAGACGGGACCGGGAGAGGAAAGAGCGTCGACTACACCTACTGGGTCCTCCGCCCTCTCACGGCCCGCTTCAGCAAGGCCACCGACGAGGGGACCTTCGCCATACAGCTCAACGTGGCCCCGGTCGACGAGCTGGACTGCACTGCCTGGATGTGCATAGCTCTGGACTACGCCCGAGACACGTCGGACGACGAACTGAGGTCATTCCAGGACCGGATAACGAGGCAGGACATTCCTGTCGTGGAGTCCCAGAGGCCAGAGCTCCTCCCCCTCGACCTCCAGGCAGAGCTTCACCTCCGTTCCGACAGGATTGCGGTCTGCTACAGGAAGTGGCTCAAGCAACTCGGGTTGACCTTCGGGACGGCCTGAATTCGAGTTCCTCGATTCTTCGATAGAAGATTCTCAGGAAGATTGTTATGTGACTAACTTACAAAATTCGTTTAAACGTGCACCGGCCCGCGGGCCTCAGATGTCCCGATTCCAAAATTCTCGGCACGCCGCCGTTTCAACTGCTGCCGTGGTCGGAGTTGTGATCATAGTGGCCATAGTCGCGGGGATAGGGAGCTACTACGTCTTCACTTCGGGATCCTCGCCCGGTAGCTCGTCAACCGCGAGCTCTACCACAACGTCTTCGACGACTTCATCCACGACCTCAGCGTCGGGGGTCATGATAATGGTGCCGGCCGACGCTGGCAGCCTACCCACGACAGGCTGCTGGAGCAGCTCAAGCTGCAGCAATTCAAACGCCACACAGGGAGCCGAAGTCTCGAACCTCTACTTCAGTCCGGACAACGTGACTCTGGTGATTGGCGTGAACAACACGGTCGAATGGCAGAATCCGAATCCGGTACCTCACACGGTGACCTCGACGTCGGTTCCTTCAGGGGCGTCAACTTTCAGCCTGCAGCTCGGTGCGAACAGCCACGTCTCCTACACGTTCGCTGTCCCAGGAGTGTACTACTACAGATGCACCGTCCACCCCTGGATGGGCGGCGAGATCATAGTGAAGTCAGGCACGAGTTCTTCCCTGGGCGGCTACTGAGCGCACGCCGCTGCATCCGGTCCTAGGCGGGCTTGCTGACGTGGACGCAGCCGTCGCGGAAGACCTTCGCGAGCCCCCGGGACGTGAGGTATGGTGCCAACAGGAGCACCGGGATGCTCAGGAGGATGAACGCCGGCTGGTAATATCCCAGGAGTGCAGCAAAGGAGACGGCCCCGGTGCCTCCGAGGAAGTTGGCAAAGAAGAGGCCTGCGCAGGTGGGACATCCTGTGAACAGCCCGACCACCGCCCCTATCCCTCCAACCCACCCTCTCCCGGCCCCCCTCAACCGGCTGTCGAACGCGAAGGCCGCGAGGGCAGAGTTCAGCCCGACAAGGACAGTGGTGGTGGCAAGGAGGATCACGGTCAGAGGGATGAGCAGGAGGCCCAGATGGTTGACCACGTACACCGTGACCACCGGAGTGAACAACGGCGCAGCCTGCACAGGCGTCACCTGCACGGAGGGTATCCGGGCGCCATAGGCCTGGGCGAAGTCCACGGTCGGCTGGTAGACCAGCATGCTCGTGATTATCGAGTAGAACAGCCCGTAGAGCACCGCCGAGAGAACGAAGTATCTCCGGTATCTGCGGATCGAGAGAACGTAGGGGACCATCCAGCTTGGGGACAGGAGCGCAACCCCTCTGCTCTTGATTACACCTATCCGGTGAACCGTGGCACGCCACGCTTCAAGCAGGACCAGGGCGACGCACAGGACAATGATGACGAAGAACGCCTCGGCAACAGGGACGAGGTCCGACGCGCCCTGGGGGGTCGGGACCGTCACGCTGGCCAGCTCGAAAGAGTAGACGAGGGTGGCGGCCAGTGCACACATGACTCCAGCCAGAGCAAGGAGAGGGGCCCGGCTAGGTCTTTCGGCTTTCATGTGACTCTTGGATGCTCAGCTGGCAGATTCGTTAAAGGTTTGCAGGCGAAAAGAGCCGGCGGAGGGCTCTGCCCCCTCGACCCCGCGCTTACGAGGCGCCTGAGCCCCAGATTTGGGAGTGCTCTGCTGGCTGAGCTACGCCGGCACGTCTTCGGGCCTCTCCAGACACGCAATAAAGCCTTGACCCATTCTCGGGTATCATCCGACAGAGTCGAGATACTTCAGGGCGGTCCCGGTGTTGTATAGCAGGATCCTTTCGTCTCGTCCGATGATGCCTGTATCGAGGAGCTCTCTGTACCCCGCCAGGGTCGCCGCCCCCTCGGGGCAGGCGAAGACTCCTTCCTTTGCCAACGCGCTCACTGACGCTATGATTTCATGGTCGCTGACCTTCACGGCGCCACCCTTGCTCTGGCGGAGGACCGAGAGGATTTGCTTTCCCGCAAAAGGCCGCGGAACCCTGAGCCCCGACGCCACAGTGAACCCGTCCGGGAAAAACGAGTCCGGTGCCTCCTTCCCTGCGGCGAAAGCATCGACGATCGGGGGACACGAAGCGGATTGGACCGAGAACATCTTCGGACGCCCGGGACCGATCCACCCGAGCTCTTCCATCTCTCCGAACGCCTTCCACATCCCGATGAGGCCGGTGCCGCCCCCTGTCGGGTAGAGTATCACGTCAGGGAGGTCGAACCCCGTCTGCTCCGCTATTTCGTACCCCATGGTCTTCTTCCCTTCAAGCCTGTACGGCTCTTTCAGGGTAGACATGTCAAAGTACCCGTCCATCTGCGACCTCATCTTCGCCCCTGCATCCCCGATGTTCCCCTCGACCTGGATGACTTCCGCCCCGTACATCCGGCACTCTTTGACGATGGACGGAGGGGTTTCGACGGGCATGAACACTCTGGCAGTAATGCCTCCCCTGGCCGCGTAGCACGCGAGAGCCGCGCCGGCGTTACCCGCAGAAGGCACTACCAGCTTCTTCAGACCAAGGGCCTTCGCCTTCGACACAGCGACGCTCATCCCCCTCGCCTTGAAGGAGCCCGTCGGGATGAGCCCATCGTCTTTGAGTAAAAGCCCGCTTAGGAGTCCGGACATCGGCGTGAACCCCTCCCCGAGGGTCACCACATCACGGTCGCCGACGTCGGGGAGGACCTCGCGATACCTCCAAAGGCTCTTTACACGTCTCGCCATCTGTGCCCGGTCCATCCCCTCTTTCGCCTTCTCGATATCGTATGAACAGCTCAGCATCGACCCGCACTTGCTGCAAGTGTTCAGCGGGGAATGTTGGTCGAAGATGGCATCGCAGGAGACGCATTTCACTCCAGTGATTGTCGACGGGGACTCGCTCGGGCTCTTCACAGCCGCATACCCGCAGGGTTCCATCCTAAAGACTTCGGAGAGTTTTTAGAACGACGGCAGAGGGCGAGACTTGGTGCGGGGGTCGCCCAGCATGGTCAACGGCGTGGGACTGAGGCTCCCATCCCTTAGGGGTTCGTGGGTTCAAATCCCACCCCCCGCACATTAGTTTCATTCAACCCCGTCTGAATCGTACGGTGCAGAAGACTAGGATGGAGCGTTCCCTCACCGTGAAGAATGATGATACGCAGAGAGAAGCCCGGGTTGAAATCCCGGCGACCGCATGGTCTTCATCGCTCGGATTGCATCTATCGCCAGTGCACTTAGTGTGCCATAGGCGGGCCTTCCACCTTTGAGACTTGGCTTGGTTCTTGTCGTTGGGGCGGCTAGAGGAGGCCCCAGATTCCGACTACTATTGCTATGATCCCGATGATCGTCTGGAATCGTCCCAGCCACCTGGCTAGCTTTGCAATGTCCTTCCCCACGGCAGGTATGCTTGGTAGGATTCCCAGGGCCAATACGAGCCCGGCCACTATCGCCACGATTCCTTGTAGCCCGAAGTATAGAATCCCAATCACAATTGCTATGATCCCGATGATCGTCTGGAATCGTCCCAGCCATTTGGCGAGCCCTGCGATGTCCTTTCCTATTGCTGGAATGCTTGTCAAAATCCCCGCGGCCAGTATCAGTCCGGCTACGATGTTCGTTATTTCAACTATCAAGTAAAGACGGTACCCTGAAATCGCCTCTTAAGGCTTGCGCCCATCCTCTTCGTAGGGTCAAACCAACAGCGCCACGGCGAAGCACAGGCCGAAGGCACCCAGTGGCGCGACCACCCAGAGCGAGACCGTCTCCCCAGCCAATCTGGTGTTCAGGACTGTTACGTTCCTGGGGAAGGCCGCAGCAAGCATCCCGCCGAGCAGACACTGGCTGATCGAGACCGGGATTGTAAGTTGGGTCCCCACCCAGACTACAATTGCGCTCGCGATAAAAGCTGAGAAGACTGCCCGGGGGCTCAGGGCGAGCATCCTGCCCCCCAAAGTCCCACTCACCCTCCCTCTGCCGAGGGCTAAGATGGCCACAGAAGCCGCAAGAACCAAGATGAGAAGAGGCCCCAGTACTGCGTTCCTCCGGAGTTCCCTATCCTTGTACCGTCGTAAATCAGGCAGGTCCTCGATGACTTCACCTTCCAGGGCTCCATCCCCGAGCCGGTCCGGGTTGCAAAGCTCCTGGCCAGGGCCGAGCTGTCTAGGGCAGCTTGACTCCGGGGTTCAGAACCCCCTTCGGGTCGCGCACGCTCTTTTCATGTTCTCTCGGCTAATTAAAGCGCCAGCAAGAGTTGGTAGCTTTGAGCACTACATGTAGAGTTCAAGTCCCACCCCCCGCACTTTCGACTCGACCCGGCCCACACCCTTCGAAGTTCTGGATCCTCGAGAGCAGGCTGGCCTTGGCCTGGGGCCACTCGTCCTTGACAACGGAATACACCTTTGCATCGCGCATAGAACCGTCCGGCCGGATGCCATAGTTCCTCAACGTCCCCTCGAACTTGGCACCCAGCTTAAGGATGGCGCGCTGCGAATGCAAGTTCCTCGAATCGGTTCCGAATTGCATCCTCACCGCTCCCCACTACTCGAAGGCGCGTCTGAGGAGCAGGAACTTGCACTCAGGGTTCACCGCTGTCCCCCACACGTCCTTCGGGTACCATGTGGACACTATCTCGGCACGCTTGTGCCTCGGAACCACGGTAAGGTATGACGTGCTTCCAAGGATTCGACCGTCGCCGAGCATCGTTACCGCGAAGGCGTACGCTTCCCCTCTTCTTTCTGCAGCGATTCCCTCGGCAATCCTCCTGTCGACGTCCCTCCTCGTCCTGAGCGGACCCAGGAACCACTCCCAGTCGGTCGACTTGCTCGCCTCATAGAGGCCGGTTGCGTGCTCACGTCGAAGTGGTTCGAGCCGGACGAATTTGCCTTCGAGGACGCAGGGCCCAAGGTCTTTCGCATCACAGACTCGCGTCAGAGAGCAGGCTTGGCCAACTATTTCAAGGAGGGCCGCGGAGGTTGCCGATATGGCCAAGCCAGTAGAGATACGGAGCTTCGACGATTTGCGGAGGTTCAGGCTTGCCGACGAAGGCTACTTCGTGGTCACCGACTCCATCGGCCACGCGATCATCCACAAGGTGAACTCGAAGTGCATCAAGACTGACAGCTTCAACCTCAAGGTGACCCTCGACCACCGGAAACTGGGGAGCTACTTCTGGGTCGACAGCATCGCCACCGCAGCTCAGAAGTTCGGAGCCAGTCGCTGCAAGATGTGCAGGCCGGAGTTGCATCTGGTCCCTCCCTCGTCCTTCGAATAGTCTCGGTATACCTCCAGGCGGCAAGGAGAGGAGTTTATACGGGAGGATTGCCCCCTTACCCGTTAGGGATGACGAGACCCGGCCTGAAGTCTCCGCTGCTGGTCCTATTGGTCGCCACGCTGTTCGCAGGGGCTCTTGCGTCAACCATGATTCCTCCGGCATCCGCTCAGGGCGGTGCCGCTGTCAAGATTCAGAACTTCGCATTCAGTCCCGCCTCGATCACAGTGGTGATAGGAGTCAACAACACGGTGACCTGGACCAACATGGACTCGGTGGACCACACCGTGACCGCCGACGGTGGCGCCTTCGGGAGCAACGACCTGTCGAATGGCCAGACGTTTACCTTCACTTTTACAACGCCGGGGACCTACGGTTACCACTGCAGCATCCATACCTACATGAAGGGAACCGTAATCGTCAAGGGCACCAGCACCACGACCACAACGACCACGACCACAACGACCACGACGACGACCACTTCGGTCGCGCCAACGACTACCACTTCTTCCTCCCCAACCGCGACCACCTCCTCGACGACTACTCCGGGATCCTCTTCCGGAGGAGTTCCCGAGTTCCCGTTTCAGGGAGTGCTCCTGACCGTTGTGACCCTGGCACTGGCAGCTTCGTACTTCGTCATCAGGCGGAACGTCAGGGGTCGAAGCGCCATGCAGCCCACTCCAGAGTAAGATTTCGAAGCCTCGGCGTCAGCGTGCTTTCGGTGCTCCCTGTTCTGAAGCAAACTCGCGCACAGCCTGCTCCTGCCTCCGCTCCACGAACTCGGGCTTCAGCTTCCTCAACGTAGCCATAGCTTCGTCCGCACCGATGCCCCTTGTCCGGATCAGATAGGCGGCAAGCACACATCCGGTCCTCCCCTCTCCGGCAAGGCAATGAACGAGGACCGGCCTCCCCTGGGAGAGTTCACCCCGTATGAAGCTCGCCCCTTTTCCCATAGCTTCGACGCTTGGGGGCTGGTGGTCAGCCATTGATACGTGCCCAGCGGTGATATCCAGGCCCTCCGTCCACGCCGCCGGGAGCGGCTGCTCCGTCAGGCTCAGTATGCTTCTCACCCCAGTTTTGGCCAGCCATTCAACCTGGTTCCTCGAAGCTGGATAGCCCGACCCGGCCACCTTCCCTTTCTCGACCCATACGAACCCGGTTGGCTGATCAGCTACCTTCGCTCTGAGCTTCCTCAGAAAGACTCCGCCGGTGCCCAAGTCAGAGGTAACCAGTCTGCCGCCTCTTTATCAGCTTTGGAGCACATTCATGTGCTTGCCCCGCTTTCGGCCAACCGAAATAGCAGCGCCTCTCGCCCGTCGCTGCTCTGGTGTATAACTTGCCCAGACTCTCCTCGATACCTCTCCTTGCCGTCGATTCGGAGTGAAGTGATTGTAATAGTCGATTATGCTTTTCAACTGACGCCGCTTTCGCTCCGAGACAACGAAAGGGAGCAACAACGGCGCTACTCGTAACGCTTTTCTCCCTTCGACCCTGTAATGGAAGAGCATCTTCTGGTTCCCATTAGCTCGTTTTGCGACACGAACGGCCCTACAGCAACAATCACTCGGAGTCGTGCAAGTATGGAAATGTCCGTGTCTTCGATTCGAATTGAAGGCCGACTAGCGGGATACCTGACGAGCCTGCCCTCCGTCTTGTTGAAGACTCGTGAGTGCGCTATGTACACTTTGGCGTTGCCTTCCCTCGAACACTCCTGCTGCCCATCCGAGAGATGCCTCATCCAACCTAGGTGGAGAATTACTGTTCTAATACTTCAAGACGGCCGTACTTGCCAACATTGAGTCGCAACTCTCCCCTGAAACTATTCGTGTACCCGTTCGTCACCCTCACCTTCGACCCCTGCTTCACCATGTCGATCTGGTCGTCCCAGAGGGAAAGCTTGATCTGGCCGCTGTCGTCCTTCAGCATGCAGTCCGCGACCCTCGCCTCCCCACCGGTCCTCAGATTGACCGTACGGGGCTCAGCCATCTCGACGATCTCCCCTTCGGCGTCGACCCTCCGCATGCCATCTCTCAAGTCCCTTACATTCATCGAATGACCAGGTCGCCTGACGGCATTATTTAACATTGAAGCGGGGGACACGGCCTCCGGAAACCGTTTAATGAGAAAGAAGTCGGCGGTCTCCAGCGTTGGTCTCGGCGATTGAAGCCGCCGCATTCCTTTCGCTCGCGTTCTTCGTTCCACTGTTCTTCACGCTAGGCGGACTGCCACCATACCTGCGCTGGCTTGTCAGAAGGGGGAAAGTCTCCGCCGACGCCCACAAGAGCCCTCCGGTGAAGGTTCCCGAGCCTGCGGGACCCATTCTCTTCCTGGGGGCACTGGCAGGGGAGTTGTTCGTATTCCTGGTGTCACGGTCCTTGGTCCCCGTAGCCATCATCCTGTCGACAGCCGCCGCGTTCGCCATAGGCCTCGCAGATGACCTCTACGTGCTTGGCGGCAAGACGAAGCCGCTCCTCCTGGTCCTCGCGGGCCTGGTCTTCGCCGCGGTGGTCGTTATGGAGCCTGACCTGTACACCCCTGTCCTCTTCTTCCCGTTACTCAACGACACCAGCCCGCACTTCACAATATTCACTTTGCTCGCTGTGGCAGCCTTCCCGGTGGTCTCCAACGCGTTCAACATGATGGACTCGTTCAACGGGGAGATCTCCTGGTTCACCCTCCTTACTTCGCTGGCGCTCCTGGCCGGGGTGGCGCTGCGGACCGCCTTCACCGGCTTCTCCATCATAAGGCTCGGGACAGACCTCCCCCTCGTGGCGGTGTCTGGGGTGTTCCTGCTTTTCAACCGCTATCCTTCGAAGGCCTTCGACGGGGACAGCGGCTCGCTGATGTTCGGGGCGATGTTCGCCGGGCTCGCGGTGACCGGGGGGGTGGAGATAGCCGCCATCATAGCCATAGTCCCAGCGATACTGAATTCGTTCTACACCCTGTCGAGCGTGAAGGGGTTCGTGGAGAGGAGGAGAATGAAGTCGAGACCGACCTACCTCGGGGAAGACGGGAGGATGCACGCGTCGGACGACCCTGGCGCGCCGACCACCATCATCAGGCTGATTTTGCTCTCGGGACCGCTCACCGAGCGGGAGCTCGTGAAGGAAATAGTGAAGCTCACCGCCGTCGCCTGCGTTCTGTCCGTCATCATCTCGGTGCTCACATGGGTGCATTGAAATTGAAGCTCGCTCCTCTCGTCGTCATCGAAGTGGCCGCCTTCCTCCTGATAATCGGGGAGACCTACGCCTTCTTCACTTTCGTCATACTGTTCGGCCCATTCCCGCACAATCTCGGAGAGTACACGGTGGACGCGATCGCAAGGGTGATTCTGACAGTCGGCCTGGGAGTGCTGTGGTTCTTGGTAGTCCTTGGTCTGACCAGGCTTTACACGAAGTCGAAGCTCAGGAGCCCGACTCCCACTCCTTCATCCTAGCGTCGAATTCCTCCCTGGTGTACTTTACCCGGGCGGGGACCCCCATCACCACTTTGCCCGGAGGCACATCCCTGGTCACAACCGCCCCCATGGCCACCACGCTTCTCCTCCCGACCGTGACCCCGGCCTTGATTACAGCCCGGGCGCCGATCACTGCTCCGTCTTCGACGGTGACCCCGATCATCCTCTTGCTCGGCGGGTAGGGGTCATTCGTGAGCACCGCAGCCGGGCCGATGAAGACATTCTTCCCGATCCTCGACATCGGGGGGATGTACGCGCTCCCTTCGATCATGGTCCCGCTCCCTATCCTGACGTTGTAGTCGACATGGGCGAGGGAACCGATCTTTACGTTGTCGCCAATCACGGTCCCGCTCCCGACGTATGCGTAGTGCCAAATCCGAACATTCTTCCCAAGCTTGGCATCAGGAGCGACGGAGTTTGTGACTTTCATTCTCTTAACCAAGGTAGATTGGTGTCCCCGAACTGCTCGATGCGAGTACTGCCTCGGCGACCCTGATCACGTTCAGCCCGTCCCTCCCTGTCACCAGCGGCTGCCTCTTTTCTTGAACCGCGTTCACGAACTCCCTGAGCTCCAGCATCAGGGGCTCCTGAAACTGCTTTGTGGGGACCGTCGTGGCCGCGCCTTCGTGGATACTGGTCTTCTGCGTCACGAAGTCGACGTCCACGACCCCTCCTGAAAAGACCGCGCTTAGAGTCCTCACCCTGTTGGGGGTAATCCAGTTGGTCACCAGGAACGCAGTCTTCTGCCCGGAGAAGCCCAGGAGAATGGCTGCGAAATCCTCGTGTTCAGGCGGCGCCTGCATCGACCCGACGCGCGCATACACCACCCTGGGGACCTCTCCGAAGAGCCAGCATGCCGTGTCGATGTCGTGTACCGAGGCGTCCTTCACTATGCCAACGTCGCTGATGTTCTCCCCCCTCCGGTTCTCCCTGTGGAACTCCAGGAGTATCGGCTCCCCAATCCTCCCTCCCGATATCATCTGCTTGAGGTCGGTGATGGGCGGGTTGAACCTCTCGATGAACCCGACGGTGAGCGCCCTGTTGGCGCTCTTTGCCTTCCCGATGAGTTCCTCCCCGTCCTTCACATCAGTTGTCATCGGCTTCTCTACGAACGTGTGGAGCCCTGCGGCCAGGGTCTTCGAAGCCATGGAGAAGTGGGTCGACGCAGGGGTGCAGATGGTGACTCCGTCCAGTCTCTCCTTCTTCAGCATCTCCTCAAGGGATGAGTATCCGGGGACGTGGAAGTTCTTGGAAAAAGCGTCCATCCTCTCCTTGTTCGTGTCGCAGACGGCCGCAAGAGCCTGCAGCTCGTTCAGCACTCGGACGTGGTTCTTTCCCCATCCCCCCGTCCCGACGACCCCTACCCTGGGCATGTGAGGCGAGCCCCATTTCCTTTCGATTTAGGGTTATCCGGCTCGTCTCCACCCTCTCCGTTTCATGTTCCATTCAAACCCGTTGAAAATCCGAAATGACTGATTTCAAGCGCGTCGTCTTATTATCCGAGGTCGGAATAGGGGACCTCGTGCATAGGCTGTCACTGATTTCGCTGACCGCCTTGATGGCGGTTGGCGGGGTCCTCGCCTTTAGCGTCTTCGTCAGCCCGCAGACTTTGGCCGCGCCGGCTCCGACGCTGCCAACGCAGCCGGCAACCACCCACGCTCCAACTCCCACAAGCACCGGCAACAGTACGAGCACCGCCTCCAGTACCAACAGCACCCTCCTCACAGGTCTGCCCACATCTCACAGCGGCTCCGGGGACGATGGTCCGGACGGCGGCTCGGGCGACAACTAGCCGGAGCTGACCTCTGGATGCAGTCACTGCTGCTCGGCGACCTTACTGGGTTCGCCGCCCTTGCCTTCGTGGGTGCTTCCGCGGCGATAATGGCGTTCAGGGCGAGGTTCGTAAAGGTCCTCGGGGGGGTGGAGCCCCTCCGGGACATCCACATCGCGGTCTCCATACTGGCTACCGTCTTCCTTTCCGTCCACATCATCCAGTTCTACTCCTTTCCACTGACCCTGGCAATGGAGCTCGGTTACGGCGCTTTCGCCCTTGGTCTGGTCCTGTGGGCGACGGGGGTGGGCTTCCTAGAGCGCAACAAGGACTCCTTCTTCCTTCACGGCTCCCTGGCCGTGGCGGTCGTCGCGCTGGTCGTGGTTCACGCCGCGGCGTCAGGGGCGACCCTTCCACCCGTGGTCTCCGTGACTGCCCTCATCGCGTCAGGCACAGTGGCCCTGGCCAGCGCGTCGTACAACATCAGGAAGATGCGGACAAAGTCCATGGTGAGATAGGTGGACAGGAGAGAGTTCGTCAGGAGAGCGTCGCTCACGGTCGTCTTCGGCTCCATCGGGGCCCTCGCCTTCTTCGAAGCGCTTGGCAAGTTGGCCTCCCCGGTCCCGACGATGATCCCCCAGACGGTTGGGGGCGGGGGAGGGAGTCAGTCGCAGACGAGCCAGATTCAGACTCAGACCCAAACACAGGCGCAGACACCCGTCGGGTACATCTACGTCGCCCCTGCTTCGGCGGTCGCCGGCAAGACTTCCGCCTATTTCAACCACCCGACGGGTGGTTCCTGCATCCTCATCGACTACAGCGGCCAGTGGCGCGCATTCAGCGCCATCTGCACCCATGCAGGATGCGCTGTGAACTTCACCGGTTCGTCGCTCTACTGCCCCTGCCATGGGGGGTCCTTCAGCCCCGCGAACGGGGCCGTCCAGAGCGGCCCCCCACCGTCACCGCTGGCGGAGTACGGAGTCGTCGTCCAGAATGGGAACCTCTACGTCAGCAAGAACATCGTCAACTGAGATCTACTCCCTTACGAGGCTCGGGGTGGCCAGAAGCACCGTCGTCTCGACGCTCCTCTGGTCCTTCTTCGCCTGTTTCGTGACCTCCCAGTCTTCCTTCGAACAGACGATTACGACGTTGTGCTTGAGCGGGTTGAGGAGCTCCGACCCACCTTTCCCCCTCGGGCGCGAGATCACTTCGACGTCGGTCACGTAGTCCCTCAGCCTCTGCTGGATGTTCTCGGCGACCTGGAGGCGCTCGCCCCGCATCTCGTACTTGTCGAGGCTCCAGAGCAGCGAGATCTTCGTCCTGCTCGCCTTGAGCTGCTTCTCCTTGAGCACCTCGCGCGCCTCGTCGACCACGTACCTGACGTAGTTGTCGAAACTCTTCAGGGCCGCCCCCGCGAGGTATGCGATGGACTCCCCTGTCTCCTCGCTAGACTGTATCGCCTTCAGCTCGTAGAGGAACTTCGAGAACTCGTCGAGGTAGACGTTCGACGCCCTCTGTAGGGACACCCTGGCCTCCCTGGCCTTCCTCGCCATCTCAATCTCGGTGACCGAGCAGACGGCGGTCTCCATGACGCTCGACGCGTATTCCAGTTCAGCCGAGTAGACGTTCTGGGAGTTCGGTGCGAACCCGAGCGACTGAAGCGCCCCCTTCTCTGCCAGGCCCGCGGCGGACACCACCGCCGGCTTCGGGTCCCTCGGCCTCAGCGGCATGTACGAGTAGGTGAGAGCTGACCCCACCTGCAGCCCCGTCTGCTTCTCGACAAGCATGATATTCTCCGAGTTCCCGCCAGGTCCGGTCGGGAGGGAGTTGACGAGGGTGACCCCCTTGGAGAGGTACCGAGCCAGGTCCCTCAGCTTCGAGCCGGCCTCGATGAGGGTCTCGTCCGATGGTCTCCTGAGCCTCGGAGTGAAGAAGATGACCTGTGCCTCCCCCAGCACCTGTTCTAGGGGCTTGAAGCTGAGGAGGGGCTCCTCGGCCATCACGTCCTGGAGGTCCGGATTCTTCTTGAGGAAGGCTGGGTCAAGGTCCATGGCCATCTGAAGGGTTTCGTCGACTATCGTGACCTGGGCCTTGTCAACAAGGTCGGCGGCGAGCTTGTATGCCTCGCTGGTGAGTCCGTACATCGCGACCTTGATCTTTGACAAAAGCTCCCCATGGCTCCGAGACCGTCTGGTATATGCTTTGAAGGGAAGCAAACGGATTAGTATGCAGAACCTCGGTCGGCAACGCGAGGAACCGGGTTGAAGGCGTGGATCGATCTCCTGACACCGAAACAGATCCTGTTCTTCCACCCGATAATCAGAGAGCTGAAGTCTTCCGGGGCCGAGGTGCTAGCCACCTCCAGGAGATACCGAGAGGTAGGACCGCTTGCTGAGAGGGCGGGGCTGGACCTGACCTACGTGGGGGAAAGGGGGGTCAAGGGCCAGGAGGAGCAGCTGCTCGCCGCCACGCGGAGGCAGGCCGAGATGATCCCCATCGTGAAGGGGTTCAAGCCACAGGTTGCGGTGTCGATCGCATCGGCGGTCTGCGCCCGCGTCGCATTCGGACTGGGAATCAGACACGTGGCTGTGAACGACTCCCCTCACTCCGAAGTGGCCGGAAGGCTGTCCCTCCCCCTCAGCCACCGCCTTCTCTGTCCCTGGGTCATCCCCTACAAGGCATGGGAACCGTTCGGCCTGCGGAGGGACCAGGTCACCACCTACCGCGCCCTGGATCCTGCGGCGTGGCTCAAGCGCCCACCTCTGGGTGGCCCGACGCCGAAGCTCGACCCGGGGAAGAAGACCATAACGGTCAGGGTGCAGGAGAGCGACGCCCCCTATCTTGCGAAGGCTGACATGAGCTGGACAGACAAGCTCCTTTCCTCAATGATCGAAGCGTTCCCAGACGTGAACCTGGTGGCACTGTGCAGGTACGACTTCCAGGTCGAGGAGATCAGAGCCAAGTTCGGTTCGAAGTGCACTGTCCCCGAGGAGGTCGTGAGCGGGCACTCCCTCCTTTCGGCGACAGACCTCTTCATCGGCATGGGAGGGACGATGAACGCCGAAGCGGCCCTCATGGGCGTCCCGGTGATCTCGGCGTTCCAGGGCTCCCTGTACACCGACGGCTACCTGCACTCGGTGGGGCTCCTCGAAAAGGCGCTCACCCCCGCGGCGCTCGTGTCCCATGCGAGGAGGCTCCTCGCTCCTGCGGCGAAGGAGAACCACGCCAAGAAGGCGAAGCGGGTGCTCGCGTCGATGGAGGACCCGGTCCCCAAGATAGCGGCGTCAGTCAGGGCGACCGCAACGCAAGCCTAAATCACCACGAGACAGCCGGCTCAAGACGCAGCCCGGTCGTCTAGTTGGTCAAGGATGGAGGCCTTTGGAGCCTTCGACCCAGGTTCGAATCCTGGCCGGGCTACTCCAGAATCAGGCGGGCGCTTCCCTAGTCGCTCCGCGAAAAATGGAGGGGGAGAGTGGCCTAGCCCTCTTCCAGTCCGACCCAGAACCCGTGCAACAGGTCCAGGGCCTCCCTGATGCCACCTTCGAACGACTCTTCCGAGGCAGGGTCCTTCCCTATGATGCCTGACACTTCCTCCATGGCGTCCTCGTGCTGGCTCTCGAGTTCCCTGTGGAAGAAGTACTCGATATCCATGTTCGGCAGCTTCCTGTCCCTGACGGCCCCGAGTCCGGGGAGGAGCTGGTCCCACATGGGTATTGCCATGTTCTCGAGGCCGAAGGAGGCGCCCAGGGCCCTGGGGTGGTCCCTCCCTCCGTAGAGCCTCCAGAGGCCGTCGAGGTAGGTGCTGGTGCTCGGCTTTGCCCGTTCCGAAATCACCTCTGAAGGGTCGATGTCGATAGATCTGAGGAACTTGCGGAAGAGGAGCTCATGCCGTCGAGACGGGTCTCCGTCCCCGAGCTCCGACGTCAGGACCTTCGTGAGTTCGAAGGCCTCCCCCTCGTCCGGGGTGTTGACCAGCAGGTTGGCCAGGATCGCCGGGAATGTCCTCGAGAAGTGGAAGAACTCCCTGGCGAAGTCGTCGAACTCTCTGTCAGTGACGTCGCCTCTGGAAAACCTCGTCAGGAAGTCGTTGTGGATGGCGGGGTGCGCGAGTACCATTTCTTTCATCCTGTCATGCAGGCTTGCTTGGCTGACTTGGCTCATCGTTTCACCTCCTGAATAGGAAGAACCTGACCGACATGGTCAAGAAGGAGGAGGACGACTTCCATCCCCGACGGCGAAAGCGACGTGGCGTGGTCCGCGAGGGAGATCAGCCCCAGCTCTCTCAGGATTCTGGCGTTCAGTTTCAGCGTTGAGAGGGGGACCCCTGTCGCCGCAGAAAGGGCGGTTAGCTGACGGGTGATAGGGGTGCCTCTGGGCTCGGAGAGGTGCTCGAGGACAAGTCGCTGGTTCTGGTTGAGTGCTTTCGCTAGAAGACGGGCGATTCCTGCCTTCCCTTCATCCGATATCGGCGGGACATACCTTCTTCGGCCCTGTTTTCGGTCGTCCCCTTTTGAGCCTTTTGGGCAACATTACCTGTCTACGCTCCGCCCAGCGAAACGATGAGGTCCGTGAGGAACCCCAGGCAGAGCCCGAGGAACACCCCTCCCATCATGAGCCCGCTGCTGTAGCGGCGCCTTCCGGTGTTGAACATGAGCATGGTCACGTACACGAGGGCTCCTCCCGCCAGAGCCAGGAAGAAGACGTAGGCCTCGGGGGAGTAGGACAGGCTCCCGAGGAGGGTGCCCAGGAGGGTCGGGACACCGCCGATGAAGAGTACCTTGGCAAGGAAGGTGACCTTCGGCCGCGGCTCCAGCCCGACCAGGGGTGCGGTTATCCCGAACCCTTCCGTGGTGTTGTGGGCCGCGAAGCCGACGACTAGGACCACCCCGAGCCCGACGAGCCCCGCTGCGAAAGACTGGCCGATGGCCAGCCCTTCGCTCAGGTTGTGGGCCCCTATCCCGAGGGCCGTCATCGTCGATATCTTGGCGGGGGCTGCCGGTCCCTCCCCCTTCCCCATGTAGCTCCTCTCGTAGAAGACCAGCCCGAGAAGCCCGATGGTTATGCCTGCGAACATCAGGGCCAGGTAGGTTAGCGCGCCTCCGACTGACCCCGCGCCCTGATAGGCCGACACCGCCTCGCTTGTCGTCGTTTCCCAGGCGTGGCTGAAGACGTCGACGATCAGGAACATCAGGATCCCGACCGCGAAGGCGTTGAGAAGCCCCCTCGCTCTGTCGCTTATCCCAAGGAGGACGATGGGAAGCCCGAGGAAGATGGTGAAACCGGCGAAGCTGCCGAGGAGCGCCAACTCTAGGACGTTAACCAACAGATGAGGCCACGTCTAATAACATATGTTATAACCGTTTGCTCTCCCACCTAACCCTGAAAGCATCTGCAAACCTTAATGGCAAGCTCAGCCCCTTTTACGGCGGATTGGCTCAGGGGACAGGGCTCACGGAACCCTCGGGGAGGGTGGCCGAGCTATGTCGCGACCTCCCCAACGGAAAGGTCCAATGTACCGCCTGCGCCAGGCTCTGCCAGATGGGCGAAGGGCAGGTGGGCCTCTGCGGCGTGAGGGGAGTCGTGGGAGGGAAGCTATACCTCCTCGTCTATGGCAGGGTGATGGCGGGGCACATCGACCCCATCGAGAAGAAGCCGGTGGTCCACTACAGGCCCGGGTCCAAGATCTTCTCCATCGCCACGTCAGGGTGCGACTGGCTCTGCCGCTACTGCCAGAACTATGACATAAGCCAGAGGAGGAAGATCGAGGGGGTCGAAGCAACCCCTGAGGACATGGTCGCTCAGGCGCTCGCCTACGAATGCGAGGGGGTGGCTTACACCTACAACGAGCCGACAATCTTCATGGAGTATGCCCGGGACGTCGGGAGGATCGCAAGGTCCAAGGGTCTCTTCAACATCTTCGTCTCCAACGGCTATGCCACGCCTGAAACCGTGGCGATGATGGACGACTTCCTCGACTGCATCACCGTCGACTTCAAGGGGAGCGGAGAGAAGGAGTTCGTGAAGAGTTACATCGGGATACCCGACGCCGAGCCCGTCTTCCAGTCGCTGCTCGAGCTCAAGCGACGTGGCAAGGTCCACGTCGAGATAACCGACCTGGTCGTCCCCCGGGTGGGAGAGTCTCTCGAAGCCGCAGAGAAGCTCTGCAGGTTCGTTTACGACAACCTCGGCCCCGACATCCCGGTCCACTTCCTCCGCTTCCACCCCGACTACAAGATGATGGACTTCCCCTGGACCCCGGTTCAGATCCTCGAGCGGCACGTGGCCATCGGGAGGAAGGTAGGGCTGAACTACGTCTACGTCGGGAACGTATCGGGGCACCCCGACGAGAGCACCTACTGCCCGGGGTGCAAGAAGGTCCTCATCAAGAGGTACGGCTACGAGATCGTCGATTACAACCTGGACGGGAAGAACAGGTGCAGGGCCTGCGGCTACGAGACCCCAATAGTCGGACCGCTCAGCAAGTCCTTCGCCGAGGACAGGTTCGTCTCCGTGATCAGTTAGGGACCCTTACTTCCAGCTTCTGCTTGACGAACTTCTCGGCGTCCAGCAGCGCCTTGCACCCGTCGGCCGCGGCCGTAATGGCCTGCCTGTAGCGGAAGTCGTGCACATCCCCGGCGACGAACACCCCGGGGACGCTGCTCTCCGTGCCGTTCTTCAGGACAGCGTATCCCTTCGCGTCCAGCTCGAGCTGCCCCCTGAAGAGGCCCGTGTTCGGCTCGTGCCCTATGGACACGAAGAGCCCGTCCACCTGCAGCTCGCTCTCATTTCCTGTCTTGACGTTCCTGATCTTCACTCCCTTGACCTTGCCGTCCCCGAGCACTTCGGTGACGGTCGAGTCCCAGACGAAGCTGATTTTCGGATTGGCGAAGGCCTCCTTCTGCATGGCCGCGCTCGCCCTCAGCTCGTTCCGCCTGTGGATCACCTGCACGGACGTGGCGAACTTGGTGAGGTAGGTCGCGTCCTCCATGGCAACGTCCCCTCCCCCGACCACGGCGACCTTCTTCCCCCTGAAGAAGAACCCGTCGCAGACCGCGCAGTTGGAGACCCCCTTCCCCATCAGCCTCATCTCGGAAGGCAGGTTCAGGCGCTTGGGATTCGCCCCCGTCGCTATGATCACAGAGAGGGCCCTTGAGACCCCGGAGTCGGTATAGACCTCGAAGGGATACTTCTGAAAGTCGACCCTGACCACGTCCTCCTGGACAAGTCTGGCCCCCAGCCTCTCTGCCTGGGTCTTCATCTTGTTCATGAGGTCTGGCCCCAGAACCGGGTCCGGGAACCCCGGGAAGTTCTCCACCTCGCTCGTCAGCATCAGCTGCCCCCCGTAGGTCGTCCCCATGTAGACAAGCGGGTCCAGGTCCGCTCTGCACCCGTAGATCGCTGCGGTGAGCCCTGCCGGGCCCGACCCAATTATCACTAGCTTCTCTGCCTTGTCTTCCATATCCTGTGGAGTCTCGCCCGGCTTCCGCCTCATAAGCTTGCCCCCGGTGGGCGCCGGCCGCTAAAGTAGCTTGGCTTCCCTCTGCACAGTGTGGAGCTCGTCCGAGAGCTGGTTGAGGGCCCTTTCAAGCCTCTTCGTGTACTGGGGGAGGAGCCGGTCGTACACCTCCTTCCTCATCTGCTTGAGATAGTACTGCTGGTAGAGGTTCAGCTTGTCCTTGGCCGCCCTGTCCACCTCCCTCTCGGTCGTCTGTATCTGGTTCACCACTTCGGAGAACCTCTGGGTGGAGGGCTTCTGCTTCACCTCGTTCAGCCTCTGCAGCGCCCTGCTCCTGAAGGTGTCGAGCCGCCCCCTCAATTCATCGAAGTATGCCTTCCCGACCTCGTTGGGGTCCTTCCCCTCGATTTCGGGCCAGAACCCGTTGATGAGCGTGGTCTTCTCGTCGAAGGCCTTGATCATGTCCGATGCCAGCTCGGAAGACGTCTCCTCTGCCTCCGTCTCCTCGGCCTGGGCGGTCGTGGTCCTGGAGACGAAGAGGCCCAGCAGGAGGAGGACGAAGATCACCGATGCAGCAGGCACCCCGGCGTTGATGGCCCAGCCGAAGCTGAGCCCGTAGGTGAAACTGGCTTCGCCTTCCTGCCAGGGGGTGACGGGGTTCCCTGGGGTCCCCAGGGTCGAGGGGGCCGACTTTGACGCAGAGGCCCCCAGCGGGAGTGACAGGCTGATGGTGTAGGAGTCCACGAACGCTCTGACCGGCGGACTCTCAGGGACCTTGACGGTCACCTCCCCCCCGGACACAGAGTAGAACTTGGCCCCGAGCGGATACTGGTAGCTGATCGTGAAGTTGCCCCCGGTCGAGACCCCGGGGTTCGGGTAGTTGGACGCGAACGCGGTCAGGGGGATGGCGCCGTTGGTGAGCGAGAGAGTGATCGGGCTGACGAGGGGAGGGTTCGGCCCGGGGAGAACAGTCACCTTCGTGGTGGACGGCGCGGCGATGTCCACGTAAAGCAGCCCCAGAGGGTTCGTCCCCAGGTTCTGCAGCACGATGGTGTCGGTCACCAGCGGGCTCCCGTTGCCTGACGTGGTTATCGTCCTCGTCGCCCTGAAGACGTGCAGGGGGTTGAAGTCGGCGGCGCTGTACGGCGTGACGGCCCTGACAGACGTCGCCGCAGTGGGCGTGACCTCCTTGGCAGTCGACGTGTAGGTGTTGGTGGTCCCACCCAGGTTGGCTGTCATCCCGGCGGGCGAGGACCCGAATGCTGTGGAAGTGGGCATGTCGACTTCGTTGGTGAGCGTGTCGACCTTGGCGCTGATCGAAGGAGACGAAAGGACGAGCACCTCCAGGCTCTCGTTCTTCGCCGTCGAGACGACGTTGTTCAGTAGGACGCTCAGCACGAAGCTCGCGTTCCCCCCTGCAGAGATGGGCTGTCCTCCGGCGACCGTGAACGGCCCTCCCTGCGACGGCGGGGTCGCGAGGCTGAACCCGTTGGACACGGCGAGGTTGTAGGCCGCCACCCTGGCAGAGAGGTTCCCGAACCCGAAAGTCAGCGCGGGGGCTGTGACTGCGGAAGTGCCGTTGTTGGTGAACATCACGCTCTCGTTGATCGTAGCGAAGCCATACCTGTCGAGGGTGTACACGCTGGTGACGGCCACCGAGGGTGCCCCCTGGGCGTGCGCCGTGAAGGCCACCGGGAGGGCGGCCAGGAGGAGCAAGAGCAAGAGCGCGAGTGTAACTGAACGCCTCAAGGCGAATGGCCCCTCGCCGCTACGTTCTTATTTTAAGCGTTTTTCGGCCAAGATAGATGGAAAGGTCTCGGGCGCACCATCCACTCCTCCCGAACCTGGACGGGTCTGCAATGTCCGCCATGCTCCGGAAGGTGGGAGCGGCCTCGGTAGACGACCTCTTCTCGGACATCCCCCCCAGCCTTCGGCTCAACCGCAGGCTGAAGCTCCCCGAAGGGGAATCGGAGTACCAGGTCCGCCGGGAGGTCCAGGCCCGGTTGAGGCAGAACATGACCCCCCCGGACGCACTCTGCTTCCTTGGGGGCGGGGTCTGGCCCCACTATGTCCCCGCGGCTGTGGAGTCCATCACATCCCGTCAGGAGTTCTACACGAGCTACACCCCCTACGAGGCAGAGGTCTCACAGGGGATGCTGCAGGCGCTCTTCGAGTATCAGAGCCTGATGTGCGACCTTCTGGGGATGGAGGCCTGCAACAGCTCCCTCTACGACTGGGCCTCGGCTGCTGGGGAGGCGGTCAGGATGGCCGGGCGCGTCACGGGGAGAAAGAGGGCCCTGATTGCCGGAAGCGCCGGGCTCCAGAGGAGGTCGGTCATCAGGACGTACACCGAACCGATGGGGATGGAGCTGGTGAACGTCCCCTTCGAGAGTCCCAGCGGCAGGATTGATCTCGACGGGCTCAGGGAGAAGCTCTCGGACGACGTCGCCTGTCTTTACATCGAGAACCCGAACTTCTTCGGTGTCATCGAGGAGGGCATCGCGGACGCCGTCGCCAGGGTGCACGAAGCGGGGGGGCTAGCGATAGTCGGGGCCGACCCCATCTCGCTCTCGCTCCTCAAGGAGCCCGGCAGGTACGGCGCAGACGTGGCCGTGGGGGAAGGGCAGCCGCTGGGGATCGCGATGAACTATGGCGGCCCGCACCTCGGCATCTTCGCGGTCAGGGACCTCAGGCTAGCCAGGAGCATGCCGGGGAGGCTCATCGGCCTCACGAGCCCGGTCTCGGAGCCGGACAGGAAGGCTTTCGCCATGGTCCTCCAGGCGCGCGAGCAGCACATCAGAAGGGAAGGCGCCACCTCGAACGTCTGCACCAACCAGTCCCTCATGGCCGTGGCAGCGGCGAGCTACCTTTCGCTTCTCGGCCGAGAAGGGTTCAGGAGCCTGGGGGAGACCGTGATTTCGAATTCGCACTACGCCGCGAGAAGGATTTCGAAGATACGGGGGGTCCGCTCCCCTCACTTCAGAGGCGCGTTCTTCAAGGAGTTCGTCGTGTCCTATTCCCGGACGGACGCCGAGAAGGTCTTCAGGCGCCTTGCGAAGAAGGGGGTGCTCGCAGGGAGCCCGGTCTACAGGGGGATGGGAGTCGGGGCGGAGGCAGGCCTTTACTGCGTGACAGAGGTCCACAGCCGCGATGACATAGAGAAGCTCGCGACGGCACTCGAGGGGTCCCTGTAGCGTGAAGAAGTTCAGTCAGGCGTACTGGGACGAGCCCCTCCTCAAGGAACTCAGCCGGAGGGGGAGGGTGGGGACGGAGGTCCCCTGCGACGCCGCGATCAGGTCGCGATTCAGGGCCCCGGCTTCGTTGGTCCCGAAATCGATGAGAAGGGAGTCCGTCAACCTCCCGGAACTTTCGGAGCTCCAGGTCCTCAGGCACTTCAACCGGCTTTCGCAGATGAACTACTCCGTCGAGCTCGGCATGTACCCGCTTGGAAGCTGCACGATGAAGTACAACCCGAAGGTATCGGAGGTGATAGCGTCCTCCGATTCGATGAAGCACGCCCATCCCCTGCAACCCAGAGAGACTGCGCAGGGGCTGCTTTCGATATTCTACGAGCTCGAACGGTATCTAAGCGAGATAACCGGGATGCATCGCTTCTCCCTTTCGACCGCGGCCGGAGCCCAGGGCGAACTGGCCGGGGTGCTGATGATCCGCAAGTATCAGAGGGAACACCACGGCGAGGCGAGAGACGAGGTGCTGGTCCCCGACTCCGCCCACGGAACGAACCCGGCGAGCGCGGCCATGGGGGGCTTCAGGGTGGTCAAGGTCCCATCGGATGCTTCGGGCCAGGTCAGGGCCAGTACGGTCAGGAGCCTCTGCTCCGAAAAGACCGCCGGGATGATGTTCACGGTCCCCAACACCCTCGGCCTGTTCGAGAGCGAAGTGGCAGAGGTGTGCGGCGCGGTCCATGACGCAGGGGGCCTGATGTACTACGACGGCGCCAACATGAACGCCCTCCTCGGGAGGGCGAGGCCCGGCGACATGGGGTTCGACATCGTCCACCTCAATCTCCACAAGACCTTCGCTACACCTCACGGTGGAGGAGGGCCGGGGGCCGGGCCCGTGGGGGTCGCGAAGAAGCTTGCAGACTACCTTCCGGTCCCTGTCATCGCCAAGGCCAAGGATGGGTACTCCCTGGACTACAGCCTCGGGCACTCCATCGGCGCCCTCAAGGGGTTCGTAGGGAACTCTGCAGTCCTGCTCAGGGCGTACGTGTACATCCGCCTCCTGGGGGCGTCGGGGCTGGCCGACGTGTCTTCGCTCGCCGTGCTCGCAGCCAACTATCTCTGGAAGAGCCTCGACCCGGAGGCCTTCCCTCCATCACATGGCCCCGACCTCAGAAGGAAGCACGAAGCGGTCGTGTCGGTGAAGAGCGAGCTTCCGGGGGCGGCGATGACCGTCGCGAAGGCGATCCTCGACTACGGGATGCACTCCCCCACGGTCTACTTCCCGCTGATCGTGCACGAAGCGCTCATGATTGAGCCCACCGAGTCGGAGCCCCTGGAGATGCTGGACGAGTACGCAGCTGCCCTGAACCAGATCCACAGGGAGATGAAGGACGGAACCCTGGGGACGGTCCCCAAGAACACGAGCGTGGGGAAGGTGGACGAAGTGAAGGCGTCCCACCCGCTGACGCTGAAGGTACACTGGTGAGCCAAAGGACATATAGGCTCCGGAAGGGCGGAGCTTCCAGCGTGCCGAGTGAGCTATCGAAACGGGTCACCGAGCGGCTGAACGAGATAGTCGACGAAGAGACCAAGAGGAAACTGGGGGAACTGAACGTGATCACCGAGGTCACCGAAATGGCCAGGGGGTCGATCAGGATACGGTTCCAGCCTCTCTCCGCCTACAGCCCCATAGCAGTCGACACCGGCAGGAGCATCCGCAAGGCGGCCATTTCCGTGGACGGGGTGCAGACCGTCAGGGTGGAATGCTCGGGGCACATGATGGACGAGCTCGTCAACAGGCTCGTCAACGAGGAAGACGCCGTTCCCCGGACCGCAAGACAGCCTTAGCAGTATCAACGCGAGCAGGGTAAACAAAAACTACTTCGTCGTCAACAATATTGAGTAGTGGCCTTGTTTATTCCGACTGCTAACTAGGTCTGCGCCCCAGAATTGATTGTCAACAGCAGAGGAGAAACCACCGTCGTCGGCGTCGGGAGCGCCGGAATCAAGATTGTATCCCTCCTGAGCAGGAAGCCGCTCCTGGCGGACAGGTATGTGTACATCTCCTGCGACGAGGAAGATTTCTCTACGGTGGAACCGGAGGACATGCTCCTGGTCGAGTCCCCCGTCGACCAGAAGCTGACCCCCGCGATCGCCCGCGGACTGGCTCTGAGGCGCATCGGCAGCATCAGGGACGCCATCGGCAGTTCGAAGCTGGTCTTCATCGTGGCCGGCCTTGGAGGGGCGACAGGGAGCGGGCTTGCCCCCCTCGTCGCTTCGCTCGCCGGCGAGTGCGGCGCCGCTCCGGTCGGCGTCGCTGTGATGCCATTCGAGTTCGAGAAGAAGATGAAGTTCTACGCCGGGGTGTCCCTCAGGCGCCTGCGGGCCTCATCCAGAGGGGTCGTCGTGATAGACAACGACATCTTGATGCATTCGTCCTCCGAGGACTCGACCCTGGCCACCCTCTACGATTCTGCCAACAAGGCAGCCGTGAAGGCGCTCGGGTCGCTCCTTTCGTCGGCAGCAGCGAGGCCCCTCGGGCTGAACAAGCTCCTCGGGACCGTCCTCCAGGACGGATACGCGCTCCTCGGGGTCTCCAGCAGCGCCACCGAGGACAGGGCCGAGGACGCCCTCGCAGGCGCGGTGGTGTCCCTGGGGAAGCTCGCGGAGACGAAGGAGGCGAGCCGCGCCGTCGTGAGCCTCAACGGAGATTCGACCCTCTCGGTCAAGGAGGTGGGGCTCGCCGTGGACAGGCTGGGATCCCTCATGGACAACGAGGGGGTGGACGTCGAGTATGGGGTGGACGAAACAGGTTCTGCGCAGCTTCAGGTGAGCGTCCTCGCGTCTGGTTTCAGGTCTACGAAATACGACGACTATGACCCTGTTGCGAAAGTGCTCGGAGACCGCGTCCTCGACGACGAGATGGACGCAGCCCTCCCCGAAGGCCTGGAAGCGCTGCAGCCCTGTGACTGAAAGCCGTCATCGGCGGAAGTACTCGCCGACAGGCTTGCTCCTCGTGGTCATCGACTTCGCCAGCTCGATTTGAGAGTCTTCAAGCTTCTTGAAGGGTATCTCCGGCCTTGAGGCGAGCTTGATCTTGCGGTGGGGCTTCCCCAGGTCCCCGAGCCGGGGTTCGGCGCCGAGCAGACCAAGAATCTTCTCCGACGACCTGGGAAGGAAGGGCTGCAGCAGAATCGAGATGGCGATGCAGAGCTCCAGGCAGGCGTGGAGGACCGCCTCGCACCTGGCCCTGTCGGTCTTGACCAGGAGCCAGGGCTGATTGCGCTGGAAGTACTCGTTCCCCAGGTCGGCTATCGCGAGTATCCTGGACAGCGAGTCTCTGAACCGGACTTCGTCGAGGAGTTCCTGGGTCTGGGCCGCGAGCGCCCCCGCCTCCCTGATGAGCTCCTTCCCGTCCGGAGCCGGGTCCGCGGCGACTTCGCCCTCGAAGTTGTTCCAGGTGAAGGTGGTGGTCCTGTGGATGAAGTTCCCTATGTTTGCCACGAGCTCGTTGTTGACCTTGCTCTTGAAGTCCTCCCACTTGAACTCGGTGTCCCTGGTCTCGGGGATGATCTGGATCAGGTAGTATCTCCAGATGTCGGGGTCGAGCCCTGCCTGAGGGATGTTCTCGCAGAATATCCCCCAGTTCCTACTCTTCGAGATCTTGTCCCCTTCATAGTTGCAGAACTGTAGGCCTACGACGTCGTATGGCAGGTTGATCTTCCCGTGGGCCATCAGCATCCCGGGCCAGAATATGGTGTGGAACGGGATGTTATCCTTCCCGAGGAAGTTGTAGATCCTGGTGTCGCTGTCAAGCCAGAACTTCTTCCAGGCCCCCTCGTTCCCCTGCCGCGCCCCCCATTCCTTCGTCGCAGACACGTACCCGACGGGAGCATCGAACCAGACGTAGAACACCTTGTCCCTGTACCCGTCGAGGGGGATGGGCACCCCCCATCTCAGGTCCCTCGTTATCGACCGCTTCTTCAGCCCCTCTTTGATCCACCCCTGGGCCAGCGACGTGACCTGTGTCCTCCATTTCTTCTTCGAGCCGATCCACCGTTCGAGCCGGTCCTGCACTTTTCCCAGTTCCAGGAACAGCTGCTTGCTGTCCTTGAAGACCGGGACGCTGCCGTCGACCTTGCACCTCGGGTTGATCAGCTGGATTGGATCGAGGAGGGTCGCGCACCGTTCGCACTGGTCTCCTCTGGCTAATTCATAGCCGCACACCGGGCAGGTCCCTTCGACGTATCTGTCGGGGAGGAAGATCCTGTCCTTCTCGCAGTAGGGGAGCCTCATCACCCCCTCGCTCACAAACCCGTTCTTGTTCACCTCCAGGAAGAACTCCTGGGTGGTCCTGTGGTGGGTCGGGCTTGAGGTCCGCGAGAAGTTGTCGTAGGATATTTCGAACCAGCTGTAGATGTCCCTGTGGACCCTGTGGAGGACGTCGGTCAGCTCCTTCGGCGTGATCCCCAGCTCGAGGGCCGCCACCTCGGTGGGGGTGCCGTTCTCGTCCGTGGCGCCGACGAAGAGTGTCTCAGCCCCCTTCAGCCTGCAGAACCTCGCGAAGATGTCTGCCGGGAGGTGGGAGCCCACCATGTTCCCAATGTGCGGGACGGCGTTGGTGTAAGGAAGGGCGCAGAGGACGAGGACCCTCTCTTTCTCGGATCGCTTGGGCACGTTGGGCGCGGCGCCGTCCGTTTCAGTATAAACCTTGGGCTAGAGCCTCCAGCTCTTGGCGTACTCTTTCTGCTCGCTGGTGGCAGAACCGATGGTGATGCCCATGGACTTCAGCGCCGCCCTCGCCACCTCGTCCTCAAGCTCCGGAGTGACGCCGTACACCTTTCGTTGCATCCTGCCGTGGTCTCTGTGGATCCGGATTGCGGCCATCATCTGGTTGGCGAAGGACATCTGCATGACCTCCGGGGGGTGGCCTTCGGCAGCGACCAGGTTCGCTATCCTCCCTTTGGCGAGCAGGTACACCTTCCTCCCAGATGGCAGGGTCACCTCGTCGACATGGGGCCTCACTTCCTTGACTCCCTGGGCCTTCGACAGCAGCGTCCTGACGTCAATCTCGACGTCGAAGTGGCCGGCGTTGGCCAGTATCGCCCCTTCTTTCATCCTCTCGATGGCCGGGTAAGGTATCACGTTCTTCTGCCCGGTGGTTGTGATGAACAGGTCCCCCTCCGCGGCCGCAGACTGTATGCTCCCCACCTCGAACCCCTCGAGGTGCGCCTCCAGGGCCCTTACGGGGTCCACCTCGACGACGGTCACCCTGGCCCCCATCCCGCGCGCCCTCATCGCCACCCCCTTCCCCACCCAGCCGAACCCCACGACCACGGTCTTCATCCCGGCAAGGAGGAGGGCGGTCGCCCTCATGATCCCGTCGAGGGTGCTCTGTCCCGTGCCGTACCTGTTATCGAACATGAACTTGGTCCTGGCGTCGTTCACCGCAATGACAGGGTACTGGAGTCTCCCATCGGCTTCCAGGGCCCTCAGCCTGACCACTCCAGTCGTCGTCTCCTCCGAGCCCCCCACGATCCCCTTCGCCTTCGAGAGGTGCGCAGCTACATGCAGGTCGGCGCCGTCGTCGATGAGCTGCTCCGGTTTCGCTCCGAGGACCTGCGCTATGCACCAGTCGTACTCTCTCGCCGACTCTCCCCTCCACGCCCACACGCCTGTCCTCGTCGAGAGGTATGCGGCTATGTCGTCCTGGGTCGAAAGGGGGTTCGCGGCGGCGAGCTTCACGTCGGCGCCAGCCATCAGGAGAGCGTCAACGAGCACCGACGTCTCCTTGGTGACGTGCAGACAGACACCGAGCCTCACCCCTTCCAGGGGCCTGGACTTCGCATACTTCTCTGCGAGGGTCGTGAGCGCCCCCATGTGCGCCTTCGCCCAGAGGAAGTTCCTCTCCCCGTCCCTGCTCAGCTTCGGGTCGGCCACCTTGGTCATTGTCTCCCCCCCTGAAGGGAGCTGACCGTAGCTTCTATCAGCTGCTTGACCAGCTTCCCGATGCGCCTCATCACCCTCACGACCTCCTCGTGGCTGACCTTCGGCTGCATCCCTGCAGCCCAGTTGGTCGCTATGACGATGGAAGCGTACTCCAGCCTCTTCTCGTTAGCCAGGACCACTTCGGGGACGCCGGTCATCCCCACGACGTCCCCTCCCAGGATCTTGTACATCTTGATCTCCGCAGCGGTCTCGAACCTCGGACCCTCGGCGCACACGTAGACAAGCTGGGGGTGCACTTCGGTCCCCATGCGCCTGGCGGCGGCCGCGATCTCCAGGTTGAGGTTCCTGCTGTAGGGGTTGGTCATGTCCGTGTGCACGACCTGGCGCTCGAAGAAGGTCGTCTGCCTCCGCTTCGTGAAGTCCAGGAACTGCTCGATGAGGCCGATCTCTCCCACCCTGAAGCCGCGGTTCATGGACCCGACCGCGCTCGTCGCTATGATCTCCTTCACTCCCAGCTGCTCGAAGGCGGCGATGTTCGCCCTGTAGTTGATGCCGTGCGGAGGGGAACGGTGAGCTGCTCCGTGCCTCGGGATTATGATGTACTGGGCCCCCCTGGGCTGATAGACCGTCGCCTTCCCGTAGCGGGTGGTCACAGTCTTCGGCCCTCTGAGGTCGAACTGATCCGTCACCCCGGTCCCGGTTATCACGCCTATCGGGCGCATTCTAGTCGCTCTTCGCGATGGTGTATACCTCGTATCCGGACAGCTTTTGCCTTCCGTTCAACCCCCTGACCTCGGTGACGAAGGCGAAACCTATCACCTTCCCCCCCAGCTTCTCCACCAGGGTCGCCGCAGCCCTCGAAGTCCCTCCCGTCGCGAGGAGGTCGTCGACGACCAGGACCCGGTCTCCCTTGGAAATCGAGTCCTTGTGCATCTCGAGGCCCTGCTTCCCATACTCGAGCTCGTAGCTGATCTCAAGCTTCGAAGCGGGGAGCCTCCCCACCTTCCTCGCAGGCACGAACCCGATCGCGAGCCTGTCTGCCAGCGGCGCGCCGACGATGAACCCCCGAGCCTCGATTCCGACGATCTTGTCCAGTCTCTCTCCCCTCCATCTCCTCTCCAGGGCGTCGGTGACCTTCCGGTTCAGCTTCCCGTTCTTCCACAGCGTCGTCAGGTCCTTGAACGGGATTCCCTTCTTCGGGTAGTCCGGGATGACCCTGATTGCCTTCTCCACTTCCTTCCCTAGCGACGCCACTACGCGCTCAGCCTCGCATGCTCCAGAGCCCTGTCGCAGTCGCAGGTCCGCTCGGTCGGCATCCTCTTGACTATCCGGTCGATGAGCTTCCTGAGGTTCTCCAGGTTCCTGTTGAAGACCTTGATCACCTCGCCATGCGAAACAGGCTTCACGGTCGGGTCTCCCTCAAGCCCCGCGTCGTAGTCGGTGACCAGAGAGATGTTCAGGTAGCAGAGCTCCTGCTCCCTGGCAAGGACCGCCTCGGGGTACTGGGTCATGTTGATCACGTCCCACCCCTGTCTGGCGAAGAACCTGCTCTCGGCCTTCGTCGAGAACCTCGGACCCTGTATCACCACGACGGTCCCTGACCTGTGAAACCGCAGCCCAAGGGTCTCCGCTGCCTCTATGGCGATCTCCCGCATCTGCGGGCAGTAGGGGTTCGCAGCGCTCACATGGGTGGTCTCCGGCCCGTCGTAGAACGTGTCCTTCCTCCCCGAAGTGAAGTCCACGAACTGATCGCAGAAGACCAGGTCTCCGGGCCGCACCTCGGCCCTGAGGCTCCCCACCGCGTTGGGCCCGATGATCCGCCCCACCCCGAGCTTCTTGAAGGCGTAGACGTTGGCCCGATAGGGGACGACGTGCGGAGGATACTCGTGGTGGACCCCGTGCCGTGGGAGGAAGGCCACCTTCTTCCCTTCGACATCAGAAATGGTGATCCTCGCGCTCGGCAGTCCATAGGGGGTCTTCACTGAGGTCCCTCTGGCCCCTTTCGAGAAGCTGTAGAACCCGGAGCCGCCAAAGACGCCGATCTCCGCCTTCGGCTTCACGGTTCGCCCTCTGAAGTTTCCGATTTAATCTTTTGACCCCCGACCAAATCCTGAGGCCCACTAGAATACTTGAAATACCATTGCCGGGCCGATTCGTCCGTTGCCTCCATCGTATGAAGAGCTCCTTTCAAGGGCAAGGTCGGGTCTGGACAAGGACGCGAAGAAGTCCGGCGCCCTCCGCCTCGAGCTCCCCGAGCCGGATGTCATCTGGGTGGGAAACAAGACCATATTCCGCAACTACGCCGAATTCCCCAAACTCTTGAGGCGGGAGTCGTCGAGGGTGTTGATGTATCTGGCAAAGGAGCTGGCCACGGCTGCCTCTCTGGACGGGGAGAGGGCCATCTTCATCGGGAGGAAGGACAAGGACTCTTTCTCCCAGCTCCTGCAGCGCTATGTCAAGGACGGGGTCATCTGTCCGGTGTGCGGGAGCCCTGACACGCGCCTGGAGAAGGACAAGCGGATGTGGTTCATGGTCTGCGAAGCCTGCGGGGCGAGGTCGGTCGCAAAGGTTGCCTAGCGAGAACAGGGCGGGGTTCTTGGTCCGCACCGCCGAGTTCAGGGGGACCATCTTGGTTAACATCTGCGACGAGGAGCTCGTGGGGAGGACGGTGACGGAGGGGAAGCTGCAGGTCCACCTTTCGAAGGAGTTCTATTCGGGCGAGGTCGTGGACAAGGGAGAGGCGCTGAGGCTCATCCGCACCTGTTCCGTAGTCAACCTCGCGGGCTCGAGGTCGGTGTCGCTGGCAGTGGAAAACAAGGTGGGTACCCCCGAGGCGGTTCGGGAGATAGAAGAAGTTCCGTTCCTGATGATCTACAAGTTCCTGCGCTAACGCTGGTCCCCGAACTTCTTCAGAAGCTCCTTCTGCTGGTCCGTGAGCTTCTTCGGGATCTCCAGGTTCACTGTCACATACTGGTTTCCGTTCCCCTTCCCCCAGCCGCCGAACCTCGGCAACCCCTTGCCCTTGATCTGGAACCGCTCTCCGGGCTGGGTGCCGTGGGGGATGGCGAGCTTCACGTCGCCGTAGAGGGTCGGGACCGCCAGCTCTGTCCCCAGCATGGCGTCCACCACCCCGATTTTCATCTCCAGGTAGATGTCGCTGTCCCGCCTCCCGAAGATTCTGTGGGTGGCTACGTTCACCATCACGTACAGGTCCCCGGGGGGCGTCCCGTTCTCGCCGGCGTTCCCCTCACCCCTGAGCCGGAGGGTGTAGCCGTCCTCGATTCCGCCCGGGATCATGACCCGGATCCTCCTGGTCTTCTCGATGGTCCCTCTCCCTCTGCAGTCCCTGCAGGGGCTTTCAACCAGGTACCCCTTCCCGCCGCACTTGGAGCAGGCCGTGATCCTGACGAGCCGAGCGAAACCTGCCGATTGGACCTTCTGGACCTGACCCGCTCCCCCGCAGGTCTCGCACTGACGGGGCGAAGTGCCTGGCTTCGCTCCGCTCCCGCTGCAGGTCTGGCAGACTTCGGCCCTCGGGACTTCGATCTCCCTCTCCGCGTCCTGTACGATGTCCTCCAGGTTGAGATAGAGATGGTAGGTCAGGTCCTCCCCCCGGGTCGGCTGGCGGGCCGCGCCCCCTCCGAAGAACTGGGAGAATATGTCGTCGAACCCCCCAAACCCCATCCCCCGGAAGAACTCACCGAAGTCGACTCCGCGGAATATGTCCTCCTGGCTGTACCTCTGGTAGACCCCCTCCCTGCCGTAGGCGTCGTACTGCCTGCGCTTCTCGTCGTCCGAGAGGACCGCATATGCCTCGGAGATTTCCTTGAACCTAGCCTCCGCCTCCGGCGCCTTGTTCCTGTCGGGGTGGAACTGCAGGGCGAGCTTCCTGTAGGCGTCTTTGACTTGCTCCTTCGTCGCCCCCTTCTGCACGCCGAGTACCTCGTAGTAGTCTTTCGCCGCCACCCTTCGGTCCCCCTACTTTCCTTCGTCCACTACCTTGTAGTCCGCATCGCCGACCTTCTGGCCGTCTCCCGGTCCGCCCGGTGCCGCCTGCTGTTTCTGGGCCTGCTGCTGATACACCGAGGCGCCGACCTCCTGGAGCACCTTCTTCATCGCCTCGTTCTTCTCCCTGATCTGCCCGGTGTCCTGTCCCCCGATGGCCTTCCTCAGCTCCTGCGCCGCCCCGTCGACCCGGTCAAGGCTCGCCTTGTCGACCTTCCCCTCCAGGTCCTTCTTGGTCCTCTCGGCGGTGTAGAGCATCGAGTCGGCCTCGTTCCTCACCTCCGCCTCCTCCCTCTTCTTCTTGTCTTGCTCCGCGAAGGACTCGGCCTCCTTGATCAGCCTCTCCTTCTCGTCCTTGGAGAGCTTCGTGGAGGCGCTGATTGTGATTTTGTTCTCCTTCCCGGTCCCCAGGTCCTTGGCTGTGACCGTCAGGATCCCGTTGGCGTCGATGTCGAAGGTCACCTCGATCTGCGGGACCCCGCGAGGGGCCGGGGGTATCCCGGCGAGGTTGAACATCCCCAGCGACACGTTGTCGGCCGCCATGCTCCGCTCCCCCTGGACTACGTGTATGGTCACCGCGGTCTGGAAGTCGGCAGCTGTCGTGAACGTCTTGCTCCTCTTCGTCGGGATGGTGGCGTTCTTCTCGATCAGGTGCTCCGTTATGCCTCCCAGGGTCTCGACTCCGAGCGAAAGCGGGGTCACGTCGAGGAGGAGGATGTCCTTGATCTCGCCTGCCAGCACCGCTCCCTGGATTGCGGCTCCGATGGCGACGGCCTCCATCGGGTCGACCCCCCGTTCTGCCTGTTTCCCTGCCACATCCTCAACGAACTTCCTTACGAGGGGCATCCTCGTCATCCCGCCGATGAGGATCACCTTGTCGACCTGATCCGGAGTGAGCTTGGCGTCGTTCATCACCCTCCTGATCGTGTCTTCGGTCCTCGCCACTATGGGCCTGGCCACTTCTTCGAGCTTCGTCCTGGTCAGCGTGTAGTGGAGGTTCTTCGGGCCCGATGAGTCGTTGGCGATGAACGGAAGGTCGATGTCTGTGGACGTCAGGTTCGAAAGCTGGATCTTCGCCTGCTCGGCCGCTTCCTTCAGCCGGGCCATGGCAGTCCTGTCTGAGGAAAGGTCGATCCCGGTCTTCGACCGGAAGTCGTCCAGGAGGACCTGGATGACGGCTTTGTCGACGTCAGCCCCGCCGGTCTGGGTGTCCCCCGAAGTGGCAAGGACCTGGAAGACCCCTTTCCCGAACTCCATTATCGTAGCATCGTGGGTCCCCCCTCCGAAGCTGAACACGAGGATCTTCATCTCCTTCTCCGACTTGTCCAGACCGTAGGCGAGGGAAGCGGCAGTCGGCTCGTTGATTATCCTGACCACCTCCAGCCCTGCGATCTCTCCTGCGTCCTTCGTCGATTGGCGCTGGTTGTCGTTGAAGTGCGCGGGGACTGTAATCACCGCCTTCCTGACAGGGTACCCGAGGAACGCGTCCGCGTCATGCTTTATCTTCTGGAGGATGTACGAGCTCAGCTGCTCCGGGGAGTACTCCTTCCCGTACAGCTTCACCCTGTAATCAGTCCCCATCTTCCTCTTGATCTCGAAGACGGTGCCGTCAGGGTTGGTGACCACCTGGCGCCTGGCGGGGTCTCCGACCAGGAGCTGGCCGTCCTTGGTGTACGCCACCACCGACGGGAACATCTTTCCTGCGGGCGTCGCCCCTTCGGCGCTCGGTATCACGACCGGCCGCCCGGCTTCGACCACGGCCGCGGCGGAGTTCGTGGTCCCCAGATCTATCCCGAGTATCTTCTCTCTTGCGCTACTCAACTTCCTTCTCCTCCTTGGCTTTCCTCGACGCCAATTCAACCTTTACCATGCTCGGCCTCAGGAGCTGCCCTCTGAAGGTGAAGCCGGGGCGCACCTCCTCCACTACCATGTCCTTGCCGGGCGAGTCCCCCTGGACCCTCTCGACTGCCTCGTGGATTGCAGGGTCGAAGGGCCTGCCGACCGCCTCTATCCTCTCCAGCCCTACCGACTCGAGCGCCGACCTGAGGTTCCCCCTCACCATCGCTATCCCCTCCTTCAGGGCGTCCCCCGGCTCTCCGTCTTCAGCATGCTCCGCCGCCAGGTCCAGCTCGTCCTGTACCACGATGAGCCTCGAAAGCAGGGTCCGTGCAAGAGACTCGCTGGCGTCCTTCGCCTCCTTATCCATCCGTTTCCTGTAGTTCTCAAGGTCGGCCTGAGTATACTTCAGCCGGGTCAGCAGCTCCTCGCTCCGCTTCTTCTGTTCCGCCAGCTCCTGTTTCAACGCCGTCGCTTCCGCCTCCGGCTCCCCTTCCTGGCTGCTCTCCGTCTCCAACTATCTCATCTCACCCGGCACGCCCGACGTTGTCGCCGCCCGCTCATAGGTATAAATTTTGAGCCGAATTGGGCTAGGCGTGGCCGAGCCGGAAGACTCCAGGAAGATGGAAGAGAGGCTACTGCGCTTCGAGCGCGAGAGCAGGTATCTGAGGAAGGACTCCGACCAGCGGAAGGTCCTGGAGGAGGTCTTCGACCAGGCCACCCTGCTGGCCATCGAAGAGCTGGTCGCCAGGAAAGACCTGGGAGACCTCTTCGGGGTGGTCAGCGCAGGGAAGGAGGCGAGGGTCTACTACGGCGAGGACCACGAACATCGGCCCGTGGCGGTGAAAATCTACCTCGTGTCGGCATCGGACTTCCGGAAGCGCCTAGTCTACATCGCCGGGGACCGCAGGTTCGGGAGGCTCCCCTCTGGCTCGAGGGACACCATCTACCTCTGGACCAGGAAGGAGTTCAGGAACCTCCAGGTCACCGAGAAGGCAGGGGTCCGGGTCCCGAAGCCCATCGCGTTCCACAAGAACATCCTTGTGATGGAGTACATGGGGACCCCGCCTGAACCCGCCCCAACCTTCTCAGGATCTGAGGTCGACCAGGGGGACTACGAGTGGACCTTCGGGGCCATCCGCGCGCTCTGGAAGAAGGCGGGCCTAGTGCACGCGGACTTCTCCGAGTTCAATGTCTTCAAGGCGGGAGAGGAAAGGGTCCTCTTCGATATGGGTTCGGCGGTGCTCGTGTCTCACCCCCAGGCAGCCGAGTTCCTCAGGAGGGACGTAGCCAACATGGTGAGGTTCTTTAGGAAGCGCGGCGTCGAAGGGAGAGACACCGATTCCTGGTTGAGGGAGATAGTGAAATGAGCTTCGAGCAGGTCGTTCGGATACCGGTGGAACGGGTCGGGGCAGTCATCGGGAAGGAGGGGGCCACGAAGAAGTACCTTGAGAGCGAAATGAGGGTCACCCTCAGCGTCGACAGCAGGGAGGGGCTGGTCACGGTGAAGTCCGGATCCGCCCTACAGACCGACCCGTTCTCGGCCACGAGGGTCATCGAGGCGATTGGGCGGGGGTTCTCCCCGCAGAAGGCGCGAAGGCTCCTCGACGAGGGGACCGCCCTCGAGGTCATCGACCTGAGAGACTACGGTAGGAGCGCCAACTCGCTGGAGCGCATCAGGGGCCGCGTCATAGGGCTCAGGGGGAAGTCCAGGAGAGTCATCGAGGAACTCACGTCCTGCCACCTCTCAGTCTATGGGAGGACCGTCGCGATCATCGGGGAGGCTGGAGAAGTGCAGCTCGCGTCCGAGGCGGTGAAGTCCCTGGCGACCGGGAGCCAGCACAAGACGGTCTACAACACCCTGCAGAAGGCGAGGACCAAGCGAAAGATGGAGCGGATGTTCCTTTGGGAGGGCACGTCTCCCGAGACGATTGAAGAAAAGCTAAGCAAACTGGAGCGTTAGCATATATCCCGTTCGCGTCGATACCCGCGGGGCGGGGCGCCAGTTCCGAAGAGAAGTAACTTGATTGAGAAACTTGTCGCGGTCACAAGGTTTGAAGGAGGTGGTATGAACTGAGCAGCAAGACAACTTTCGCGGAAATCTCGCCCTCGGAATTCTTTCTACCGTAATCGCGACCTGGCGGGCTTCACCAACCCGGCACGCGCCCTCTACATGGCCGTCAGGGAGCTGGTGGAGAATTCGCTCGACGCGGCCGAGATGGCCGGAATCCTTCCTGACATCTATGCGAGGATCATCCCCGAGTCGACCAGCAGCGAGGTTCCAGACCCGAGGCCCTACCGGCTCACCGTGATAGACAACGGGACCGGGGTCGCCCCGCAGCATGTCCCCAGCGCCTTCGGCAAGGTGTTCTACGGCTCGAAGTACGTCCTGAGGCAGTCCAGGGGGATGTTCGGGCTGGGGGGGACCATGGCGATCCTCTACGGGCAAATTACCACGAACAAGCCGGTCGTGGTCACGACTTCCGCCGACGGGAAGTGGAAGCACATGTTCCAGATGATCATCGACATCGGAGAGAACAGGCCGACGGTGTTGAAGCGCCAGAGGACCGAGGCCAACGGCACCACCGGGACCAGGGTGGACCTCATCTTGGAGGGGGACTACCTCAGGGCCTCTCAGAAGATCAACGAGTACTTCAAACAGACCGCGGTCGTCGCGAGCTACGCGAACCTGACGTTCGTAGACCCCGCAGGCCAGGTCACTTTCTACGAAAGGGCGACCACGTCTATGCCTCCCGCCCCCAAGGAGACCCTCCCTCACCCCTACGGAATAGATGTCGAGGCTCTCAAGAGGATCATCAAGATCTCGGAGACCCACGACATGAAGACCTTCATGGTCACCCACTTCCACAGGGTCGGGGACAAGATCGCCACCAAGTTCCTGGAGTTCGCAGGGATCAGCCCCAAGCTCCCGCCCAAGAGGCTCAACAACAACCAGATCGTGGCCATCGTCGACGCGCTTCAGCGGTTCCCGGACTTCCTCCAGCCCGACGCCGCCGTGCTGTCTCCGGTCGGAGAGGAGATACTGCTGACTGGGATAAACAAGGAGCTCTTGCCAGAGTTCTCCACCGTGGTGACCAGACCCCCATCCTCCTACTCGGGGTTCCCGTTCCTCGTCGAGGTCGGGGTGGCCTACGGTGGGAAGATACTCCAGCCGGGGGTGAAGCTGTTCCGCTTCGCCAACCGGATTCCGCTCCTCTACGATGAGAGCAGCGATGTAAGCTTCGAGGTCCTCAACCAGGAGGTCGACTGGAGGAGGTATCACGTCCCTCCTGATGCCCCTGTCGGGGTGATTACACATATTTGTTCAACGAGGATTCCGTACAAGACAGTCGGCAAGGAGTACATCGCCGACAGGCCGGAAATCCAGAGAGAGATCAGGAACGCGGCCCGGGAAGCCTTGCGGCGCCTCGGCATCTTCCTCTCGAGGAAGGGGAGCATGGAGGCGGTCCAGAAGAAGATGAACATCTACGGCAAGTACCTTCCCATGATCGCCCAGTTCTCCACCGAACTGGCGGGGAAGAAGGACCTCCCCAACTACAAGAAGCTCATAGGAGAGGGTGGTGAAATAGTGGAAGAGGACGAGGGGGGCATGGCCGACGGCGGCAGTGGAGAGAGTGAAACAAATAATGCCAAGCAAGAAGAAGCAGGGCAAGAAACAATCGACAAGTACGGCGGAGACTAGGCAGAGCGCAGTCCAGGGCCTGCTCAGAGGCCTGGGCGGGACGGTCTACTCCGATCTGGACGAAGGGCGCTTCCCGAGCCTCACCCTGGCCAGCCGCTCCGTGAGGAACATCGTCTACGACAAGAAGCTCCAGCAGTTCGTGCTCGGGCCAACGACGGTGAGGAAGTCCTCGGGGAACATCAAGCACATCAGGCCGTTCACCCAGCTGGTGTGGCTAGCCTACTTCGCCAAGAAGCTGGTGGACGAGAAGAGGACCTCCACCCTCAGAGACGTCTTCTACTCTGCCCAGGCCTTCAACGTAGAGTTCCAGGACCAGGCGGAGTCGGACGAGCTGATCACCGACCTCGAGGTGCTCATGCAGATGGCCCGCGAGGGGATGAACATCTACCCCGAGGAGAGGAGCGCCATCTTCGGGAACATGACGATCGAATACACGGTCCCCGGCTACGAAGGGAAGACCGCCGACCTTTCAGCAAACCCCGACGGCGTGATGATAGGTCCAGCGCTCACCACCGCCGAGTTCAGGGACACGGACGCAGAGATTGTCCTTGCGATAGAGAAGGGCGGCCTCTTCACCAGGTTCACCGAGGAGAGGGTCCACGAGAAGCACAAGGCGCTCCTGATCAACACCGCGGGCCAGCCCCCCAGGTCTACGCGCTACCTCATCCGACGACTCAACCAGGAGCTGGGACTTCCCGTGGGCATCCTCTGCGACGCTGACCCGTGGGGGGCCCACATCGCTATGGTGATAAAAAGTGGCTCGGCGAACGCTGCGCATTTACGCGAGCTCACAACCCCCAATTCTGTCTGGCTGGGGGTCTGGGCTTCGGACATCCAGAAGTACAAACTCCCGTCAGACAAGCTTACCGAGGTCGACATCAAGAGGCTCTACGAGCTGAAGCAGGACCCGCGGTACACGGAGAAGATGTGGCACGACGAGCTCGAGACCTTCCTGAAGTACAAGCGCAAGAGCGAGCAGGAGGCCTTCGCCCGCTATGGGCTGAGCTACATTGTGGACAAGTACCTGCCTGAGAAGCTCGAGCTCATGAAAAGCGCCTAGCGGCTGCCTCTCATGGCGAACAACTGCTAAATACCGTGGGCGCCCGCCCCCGAAAAGGCCGTAATGAGTACCTTCACAGCGCAGCAGTCCAGGGTAGATGCTCTCATCAGGCTGCTGGGGCTGGTGGTGCTTGCCTTCGGGCTGGCGATGGTGTACTACACCTACTCAAACGCCGTCGGAACAGGCATCGCCCCCGAGATAATCACGATTAACTACGCCCTGGGGATCCTCCTGACCATCGTAGGCGCCTTCGCCACGTTCGCGAAGTTCAAGTGAAAGACTTGCCCGTGAAAATCGCTCTGGCCGGGGTCGGGAACTTCGCGTCCGTGTTCATGCAAGGGCTGAAGTTCTACTCCGGGGACGAGCGCAGGGGCCTCTGGCATTCGAACGTCGCCGGCCTCAAGCCCGGGGACCTGCAGGTCGTCGCCGCCTTTGACGTCGACCCGAGGAAGGTGGGGCTCGAACTCTCCAGGGCGGCATTCGCGCCCCCCAACGTCGCCAGGAGATTCATCACCCTTCCGAAGACCAGAGTCATGGTCGGCCCCGGCATTTCGAAGGGGGATGCCGCGCCCCACCTGAGCGGTGTCAAGCTCGAAAGGGCGCCCACCGAGGAAGTCGCCCGCCGGATCGAGGATTCCGGGGCGGAAGTCGTCGTGAATCTAATCTCTTCGGGCTCGACTGCGTCGTCCGAGGAGTACGCCAGGGCGGCGCTCAAGGCCGGCTGCTCCTTCGTCAACTGCACCCCGGCCCTCGTCCTGAGGAACAGCAGGCTGGTGGCGGGATTCCACAGGGCGAAGCTCCCTTTGATAGGCGACGACCTGATGAGCCAGTTCGGCGGGACCATCTTCCACAAGGGGCTCCTCAGGCTGATGGTCAAGCGCGGGGTGAAGGTGTCGAAGAGCTACCAGCTAGACGTAGGTGGAGGGTCCGAGACCCTGAACACCATCGACGAGGGGATCAAGATGGCGAAGCGCGAGGTGAAGACCACCGCAGTCGCATCCGAAGTCCCCTACAAGTTCGAAACGATTGCGGGGACCACCGACTTCGTCGACTACATGGGAAACGACCGGACCAGCTACTTCTGGTTCGAGGGGAGCGGATTCATGAGCAGCGGCATCTCCGTGGACATCTATCTCAGGTCGTCCGACGGGGCCAACGGGGGGAACGTCCTCTTGGACGTCATCAGGGCGACCTACCGGTGCATGAGAGTGGGCAGGTTGGGGACCGTGGGCGAGATCTGCGCCTACGGGTTCAAGTCTCCCCCGAAGCCGGTGCGGTTCGACGAGGCCTATAGCAAGTTCGCGGCTCTCTACATTCGGTAGCCGCTCAGCTGTACCTGGAAGCCAGGTAGTCAGTGAGTTCCCCGAGGAGGGACCTCGCCCTGCTCGCCGGAACGCTTTCGAGGGCCTCCTTCGCTTCATCGGTATAGGCGACGACCTTCCGATGCGCATAATCCAGCGAGCCGGTATCCTCGATGAGCCCCCTCAGGCGGGATATCTCCTCTTTCGCATATGGCCCCGACCTGTTGAAGAGACCCATGATGAAGCGCCTGTCCCCGTCTGAGCACAGGCCTGCGCAGTGCATCAGGACGACGCTCCTCTTGCCTCCTCTGAGGTCGGTGAACACGGGCTTCCCAAGAAGCGACTCGTCCCCCACCAAGTCGAGTGTGTCGTCTTGGATCTGGTACGCCATACCCACGGCTTCGCCAAACTGCGTGGCCTTCAACACCTGCCAGTCGTCTGCCCCTCCGACGATCGCCCCGCTCGCGCACGGCGCGCTGAGCAGCGTGGACGTCTTGAGCCGGATCATCTCCTCGTATTCTCCCTCGGTCCAGCTGTCTTCCCGGGCCATCTGGAGGTCAAGGAACTCTCCCCAGGTGGTGGCCCTGCACGCTTCCCCCACGAGGTCGAAGATTCTGGCGAGGCGCGAACTCTCCAGACTGGAGTACCTCGCCACCATCTTCGGGACGTAGAAGAGCAGGAGGTCCGAGGCGAGGATCGCGTTGGCCAGCCCATACTTCACAACTATGGACTCCTTTCCCCTCCGCATGTCGGCGTGGTCTATGATGTCGTCCTGGACAAGAGCGCTGGCGTGCGCGAGCTCATAGGCGACGGCCAGCGGGATGGCTGGTCTGTAGTCTCCCGAGTACGCTTCGCACCAAAGAAGGGCAAGGATGGCCCTCACCCTCTTCCCGCCAGCGGAAAGCGCGTCAGCCACGGCCCTCTCAAGGTCGGTCGTCCGGCCGGGAAGGTACAGCCCGCTGAGTTCCACGTCCACCGAGTCTTGGTAAACCTTCAGCCACGACATCGAGTCCTGCATCAGAGACCGAGCCGCCAACCCTGCGTAGAGTAATATCCCTATTGCTCCTCCCGACGGGTCAGGGACGGGCACCGAGCCCCGAGCTGACCCGGTTCCATTTCGGCTTTGGAGACTTGGCCTGGGGCGGACCTCCTCCTTGTGATTACTCTGAATCTGTGAAGACGGGATGGAAGAAGGTCGCAGGTGCCTCTGCCGCTTGACTAGGCGAAGGGGAGAGCTGCGAAGACCTTGGTGTCGTTTATCAGATTCTTGATGTGGCAGTACTCGTTGGGCGTGTGTGCCACCTCGTCTATTGTGCTCCATACTGCCGTGGGGATCCCCTCCTTCCTGAAGAGATTCCCAACGGTGAGGCCCCCGATCCCGACGTACTTCGGCTTCTTTCCTGTGGCGAGCCTGACCGCCCTCCCCAGCAGAGCGGCCACTTCGCTCTTGGCCGACGTGGCCGGCCCTGCGCTGTCCTGGTTCACGACCTCCATCTGCATCCTTGCGCCGTACTTCTTCCCGTAGGCCTTCGCCTTCACCCTGACGTCGGCGATGACCTCACCCAGGGGGTACTTCGGCAGGACCCTGCAGTCGAAATAGAATGTGTCTACCCCAGGTATTGTGTTGACGTTGGCCACGTTCGGTTCGATCATCGTCGGCTCGAAGGTCGAACCGGGCTCGTTGAACAGTCTGTCCTTGGCCGTGTATTTGCGGTGGAGTAGCTCGTCCAGGTCCGCCGCGAGCTTGATGCCCACCCTGTGGGCGTTGAGCCCTCTGCTTGGCAGGCTGGCGTGGACCTGCTTGCCTGTGGTTGTGACCTTGAACCAGAGGAGGCCCTTCTCCGCAATCTCGATGTCTGCCCCGTCCGGCGTCCCCGAGTCAGGGACGACCACCAGGTCGTCTTTTTTGAAGTGACGGTGGCTCAGGAGGTGCTTGATGCCGTAGGTGCTCCGGTACTCCTCGTCGGCGACAAGCCAAAGCCCGACGTTGAAGGGAGGTTTCACTCCCGCCCGCTTCAGCTCCACGAGCGCGAAGAGCGACGAGACGAGGGACTGACCGTTGTCCTCCGCCCCGCGAGCGTAGACCTTCCCGTCTTTCACGACAGGGTCGAACGGGTCTGATTTCCAGAGTTCCATGCTGCCTTCAGGTACCGTGTCCATGTGGGCCACGAACCAGACGTCGCGGGGGTTTTCCCCCGGCAGCTTGGCACAGATGTTTGGCCTTGCTTTGCCGGTCTCGGCATCGTTCACGTCGACTCGTTCGACCGAAAACCCTTCCTCGCGCAGGAAGCCCTCGAGGAATTCGGCTCGCTCCGCCTCCCCGGGCCCTCCCATCCTGGGGTTCACTGCCTTGATTCTGAGCATCTGCAGGAAGAAGCGCTGGATGGCTTCCGAGTCCCTATCGACGCGCGCCGCGAGCTCCTCCATCAATTCCCTGTTCGCCGCCATAATCCTAGAGCCTTAGACACGCGATTTACGCGTGTCGCCCCGAGCCGCTCCGTGGTCTTTGTCATGGCCGCCAACCTCGGGATCATGGGGGGTCACTCTACCCAAGCGTCGGCTACTCTCATTCATTCATCCTCGCCATCGTCGGCCTCGTCACCGTCCACGCGGCGAGCAACCTCTTCAACGACTACTGAAATCTTCGCTGAACGTCGTAAAGCGTGAAGTTCCCTTTCATACTCTGGGCTACTTCAATCAGCCGTTCGAGCTAATACAAACCGGTTCCAATCCGGTAGAATCCCCATGGTTTCTAATACTTGTTATGCAGAGACACGGGTTCATTATTTCTCACAAGTGTTACGTTATTTCCATCGTAGTGCAAATTCAGGCTGTTGCCGAGCAGACTGAATGGAACTTCTTGCATTGGACTGCCTGATTTGGTAATCTGAAGTATGGCTGAACCATTGCTTGTTTGCGCAGTGCCTCCGTTTATCACTGTGTAGTTGAATGCTTCGGCCATGTAGCTATTTCCCACGAGTTCGTACATCACACCTTTCTCAGTAGTCTGAAAGACCAATGTGACAAGGGTTGAATAATTTGCGGGTCTATCTGTAGTCCAAACACCAGCAAATTGGTCAAACAAGAGAAGAGTTTCAGAAGTGGAGCTACGATAGGTTTGCACAGAAGTGGAGCTGCCATAGGTCGTAGTGGGGCCGTTATTTGGAGCCTTGGTAAAACCTGAAAAAGCAGCAGCTGCAATTACGACTACCAAGACGACCACTGCGACTATCCACCAAGTCTTGCTCTTGTGTGAAGAGATTTTATTATCCACGATTTAGCAACACTCCTTCGTCGGGGTTGTATGCATAGTCAAAATTACATCCTGTCGTCCCGGGAGCTTCTCCGAAACAAACGCAGGGATTCGCCTCCCGATATGATATGCCTATGATTGAATTGTTCACTGTAACTCCATGCGCTACCCACTGAGCTAGAACAGAATCGGTCATGTGAGGAAGCAGTGGCTCCTGATTTTCCAACAGGACAATTTGCGAATTATATCCATTAACAACTCCGTTGTACTGGGCTGATTCGTTTGAGAAACGCTGCAGATTAATGTCGAAATTGTAACCCGGACCAGGGATAACCGCGTATGAAAGGAGTTCGCCTGCGGTTACGTGAGCACCCACATAAATCTTCGAATCGTTGAAATTCTGGTGGAAGAAAGTCACGTACCACCCGTCGAACGGCTCGTGTCTAATGACATAATGCATGCCTCTATAAGTGTCTGTAGGATCTATGTATGTGACTGTCCCGTTGAATGGGGCAAATACCTGAACTTTATCGCTTGTATTTTGAAGGCTGCCGATTGGGGTGGCATACATCTTCATAGAACTCAACGGCTCGCTGCTCCCATTGTAATCCACGCTGAAATAATCATGCCCGGCACAGCTTCTGAATGGCGTAATGGATCCAATTTGGGATAGGTTCAAAAAATTGGCAACAATGATTTTATCCGTTGACAAAGGATTTGCTATCTGGTTACCTGCAACAGGATTCGAGTCTGCTTTAAGAGTCTGCACGGAAAATGGAAGAGTGAAAAAAACAACACCAACAAGAAGTGCAGCGAGAAACTTCTTCATCATTCTATTACCAACCGATCGGCTATTAATTATACATTTTCGGGTACAAGGTTACCGTTCTGAAGTGGGTCTGCCCAGGTACGCCATCGCGTAGTCGAAGAAGTTCTCTTTCCTCAGCCCGCACGTCACCCTGATGCTCATCAGGACGGCGTGGGCGTGGGCTCCCTCTTCGGACTGGTCCCCATACGTGATCTTCCTGATGACGACGCTGGACCTCAGCGCCCTCTCGGCCGAGTTGTTGTTCCAGCCGACTCCGTCCTGCTCAAGGGAAGTGAAGAGCATCCCCCTCTCCCTCCTCAGCCGCTTGAGGAGCCTGGCACAGTTCCTCTCCCTGGCAGAGGAGTACGACGAGACGAGCGCCTCCACCCTCGCCTCGAACCTGGTCTTCGCGACCGGCCTCTCACCGCGGCCCTGCGCCTCGGCCATCCTTATCGCGTCCCTGAGCATCCTCCGGAGCTTCTTCCGGAAGGGGAGGATGACTTAATCCTCTCCCGCGGGGTCAGGCATCGCTCTCACCCGAATAATTCGGGTACTGATTTAACACGGTATAGGAGGCGGCGACGGTCGGACTCGAACCGACGACCAATAGGTTAACAGCCTACTGCTCTACCACGCTGCCCAGTCGCCTGTCGACTTCTGAGCTACGTCGCCGCATTTCGATGGGCAAATGGGTGGGCTCAAAAACGTTGTTTAAGGTCTCATGGGGGTCGAACGTGACACATGGCTTCCCGCCCCACTGACAATGACAAGAAGGACATCGAGGAGACCATCCGTGCGTTCTTCGAAGCCGGGAAGAACAAGGACCTCACCGCCCTGGCGAGCTTCCACGCGTCTCGCGACCAATTCACGAAGTTCGATGAAAACCCGCCGTTCACCCGCCAGAACTCTGAGGAAGCTTTCGTGTACGAACAGGCCGCCTTCGCCAACATCTCAGACTACAGTTACTCCATCGAAGAGCTACGCGTTGACCTTCTTGAGGACGCCGCTGTGGCCACCTTCTACCTGGCCTATTCAGGCATGTTTGTCAACGACTATTCCTTCGAAGGGTCGCCGGTGCGGGGGAGGGCCAGGGTGACGATGGTCCTTGCGAGGACGCCCAGCGGGTGGAAGATGGTCCACGAGCACTTCAGTCGGCCGGGTCTTCCACCTCAGAGACTCCCAGAGAATTCAACCTGACCCCCCGTGATCGCCAGTCCTACCACCTGCCGCGCCACCAGCGGCGCAGCGAGAGGGCGACCACGGCGACCCTGAACCATCGAGCGCGGAACCATTCCCGAGTCTGCGTCGGCTGGAGCCCACTTGTCAACGCTCGTCCATGGCTTGCTCACTCCAAACTAGTCTTGAGGTGAATCCTAGCGGATTCGCGTGGGCCCGGGGCGATTTGAACGCCCGACCACGCCCGCCAGCCCTTGCTGGTACCGGTGTCTCCGGCCGCCGTATGAGCCGGTTGCTATGGTCGGTCATCTCTAACCGAACTGCTCGCAGTCAGCTCTGAGCTACGGGCCCACTTTCGCGGCTCCTATACTGCTGCCTTTAAGTTCCCCGACCAAACCTAAATAGCCCCCAGAATTAGTCAGAATCCAGTCGCAGTGAGCAAGGACCAAGACGAAGGATTCGAGGATATTCTCGCAGAACTCGACCGTGAAGAAGCCCGCGTGAAGATAAGGATGGAGATGAGGCGCTTCGGGAAGCCGACGACGGTCATCGAGGGGATCAAGATGAGCGACAAGGACCTGCACGAGCTGAACTCCAAGATGAAGCGCGCCCTCGCGACCGGGGGGACCGTGAAGGACGGCATAATGATCCTGCAAGGCGACCACAGGGAGAGCGCGGCCAAAATGCTGAAGGAGAACGGGTTCTCCGAGGGCGCCATAGAAATAATCTAGCTAGGAATTTTCGACCCCGTCTCAACTGTCTCAAACCCATTCAAACTTTTAAAGGCTAATCCGGGGCGCAGTCCGTCCAGTAGTCATCATGTCGAAGCCGATTACGACTTTCGAGGGCTTCATCAGACGCATACTGACTATTCTGTTCTTCGTCGCTCTGCTGATGATCATCGCCATAGTCCCGATCTACTACCTCCTTGACGAGGCTTTCCATTTCCCGGTGGACTACCTGCGCCTCGCGATCAACCCCAACCTGGCCCTCGCCTATACTCAGACCATGCTATCCACAGAACCGTACAAGACGCTGTTCGCCCTGGCCGTCTTCCCCGGGTTCTCCTTCGTGGCCGTCTACGGCACCATATTCATGGGGTGGGTCGAGAGGAAGTTCACCGCCAAGATACAGCTGAGGACAGGCCCGATGAACGCCGGGAAGGTCGAAGGGATCCTCCAGAACATAGCCGACTTCTTCAAGCTCGCCTTCAAGGAGCTGGTAATCCCCGAGGGGGTCGACCGCGCCACCTTCCTCGCGGTGCCCGTCGCCCTCATGGCAGTGGCCGGGGCCCTCATCTCCCTGGTCCCCCTCTCTCCCACGACTTACATCGCAAATCCTTCGGTGGGAGCCGTCCTGGTCTTCGCCATACTCGGCTTCACCCCATTGATAGTCCTTCTGGCTGGGTGGGCGAGCAACAGCAAGTACCCGTTCCTCGGCGGGCTGAGGGCCCTTCACCAGCTCGTGGCCTATGAAATCCCCATGATCCTCTCGTTGGTGGGGGCCGTGGTCCTTGCCGGCTCCCTCAACCTGATGGACATCGTCAACGCCCAGGCCGGGATCTGGTACATCGTCCCCGAGTTCCTGGCGGCCATAGTCTTCTACATAGGGGCCCTGGCCGAGTTGGAGCGCATACCGTTCGACCTCCCCGAAGCCGACAGCGAGCTTGTCGCCGGCTGGCAGACCGAGTATACGAGCATGCCCTTCGGGGTCTTCCAGCTAGCCAACTTCTCGAGGATGTACATCATGGCCGGGCTGTTCACGACTTTCTTCCTGGGAGGGTGGCTCGGCCCAGGTCCAGTCCCGCCTGAGGTCTGGTTCATCGTGAAGACCACGATTGTGATGATCATGCTGATGCTGCCGCGCAGCATAATGCCGAGGCTTAGGATCGACATGCTCCTGAGGGCCGGCTGGGTCAAGCTGCTGGCGATCTCCTTCGCAAACATATTCCTGACGATGGTTATCGTCTCGCTGGGGTTGATTCACTAGATGGGAACCTGGGCTTACATCAAGGGGGTCCTCGTCGCCACCTGGACCGGGATGAGGCACCTCTTCCACCCCAGGATGACCCTCAGATACCCGGAACAGAAGCTCGACCTCGAGTACGCAGGGTATCCCACCTCTCCGAGGCGTCCCGCGGGCCTGCCGCCGGGTTACAAATACGACCCTCTCCAGGCGGTAGGCATTGCCGGGTTCAAGGGGCGGCACATACTCTACTTCGAAAGGTGCACCGGGTGCCAACTCTGCGCCATCGCCTGCGACGGGGTCGCCGTGGCCATCGAGATGCAGAAGGTCTCCAAGGGGAGGCCGCAGAACAAGAAGGACGTCTGGCCTGCGGTCGACTACGGCAGGTGCTTACCACCCTCCGCTCCAATCACAACGATCGCCGGAGTCAAGCCATTATCAGAAATTCGGGTAGGAGACAGGGTCCTTACTCACACCGGCAGGTTCCGAAAGGTCACACGTCTGTTCGAAAGAAGGTATACTGGGAAGCTCTACACATTCAAGACTCGCGGGAACCCCGAACTCCTCACCACCACCGAGGATCACCCCATCCTTGTTCTTCGAGGGAGTGAAGTGAGCTGGTCTTTTGCCAATGAGATTGAAAGGGGAGACTTCCTTACCCGCCCGATTATCTCCGATACACTCGCCAGTGGATTCCGATTGGACCCGGCCCTCTACCCAGCGGAGGCTGCTTCACGCACTTCCACCAGTCTCGTCTTGGCCCGCCCAACAGAGGGGCCACGAAACGGCATGCTGGTCTCCGAGGTGGTCAGCGTGGAAACCGCGAAGGTCGAAGACTTCCTTGTTCAGAACTTGGAAGTGGAAGAAGATAACAGCTACGTCGCAGCCAACCAGAGTGTTCACAACTGCGTGTTCTGCGGTCTTTGCATAGAGCCGGATACCGAAGTCGCCACAAATCCAGGACTGAAACAGATCAGCCAATTGGCGATAGGGGACTTTGTCCTGACGCACGCGGGCGAATACAAGCCCGTTACCAAGATCTGGGACATGACATACACCGGATTGTACTACAAGATCCATGTGCTCGGCAAGCCCGAGCCGCTTCGGTGCACGGCGGACCATCCAATTGTCGCCGTATCAAGGCCTGTCTCCAATCGGAAGGACAGACGCCTCCTCAGGGTCACCACGCCATTGCTATTCCACAAGCCCGGGGAGCTCAAGGTAGGAGACTACCTCGTCAGCCCGATCGTTCGGAAGATAGTTCCGACGGTGAGATACGAGAAGGACGTCCCGATGTACAGAGGCGGGACACACATCGCACGGCTTTCTCTCGAAGCTTCTCCGGAGCTCTTCCGTCTTATTGGGTACTACTACGCTGAGGGATCGTGCGACGGCGACAGCAGAGTCGACTTTGACTTCGAAACCGAGGGGGAGACCCATGCAAAAGAGTGCGGTGCCCTGGTTGCGAAGTTCTTCGGAAAGGAATGCAAGATCAAGAAGAACGGGGAACACGGAATCAGGCTCGTTCTTGACTCCGCATTGGCAGAGGACTTCTTCTCACAATTCGGAAAGGGGGCACCGAACAAGAAGATGCCTGATTGGATCTTCTTCGCGGAACCAGAGAAACAAGCAGAACTCCTCAAGGGAGAGTGGCAAGGAGATGGATGCAAAGTCAGACAGGCCCGTCAGAAATACCTCAATATCACAACTACCTCGAAGACGTTAGCGTTCCAGTTACAGGCCGTTTACGCAAGATTAGGAATCGTTTCCACAGTCGATACGGAGCACTCGCTCAACAGGCTCCGGAGCTATCACGTCAATGTCTTTGGGCGCTGGGCCATCAAGCTCGCCAAGATCTGGAACGTGGAATTCGACTACAAGCCCTCCAGATATGCCGACAAGTTCCACATCGACGACAGGTATGTCTACATGCCGATAAGGAAGATCGAGTCCGAGGAAGTCAAGGACCACCGCGTGATGGATGTCACCGTAGAAGACAATCATACTTTCGCTCCACTCGGCCTGGCTACCTCCAACTGCGTCGACGCGTGCCCGTTTGACGCCCTCTACATGACCAACGACTATGAGCTGTCTGCCTATGACAAGATGGGGCTGAAGTACACCCCTGACATGCTCTCTGTCCCTCCGAAGCTGGAGGGGAAGAAGTACAAGGTCAAGCTGGACACCGAGACGGGAGAGGTCCGCTATGGCTGACGTGGTCTTCCTGGCGATGATGGTCCTGACAGTGGGGAGCGCCATAGTCGCGCTGGAGGCGGAGGAAATAATCTATGGAGCCATCGGGCTGGCGGGCTCTCTGTTCGGTGTGGCCACCCTCTTCTTCCTCCTGGACGCCCCCTACGTCGCCGTCTTCCAGATTGCAGTGTACATCGGCGCCGTCGCCGTCCTGATCCTCTTCACCGTGATGCTGGTCCGCCAGGAAAAGTGGGCAAAGGAAGTGCCCGCGAAGTCCCTCACCATGCTCGCGGGGGCTCTGACCGGGCTCGCCGTCTTCGTCGCCCTGACCTTCGCCGTCCTGGCAACCAACCTTTCTCAGTTCACCAAGGTGGTCAACACCGCGACCTTCGTGGACATCGGAGATCTCATCTCGACAGGGGACTCGCCCATCCTGTTGGTCCTGGCGCTCGTGCTCGCCGCCTCGGTCGTCGGGGCGCTGACGCTGTCCAAGGTCGAAAGGGAGGGCAAGGCGGAGTGAACTCCCTATCCGACTTCGTCATCGTCTCAGCCATGCTCTTCGGTATCGGAATCTACGGTCTTGTGACGAAGAGGAATGCGCTGCGTCTGCTCTTCGCGGTGGAGATAATGATCAACGCTGCCAACCTGAACTTCGTCGCCTTCAACCAGTACCTCCCCTACAAGGCCGCGGCCAACGCCGCCGGGCAGACCTTCGTCCTCTTCTCAATCGCCCTGGCTGCAGCCGAGGCGGCGGTGATACTTGCGATTGTGGTTGTGGCCTACAGGCTCCATCAGGACGTCGACGTGAGCGAGCTGAAATCGATGGAGGGATAGTTGTGATAATAAGAACATGGTCGGAGACTAAAACAGGGCAATCGGAGTAGGCGCGAGTGTCACAATACATACTACTCCAATCCGTAGTCATCCCGCTAGTCGCAGCCCTGCTCTGCTACGTCCTGGCCCCCAAGGCAGGCAAGCTGGTCGGATGGGTCGCTTTTGCGGCTCTGTTTGTGACCACCCTGGTCCTGGTCGCGTTCGGGTGGAACCAGCTCTACTCCGGTGGTGGCGGAGCAGCCATCTCAGAATACTACACCTGGGCTCCAACCGCCGGCCTCACATTCGGCTTCCTCGCCGACGGCCTGAGCTATCCGGTCGCCATACTGGTGAACCTGGTCCTCGCTGCGACGGCCGTCTACTCGATGCCCTACATGGAGGCGAGGATCAAGAGCCTTTACGGAGGAGAAAAGCCGGCGCGGTTCGGCCTCTATTACCTGAACTTCCTCCTGGTCGCCACCGGCCTGGTCGGCATCGTCTTGTCAACCAACCTCATCGAGCTCTACCTCTTCGTGGAGCTCGTTCTCATCCCCACCTTCGTGCTGATCAGTCTGTTCGGATACGTCCAGAAGGAGATGGTCGGAATCATCTATATCATGTGGAATCAGCTGGGGGCTTTCATCTTCCTGGCAGGGGTCGCCCTGTTCTACTCCGCGACAGGCACCTTCAACCTCACCTCCTCCTCCTTGTCCGCTGCCGCTGCCAGCAGCCTCGCCTACTGGATCGCTGGCCTCATCCTGATCGGATGGCTGGTGAAGATGGCCGTGTTCGGGGTGCACATGTGGCTCCCGATAACCGAGGCCGAGCCTCCTACCTCGTTCGCGCCGACGATGGCCGTGGTCTCGGGGATAGGGGCCTACGTCATAGCCAGGGTGCTTTTCTTCGGGATGCCTTCAATCTTCAGCGCCTTCAGCCTTCCGCTGATGGCCTGGGCCGTGATCACGATGCTCTATGGGGGAGCCGCCGCCATGGTCCAGAGCGACGTCAAGTACATCTTCGCGTGGTCCACCATGAGCCAGACGGCCTACTCTGTCCTGGGGCTGGCCAGCGTCTCGGCCCTGGGCGCCGTCGGCGGGGTCTTCTTCTTCGGGAGCCAGATCCTGGGTAAGTTCGTGATGTTCGCGGTGGCGGGGATCCTGCTGACCCAGACAGGGCTCAGGGACGTCAAGAAGATGGGGGGCCTCGCGGCCAAGATGCCGTTCACCGCGGCCCTGTTCGTCCTCGGCGCGCTGATACTCTCGGCGGTCCCCCCGACCAGCGGCTTCCAGGCCGAATGGATGATGTTCGCCGGGATCTTCTCCCAGGGGGCCCAGGGCTCCATGGCCTACCTGGTCGTGGCCATCCTGGGGCTGATCGCGACCCTGTTCACCGTCGCCTACACCTTCTGGCCGATAAAGAAGATCTTCTACGGTCCCCTGGCGACCGGCCTCGAAGAGGTGAAGGAGGCGCCGCTCACAATGACCCTCCCTCTCCTCGCCCTCGTCGCCGCTTCGATAGTCATAGGGATTTACCCGGACATAATCACGAAGTTCCTGACCGGGTTCGCCAAGATCCTGTTCATAGGAGGCGCGTTGTGAGCTGAGCTACGCGATCCCGTCCTACTTCGTCTGGCTGATATTCGTCCTCCCCTTCGTGGGTTCGCTCGCGACGGTCGCCCTGAGGAAGGCGGGGAGGCTAGGAGACTACGCAGCCGTCGTCTTCTCGTTCCTTTCCGCTCTGTTCGCGACCACGATGGTCCTCCCGCTGCTTGAGGGCCAGGCCCTCACCGTCAACAGCGTCCCTCCTCTTTCGACCAGCGTCCCATGGATCTCAGGGGTCAACCTCACCTTCGGCGTCCTCACAGATCCGTACACCGCGGTCCTGACCAGCGTGGTCGCCTGGATCTGTTTCCTGATAGTCCTCTACAGCCTTGAGTACATGAAGGACGACGGGGGACACAACCGGTACTTCTTCTTCATCACCCTCTTCATCGGGAGCATGCAGCTCATCGTACTCTCGGACAACCTCCTCTCGCTGTTCGTGGGCTGGGAGATGGTCGGCCTGTGCAGCTACGCCCTCATAGGGCACTACTGGAAGGACGAGACCAAGGACTGGGTGGGGACCCCCGGAGACAAGGCTCTTGGCGAGGACCAGGCCTACTCTCCCTCCCAGGCCGGGATGAAGGCCTTCGTCATGACCAGGATTGGAGACGTGGCAATGCTGGCGGGGATACTGGTGCTCTTCTTCTACTCTGGGACTTTCAACTACTACCAGCTCGCGGCCGACCAGGGCTCCTGGTTCCAGCACCTGTACAGCAATGGGCTCTTGGTCCCCGTGGGGCTCCTCATATTCGGCGGTGCGGTGGGCAAGTCCGCCCAGTTCCCGCTTCACGAGTGGCTCCCCGACGCCATGGCCGGCCCCGCCCCTGTATCTGCACTCATCCACGCGGCGACTATGGTGAAGGCCGGGGTGGTCCTGGTCGCCAGGATAGCCCCCATCTTCTTCTTCCTCGCAGTGGCCAACCCGACGATTGGAGTGGGCGGGGTCCAGCCGTTCTTCATGACCGTCGCCTGGATCGGCGCCTTCACCGCCATCCTGGCTGCCAGTCAGTCGCTGGTGGGCTTCGAGCTGAAGAAGATCCTGGCCTACTCGACGGTCTCTCAGATCGGGTACATGATGCTCGCAGTGGGGGTCGCGGGGCTCTCCACAGACTTCGCCCAGGGTCTGTCGGCTGCACTCTATCAGCTCATGAGCCACGCCATCTTCAAGGCGACCCTCTTCCTCACGGCCGGAGCGCTCATCCACGCCGCCGATTCGAAGTACATCAACGACATGGGGGGGATGAGGGACAAGGTGAAGATCACATTCGCGGCCTTCCTGATCTCCGCGGCATCCCTCTCAGGGATACCGCCATTCAGCGGATTCTGGAGCAAGGACGCCGTCCTCGGGGCGGCCTGGTCTGCAGGGCAGTACGCCCTCTTCGCCGTCGGAGCAGTGACTGCTGGTCTCACTGCGTTCTACTCGTTCAGGATGCTGGGGTTGGTCTTCCTCGGCGACAGGAGCAAGAGGCTGGAGCAGGTGGAGGCGCAGGGACACCATGTGCACGAGCCCAGCCCGATAATGTGGGTCCCGTACTCCATCCTTGCCGGGCTCACTGTCATTATCGGCCTCGCAGCGACGGGAGGACTGGTGATTCCGTCCCTCAACGTGGACGCCTCCCTCCAGTCCTTCGCTTCCACATACATACACTCGTTCTTCCCGGCCGCTGCGCTATCAGCACCTTCGGCCGCCCTCGACGCGGCTCCGGCCGGGATTGGGGGGCTCTTCGTCGCCATTGGCTTCGCGATTGCTGCGATGATCTATCTCCTCAGGAGGACTCCACCGACGCGCTTCGTCGGGCAGACGGGAGCCATGCACGGGCTCTACAAGTTCCTGTACAACAGGTGGTACATCAATGCCATCTACTACAAGGTCTTCGTCAACGCGCCGCTGGCCGCCTCGAGGTGGCTGAGCGACAACTTCGACTACAGGGGGCTCTTCAGAATTAACGAAGCCGGCTCTGTCCTCGGCGTGTACCTGTCGGGCGCCGGGAACTGGGTCGACGTCAACATCGTGGACGGGACGGCCAACGGGTTCTCCTCAGTAGGCCAGGCCCTGTCCAGGGCGTTCAGGAAGATCGAGACCGGGATACTCGAGCAGTACGCGCTGGTCTTCGCCGTCGGGGTCGTCCTCATGGTGATCCTTCTGCTGGCTGCCCTATGGGCCTCGGGCCAGGGGGTCCCTCTGCCATGAGCTTCGTCCTCTCTCTCCTGATAGCGCTCCCGCTATTCGCTGCCCCGCTGGTCTACCTGGCCACGAGGGTGAACAGGCGGGCAGGGATCTACCTCTCGCTGGGCCTCGCAGCCGTAATCACCGTCATCGCCGGCTACATCTTCTGGCAGGTCTACGCCAACACCCCCGCCATCGGCCAGTACGCCTTCCAGGAGAGGTACACCTGGATCAGCTTCAGCAACTTCGGCCTGGACTACTTCCTCGGGGTCGACGGGCTGAGCTCCCCGCTCCTCTTCGTCTCGGCGATCCTGACTGTGCTTGTCGTAATCGGTTCGAGGAGGCTCATCGACCACCACGAGGCTGAGTACTACGCTCTGATCTTCATGTTCGAAGGCGCGATAATGGGGGTCTTCATGTCTCTCAACCTCATCCTGTTCTACATCTTCTGGGAGATTGTCCTCATCCCGATGTTCTTCTTCATAGGGGTATGGGGCGGACCCCGGAGGAAGTACGCCGCTCTGAAGTTCATCATCTTCACTTTCGCCGGGAGCACCATCATGCTCCTGGGGTTCCTGTACCTCTACCTTGGGATGCCGACTCCGACCTTCGACATACCATACCTCGCCGGGAAGATCCCGCTTGCCCTCCAGTACATCCCTCTCGTCACGTCTTTCATCGGGTTCGCAGTGAAGCTCCCCCTCGTCCCGTTCCATACCTGGCTCCCCGACGCTCACGTCGAGGCTCCGTCCCCAATATCCGTCCTCCTGGCGGGAGTGCTGCTGAAGATGGGAGGGTACGGGTTCCTGAGGATCAGCCTCGGCCTGTTCCCCAACGCCTCCGCCCAGTACGCCTGGGTCTTCCTCGCCCTCGGCCTGTTCTCTATGTTCTACGGCGCGGTGGCTGCGGTCCTGCAGAAGGACCTGAAGAAGATGATAGCGTTCACCAGCATCAACCATATGGGGTTCGTTCTGTTCGGGGCCTACGCCACCCTGATTTCAGGGAACCTGCTCGGGATTCAAGGGGCCATCTTCCAGATGTTCACCCACGCACTGGCGGTCGGGAGCCTCTTCATGCTCTCCGGCTACATCCAGCACCAGGCAGGGACGAGGGAGATATCACTCCTGAAGGGGCTGGGGTCGTCCATGCCCCGCACGGCCGCAGTCCTGGTGCTTGGGTCTGCGGCGGCCATGGGACTCCCTCCGTTCTCCAGCTTCCTCGCCGAGTTCATGGTGATAGCTGCCGGCATCTCGGCCTCCGCCTTCACCGCGATATCCGTCCTCGTCCCGGTCATCACGGCCGGGTACTTCCTCTGGATGATCAAGCGCACCGTCCTCTCGGCTCCCGAGGGGGGACACGGGGCCCACGACATGGCTTGGTCGGACGTCGCGGCCTTCGCCGTATATCTCATCCCGCTCGTCATACTGATAGTCGCTTCCTACCTGATCCTGGGCCCTGCGCTCCCGGTCGCCCAGTTCCTCAAGGGGATCGCCTAGAATGATAGACTACCTCACCCTCACTGTTATCATCCTGGGGGCCGCGGCCCTGGCTCTCCCCCTCCTTCAGCTTCTGAAGGGCAGGTCGCAGAACCTCGCAGGATACATCCTCGCAGTCGTCCTTGCTGCGTCGATCGTCCTCATCGGAGATTTCACCCTGTCCGGACCGAACGCATCTGGCGTCCCCTGGGCGGGAACCCTCCTGCACCCAGACCAACTCGGCGGAATCTTCGCACTGGTGACCCTCGGGGTCACCCTGGCGGTCACTGTGGCCTCCTTCGACTTCGAGAAGGGGCCGAGCAACCCCGTGTACTACAGCCTGCTCGCATTCACCGCCCTGGGGATGGTCCTCCTCGCCTATTCGCAGGATCTCCTGATGCTCTTCGTCGCCTGGGAGCTGATGAGCCTCCCGACCTATGTCCTTGCGGGGTTCAGCAAGACGCGGCAGTCGAACGAGGCGTCCGTCAAGTACGCCATCATAGGCGCCATGTCTTCGGCCGTAATACTCTACGCCATCAGCCTCGCCTACGGTCTGACGGGGAGCACCCAGATCTCTGCTGTTGTGGCGGGATTCACCTCCAATCCGACGGCCCTCGCAGGGGTGGCGACCCTCCTCTTCGTGGCCGGGTTTGGCTTCAAGATGTCCATCGTCCCGTTCCACATGTGGATCCCGGACGCCTACGAGGGGGCTCCGACCACCATCAGCACCCTGCTGGCCGCTGCGACGAAGAAGGCGGGGTTCATCGCGGCAATCAGGGTCCTTCTGGCCATAACGACGCTCTACGCCGTAACGCAGAGTCCAATCTTCACCATGGCCAACGTCTTCGCAGTGCTTGCCCTGGTCACCATGACCCTGGGGAACGTCTCGGCGCTCACCCAGAAGAGCATGACGAGGCTGCTCGCGTATTCGAGCATCGCCCAGGCGGGGTACATGCTTATCGGGTTCGTCGCCTTCTCGAACGCTCCGGGGTCGGCGGCGGCTTCCCTCGGGCTGACCGGGACCATCTTCCACGTCATCAACCACGCGGTCATGAAGGGGGTGGCCTTCCTCGCCGCTGCGCTCGTGGTCCTCCAGCTCAAGAGGGCAGACCTGCGTGCCTACGACGGCCTGGCAAAGCGCATGCCGCTTACGGCGTTCACTCTGGCCGTGGCGTTTCTCGGCCTGGCGGGAGTCCCGCCCCTGAGCGGGTTCTGGAGCAAGCTCCTGCTTGTACTGTCAGTCGCCAACGGCCCTTACGGCTGGCTTGCGCTGGCGGCGATACTCAACTCGGCGTTCAGCCTCGGCTACTACGCCTGGGTGATCAAGCGCATGTACATGGACGAGGGGGAGAGCACCGAGAAGGTCAAGGAGCCGTTCTGGTTCGTCATCATCTTCGCAATAATGGTGGGACTCATCATAGGCATCGGCCTGTTCCCGCAGCAGGTCATCAGCTTCGCCTCGTCGGCAGCCAACAGCGTGGTCGGCTAGAGCCAGTTTATCCTGATCCTCGCCCTGTCGGGGAAGATCTTCGTGAACGGTTTGCCGGTCCCCGCATAGAACTTCGTGAAGAACTCGTACAGGTGCAACCTAAGGTCTTGGATGTACACGATGAAGGCCTCGAAAGAGATGATGAGGAGGTTGAGGATGACCCAGGGGACGATGTAGACAGGGTTGCTCCAGGGCTGCATCAGATTGATAATCAGCAGAAGGGCCGCGTGCACAAGAAGCATCACAGCGAGTCGAACGTAGCTGATGGTGTTGGACATGAACTGGGAGATTCTTTCGAAAACCTCGAGCCCCCCGTTGGAAAGCGCCCCGACCACCGACCCCCCTTTCAGCCTCCCGGTCGCGATGGCCACGCTCTTCCCTGCCAGAAGCACGAGCATCGAAGGGACGAGCACAGCGAGGGACACAGCGCCGAGGATGTCGTTGGGAACCCCCAGGAGGGGGTTCGGACTCGAGCTTGAGAGGACGTTGAAGCTGTAGCCGACGCCGATGAACGCAAGGCCATACCCCACCCCTGAGACGTACATGGTGAACACCGGGACCTTCTCGAGCCAGAGCTCGGTGGGGTCGTGCTCCCTATAGGCCTGGTAGACGTCAAGGCCAAGGGCTGTGGTCAGGTGCGCCACTCCGATGAGTATGCTCACTATGAAGACGAGGTTCACGCCTGCAAACGCCGTAGGGAGGAAGTTGAAGGTATCAACCGAGCCCGCTGCCCTGTGGATTATCTCCACCAGGGGCGGGATGGGGACGAAGCTGTAAAGGGAAAGCTCGAAGAATTCGCCGAATATCACCCCAAATACTATTGCAGACAGTCCGGCTACCAGGAACATGTTGGCCCACTGTCTCATGTTCCCGGTCGATCTCTGCCTCACGAGGAGCATGAACAGGGTGAGTATCAGCCCATGCCCTGCGTCTGCGAACATCAGCCCAAAGAAGACGGGGAAGGCGAACGCTACGATGGGGGTGGGGTCGACCTCCTCGTGTCCGGGCATTCCCTGCTCAAGGGTGATCGGCCGGAACAGCCCGAAAGCGCGCCTGTTCTCCATGAGGGTGGGGACTCCTGACTCTGGGTCGGCCTTCTCGGTCTGAACTATCCACCTCCAGAACATCTCTTTCATCTTCGCCTCCTCTTTCTCCGGGATGTATCCGGAAATCATAGCCATCCTCTGCATCCCTCCCGAGACCCTCGCCTCGTCCAGGGTCCTCCTCCCGACCTCGGCCAGCTCCCTCGCCGCCAGCAGCGCGACCCCATGCTTCTCGCTCGTCTCTGCCATCCTGGCCTCGACCTCCTTTCTCGCAGCGGTCGCCGCCTCGTGCTCCTTGGTTACCTCCTTGAACGCCTCGGCAGGGTTCTGTGGGAGGGTGGCAGGGAGGTTCAGGGGCTTGAGGTCCAACAGCTTCATTGTCTTGTCCAGGCGGCTCTCCTCTGCCTTCGGGACCACAACCATCACCAGCGTCTGCTCCTTGGAGACAGGCTGGGCGAGGACGAGCGCCTCGGGGAGCGACTTCCTGAACTCGTCCACCTTCTCATTGGCGACTGTCGAGACGACCGCCCTGAACAGCGTGAGGTCGCCGAGCCCGGTCAGGTCCGACGAGAACCCAGACACCACCCTCAGGGCGCCCATCATAGCTTCGGCGTCGGCCTCGTCCTTCTGCGCCTTCTGCAGCCGGGCCTTTTCGGCCTTCACCTCTTCGACAATCGGGGCGAGCTGGGCCTCCGCCTTGCCGAGCAGGTCTCCCCAGCCGGCCGCCTCGAAGGTGCTCTGGGGGACCTTCACCCCCCGGAAGACTATGTCCATCTGCCCGGGCATCAGCTTCAGCTCAAGATCCTTGACGGCCTGGTCAGCCTGGGCAAAGAGCCGGACCGCCCTGACGGTCAATTCCTGCACGCCAGGGTCGAAGTTGGGCGCCGGCGAGGGGATTGGATGGAAGTCTTCGAACTTCGCCAGGGCCTTGGCCACTTCTTCATACTCGCTCCTCGGAGAAATCACAGTGACTTTTATGAGACGAGCGACCCCCAACTGCTACACGCTTGCTTTTTCCAGCCGCACCCGGATTCCGTTATTAAGCGTGCTGACGGAGTATCGGCGCCTGAAAGTCGGGAAACATCCGGGTTGGGGAGTTCGGCCGCTTCCACAGCTGAAATCATTATATCCGGTGTGGCCTCGGCACCGAAATATCCGGGTGTTGCGCGACTGTCAAGCAGAGTCTATATCGGTACCAAAGCCTTCGCCCTGAAGGGTTCCCTCCTGGACGCATCCGCTGTCCAGAAGCTTGCCGAGTCGACCTCCCTGGACGAGCTGGTCAACAGGCTCCGAGGAACCTCCTACGCGGACTCCCTCTCTGCTCTGACTCCGCCCTTCAACGCCCGGCGGATCGAGCTCGCGCTGAGGGAGCGGCTGGCTGAGGTGCACCATTCTGTGGTTCAGGGCGCGAGCAAATACAGCATCCTTCAACTCTACTACCTGAAAGACATAGCCTGGGACCTGAAGCTCATCCTCAAGGCCCGGGCGCTCGGGAGGACCTACGAAGAGACCGTAAAGTACCTCGACATGAAGGCAGAGGAGCTCGTGGGGAGGCGGGACCTGATAGTAAAGGTCCTGTCAGCCAAGGATGTCACCGAGGCAGTCACCATGCTCTCTGGGACAGAGTTCTTCTCGGACGTGGAGAAGGCTCTGGGCAGGTACGCCTCGAAGGGGGAGGTCAGGTTCTTCGACGTCTACATCGATCATGCTGTGCTCGCCTCGATTTCGAAGGACTACTCGCTCAACTCCAAGACATACGCGGCAAGACCGCCCAACGCGAACGGGGTCGAGGAGATGGTCGGCCTTGACATCGACGCATACAACGTACTGGCGGTCCTCCGCTCGAAGCTCTGGGGTCTCTCAGAGTCAGACATCCAGGAGTTGCTAATCTCTCCTGCAAACCGCGTCCAACTCCCGGCTCTGATGAGCATGGCCAGGGCGGACTCGGTCACCGAGGCGGTCAAGTTGCTGGAGCCTTCGTACCACTTCGCCCTTCAGGGGGCACAGAATGAGGAAGAGCTGATTGATTTGGTCGAGGACTGCTTTGCCAAGCTCGCGAAGGGGACCGCAACCTTGGCCTTCGTGTGGCAGGGTCTCGGTCCAGGGACGATGCTTGCCATGATCAAACTGATGGAACTCGAAGTGAGCAACCTGGCGGCCGTAGCGATCGGGGTCGAGGCTGGCATCGAGCCGAAGAAGATTCTCTCGAAGCTCCGGGTCTGAAGGTCTGTGGTTTTCCGTTTCAACCTGTCAACGTTTATAAGCGGTATTCGAAGGCGCTGATTCGTCAGTAATGCGCGGCATTTCAAGAGTCCTGCTCGCCTTGAGCTTTCTGGCAGCCCTGATGTCCATGATGTCAGCCCCTGCATTCGCAATCACGACTAGCAGCAGCCCTGCTGCCGGGGAGCAGTTCCTGGCAGCGGCGATTGCCTTCGGCCTGGCCGCGTTCGGTGCGGGCATAGGGGTAGGGACATCCGGCTCGGCGGCCATCGCAGCGGTCACTGAGAAGGCAGAGGTTAGGACCACGGCTTTGATCTTCGTAGTGTTGGCGGAAGCAATCGCGATCTACGGGTTCGCCATTGCCTTCATCATCCTGGGGCAGTCCTAGCATCTGCGGGCGCTCTCAGACCGTAATCTAGTATTCCCTGAGTATCGAGAAGTCCGAAAGGTCTTCCAGCAGCACTGTTGCTCCATTCCTGGGCAGGTTCATCAGCCTGCGCTTGGCCTCCTCGGCGAACGACTCCGCCTGGGCCGTCATCTTCCCTACCACTTCGCTCTCGCTGTGGGTCTTGAGGAGACCAACGGACACCTTGTCCTTGGACCTCCAGTCAAGCAGGTCATCCTTCAGCTGGTAGGCGACCCCAATGCATCGGCCGTAGTCCGCGAGCGCTTCCACTTCCTTCTCACTTCCGCCGGCGATGAGCGCGCCGAGTTTCGCTGACGTCTCGAAGAGCGATGCGGTCTTTTCAGTGACTATTCTGAGGTACTCGTCCCAGGTGAGCCTGTAGATCTTGGGGTCGATGGTCAGCTCGGAGTACTCCCCCTCGGCCATCTGCAGGGCGGCGTTGCTGACCTCCTCTGATATCCTTCTGTCGTCGTACCTGGCAGCAAGGGCGAGGATCATGGCGAAGACGAAGTCGGCGCTCAAGAGGGAAGCGCTGTATCCGTACTTCATGTGAAACGGCAGCTTGGACCTCCTGATCTTCTCTTCGTCGATTACGTCATCATGGATTATCGATTCGGTATGGAGCAGCTCGACGGCTACTGCGGCCCCGAGCACCGAGTCGTCTCTGCACCCTAGCGCTTCGGCAGACAGCATGAGCATGACTGGCCTCACCCGCTTCCCTCCCTCGGTGGCGTAGACAAGGGGGTCGTGGAACCGCGAATGGGCGTAGAGCCTGAGCTCCTTTGAGAGAGCCTCATTCACCCTGGTGGCATAGGACTTCATGCGGGCCTCCAGCGACTCCAGGGAGACCGCCCTATCTTCACCCACCCCTGTCCACCTGAGTTTTCAGAAGATTAGGTTCGTATATAACAGGTTGCCCTGAATCCGACTTTCCGTGCTCTCGTTCAGGGTTCACCAGCTTCGCATCGGGAGGCTGCACTACCTCCTCCTTCCGAAGATGACCAGGGCGCAGATGAATGTGATCTCGAGGAGGGTGAGCAGGGCGGGGTACTCGGTCGAGCTCTCGAGTTCCCTCTCGGCGCGGTCCGGTCAGGGCACCATCCAGGTGGACCCCTCGGGAGTCTGCAGGTCCACCGTCGACATCGCTGACCTGATTGTCCCTGCAGTCCCCGACATCCTGGCTTGCGATAGGGAGCGAATCCCGCTGGGCGAATTGGAGTCGTTATACCTGACAACCGACAGGTCAGGAAGGAAGAGCAGGGTGCGCATCTCCACCAGGACGGAGTCTTTCCTCCTCTGGGAAATCATGCGCGCTTCCGGCGACTGTGGTCTTTCTCCCGACGAGCACGCGGTTGCGACCTTCCTGCTCGAACGTGCGAGCGGTACTTGCGGAGTGCTGACTGACTTCCCGGAAGACGGATCGGTGGCCAGGATGGTGGAGGGAAGGCGGTACTTCGATTCGAAAATCAGTCCAGCCATGGCAGCGAAGACCTTGCGCGTTGCAGGGACGAAGTACCCCAAGAACTCCTATCTCCGGCGGGACGGGATTCTGGAGCTCTCTGACATCGGGAGCTCCTCGGCCGGGGACTGGCTGGATCTCTTCGACGAGCTAGGAGAGTGGTGCTATTTCACTCCCGAATAGCGCGAAAGCCCTAATTACAAACTTCGCCGGCCTCGGCCCAGCCCCGGTAGTATAGAGTCCGTCAGGGCGTATAGCCCGGTCAAACCTAAGAGGTGTCGAAAGTATGCCGGCCTTTCGAGTCGGCGACCCGGGTTCGAATCCCGGCCGGGGCATATTAACCTACACCTCCTAATCCCCGATGGGTGCTAATCCCTAGGGTCTGTGCGGTTGGGGATTCGGACCCAGAGACTAGGCCTCTGGTGCTGGAGTGTCAAGTGCCTTGCATATCTGTTGGGTGCACAACGATGGCGCATCCCTGCTACGGTGACCCTTTTTGCAGGACATCCATCAACCTCAGTAGCACTTTCCCATGCTCAGTCAATTGATATAGTTTGACGCTGCCACTTTGGATATTCGTTTGGACTAACCCGTACGTCGCGAGGGTGGATAGCTCGCGGTCGACTTCCTTCCAATCTATGCCAGTTAGCTCGGAGAGCTCTTGTCGGTGCTTCGGTTCAACCATGCTGCGTAGCAACGTCAACCTGGAATTGCTTCCACGCATTCGGTTCATCAAGTCGTACACATCTTTGGTGAAGCCTGCACCCTTCCATTCCTTCACTGTTTGTTTCCTCCAAAGAAAGACCCCTACGAGGGTCCACCCCGAAATAGACAACGGAATCGAGTAGTTCCACAGCGCTCCGAATGGTCCGCCATATGCCGGGGGACTTATTCGTATAGCGTCACACAGCGGAGTCTCACAGGACCCCGCCACCTGGCCAAAGGAAAGAACATATTCGACACTTAGGAAAGTTTCGAAGGACGTGAACACGAGCAGGATAACTACAAAAAACTGAGAAACCTCAAGTTACTTTGGTTTGGAGCCCGAGAGAGATATCAACTTTTCCCAGAAGAACCCGTGAAAATCTAATCTGGCTTGGTCACCAGTACCTTCGCGTGCGAGGTCTAGAGGCGTCGCGCCCGTCACAAAAGGTTTTCGTCGTCTCGGTTGGAGTAGTCGGCCTGGTCATGCTTATTTCTTCTCTAGTCTTGGTTTCGCCAGTACATTCAGTCGGGACCAGCGTGGCTCTCAACTACAGTGTGAATGGGCTGACATGTTCCCTCCCCGGAGGGACACCGACTAGCGTGGAACTCTTGGTCCAGAGAGTCGTACTGTCCCCTCAGTTCATCTCAAAGACTGGCGGACTCCCATATGTATTCTTGGGATTTGACAATACGACAGACCATGTGATAACAACCGGCAAAGTGACGACTACGGCACCCTCGCCCGGGAACGCCACAAGCGGAGTGAATATCGTCGGCGGCGTCACAACAACAAGGCTACCTGACACGACAGAATTGGGTTTCGCAACGTGGGGGCCTGCTACCTCGTGTGCCAGTGGTGGGACCTACCTTCACTGGATAAATGTACAGGTCCCTATTCAGGAAGGAAAGTACAATATCACGGGCGCGCAGGTCTTTCAAGGAGGGCTGGCATGAAGGGTTTCTCGCCCTTGCGCCCAAGCTTGGCCCGCAATTATCTCCTCCCCATCGGAGTCGCTTTCGTATTTGCACTCTTCCTAATCCAGCCTGTTGCTGTGTTCGCTTTAAATGGGCAAGATCCCAATCGTCAAATACAATCGACAAACACATCGAGCGATATCGGCTCTTGGGCCCGACTGGAGGAGCAAGCGAACAACCTCTTTCACTTTACGGGCTATGACAATACCATAAAGGAGGACGCTTTCAGCATGCAGCTGAATGTCCTTACGAACGGGGGCACGCACGGATGCGGATCAAGCTGTCAGTACAATTGGGCCCTTCAGGATGTTGAAGACGTTGTGAAAGATTATCCGGGGACGGGAACAATAGGAGCGTGGTTGGTAGATGCTCACATGGAAGCGTGGGTTGGCAGTAGTGGGTCTCAAGGTTTCTGTCAACTCGCTCCCAGCAGTCTAGCAAACCTAAACAACACTGGCACCTTCGCGCAAATGGAATTCTTCCTGCATTCGAGCACGCAGGTGACGAATGCGCTTACTATCGTGGTCAACGGTAACACATTTTATTCAAACTCGATGACTTGCTCTTATCCAAGCGGGTACGGGCCAGTGACTTACATGACTTGGGTCGAGGGTGTTATCGTCGGGTTGTGCTGCTCTGAACACGCTTCATTCTCGCCTCTTCAATCAGAAATCTTCCAATCCGGCTATATCGATCTGGTCAGCAACTACAACTCGATGAGCAGCTATTATCCAGAATCAATAATCACCGCAGAAACCTCGAACCTCTACCAGAGTAACTACAACTACTACGCGTCAACCTACGGGTCTCTGTACCTGTACACCGTTCAATTCACACAGAACACACAGACTGGTACGTAGTCTGGCTCCGGCGTCGTTGCGACCTGGAAGATGACCATGCCGGCTCGCAAATAACTACCCCACAGGCCGTGTCCTGGTGGCCCTGCGCCGATTCTTCCGCTGTGCTGAACCCTGGGGGTGGAAGACAAAACCAATACGACCGTAAGCGAGTTGGTCTCGATGACCTATCCAATGCCAACAACGGCGTCATCCCTTTCCTCCGGCAGGTCTCGAGTTCACAGCCATAGACCAGACTCTTCTCCCTGGGGTTCCCGGGGATCAAAGGAAACGAGACCCCCGGGACTAGAAGTCGTCTGCGGACCCAACGCCAGATCATTCCCGCAGGCCAAGATTTCAGGCGCAGGCGGTCTTCCGAAGGTCCGCAACTCATAGGATAGACCAGGTGGCGGATTGGCGCGCCGAAAGGAGCTTCAGCCCAGGGCAGGCAGCAGTATAGACCATCAACATCGTTCAAAAAACACACAGGGGAGAAGTAATAACCAAGCCGTGGGTCTCTACCATTGTGACGGTGATCGCAGGGCGGCCGTATAGACCACGAAAGCGGCTCAAAAGAGGAGGGAAAAAGGGGATAATCAAGCCGCAACTCTATACCAATCCCGACGGGAACCGTATACGCCAGAGAACTGGTGCACAGGGTACAGATGGACCAGAGACTGTAACTAAACCGTCGGTATATACGACTAGGGTTCTGGCTGGGACGCTGCACCTGCCAGGGTTTGATTGACTAGGCCGGGTCGATTCGATGATACCCACATGAGACGCAGAGGACCCCTACCGGCGTCAGCCTCAACCCTCCCGTGCGAGTCGGTCCGTCCCCCTCGTTCACCCTAAGCCGGTGCTGGGCGTATACGGAAACCAGTCCCTTCTTCTTGACCCCCTTCTCCGCTTCTGCAGGGCATAGCTTCAGGTGGTTCGAAGACGCTTGCCTGGCCCTGATCTCTGCCAGGGTCCGTTCGGTCAGGTCGTCCCGTTGCTCGGTCACAATCCTGCGCCTCTGGAGGTACTCCAGCGCCATCCGGACCTCTCCCGTGAAGACATGGCGGGCGCCAGGACAGTTCCCCTTCATTCCCTGGACCAGCTCGTCGAGGCTCTTCGGCCCCTGCTGCAGCGTCTCTACGGCGCACGCGACCAGCGGGGATGGTAGGTCCAGAGGAATGAATTCCAGCCTGTAGACGGACAGGATGACATGGTTAAGCGAGCCGCACTTCATGCAGGCCCAGAAGATCCGGTTCCACTTCGATTTGCCGTTCGATTCCATCTTGACGTAGAGCGTCCTGTGCGCCTCGCGCAGCCGGCAGTTCGGGCAGAGCCTCGCCGAGAGGCCGAGGTTGGGCATGCAAGGAATGATCTACGGGTGATTTAACGAGGCGAGCGCGCATGGACGTTGGGAACTGCCCTTCAGTCAGGATGGTTGCATCTATGCTCGACACGGCGACACGAGTGTCGCAGGCTGAGCAGAGCCCTCGCTTAGGGCTTCTTTCACGACCCGTTCCGTACTGGAGCGGGCCTCTTTTTGCTTGGGGGTTTGCTAAAATGGGTTTAGCATCCTCAAGGTGGCCGGGAGTATTTAACACGCGGACGGTTCTGGGCTTCTAGGCTTGGCATTTCGCACCCCAGGCTTGACATGGCAAGGGAAAGGGTCCCAGGCTTGACATCGACGACGCTAGGCTTGACACCTGGGCTCGAAGGGTGACATCCGGAGCCCGGAGGGAGACATTTCCGGGTTCAAAGGGAGACAAGTCTGACCGGAAGGGTGACATCGGTCTCTACGGATGAGTGGGAAACGGTGACATTTTCCGACCGAAAGAAGACATTGGTCTCTACGGAAGGCAGGGAAAGGGTGCCATTTTCGAGCAAAGGGTGACACTGGTCTCTACGGCGAAGCAAAAGTGGATATGATGGCCTGGGCCGGAATGTCCACCTTCGATGTCTACCTTGGTTTCTTGATGTCCGCCCTGGCTCGCGACTGGTAAAGAAGGTCTAGACGGGTCCACGGGGGTCGAATCCCTTTCTGGGTCTTGGCCATAAGTGCCACTTTCAGTCATCCCTCTCTCCGAACTCTGCCAGCCTGCAGGCTCCTTCTGTAAAAAGCAAGGTGAATCTGACTAGTCCCAAATGGAGGGCGAATTTACAGAAGTCAGGCAGCACCCGCGCGTCCTCCTCGACTTCTTCACCCTCGACGGCCTCGAGAGGCTCACAGGGATAACGAAGAGCGAGTTCGTCCGCTTCATAGCAAAGGAGCTCATCGACAACGCCCTCGACAAGCCCGGCACTAGCAGGATCACCATCGACGTCACCTCCGAGGCGGACACCACCATCGTGTCTGTCTCCGACGACGGGGAGCCCCGCCTGGCAAGGTCGGACCTGGAGAAGATACTCGACTTCTCCAAGGCCCCCTCCTCCAAGCGCGGCCTGAAGCGGGTGACCCGCGGCATCCTCGGGAACGCCCTCCAGTCCTGCTTCGGCATCTCCTACGCCACCTGGGACAGCTGGCGGAGGCCCGAGTTCACGGCAGAGGTCCACGGGGACGGGATCTATGAAATCCACCTCGCCCAGGACGGGGAGAAGCCCACGGTCGCCATCAAGGCGTTCAGCGCGGAGCGTCAGCCGGTCACCAAGTTCCTCTTCAGGCTCCTTGGGAACACGGTCCTCTATTCCACCCCTGAACCCGAGGTCACCTCCATCGCCATCCTCAACCAGCACGTGACCTTCGTCTACACCAGGAACGGGAAGCTCGAGTTCTGGGGGCCGAACGAGGGGAGGGCAGAGCCCCCCCGCGCCATCTCCCCCGACATCAGGACCTACGCCTTCCAGGAGTTCAGGCAGCTCCTGACCGAGGCCAAGGGGGTGTCGGCTTCGAGCATGATCAGGGAGTTCAAGGGGCTCAAGGGGACGGTCGTGGCCCGGGGCGTGAGGGAGGACGCGCGGATAGAAGACAGGGCCGATGTCTCTCAGCTCTCGGACTCGCAGACCAGAAGCCTCTTCGACGCCATGAGGGCCCGGGCGAGGAGCATGGGCCCGGTCGCCCTCCCCCGTGTGGGGAGGGAGGCGTTCGAGCGCTACGGCTTCAAAAGGTACGCCCGGAAGGCGGGGGTCTTCACGGACGGGGAGGTGAGGGTGCCTTACGTGGTCGAAGCTGCCGCCATGGAGGCAAAGTCCCCCAGCCTCTCCGAGTGCATCAACTTCACCGCCGCCCTAGGCTCCCCCTTCTCCGGGTTCGTCTATTCGAAGCAGCGGAGCGAGGACAGGGTGATGAGGCTGACGGACCTGCTGCAGGAGAAGAGGCTCAGTGCCATGGTCCACCTCGTCTCCCCTTCGATCCGCTGGCAGAACCCCGCCAAGGGGCAGCTGGACATCGGGCCGTTCTATGACGACATAGGGAGGGTGATGCGCTCGGTGTCGAGGGTCCTGACCACGGCCGGGCTCCCCAGGGCAGACATCGTCTCCGCCGTCAAGGAGTACATGGACCAGCACCCAGAGATGCTGTTCACCATCCGCCAGCTCTTCTACCAGATGGTGGCGAAGAAGGGGTACCCGAACTCGAGGTCGTCCTACGGCCACTTCAGCAAGGCCCTGGTCGAAGGGAGGCTGGAGGGGGAGATAGACTACGAGAGGATAATCGACATGTCCCGCCCAGAGTACTTCAACGACCCCGAGGAGGACGACCCCATGAGGGAGCTGAGGCGCCAGGTGGAAGACCTCATCACGGGCCTCAACGTCAACGCCTGGCACGAGCAGCCGGGCTACCCCGAAGTCTGGATAGAGAAGGAGGCCCTCTCGAGGGTGGTCTATCCCATATGCCAGCGATACAACGTCAACCTGATCGTGGGACGCGGCTACTCTTCCTACACCCAGGTGGCGAAAGCCCTCGACAGGTTCCCAAGGGGGAAGAAGGTCCGCATCCTCTACCTCGGGGACCACGACCCTTCCGGGCTGCACATACAGGAGAAGCTGACGACCAGGCTGGACGAGTACGCTCATGCCAAGGGGAAGGACCTAGACATCGAAGTCCAGCGGATCGCCCTGACCTTCGAGCAGGCCCAGCAGCTGCACCTCCCTCCGTCAAAGATGAAGAAGCTCGGGCAGAAGTCGCGGGCCTACAAGAAGCTGTACGGCGAGGAGGTGTGGGAGCTGGACGCGCTGGAGCCCGCGCTTCTGCTGGATCTCGTCGAGAAGGCCATCTCGGGGATGATGGACAAGGGAAAGTGGGAGGCGAACCGGGAGAGGCTCGAAGGGTTCAGGAATGAATGGGCAGGGAAGCTCCGAGCCATATTGGATCATTAGAGTATCGGTGGCCCTCGGGGTGGAGGATGGCTGCAGTAAGGGTCGCCTATTCTGATTCGCTCCAGGCGACAGTCCCAGTCGCTTGGGAGGCAGGTTGGACCAAGTGGGGTCTTTGGTGGAAAAGATCGTTCAAAAAATATATTGGGAGATTGGCGGGAAATATCCGCAACGAAATCCCTGGCAACCCTGCCAGCTGAGGGCTGCGAACAACCAATCGTTGGTACCTATTGGCCCTATGGCGTCCTAGGATGCTCTTTCAAGGCCGTCCCTAGGCGCCAACATTCCTTTCGTCGTCGTCGTATTTCAGCCCAGAGAGAGAAACTGAGTTAGACGCTTCATTATGCGCCCCCGGTATTTAACGCGCCTACGAAGGGTTGCCAAATCTATCGCAGGGTTGTCAACCGAAACGTCGCTTTCTACCCGATTTTGGCAACCCTTAGGGGCTGAAATGGCAACCCTGCAGGCCAAGGTTGCTAACTGACATGTGAGGTTGCCAAATTCTGACTAAGGACTGCGAAATGAGCGCGGAGGTCGCCGTGCTGCTGCGGTGGTGTGGAAGGGAACCAGTGGCAAACCACTTGACAGTATAAGCATGTGTCGAACGGTGTCCAAGTCAAACAGGGTACTCCGCTGCATTACGGGCCTCGAACCGGACAGTTCCTTGTACTGAGGTTTTGGCAAGCCTCGAATCGGACGGACAGTCGAATTCCGGGTAGAGCCTTGAAAACGTACGATACCAGCAGTGGCTCTGTCCGGCAAGCGGTGCCTGGAGGGGCTTTCATCTGCTGTCCATTTTCGATGCCTAGGAACCCATCAAATGCCAACCTGTCCAGCTTCGAGGCCTGATGTCAATAAGCAGAGATTCCCGGCTGGGACGCTCTAAGACATCTTCAAATGCCCTCGCGCGCGGTATAATCCGCTCCTGGCCTCTTCGATAGGATCCTCTGGAACCTCCTGGTGTCCCACTTCGAGTGGCCTTTCTCAACTCAGACTATATTCGACGCTTACGAAATCACCATCCCCTTTAAGCTGCAACCCGGTTCTTGAAGTAGTCGCGTAGGCGCTGGCCAGGTAGCTCTTTAAGAACGATGACCATTTTGGACCCATGCCATGGTACAGTGTCACCTTCTCTGGCTTGACAAGCGCCCCCTCTACTTTGAACCAGCGCCCCTGGCTTCCCAAGATTTCAGTCAAGTATTGTGGGAAGGTGAGCGGTTGGCCCTGACTCTCGGACAATTCGCGAGCGAGGGAATATGCCTTGCCCCCCCGTTCGCTTCCCATAATCTCCAGTCCATTCGCATCTGTCATTCCTATAATCGATCGAAAAGTCTCTTTCCCGAAGCTGATTCGATCAAAGGCCTCAGCCAGTGTTTCAGCTTTTAGGTTTCTGAGGAGTACGTCTTCGACCACTGCATTTTCGCTTATTCCACGTCTCTGAGCGGACAGCGCCAACATGCGAAGCAAGTTCCCGTCCAACCTAAACGCCCTTACTTCCTTACGACTTTGCATGAATAATACTTCTTGCCACTGTGTAAAACGTCACATTTAAGACCCTCGTTCTTGTTCACCGAGTCGTGGTCAACCAAGGTCCAGTCTGGTTCGTCAGGCTTTCCGACTACTCTAGGGTTTCGTTTCTGGAATTGCAAAAGAACTCGGAAAGCGAACCCATCTCTACTGGCGAACGGGCCACGCACTCTTTGCGCCAATTCCGACGCCACCAATTCCGACGCAATCCTTGCAAGACTCCTGAACTATGGCATCCCCAAAACGGGTCTATTCAGATGAATCAGGCCCTGGTCGCCAAATTCTACTAGGGCTCCGAATGTGGTTTGCACAGCAGAAGAGACCGCAGGTCCTTTGAAACTCCACGTGCTGGCGTAGTCCGCACTATGCGTTATACTCGTCCGAAAGTCCTGACCGTTTCATACGAGGTGATTACAATCCCGACGACGACTACAAACAATGCAAAAAGGTAGCCCGCCGACAAGACTGGTGGCCGAAAAAAGGTTAGCATCACGAACAAAGACATCACGAAGAATGCAACGAAGGCAGTTTGAGTGGGTATGTTTGTTCTCCGTAATCGAATCACGTTGTCCACAACGACCCTGTCGACGACGTAGCCGTCACCTTCCTCCCGGGCTAGCTTGAGATTCACCAGTTTCCTAACGTGGTATTGGGCTACTGACGGCGAACTAAGCCCAAGACTACGCTGAACGTCATGAATCCCGAGAGGCGCCTTCGAACGGAGCATCAGGCGGTAGACTCTCAACGTGGTTCCCTTGAGCGAATCTGCGTCTGATACTTCTTTGAAAGCCGAGTCCGCCAAAGGTCCCCCTCCTACCCAGGTGAATAGTCCCTATAGTCCTAATGTTTAGGATGCCTGCGCGCGGACACGTCCTAAAGCGTAGCACTAACCGGGGGGATTGACCAGCCTAGGGGCGAGCGACAAAAAATTGTCGGAATATCGTAAGGAAGTGACTGCCGGCGTGACCGTGGCGATAATTGGGGCGCTCGCCCTAGCCGCTTTTGCAGGCTATCTCGCCCCTCTCTCAGGAACAAGCTATGTGGGCACTCCGACAACTACTGTGACCGGGCCTGGGGGGTCTGCTTCCACAGAGACCTCTCTAAATACACAAATTACCTTCTCCATCGATCCTTCACTTTGTAACGGGAACTGCACCATAAACCCTCCCTGGCAGATCTATCAGACTCTCGCAGATTTGACCGCAGCGTCGCAGCTCATAGTTGAGGCAAACGTAACGGGCGCGAAAATAGTCGGAGTCCGTGGCGTACCAGTTACATACTACAATCTCACAATTCTGACTTCGATAAAGGCCAACTCAAACATATCCGCAGGGACAATCCTATCCATGTCCCAAATAGGCGGAACTTACAACGGAACCACCATGAACCTAGAGGGCTATCCGTCTCTCACCGTTGGCAGCGAGTACGTGTTCTTCTTGGGCGATCCAGGGTCGTTCCTCGCGCAATACTACAGCGCCTTTGGCACTCCGCTGATTTCGGTGGGTGGACCACAAGGTACATTCGTGGCGCGGGGAGGGAACGTCTTCTCACTGGACAATGTCTACACACAAGCTGACGCGTGGCTCCCAGTGAAAGCGTCAGGAACTCCGTTGAGTCAATTCGCATCTGAGGTGGAGACATCATGAACGCCAGTAGCAGGCAAGGAATATCGCGGAAACATGTGGCTGACGTCTTGGCGGTGGCAGCGGTAATCGTCCTGGCGACCGCGATTGCAGCCTATTCTACTCGGTCTGGAACCGCGCCTGCAAGCTCCAGTTCACTTGCCTCCTCCAAGTCGAGTTCTTCGACAACTTCGTCTCTTCCCTCCTCGACTCTGTCAACCAGTTCGGGAACGGGATTGTGTGCCACAGCTGTTGAATCCACTCCGTTTGCCTTCAAACTTCAAGCTGATTCGCAGTCTCCAGCACTCCTGTGCGTCCAAATCTACTACTACAACCAAACGTCGACGTTGACGTTGAACCCGCTGAATGAGGTCAGCATCCTTGGTATGAAGACATATCCTAACGGGACGAATGCGGTGTTCAACGCCAGGTCCAACTTCACCATGACTTCATCCGCGGCAACCATAACCATAGGCGGACAAGAAAACCAGAACGAGGGAGCCGCCGTCATCTTCAGCATCACTCCCAACCAAGGGACAAGTGGAAAGTTCGGGCTCAACTTGGGCTGGCTGCTGCCAGGGAAAACTCAATGTAATGAGGAGTTCGTCCTCCTTGTTGGGAATGGCCTGCCCGACTACACTTACAGTACACTCTGCTCGATGATTTCAGGGGGGAGCGGCGGCTCTGCATCATACCCTTCAGGATACATCTTCACAGAGATTACGGGGGCAACCAACTCCACGCAGTAAGGTGTTGAAATGAACATCAGGATCTTCCTGCCCGAGACGACGCTAATGATTCAGGTGCGGGCGTTGGCACCATGGCTTCACGGCAATCTCCAGCTTGCAGCGTTTGACCTTCACAGCTCAGCCACGGTCGTACAAAGTAATACAGTGTAAGCTCCAATTTTATATTCAGCCCAGTGCAAAAAATATGCATTGATTATGTTCCACAGAAGGAGTACGATGGAAAGATATCCGCAGACCAAGGTCACATTTGGTCTGGGTTTCAATATTTTGGCGATATCACTGCTCCTGTTCGCGCCCTTGGCTAGCGTTCCCTTCGTTTCGGCGCAGCCCACTCCGAACGTGACACAACGAAGCTCGATGTATTCGCTACAGTCTTCCACCGTCGTTTCGCACTCCGATAATGGGACTAGCCATGGGGGCGCACCTAGTGGCTCCAACTCCACAACTGCGACTGGAGGAACCAGCAAGAACAACGGCACATCTCCTGCTTATGCCGTTCAACCCAGCCCTCCAGTGCCAGTCCCCGCTGGAGCGACATGGAAGCACTGGTCAAAAGCCGATCCCAATGATCCCAACGTCCTAGTCAACTTCACGGGATCGACAACGACTGTCTATGTTGACTTGACGAATACTGCATACAATGACCTCGCAGGCAGTTCGTGCGCAAACCCTGCTTGCACACCCAACGATGGTCAATTCTCGTATCAGTGGAATATCGTATTTCCCAAGGATTCCAATTTTATGATTCAAGCGGTAATCGAATTTGACACGGTCAGCAATTCTTGCTACGCGCACGCTCAAAGTTCCACAGGAAGCCCATCAACGAGCAAGTATTCCTTTTCATGTAGCAGCCTTACCGCGCCCGGGGATAGTTTCGAGTGGTTAGTTACCACGACGAGTAGCGACTTTAACACAATCGAGTTTGAACTGAACGGCGTACTCAAGATGACATGGACCTCCTCGAACGTCTTCGGATGCACCGCACCGTGCATAAGCATGACCGATGTCTACGCCCAGAGCGTCTGGGCCGGAGCCGAATCTGGTCCCTTAGCTTACACCTACGGCAACATGTACTCTGGAGCAGGAGACATGGACTACACGGGCGTACATATGTTCAACTGCGGGTCAAGTAGTTGCATTATCGTGGTCACAGCTGAATACTCGAACGCACAGTACACGAATCTCTCAGGGAGCGGTACAAGCTATGACCAGACCTACCTAGCGGGGTCATTTGTTACCTCTTACGTCACTTCAGGCGCTTCCGGGGGCTCCGTTACAAATCCAAGCTACATAGTGGGCGAGCCTGATGGCAATTATGCGGTACTGGCAGCTCCCAATTCAGGAGACAGCGCATATGATGAAGGATCTTTCGGAGCAAAATACAATGGCACCATAGCGATTTACGGGTACTCGTACAACAACGGAGGAGGAGCGTACTACAGTTACGTCCAAGTTGCCGTATCTGCCACCGGCAGTTCTTGGACCACCGTTTATTCAGCTACCTGGGACCCGTCCTCAGGTAATACGCCCACTTATATCCCCGTTGCGAGCGTTACAGGAATAGAATACGTCAAGATTACCGTTTCTGACAATAGCGGGTTGTCAGCTAAGATCTACGTCGACGCGATAAGTATCTTTGTCGGCTCATATGTTCAGAGCCAGCCTACCGGTGGCTATGGGACCACAGGAGGGGGAACTGTGACCAATCCTACCGACATCGTAGGAATACCTGACTCCGCTTACACAAACCTGCACGCGCCCAACTCAGGTGACTCCGCCTGGGTAGAAGGAAACTTCGGCACTCTGTATAGCGGGGAATTGGTGATTGACGGATACTCCTACAACAATGGTGGCGGCGCGTACTACAGCTACGTCACTGTCCAGGTATCGAGTACGGGCAGCTCCTGGACAACGGTGTATACCAACACATGGAACCCTTCATCAGGAAATACCCCTACCTGGATAACCATAGCGTCAGTGAGCAATATCCAATACGTCAAGGTAACGGTATCCTACAATGGAGGATACAGTGGCGACATTTACATGGACGCCATCTTCGTGGCTTGACTGAGTGCAATGACGAGAGTTTCTTCTTTGCTTTGAATCCAGCATGCGGACCAGACTTCCCGGCCTAGCTGAAAATCCAATGAGCCGCCCGCAAGATGACTCGTCTGCTGAAGGGATTTTGACCCCGTCGTCGTTAATCCCGGCAGAGGCATTGTGAACCCTAAGCGCGGCGTTAGGCGCCCCGGCTATCCTCAGGCACAACCCTAGAGCGATGCTACCGACCTAGGTTGCGGATTCTCGCCACAGCGTAGATGCTCACGAAAGCCAACATGCCTAAACCTAACGACCCGTTGACCGACAAAATGGACGAGAGTAACCCTGCTCCAAATATTGAAGCGATGCCCACGCACAACATCAGAGTGACTAATCCCCCGACCACCTCAATTGCTTGGCAAATCATCAAATCTGCGAATGGAAAGAAGGCGGCGATAAGTCTTCGGTTCTTCCCACGTTTTCAGCAGATGACTAGTTCAACCCGACGTCGGTGAGGGTCATCCAATGCGAGATACTGGTGAACGGTATCTTGACCCTTCCCCTCGATAGCCCTCTCCCGTAGACTTCGCCAAGAGGGCCGGTGACCTTCTCTTCAAGGATCTCGAAGGTGTCTCTGGGCCTCACATGTCTCTCGGTTCTTTCAAGTACAAACCCTTCTATTATCGTCCCATTATGCAGGAAAACCGCGACCCTTTCGTTCGATGGGATGCTCGAATTGCTCATGGAGTTTGAGAAGAACTTGGTTGCTATTTGGGGAATGAATTAGCATCAGGAGCGATTATGCTTCTCCACACATGGTTAGCTTGTCCCGCTGTTGGACACTATGTACATGTAGTATGATGACGAGGGACAGGCCCGCGCTTCCATCCCACCGTCTTTTCTCGTTAAATACAGTCGGGCTCCACTTGCACATGAGCCAGACCAAGCAGTCCGCCCCGGCGGAGGAATCCGTCTCTGTCAAGAGGTCTGACCTCGACAGGATCTTAGAGCTTCTCTCCAGATTGGAGAACCGGGATTCGCAAGGCGCCTGACCGATCCACCCCGGACGGGCCCTCCACGGCAGGATTACATAAGTTTATATGACTCTCGGCATGCAAGTGCGTACGAGGGCGGATTCAATGCATTCACCCAAGCTGGACACGATGCTGATGGTGGAGAAACAGATTGTGGACACGATCAAGAAGGCGGAGTATCCGACCAGGATGCAACTCTGGCGCTCGCTGCCCAAGGAGATGGAGTACCAGACGTTCAAGCAAATCCTAGACTACCTCGAAGCGTCCAACAAGATCATCTACGGAAAGGACAACAGGATCGTCTGGGTGGCGGCAGACAACCCCAAGCTCAGGGAGCTCCTCGACCGGAGCGTCAAGCTTCGCTAGTAGTGGAATCTTCTTTCGTAGTCCTTGTGGGTCCTGAAGAACTCGATCACCTCGACGTCCAGGTTACTCCCTTCAATCCTTATGGTGTAGGCGATCCGCTGGCTCCTGCCCACCTCTATCCTGAAGAGGTTGCTGAGCTCCATCTTCTGGTAATCCTCTGGCCACAGCGACCTCTCCACGAGGTCTCCTGCGTCTGGATGCTCCTTCAGCACGTTCAACACGTCGTCGAGCCTCTTCTTGAGCTCCTTGTCCCGCAGGTTTTGGAAGAACGAAGCGAATCTCGGTTCGCCCCGGACGGTTATCTTGAACCTGCTGTAATCACGCAACCGGAGGGCCGCCGCAAGAGAATCTGATGAACATGATTCAAGGACCGCCTCCTGGCTGGGGACGCCAAAGCGAAACTATTCGAAGTGTGGCCGTCAACTCATCTGAAGGAATCGCGAACGCCGACCGTTATTGCTAGGATCAGGAAGGAGTTGAACACGTAGAACCACGGGCCTAGGACCCACGAAGGGATGAAAAAGTCGGAGCACGAGGAGGAAGAAGACGAGGATGCCTGTGGAATAGGCGGCGTCGTATTGCATCGCCGAGGAGTGGGTGTTATATTCCCTCTGGTCCTCGCGCCTCCCGGCCTCCTGGTTCAGCCTGTAGAAGATGACCTCTCGCGGGTCGTCGTACTTTTCCGGTCCCAGGACGTCATATAGGTGGCGCTTCGCGTCGTCCGAGAGCACAGCGTACGCCTCGCTGGCCTCTGCGAACCTCCTGCTGGCGTCCTCGTCTTTGTTCCTGTCAGGATGGTATTGGACCGCTATCTTCCTGAACGCGTCGTTGACCTGGTCCCTTGAAGCAGTCCTGGGCTCCCCAAGGATCTTGTAGAAGTCCGTCAAGGGGGCCCTCTCTGGTCGGGCTCCTTCCCTTCCGGGCTCTCGGGGGCCGGAGCATCCGGCGCCGGACCGTCCTTGGCGGCAGAATCGTGAAGGTACTTCTCAAGCAGGCCCCTGAGCTCCGTCACCTCCCTCCTGGTGCTCTCCTCCTGTATCGCCATCTTCGCTCTCTCCGACCGGTCCAGCGGCGTGGCGCACTTCGGGCAGTACGCCATCCCAGGCGATGCCTTCTCTTTGCACCTCGGGCAGATGACCGGGGCGAACTCCGGCTTCAGCGGCTCCACCGGCCTCCCGGAGTAGACCGCCTGGTACTTCCTGTCCAGGTCCCCGCCCGAGAGGTGGATATAGGTTGCGGGGGTCCTGGAGCCCATCGACCACCCGTACATCAGCCTGAGCTCGGAGTCGGTCAGGAACTTCGCATTCCTCGTCGCCGACCCGTGCCTGAACATGTACATGTGGACCCTCGGCTTCTGGATGGCTGCCTTCCTCGCGACGTCCTTGAGCACCGCTGCGCACGCCTTCCAGCTCAGTGGCTCGTCGAGGTGGTTCAGGCTCATCGTCAGCCAGAGGGGGGCGTTGGGGTCGCTCTGGAAACGGTGCGTCTCGAGGTAGCGCGCGAGGTGGTCGACGGAGGCGATGAGCCTCAGCGTCCTGGCCCCGGTCTTCCCCCTGCGGATGTGCACCAGGGCCCCGGCGTCGTCGAACTGTACGTCCCCCACCCTGAGGAGGAGCAGCTCGCTGACCCGCACCCCGAGCTCGGCAGCGACAGAGATCAGTGCCTTGTCCCTCGTCGTGCAGGCAGCCCTGATCAAAGCGTAGACCTCTTCATCCGTGAAGAAGAGCGGCTCCTGCTTCTCGCTCGCCTTGATCGTCTTCCGGAGCCACTTCACCTCCTCAGGGTAGGGGGTGTCCTTGTCCGTGTCGCCGTACCTGACGAACTTCATGAACCGCTTGACCATGATCTTGAAGTCGGCCATGGTCTCGGCGGAGTAGTGGCGCCTGCTCTCGGTCCCGTCCCAGTTCCTCTTCGTGAACTCGTGGTCCGCCAGTTTTGTCATCAGGTCCTCGATGTCCCTCCTCTTCGCCCTGCGGAAAGGGATCCTCATGTGGTGGGCGACGGTCGTCAGGGTGTTGACGTACTTGGCTTGGCGCCCGACGGATACCCCCTGGGCCTTCACCTGCCTCATGAACGCCTGTATCAGCTTCCTGTCCTGCGGGCGGACCCTCAGGTCGCGCTCCAGCCTGCTCTCCGCGTTCCTCAGCTGGTAAGGGTAGTCGTGGATGTCGTCCAGTGTCATGCGGTAGGTGGTGCCGGCGCCTTTTAACGAGGGGTACCTTTCGAGTCTGGGATTGGCCATCGCTCCAGGCTATATCCGGCCGGGGCAATCCAAGCACGAAATGGACTCCGGTTGGCAAGCAGGGTCTATTCTATCCTTGGCCATCCGCGCCGGGCTTGGTATGAATTTGTCCATTTGCACAACGCACCATGATTCGACAGTATATGCAAACTGTGAAACTACATGCCAGCTGAACTTGGTCCCAACTCAGTGAGGGATTACAGGTTCTTGAGCGTCTTGTACGCCTCGTATAGAATGCTGAGAATCAAGACAGTCCAACCCAGGATAGGCGGGTTCAAGAAGGCGAAAGGGCCCAATTCCCGTCGGGCCCGAGTCCCGGCCGCCCGGCGCTGTAGACAATAATACCGAATCCTTAAGTATTACTCTTTCGGAATTATTACTCATGGCTGAAGCAGTCGTCACTGTGACTAAGAAAGGCCAGGCGACGATTCCGAAGAGTATGCGCGAAAGGCATGGCATCGGGAGGAAAGCGCTCGTCGAGGATACCGAAGAAGGAGTCTTGGTGAAACCCCTGCCTAGTCCGTCGATGGAGAAGGGATCCCTGAGGTTAGTCCTGAAGGGCAAATCATCGAAGGAGATTATGGAGGAGGTCAGAAAGGCAGAGTCCACCAGGGAGAAAGGGCTTTCGAGAGGACGTGGGACCTGACAATTGCGCCCCCTTGTTTTCGATACTCAGGCTTTGTTGGTGTTCTATTTGGGGGAGGCCGGGTCGGACAGGGTTGAATCCTGTCTTGAACAGATTTCAGGGGGAGCGGCAAAAGGCTACCTGAACATTGTCAACCTGACCGAATTCCACTATGTCTTGCGAAGAATCAGTAAAACTACTGCGGAAGAGAAGGAGAGGAACCTGAGGAGTTTCGGCGTCAAGATCGTACCCGTCACTGACAACTCTCCTTTGTGGAGGGAGGCTGCGGCAATCAAGGCGGACAATTCCATCTCCCTCGCCGACGCCTTTGCGGCATCAACTGCTCTCCTGCGCAAAGGGACCCTTCTGACGGGAAGCGACGTCGAATTCGACCGTGTTAAAGGCCTGAAGGTCGAGCGTGTGGGTAGCTAGCCGATGCTCAAGTGGAGCTAGATACATTTCTGAAGGTGCTTAGGCCCGCATCTGAAGGCCCGAATCCCGGCCGGGGTTTGATTCACGCCTCCTCGGACGTGACGCCCCTCTCCGTTGCCAACCTTATAACGCAAGTCTGAGGCTTCTCGCTCCGAGTATTTGGCGAGAATAAGGTTCACGAGGCACGCTGAGGAAAAGTTCGAGGTAGTCCATTCCTACGGTTTCGACGTATCTCGGAGTCAAGTTGAAAGAGCCATTTCGGCACCGGACCATACTGCATGGAAAGGGGTCCAGACCTTCTCAACGGTGATCCTCGACGACAAGTTCGGTCTGAGGGTGGTGCACGAAGAGCGGAAGGCATTATAGTAGTGATAACCTTCTATCCAATCGAGAGGAAGAGAATTGGCCTATAGGATGAAGTACGATTCTGATGTCGACGTTCTATCCGTCGTGCTGAAGGAGAAGGGGAAGCTCTCGCACGCCGAGGAGGTTGGCGATGTGATTCTTCACGTGGATAAGGAAGGCAGGCCCCCTTTTTTCGAAGTCCTGAACGCCAGCAAGGTCGTCCCCAAGATGGTTAAGGCCATGGCTCGGGGCGAAGTCGTTGCCTAGACGTCCTTTCGTCGGGTCGATGAGCATTGGCACATGACTGGCCATTATCCCAGATGGACCAGCGGTAATTATGGTCCCGAGTCTTGTCTTGTTGATCTCGGCCTGAAGTACCTCTATTTTGTCTTCCTTGAACCATCTCGGAGCATACAAATCTAGTCCACTTTTCAGGCCAGCGCTATTTATCCTTCAAAGACGAATCGAAGCGAGCCCTGGTGAATGTCCCATGTCGTCATTGGAAAGATGACTGTTCGCGCGTACCGCCAGTAGGAAGGTAACACGCTCCGTTCAGCAGTGTGTGCAAAGTGTTGCAACAAAGCGAAGGTCAAAGCCGTACCGGACCCCCGACTCTACCCGGATTCGAGCCCATAATGGGTCCGGACTCGTACGATTCTCAGTCCTAATAGCAACCCTGGGTCGGCCGGCGGTCAGATTCTGGACACGGGTCGGTCGTCGGGTTTTGGGGCCGGCGGGAACCCCTGCCTTCGAAAGATATTAGACCGGCATAACCTGCAAGACCTGCGTAGCGGACCCATATGGACCTGGGTGGACTGACAGGCTTCTTTGTCTGGCTGCATTCGCTGACAACGTTACAGCTCCTCGCCATCCTAGCGATTCCCATCGCGTTCGACCTTTCCAGAAGCGTAGGGAAATCGGTATTCCTGCTGCTTCACCATCTTCACGAACGGATTCACCCGCTCAAGTTCGATCCTGGTTTCCGACCCCGAGTGAGTATCATCGTCCCGGCCCACAATGAGGCTTCTTCGATAGAAAGGACCGTCCAGGCACTCCTTGAGCTGGACTACTTGGACAAAGAGATAGTTGTGGTTGACGACGGCTCTACAGACCAGACCTCCTTCAAGGTGATGCCCTACGCTGAGCAGAACTTGGTGAAACTTGTCCGGAGAGAAACCGCGAGCGGTTCGAAAGCCGGAGCCATAGATTACGGGGTGTCTTTTTGCACGGGAGATATCCTCTATGTAGTCGACGCAGACACGCTAGTCGAAAGAAAAGCCATCAGTGAAGCCACCAAGTTCTTCCAATTCGAGGGGACAATCGCTGTCTCCGGTAACGTGAGGATACTCGCTGGCGACGGGAACGTCAACAATCTGTTGACGAAGCTGCAGTCCTACGAGTATCTCATATCGATAGAGCTCGGGAGAAGATACAACGCCCTGATGGGAATGCTCATCATAATCTCCGGCGCTTTTGGCGGGTTTAGGATCCGGACGGCGAGAGAACTCGGCCTCTTCGACAAGGACACTCTGACCGAAGACTTCGACCTGACTATGAAACTGAGGAAGACCGGGGGGAGAATATTCTTTGCCCCAGAAAGCATCGCGTGGACCTACTGTCCCGCCACCCTGAGATCATGGTTCAGACAACGAAGGAGATGGGCAGTGGGCCAGATAGAAACGCTCGTAAAGCACAAAGATGTCTTCCTTAACCGCAGGTTCAGGCTCGGATTCAGGGTCGCCCTCTATGACACCCTGCTGATGGACGTGGTCCTTCTGTTCGCAAGGACGGCTTGGGTCCTGTTTGTCCTCCTCGATTTCTCCTCAAACCTCTTCTACACGCTCGTTTTGATCTATCTGCTCTATGTTGTTTCCGAGCTTGTTACGTTCGTGTCTGCCGGACTCCTTTCCCCGCGGAAGACTGACGTCAAGCTACTCTATCTTCTTCCGATAGTGGTGTTTGTCTACAGGCCGCTGTACGGCCTAGTGCGAATGTATTCTTACTTTGTCAGGGCCGTGGGCAGAAGGGGCTTGTGGTAGACGTTCAACCTGAGCCTACATCCCTTTCCGGCCGCTCCGAAGCATGACCTTTCCACCCTTACCCACTTTCACGGGCGCCAAAGCCGGCTGACCTGCTGGTATCCAGCGGTGCCTCCTCAAGACCGTACCATCATCTCTCACTTCCCTGCAGATGAATTCGCTTGCGCGGCGAGTGCCGCCATCGGGGCCCTAGACTCCGCCCCGTGAACCCGCGTCCCCTGCCACGAGCCGCCACACTTCTCCGGCGCTGGCTACGGACGGCTTGAGCGGAGGAAAGTCCTTTCCCAGATCAGAACGACGTCCGCCGAAAAGAATTCCTAAATAACTCCTTGGGGGATTAAAAAGCGCGTTAGGAGATGGCACCCATCGCTGTCGCGCTCCAAGTTGTCAACGTCGCATTCACCTTTGTCGTGATCGTCTTCGTCGTCTTGGTTTCGAGGGTATTCAACACAGGGATCTTCGCGCGCTTCTTCATGTACATCAAAATCGCGGTCGTCTTCCTCTCATTCTATGTGCTCCTCCGCGGTGCCCTCGGATATTCTCTCCCGGGAAATTTTGATGCCCTGATAACCCTCCTGAACGTATTGTATTCTGCTTTCGTTATGGCCGCATTTGCAGCTCTGTACCGCGACTGGAAGAGGATAAGCTTGGACCAACCCATACGTCCAGTCGAGAGCTCAAAGGGAACATGACCCCCAGGACCCCCTCGGCGGGAAGTGCATGACGGGCTCCATACCTCTCGCTCAGTCTCCGATATTCTCGTCTATCGTCTCGGCAGCCTCGAAGGGGACGGTTCTACTTTTCGGGCCAAGCGGCAGCGGCAAGACAACTTTCGCGATACAATTCGCGAAAAGCAAACTGGAAGCAGGGTACCAAGTCATCTTCGTTCTAACTGTTTTTCCACGAGCAGACCTGGACGCCACCGCCGGGAGGCTGGGGCTCGACCTTGCCTCGTTTGGGCACCTGGTAAGCGCTGTCGACTGCTACTCTTCATCTTCTCCAACCTCCATCAACGTTCCGCCGAACGCGACGTTACAAGAGGTTCTCGACGCAATCGAAAAGGCGGCAAAGGACAAGGTAGGCTATCTGCTTGTTGTTGACGACATTTCTTCTCTAATCGCGTACACGCCTCCCGATGCGGCATACAAATTCATGCAGATGTTAGTCTCCAAAGTGCACAAGGACAGGTCCCAGGCCCTGTTGCTCATTCATCCGGAGATTCTCGACTCGAAACTCATGACCTTGTGCCTCTCGATGGCCGAAGGCCACCTCGAGATCGTGGAAGACGATAAGGGAAACAAGAAGGGCCGGGTGAAGATGCTTAGGCATAGCCCGATTTCGGCCGAGTGGTTTCCTTTTGCAATCGACGAAAACGGGATACAACTGACTGTGTCGGAAGATGGCCTAGAAGAGCGAATAGTGGCTGAGCTGGGCCGTGTTGGAAGAATCTATCCTAGCGAATTCGCCCGGAAGTCAAACGAGAAGACCGAAACAGTGGAAAGAACGATGGAGAAGCTCACAAAGGAAGGAAAGCTGGTCCGCGGTGAAGAGGAGCTGAAGATGAGCTGCCCCAGGTGCTCGTCGCTCGATGTGGAAATCAACGGGCTGTGTCCCAGGTGCGGATCCAGGAGGTTCGAAGAGGTCGTTCTGATTGAGCATTACAAATGCGGAAACGTTAGCGCAGAACGGGACTACCAGAGAGGCGTCTGCCCGAAGTGCAGGAAGGAAATCAAGCTCGTAGGGGTGGATTACCGGAGAAAAGAAGGGCAACACACGTGCCAGTCATGTGGAGAAATCTTCTCCCAGCCCAAGAAGAACCTTGTGTGCGCATCGTGCGGGTCAACCCTGGACCCCTCCTCGGTCAGCTGGGTCAGGGTTTACGGCTATTCGGGGACGCGTGAAAAGAAAGCGCCTGGAGTCACGCCGCCAGCTGCTTCCTGATGAGGGGCCCCGGGGTTGCAGGTGGCTCCCTGCCTTCTGCAGGGTACAAGCTTCTGTGAAGCGATAGCGTCAGGTGGTGGAAGGTCGGCGGGGGCTTGCTTGCAAATCGTAATGACCAGGTTGGCGGGAAGGATTCAAGCCCGCCCTTTGCTGGCTAAGGCGCTGACTCGTAGCGGGATTCCGAAGCGTCCGAGTCAGGCGGGGGGCGCTGCCGCCAACGGGTCTTCGAAGAAGGACGAGGAAAACCGCAAGTAGGCCATGTTACCCTTCCGAACCCGAAGTGTCTTGACACAGGCCCCTGGATGACGTCGATGTTCGTTACCCTGTTGTAGGGCACGAAGCTTTTCCTCTTCCACCACACCCCTCCCTCGTACACCACCCGGTCCGTCCCTGGAGTATACCTGATTGTCGAGAGGAACTTCGGTATCCAGTAGGCAATGGGGCCATTAACGAGTAGGCAGGGTGACGGCTAGGCTCAGGGCCACTATCCAGTACTCCCCGATTCCAGCCAAGTAGAGAGTGGACACGACGACGGCAGTCAGGGCCGCCAGCACGAGTGCAGGGACGGCTAGATAGACATAGTACAATTTCCTTGCTTCGGGGTGGGGGTCGAAGGTCTCGCCGACCCTCGCACTAGATCTAGGTAGATCCACGGCTGCAGAGAAGGAGGGCTGCGCTCTTAACTGAAGCAGACGTTTGCCAAGAGTGGGAACCTCCCTTGGGCAGGTCGCTGGGCTCGCTGTGGCTCCATTGCTCAACATGAGGATGGCATCTCGTCAGGCCACCCTTTGACGGAGTCCATCTGAGTCGGCGTTCATTGGATAGCACGGCCAACGAGATGACCACGTTGCGAGATTGTTGGCAGCAATTCTCTAAAGAGCACCACGGCGCTCCTCGTCTACCTCGGGCTCGCGGCCTTCGTGGCCCACATGCTCTTCGCGGGCAACTAGTGACCCAAAGTCCTGGGGCGCGCTCTAGGCTATGTGTCAGCCAGGCGGGTGCCAGGGTCATCGTCACGGAGCCGGCCACGAGGGTGCCATCAGGTGGACTGGGACGACGTCTGAGATGATTGTCGGCGGAGCGCCACCCTGGTGCCGGGCTTGAACCCGACCTGGCCAAAGCCGGCACCGCTGACCACTGTCGCGTTGGGATTGTCTGTCGTTCTTCAGGAGATCAGGCAGTCTAAGGGTGCTTCCCGAACAGTCCGGGATTCGTCGAGCCGTGTCGCCACGCACACCTCTTGAAATACGCGGGTCGGTCCTTGTTTATAGCGCCCCATCGGCGCGGGTCCCCCGAAGAGTTGGAAGAGGTGCAGACCGGCACGGCCGGCCAGGTCACTGACGGGCGTTCTCTCGCCTTCCTGGCCGCCCTCAGGGTCTTCAGGAGCGTTTCGGCAGGCATGATCAACATCGCCTTTCCCTTTCTTGTCCTGACCGAGCTTCATCTGGGGAACCTGCTCCTGGGTTTCATATACGCCTCAGCAACGATCGCCACCGCCCTGCTGGGGCTTGGAATCGGGTTCGCGGCGGACCTCGTCGGGAGGAGATTTTCATTCGTTGTCGCTCTTGCCCTGCTCCCGATATCTGCCTCCCTTCTGGTGGCCAGCACCAGCATCCCCTCCCTCTTCGTCGCTGCCGTGGTGGGAGGGATATCCGCCAGCGGATCCCTTCCGGGGGGCGGGGTCGGCGGGGCCGCGCAGCCGATACAGTCTATCCTCACCACCGAGCTCACTTCCAGGCAGGACAGGACGAGATTCTACTCCGTGCTGGCATTCACCTCTGGTATCGCCTCAGCCGCCGGCGCCTATCTCGGAGGTTTCGGATCGATACAGGAGGTGTTCGCCATCGCTGCCTTGCTGAGCCTGGCTTCGGTCCTGCTCGCCCCTTTCGTCAGGATGGGCAGGTCTGTCAGGCGCTCCGTCAAGCTGAAGTCAGGGGCGGCCATCGGGAAATTCAGCCTCACCGGTATACTCAACGGGCTCAGCCAAGGACTGATCACTCCCTTCCTGATCCCTTTCTTCATCGTAGTCTACTCCATGACCAGGACAGAGATGAACGTCTACGCGGCAGTTTCGGGGGTCATAGCGTCTTTCGCCCTCCTGCTTGCTCCCCGCATCGAAAGGAGGGTCGGGTTCCTCCGAGGGATAATAGCCACCCGTGGAGCCTCCGTGGTCCTTTCGGTGGTAATGCCGTTCGTAAGGGTGCTCCCGGTCTCCCTGTTCGTCTATCTGCTCCTCCCAGCGACCAGGGTGATGACCCTCCCGGTGCAGCAGGCGGCGATGATGGACATGGTCTCTGAGGACGAGAGGGGGGCGGCCTTCGGCATCAACCAGACCGCGAGACTGCTCGCCTCTTCGGGGGGGACTTACTTTTCTGGGTTCGAGTTCGCCGGTGCGGATACAGACCCGGTGGCCATCGACCTCCCGTTCGCCCTCTACGGCGTGGTCCTGGGCCTCAACCTCTGCCTCTACTGGCTCTTCTTCAGGAGGTACAGGCCCCCTCCTCGTGTCACGCCCTCTCCGAAGACGTGAGACATCCACCTGCTCTCGCCGGCGGTCTCAACCTGGCGTTCCACTCGAAACCGCCAGAACTTGTCCCCGCACGGACAGGGTGTCAGCCGCCGAAAGGCAGAGCGCGAAAGCGTACACCGTGATTCTCCCAGCAACGGGCTGAACAGAACCAAACCCTTCCTGCCTCAGCCTGACTGTCTTGCATGCATGTAAACGTGGCGAATGCGGGCGTGCTGTCTCCATTCTGCGACAGACGACTGCCAGTCTGACAGCATATGCGCACACCTCATCATACAGGGACTTTTTAGGCGCTAATGGCATGGTTAGTCACGCTCCAGTAGGGACTGTGGTGCGCCAAGCTCTGTTTGATAAACAGAGCCCTTCTTCGCCCGCGGAGTCCAAGCATAACCAGGACTGAGCTCGTCTGGTGGGTCTTCCGAAGCTTCGTTAGGCATTCGACGCCACGAGCACATTCTCGTGCGAATTCCCCGCAGCAGCGGCTCTCCGGCCGAGTGCCGCCCTAGGCGCCTGACGCAACTAGTGCGACCAAGGCCACAGCGAAGAGGCTGAGGATGTCGGAGCCATTGATCGGGTGACCAGCGAAGCAGAGAGACCCGGTCCCGAAGGGGACCTACTGCCAGGCGAGTGTTCGTCCGCTGAAGCTGAAGATGGGCGCCGATTTCATCCGAGAGCGTTCCGAACCCTACTGCGACGGTTGCTACAATCAGGAGCAGAGTGTCCGGGCCGGGCTCGATCAACTCGACCCTGAGTTGCGGATGCTGGAGGCGTGCTATTTCGGGACCTGGGTGTGCTTCCCAAGGCTCTGAACTTCCCAATCCAGAAGGTGCGAAGGCAGGGCACGGGCCGTCCTGTAAGGTCACCCTCAGGTCGAAGATTGGGCTGAGCTGTGCGCCCCGCCTCTCCATCGCCCCGTTCGCTGGCGAACAGACCGAAGTTCCACTGAGGGCAACGGTCCAAAGGACTGTGGCCGGCAGCTGCGGCGAGCTCTGTCTAGTGAACCCTGGCAAGAATCGAGGTCAGTTCTGAAGTGCGGATCTCCTCGAGCCTGTCGACCGCGCCCACTATTTCCTTTCTGAGCGGGGCCGAGACATGCTGCCCGGCCAGCACCTCGAACTTATTCACCACAGAGCCCCAGGTCATTGGACGCGTGAAGAAGCCCTCATAGTCTCTCACCCGATCTTCGACGACCTTGCCGCCATCAAGTTCGATTGAAACCACGCATGGCATGGCCTTGGGGAAGATTCCACTGAGCTCAGGGTCAGGAGCGATGAGGACTCTTCTTAGAAGACTCTGGACGTCACTCCTGTTGATCCTGTCGGGGCTGTACTGCGCGGGCGTGACCTGTCCGTCCAGAAGGGCAACCGCAAGTATGTAGGGGAGGCTGTGGTCTGCCTCCTCCTTGGTGCTGACCTCGACCTTCGCGCCCTCCTCGCCTCCGCCAATGATATTGTAGGCCACATCGAAGATCCTCACCCTGACTACTCTCACTTTCTCGGGCTTGATGGCAAACCTTTCTCGCATCCTGAGGGTACACTCGACTGCGGACTGCGAATGCATCTCTGCGTTGTACTCCTTGAGCACCGTTCTAGTCACCGCCTCCAGGTCCTCCTCCTTCCAGTCGATCTCGAAAGGTCCTGAGATCGTGTCGATGAAGCCCTTGTTCCCCTCGAAGACCTCGAGCGGACCAGTGATCCCGGCCCGCGCAAGCAGTGTCGCCTGGATAGCGCCGAAGGAAGTGAACGGGTAGGCGAGTCCCTTCCAGTTGGACAGCTTCCCCGTCCTGGTCACCCGGAGGGCGTTCAGGGCGGTCCCGCTGATGGCGATCGCATTCGCAGTCTTGGCCCTGTCAAGACACATTGCCCTCGATGCGCCTGCAGCGACCGCGTACGAGCCCTGGGTGGTGTGGTCGAACCCCTTTCCCCTTACTGGTGCCATGTCGCTCAACCTGCACTGGACCTGGTATGCGACGGCCAAGGACGTAAGGAGGTCCTTCCCGCTTCCGCCGACGTACTCCGAAGCGCTCATCACCGGAGCAATGTTGTCGCTGGGGTGACAGGTCTCACCTTTCGCGAGATAGCTGTCGTTGAAGTCGAGGTACCGGACCAGTGCTCCATTGCAGAACGCCGCCCTGTCTGGGGCGACCTTTCCTCCGCCGATGAGCGTGCAGCCGCCCCCCTTTCCCAATGCCCGTTCAAGTCTCAGCAGCCTCTTCACCGGAGGACCGCCCAGGGCCCCGATGGCGCATCCCAGTCCGTCAAGGATTCTGATCTTCAGTTCCCGAACAGCGTTCTCCGAGAGGTCGCTGAACGAGGTATCACACGCGAATTGGGCCATCTCTTCGGCTGTGGTCAATTCAGTCCCTCTTCCTGGCTGAGGCCTTCCGTGCCTTCACTCCCTCCCGGTCTTCAGGATAGGTGACTTTGGGCCCCTTTACCTTCGCGAACGGTGTGAGAGTGTGGAGCCTGCCGGGCTTCCTGCTTGAGATGTGTATGGCCCTGACCCCTCCGGCCGTAAGGGCGTCGGCGACGAGCGAGCGATGACACCTGTAGGGGTTCCCTTCCGCACACATGATTGCTACATTCCTCCTCTCACCGAGGCGAACGAGCTCGTCGAGCCCCTTTGCGAATCCTTCGGTCGACATGTAGTCGGCAAAGCCTCTAAAACTTTCGTTCCTCCAACCCATGTTAGGGGAGTCGCTCAGCGGCCGCCTTAATCCTCCGAGCTCTCTCAGATGCGTATATCCTATCCCCGCTTCCCCGAGCGAGGTCTTCAGCGAGTCTGAATTGAATTGAGGGTTGTGTCTGGACTTCGGGATTGTTCGTATGTCGACCAGGACGTCGATGGAGTGTGCTCGGAGTATGCTGAGGAAGGCCCCGATAGACCGGGTGGAGTGACCGATGGCATAGACCGTCTCAGCCTTCGATCCGCTGGGTGCATGCTTCCGTCTGACCGCTGTCAAGGTGCCTCCGCGTGGCATCTCAACTACCTTTGGCGAAGGACCTCAGCGTCCTCGATTCATCTGCTAGGACCGCAGGGTCAGGAAAGTCCTTCCTGCCTTCGATTAGGGCCTTCGCCCGTTCTATTTCATTCCAGTCGGCGTTCACAGACAGAATCCCGTTCAGGGTTGCTCTGTCGAAGTAGAACTGGATGAACCCCCTCTTCGGGTCAAGCGGACCCCTCCTGACGACATCCGTGTGCTGTGACAGGTCGCCAAAGGCGTTTATCTCGAGGTCGAACTGATTCGAGAAGAAATAGGGCAGTTCATCGAAGGACTCCGCCTTGCCTGCCATGTTCGTCCCAGCCACTGCTCCCTGTTTCTGAGCCACATCGACGTGCTCTACCCGGAGGTAGCGCTTGAAGATCGGGCTGTAGAACCTCGCGACGTCGCCCGCGGCATACACGCCGTCGGCGCTAGTCTTCAGATGCTCGTCAACTACAACCCCTCTATCCACCTTGAGCCCAGCTCTTTCGGCAAGGGCTGAGTTGGGCGTTATCCCAACCCCAACGGCTACGAAGTCTGCGGGTATGACCTCGCCCCCCTCCAGCTCGACGCCGTTCACCCGTCCGGCCTTCCCCCTGCAGCCAACAGCCTTGGCGCTCGTCAGGACCTTTACTCCGTTCTTGGAATGGTGGTCCTGGATCCAGCGTGATGTCTCTTCGTCGATGGCCGCACTAAGGAGCCGTGGAGCGACCTCGACGAGCGTGACCTTCAGGCCCCTGCCAGTCAACGTTGCGGCCAGTTCGCACCCGATGAATCCACCGCCGATGATTGTCGCCTTCTTGGAATTCTTGGCTGCGGACCTGATTGCGTCGCAGTCCTGAAGAGTTCGTAGGTAAAGGATTCCCGCCAGGTCGGAGCCGGGCAAATCAAGCTTCCTGGCGGTCCCTCCTGTCGCCAAAAGGAGCCGGCTGTAGGAGAGCTCGCTCCCGTCGTCAAGGGTGACGCTTCGGCGTGAAACATCGAGGTCCCGCGCTTGGCGCCCCTTGACGAACTCCACCTTGTTCTTGGAGAAGTAAGAATCGGCCCTGAAGAAGAGCTCGCTCCTTTTCATCTTCCCGGCGAGGTACTCCTTGGAAAGTGGCGGACGGTCATACGGGAACTGATTTTCGGCATTGACCACCACTATCTTCCCTGACTTGTCGAGCTTTCTGATTCCGAAGACGGCATGGCCGCCGGCGACGCCGCCCCCCAGAACAACGTAGTCAGCAGAGTCGGGCATGTGGCTTCTCCCCCTGGGTAGAGCGGAATATACTGTTTAACGGGGTCCACCGATTGCCGGTGCGCCAGACTTCCAGCGGCTACCAGAGGTTCTTATTCACGAAACCGGCACGCCCACGGAGGCAATCTTGTCGGGTGCCAAGGGTGAAGGGGACGGTGGGCCGTCCACTGCATCAGAGGTCGGTCACTCGCCGGCCAGCCAGGTTCAACCACTCCAAAGACCAGAGAGAAGGCTGACGATTCTCTTCCTCGCGACAGCGGTGATCCTGGGCTTCGCGGGTACCACTCTGGGGGCATTGATGCTCGCTTACCTCTCGGGTGTTCCCAGCAACGCAGGTCTCTCCCTGTTTCCCAGTCACCCGTTCATCCAGATTTTCGGCTTCGTCTCCGAGTTCGTGATGGGGGTAGGATACTCCCTGCTCCCGAGGTTCAAGGTGGGCCACATCCCGAAAGTCCCCCTCGCCTACGCGGTATACGGTGCGATGACCTCGGCCAACGTCGCTTTCATAGCTTCTCAGTTCACCGGAGTGCCGCTCGTTCTCCCCCTGGCGGCGTTGCTGACGGTCGGAGGCTCCCTTATCTTCACATACCACGTCATCTCGATCGTCCGCAGGCCGGCTGGCGGATTCCCTGAGGTGACCCCCCTCCTCATCCTATCCCCCGCTTCACTTGTCCTTGCCACCGTACTCCTGTTCCTCGAACTTGAACGGGTGGTCAGCATTGGCGGTGGCGTCTTTTCGCCACAGCTGGTCTTCCTAGCGCTAGTTGGGTTTGCCGGCTCCGAAATCTATGCGGTGCAGATTCGTTCGGTCAGCTTGAGGCAGTGTGACTACAGAAAGCGGGCGGCGACTTCGGCTTCGATCCTGCAGGGTGCAGCCGTGGCCACAGCCTTCGCCGACTCCCTGGTCTCAACCCCGGTCCTTTCGGTCCTGACCGGAGTCCTATTCCTGGCAGCGGCATCCAGCGTCCTTCTTTCTATCAAGGTCCTGGAGCTCGCACACCCTCTCATGCTGAGGCCCGCCATGACCAAGATGCATTATACGATCATGCGCTACAATGAGGTCTGCATACTCTCCGCGGCAGCCTGGCTGCTAGTCGGGTGCGCCCTCGGGATAGCATGGTTCGGGTTTGGGATCGGGACGTTCCTTGTGAGAGACTCGTTCATTCATTCGATTGCGATTGGATTCATCGGGGCAGACATCACCTGCTTCGCCCCGATGCTCTTACCCGGGCTGCTGGGAAGGAAGGGACCGGTTACAGGTCTGTCCTACTGGCCGATCGCGTTGCTTGATCTCGGAGTGGCAATACGGATAGCCGGCAACCTGCAGACATTCGCAGGTTCGGGGCTTCCGATCTGGGAAGCCGTTTCCGGACCTGTCATTCTCGCCGCCATGGTCTGGTTTCTTCTAATGCTGAAGAACGTGGGAGTGAAGCGTCCAGAAGCTCCGAAGCAGCCTGGCGCCGGAACCACGGAGATGTCGCTGAAGGGGGACCTGGAGGGCCTGATAGACGTGGGGCTCTCCGTTGGAGGCCTGCCCTCCGCCAAGCCTGTTCCCGTCTGGTTCGTGGAGAGGAAGGGCGTTCTATATTCTCTCCCACTGCAGGGGACCAAGACCCTGTGGTACATGGATGTGGTCAGGGACCCGAAGGTGACCGTCACATTCAGAAGCCAGACGTTCCACGGGACCGCGCTGCCTGTGACGGATGCCAAGGAGGTCAGGCGCATCGTCCGGTGGTTCAAGGACAGGTACGGCCTACGGAACTACGAAAATTACATTGGCGCACGGGCAGATGTCGGGGTCAAAATTGAAATCGAGCTCGCATAGAGCAGCACCAGCATGACGGCAGAACGAAGGTTCGCAGACTTCTACGAAGGTGCGCTCCCGTTTCAGATGGACAGAATTCCCAAGGGCGGAATGTGCCTGTCCGTGTTCCTGGTCCTCTGGAAGAACGACTGGCGAAACGTCCTCCTGGGCAAGGTTGACCCAGGACACGACTGGGTGCGCATCGGTGCCCTGAGCAAGGAAAGGACGGAAAGGATTAGCGACCGATGGATGCTGCCATCCAGCCACCTGCTTCTGTACGAGTCACCCCGCGATGCGGCGAAGAGGGTATCAAAGGAACAGCTTGGGTTGATCTGGGAAGACGTGAAATCGCAGGAACTCCAAGTCTTCTCTGAAGCATACAGTGAACCGACGCATTGGGACATGGAGTTCGTCTTCAGGGGAGAGCTGGAGAGCCTGCCGCGGAGCACGGCGTGGAGGGAACTGAGATTCATCGACGTTTCGAAGGCCCCTGACAAGGAATTCGCGAGAAGCCACCAGGACATCCTGGCAGAATTCGGGCTAAGGTGAGAGGACGCCGAGTGCCCGGGGCTCGACGGGCATTTAGCGATAAATATCGTGGACGACTCGAACCAGAACGATGGCAATGGATCGCAACGAGAAAGCGTTCGATTTTGTTACAGTAGACATGCCGCCGAGGAAGCCGAGAGAGGCGGGCATCATCGAGTTCAGGGGTCCCTACTATACGTCCGTGAGTTACGGATACCTCAAGGACCTGCTCGACGACTGGGGCGAGTACGTGGACGGGTACAAATTCGCCGGAGGCTCGATGAGGCTCCTTCCGAGGGAGAGGGTGAAGCAGATCATCAGGACCTGCCATGACCACCAGGTCTATGTCTCCACTGGAGGGTTTGTCGAGAGGGTCATAGTCCAGGGCGGCACCGCAATGGACCAGTATATCCGCGAATGCAAGTCCCTAGGGTTCGACGTCGTCGAGGTCTCGAGCGGCCTCGCCAGCATCCCGCTGGAAGACAAGATCGCGATCGTCGAGCAGGTCCAGAGAGAAGGGATGAAGCCGAAGCCGGAGGTGACCATGATGATAGGGGCAGGCGCGGGGACCCACATAGTGGGGTACGAGGAGGCGATGAAGATGAGGAGCTTCGACGACTTCGCAGCCGAGGTGGAAGCGGAGGTCAAGGCCGGCGCCGAGGTGGTCATGGTGGAGTCGGAAGGGCTGACCGAGGACCTCCCGCCTGAGAAGTGGAGGAAGGACGTGATTCAGAAGCTGGTGGACAGGTTCGGTTACAAGAGGTTCATGTTCGAGGCTTCGGACCCGCCGGTCTTCAAGTGGTACCTCACCACCTTCGGGAGGGACGTCAACCTCTTCATAGACCACTCGCAGATAGTGGAGTTCACTGCCTGGAAGGTGAAGCTCTGGGGGGACGAGAGCATCTGGGATGGGAAGAAGCTCTCTTACAAGCCTCAAGCGTCGCCCTAGCGCAGTCGCGGCCGGGGAGAGCTGTCGCTTCTCCCAGCCGACCCTCTTTCAAGGTCATCTCACTCCCCTGCCGACCCGGCTTACCGAACCCTCCCTTCTTCGCCCTTCCCATAAATCCGAGTCGAGATGCCGGCGTCTGCAGGCGCCATGAGCTTTTTAGTGACAACCGAGGAATCGGATGTGGGCTTTCACCCTCCGGCACGGAGATTTATTCGCTTGCGTCCCACATATTTCATTAAACTGAATTCCGGAGTCGAGGTGCAGCTTGTATCGATAAATCCCACGGCTCGCCGATTTCGGTCGTGAAGACCCCAGCGCTGACCAAGCTGGTCCTGGTGCTCCTCGTCGTCGTACCCGGGTTCCTGAACTTCTACACGCCGCTCTACAACTACTCGAAGCCCGCCCTGGACGGCATGCCCTTCTTCTACTGGTTCCAGATCGTCCTTCTGGGGGCCATGGTCATCCCCTACATCGCCTTCACCTACATCGAAGCCAGGCGGTCGGGGACTGAAGAGGAAGGAGCTGCATAGCTTGCCCGTCGGCGCCGACGTCATCGGCTCCTTCGGCGTCCTCTTCGCGGTCTTCGTCTTCCTGGGGTTCTACGGCTCCAGGTGGAGGAAAGGGGACCTCAACCAGCTTTCGGAGTGGGCGCTCGCGGGGAGGCGCCTCGGGACCTTCCTGGCCTTCTTCCTGGTCGGGGCTGACGTGTACACCGCCTACACGTTCGTTGCGGTGCCTTCGGGGGTCTTCGCGAGCGGCTCCCTGTACTTCTTCGCCGTCCCCTACGTCGCCATCACCTTCGGGATTGCGATCGCCTTCACGCCCAAGCTCTGGAAACTCTCAAGGGAGAAGGGGTACGTGACTGGTTCCGACTACGTCAGGGACAAGTTCCAGAGCCGCTCCCTGGGCATCTTGACTGCCATCACGGGCATAGTGGCCGTCCTCCCGTACATCGCGCTCCAGCTCGTCGGGATGCAGGCGGTTCTCGCCTCGATGCTGGTAGGGGTGGGAGACGCCCACATGATCGAAGAGATCGCCCTTCTTGTGGCTGTGATCGTCCTCGCTGCCTTCACGTTCACGAGCGGGCTGAGGGGGGCGACGCTGACTGCCGTCTTCAAGGACGCGCTCGTCTGGACCGCTGTCATCACTGTGATAGTGGCCGTGCTCATCAAGGTCGGCAGCTTCGCGCCGATCTTCAGCGCCGTGCCCGGCCCTCAGTACGTCACCGTCCCTTCGTCGACAGTCCCAAGTTATGCTACATTGGTCCTCGGCAGTGCCATAGCGCTGTATCTGTACCCTCACACGGTCAACGGCACTCTGAGCGCGCAGAGCCCCCACAAGCTCAGGCTGAGCACGTCCTTCCTCCCGCTCTACGGCCTGGGCCTGGCCTTCCTCGCCCTCTTCGGGATCATCATCTACTCCCTCCCGTCCGCGCTCGCCTTCCTGAAGAACTTCCCAGCCGGGTCACAGGGGATTTACGTGGTACCCTCGATCATACTCGACGTCCTGCCGGGGTGGCTGGCAGGGGTCGCGCTGCTCGGCGTCTTCGTGGGCGGCCTGGTCCCTGCAGCCATAATGGCCATCGCCCAGGCTAACCTGCTCACGAGGAACATCATCAAGGAGTACAGGCCGAGCCTCACTGCCCAGGGAGAGAGCAGGATTGCCAAGTGGGTGTCGGCCTTCATGAAGTTCCTGGCCCTGGCGTTCGTCTTCCTGACCCCGGCCACCTACGCCATCCAACTCCAGCTGCTGGGTGGGATACTGATCGCCCAGCTCTTCCCGTCGTTCTTCGTGAGCCTGTATACCAACTGGTTCAGGAGGGAAGGGCTGATCGTCGGACTTCTGGCCGGGACCTTCTCCGGGATCTACATGGCCATCGCGACCAACGCTGCGAACGGCTACCAGCTCAAGTCGTCCCTGTTCGCATCCCCCTTCGGCTCCCTCTACATAGCGGTCATAGCCCTGGCGATCAACCTGGTCCTCGCAGGAGTGATCAGCTACGCGTGCCGCCCGAAGCGGTAATGAAGACAGGGCAGTAATTCGCCGGCGAATAACTCGGCCGTCACCCACGTCTTCCGCGTCTGCATGGGGTTCCATGCCACCAGCCCACGGGACCGAAAAGGGAGAGTTCTCGGCATCCTTCAACCAGCAATCATCTGGGGGCCGACGCCCCCTGCGCTCTGAGGCGGAACACAGGCTCATCTCGAGAGTGGTCAAGCTACTCCCGGCCATCAGGGCTAGCGTCGATGCGGGTAAGGTGGACGAACTTGTCTTGTCTGACGTCGTCGAGTTCTTCTCGTCGTTCACCGACAGGTTCCACCACGCGGAGGAAGAAGGCCTCTTCTTCCCGGCGCTTCAGCAGCGGGGGGTCTCGCCGCCGGGATGCCCTGTGGGCGCTCTCAGGTTGGAGCACCAGCAGGGCCGCAGTCTCATGAACCGGATGAACGCGGCCACCAAGAGGCATAGCGAAGGAGACGTGGAGGGTGCCAAAGTGATATCCGAGGTCCTGGGGAGCGCCGCAGAGCTGTACGCGGGCCATATCTGGAGAGAGGAATACCTCCTCTTTCCGATGAGCGAGAAGGTGCTATCAGTTCAAGACCGAGAGGCCCTCGCCAAGGACTTCCACGGAGTCCAAGAGAGGTTCAGTTCGAGGTTCCTCGAGCGATATGCTTCGCTCGTCGAGAAGCTCGAAAAGAGAGTAGGGCAGGCGCCTGCTCAGGTGGCGGCCCCTCGGGGCGCGACCGTCAGCTCCTGAGCGAGCCTTGCGAAGTCCACGTTTGACTTGCCGTTCTGCAGCTTGATCCCTTGCTTGGCCGGAGGCCGCTCAAGATATGACGAAATACGGCCCATTAGTCTGTCCTCGTAAGTCGGGACGCTCTCGTTCTGGTAGAACACGCCGATGGGGATCTTGTCGCCCCACTCCTTCGATATCCTGTACAGTTCGCCCACCTTCCTGTCGACGTCGTCTTCCGTCATCTCACCGGTCACGAGAGGGTTGAATCCTGTCTTTTCAATGTCGTAGCACCTTGGCATAGCCCGTTTCGTGGCCGGATCCATCCTGTCCTCGCCGCCGTAGAACGCCTTGGTCTCTATGTCGTTGTAAGTGGGACAGGGTTGGAGGACGTCGACAAGGGCGAACCCCCTGTGGGCCACGGCCCGTTTTATCGTGTCCTTGAGGTGCCGGCTGTCGAAGGCGTAGCTCCGGGCGATGAAGGTGTACCCTGCTGCGAGGCCGAGCATGATGGGGTTGATCGCGCTGTTTATGTTCGGCTTTGGGAGTGACTTCGTCTGCTCGCCGAGCCTTTGCGTCGGGGACGCCTGCCCCTTGGTGAGGCCGTAGACCTGGTTGTCATGGACGATGTAGGTCATGTCTATGTTCCTCCTGCCTGCGTGCACGAAGTGCCCAACTCCGATGCCGTACCCATCGCCGTCACCGCCGATGGCGATCACTTCGAGGCCAGGGTTTGCGAGCTTCGCCCCCTGGGCAAAGGCAAGGGTTCTCCCGTGGAGGGTGTGGACTCCGAAGGTGTTCGTCCAGTGGGCGATCTTCCCGTGGCATCCGATGCCCGAGAAGATTACGATGTTGTGCAACTCGACGTTCAGTTCCGTCATTGCCATCTGCACCGAAGCTTCAATTCCGAAGTCTCCGCACCCCGGGCACCAGTCGTTGTGGAGGTCCGTGCGAACGTCTGTGAGCTTAAGCGCCGCCACTCAACACCACCCTCTGATTCGCCTCAGGTCTGGAGACGACCTGTCTTATTGAATCGTATATTTCGTCTTGTGAGATGGGCCGCCCGTTGAACTTCACGATCCTGTTCCTTATCCTGATTTGCGTCTTCTCAGCGATCACTGCGGCCATCTGTGCCGAGTAGTTCTGCTCGATGTCTATCGCCAACTTCGCCTTCGACAATCTCTCCCTGACTAGCTCCGTCGGGAACGGGCTGACCATCCTTAACTGCAGGAACTCGACATCGATGCCTGCCTTCTGAAGCGGGCTCATGGCGTCTACGATCGCCCCCTTTGAGGACCCCCAGCTCACAATCGTCGCTGCGGGACTCCCTTTGGCAGAGAAGAGTCTCACTTTCTCTGAATCCGGAATCTCTCTGTCCGCCGTCTCCAGCTTGGACATCCTCTTGGTCATCATCTTGATCCTGTTCTGCGGGTTCTCGTTGATGTGCCCCAGCTCGTCATGTTCGTCTCCCGTGTTCCAGAAACGGTGCTCCTTCTGCCCCAGCACAGCCCTCGGAGAGACGCCGTCTTCGGCGAACGCGAACCGTTTGTACTCCTCTTCCCGCTTCGCCGGGCCTCCGTCAGCCTGGGGGATCAGCTTCCCCCTATCGATGCTGACCAGGTTTGGGTCGAGAGGCGGGACTGTCTGGTTGCTGTTGGCCAACCCCTTGTCGACCATGTGGATGACCGGCAACTGATACCGCTCCGCGTAGTTCATGGCTCTGATGGCGTCGTAGAAGCACTCCTCGATGTCTCCCGAGCAGACCACGATCCGGGGAAACTCCCCGTGGGACGCGTTCAGCACGAACTTCAGGTCGCCTTGCTCCGTCCTCGTAGGCAACCCGGTGGACGGACCGCCCCTGGAGTACAGCGTCACCACCAGAGGAACCTCGTTTATCCCGGCCCACCCCAGTCCTTCCGTCATCAAGGAGAAGCCGGGGCCGGAGGTCGATGTGGCCGTCCTTGCGCCCGCCAAGGCCCCACTGGTCGCCATCGTGACGGCAGCAATTTCGTCCTCTGTCTGAGCTACAACGATCGACCCACTCCCGCCGTCCTGCAGAGCGAAGGTCTCGTGGGCCTCGAGGAACTCGCTCTCGTCGCTTGCAGGAGTGATGGGGTAGTAGGTCTGCATCCTGCATCCGCCGACCATCTTGCCCAGAGCGACGGCCTGATTCCCGACCATGAACAACTTCGGCCCGCTCTTCATCGGTGAGAGCTGCGCCTCGATCTGGCCCGGAGAGTGGTCCTTCACGTAGCCGTGCGCGATTCTTGCCCCGGTGACGTTCATGTCTACGAGCTTCTGCTTCCTCGAGGCGGAGAAGGACTGCCTGACTGCTTCTTCGAGAAACTGCCCGTCAAGGCCAAGCGCGGTAAGGGAGGCCGAGACGGCCAGGATGTTGATGATGCGGTTGACGTTGCTGGAGGCAACTATGTTGAGGTCTTTTGCGGTCTGCCTCAGAAGGTCGGTGTACGGGACCGGGAAGGCCTTGACCCCCCTCATCCTGGCCTCCTCAAGTATCGCTTCGACGTCCGTCCCGAGCCCTTGCTTTGAGAGCCTCGCGAGAAAGTCCCTTCTTTCTGACTTGTAAATGGTATCGACTTCTTCGATGGGCGTCTTGACGAGGGCCGAGTCGTAGATGATCCCTCCGTCTGCATTCACGGACTCTGCGTGGCGGATGAGGGTTTCCTCGTCGAAGGTTGCTAGAAGGTCTACGCCGTCGACCTTGGATTGAACGTTCTCGCTGCTTACCCTAATCCCGAAGTAGCTGTGGAGGCCCTTGATATTGGAGTAGTACTCCCTCGTCCCGAAGAGCCAAAGCCCAGCAAGGACGCATGACCTGGCGAAGGCGCCCGCCGCGAGGTCGACCCCGCTCCCCTGGGCTCCTCCTATCATCCAGTTGACGTTGTTGACTCTGGCCACGCCGCTACCCTCCCGCAGCCACTCCCGGACCTATTGCGCAGCTGCATTCTTCAATCATGCCACAGGTTGGGCAAGCACAGGTACACTGGTCAATGAGGTTCCCGCAGTTCGGGCAGGTTTCCAGCATCGCAAACTGGGTTGACATTGGTCTGATCTGTCTGCTATGGCTGTGTGATCTTGATGGCCTGGACGGGGCAGACCGTTTCACAGGCCATGCAGAAGATGCAGTCCTGCTCTCTGACCATGTCAGTCTTGTCGGTCCGGTACTTGTCCCATTCTGCGCTCCCCTTCTCGATTATGTGGTCCTTCCCTGTGCCAATCTGTCCCGGATTCAGGGCCCACTCGTAGACCTGCGTCGGGCACACGTCAAGGCAGCCGCCGTCTGCGATACAGCAGTCCCAGTCGACCCCGACCTGGGTCCCGTGGATTCCCAGGGTAGTGGGGTAAGGAGTGCCGTCCGCAGTCGGCCTGTGCGCCCCCTCCGCTCTGATTGCATGACCCACATGATCGCCTGTGATCGGGTACTCGTCAGGGTTGTTTAGGAAGTCTCTGTCGATCGGCTTTGATTTGAAGTCCAGCAGGCTCAGGTCAACCATAAGTCCGCTGTGCACTTGAACCGTTAATAGTGATTTATCGTCAGCAGTCTGAGCGCCTGAACAGATATTAGCGCCCCCCTGCAGTCGAGGCCAGAATGCCCCTCAACGTAGGCGAACTCACTAGGCTGGAGAACAGCATCCTGAAGTCCAAGCAGGACATCGCCAGGATTACGCGAACCCGGTCAGAAGCCACACTCTCCCACGACGAGCGCGCGGCCCTGAGGGCCTGGACAGACGCTTCAGAGAAGACGCTGGAAGGGTGCGGCGCTATTTCCAAGTACCTCGACCATTTCAGCAGGCCGATTGCCCGGCAGCTGCAAGTCGGCCTGGACGCGACAAGGAGCGGCCTGGAAACGGCGAAGCGAACCGGAGACCCTGAGCAGTTCCACGCATGGATTAAGACGCAGTTCATCCCACACGTCAAGCTATCGGAGGGGATGGCCCACCTTGCGACGACCACAGTGCAAAAGGCCCAAGGGCGGAACGTGGACTTCCATAGGTGGGTAGAGGGCGGAACCGGCAGGCCCAGGCGCTAGAAAGAGCCCGGTCCGCAGCCTGTGCGCAGACACGCCTGGGCCAGCGGCTGGCCGATACCTATGCTACAGGCTCGACAAACTGTGAATAACCAATACGGACGATGTCAGGGGGCTGGGCGATGGCGTCAACGAGTTCGAGGATAGATTTCACCGAACCGATACCCAAGGTGGTCGAACGCCTGAAGGAGGAGCACCGAGCCTTGGAGGTGAAGCTTGAAGAGATAGCCGCGGCATGCAAGACAGATCCGACTTCGGCTGTGTCTCAACTTCAAGCTGTTCGCAAGCAGATCCTGCACCACTCCGTCGAGGAGGAGGCCAGGATCATCAGAGTGATTCTCCAGCGCCTCAAGCCCGATTCGGCCGAGTCGGTCCGTATCATGCAGGAACACAGATGGGTTGTGGAGTTTCTCGAGCGAACGTTGGTTGCTCTTCGGAACGCGGCACCCGAGAAGATACGAAAGGATGTCCTGAAGTTCGTCGAGGACCTGAGGTCGCACTTCGAGGAGGAAGAAAGAGAAGTCTTTCCACTGGCGCTGAGAGCTTCTCGGGCTGGGTGAGGAAGCTGCCAAGTTCAGGCATGCCCAGCTCTGGCGCCAGGTTCATCCTTGCCATATCCTCAGGCGAAGGGAGCGAGATTGCGAACCCGAAGTGGCTGGAGCGTTCGGCGTACGTCTGGAGCAGGAAGCCTTCGCGTCCCTTCATCAGCCAATGGTGGAACGTGCAGTATCTCATCCTGAACCTCCGCCACTTCTCGACCGGGGTGTGGACCCCCCAGCGCAGGCAGTTCGGGCATTCATGAGACCGGGAGCCCGCAGGCCCCGATGTCCCGGATTCAGCCGCTCCCATCCTCTGTCCCCATCAGAACTGAATCGGGGCGTCGGTGGACCTGTGGTAGGGGATGGTGCCTCTGGAGTAGGCGCGGACTCGTGCGGGAGGAACTTCTATGGAGAGCTCGGCAAGTATGTCGTCGATTTCACTTGCGAACTGCCGCGCAGTCTCCGTGATGGTCTCCCTCTGCTCATACCTGTTGAAAGAATGCACGAGCCTGGAGTCCTCTCCTGCGAGCTTCCAGGAAGCGGCCCTGATCAGTGACTCCTTCTCTCCGGCGATGTGTTGCCGCATGAAGGCGATGTACTCTTCCGCTTCCTCGACGAAGGCGTCCCGCGCCTCCCTGTCGGTGAGGTCCTCGGAAGCCTGCCTGATGTCTCGGAGGACCCGCCGGGCGACTTCGTGGTCGTAGTACACTGCGCCTATGGCGGGGCCGAGGTGGCATCTGGACCTCGACTCGCACCCGTCTTCGAGTTCAGGAATCAGCACATGCTCTTCCTTGACATGATGATACCTGTCGCCGAACACCTGGAAGAAGTCGAGGAGCCTCTGGACAGCCCCATCGGGGACCGCCTCGCCGGCTCCAATCTTCCGCACGATCACCTCGAGCGCGCCAAGACCTCTCCCCACGAGGGCGTGCTCCATTGTCAGTCTTTCTAGAGATTGCATGCTGCTTCTGAGGATGTTCCGGGAAGGGCCTCCCTTATTCCTGAGCCCGAAGGTCTTCGGGGAGCCCGGTTGGTGCTGGGCCGGCAGACTGACCGAAGCGATCGGCCTAGAAGGCTCGCCTACCCCCAAAGTCCTTCGGGGTCAATCATAACCATCCATGGCCTGCAGGAGGAGCCGTGAACTAGCATGAACGTAATCGGGATTCCTGAGTCGATAAAGGAGGAGCATGAGGAGCTGTTCGCGGGTCTGAGAAGCCTCGCTTATGCGCGCGGCCCCACCGGAAAGGCAGTCAAGGAGCTGCTGGAAGTGCTGGAGCCACACTTCGAAAAGGAAGACGAGGTTGCCATGCCCCTGCTGGGCGCGGTCGCCTATATCTCAAAGCGCGAGACGGGCGACGGGCTCGACAAGGTCATCCTCCTCCAGGAGAGGCTCGCCAGCGAGCTCGATTCGATGCTCTTGGAGCACAAGGCAATCGGGGACCTCATCGTCTCCGCCAAGGCGGCCGCGAAGAAGGAGAAGAATGCCGATGCTCTAGCACTGCTTCAGGCGCTCGAACACCACGCGAAAATCGAGGAGGAGGTCCTCTATCCGGCAGCGATACTGGCGGGTGTCGCGGCGAAAGCCATGAAGGAAGCGGTCCCTGCTTGAGCAGCGTCATAACCGCCAAAACAGAAGTGAGTTCGCTCAGGGAGCTGGTCGACAGGCTCATTCAGGAGCACCGGGCATTCCCGTTTCAGGTCGGGGCCTTGAACGATGACCTGGCCCGCCATCGGACGTTGAGGGCCCTCGGTGAGCACTTCGTGAAGCTCCAGGACACGCTGACGGAGCATATGCTCACTGAGGAGTTCGAGATCTACCCGGAGCTCATGAAGAAGGGCCTCTTCGACGAGGTGACGAGCATGATCATGCAGCAGCACCACGACCTGACAGCGTCGCTTGGGAAGATGGAGCTTGCTCTGCGCATAAAGAACCTGCCCGAGTTCAAGGCGGCCCTGGAAGAGTTAGACAGAGTTCTTCGCGTCCACCAGCCGGCGGAAGAAGAGAAGGTCTTCCCGAAGGCGTTCTGACTCACCTCCACTTTGGTGAAAGGGCATATGCCAAAGTCGAAGAGACCTGTGGGGTTCAAGGAATATGTCGGCGCGGATCTCAACCGCGACGCGCTCTACGGAGGCGTCAAGGCGATGGCGCTTGCGGGAGTCCTTGCGCTGGTCTTCGGCAACGCACTGGGCTTCCTCCCGCTGGAATATTCAGGAATGATCTTCCTGCCGCTTGCCACCGTCTTCCTGGCGTTCCTTGCAAGGTGGTATCTGGGAGCGCTTCAATACGAGAAACGTAACCGGAAGGGTTGGCACGATTCGTCGGGGGCGCCTGAACGCCCGACCCCGGGCTGATTCCTGACCAGCGGGGTCACACAACTGAAGCAGCGCGCATCGAAGACTTTGCCGGCCGATAGTCACCCGGTACGGTCCTGAAGGCGACGTTGAGCCTGTTCCATCCGTTTATCGCTACGATCGCCATCGTCAGGTCGACAAGCTCTTTCTCAGAGAACTCGCACCTCGCTTCATCGTAGACATCGTCGGGCACGCCGCCCTGAGAGACAAGGGTGACCGCTTCGGTCCAGGCAAGGGCTGCCCTTTCCCGCGGGGTGTAGAATGGCGTCTCCCGCCATGCGGATAGTGCGTAAAGCCTCTGCTCAGTCTCGCCTCCCGCCCTGGCATCCTTAGTGTGCATGTCGAGACACCAGGCGCACCCGTTGATCTGGGAAGCTCGAGTCTTGACAAGGTCAAGGAGCGAGCTCTCGAGACCGGTAGATTTGACATACTCTTCCAGCTTCAGGACCGCTGCAGGAGCTCCGGGAGCTACCTCCTTATAGTTCAGTCTGGCCTCCAATTCGCATCGCCCGGACACGCCTGTATTGTGAGATAGATATAACCCCAAAGAATTTCGGTGCCAAGACCATGCTCCCGAAGCCCCTCCCTACCACAGCGGAAATTCGATTATTAGTTCCTGCGATATTAGGCCGGTCGTGCCCAATTTCGGGATAGAGAAGCTGACCGATTCTGACTTCGCCCTGACAGACGCCGTGGGGAGACGGATCCGTCTTGGAACAGGGTCCAAACACGGGTCGAGCAAGACCTTCGAGCTATATCTAAGGGCCCCCGTCTCCAACGTCGTCGCTTGCTCTCCAATCCAGCTTGCGTATTCGCTCAGGCTCGAGAAGGAGTTCGGAGGAGTCCTAGACAGGTTCGTCGGCATCCTCAACGCTGCTGAGGCTCATCTCGTCCTGCCGGAACTGGTCGAGAGGTTCAGGACAGGGAAGCTCAGGGACGTGAGGAGCATCGCGGAGCTGAGGGCGATGAACCCGGGCCTCGTCTTCTCCTTCATCTATCCCAGGGAGGACCCGCAGCTTGTCAGCATCATGGAGAGGTTCGGGCTCCCCCATGTGGTGCTCGACAGCTGGTACGAGCCGAGCTACTCAGATCGAATAAGGTGGATCGAGTTCATCGCCCAGTTCTTTGGGCTCGGAGACAAGGCGCACTCTCTGGTCTTGAGAATTATGGAGGAGCTGGATGCGATACGTGAGGGGGCCAAGGGAGGCGAGCATCCCAAGGTGATGTGGTTCGTTGACTTCCAGGATTACGCCTTCGTGACCGGAGGAAGGTCGTGGGTGGCCGAGTCCATAAGAGAGCTGGGCGGGGAGGTCCTCACCTCCGGTCCCGGAGCCCGGGGGAGTGCCGACGCTTCGAGAGAGTGGGTTGCCGAGAACATGCCGAGAGCCGACGTTCTGGTGTTCACCATGGTCAGGCCTAGCGTAAGCCATATCCAACAGATGTATCCGAAAGTCGTTGAAACGCCGGCCTTCAAGAGCAGGAGAATCTACGGCTTCAGTCTGAGCTACTGGCAGGAGTCGGCTTACGCCCCTGAAAGCTGGTACGCTGAGCTGGCCGGCATCCTCCATCCCGCTCCTTCGCCCATCGAACCGCGCATATTCACGTCGGCGCGGGTTTGATGAAGGGGCAAGGCCGCCCTCCGACACCAACGAGTCCGCGAGTGGAGGACGAGGGACACAGCGGCGCGGGGAAGGCATCAGTAGTCTAGAAGGACGCCCCTGGTGGAAGCGGGGTCGTCGTGCGACGTTTCTGCGTCAAGCCCGAGCTCCCTGCCGAGGTCCACCCTCAACCCCTTGTACCTGTTCCTCACCGTCACTTCCGTAACGCCGGCCGCATCGGCTATCTCCTTCTGAGTCTTGATCTCGCGTTCAAGCACGGCAGCGAGGTAGAGAGAAGCGGCGGCCAAGCCCATCGGAGACTTGCCAGCTGAAATCTCCCTCTTTTCAATCATGTCGATTATCCCGATTGCCTTGCGAGCCACCCTCTCTGGGAGGCCGACCTGGGAGGCAATCCTGTTGACGCTCCTCGCCGCGTCAGCTACGGGCATCGTAAGATCCATCTCGCGTAGGAGTTTCCTGTAGTCCCTCGCCACGTCCTTCTTGTCGAGGTTGTTCGCCGCTGCTACGTCCTTCAAGGTCCGGGGGGTCTCCATATCACGTATGGCTGCGTAGAGAGCGGCGGCGGAGATCCCGGTGATGGAACGCCCTCTCACGAGCCCTCTTGCAAGAGCTTTCCTGTAGATGTAAGCCGCCCTTTCCTTGACCGCTTCGGAAACGCCGAGCTTCTCTGCCGTCTTGTCCAGCTCGCGGAGCGCTATGATGAGGCCCTTCTGTGAACTGGCGGCAGGCGAGCGCATGTCCCAGGTCCTGAGCCTGTTGATGGAGCTGCGCATCGTGGGGCTGAAGGCTCTCCCTGAAGCGTCCATGTTGTTGCTGCCTACCATCGTCGAGAGGCCCATGTCCCAGTAGGTGATGGACGTCGGGGCTCCTGCCCTCGCCCTGTCCTGGTCTTCGTCGATGAAAGAGCGCCAGTCCGGTCCCTGGTCTACAGAGCGCTCGGCGACCACGAGGCCGCAGTTTCCACAGATGCACTCGCCGTCGAGGCCGGTGTCTACCAGGGCGGGTTTCCCGCATCGCGCGCATCTTCCATGGGAGGGTACTAACCCGAGCCCGCGTGACACAGACGAGTTTTCGATTCTCCCGACCGTCCTCTGGTCGAGTCAGCTCTGCTAATCAAGAAAAAGCAGTTCTCGCCTGACTCTTGACTATTGGCACCCTATTTGCAGGCGGTGAGATTCCCGTTGCTGCAGGGCAGGTAGTAGTTGGTCGCGTTCACAGTGAAGTGCTCGAAGAGGTTGGAATTGGCATTGGTGATCTGGGCCACCGTCGCCGCCCCCGGGATGACCACCTGTACATTCGGCCCTCCCAGGGTCTGCCATACCGGATTGTCCGCGTTCACAGTGGATACGCCACTGTCGTGCGTTGTGAGCGCCTTTACCAGTCCGTTATAGTTGCTGAGGCAGTCACCGGTCGGGTCGGTCAGGTTGGACGCGGCCACGGCCGCGCATTGCCCAGTGACAGCATTCGGGAAGATGTTCGGGTCGAAAACCAGGACGACGATTGTGTACCATGGGACAGTTTGGAAACAACAGTCTATGAGGTGGTCATGGGCTGGAGTAGGCAGGACCCCCTCAGGGAGTCCCCCGTATCCGGTCTTCAGTCCCAGGCGTTCTTCTACCGCTGTGAAGAAAGGAGAATACAGCAGAAGCGGATGATCAGGGCACCCCGACGGCGTCCCTGACGCTCCGCACTGGGTCACGATGGTCTGGTTGTCGTAGACAGGGAATCCCTCAGGGGACGCTCCAAGCTTCCCTGCACCGAAGATGGAGAGGCCCGCGAACGCCGGGACCATGACCCAGAGGGCGGCGGCACCCTGCTCGGCCGTCGCGTCTCCCTCGCCCACTTCACACTGGGTGAGAGCTGATGCCGTGGTCTCATTCGGGAAGTACTTCGTGAGGGAAGGGAGGCACTTGTACTGATGCGGATAGACAAACGTCACGACTGTACTATTGTAGAACCCAGCCGTCTCCGTAGGAATGGTGAAGAAGGTAGAACCAGTTTGGGTGATGGTCGTGTACTTGGTCATGGCTTTTGCGGACCCCGGAGTCGCCGCGTAGAGACCGAAACCGGCAGCCGCGATGATCATCAGGACAATCACGCTGACAGCGAAGATGATGTTGGATACCCCCGCTTTTGAAGATCGCATTTCGGAGCTGATGGACCGACGGTGAATAAATGAATTCAGATGCGTGCGCCCCCAGGCTCCGGGGGCGCGTGGTCACGGGGGACTTCGGTTCCGCGGTAAAGGAGTCTTTTGCTGCCCTTTCGCCGCATCGGCGTCAGGGCCTCCCGGGCCGGAAAAGTGGGGCGCCAGGAGGCGCGAGTACGTATTCCCCCTTTTCTGCAGCGCTATGATGCTGTCTATGAATTGGTGAATCATCCATCTGCAGTGGATGAGCGCCTCCCTCCGGACAAACCACTCGTCCTCGTTGAGATTGTCAACAATGTCGTCGATTTGAGTCAGGCAGACTTTCAGACTCGCTATGGATTTCGACATCGCTCTGTCGATCTTCCGGACTTCCGCTTCTTCCATCGTGTAGCCGTGGATTCCTATGGCTGCCTCCGCCCTCTTCAACTCCTTTACCGTCCTCCTGACTTCCGACCTCCTGATGCCGCTTGCGAACCTGCCCACTACTCTCGTCGCTTCGCTGGGATCTAGGCTCGACAGTTCTTCTGCCACACTCGGAGCTATTCGCCGGCGAATAATGTCCTCCTGCACCTTATTCGGCAGGTCAAGGAGCCCCAGCCTCTTGCTGACATAGGGTTCGCTCTTTCCTATTCGCCTCGCAAGCTCAGATATGCCGCCGTAGCCGTATTCATCTACGTATCTTCTGAAGGCCCTTGCCTCTTCGATAGGATTGAGGCTGTTCCTCTGAAGGTTCTCGATGAGCGACACTTCGTAGGCCTGCTTGGAATCCAGGCCGACTACGTAACAGGGGACCTTCTTCATCCCCAGCAGTCTGCAGGCTCCGAGCCTCCGATTGCCGGCGACCACTTCGAACCCTTCCTTGAGAGGCCTGACAACCAACGGCTGCAACAACCCCTTCTCTTCGATTGAAAGGGCGAGCCCATCAACGGCACCGACTTCCTCTCGCAGCGGGCTTCTCGACGGTCGAATGTCTCTCAGCCAGAGTTCTTCTGTGAAACCAGGGAGCATTTCCGTGCCGAAGCGCCTTCTGACCTTGGTCACGGGTAGTGGCCCCTTTCATGGTACACGCTGTGCGTTTTCACTGGTCCGTGTTCGGAGCCGGAAGAGGCCGGGTTCAACCCAAAGCGTCCCTAACCTGTTAGGGCGAGCGGCTGATATATCCCTTTATCGTTACCTCCATCCCCACCTCAAACCGGCACGGGACGAAGACCCGAAAAGATACGTGATGAAACAAGAAATCCGCGCGATTCTCTTCCGGCTCAGCGTAGGGTGGTGACCTGGAAGCTCTGTGAAGGGGTTCAAGGCAGACTTGTCTAGTGTCTGCGGGTGCGAGTTATTCATCGTCGGCAGGACCAAGGAAGACCTTATTCACAACTTCAGGAGGCACGAGAAAGACGTGCATCGACTGCTGCGACCTGCCAGGGGAGCCCTCCAGAGACTGGAGAGAGCGGCCGATGAAATCTGACCGCCGATTGGAAGCCGGCAGCGCCGCCCTGCTCCGTTGGACAGGCCGGATCAGTTTGACCGGTTCATAAGCAGCAGGTCCCTGTCAGTCCCGGCAAGCACCGTCATGTCGTGGCTCGCCAGATGGTTCTCAAGCCAGCTAAGCAGCGGGGTGTCCGAAGCGGCTCCACCCAGAAGGTAGGAACAGGCAAGGAGACCGCTGAAGCTCTTCATCCCTGCAAAGCTAGGGTCGACCGCCTCGCCTCTGATTGCTGCGTTGACGAACCTCTCGACTTGCTTGTTGGCCAAAAGCTGCCGTTTATCGGTCAGGTCGCGTATCCATCTCCAAGAGACAATCCTGTCTGGGTTGTGACTCATTATCTGCTCAATGATGCGTCCGACGGCTGAAGGCCATCCGTCTCTTCCCTGAAAAGGGTCCTCCACCTTGACGATTTTCAGCTTCCCCCGCTTGAATTCCTCGACAGGGACCCCCAACTCCGCTAGACGGCGCTCTGTTTCGTCGACGTCCTGGTGAGTCGCGTATACACATCGCTCACCCTTTGAGAGGCCATCCATCAGCAGGCGAGCTTCCAGTCTGGTCCCGACTTCGAGCTCGTCGTACATCAGGAACACGTGACCCCTCAACGGGAGTTCGCCTGGCTTGCCGGTCATTCGGGGGCCATCCCGTGCCCATCTGGGGTCGGTTCGGAACCGCTTGACGACCCTCCCGTCTTTCATCGCGAGGAAATGGTCGTCGTCGACAAAGACAATGGTGTACACATTCTCGAGCTCTGAAGCCAGCTTCTCGAGGTCCGCTCTGCTCCTCACCTGGATTGGACGGACCATCGACAGTTGGAGGCTGGTCTGGGATATTAGTTTCTATCGGACCGGCAGGCAAAGAATGAATATGAATCGATGATTGGGAATAGTCGACCGAAGGAAGACTGATGCAGAGGAGGGGCCGTTTCTCCTGAGATGAACAGGATCCACTTCATTGCGAAGCCAATCCCTCCCTTCAGGCTCGACCTGACCGCATGGGCCCTTAGGAGACGCCCGGTGAATTCCATTGACAGGATGGTGGACGGTGTCTACCGACGGGTCCTGGTCGTTGACGGGACAGCGGTGGCCGTGTCGGTTGCCCAGGGCGGCTCCGCGGAAAGACCCAAACTGGAGGTGGTCGGCATCGGCAGGGACCTTCCATCGGGAGCCGAGGGAATCCTTCGGGGCGCGGTGAGCGCCATTCTCGGCCTGAACGTCGACCTGGCAGACTTCTACTCGATGTCTTCGAAACATCGGAGGCTCAAGGCACTGGCAGCAAGGTTCAGGGGCGTGAAACCGCCGCGGTTTCCATCCATATACGAGACCCTCGTCAACGCGATCGCGTGCCAGCAGGTCAGCCTCAACGTTGGGCTGATTCTTCTGTCGAGGCTGTCGCTGAAGTACGGTCTACCGCCGGCCCAGGGCGATGGGTGGTCCCGGTCCTTCCCGACGGCTGAAGCGGTGTCACGGGCCGACCTCCAGGCGCTCAGAGGGCTGGGTTTCAGCAGGCAGAAGGCCGGATACCTGCTCGAACTCTCGCGGTCAGTCTGCACAGGCCAGCTCGACCTGGAGGGACTCGACGGGATGAACGACCGTGACTCCGTGGCGTTTCTGACGCAGATACGGGGGATAGGGAGATGGTCGGCAGAGTACACACTTCTGAGGGGACTAGGGCGGCTCGGTGTCTTCCCTGGAGATGATGTCGGGGGCCAGAACAGTCTCAGGAGATGGATGGGACTCCAGAGAAGCCCGAACTACAAGAAGGTCCAGGATCTTCTCGAGAGGTGGAAGAGGTTCAGAGGGCTACTGTACTTTCATCTCCTCCTGAAGGGATTGGACGAAAGCGGGTATCTTGAGCCGGTCACCAATCTGCATGCATCTGCATCCTTGGCTGAGACAGCCAGGTCGCGCTCGCCGAGTCAACGGTCGTAGCCAGGAGGCAGGCATCGGTTCCTTGGGAGCGGAAGACGAGGGTGCTCGTCAGCGGCCCCCTCGATCGCGGTTCTTGCAGGGAAGGTCGACAGACCTGGTCGTCACGACGTAGCCTTGGGGGGTGGAATTCGGCCCAGACCACTCGGTGATGATGAAGCTGAACTTGCCACGCCCCCCGCATGCCTCGCACAGTTCGTTCAATTTACATCCGTTTCTAGGAGGGCCTTGTGCAGGCTTGCATCTTGCCCCCAAAGAGTTCGGGACTGGCTGAGCGCCAGAGAGCTCCTGCCCAGGTCTCGCTTCGTCCTGACCAAGAGCCAGAAGTCGCCCGAAGAACTGAAGGAACTCTGGAGAAACAGGCAGCCCAAGTGCCTTGCAGCTCTGAACCCGCCTACACCGATGCCTGCTTCGCCGAGTTACGGCCTATTTCTTGTTCGCCAGGGCATTGTAGGCTTCTTCGCACTCGCTGCTGCACAGGTGCCCCTGGTTGACTTTTCGTCCGCATACCCAGCACCTGCCCACGTCTCCTGGATAGGTCTCGCCGATGCTCTTCACCACCCGCACAGCGGCCTTCTTCACTCCTGTGCAGCCCCACGTCCTGTCAAGCGAAGGGAGCTCCCCATTCTTCTCCGTCCATGTCCAGCGGTCGAGCCAGTCTGATGTCTTGTCCCATATGCGCGTGAAGTGGAGATAGACATATTCGCCGTCCTGCTCATTGAGGTATCCCGTGAACTTCCTCCCATCGGTCGTCTCGAGGTACACCCAACTCTGCTCACTCCAGTTGGTTGGGCCTGGCGAAGGGCCGTCAAGAGTCGGAAAGAGCTCCTCCCTCTCAAGCGACTGATGGACCGCGAGTGATGCGATGAGGCCCTGAAGCGCCAGCCCGAACTGCAGGCCGTCGTGAATCCGAAGCGCCACCTCCATGTTGCTGAGCTGGCCGATCAGCTCGTGGTCCTGCCTTACCAGCCGGGCTGCAGCGTCGGGCGCGAGAGCTCCCCTTGAAAGACCATTGAAGATCTCTTCTTCTGCCGTACGAATATGAGCTGTCAAAGCTCCGCGGAGGCGCTCTGAGCGAGGGAGGATCCACTCGTACTTCCAGATGGTGAGCTGCTCTCTCCTGATCGCCTCTGCCTCTAGACTGATGTCGCCGTGGTCCCTCGTGAAGGTCTCGACGGTGGCCCTCGCCGGAAGTCTGATCTCTTCCTGAACGGTAGCCAAACCAGCTTCACACGCTCCGCAATCCTGGTGTCTCCTGGGGTCGTTTAGCCAGTTCGTCTTTTGGCGCGAAATTGCGGTTCGCATCGACCGTCCAGGATTCTTTCGGGAGGATCCTCTTGCAGCAGTCACACACTGTGAACCTGCCGGGATGGCTATGCAGGTGCTCGTCGAAGCGAGCCCTGTCCGGGTGCCACTCTCCGCAGAATCACTTGAAGCCATCGCGCTCAGGATTGACCAGCGCCGCTTTACCGACAACAACCGCAGCCTGTCTGCTCATCCGACGCACCCTCTCAGCTGGGTTTTCCCTTGATTGCCCTGGATACCTTCCCTTCTAGCTCTGGAGTGATCGCTTCGAGGTCGTGGCACCGCTTTCCATGGCTCGCGATGATTCCGACCATCTCTTCCTTGGACGCAACCCCCTTCACTTCGAAGTCGCAATGGAACCCTAGATCCTTGCACCTGAAACGCAGTCCTGGCACACCAATCCACCTGCTTTCGGTGTCGGACCGCCTTCGGAATAATCTCGCCCCGAAGACCTATGGGGGATACCGAGGAGGGTGGAATCAAACTGAAATATCAGGATGCACGTGTCCATCCTAGCGATGATGGAGCTCCGGCTGGCGATAGAGAATCCCGCGAACTGGGTGGGAAAGATGGCGGACTCCGCGCGGGTGAAGATAATGCGCATCAAGCAGAGGGAGGGGGCCGTCGAGGACCTCGTCGAACTCTCGTCGGAGAGCCTTTCGCCCGAGGAGCTCCTCGCACACCTGAGAAAAGAGGCCGGGATTGTGTATTCTGACATGACGAAGGTGGACAGGAACAGGGTGGTCGGCATGGTCTCGACGCACGACTGCCCGATCTGCTCAACCTTCGCCGGCCTCAACACCTTCCTCATATCAGCGAACACGAGAAACGACGGAAGGATGGAGTGGAGGCTGCTCATCGGAGGGGACACGGACCTGAAGACGCTCTGCGGAAGACTGGATGGCAAACACGTCAAGTATGAAATCCTCGAAGCCTCGCACCGAGCGCAAAAGAGGGAGATGACTGCGAGGCAGGAGGAGATTCTGAGAGTCGCCCTCGACCTGGGTTACTTCGATTTCCCGAAAAGAATAAGGCTGGAGGTGCTTGCTGAGAAGCTGAACATCAGTCCGGGGACCCTCTCGGAAATCCTCCGGCGGGCAGAGAAGAACATCCTCTCGAGCCACTTTGGCGCGGCTGAGTGAAGGTCGCAGGGCCCGGCTGAGGCAGGGTACTCCATGTCGCGCGTCTTGACTCCGGATGGACGCCCCACTGTCTGCGGTGGAAGCCTGCCCGGTTCCCTGTTGCAAATCTTTATGAGCAATTGGCGATTCGCAAGGCGGTTGTGACCGCCGAAGCGGAGCGGCTTGACATCTGTCCCGGATGCCACAGTCCGATTGACCAGTGCAGTTGCGTCTGCCCGTCGTGCGGTCAGGCCGGAGGATGCGACTGCGCCATCGGTCCGGGTGTGGCGACCGGAGGGTAGCGTGGGCAGACCCCGAAGTTCTTCGGGCCAACCCATAACTGGAGGAGCCGGAGAATCAGCGCTGCATGCCCGTCCAAGACTCGCGGCGGGAGATCGATGTACGGAATTTACCCCCACGTGAAAGGCATGGCAGGGTCTTCGAACTCTTCGATGCGCTGAAACCCGGGGAAACGCTCTTCGTCGTGAACGATCACGAGCCGGTGCACCTGTTGGCTTTCATGAAGCACGAGCGGAGGGACTTCGACGCGGAGGCATACATCGCCCACGAAAGGAAGCCTGGGGAGTGGGTGGGCGAGTTCACCAAACGAGAGGGTGTTGCAGAGAACAGGGGCGGCCCGGTCATGACGAGCTTCGAGAAAGAGAGGCAGTACGGCGAGTCGGCGTTTTCTCCGGTTCCTGTGTACGCGGCCCCCACATATCGTGTCCTCCTCACCTACATCAGGGCCGGGCAGTTCATCCCCGTCCACACACCGAACATAGACCTGATCTTCGCGGTGCAGTCCGGAAGAGGCACCATGGTCGCCGGGGACGAGAGGCGGAGCATAGCTGCAGGAGATATTGTCGTCGTGCCCCGGGGGGTCAGACGCGGCGTCCTCGCCGAGACCGATATGGAAGCGCTCCACGTCGTCTCTCCACCCCCGGACGACTCCGATCACGAAGAGGTTTCGCGGAAGATTGCCGCAGGCTCCTTTGAGTGAGACCTGAGGAGGGTCTCGAGACGCCTCGGAGCATGGCCCTCCCCTTCATGGGGGTGTCGGTCGCGTTCATGTTCCTCGCCCTGACCGTGGGGATATTCCGCCTGTCGGCACAGAACGGGGTGGGCCCCATCCTGCTGGCTGACCTCTACCCACTCCATCCGTTACTGATGGTCTTCGGCTTCATCGCAGGGGTGATAATGACGGAGAGGATAGCCGGGGTTGAACTTCTCCCCCACACCAAGCAGACGACGCTCTCTCTCGCCATGCCCCCTTTCATTCTCGGAGGAGTTGCAGTGGAGACAGCCAGCTACCTCCTCGGCCTGACCTCGCTCCGATACCTTGGCGCAGCCCTGCTCGTGATCTCCTGCCTCTTCTTCCTAGCCTTGTTGCGCTCGTTCCTGAGAACAGGGCGTGAGAGGATTTCGGTCCTGTTCATGATCCTCTCGGCTTGCGCTCTGCTGCTCTCTGCCGTCCTCTCCGCCTTTTCGCTCCCTGCCGGGAACGTGGGCTTCGCGATGACCCTCCTCCTGTTTCCGGTCATCTTCGTTCTCGGAGAGCGGGTGGAATTGACCAGCCTCGCAACAAGTCGCTCCCCGAACAGGTTCACTCCGGCCTTCTTCTTGGCTGCGACTGCCGCCATCTTGTTCGGGTTCGGGGCCTGGTTCCCGGCCACAGGCTCGCTTGTCTGCGTCGTCGCGTTCGGGGTGACGGGGGCCGCCTTTGCATTCTTTCTGGTCATGGAGAAATCGGCGCGCCCGAGGAGCGTGGTCTCGCCTTTCCAAAGATACGTGAGCAGCCATGTCGGGCTGGCGTACATCTGGGGGCTCGCGGGATCAGCGTTCGGGGTCGCGTACTCGCTGTCCCCTCTTTTCGTTTTCTACGACGCCTTCATCCATTCGCTCGCGTTGGGCTTCATCGGCCTGATGCTTCTGGCCCACGGTCCGATAATCCTCCCGATGGTCGCCCGGAGGGGGTTCGACAACGCCAGTCTCTCCTTCGCCCCCTTGGCTATCCTCGTGGCTGCGACTGTCCTTAGGATAGGAGCCGAGTTCGCACTGCTCGGCAGCCGCGCCTGGCTGCTCAATCTCTCGATCTCGGCTTCAGGATGGCTGGTCCTCCTGGCCGTGATCGCCTTCTTCGTGGAGATCGTCCGAGGAACTGCGCATGTCAGTGCTGCCGGGTCGGCGACAGGCGCTCTGCGGCCAGCCCGCTGCTCCGCTGGATCGGCGCCAAGACACGACGTCGACAGTGGAGAAAGGATGATTTCGGCGGCTCGACTTGAAGAGTGGAGAGCTTTCTAGGTCAAACTGGCTGGTGTTCCACTGTCCGGGACCGTGCTTTCGCGTGGCGACAGCGGGTACCAGCATAGGCACTCCCTATTCGTTCGATTCTGCCATGGGTTCGGTCTCGTCCTTGTGATAGTAGCGCCTGGCAACTACCATGGCTCTGTCCAGGTCTGCTAGAATCGTGTCCAGACGCGGAGCAGACGGGCTTGCCAGCCCGTTTCCGTCCCCAAGGCTCAGGGCCCGCTCCAGCGACGCCCTGGCGCCCGACTTGTCGCCCCTATACAGTTCAATCCACGCAGCATCGGCATAGTCGACCCGGGCACTGTTGAGATCGCCTCTTCCAGACTCCTCGGCCGCCTTTCGAATCAGTTGCTCCGGAGTCCCGAGTCGGGCAACCTGCTCTTCTGGTCTGAGGTACAGGAACCAGCTCAGGGCATCGTGCAGCTTCTCGTCGCCCTCGCACGGCGTCGAAAGAAGGTCCTGCGCATGCGGCGTCGGCTCCGCTTTCACCATCGCTTTCTCACTTCGCCCAAACAAACCAATTCACAACTTCAAGCAAGAGCCCACCTGCGGAATAACTTCGCCCCGAAGAATTATGGGCGTGCGCCAAAACTTGCACCGCTGCGGGATGTTGCGAGGGGCGAAGATTGGATGGGCACTGGGCGGCGTCGGAGGGTGCGGCAGACTCCCGGCCAGGCGCGAACCCTACAGCAGGACGTAGGCCACGATGGCTGTGACCATCATTGCGTCGAGAGAAGCTTGTTCGATTCCCAGTCTCTTGAAGCTCACATCTCTTTTGGACGAGCGCCAGACAGCGCAGAACCCGACCAGGAGGAGCCCGAAGACGACGGGAGAAGCTTGGGATGGCGCGAAGGAGAGGGATGTAGCGGTCAGTATGGCATAGGCGGACAGAAAGACGTACAACACAGCCAGTCTTGATCGCGCTCCCTGTGGGCCCGAAACGGGGGCGTTTCTGCTCGAAAGCCTCCTGACCTCGGCGATGCGCTGCACCATGAGCTCCTGCGCAGAGAAGAAGGTGAAGGGGAGAGCGAACATGAGGAGGGCAAGGGGCACGCCGATTCCGAATCCTGACATGAGAGGTCCCAGGAGTGCCATGAGAAGTACCGCCGCCGTAAAGCCCACCCTCGCCTGCCATTCTCTTTCTCTTCTCCGGATGAACTGGATACTTGCGAACGCGAGCGCTATCACGAAGAGAACGAGGACGGCAGTCGCATCGTAGGGGAGCACAAGAACCCATGCGACCAGCCCGAGCGCCGGAGGAATCAGAAGCTGGAGGTGTGCTTCCCTCCTTCCCCGGAGCTGTCAGATGAATCCCTCGACGGTGTTGATGGAAACCAGGAGGAGCAGCGATCCGCCCAGATAGAAAGCAGACGCCAGAAAGACAGCCCGTTCAACAAGGAACGACAGCCCCATGGCAAGGCCGCAGAACCAGAGCGTGAGGATGCCTCTTTCTAGAGGGATCGGGAACTCCATGCGCGTAGTCTCAGCTCGATGCTGAGTGGGTGCTCAAGTCCACCTCCAACCGACACCGGTGCGGGCACCCCCTCTGCTGAGCCACCCTAGGATCGGCGTCCCGGGCAACAGGTGCCGCGAATCCAGTCCAACTCGTCCGAGAGTCACAAGGGGAGGTCAGTAGACGGCCCCATGTGAGGGTCGATGCGACGCTGGGACCAGGAACCGAAGGAGTTAGGGGAAGGCGTGGTCTTCTAATTCGGGGAAGAGAATAAGTGAGACGAAGGCAACAGTTTGATTGATCCTGTGTAATTGAAGTGCGATGGGCAACTAGAGAGACTCGGCCAACCGAAGAGATCGGAGGGCGGTCTTGTCAGTTGCTGTCCTATTCGCGATGCTCCTTTCCTCACAGCTCTCGCCCACGCCTGCCACAGTGAGCCAGAGCCCGACGGCGCCGGGAGCAGTCCCTTTGAATCACTCAGTTGTGTTGCGTCTGTACAACTATCAGAACTATGAGGTCGATTCCTTCTCAGCGAACACTTCAGTGTCCTACGCCGCGTCGAGCGACGTCCCGGTCTCCACCGCGCTGATGACCGCCGTGCAGTTTGACGCATGGCAGAACAACGCCAGCGATTCCATCTCCAACTCGCTGACCTACAAAAACGGCACCGACGTGCAGAATAGCCGGACGATAGGTCCCGGCCAGTACTTCCTGGTCTTCTACGCGTACTATAGCAGGTCGGCAATCCAGTTCGGCCTCCAGGTCAGTCCTGTCACCCCCTACAGCTTCGGGGCGATCAGTCCGCCGCTTGCGATGGGCATCTCGACGTTCGGCATATCCAACCAGTCGGGTGAGGTGGCTCCATATGAGATTCAGACAAGCGAGATAGTCGGACTTGCGAACATATCTTCGGTCCAGGTCAACACCCCCAACGCCTACCGCTATGGGGTCTCGCCGACCGGCTTCACTATCCAGCTCAACGCCCTGCTCGTGGTCAACGACGGCGGGTCTCTCCAGAAGGTCTACTGGGTGCAGGACGTACCTGACTTCGAGACAGGGTACTCCACGGTGTCTTTCGGTGATGAAATCTGGAACAACACCGACGCCGCGGGGTTCCTGAGCAACCAGACGATCACTTCGACCAACTTCCAGTATGGCGGCTTTGTCTACAACACGGGCGCCACGCGCTTCTCCTCCGGGCTGGACTTCTACTCCTATTCCATGAACAACGGAACCTACGCCCTCCCGCTCAGGTTCGGAATGCTCATGAAAACAACCACTCTTCCGGGAACCGGAATCATGGTGCAGACCGGCTACCGCCTGCTCGCGAACGGCTCTTCGCTCAATTCTCAGACTGTGTGGTTCGACAACGTCACAATTCACGACCCCACCGTCCAGTCGGCATTCTTTGAAGTCTCGGGGAGTCAGACACCCCCCACGGGCCTCTACTACGACGCCGAGCTCGTGTTCGCCGGAGAGGGGAATCTGGAGTCTGCCTACTTCACTCAGCTGGGCGCATCACTCAGCCTGTTCTACCTCAGCAGCGCAGGTTCACTGCGTTCGTTCCCGACCTACTATGGTTTCAGCGGGGACACTGGCGAGGCAGCCACCAACCTCGTGGAGTCATACACGAACGGCGTCGTGCACCTCTCGCCTGGGACAAACATCGTCCTCCCCTACCTCGGCGGTGCTTCGCTCTCGCTGGACCCGAGTTCTTTCGCCGTCACCGAATCGACCGGTACCTCCACGACGACGTCCACCAACACCGATAGCCTGACATCGACTTCGAGCCAGAGCTCTACGGGCGCTCAGCCGTCTTCTCCGACCGAGGAATACGTCCTCGTAGGAGTGGCCGTTGCCGCGGTGGTGGTCGTCATCCTCGCCGTGCTCTACCGCCTCAGGCCCTCGAGTCCGCCTCCGCACCAGGAACCCGGATTCCCGGCTGGCGGAGATGCTCTTCCCTCGGCCGGGTGAACCCGGGCCCGCGCTTCGCTGCTTCCCTTGACGGGCAATGCTTTTGCGCAGCTTCCGAGAGCGTTCGGGCGATGGCTCGCGGCCTCTTCGCGTTCGTCGTCCAGAAGCACAAGGCGACCGCGCTCCACTACGACTTCCGGCTTGAAATCGGGGAAACCATGCCGTCCTGGTCTGTCCCCAAGGGCCCGACGCTCGACCCGGGGGTCAGACGGCTGGCCATGCCCACCGGCCCCCACGACCTCGAGTACAGGCACTTCGAGGGGGTGATTGGGGAAGGTTACGGTGCGGGCACCGTGATGATCTGGGACGAAGGTAGGTTCACCCCCGAAATGGAAGTAGAAAGAGGGTTCAGGAGCCTCGTCAAGGGGAACCCCGAGGCGGCGGAGGCCGCCAGTGCCGGTCTGAGGGACGGGAACCTTAAGTTCACTCTCTACGGCAAGAAGCTGCACGGGTCCTTCGCACTGGTGCGCACGAAAGGTCTCGGGGGCACGAAAGAGGCCTGGCTGTTGATAAAGCACAGGGACAGATACTGTGAAGCAGAATACGACGCCAACGACTACGACTTCTCGGCCGTCTCCGGCCGCTCTCTCGCGCAGATCTCACGCGAAGCGCAGCCGAGGGCCCCGTGAATTTTTTTAAGACACCCCATCTCTTTTTGATACCTTCTGAAAATGACACGATTCGTTCTGGTCGCAGATACCACGCTGGCGCGGAACTACAGGAGCGTCCCGCTTCTCGATTTCCTGGCCAGCGCTCCCACCAGCGCGCTACCCGGCTCCATCTACTCCTTCCTCAGGGGTCCTGCTCCGCCTCAAGAGAACGGCCGGTCTGCCATAGCCCCCTATTCGGTGAGAAAACTGGAAGCATCCCTCCTAAAGGACTATCGCAGGGACGAGGTGGTGGTCGCTCACCAGGATCACCTCCAGCAGTTCATCGACGACGACACCGAAGTAGTGGGTGTCACGACAATGGACCCCCTTGGTCTCGGTCCCCTAACCATGTCCTACTCCGTGTTCCTCGATACCACAGCCCCTGCCTACGTCTACAGCGAATTCAAGTCCCTCCTGGCCCGCATCAACCGCGCCAGGGAGGGGAAGAAGGCCAAGCTCATCGTGGGGGGACCCGGGGTGTGGGAGCTGACCGTGCGTCCTGACGAGCTCGAAAAGAACGGAATCGACTACGCCTACCAGGGCGAAGCCGACGACATCCTCTCCGACCTCTTCCGCTACGCGGTGGAAGACGGCGGCGAGAACACCGAGTTCTTCCGAGGCTATCAGACCTTCGACGGGAGCTTCCACAAGCAATGGAGGTCCAGCTCGAAGTTCATCAGCCGCTATCAGTTCTCGAAGCAGTTCCCCAAATTGGAGGACATCCCTGAGATAGTGGGACCCTCGACCAAGGGGATGGTGGAGGTGATGCGAGGGTGTGGAATCGGCTGCGACTTCTGCGAGGTTACACTCCGTCCGCTTCGCTACTACCCGTTCGAAAAGGTCAAGCGTGAGATTAGCGTCAACATCGCCGCCGGGATGAAGAACGGGTGGCTCCACAGCGACGAGATATTCGCCTACGAGCATGGAAAGAACTTCGTCCCCAATGAGGAGGCCATCCTGGGGCTCTTCGGTGCAGTCATGGGGATGCATGGCATCACGAACTCAAACCCCACTCACGGCAGGATCTCGATACCTGCGGCCTATCCCGACCTGATGAGGAAGCTTTCGCGCGTCATGCGCTCAGGTCCGGACAACTGGATCGGAGTCCAGGTGGGCATCGAGACAGGGAGCGACCGATTGGCTTCGGAGCACATGCCCAACAAGACCCTTCCGCTGAGGGTGGGCCCTGACGGCTCCTGGGGGGAAATCGTCTGGCGGGGAACCTACGTGATGAACAAGTACTACTGGCGCCCCGCCTTCACGGTACAGGTGGGACAGGCGGGGGAGACCCCGGAGGACAACTGGGAGACGGTGTCGCTCATAAATCGGATGAGCGAATCTACCCTGGACAACGGCACCCCCTTCGAGTTCACGGTGACCCCGATGCAGAACGTCCCTCTGGGGCTGCTTAAGAGCCGGGACTTCTCGTCACTGAAGCTCAATCAGTCCCAACTGGCAGTGTACTATGCCTCATACAGGCACCTCGCCAAGGTGGCCCTGAGAGACGCACCTCGCGCCTCGAGCGAATCGAACCCCGCCTCCAGGTATCTCACCGGTGGGATGATAGCTCTGGGCGGATGGACGATGTTCAGACTGGTGAAGCGCATCTGCCGCAGGGGGGGGCTTGACCTCGAGATGGCCGCAAGGCATGGCATGAACGGGCCGCAACTTCAGGCGCCGATGATCCAGGCATAGACCGCACTTCCGTTTCTGCAATCGAAGGACCTCGTTGCGAGTCGTCAGCGTTTCGAAGGCATGCAGCGGACGCAGCCAAAGTCGCTGTCTGGAGCGAACCCCCGTTCAATAACCAGATCACAATTCTAGGGCGCGGGAAGGGAAATAAGAGCCCCCTCGGAGCCGGTCTTCCTCTCGCTGCTCGATTGCGCGCAGAAAGTCCTCGCCACGGCCGGTTTCCCCGCACTCGGGTCTGACCTCAACGGCGTGGTCGTTGGGCTCGTGACTACGCACACCATGCCGAGTCCTGGCCGCGCAACTGGTGGAAGGGCAGAGGAATCCTCCGCAGGGCGAAAATCCGATTCGCACAGGACGGCAAAGTCCCTGCATCATACAGGACACCGGGGTCGAGGGATACAGCGGAGCCACGAGAGAGCCGCAGCTGCACGAGTCCTTCTGAGACCCTGGTCCGTCACCGCCCGTCAACACATAATTACGCTGGAAAAACGGGGCCCCGACCATTGCTGGTAGTCGAATTCGAGTTCTTCTTGTTCCTGGTGTCAGTCTTCGCCGGGGTCTTCGGGTCCATCGTCGGTCTCGGGGGCGGGGTCGTGGTCATCCCTGTCCTGACCCTCTTGCTGGGGGTTGACATCCACTTCGCCATAGGCGCGAGCATCGTCGCCGTCATAGCCACGTCAAGCGGTGCCGCCTCGACCTACGTCAGAGACAAGGTGACGAACCTTCGCGTGGGGATGTTTCTGGAGCTCGCGACTACCAGCGGCGCCATCACCGGCGCAGCGATTGCAGCGTACACGAACTCGGCTCTCCTGGGGCTCATCTTCGGCGTCATCCTCTTGATTTCTCTCGTCCCCACGGTCATGAAGATAGGCAGAGAGCTGCCGGCGTCGCCTGAGCTGAAGGGACTCGCGAAGCGTCTCAAGCTGGCAGGCTCCTATACGGAGAAAGATGGCAAGGAAGTGCAATACAACGCGGAAAGGCCAGCGGAGGGCCTGGCTGTCGCCGGGGTGGCCGGGGTGCTATCGGGACTCCTAGGCATCGGGGGTGGCGCCTTCAAAGTCATCGGCATGGACATCTGCATGAAGCTCCCGATGAAGGCGTCGACTGCAACTTCGAATTTCATGATAGGCGTGACCGCAGCAGCCAGCGCAGGGATTTACTTTGCAAGGGGGGACGTCGATCCCGTCATAGTTGCGCCTGTCGCCCTCGGAATCCTGCTGGGCGCGGCCATCGGCGCACGAATCCTCCTGCGGTCGCGAAATGATACGGTCAGGAGGGCTTTCGCAATCGTCCTGGCGCTGGCCGCCATCGAGATGATTCTGAGCGCCTTGGGGGTCACGCCATGACCGTCAAGGAAACCAGCTCGATGAACATCATAATCGGGAAGGTGCTCAGGTACGGGGTCTTGTTCTCTGCGTCGATAATCATACTCGGCACAATCGGGCTGGCCGGATCCAAAGGGTATTCCGACGCGTCAGCGTTCCTGCAGTATCCTGACTCGATTTCCCGCAACGTCCCAACTAGCTTCGCCGCGTTCTACAACGGGCTGGTGGCGCTTTCCGCGTTCGCTTGGATCGAGCTCGGAGTGATAGTGCTGATCGCCACCCCGGTCTCACGCGTCCTAGTCTCCGTGTTCCTTTTCGGGGGAGAAAGGGACAGGCTCTATGTCCTGATAACTGCAGTAGTCCTCACGCTGCTGCTATTCAGCATGCTCATCACACCGTTCATCCCACTGTTTCATGGCTGAGACCTGCCGCTCTGCATATCTAGCTGCCTTAGCAGGAGAGCCTCGCTTGAGAAGGAAGATCGTCTTCTTCGACCTGGGCGGAACGCTCCTAGTGATGAGGAGGGACAGAATCTTCCGCAGGGTGCTTGGTGAGGAAGGGTACAGGATCGGGCTGGGCGCAGTCCACGCTTCTTACCTCAAGGTCGAGACCTGGTGGCTTTCGGTCTACGGCGGCAGGGCAATGAGCCCCGGAGAGACCAATGAAGCCTACCGTGACCTCGACGAGAAGGTCTTCTCGTCCCTCTTCCCCCGCGTGAACCGCTCCGAGGCTTTTAGGGTGTCGAAGCAGGTGAGGAAGAGGTGGCCAGAGCTCGAAGGGGAGATACCCCTCGAACTCTACCCCGACGTCGAACCTACGCTCAGCCGTCTCAAGAAAGACCGGTACACCCTGGGCCTCGTGTCCAACGCCCCACCAGACACCGGGAGGGTGGTGGAGGCACTCGGACTGACGAAGTACCTGGACAGCGTGATCATCTCGGGGGTGGTCGGCTTCTCCAAGCCCAACCCTGAGATCTTCAGGATCGCGCTGGACGACGTGGGCGCGAAGCCATCCGAAGCCGTCCATGTCGGGGACCTCTACGAAGCTGACATTCTGGGCGCGAGGAACGCGGGCATCACCGGCCTACTCATCGACAGGGACGCTACAGCCCGCGGGTTGGACTGCCCCTCCCTGAAGAGCCTCGAAGAGGTCTACTCGTTCCTGAAGTGAACCCTCACCGTGTGCCTGTCCGTCAGGGGCGGTAGCTGGCGCAGAGCATCCCGAAATATGTCGGGACCTGGTATGACAGCAGTTCGCCCTTCATCGGCACGACAGACAGCGCTCCCGCCAGCATGGTCATCTGCCACAGGCTGTCAGGCTTGGCTCCTTCTACGAAGCCGGGGTCGAACTCCATGATGCCCTCCAGGGAACCCTGGCGGACAAGGTCTGCGGCCCGCCGGTCATACGCGGCCGCTCTGCTGTCAAAGCCGTAGGGGCCGTTCTTCTTGTGGGCATGCGCCTGGTCTGCGCTGGCGACGAACGCCACTCGTTTCTTCTCTCTCTCGGCGACCCGGGCCAGCGCCCTTCCAAACTCGAAATTCTGCCGGAGGGGGATTCCCCTGGAGGGAGTGACTATCACCACCTTTCTCTTCGATCCGCCTCCCCTCAGGAAGAACCAGAGAGGGATCAGGGTCCCCCAGTCCATCGCCAGGTTGGAAAGCGGGCCCTCTAGCGCCCCGTAGTTGGCTGCAACCACGGGGAGCCCTTGCTTCTCGGCCTCGTCCACGACGCGGTCCGCGAAGGCGACGTCACAGGTCGCCCTGAGCCTTATCGCCCTCCTCCCCTCGGTGACGGTGCCGGATGAATACTGGGAGGTCACAACCCCGATGTGCTTCTGGAGCCTCAGGTTGTGGGGGGTCGCCACCACGATGGTGTCGGGCCTAGCCTGCTTCATCTCAAGGGCGAGGGCCTTCATCGCCTTCCTCGTGGGGGCGAAGAGCCGGAGCTTCTTCCCTGCCAGAGCCGGGACCACCTCGCCCCCATGCGGAGCGATGCAGGCATAGACCAGTGGCACAGCGAGGCGTCAATCGGCGACGATATTCAAGCGTTCTTTTCGAGGTAGTGCGTGATGCCCTTCACGGAGGTCCTAATCGAAAGCTGGGCGAAGACCGGGAGTTCGGCGACCCCCGCGTCTCGTTTCACCCCCGCTTCCATCAGGTCTGCGATTACGTCCGGCGACGCCCCCCTCCTCCAATGTTGCTTGACTTCCTCCACCCAGGACTGGACGAGTTCCACGGTCCGGTCGAACACCCAGTTCACGTCAGTCCTGACCCCGAAGTGCGGCACGAGTAGCTCCGAGGGGGTCATCTGCCTGAGGGCGCCGACCGTGGCCACCAGCTCGTCCGGCTTGAGGCTCGGAGGAGGAGTGGTAGGGATCATCGCCTTCATCCCTGGATAGACTATCCCGACCGAATCCGCGGTGAGCAGCGTCTTCGTCCTGTCCAGAAGGACGGAGATCTGGTGCGGAGCATGGCCGGGGGCGTGCATCAGCGTCGCAGTCATCCCGTCCCCGAGGTCGACGTGGTGCTCCTTCCCGACCGAAGTGACCCTGTCTGCGGGGATTGGCTCCGGATCCCCGTAATGCGCCATGATCTCCTTGCCAAAGACCATGGTCGACGACTCGACCAGCTTCCTGGGGTCGACCAGGTGGGGGGCGCTCCTTTCATGCGCTATCACCTCCGCGTTGGGCATCTCCCTGATGAGGCGGCCCGCCGCGCCCGCGTGGTCGAGGTGCACATGCGTAGGGATGATGTACCTGACGTCGGTCGGCATCACACCCACCTCGGCCAGGCCCGCCAGGACGTTCTGGTAGGAAGACGCGTACCCGCAGTCCACAAGAGTGGGCTTGGGTCCCTTCAGGAGGTACGCGCCAACAGTCCCTGGCTGCCCCAGGGCGTAGGTGTCGAGCAGGTACACTCGTTCGGAGACCTTCGTGGCGTACAACTTGGCCCTCCTATTACGGTCCGTTCGGGTTCCCGAACTCAAAAGCGAGCAGGGCCAAGGAGGCAGCACCGATTTTCAGCACGTCTTCGTCGATCTTGAACTTCGAGCTGTGATTGGGATAGACGCACCCCTTGGCCGGGTTGTTTGTCCCGAGAAAGTAGAATGTCCCGGGGGCCTTCTGCAGGAAGCGGGAAAAGTCCTCGCCCCCCATCACCGGGTCAATCTCCTTGACCTTCAGGCCCGGGATCTTCCGGAGGACCTTCATGACCTCCCTCGTGGTACGCGGGTCGTTGACCGTAACGGGGTAGGCATCCGTTTCGAACTCAACCTCAGCCCTGGCCCCGAAGGATCTGCTCACGCCCTTCGCCACTTCTTCGATCTTCTTCTTCGCGCGCGTCCTCGTGCTCTCGTCGAGGGTCCTGATGGTTCCCTCGAGGAAGGCCTCATCTGGGATTATGTTCTCTTTCGTCCCCGAATGCACTGAACCCACCGTTATCACGAATGGGCGTATCGGGTTGATCATCCTCGCTGAGACGCCCTGGAGGGCGAGAATGACGTGAGCGGCCACGTAAACCGGGTCGACTGTTTCATGCGGGGCCGAGCCGTGCCCGCCCCTCCCGACTATCTTCACCTTGAACGTGTCAGGAGCCGCCATGAGGGAGCCTTCCCTTACTCCGACCTCGCCTGACTTCTGAACATTCGATATGTGAAGACCGAAGACGTAGTCCACCTTGGGGTCCTTCATGACTCCGTCCTCTATCATCGGGAGCGCCCCACCCCGCCCACCGTTCTCTTCAGCGGGCTGAAACAGGAACTTCACAGTGCCACAGAGTTCCCCCCTGTTCTCGGCGAGTATCCTTGCTGCCCCGAGCAGCATGGCCATGTGGGTGTCGTGGCCGCAGGCATGCATTACACCGTCGGCCTTGGAGCGGAACTCCACATCCGACTGCTCCTGGACCGGAAGGCCGTCCATGTCAGCCCTCAGGGCGACGACCCGCCCCTTCTTCGCACCCTTCAGGGTCCCGAGGACGCCTGTCCCGCCGACCCCTTTCCTGGTTTCAATGCCCATGGATTCTAGTTGCTCTGCTATCAGCTTCGAGGTGGCTTTCTCTTGGTAGGCCAGCTCAGGGTGCTGATGCAGCGCCCTTCTCGTCTTGATTATCTCGGGCTCGACCCTTCTGGCTTCGGCAAAAGTGTCCATGCCTTCGGCCCTCGGTCCGCTCCTAAAAAGGCCTCGAGCCGTCAGAACACAAGCGACCCCTGCATTCCTCTTCTAGGCTCCCACCGAAGAACAGCCTGGTCGGCCTTCGGGCATCGGGGAGGCGCGAGGGCCGGGAGCACGGGCCTTCCCCGGCATCAGACTCGGTTCTCGCAGGGGCCCGACCACGGGGAGAGGCTCAGGCTTTTAGGACAAGCCTGCAATGCACCCGCGATGGCGCTTTCAAATGCCTCGAAAGCGGGCATTGCCATCTTCGTGGGGACCGCCCAGTATGCCCTCTTCCAGGTGCTCTCCGAAGTCATCTACGCGGCGCACGGTCTAAACGGTTACAACGAGTCGACTGACTACATCAGCAACCTCGGGGCTGATTGTAGCTTCAGCCCGTGCTACATACCGCCCTCGGCGTTGCTCTTTGATACCACTGTTATCGTTCTTGGCCTTTTCATTCTGGTAGGAGCTTACTATCTCCAGCGTGCATTCCACCACAAGCCGACTACAGTTCTGATAGCGCTTGCCGGGGCAGGGGCCGTGGGCGTGGGTGTCTTCCCCGAAACCGCAGGGGTCCTGCACGAACTCTCTTCCGTCGTGGTCTTCCTTTTCGCGGGTCTTTCGGCAGTGGTCTCAGCCAGATTCCAGAGGAAAGTAGCATCTCTCTTCTCAGTCATCCTCGGCCTCATCACACTCCTCGCCCTGATTGCGTATCTGGGAGGGGAGTATGCTGGTCTGGGCGCCGGCGGAATGGAGAGGATAGTGGTTTGGCCTGTCCTGCTGTGGGGCGTTGGCTTTGGCGGCCACCTGATGGCAATCGAGAGTCAGTGAATGTGGCAAGCACCCGCGCAGGCGGGTACAGCCGTAGGGCTGCGGCAGTCTCTGAACGCCAAAGTTCGAATATGTGAATTAGGCTTAAATGGCAAAGTGCTTACGTGAAGCGGAGCACCGAAAAAGTGTCCCAACAATCGTCGGCCAGCTCGCAGGCCCCGCCCGACTGGGCGAATCCGGCGGTCATAGGTCTGATGGGCTTCGGTATGACGACAATGGCAACCGGTCCGTCCAACGTAAGCAGCTCGAACATCAGCGGTTCCCCCGTCTTGGCCCTTGCCTTGATCTGGGGGGCAGTTCCTCGCGGGTTTCGTCGCCCTCAGGAAAGGAAACATCTTCCCCGGCTCAGCATTCACAGGCTACGGTTCCTTCTGGATCGCCCTGTTTCTAATGCTCTTCGTTGTGGGCGGGGTATCCGGGAACGACATGCTTGTCTTCTGGTTCGTGTGGGCTCACTTCACCTTCACCTTCCTCATCAACTCGATAAAGCACGGCCCGGGTATCTTCGCCGTCTTCCTGCTGCTCTTCATCGCCTATCTCCTGCTAGATGCGGTCTCGGCGACGAGCGCGGCAGCGGACTCGACCCTCACTACGGTGACGGGCTGTGAAGTCTTCCTCGACGGTCTGGTTGCGTGGTACGTGGCAACAGGGATCGAAGTAGAAGCCCACTACGGCAGAAAGATTCTGCCGTTCTGACATCCCTCCTCCGTTTTTTCCCGACGCTCCTCTGCTTTCTCCCCAGCCCATCATGCAAGCCGGTCCCGAGCGACAGCGTCCGCACCGGCCCCAGACAGCTCCCTGACCACCGACGACCACGCGACCGAGACGTTGTCTGGGTTGTAGCCGCCTCCCCCCATGGCGAGAATCCTCCCGCCGCACAGCTCGTGGGCCAGCCTGTGCAGCCTCATGGCGGCGTAGGCATGCACAGTCGAGGAGTACCGGAGGTCCGTTATGGGATCTCCTGCGAGACCGTCGGCTCCGCACTGGAAGAAGATTATCGCGGGCTTGGCCTTTCTGACGAACTCCTCGATCCTGTTGAAGGCTTCGAAGAACTCTGCATCCCCTGAACCCGGAGGTAGCCCCACGTTCATCTTCGTGCCTGCGCCGAAGTCCCGAGACCTTCAGCGATGAGATTGTCGCGCTAAATGACGTAAATGAAGCTCTGAATAGTATAGGTGCTGACGACTGAAGGTCCCCAACCTGCTTTGCAGGGAGCAGGCCGGGCTTCCATTCATCAGCATGCATGAAACTCATGACCGCGGCCGATGGCGGACAAATCGTTAATGGTCAAGAGCGCCCTTCAGCCTTCTATGGTCAATGAGCGCACTGCGCCAACTTCTCGTGGTCGTTTTGGCGTTGGTCGGTTCCTTCCTGTTCAGTGCGGGAGCAGATTGGTACTTGGGAGCAGGGGGCGTCACTGCGCTATCACTCATACCTGCAATGATAGGTTCGGGACTCGTGATCCTGACAATCGCAGTCTTGTTCAGCCAACTAGCCTCAAGAATCATTGTCGGAGTCGTAATCACCATTGCGGGAGCGATACAATTTCAGTTGTACACCTGCGGAGGTCTTGGCCCCGTCTGCGTTAGTTGGTGGAACGGATAGCTGACCGGACTTGCAATGGTATCCATCGGCTTGGTCGTCGTTGTTTGGGGGCTTGCAGGCAAGGTAGCTTCGAGAAAGGTTCGCCGAACGAGTCAGCGACGCCCCTCAGATGCCTCGCCCACGCTCTCTGGCAGCCCTTGTAACTAACGCATGGTTCAAGCGCTGATACTCTGCCGATGCTTTATGGATGCGGGGGGTGGGATTCGAACCCACGAACCCCTAAGGGAGGGGATCTCTCGGAGTTGTCGCCTTAAGTCCCCCGCCTCCAACGCTGCTGGCGTTTTTGGCCTAGCTCAGCAACCCCCGCGAATGACGCGCCGTCAGGTTGCGATATTAACCTTGGAGGGGCTCAGCCGACGGAGTTGAGCAGGGCCTTGAGGCTCTTCGTGTTAGCGACATGTTTCGCCTCCAGCCACCCTCTTCTCGCCATGACGATCCCGTAGCCTTCGTTGTCCAACTCCCCCACGGAGTGGGCGTCTGAGTCTATGACGATGGGGACCCCTTCCTCCATCGCCCTCTTCGCCCAGACTTCGTCGAGGTCGAGCCTCCGCGGCTCCCCGTCGATCTCCAGCATCTTGCCGTTGTCCTTCGCAGTCCGGATTATCTTTGCGAGGTCGACCGGATTCCCCTCCCTCCTCCCGATGAGCCTGTTAGTCGGGTGGCAGAGGAAATCGACTGAAGGGTGCGAGAGCGCCTTCACCGCTCTCTCGGTCAGCTTCTGCGCGTCCTGCTTGAAGTTCTGGTGAAGCGAGGCCCCCACCAGGTCGAACTCGTCCAAAAACTTGCCGAAGTCCAGCGACCCGTCGCTCTTGATCTCGAGTTCTACCCCTTTCAGAATGCGGAAAGGAGATAGCTCGTCGTTCAGCCTTTCGACTTCCTTCCACTGCCTCCTGAACCTCTCTTCGGTGAGCCCGTTGGCCACCCTGACCGAGACCGAATGGTCGGTCACCGCGATGTACCGGTACCCCCTTTCCTTGGCGGCTGTCGCCATCTCCTCCAGGTCCGCGGAGCCGTCGCTCCAGATGGTGTGCATCTGCAGGTCCCCTTTGATGTCGTCGAGCTTCACCAGGTCGGGGAGCTTCCCCCTCCGGGCGGCTTCGATCTCTCCCTTGTTCTCCCTCAGCTCGGGAGGGATGTACGCCATCCCGAGCTTCCGGTACACCTCCTCCTCGGTCCTCCCTGCAAGCCTTGCGCCCGCCCTGTCGAAGAGCCCGTATTCGTTGAGCTTCCACCCCTCTTCTATCGCAAGGTTCCTGAGGGCGATGTTGTGGTCCTTCGACCCGGTGAAGTAGACCAGGGCCGCGCCATATTCATCCTCTGCGAACACCCTCACATCCACCTGCACCCCTTCTTCCAGCCTCACGCTGGTCCTCTTCGGTCCGCTCTCCAGCACCTGGGCGACTCCGGGGCACCCTTTGACCGCGTCCACCACCCTGGGGTCGGTGGCAAGGAGGTCCAGGTCCCCCACCGTGCTCTTCCCCCTCCTCAGGCTCCCGGCCATGCCGACACTGATCCCGAGGGCGCCGAAGTAGGAAGCCAGCTTCTGGAACGTCCCCTCGGCTTCAGGGAGCAGCATGCGTTTCTCGAATCTGTGGAGCTTCTCTATTCCAAGGCGGAACGACTCCCTCACCGTCGGCCCGAACTCCGAGTCCAGCCTCCCTTCGGCGAGCGCCTTGCCGAGCTCCTCGACGCTGGTTATGCCCAGGTCGCGAGAAAGACGGTAGGCCGTCCGGGGCCCGATTCCCTGGACCTTCGTGAGGAGGGGGACCCCGGCGGGGGTTTTCGCCTTCAGCCTCTCGAGGAGCTGGAGCTTGCCGGTGCTGAGGTACTCGTTGATCTTCCTGCCGATCCCCTCCCCGACATACTTGATGTCTTCGAGCCTCTTCTCCCTCCAGAGCTGCTCGACATCCTCGTCCAGGTTCCTGACGCTTGTGGCCGCCCTGTGGTAGGCAATGACCTTGAACCTGTCCTCGCCATTGGCCTCGACCAGGTCTCCGAGCCTGTCCAGGAGCTCTGCGACTTCGGAGTTCCTCATCGACGGCGGTTTTGGCGGGAGAGTTTTTTAAACACAAATCTCGGCGCCCTGATTCACTTGCCGGTCTATCAGAAGGCGTTCGTCCTGGTGAAAGTGGCTCCTGGCCACGAAGAGGAGGTCGTCGATGACCTGATGAAGATCCCGGACGTCAGGGAGGCTCACATAATCCCCGGCGACTGGGACGTAATAGCCGTGGTCAGCTCGCAGAAGGAGATCGTCGTCCCCAGCGACGAGAAGGTCTACAAGCTGGTCCTGGACAAGATTTCCAAGATCAAGCACGTCCAAGACACCAACACCATGGTGTCCCAGTTTTCGAAGTCGAAGTAGCTACTTCCACCAGCCAAAGTCCTTGGGGGTGTCCGTCAGTGCCCTTCCTCTCCTCCTGCCCATGAGGACGTCGTCCTCTATCCTGACCCCCAGCTTCCCTCTGATGTAGACTCCCGGCTCCACCGTGAAGCACATGCTCGGGCGCAGCTTTTCCTTCCCCCCCTCAACGATGTACGGGGCCTCGTGGACCTCGAGCCCGAGTCCATGCCCTGTCCTGTGGATGAAGTACCTGCCCATGCCTGCCTTCCTCAGCACTCCCCTCGCTGCCCCGTCAACGCCTCCGACCGGCACCCCGACGGCCGCGCTGTCGATCCCCGTGGTCTCGGCCTGGAGGACCCTTTCGTACACCCTTTCCACGTCCGGGGCCGACCCCAAGCAGAACGTCCGGGTGATGTCGGCGTAGTACCCTTCATAGACCGACCCCACGTCAATGATTATGCCCTCCCCTCTCACAATCTTCCTCGAGGTCGGGAGCCCATGCGGGTCAGCGGCCCTCGGCCCCGACTGGACCAGCATGTCGTCCACCTTGGTGGCGCCGTTCGCGTAGATGGCATCCGTGGCTGCCTTGGCCAGGTCGAGCTCGGTCATCCCTTCCCTGATCAGCCCAGGGAATTCTCTGAATGACCTGCTGAGGATCTTGGCGGACTTCTCCAGCAGGCCAATCTCCGCGTCGTCTTTGACCTCTCGCAGTCCCTGCAGCACAGGCTCCGCGTCAGTGAGTTTGGGCGATGCCCGCTTCAGCACCCTGTCCAGGAACTGGAACGGGACCTTCCCCTCCACCCCCCACCTCCCCTCCATCTCTACCCCCTGGACCGCTTCGGCCACCGCTCCTGCCGACCCTTCGGAGTCGGTCCAGGAGTGGATGCTCATCGGGAGCGGGCATCCGTGATAGGGCCCAGCCTCGAGCGCGGGCGCGACGAGATGCGGTTCCCCTTCGACCGGGACCATGAGGATGAATGGCCTCTCGAGCATCAGTGAGTTCACCCCGGTGAAATATCTCATGTTGGGCCCCGGGACCACCATCACCCCCCTCAGACCTTGATCTTCGAGCCCTCTCCTCAGTTTCTTCGCTCTGCGCGCATAGACGGCGTCCTGACTCATGGCCGCCTCAGGCGTTAGGAGCCATCGTTAAATGTAGTCCCCTCAGCGGATGGCTCGCCTTGGGGCTCAAGGAGAGGGTCGTCCTCCCGCTCGCGAAGCGGTGGATTGCCGGGGTCGACATGCAGTCTGCGATAGAAGACGCGAAGAAGGCGAACTCGAGGGGGGTAGGCGCCATTGTGAATTTCCTCGGCGAAGACATCAAGGACAAGGCCACGGCCGACGCCCACTCCGCGGAATATCTCAGGCTGCAGCAGTCCCTTTCCGAAGGGGGAATAAGCGGCTTCGTCTCGGTCAAACTCACCCAGCTCGGACTCGGCGCCGACGACGAGGGCTTACGGTCCCGGCTGGAGAACATCGCCTCCAACGCAGACCGCCTCCGACAGCCGCTCTGGATCGACATGGAGGGCTCGGCCTTCACCGAGGCCACGGTCCGGACCTACATCGCCCTGCACGAGAAGCACCCCGCAGCAGGAGTGGCCCTCCAGGCCTACACGCGGAGGAGCGAGTCGGACCTGAAGTCCATCCTTGACGCCGGCGGCAAGGTCAGGCTGGTGAAGGGGGCGTACAAAGAGGGCCGCGACTTCGTCTTTCCGACGAGGGACGAGGTGCGCGACAACTTCGCGAAACTCATGGGGGCGCTCTTTGAACGAGGAGATGGTTTCGCCATAGGCACCCACGATTCGACTCTGGTCAACAAAGCCAGGGCCCTCGCCGATTCGAAGCACGTCGAATTCCGCTTCGAGCTTCTGAAGGGGATCAGGGACGAGCTGAAGACCGACCTGGTGAAGTCCGGGTACAAGGTCTCGGAGTACCTCCCCTACGGTGACAGCTGGTACGCCTACTCGAAGAGGCGCATATCCGAGCACCCGAGCAACATCTGGCTCCTCCTCAGGTCGTTGGTCTAGCCCTTACCACGGGTATCATCCGTGAACCAACGGCTCAACTTGAATAGACTCCACTCGCAAAATACCGTCCGGGCCCCTGAAACAACAGAGGCAGAAACAGAATGCCAGAATATCAAAAGGGACAAGTCTGGGGCGCCCTCCGCAAGGCGTGGAAGGGGTACCGGATCGCGAAGGTCCAGGGCGACAACGCCCGGATGAAGGAATACGCGACCCGCATCAAGACCCTCCAGGGCCAGCTAGGCGTTCCGCAGGCGACCTTCCCGAACATAGGACTGTAGAGGAGCTCCCGCTCCTCTTTCCCTTTTTAGTCGGAACCAGCGAGCTCTTTCTCTATCTCTTCGAGAATATCTCCGACAACCTCTCTCTGAAGGCCCAGCGAAGAGCAGATGGTGGAGACGCCGTCCCCTTCCTCTCTCATGAGGTACCTTAGGACCCTCCGTCTGTCGGCGCTCGGCAGCGAGGTCGACACCCTGGCTGCCTCCCTAAGAGCTAGGCCCCTCAGGTAGAGCAAGACCGCCCGCTCCTCCTCCATCTCCTTGAGCTTCTTGTCGACTTCGGCCACCACCTTGGTCAGAGGCCGTATCCTCGAGGCTGCATCGGGATACTTGAGCACCTCGCTGATCTGGGTCATCACCTGGGCGTGCTCGTCGGTCTCGCGGACGCCGGGGAGCGCACCAAAGGAGAAGATCCTCGCCCTGAAGAGGTTCGGTGCGAGGTCAAGGGTGACAGAGACGCTCTTCTTCAGGAGGTACTCCTTCCTCTGCGGCCCCCGCGGGCTGTCCTGACTCACCGTGCTCACCAGCCCCGCGTCCTCCATGGTGACCAGGTGCTTGGCGACGAGCTGCTGGCTGATGTCGAGCTCCTTCGACAGCTGAAGCTGGTAGTTCGGCTCCTCGCTTATCCTCGCGATAATCCTGCGACGGATGGGGTTGTCGACTGTCCCCAACACCGAATCAAGCTCGGACTGGCTCAACGGATATCTCCTTGTGGTTGTATACGTCGGTTCGTTCTATAAATAGATTCCCGAGGCAAGGTACTCCGTGAGGCGCGGCAGGACAGAGCACACCCACGGCCGAGTCACCGCTTCCCAGCTCTCGGCCAAGACCTGGCCCGACTTCGAGAGGCTCTTCGCATCGAACGGGGGCGTCTGGGGCGGGTGCTGGTGCATGTTCTTCCACAGCTCCGGGAGCTTCGACTCCAAGGCCTATGAGGCGAACAGAGACGCGAAACGAACGCTCGTCAGAGCGGGGAAGGCGCATGGAGCCCTTGTCTACTGCGGTGGCGAGCCCGTCGGCTGGTGCCAATTCGGCCCCAGGGAAGAGCTGGGCCGGATCGACAGGAAGAGAGGATATGCGCCGACGGCGGTGGATCCTTGGAGGACTACGTGCTTGTTCATCGCTCCAGGGCACCGCAGGTTGGGGCTCGCGAAGCTCGCCGTCCGCGAGACAGTGAGGGCGATGAGGAAGCTGAAGGTGAAGACCATCGAGGCCTACCCCGTCGGCGGCGAGTCCAATGCGACCTTCCTCTGGGCCGGGACCCCCGGGCTCTTCGAAGGGGTCGGGTTCTCGCGGGTCGGACCTCTGGGCAGGAAAAGCTCGATATACTCCTTCACGCTCTCCAGGCGGTCACCTTTGAGGTCAGGAGCAGGAACAGGTTGACGCTCAGCAAGACCCTGATTGGTGAGCGCGCTGCTGTCGCCAGCGAGCAGCCTCTGGCTTCGCTGGCTGGCTACGACGTCCTCCGGAACGGAGGCAACGCCTTCGACGCCGCGGTGGCCACCAGCTTCTCCCTGGCTGTTGCCTTCCACCCGGCCGGCGGAGTCGGCGGCGACTTCTTCGGGATGTTCTACGAGGCGAAAACCGGGAAGGTCCACTGCCTGAACGGCAGCGGGTGGTCGCCTTCCGGGCTCACGCTCGACCTTGTCATGTCGAAGGGGGGCGGGAAGATTCCTCAGTTCGGGCCTCTCACCTGCATGGTACCAGGGTACCCCGCCGGGGTCTGGGAGATGCACAGGAAGCTGGGGAGCCTGGAGTTCAGGGACCTCTTGGCCGCTCCGATAGGGCTGGCTTCAAAGGGGTTCCCGGCGGGAGAGGCGCTCTGCAGGTCGGTCGCGGCCGCCTACTCTTCCCTCCCGGCAGATGCGAAGAAGGTCTTCGCACCAGGAGGAAAGCCCCCATCTCCGGGCGAATGGATCAGGCAGGAAGCCCTCGGGAGGTTAATCTCCGACATCGCAGAGGCTGGCGCCGACGGATTCTACTCGGGGTGGCCCGCAGAGAAGATATCGGCCGCGCTCGACTCCCTCGGAGTCCCCTGCGATGTCGCTGACTTCCGTGACTTCAGGGCGGAATGGGTGAGCCCGCTCACTCTCGACTACCGCGGCACCACCGTCTACGAGGTGCCTCCGAACAGCATGGGGGCCACCAGCCTGCTGATCCTGAAACAGCTCTCCGAGGGCACCCTCTCAGGGACCGGTCCGCTTTCGAAGGAAAGGATAGAGCGGACGATGACCGCGGTCCTCCCCGCCTACGCCCGCAGGGATGAGATGCTCGGGGACCCGCGGTTCAGTCGCATCGACCTCGAGTCCTTCCTGGACGTTGGGAGCCTGGCCCCTCCCACCCCGGGCACGGTGAGGTCCGGGGACACCACCTCGTTCGCCATCGCCGACGGGGAGGGAAACGTCGTGTCGGGGATTCAGAGCCTGTTCCAGCACTTTGGCTCAAGAATCTTCGTGCCTGAATGCGGCATCGCGATCAACGACAGAGGGGCAGGGTTCAGCATGGCCGGACCGAACAAGGTGGGACCTCGGAAGCGGCCCCTCCACACCCTCTCGTCGCTGATCCTCGAGAAGGACGGCCGCCCCTATCTCGCGATCGGGGCAAGTGGGGCCGACTTCCGTCCGACGCAGCACGCCCTCTTCGTGACGAACTCCGTCGACTATCAGATGCCTACCGAACAGAACGTTGCCCACCCGAGGTTTCTCTGGGGAGGAGGACGAACGCTGCTCGTGGAGCAGGGGTATGAGCTCCCCGAGGGGGACACCTTCGACGTCCAGAGCCTCCCCATGCCTGGGAGGACAGGCGTCTGCCAGGCGGTCGAAATATCTGACAACTACCGCAAGGCGGTATGCGACGTCCGGGGCGACGGAATCCCGGCAGGGTACTAGCAGGCGAGACAAACCCGGAGTTCGCAAGAAGCGAACACAGGTCGCGGGGGTGCCGGTCCCCCGCCGAGCTTGAACCCGAACCACTTGAGCTGAGGAAGGCGGACCGACTGGGAAACCGCATAACCATCGAGATGGGCGAAGGGCACCGAATCCTGGAGCGATAGTGAAGCGCATCGCATAACCTAAGGTGTTAGGCCCCCGTGCTTATCAAACGTTAAATATAATGCGCCATCAACGGTTACGAAATCCTAGTTGGTTGCGGAAGGGACCCTCGGCCGGGAGCAGGCCGTCAGGAGGGAGAGAGCGCAGATGCAGTCGGTGGTCCTGGTCGGCACCTCCTTCAGGACAGCCCGCATCGAGGTCAGGGAGCTTGTGGCGACCCGTCTGTCCAAGATCCCCGAACCTGGAGACCAGGTTGGGAGCGGGCAGGTCTTCGAGAGCGCTGTCCTTGAAACGTGCAACAGGCTGGAGGTCTACCTCGCTTGTAGCAGCCCCGCCGATGTGGCCAGGCGCGTCCTGACCATGCTCGACGGTAGTGGTGCGCTCCAAGGCAGTTTCTACGTGAAGACGGGCACCGACGCCCTGGAGCACGTCTTCAGGGTGGCTGCGGGCCTGGACTCGCCGGTCCTCGGGGAGGAACAGATTCTCGAGCAGGTGAGGGACGCTGGAAAGACCGCGCGGGCAAGGGGGCATGCGAAGTCGATTCTGTCGTCTCTCTTCGACGCCGCCTACAGCTCGGGGAAGAGGGTACGCGAATCGTACCACGTGTCACCGGCGAATAGGTCGGTGAGCGTCTTCGCGCTGAGGCGCGCCCTGGCTGCCCTGGGACGCCGGCCGTCCAAGGTGCTGCTCATAGGGTCAGGGGAGACGGCGAAGCTCGCTGCTCTGAAGCTGAAGGGGTCTACCGTCTACCTGCTATCATCGAGGCGGGGGGTCGAGACAAGATTCCCCAACGCAGTAAGGATATCCCGAAAGAGGCTTCGCGAAACCGTAGCCAGGTGCGACCTGATAATAGCCGCTACGAGGCGGCGAGGCTACGTCCTTGCCAAGAAGGACCTGCCGAGCAGGAAGAAGACCGTGATTCTGGACTTGGGCTTCCCGAGGAACGTCGATCCGGGGATCAAGGCCTCACAGAATGTCCGGCTCTTCGACCTTGACGCGGTGGCGGAGTGGGCCCACTCGAAGGGGCCTCACGGGGACGAGGCCGCCGAGATGCTGGTCCGGACTGAAGCTCGAAGGTTCGATTCTTGGCTCACGGCGAGCAGGCTCACGCCGACTCTCGGCAACATCTACAGGTGGGCCGATAGGATTAGAGAAGAAGAGACCCTTGCGGCTCTTAGGAAGCTCCCCGGCCTTTCGGAGCACGATAGGACTGTGGTCGAGTCTCTCAGCAGACGGCTCACCGGCAAGCTTCTGTCCCCTCACGTTTCCTTCATCAAGGATGTCAGGAGCGAAGAGGACCAAGGAGAGCGGCTGCGTCTGCTCGAGTCCATCTTCAACGAAGGGAAGTGATAGTGCGGACCCTGAATGTAGGAACCATGGGGAAAAGACTCGCGCCGGAGACAGACGAGGTCTTGGAGCTCCTTGCGTCGACCTGGAGAACGGGTGCTAGCATGACGTTCGCGGACTTGGCTGTGAAGCTGAGGGAGGGGCCCTGATGGAAGAGCAGGAGCAGAGGATCCCCGACCCTGTCGAGCTCGAGAAGGGCTATCTGAAGTACACGTTCTTCAAGGTGGCCCGCGAGTGGAGGTCTCTGGAGCGGGAGGCCAAGGAGGAGTCCAAAAGGGAGTTCCTGCAGGTACTGGGTGACTCGCCTCCCGCGGTGCTCTCCTTCTTCTCTCTCGTCGGGCTAAGGGGGGACACCGACTTCATGATCCTGGCAGACTCCCCAGCCGTAGAGCCGTTCCAGTCCCTGGTCGCCGGCCTCCTCTCTACGAAGCTGGGGAGGTACTTGGAGATTCCGTATTCCTATCTCGCCATGACGAGGAGGTCGAAATATCTGGGGTCTCACAGGCACGCAGGACAGGAAGGGACGACGCGGGGCGGCTCCACCAGCAAGTTCATCTTCGTCTACCCCTTCGTGAAGAAGCGCGAGTGGTACAGGCTTCCGTTCACAGAGCGGCAACGAATCATGGCCGAGCATTTCAAGGTGGGCCACACGTATCCCTCCATCAGGATAAACACGGGATACTCTTTTGGTCTCGACGATCAGGAGTTCGTGCTCGCGTTCGAGGGCGACGACCCCTCCGAGTTCCTCGCGCTGGTCGAAGACCTCAGAAGCTCAGAGGCGAGCATGTACACCCAGCTCGAGACCCCAATCTTCACCTGCAGGCGCGTCGACCCCGCGACGATGCTGTCGCTCCTGGGGTAGTCACTAACCATGAGGGTGCAAGATTCTAAGGAACCGTCTTCTGAGACCAAGGGGGCGCTGATGGGGCGAATTGACGGTCCCGTCCGGACCTCAAGGGAGGCGTGCTCGTGAGGGGAGCCGACTCGCAGTTCGTCCGTGCGTGCCTCAGGCGAGAGACCGAATACACCCCTGTCTGGTTCATGAGGCAGGCGGGGAGGTACCTGCCCAGCTACAGACGGATCAAGGGGGCGAGGAACGTCTTGGATGTCGCCAAGGACCCGGAGCTCTCCTCCGAAGCGGTGGTCGACGCTGTCCGCGCCATCGGGGCGGACGCAGGCATCATCTTCGCGGACATCATGCTCCCCCTCGAACCAATGGGGGTGAAGCTCAAGATCGAAGAGGACGTGGGGCCGGTGATATCAAACCCCATCCGAACCGCAGACGATGTCGCCGCCCTTCGCAGGTTGGACCCGAAGCTCGACCTCCCGTATGTGTACTCTGCCATAGACCGGGCCATCCAGAAGCTCGACGGAGAGACCCCTTTAATCGGATTTTCGGGAGCGCCGTTCACCCTCGCATCCTATATGATTGAGGGGGGCCCCAGCAGGGAACTCTCGAAGACGAAGTCCCTGATGTATTCGAGCCCGGACACCTGGGAGGCTCTGATGAAGAGCCTGACCGAGATGATTCGGGATTACCTCTCGATGCAAGTCAGGCACGGGGTGTCTGCCGTCCAGCTCTTCGACAGCTGGGTCGGATGCCTTTCGCCCCGCGACTACCACCAATTCGTCTACCCCTTTACACGAGAGGTCTTCAGTTCGATAGGCTCGGTCCCGAAGATACACTTCTGCGCCGATTCTTCGGCCCTCGTGGAGGAATTCCACGGCACAGGGCCCGAGGTGCTAAGCGTAGACTGGAGGGTGCCGATCCAAGACGTATGGCGAAGATGCAGCGGGGAGACGGCTGTCCAGGGGAACTTGGACCCCGTTGCGGCCCTGGCAGGAGGGAGAGAAATGACAGACCAGGTCAACAGCGTCCTGGATGGGGCCGAGGGCAGACGGGGCCACATATTCGGCCTCGGCCATGGCGTCCTCCGAGGCACCGATCCGGAGAACCTCCGTCAGATAGTGAAGATGGTCCACAGCCGGACGAGGAGGACGAACGGATGAAGGGGGTCCTGCTGATGACCTATGGGACGCCTCGCTCCCTTGAGGGGGTGGAGGAGTACTACACGAACATACGAGGGGGCCAGAAGCCCACCCAGGACGAAATCGAAAACCTCCGCAGAAGATACGAGGCAATCGGGGGGACGTCCCCGCTGATCCGGATAACAGAGAACCTGCGGGCGAAGCTCCAGCGGAGTCTGTCAGACCGGGGGTCGGGAACGCTGGTCTATTCTGCAATGAAGCACTCCGAACCCTTCATCGCAGACGTCGTGAAGCAGGCCGCAGGCGACGGGGTCGACGAACTGCTCTCCATCGCCCTCGCTCCCCACTACTCCAAGATGAGCGTCGGAACCTACATGCTCGCCGTTGAAATGGCGAACGCATCCCTCCCGAGGAAAATGAGGCTCGACTCGGTCAGCTCCTGGCACCTGAGTCCCAAACTTGTCGAAGCGTGGGCGTCCAGGATCAGGCGCGCCGGGCAGAAGCTCCCTCGAGGATATTCCCTCGTCTTCTCCGCCCACAGCCTGCCTGAGCGAATCCTCGCCGGCGGGGACCCGTATAGGTACCAGCTCATCGAGACCTGTGAGTCGGTGGCGTCCGCCCTCGGGAAGACCGAGTGGAGCTTCGCTTTCCAGAGTGCGGGACACACCCGGGACCCGTGGCTCGGGCCTGACATACTCGCACACCTGCAGACTCAATTCGACGGGGGCTCCAGGAGCTTCCTGATCGCCCCGATAGGGTTCGTCGCGGACCACCTCGAGATTCTCTACGACATCGACATAGAATGCAGAGAATGGGCCGCGGGGAAGGGTGCCCGGCTGGAGAGGTGTGACATGCTCAACGACGACGACGACTTCGTCGGCTGTCTCCAGTCCGTCGTCGACGAGAAGAAGTTCCTATGACTGCGTAGGGCTGTCGGTCCGCTTGCTCTGGAACCTGCCATAGAGGAAGCCCAGGACGGCCACGGGGACGCTGGCGGCAAGAAGGGTGCCGATGAAGGGCAGTATGACGATCGATACGATCAGGGACCCCCAAGGAAGGGCGGTCCGGACCCTTCCTCCCTTCAACAGCTTTACGCCGGAAGCAGAGCCGACCACGTAGGTCAGGACCGCAGCCCCGCTGGTGGCCAGGAAGGCGGTCTGCACGTCCACGTTGGCGACGTAGTAGACGACAAGGGCGGCCACAACCAGGAGGAACAGCGCGACCAACGCCCCCCGGGGGACCCCCGTCCTCGGGTCCACTCTGCCGAGGACCCGCGGGAGGTTGCCGTCGAGGGCCGCGGCATAGACCACCCTCCCCATCCCCGCCGTGTAGGCGTTCACGGTCGAGAAGATTATGACGACCGTGAGGGCCGAGACGACAGCCCCGCCGTAGGTCCCGAAGACGTTCGACATCATCACCGCGAACGGGGTGACCCCTCCCCCGGCGGTGAAGGCGTCGGTGCCGACGACGGTGGCCGCCACGGCCATGTAGAGCACCCCGATCAGGACCACGCTGATGGTGACGCTTCTCCCAAAGTCCTTCTTCGGGTCCTTGAACTCCTCGGCTATGTTCGAGACGTTCTCGTATCCCAGGAACGACCAGACCACAAGCGCCGAAGCGACCCCGACCGACGCGATTCCGTTGGGGAGAAGCGGAGCGAAGTTGGCTGGCTTCACCGAGGGGGCGGAGGCCACGACCCCCAGGGTTAGGATACCGACCATCACGGCCACCGCGACGACCTGTACCCTCCCGCTCAGCCTTACCCCCCGCAGGTTGACCCCATAGGCGAGCGCGAGGATCGCCAGCGCCACCAGGAAGATGCCTGGCCCCGAGATGGGGAAGGCGTAGGCTAGATATGACCCAGCCGCCAGAGTGATCGCAGGCGCCCCAAGTACGACCCACGCAACGAAGAGCCAGGCCGTCATCGTGCTCGCCCCGGGGCCGAATGCCTCCTTGGCGAACGAGTAGATCCCTCCCGATTCGGGCCTGCGGGCGGAAAGGCTGGAGAATGTATAGGCGAACGGATAGCTGGCGACTGCGAGGAACCCCCATGCCAGGAGCGACCCGGCCCCTGCGGCCTTCGCCGCCAGGCCTGGAATCACGAGTATGCCGGCTCCAAGAACGGAACTCACGTAGATGGCGACGGCGTGGCGGACGGTGATCTCCTTCCGGAGGGAACCTTCTGGTGCTCCCCGTGACTGAGCCGCCGCCAACTGTCCCCGTCCGCATCGGCCCGGATTTAAGATAGGGCAGCGGCACCCCTTCATGGCGGGCCGGGCCCCTGACGAAGAGAAGAAATCTTGACCGCATGGATGAAACTTCCAAAAAGCATAGATTAGACCCAAAATCTGCCAAGGAGGGAAGGGGAACCGGGTGAAGGTCTTCCAGGAGCTTTCGGCCACCTGTTCGTGCAGCGTCTGCAAGCCAGGGTGCCTGTGCGGGGACTGCAAGGCGTGCTCCAACCCCTCCCTCGACTCGGCCATGCTGAGGAATGCCAAGAAGCTCTCGGCGCTCGCCGTCCTAGCCATGGTCCTCGGCGGTTTCGTCTACTTCGCCCCGGTCGTCACCCTAGGTGCGACCCCCACGGTGACCGAGACGATCTCGATGCGGTTCCAGCAGCCGAACAACAATGGGACGTTGCCCATGGGCTCGATTTCCTTCTGCCTGTTCGGGGACGGGGCTGTCCTGATCAACGGGACCTACTACCCGGCGGTGGCGCTGAACCAAAACATTAGTCAAACCCGCTATTGCAGCAAGGGATAGTTGTCCGAGTTCCCCCCTGGGATGCGCCCGGTCACCAAGAGCGGACAGCGTGATTGCGAGAAGCGGGCCCGGTGCGATTTGAACGCACGACCTACAGCTCACTTCGCGTGAGCATAGGAGGCTGCCGCGCTATCCGTATTTCGCTCCATCATTGATCTGCGCTACGGGCCCACAGGCCGCGACCCGAAATGAACTGGCATATTACCTGTTCCGCTTTCACTCGGCGAGGTCGAACTCGATTTCGAGCTCCCTCTTCGCGTGCCTGAACCTCGGCCTCCCAAGCCTCACCCCGCCGACCTCCGCTGTGCTGTCGACGTGGCCCTGGTTGCAGCAGTTGATGTTCCAGTCCGGTATCCTGACTATCTTCAGTATCGTCACCCCGCCGGGAAGAGGGAACAGGTCGTAGATCGCGTCCCCGAAGTGCCCTTCCGCTTCCTGCTTCTCCATCTCGAACTCCAGCACCTCTGCCCCCTCTGCGATCTTCAGGTTCGCCTCCCGCTCTATCCTCGCCATCTCCTCGTCGGTGGGCTTCCGGTCGAACTGCACCGTCAGTCTCCCGTGGCTTCCCGACACGTAGACCGACGCGGTCCATTTCGCCCCCAGGACCTTCTGTACTGCGCCCTTGATTACATGAACCGCGGAATGGGTGCGGAGCTCTTCTGAGCTCATCTACAGCCTCGTCACGATCTTGTAGAACGTGGAGAGCTCCGTCCTCAGGCCATAGCGCCTCGTGTTGCTCCTCATGTACCAGTAGACCGAGAGCAGCGTAGGGAGCATCCTCGCCAGGTTGAACCTGTCCTCGACCTTCGCCTTGATGAAATCGTAGACCTTGGCGTAGATGGCGTACTGGTCCAGCACGGCCTTCCTGTACCCCTCCCTGTCCCCGAAATGGTCCACGAAGAGGTTGACGCACTGCATGCTCGGGATAATCCCCTCGCCCAGCATCGGGTACACGGTCCCTATGGACTCCCCCACCCCGACGACCTTACCGTCGTAGAACGGCTCCATGAACTTGGGCGGGGTCACCCGGACCGGCCTCCCTATCTTCTTCACAACTTCGCACCTGTACTTTTTGACGAACTCGTCCAGCTCGTATCTGTACCTTCCCCTTAGGTCCCCCGCCCCCACATGTGCCATCCCGTCCCCCAGGGGGAAGTACCACCAGTATCCCGTGATCCCAGGATAGGGCCTGATCACGAAGTCATCGTAGGGGAGGTCCTTCGATTTCACCTGGTACTCGAGCGAAGGGATCAGAAGGTCGTCCTCGACCTTAGGGAGGAGCGACCTGTGCAGCCCGGTCGCGTCTACGACGGTGTCGAACCCCGAAAGGTTCCCGTTTGCCCCTTTGATCTGCGCCCCCCAGTGGACCTTCTTCCCTTTCAGCATGTCCTCGGTGAGCCTGTGCTTGTCGTAGGTCACCAGCCCCACGAGGGGTATGCTCAGCTCCTCGTCCCCGAGGTCCACGGTCATCTTCTTCCCCCTGTGGAGGACGTAGTCTCCGAAGTTGAACCCTGCCTGCTTCACCAGGTCCGTGATGAAAGGCTCGCTTGTCCCCCAGGCGCACACTGTATACCAGTTCTTCTCCGTCTTCGCCTCGAAGGCTTCCGCTTCGACGTTAGGGGGGAGCCGGTTGAGGAGGTAGGCGCCAGCAACGCCGGTACCGACGACCGCGAGGCGCATGAAAGACAAACCTTCATGAAGGGCGCCGCTCTGGACGCTTTTCTACCTATCGAAAAGCCGTGACCTGGCGTCCGGGCGGCCGACCATGGGCTCCCCTGGGGGCCCGCCGTCCGGTCCGGTTCTCCTCACCGTCTTAGTCTCGGCTATGGGACGTGCCGCTCGGGGTACCCAAGGTAAATCTGCCTCGGCCGCGCGATCTTCTGCTCCTGGTCGAGGAGGCCCTCCTGCCACTGCGCCAGCCATCCTGACATCCTCGGTATGGCGAAGAGCACGGGGAACAGGTCGCTCGGGAACTTCATGGCCTGGTAGATGATGCCGGAGTAGAAGTCGACGTTCGGGTAGAGCTTCCTCTTGATGAAGTAGTCGTCCGACAGGGCCACCTTCTCCAGCTCCAGGGCGATGTCCAGGAGCCGGTTCCGTCCGGTGATGCTGAAGACCTCCTCCGCGACTCTCTTTATGATCCTGGCGCGGGGGTCGTAGTTCTTGTAGACCCGGTGCCCGAACCCCATCAGGAGCCTCTTCCCATCCTTGACCTGCGCGATGACTTCAGGTATCTTCTCCACTGAGCCGATCTCCGCGAGCATCCTGATTACCTCCTCGTTGGCTCCGCCGTGCAGCGGGCCGTATAGGGCAGCTGCAGCTCCTGCGGCCGCTGAGTAGGGGTCTGCGTGCGAGCTCCCGATGCTTCGCATGGCGTTGGCGCTGCAGTTCTGTTCGTGGTCGGCATGGAGTATGAAGAGGACGTCGAGGGCATGGGTGAGGGCCTCGTCCGGCTCGTACTTCGTGGTCGAGGACGGGGTGTACATCATCGAAAGGAAGTTCGCAGGGTAGCTCAGGTCGTTGCTCGGATACACGTACGGCATCCCCCGCGAGTGCCTGTAGGCGAAGGCCGCCAGGGTCGGGATCTTCGCGATGAGCCTGTAGATCTGCAGGTTCCTGGAACCCTCGTCGAAGATACTCTTCGCGTCCGGATAGAACGTCGAGAGGGCGCCCAGGGTACCCACCAGCATCCCCATGGGGTGCGCGTCATGATGGAACCCGTCCATGAACTTCTTGATGTTCTCGTGGACCATGGTGTGATAGGTGATGTTCTGGACCCACTCTTCATACTGCGACCTGGACGGGAGCTCGCCGTAAAGCACGAGGTAGGCGACCTCCAGGTAGTTCTTCTTCTCTGCCAGCTCCTCGATGGGGTATCCCCGATACCTCAGGATGCCCGCGTCGCCGTCGATGTACGTCACCTTGCTCTTGCACGACGCCGTGTTCTGGAAGGCGGGGTCGTAGGTCATCAACCCGAAGTCCTTGTCAGAGACCTTGATCTGCCGCAGATCCATGGCCCTGATGGTGCCGTCCTGGATCGAGATCTTGTACTCCTTCCCAGTGCGGTCGTCTCTGACGGTCAGAGTTTCGCTTGGCATGCCCCCCGATGGCTGCCCGGGCTTCTTAACAATCACTCCTGTTTGTGCCATGCTGTATTCAGTGCCCCGAGGGGAGTTAAGCTCGATACGCAATTCTCATCAATGAAAATAGACGATCTGCTGGAGGACCGGTCCTACGGAAGCATTGAAATATCACCATTATAATGAAAATAATTCAATATGCCAATGCCACAAAAACCAGAAGTGGATTTCACGACAATCAAGATTTCGAAGGAAAACCAAGCCAAGCTTGCCGCCCTCGGCAGGTACGGAGAGACCATGGACCTGATAGTCCAGCGCCTCACCACCCAGGCCAAGGGGCTCGAAGACGTGGTCGCAGGCAAGAGCTCCATCTGCTATATTGACGGTCACGAAGGGAGGCTCCTGTATCGGGGGTACGACATAGGCGAGCTTGCAGCCCACTCCACCTGGGAGGAGACCACCTACCTCCTCTGGAACGGCGAGCTCCCCACGGTGAACGGGCTGCGCCACTTCAGCGAGGAGATGGCCTCGAAGCGCCCCATCCCCCGCGAAGTCGTGTCGATCCTCTCCACCCTCCCCCGCAACTGCGACACCATGGACGCCCTCAGGGTGGGGGTCGCGGCCCTAGGGATCTTCGACGACCCGATGTACACGCAGCAGGAGAAGGCGATGTCCATCGCGTCGAAGATCGGCACCCTGGTGGCCGCCATCCACAGGCACAAGCACGACCAGGAGATCCTGATCCCGCGCGACGACCTGAGCTTCGCCGCCAACTTCCTGTACATGATCACCGGGGAGGTCCCGACCGAGGAGGACACGAGGCTCATGGACGTCTTCCTGATCCTGCACGCAGACCACGAGTTCAACGCGTCCACTTTCACCGCGCGCGTCGTCGCTTCGACCCTCTCCGACATCTATTCGGCAATAACCGGGGCGGTCGGAGCGCTGAAGGGCCCGCTCCACGGGGGCGCCAACGAGAAGGTGGTCGAGATGACCAATGAGATCGGGAGCCCGGCGAGGGTCGACTCCTACATACATGCCAAGCTCGCTTCGAAGACGAAGATCAACGGCTTCGGGCACCGGGTCTACAAGACCGTCGACCCCAGGGCGAGAATCCTCAAGAACATGGCGGAGCACTTCGTCCAGACGGAGCGGGAGAAAGCCAACCTCGAAATAATCGAGAGGACCGAAGCGATCCTCCGCGAGGAGAAGAACCTCTACCCCAACGTGGACCTCTATTCAGGGCTGGCCCTGAACCACATCGGCATCCCGAGTTACCTGTTCACTCCCGTCTTCGCAGTGGGACGTACCCCAGGCTGGCTTGCCCACGTCCTCGAGCAGTACTCGGACAACCGCATAATCAGGCCCGTCGCCGATTATGTCGGCCACCAGCTCACCTCGTACGTCCCCATCGAGAGGCGGTCCGCCGCAGGGGCCGCTCGTTGAGGGTCGAGGCTCTCGTGAAGCGGCCTCCGGTGACCATCAGCCCTAGCGCCACCATTCGCCAGGCCGCAGAAGTCTTCGCCCGGGAGAAGGTGGGGCTCCTGGTGGTGGCCTCCACGGTCAGCCCGGTGAAGGCCCAGGCGGTGATCTCAGAGCGGGACATAGTCCGGGCAGTGGCAAAGGGGACCGCCCTGACAGGCCAGCTGGACAGCGTCTCGACGAAGAAGCTCGTCAGCGTCAGACGCTCCGACCCCCCGTCCAAGGCTGTCCGCCTGATGATGGACAACGGGATCCGTCACCTAGTGGTCGAGAACGACGACGGAACGCTGTTCGGGGTCATATCCATCCGCGACTTCTTCCGGGAGACCAAGCTCCTGCAGTCCTTCATCAAGGAAGAGGCCGAGGACGTCCACGGAGTCGACTGACACCTCGTCTGAGCTTCGCCAATCTTAAATAGCGTGAGACGGTCGCAAATTCTCGATGGCCCTCACAGGCGACATGGGGATGGTCTTCCTTATGGCCCTCGTGGGCGTAGTCTTCACAGTCCCCGTCATGATAATCCCCGTCCTCTTCGGGCCGAAGCACCCCAATCCGATAAAGTCCCTCCCCTTCGAGACGGGGCAGGTGCCCCAGGGGGCCGGCAAGATGCATTTCATGATGCAGTACTACGCCTATCTCCTGATGTTCATCGTCTTCGACGTCCTGGGGATGTTCCTCTACGCCTGGGCTTCGGCCTACAAGCCCATGGCCCTGGGCCTTTCGTCCGACTGGGTGGTTACGATCTTCATCGGGATGCTCTTCATCCCCATGGCCTTCGCACTGGTCCTGGCCGGGAGGCGGGAGCTATGGTGACGGCCCCCCAGCAGAAGACCGGCGCCTTCCAGGCGCTCGTGGGGAAGATCGACGACGTCCTGCAGTACGCCGTCGGGGACCCGATGCGTTATCTGGCCAACTGGGGGAGGCTCTACTCCCTCTGGCCGGTCCACCTTGAAACGGCCTGCTGCGTCCCTCCCGACACACTCCTTCTTGGCGACAACAAGCCAATCTCGGACTATGGCATTGGCGATTTCACTACGGGAGCCAGCGGGCTGGTGCAGGTCAAGCAAACATTCTCGCGGAACTTCGAGGGCGAACTGATCGAGGTGAGAGGGAGGGGGATGCTCCCATTCCTGGTAACCCCCGAGCACCCAATCCTGACGGTCCAGCGAAGGCTGGAGAGCGGAAAGGGAGCGTATGGAACGAGCCTGGTCTGGAAGCAGGCGGGGCAGCTTGCTCACGCGCCGCCTACGAGACAGAACGGGCGCTGCCTGCATCCCACCGGGGTCCACGACTGCCTCCTCATACCGCGGATCAAAGGATCGGTCAGCCTCTCAACAGTCCCTCTGGGAAGGTATGCGACCAGCCGAGGTTTAAACATCGTCAGGGACCGCGGCGGGAGTCCACCTCTGGAGTTCCCCCTCACCACGGAGACCGCGTGGCTCCTGGGGGTCTATACCGCCGAAGGGTGGACCACCAAGAACCACGACGTGTATTTCTCGTTTGGCCTTGACGAGCAGGACCTTGCCGGCAAGGTCTCGACGCTCGCGCGTTCGCTCGGCTATCACCCAGCTGTCAAAAAGAGGAGGACAGGCGTCTGGGTCAGGTTCTCGTCTAGCATATTGGCGAGGGCCCTGCGAGAATGGTGCGGTAACCTCGCTGAAAGCAAGAAGATTCCAGACTTCATCCTCTACCACCAGAAAGACGAACTGCTTGAATCGTTCCTAAGTGGATACCTCAAGGGAGACGGAAACGTGGCTATCGACAGAAGGGGACCGATATTCGACCGGGCAAGCACAACCTCGAAGACTCTCGCGTTGCAGCTGCAGCTGGCCTATGCAAGACTTGGTCACTTCGCGCGCATCAGGAAGGAGGCCCGCGCCGGCACAGCTCGGACCGAGGGGAGGACGGTCAAGACGAGGGATGCCTACTCCCTATGGCTGTTGACTTCGAGGAGGAAGATCTCAGACTTCCGAGTCAACGACGACAGCATCATCGTCCCGATTCGAAAGATTTCCAGGGTGCCATATTCCGGAGAGGTCAGGAACCTCGAAACAGGTGACAACACCTATCTCGCGTCGAACGCCACGGTCCACAACTGTTCCGTCGAGGTGGGAGCAGCGGCAGGTGCACGGTTCGACATGGAGAGGTTCGGCACCCTCGAGGCGTTCGGCTCCCTGCGCGCATGCGACCTCATAATCGTCATGGGGACCGTGACCCGGAAGTTGGCTCCGAGGCTCAAGATGGTCTACGACCAGATGGCTGAGCCCAAGTGGGTAATCGCCATGGGCGCTTGCCTTCGGGGTGATACACTGGTCTACACCGCCTCAGGTGTCAGAAGAATCGACAATGTCAGCGCAGGTGAGCTCGTGCTGTCCTACGACGAACAGGAAAAGAGGGTTGTCAGCGGCCAGGTAGTCGCGAACAAAGCTCAAGGAACAAGAGACGTCTGGAGGCTTCGAGCCGGTTCGTACGAGGCAGTAGCCACGGAGGACCACCCATTCGCAGTCTATGAGCAGACGCTATCGAGGAAGTGGGTCGCATACGAGTCGATGCTGGGCATGGTCGAAGAAGGGTTCACCCTGCGGGAGATTGCTCCGTTGATCGGAGAGAGTGCGAGGATTCTCTCCTACTGGAGACAGCACCCGCCGGCGCAACTGGGGCTGGACTTGGTCTGGAAGCGTCTCGATCAGGTGAGGGAGGGCGATTTGCTGACCACCTTTGGAGAACCCCTCGGTGGCATTCCGCGCCGACTCGACTATTCGTACCCAGGTATGCTCAGGAATAAGGTCAAGATACCTCACTTCGTGGATGATGACCTTCCGTGGCTCGTCGGTCTATATCTCGGGGATGGCTGGAATGCGGGCTCACGGGTAGGGGTCTCTCTCATGAAGGACGACCCGTCGAAACCGCGCCTCATCCAGGCAGTGGGAGAGCTCTTTGCGACTGAAGCTTGGGCAAGTCGTCAGGTCGAAGTCCAGTCAAAGGCGATCTCTGGAATGTTCGAACAATCGCTCCTCCTCCACGGTGACGTCCACACAAAGCGGGTCCCATCTTGGGTTTACATCTTGCCGATTTCCTCCATCTACAGCTTCCTCGCAGGCCTCGTAGAATCTGACGGCCACGTAGAAGAACAGGGACTCGCCCAGCTCAGCTCCGCTAGCTACGACCTAGTGCGAGACGTCGTCGAGCTTTGTCACCTCCGCGGAATCCATGTCGGAGGGGTCTTTGAGAATGAAAAGGAAAATGTCCTCGAGGGAAGGCATCTGAAGTCGAAGGAGTACATAGTGTCCTTCCCTGCTGAGGTGGTGGCGAAGCTCCCACTGCACAGAGCCGACTACCTGAGCAGAGTGAAGAAGGACACCCGTTCCTTCGACGGCAAGTCCCTCTTCAAGACCAACCACGCGGGCATCGCCCTCCAGAGGGTCACTTCGATAATCCCCCGTGGCAGGGAACGGGTCTACGACATCGAGGTCGAGACGCATCACAACTACTTCGCCAACGGCCAGCTGGTCCACAACTGCGCCATAACCGGCGGACTGTATTTCGACTCCTACAACGTCCTCAGGGGGATAGACGACATCATCCCTGTGGACGTCTACGTCCCTGGCTGCCCTCCGAGGGCGGAGGCCTTCCTCCAGGGGTTGGTCCTGCTCCAAGAAAAGATCCGTAGGGCTCCGTCGCTCAGCGGCCGGTGACAGCCTGGATGAGCGAGACGCCCGCTCCTGCGCCTCCACAGGCTCCGAGGCCAGCTTCTGCGCCGCCACCCCCTCCCAGGCCCGCGGCCCCGGCGCCCTCTCCACAGCCGCCGAAGCCAGAGCCGGTAAGGGCGAAGGACTTCGCCTCCAAGGTGACTGCGAAGTACCCCGACGTGAATGTGGACTGGATGAAGGAGCGCCGCCTCAAGGTGACGACGGCCCCGCCGAGGATCAAGGAGGTAGGGCTCTTCGTCCGCGACACCCTCGGCTTCGACCACATCAGCACGGTGAGCGGCGTGGACTGGATAGCAAAGAACGAGCTGGAGGTGGTCTATTTCGTCGGGTCGACCAGGCCCGGCCAGGAGGACTTCGTCATCGCGGTCGCAGAGAGGGTCGCCAGGGACAGCCCGGTCGTCCCCACGCTGATCGAGGTCTGGAAGGGGGCGGAGTACATGGAGAGGGAGACCCACGAGATGTTCGGAATCAACTTCCAGGGGCACCCGAGCCAGGCCCACCTCTACCTCCCAGAGGACTGGAACGACCTGCCGCCGCTGCGTAAGGACTACGTCTCCCCAGGTAGATGACATGACCCTAGAATCAGAGTACTCACCCGACGAGGACAGGATAATGTCTGTCTCCTTCGGCCCCCAGCACCCCGGAGCCGGGCACTTCCGGATCAGGCTCTGGCTCGACGGGGACTACGTGGTGAGGTCCGACCCCGACGCAGGCTACGTCCACCGGGGGGAGGAGAAGATGGGGGAGTACAGGAACTACACTCAGAACGTCCCCCACCTGGAGCGGCCGGTGATACTTGACAGTTCGAACATCCTGTTCCCCTACGCCCTGGGGGTCGACGAGCTGATGAGCAACAAGATCCCCCCGCGCGCCCAGTATCTCCGCGTGGTCATGTCAGAGGTCAACCGCATTATCTCCCACATGTACTTCCTCGCCATCCAGGGGCTCTTCCTGGGCCACACCACCATGATCACCTGGGGGATGGGGGACCGCGACATCTGGATCGACCTGGCCGAGCGGATCGGCGGCGCCAGGGTCACCTTCGCCTACATCGTCCCAGGGGGGGTGCGGAACGACACCCCGGAGTTCGCCATCGATAAGGGGCTGAAGACCTGCGACTGGTTCGACAAGCGCATGGACGAGTACGAGAAGATCTTCTTCGACAACCCCATGGTCCACCAGCGCTCCGACAGGGTGGGGGTCCTCACCAGGGACGACGCCATAGCCTACGGCGCGACCGGGACCGTGGCCAGGGCCTCGGGGCTCTCCCTCGACGTCAGGAAGGACGAGCCGTACAGCTCCTACCAGGACTTCGAGTTCAAGACCCCGGTCCTTACGCAGGGGGACTCCTGGGCCAGGGCATATGTGGCGCTGCTCGACATGAGGGAGGCGGTCAAGATCATCAGGCAGGCCCTGAAGAAGCTCCCGCCCGGCCCCGTGAGGCTGAAGCTCGGCCCGCAGCCCCGCGTTCCTGCAGGCGAGGTCTACTCGCGCACCGAGGCCGCCCGCGGGGAGATGTCGTATCACATAGTGAGCGACGGATCACCGAGGCCATACAGGCTGAAGATCGGGACCCCCTCCGCGAAGAACCTGAGGGTGCTCCCCCATCTCATCCGCAACGTCCACGTGGCGGATATCCCCATCATCTATTGGAGTTTGAATTATTGGCCGGTGGAGTCAGATCGGTGATAAGTCCGTTCACAGTCAGCATTAATCTTTAACACCAGGCTGTTCATTTGCTCTGCTCGAAGCTTCTTTGTCCCCCTTCCCAACTCCACTCCTGCGAGTTTGACAAAAGAGTGAACAGTCTCCTTGGTCCCTGAAGTCAACAGTCTCCAGTCTTCACTCTCGCCTTTCCCCACGCCATGGCTGTCCGCGCAAACCAGACGAGAAACAAGTCGGGTCTTTGCCACCTTCTCGCCATGTCGCAGCGGGAGAATGGCGAGAAGCCTGCAGACCTCCGCCTGGTTGGTCAATCGGCGGACATTGATTTCTCCCCGCTTGTAATACCCCAATCGATAGTCATCTTGGCGTTTCTTCTCCGTGCAAGGACTGTAACCCAACCACTCTGGCCTTCTCGTAACTTGAGCCAAGAGCTCGGCTTCGGTGTTTGTAATCGCGAACTCAAAGTGGGAACCATAAAGTTTCAGATGAAGCAGAGTGGAGCCCTCTGCGTCCGCAAGTCCGGCAAGAAAGGCCACAAATTCGGCGGGGGAGAGTCTTTCGAGTTCAAATGGCACCAGTCTTTCGATCATGAATCCGAAAGTGGAATCAAGGTCGCATTCAAGGGTCCACTCGTAGGCAGCAAGTCTGGCCTCTCTTGGGTACCAAGATATAGATCCGTAACGTGAAAAGAGGCTGTGAAAGAGCGCCGCCATCTCGGGGTGCGTGGTGCTGACCCGAACGCGAACGGCCCTGCCGTGATTGAGCGCGTTAAGATCACCGAATCCCAGGCCTAGCAAGTATGCGCGTTCTAGATTATTGCCGCTGAAAGGGGTCCGTTTGTGCTTGGTTACAGCCTGAATCTGCGCCTCTGTCTTATCTCTTAAGACAACGCCTCGGGCTTTCAAGTGACTCCAGACAGTGAAAGGGTCCACATCCTCTCCAGCAATCTCTCTGAGCGAGTCCCCAGCCTGGTATCTCGCGACCCACTCGTCCACCATCTTCCCTGTTACCTTCCTGAGGTGCTCCGCTCTCTCTACGCTGGGTCCGGTTCCTCCTCAGGTGGTACAGGATCGTCGATTCGGCCACCTTCGGGCTCCTGTACTTCAATCCGTAGACCTTCGCAATCTTCGCCGCCGACAGCTTCTTCACAAGACAGAGTCGCTCAAGGTCCTCTTTCCTCGGCGGCCAGTCGAGCTCTTCGGCCAACGGTTAGGAAGATGACTGGTGCACTTAACGTCCTAGGTCGGACCTGGTGACGAACTCTTAAGACCGCAACCCCGAGGGGCGAGCCGTGTCTTCCAACGCGGAGATACTCGACGAACTGAAGAAGATCAGAGAGCTCCTGACGCCGAAGCCTGCGCCCCCTGCTCCACCGGCACCCAAGGGCCTTGCGGCCGAGTTCAAGGCTTTCCTTCAGAACTACAAAGTCCTCGGCCTCGCTGTGGCCTTCATTCTGGGTCTCTACCTGGGCCAGCTGGTGCAGGCTCTGGTCAACGACTTGATAATGCCCATCATAACCATAGCCACTGGAGGCGCTCCGCTCAAAGCCTGCTCCCCAGGTGCGACCCCTGTGCCGGCCTGGCAGTGCATCACTGCAGGGCCGTTCCTCACAGGCCTGTTCTTGGGAACCCTGCTCACCTTCCTGATTGTCGTCTTCGCCATATTCCTCATCGTCAAACTCGCCAAGCGCTACAAGTTCGAGTAGGAGCTCTCTCCGCCTTTTTCCGACCCCGACAGGTCTATTTCCTTAAGCACACAGTCAACCGTTCTTGCTATAGTCAGTCATGTCTGCCGCCGCCGTCGTAACCCAGGAATTCACGATGAGCAGCAGCAAGTTCGAGAAGGGATGGAAGACACAGGAGAAGGAGCCGTTCGGGAAGCAGGTCCGCGACACGGTGCGCGGCCCCAAGCCTATGCGCCCTCAGATCCAGAAGGCGACCCAGCAGCTGACCGGGGAGATCAGCCGCCTGGACCAGGCGATGAACCGGCTGAAGCAGCGCGAAAGCTCCATCTTCAAGAAGGCAGTGACATCAGTCCAAGCACACGACCAGGAATCAAGCAAGGCGTACTCCAACGAGCTCGCCGAAGTCCGCAAGATGGAGAAGATCGTCACCCAGTCCAAGATCGCACTGGAGCAGATCACCACGAGGCTGCAGACGGTCACCGAAATCGGAGACTTCGCTGCGACCATCGCCCCGGCGATCGGGGTGATCAAGAACGTGCGCGTCACCCTCGGCGAGGCCATGCCCGACGCCCAGGGAACCCTCGGAGAGATAGGAGCCCAGCTCAACTCGATCATGGCGGACGTCGGCCAGATAACCGGCACGACCTTCTACCAGGCCGAGAACAGCGAGGAGGCCAACAGGATCCTGGCTGAGGCATCGGCCATCGCAGAGAAGCGCATGGCGGAGAACCTCCCCGAAGTCCCCAACACGGCTGAGCAGTCCATCTTCAGCAGCGAATAGGCAACCTGAGGCAGCTCGGCGGCAGCCGGGCGGCCCTTCTTACTGTATCCTGCGCGTCGAGGTTCTCGAAACAGAGGACTGTCCTGCTCCATAAGGGCGGTCCCGGCCCTCCCCGTTCTCCTACGTCGCGGTCTCTGCCACTACTGAGATGCTCGGAGACTTCACCCACGCGCCCGTCGGCATGGTCAATCTCGCAGTCTGGGTCGTCGAGACCCTCCACACCGCCACGAAGCCGTTCAACTCTGAAAGGATACTCACCCCGAGGTTCACCTTCGGACATAGGAAGGAGGCGCGGCCCGCCGGCGACGGCTAGGTTGGGGACGACGTGTTCCAGAGCAACTCAAGGAACTGCTTGAAGTGGCCCGCGACGGCTGGGCTTTCGATCCAGCCACAGGCCGAATGGTCAGGGAGCCCGATGAGCGCGACCTTGTCGTCGACGAGCAAGTCGAAGGCGACCTGGTTCCCGGTCCTGATTTCGACCCCCGGCGGGAGGAACCCCTGGGCCTCCTCGTCACACATCGCCCTCGCTGCCACTCCTCTGCCGGTTGCCTCCGAAAGGAGCTGCATGATCTTCGCGTCCTGGAGCCCCATGGGGGGAGCGACGATTATCAGGGTGTCCTTCGCGCTTCTTAGCAGCTCGTAGACCTTGGTTAGCACCTTGTCGCTCCCGCGGATGGTGTAGACGAGCTCTGCCTCTCCTGCCGGCTCCGTCCTGTACATCCTCTGGAGTTCCTTGAAAGTGTCGTCCAGGTTCGACGTAATCATGGCCTTGACGTCTGCAGGCCTCTTGGCGCGATACGTGATGGGCTTCTGGACGACCTTGTCCGTCCACCCCTTTGCCTGAAGAGCCTTCAGCGCGGTGTAGGCACTGGGGTAGGGAATCCGCGCGTCTTCGGCGACCTTCTTTGGCTCCGACGGGCCCAGCCCTGCAAGAGCTACATACGACTTTGCTTCGTAGCTCGTGAGCCCGAAGTCAATGAGCTGCTCTATGATGTCGCTCCGGTTCACGGGCATCGGACAGCAAAGCTCTTATATAGTATTTTCGTAGTCTTCGCACTTAATGTCCGCCAAGCAGGACTACGACGTGGTGATAGCAGGGGGAGGGATGGCAGGCCTCATCACGGCCGCCTCGATCGGCTTCAACTCCAAAGGAAGGGCCCGCGTCCTGGTGGTGGACAGAAACAGGGAAAGCGAGCCGGGGAGGAAGACCAACAACGGATGGACCTGCGGGGACGCTACCAGCAAGCGGTCGCTCGACTATCTGGCAGACCACATAGGGATCAGGTACGGCGCCCCGGAGCTGGAGCACCCTGTCAAGGGGGTCTACGTCTATTCGCCTGATAGGAAGACCAAGGTCCTGTTCGAGGGGGAAGGGTACCTCTTCAACAGGAAAGTCCTGCCGAGAAGGCAGGTCGCCGACGCGAAGAAGTACGGGACCGAGTTCATGTACGGCGCGACGGCAGAGCGGCTCCTCTCCGAAGACGGCCGGATCACCGGGGTCACAGGCAGAAGGTCGGACGGCTCGGCGTTCAGCGTGGCCGCAAGGATGGTCATCGATGCGACGGGCTCGTCTTCCACGCTCCGCAGATTCATGCCGATTCCGTCCAAGATCGAGAAGGAGATTGACCCCGACGACGTCGTCGGGACGGGGAGGTACATCCTCGACTTCGAGCCTTCCGGGGACCAGCCCGAGTTCTTCTCGCCCGACTACTGCATCATCCACCTTGACCAGTTCATCGCCCCGGCGGGGTACGCCTGGGTCTTCCCCAAGGGGAAGAAGAAGGTCAACATCGGCCTGGGGGTCTCGCATTCGGGGCTCGCAAGAAGGAACAGGCGGTTCGGGCTCAACGACAACCTGCAGAGCCTGATCGACAAGTACCTGGCAGACAACCCGGTGATCAAGGGCTACTCCCAGCCCTCAGACGACGCCAACTCCGGGAACACCAAGGGGAACTGGCAGGTCCCGGTCAGGAGGCACAACGACTGCATGGTGGCCAACGGCTTCGCCGTTGTGGGGGACGCGGCCTGGATGCCCCGCCCGATCGACGCGGGCGGCATCAGCCCTTCGATCTACGGAGGCACCATCCTCGGCGAGGTCGTGGCCGAAGCCCTCGAGGCAGGTGACACAGGCGAGGCCCAACTCTGGAAGTACAACGTGGAGTACATGAACACCCACGGCTACCCCATGGCGAGCTTCGAGGTCCTCAGGCGGTACCTGCAGACCGTGACCAACGACCAGATTAACTACGGCATGAAGCACTTCCTGTCCGAGGAGGACGTCAACGCCATAACGGAGCGCAAGCACCCGGAGTTCAACCAGGCGCGCTTCATGAACCCGTCGATGTGGCTCCGGGTCCTGAGGCAGCTCTCCCTTGCCAGGGGGCTGAGGTACACGGTCAAGAAGAGCGCGGCCCTGGTGGCGATAAACCTCGACTACCCCCGGTCTCCAGAAAGGTTCTCCGCCTGGCAGAAACGCCTTGGAAAGGAGCTTGCCGAGACCGTCGACAAGTTCAAACCCCTGGACGTCTCGAACTAGATAATAACAGGCCCTGAGACGCAGTAGGGTATGCAGACAGACCCTTTCGATACTCAGGTCATGGACCTTGTGAAGGAAATCAACCCCTCGGGCGCCTACCTGATGGGTTTCAACGAGTACGCTGGGATGCTCTTCATCGCGTCAAAGGAGAACGTCGAAGCCGCGCTCTCGAGGGTCAGGAACCTGAGGGTCAACGCCCGGACCGAGCTTCAGCGAAAGGTCCTCGACAGCCTGGAGACCGCCCTGCTCTTCGACGAGCCCCAACCCGTCCTGGACGACATCGTGGGCACCGTGTTCGCGCTCCTTGCCAAGGAGGGGGTAAATGACCGGCACATGATGTCGCTCTTCGAGTATGCGGGCAAGGGTATCCAGGCGTCCAGAGCAAGGTATGAAGGGAGGGAGATCCCGGTACCGGTCAAGGCGCTCACCCTCTACAGGCTGGACGGGGTCCTCGAGATCCTCGACACGGTGAAGGCCCAGACGAAGAGCCAGGAGGTCAAAGACGCAGCCGACGCCCTCAAGGTGCAGGTCTCGGACTACGTGAAGCTGTTCGAGCTAGATGGCTGGGGGAAAGGGGAGTTCCCCAACGCCGAGAGGATATTCGCGGAGAGGGGGTTCGACCTCAGGAGGCAGGGGTTCTATCTCAGGGCGCTCTCGAAGGGGTTCGACTATTCCGAGACCCCTGAGCAGCTTGAGGAGAGGGCCATCGGCTGGATCGACGATGAGCTCCCGAGGTTCAAGAAGGCGACGGAGAAGCTCGCCAGGAAGTTCGGGTGCACCCCTACCCCCGAGGAGGTCGAAAAGAAGATCAACGAGAAAGACAACATAGACCCCAAGAAGCTGGTCGGCATAACCCTGGGCATCAGACGGGTAGTCCAGAGGCTGGTCAACGAGGACGTGAGCGGGGTGAACCCGAGATACAGGACCACGCTAATCGAGACGCCGTCCTACCTCACAGGGACCATCCCCACGGGGGCCGCGCAGTTCTTCGACACTTTCACGAAGAAGCCGTTCCAGTACTTCTTCCAGACCACGGACCCAAAGAGGGACCCTGACAAGTCGGTGGCCGCGCTTCTTGGCCTCCTGGTCCACGAGGAGTACGGGCACTGCCTACACCACTCTAACAGCGCCATGCAGTTCGTCAGGAAGCTGTCACCGGTCCAGCTCCTGGGCAGCCTCCCGACAGGAGCGCCGATCACCGAGGGGCTCTCGTTCAACAGGGAGATCGAGTTCCTCGAAGTCTCGAAGGGGCTAGAGACCAAGAAGAGGCTGACCAGGACCGAGAAGGACTACGTCAGGCTGCTGGAGAAGCACGGCGGGCTGAAGGAGTTCAACCTCGAACTCGAATTCATGATCATGCGGATGCGGATAATCAGGTTCCTCCGCGTGGTCGGGGACGTCCGCATCAACACTGGCAAGCAGGGTCTCATCGAGTTCGTCGACTGGGCCCACGGGCGCACGGGAATCCCGAGGAGCAGCGTCTATTTCCAGCTCTTCCCTGCCCACGAGGGGATATTCCCCGGGTACGCGACTTCATACGCTGTCTGCGGGCAGAAGATCAGAGCAATCGAGAAGAAGATCAAAGACCCAAAGAAGAGGGTCAAGTTCTCGACCTATCTCTGCAGCATCGGGTTCCCTCCCATGAGCATCTACATGCGGATGCTGAAAGAGCACGCAGCGAAGTTGAAGTAGGGGAGGGGAGCCCAGTGGCCATGCCCAAGTTCACTCCGAAGGCCGAAGAGTTCCTCAAGGGAAAGCACTTCGGGAAGCTGGCCACCGTCCGGAAGGATGGCTCTCCGCACGTCACCCCCATCTGGTATATGCTCGAGAGCGGCAGACTGTTCGTCAACACGACGACGGGCCGGGTAAAGTATCACAACATCAGACGGGACCCCAGGGTCTCCTTCTTGGTCGACGACGGGTATCCCTATGTCATGGTCGAAGGCAGGGCCAGGATAGCCGAGGAGCGCGACGCCAAGAAGGACATTGAGACCCTGGCCGTCAGGTACACCGGGGAAGAGGCAGGGAGAAAGGCGGCGAAGGAGCGCTACTGGAAGGACCCGCGGGTCTCGATAGAGATAGTCCCAGAGAAGATAGTCGTCGGCCTGTGACGGCTACGCCATCGCCCTGAAGAAGAACTCTGTCACAAACCGCCGATAGGCTTCTTTGTCAGAGCCCCTCGCGAAGTGAATCCGCTCGAAGATGTCTCGGTTGAGCATGCCGAGCAGGCAATCCGCGGCCAGGGCAGGGTCTGACTTCCTGAAGACTCCCTTCGTCATGGCGTTTGCGATCAGCCCCACGGCGACCTCCTTTGTCTTCTCGAGGTCTTCGAACACCATCTGGGCGCTGTGCTTGTCCAGAGTCGCGGAGTCTCTCATATAGAGACCTATGTCGAAGGTGTGCTCCGGGAAGGAAGACAGATAGGCCGAGATGAAGTTCTCGAGCCCCTTCTTGGGGTCCTTGGTCTTGGAGACCGATGACAGCTTCTGTATGAAGTCCGTCATCGTTATCCTTTTGCGTGCCACTGCGTCGAAGAGCCCCTTCTTGCTCCCGAAGTAGTAGTAAATGACGGGCGCAGTTGTTCCTGTCTCCTTGCAGATGTCTCTCACAGAGACGTTTGCGAATCCCTTTTCGGCGAACATCCCCGACGCCACCTGTAGAATCTTCTCTGCTGTCGCGTGCGTCTCCTCTGTCTGCATCCTCTCCGAAACCGCCTGCATCATATTTAATGATTGAAGGGGCCTCTCAGACCTGCTGGCCAGGGGTGTCGGCGGGGGCCCGGGCCTCCGTCAGCCTGTTCCATCGACGAATCCGCGAGGGCCCGACCGGCCCCGATGAGGTCCTGCCCAGCTCACGCTGGGACAAGACGAGACGCGGACGTCAGTGCTCCCTACCCTGTCTAGTCGAACTCGCCGCCGCCCTCGCCGCCCATCCCGCCGGGCCCTCCTGCCCCCCCTGGCGGACCTGCAGGCGCCTTCGACTTGCCCGCGGCGATGACGTCATCGATTCTCAGGATCATCGATGCAGCCTCGGTGGCCGACCTGATAATCTGGACCTTCACGGCCAGGGGCTCGAAGACCTGGCGCTGGAACATGTCCTTGACCTTGCCGTCGGCGGCCTCGATGCCGAACCACTTCCCGTTCTCCGTGGCATGCTTCGCCCGTAACTCCACCTGAGCGTCTATGGGGTCCATGCCGGCGTTGAGGGCCAGCGCGATGGGGATCGACTCCAGAGCCTCGGCGAACTTCTGGGCGGCCAGCTGTTCCCTCCCAGAGAGCTTGTCGGCCCACTTCAGCACCTGCGCGGCTGCCTCCGCTTCGGCGGCCCCTCCGCCTGCGACGATGGCGGGCTTCTCGATGACATCCTTGGTCACCATCAGAGCGTCGTGAAGGGCCCTCTCGGCCTCGTCGACGATCCTCTGGGTCCCTCCCCTGACCAGGATCGTCACGGCCTTGGGGTTCTTGCACCCTTCGACGAAGACCCACTTGTCCTCCTCGACCTTCCTCTCCTCGACGTGGGCTGCATACCCCAGGTCCGACGGCGAAAGGTCTTCGAAGTTGTTGACCACCCGGGCACCTGTGGCCTTCGCCAGCTTGGTCATGTCGGACTCCTTGGCCCTCCTGACCGCCAGGATCCCTGCCTTGGCCATGTAGTGCTGGGCGATGTCGTCGATCCCCTTCTGGCAGACGACCACGTTGGCTCCCACTTCCACTACCTTGTCTACCATCCCCTTCAGCATCTTCGTCTCCTCGTCCAGGAACTTCTTCATCATGGACGGGTCGTTGATGTTGAGTTTCGCGTCGAATTCGGTCTTCTCGATCTCGAAGGGGGCGCTGACGAGGGCGATCTTCGCCTTCTCTGTCACCTTCGGCATCCCCGAATGCACAACCTCCTTGTCCAGGACGATCCCCTGGATCAGCTTGGTGTCCTTCAGAGAGCCTCCGGGCTTCTTCTCCACTTTGACGTTGTCGATGTCGACCCTGAACCCGCTGTCCTCCTTCTCAGCGATTGCCAGATTGGCATCAACCACCAGATTGGCCAACTCCTCCGCCTCCTTGAAGACGAGCTTCGTCTGCATGCTGGTCTTCGCGACCTTCCTGAGCCAGTCCTTGTCTTCGGGGGTCACCGTCTCCGCCACGCCCTCAAGGGCCTCAATCGCCTTCCTCGACGCCTTCGAGTAGCCGTCGACGATCACGGTCGGATGAACGTCCTTGTCGAGGAGCTCCTCTGCCTTCTCCAGAAGGGCGCCCGCGAGTACCACGGCTGAGGTGGTCCCGTCCCCCACTTCGTTGTCGGTAGTCTTCGACACCTCGACGAGCATCTTGGCTGCGGGGTGCTGGACGTCGATCTCCTTCAGCATCGTCGCCCCGTCGTTCGTGATGGTGACGTCGCCGAGAGAGTCGACCAACATCTTGTCCATGCCCCGCGGGCCGATGGAACTCTTGACGATCTCCGAGATCAGCTTCGCGGCGGCTATGTTGTTCCTCTGGGCCTCCTTGCCCCTGCTCTGGCTCGACCCTTCCTTAAGAATCAGGACGGGCTGTCCGGACGAAGTTACGGCTGGAATTGCGGTTGCAGACACATTACTTCACTAGGTGGTATACAACCAATTGGGGTATATTAGCATTACGCGACTTGCGTGCTTCCAGCGGGCAGACCCAGTACCGCCCCGGCTCGCCTGTCTAACCCTTCCTGCCACCCTTGGTCTTCGCACGCCCTGTCAGCATCTTCTCGATGGCTTCTGCGAGCTCCAGGTCCCATTCCGTTACCCCTCCCTCCGAGTGAGTCTGCACCGAGAGGGTGACCGCCGTATACCTGACGTGGATGTCAGGATGGTGCTCCTCCGTCTCTGCCACCCTGGCGACCTTGCCGATGAAAGCTATGCCTTCCATGAAAGTCGTGAATTCGAAGGTCTTCTCGATGAATGCCCCTTTGTGCCTCCATCCCTTCAAGGGCCTCAATCGCGTAGATATCTCCGGGTCGCTGAGCAGCCTCGGCACGCCCTCCCGCTGGTGAGCCTTCGCTTTAATTTTAGCGAACTGGCAACGCATCTTGACCAGTTGCATTAACGAACATGGCCGGGAGACTGGTTCGGTCAATGCAAGACAAGAAGCTTGTCCGCGCCGTCGCCGACTCCTTGACCAGGCTGAACGGGGTCAAGGACCAGGTCGCATCGAGCGTGGACTCCGGGTCTGTCTCGCGTCAGGTGAAGAACCTCTCCAACCCGGCTTCCCCGAGTTCCACTCTGAAGAAGGTCGGCTTCGCGCTGATTGTCGGGACCCCGGACCCCGTCACTGCGGTCCCCGGGGTGGCGCTCCTCGCGGCGTCGGTCGCGGCAAAGCGCAGGGAGCCGACCAAGCTCGACGACCTCGCAGCCGAAACCAGGAAAATTCTTCGCGACATCGAAAGCCTGAGGCTTTAATTATCCGGGCGGACCGTCCACCTACTCGATGGAGCTGAAACCATCAAAGGGGCTCAGGGTCCGCGTCAACGCACGCCGGGAAGCCATCTTCGGCGACGAGTCCGTCTCGGTCCAGCAGGTCGCCATTGGGAACGGCGCCAACCTCGGTGTGATGACCGGGCGCACGCTCATCGGATTCTGTGAAGTAGAGATGCAGAAACTCGACGGGCGCATCCACTGGTACCCTGTCGAAGAACTGACAGGCGAGCACGGGGAGAAGATCGTAGAAGAAGAGATACCGGTCGAGCTCAACGAGGACGAGGGTCCCGAAGGGGAGCTAGACTAGCGTGGCTTCGGCCGGCGCGGCCGAGCTAGTCTTCGTGGTCGACGTTTCGGCTCTCACGGCGAAGGGGTTCGTCGGATCAACGGAATACGAAGGGAAGAAGATAGACTTTGATTTTGACGATGCGAATGCGGGGGTCTTCGTGAACTCGGAGATGGCCGGGAGGCTCCATGTGAAGAAGGGTTCTCGCGTGCTAGTTGTCATTGAAGATGACGACAACCAGGTCGCCCAGACTGCGGTGGCCTCGGTGGGGAAGTCGCTCCGCATTTCGGACGCGAAGGTCTACTACGCCGTCGGGAGGGAAGGCGGGGCGGTGATCCGGGTCCGAAAGGGCTAGCCGCCGGCCGCTATCTCGTCATGGCGCGGCGGAACACCGGGACAGCGATCGCGGTCATGACGGCCCCGAACGCTACGATGACAGTCAGCTCCGATGTTATGTCGGGTATCGAAGCTCCCAGTACCATCACCTTCCTCAGCGCATCCGTTGCGTAGGTCAAGGGGAGCACCTTGGAGATGTCCTGCATGTACCACGGCATCTGCTGGATTGAGAAGAACACGCCGCTCAGGAACATCATCGGGAACATGAGCGTGGTCATCAGCATGGTCGCAGTCTGCTGGTCGCTCGTGAACGAGGTCAGCACGATACCCAGCCCGACGAAGCTGAATACGCCGAGCAGCAGCAGACCGAATACGAGGAGGATGTTCCCCTGCACCGTTACCCCGCCCCGAATCTCTTCCTTAGGTTCTCAACCACGATCATTGGCTGGCCGCCGGCGGCTCGTTGTTCCGCGACAAGGGAAGTCACACTCACAGTCTCTCCTCCCTGCTATGCCCCTCCGGACATCTCCTTCTTTGGCCGGCCCTTCGCGCCGATCTGCTCGATCAGCTGGGTCGCCCTGCCGAGCTCTCTTTCGAGATTCAACTTGTACTGGCGGAGTACGAAGAGTCTGTCTTCATCGCCCAGCCCGCCCTTCTCAGATTCGACGACTTCACGCACCAGTCCTGTCTGCACCTCGAAGGAGTTCAGGACGAATCTGACGAGGTCGTCTGGCTCCATTAGGTCGAGAAAGAGCGAGCTCATGGTCCGAAGGCGCTGGCTTGACGACCCCATCGCCCTCTTGGCTTCGGTCACGCTCCGTCGCCCCGCCGGGGTTATCTCATAGAGGACCTGTGCAGGGGCGTCCGCTGTTTTCTTTCGGGCCGCGATGTACCCCTCCCTCGCCAGCTTCCTGAGCACGGGGTAGACGGCGCCGGGGCCTGGACGCCAGGCCCCCTCTGTCTTGAATTCGACCTCTCTCATGAGATCATACCCTCGCATCGGTTTCCTGGCTATGCTCAACAGGGCATAGAAGTGGAGGAGTCCCCTGGGGGCGACGTGGGAATGGAAATGACCGATGTCCGGAGCGCCACCGGACCCGAGGGAAGACTGTCTTTTCGTTGGCATGAGAGCCCGCGACCATGGTAGTTATTTAAAATACATCCCTAACTATATCGTCTGCGATAGCCCGTCGAGGGGAAGATTTACTAGCACGGGTCCTCCTAAGGAGGAGCCTTGGCAAGCCGCGTCCGTGTTGGAGACCCAGCGCCTGACTTCACTCTGCGTTCTCAGACAGGTGATGAGGTGAACCTCAGGAAGGTGCTCGAGAGTTCCGAGGTCGTCCTCTACTTCTACCCGAAAGACAATACTCCGGGGTGCACCACCGAGGCGAAGGCCTTCAGGGACCGCTACGAAGCTTTCAGGGACATGGGAGCTGAAGTACTCGGTGTGAGTTCTGACTCGGTTGGGTCGCACCGAGACTTCGCCGCGAATTGCGGCCTTCCTTTCACAATTCTGAGCGACGAGGGGGGGAGAGTGCGGAAGCTCTACGGCGTCCCGTCAACCATGGGGCTCATTCCAGGGCGGGTGACCTACGTGATTGACACGAAAGGGGTTGTGAGGCACGTCTTCAACTCGCAGATGGACCCAGCCAAGCACGTCGAAGAAGCGATGAAGGTCATGGAAGCCATCAGAAAGGAGAGAGCCGCTTCAAGTCTCCCGGGCGCTGCGTGACTGGGCCTGGACCTGTTCCTTGTCTGGTACTTCATAATGGGTTTCCTCCTGGGCAACGGAGTCCCCCACTTCTCCTTCGGCGCCGCAGGCAAGGTCTTCAGGAGCCCGTTCGGACAGAGGTCGGCCCCCTGGACGAACGTCCTTTGGGGGCTGTCGAACTTCATCGTCGCCACGGTCATTGCCTTCGCCCTAGCATTCTTCGGCGACTACGACGGCTTCGCGCTCCCGGTCCTTCTGCTCGGATTCTGGTCGATGATGCTCATGTTCGGGACAGGCATCAATAAGTTCCTGAACGATTAGGAGCCCTGCCTACTGAAGCATCGCATCCCCGTCGGCGTCGGGAAGGTCATACCAGCGGGTCCTCTCTCCTATCCTCGCACGCATCTTCCATCCGAAGCTCTTGGGCGCTGCTTCCATCATCTCGATCAGCTTCTGGATTCTCGACCTCACAACTGCCCGCTCGTCGTCATCGAGGTCTTCGGTCTTCATCAGCAAGGATTCAAGGCTCTTGTTGAAAGTGGTGTAGATCCCCCAGTCCCTGGAACACAGGTCCGCAATCTCGTCTCCCCTGATGCTGTCCTTCAAGGTCACGTCGAAGTCACGGAACGCCACAATCAGGTCCTTGTACTCCTTCTCGGTCTTCTCGACCACCTGCAGCTTGGTCATCAGAAGTTGCGTGATTGGGAGGGTGTAGGTCCCAGCGAGGATGTTCTCTCTGAAGTTGAACTTGTGGCACATCACGAATTCATCCAAGAAGAGGTCTATCCTGCGCCTGTTCTTCATGTCATAGTAGATCAGCCGCTGCCCCATGTTGAGCCTGTTGAACAGCTCCCTCGGCTTGTAACCGAGCGTTTCCATGATTTTCACGATCTCGCGCGAGTCCTCCCTCTTCCCCATCAGGTCGATGTCCTTGTTCTCCCTGAAGTAGCGAGGATCCATGGAGCTCGGACAGAGCTTCTTGAACGCCAGGCCGCCAAGCAGCCTGAGCCTCACCCCCTTCCGTTCGGCCATGTCTATGATCTTGGTCGCGGCCTCTAGCGCATCCGAGGGAACCAACACTAGGCTCTCCATACAGATGCTTCGAAAGCCGTCATTTGGATTTAAGATGTCCTTAGCATCGCCGTGAGAAACGGCGTTCTTGGTGTGAAATCAGCCCCGGACTATTGGTCATGCGGCCCGACTCTTCGCGCCCTCGACAACACCCACCTCGGCTTCTCCCAGAGTTCCTCGGAACCCCCCGCGTTCTTGACCAGGACCCTCCTCCCATCGTCGTCCAGCAGTTCGACCGCCGGGATTTCGGCCCTGAGGCGGGTGTACTCGGCGTCCGTCATCTCGACCTTCTTCCTCCAGCCGATGCTGGCATGCCAGTCAGCGCTGGTTCCGTCCAGGGAGAAGCGCACCGCCGTCGGTCCGGCTTCGAAGTAGACCCTGGCATATCTCACCTTCCGGGGGAGCTTGTGCTCGAGCAGGAACTTCATCACTTTCGCAGTGGCCTCTCCGGGTTATTAATCCATGCGGCCTAGCCTTTAAGCCGCGAGGAGGGGGGTCGCAAGAGTGATTGCAGCCTGCGGAAGGTGATTCCATGTCATCCGAGATAGCGGAGGACCTATCCAGGCAGACCCGGGACCTCATCACAAGATTCGAAGGGCGTGCCAGCTCATTCTCGCGACGGAGAGATCTCGCACGCCTTACCCTTCCCGTGGAGCCGAGGGCTGCCGAGAAGGCGGCGCTGGAGTTCTTCGGCGCGGGGGAGCATCTCGCGACAGGAATCGACGGGTCCATGGACTTCGACGAGCGCCTTCAGATGATCCTGTTCTACGCCAACGCGACCGCATACAGCTCCCCCTTTTCCGTCGGCGATCGCATCAGGTTCGACCTCGGGTCGGCCCACCGGGACTCTCGCCTCGGGGCTTCGGCCGCAGTCCCGCTCTGGGCTGAAGACCTCTCCAGCGTGGTGAGCAGCGAGCCAGAAATCGACATCGACCTCGAGCACTCCATGGAAAGGATCCCCAACTCGTTCATGACCCTGGGCGAGCTCTACCTCGCGTACCTCTCTTGCCAGAGATCGAAGTTGGTCTTCCTCGACAGGCCGATGTCGGGGACCTATTCTACCCTCGCGCGTGACGCAAGGAACATGATCAGGCGCGGCGACAACCGGCTGGGGAGGTGGTCCGACGAGCACCGGGCGTCCATGCTTGACTTCGATCTGGCCCTCCGGATCGGGCCCCCGACGGCGCCCGTTCCTACCCGCCCCCGCCATCTGCCGTTCGCCATCCTGAGATCGCTCATCGGCTCTCCGGGGAGCCTGCCTGAGATCGCCGCCCGACTCGGGACCTCCGACGCTGAAACGAAGCGTGGAATAGGGAGGCTGGTGAAGTACGACAAGCGGCATGACGGGGCAGTCCTCGCAGACGCGTCCGAGACCAACATCAAGGTCAGGGATGAGCTGCTGGGATACTGGGAGCGCGCCCTCGACCTGGCCATCGAATACTCCGGCGACGTCTTCTCCCGCAAGAGGCACCCCCTCGCCCTGAAGGGGGACGAGTACCTGACCATCCTGGACGTCAACGCCTTGGCCTTCGTCCTCCTCGAAGGGACGGTCCAACGGGCCAGGGAAAGCGGGACGCTGCTTGTGGGGATCGCCAAGGATACCACGGCAACGGACGTGTCGCGCGCGATGCTCCCCTATGCGGCTTCGGCAGGTTTCATCAAGCTGGATTCACCCGCCCCGATGCTGAAGAACGACAGGGCGTTCTTGGCCATACTTAGCGCCGAGAACCCCGGCATATCGACCCCCTGGAGAACGCTGGGCTACGACTCGGCCTTCTCCACCATGGTCGAAGTCAACCACGAGCTGCGTAGCGCCCGGAAGGTGGTGTCAAGGGAGCAGCTCTTCGTCCGCTCCTACTTCCAGCTCAGGACGCTCAGGAACGACCCGAGCGTGCGCTCTCAGGTCTTCCTCTTCGACCGGACCTTCGACCCGAGATACGATGCGGGGAGCGTGAGGAGGTTCAGCGTCAACGAGAGGTCCGGAGCCACCCGGGTCGACTGCTACTTTGAAGGAGGGGACCAGAGCCCACTCTCCAACCTGGTGCTGCACATCCTGTCGATGAACGACAACCCGGAGGTCTTCGAGGCCTTCGGCCACAACCAGCTGCTCTACCTGGCAGACAAGGCCGTCAAAGCGGAGGTGAGGATGATGAGGAGCTCCCTGCGGGGGGTTGCAGACCTCAGGGTCGGAGGGGTCACCAGCAGGCGCAAGATCTTCGGGCTCGCCACTCCTTATAGGCAGCAGCGGGCGGAGGCAGAACACGCGAGGATGAGGCAATAGATGCTCACAGAGCAGGAAAAGTCGTTCTTCGACACCATGGGCGGGGAGTTCGACGCCAGGCTGAAGCGGAACACGGTAACGACGCGGACCTCCAAGAGCGACGGACGGGAGTTGACGGTCTCCAACCCTCTTGCAATCATAGAAGCCAGGTTCAGCTACAAGGTGCTCGACAGGCTGTATTTCCCAAGCTTCGTCGCCATCGAGCGGGACGTGGGAGGGGAGAAGAGGTATGTCATGTTCGAAGTGGTCGGGGTGACCCCGACGCACTACCAGCTCTCCGGGGTCGACTCTTCAATGCCTACCCTGCTTAGGAAGGAGTATCTCGATACGATCAACGACAGCTGGGGCAAGTCCCAGGAGACCTGGATCGACCTAGCTGCCGTCCCGACAAGCTACTGCGCCAAGATCGGAGGGGGTGGGATGGAGTTCACACGGGCTCCCTATGCGCCTCTACCGGGAGCCAAGGCCTGGCTGCTGTCGACGCCCGCTGTGGAACGGTTCCTGTGCGTGGATGGAGGCGAGGCGATCGGTACAATGGCTGGATTCAACCTCCCGTTTACAGTGGACATGGACAACCTGATACGCTACCACGCCGGGTTCTTCGCCTTCACCGGCAGCGGCAAGTCCAACCTCGCCAGCATGCTGCTCAGGATGGCCCTCAAGCGGGACCCCGGCCTCACGGCCGTAGTCATAGACATAGCAGGAGAGTACGCCGTCAACCTGCTTGACCTCCTTGGAGACCAGGCGCGGATGATCACCACCGAGACCTTCGACAACGAGCAAGAGTTCATCAGCTCCCAGGCCGTCCCGGAGAGCCTAGAGGAGACGGCAGGGAGGAAGGCCGTCGAGCAGGCGCTATCTAAGGTGTGGACAAGGGGGGTAGACAGGCTCTCCTTGCAGGAGGGGGCGGGGATAGACCTTGCTTGGATACAGCAGCTCCTTGAGAACACGGTCGACAGCGCGAAGGCAGGGGGGACAGCTGCGAAGATCTCCCTCGCCAAACTCACCATGGAATTCTACGAGAAGGCAGGTTACAGGCCGAGCACAAAGCTGACAGACCTGGACGCCGCATCCAGGAAGGCGCTCACTGCGCTGCTCACAGATCTGAGCCAGAAGGTTCACGAAAAGTCGGGGCTCAAGTCGGAGACTGACCTGATCCTGGACATGCTCGAATCGGGGGACTTCGGTTCGACTCTATCGACCCGGCTAAGCCCTGAGAAACTCGCGGAGCAGCTCGCCAAGGGCCAGGCGCCTAGGCTCAACGTCCTCTATCTCCCAGAACCAATGCAGGCAAGAATAGCGACCGAGCGACTGATTCGGAGGCTCCTGTTCCTGAAGAAGAAGTACGGGAACAAGCAGAGGGTGCTCTTCCTCCTCGATGAAGCACAGGAGTACATCCCGGACGAGCACACCGACAGGGAGTACACAACGCAGTCGAACAGGGCCGTAGAGCAGCTCCTGCGGCAGGGGAGGAAGTACAGGCTCCACTGCTGGATGGCGACCCAGAGGGTCGCGAGGCTGAACGTGAACGCCCTCCAACAGCTGCACAGCTACTTCGTGAGCACCCTCCCGAGGATGTACGACAGGATGGTGATTGCCGACGCCTTCGCCCTCCCCTACGAGGTCCTGGAACGGTCCGCTGACCTGGGGACGGGCGATTGGCTCTTCGTGTCGTTCAAGGCCGCCAAGCAGAGGAACGTCCCCGTCTTCCTGAAGACCGAGAACAACGAAGCCACGATCGCCAAGAGTCTCGCGTGAGCCGTCAGAACCGGTCTCAGGCTAGGCCACCCTGGAGGGGCGCTCGCTCACTCCAGAGGCCCGGCGCCAACCGGTCCGTGGCTCTCCTTGGGCTTGGTCATGTAGGCAGGTACCGCGGCGAAGAGGCTGATGAAGCCCAGCAGGAGGAAGAGGCTGTGAAGGGAGCTGACGAAGGCGTCGAGCTCCAAGGGGCTGATGGCGGCGTTGCTCCCTGAGAATATCGCCTGCAGCACCGTGGTGGGCACGCTGGCAGCCATGACCGCGAAGGCGATCCCCAGGCTCAGGAGGAACCCCGTGTTCACCAGGGTCGAGGACATCCCCGACGCGATCCCCCTCCTCGGCGCAGGCGTGGCGTTCATTATCGACCTGACGTTCGGGGCGACGAACATCCCTCCCCCCGCGCCTGCCAGCACCATGGGCACGAGCAACTGCGTGTAGTCGGTCGTGTTTCCGAAGGGGAGGAGGCCAAACCAGAAGAGAGCCGCGGCGATTATGAGCAGCCCGGCGGTGGCGAACCCCCTCGACCCGAACTTGTCTGAGAGGTAGCCGCTGAGCGGGCCGAGGGTGACGAAGGCTAGCGAAAACGGGATCAGCCAGATCCCTGCGGTGAAGGCGCCCAGCAGGAGGACCCCTTGGAAGTAGAAAACCAGAACGAGGGAGACCCCGCCCCTCGATACCGACGCGAGGAGGTTGCTCGCTATCCCGGCCGCGAAGGCCCGAATCTTGAAGAGGGATATGTCCATCATGGGGAATGCGACCCTCGTCTCCACGTAGACGAATGCCCCCATCATCAGGAGGCCGAGCGCCATCACGCCGAGATAGGCGACGGACCACCCAAGGAGGGCGCCTAGCATCAGGCCGACCAGGAACACGGTCAGTCCCCCTGAAAACAGGACGTTGCCGACAGGGTCGAGTTTCTCATCAGGCCTCCGTTCAGATGTGTCCCTCAGTCTGGAGTAGGCCCAGATGGTGGCGAAGGCCCCTACCGGTAGGTTGATCCAGAAGATGGACCTCCAGCCGAGGAAGGAGCCGGCGAGGACGCCCCCAAGGGCAAGGCCCAGCACCGACCCCACGGTCCCAGCGACCTGATTAAGGCCGAGCGCCTTCCCTCTTTCCGTCGGCGGGAACACGTCTGTCAGAAGCGCGGCAGAGTTGGAGAAGATGAGGGCTCCTCCCGAGCCCTGCACGAGCCTGAACAGCACCAGGGCGGTCCCGCTGGGCGCGATGCTGCAAAGGCCCGATCCGATGGTGAAGAGCGCGAACCCGAGGTTGTAGAGCCTCACTCTTCCGAAGATGTCCGACAGGCGCCCGAAGGTCATCACAAGAGAAGCCGTCACCAGCACATACCCCATGATGATCCACACCGCGTCGAACGGGCTCGCGTGAAGGTCCGCCGTTATCGTCGGGAGCGCTATCAGAACGATATTGGAGTCCAGGACCGCCATGAAGGCGCCGATGGTCGTGTTGGTCAGGACGACGTACTTGTACTGCAATTAGGGGGGTTCCCTTGCGCGGGCAAACTGCATGCGGATAAGACTTTGGCCTCAGAAGGCGACCGCGATGACGAGGGCGCCGACAATCAAGACTCCGCCCGCAAAGTCAAGCGGCGAAGGAGACTCCTTCCCGAGAGCCTTCGAGAATATCTGAGTCAAGAGAGGTGAAAGGCTCGTCAGAATCACGGTGAGCGCCACCCCCGTGGTGGATATGGAGTAGACGAAGAGAGCCGACCCCAGGACCAGGTCGCTCAGCATGAACGCCAGGATGAAGCCGTAGTTCCGCGGGGAGAGCCCCGACGGCCAGACCCTGTAACGCCTGGTGGCGATGAACGCCGCCCCGAGGGCTACTGCCGCGGCCGCGTTCCTGGCGAAGGTGACTGCCACGAAATTGCCACCTGCGTTCGTGGCCGCCTGGAGCATCTCCTGGCCGACGGTCCAGAACACGGCAGCCGAGGTCGCCAACGCGATCCCTTTCGCCCGGGGCTTGCCGTCCCCTCCCCTGGAGAGGCTGAAGATCCCTGCCAGCACCATGAACGCCGCGATGAGGTTGGAGTACGGGACCACCTGCCCCAGCGCTACGCTTGCTACCTGGACCATCAGGACGTACACATACACGACAGGCGCGGCCACCGAAGCCCCTGTCTCCCTTATCGAGAGAAGGAAGAGGCTGTCCCCGCAGGTGAGCGTAATCACTCCGGCGACGAGTGCGAGCCCGAGTCCAGCTGGGTTCCAGAAGAAGAGTGCGGGGACGCCTAGCACCGCAGCCGCGGCCGAGGTCCTGAGCAGGTTGAAGCTCAGGACGTCGAACTTCGCCAGGAAGCCGCGATAGTAGATTGGGCTGAAGGCCCAGATGAGAGATGCCACGAGAGCATAGGCCGGGGTGGCCAATCGCGTAGCCCGGACGTGGGGGCTAATTAGTCCGAACGGTCTTCCGTCTCAGTGCCTTCACTTCGGCGGCGAGGTCCGCGGGGACCGGCCGGCAGCCGCATGCGACCGAATGTTCAGCGTGCCATTCGATTCTCTGCAGCCTGGTAGGGCTCGCAGGCATCCCGTGCGCCTTGCGCCACTCTGAGTTGAGTCTCACTTCTGGGCCATGAACCTGTGCTCTACTCGCATGCACCTGTCCATCACGTAATCGACCTTGGCGTCAGAGAGTATCTTCTTGGCCTCCTCGTTCTCCAATCCGAGCTGCCCCCAGAAGACGTGGGGCCTGCCAGTCCTCTTCTTCATCTGCACCACCTGCCTCGCCACCTGGGGGAACTCGTCGGATGGCCTGAAGACTTCGACCACGTCCACGGTCCTGGCTGTCTGTTCCGGGATTTCCGAGAGCGAAGAGTACGACTTCACCCCGAGTACGCTGTCCGCCGTCGGGTTGACCGGGATGACCGTGTATCCGTGCTCCTGAAGGTACGCCGGCACCGTGTTGGCCTCCTTCTCGGGGTTCTTGGAGGCACCCACGACTGCGATCGTCCTGTACCTTCGCATGACCTCCTTGGGATCGAGCGTGAACTTCTGCATGGAACGGGAGTCCTGTCGCCCGTTAATACGGCTGTCGAGGCGATCCTGACGGGCGCAACGCTCTATAACCAGGAGGTGACAGGGATGGCAGCCAGTCATGTTCGGGCCATTTCTGTCCAACGTGCCCATAAGCACGGCAGACTTCCTGTCTTACATGATGCTCGTGATGGTGGCCATCTACCTCGTCTCAGGGTCCTCCGTCACCTACTACTACTGGAAGAAGAACAGACGGATGAAAGCGGCATCATCGCAGCCGTAGGCCACGCGCATCCTTATCTCACGTTTCAACCGTAGACGGCCGGTTGCCTGAAGCTTCGCGGGAGGCCGTCGAGTATGCCCTCAGGGGGAAGACACTTACCGTCTACCTCTATCTGCTCAGGCACGGCAGGGCGATGGGGGTCAGGGAGATACAGAAGGCCCTCGACTTCTCAAGCCCCTCAGTGGCGTTCCATCACCTCGACAAGCTGGTCGAGCTGGGGGTGGTCGAAAAAGACGAGTATGACAGGTATGTCCTGACCAAGAAGGTCGACACCGGGATACTTCATTCGTTCGTCAGCATCGCGGGGCTCACCCTTCCAAGGCTAGGGTTCTATGCCGCGTTCTTCACCACGATCGCAGGCGCATATGTGTTTGCCAACAGGGGGTCCCTGGACCTCTACGCCCTAATCGGGACCGCGGGCGGGGCCGTGATCTTCTGGTACGAAGCCTGGCGCGTCTGGAGGAGGAAGCCGTTCTGAGAACTAGAACTATCTACCCGCCGGGACGGAGCGGATAGCATGGAGGGCAGGCAGTTCGGCATTGGGTTGGCTGCAGGCCTTCTGTTCGCCCTCGCGATAGTGGCTGTCTCGGGGGTCGCGGCCGCACCTTTCTCCGGTACCCCGGGCAACGGGTCATCATCCTACAATTCGCGGACTGCCACGACCACCGCGGCGAATTCGGGGGCTGTCTTCGGGGTGAGCACCACCTCGACGGCCCCGGTTGCGCCCTCGGTAGGCAACCTCACAGACTCCGTCGGCAAGACGGTCAGCGGGGGAACCAACGGGCAGAGCTCTGGTTCCGTTCCATTCACCTCGAGCCTCGAGGGCATGGGCCAGCTCTCTTCGCTCTCGCTGGCGCTCGTCCTTGCGCCAGTCGTCGTCGCGATCCTCCTAGGTTCGCTGCTCTACCGACTCTCTCAACGCTCCCAAGAAGAGCCGGATCGGCCCTAGCTTCCAGTTGACCGGGGGCTACTTCGGGACCAAGAACTCTCTGCTGTTGGGTTCCTTCCCTTCCCACCGCTTCGACCAGGTAGCGAGCTCGCATAGTATCTTGTAGACCTCGTGCCCTTTGACCGTGAGAGAGTACTCGATTCGTGGCTTGTCTTCGGCGTACACCCTCCTCTGGACGACGCCGAACTTCTCAAGTTGCGTCAGCCTCTCGGCGAGAGACGTCGCGCTTATCCCCTGGATGTGCCTCTTCAGCTCGTTGAACCGTGTCGGCTCGGTCTGGCCGAGCATGTGAATGGTGGGGAGAGTCCAGGTGCGGGTGATTTGGTTCCAGGTCTGGTGCACGATGGCGCACGAGTCGAGCGTCTTCTGGTCAAGCTGCTCTGACTTGGTCATGTTCGTCATCGGCGGCTGGTTGCCTCCTGCGACCACTTTAACTTGTTCCCGTGAACGCCTCTCACGAGATGCGCGCACCACGGCGTTAGCCAGCACGAAGTAGAGTGGTACAGCAGAATTTGGCTGGTAAGGCATCGAATACTACCAGATTCTTAAAGGTCCTCCTTCCGCTCCGCCTATGATCGAAAAAGAGCGCGCGCAGAGGCCTGCGCACGTCTTCAGCGAGGCCGAAGCCGAATTTCTCGCCGAGAATTTCATCGGCAGGGTCGCCACGTCTTCCCTGTCAGGACAGCCCCATGTGGTCCCCGTGGGCTATGAGTTCGACGGGAGCACCGTCGCCTTCGGCGGGTGGAACCTGACTCAGAGCCTGAAGTTCAGGAACCTGATGGCCAACAACAAGGTCGCGTTCGTCGTCGACGACGTCGTCTCGACCGACCCCTGGAAGGTGAGGGGGGTCGAGATCCGCGGGAGGGCGGAGCCTGCGACCGGGGAGGGCGGCGTGACGGTGATCAGGATAATCCCGCTCAATATTAGGAGCTGGGGGCTGGGGGACTGATCTTGGCGCTCTCGGGTTTCGAAGACCAGGTCACGCAAGCCGTTGAGAAGCTCAGCGAAAGCATAGTCGGCATAAGCAGCATGAGGCTCGAGCGCCGCTTCTTCGGCATCGTCCCGCTCGAGGGCCAGGGTTCCGGGATAATCCTCGACAGGAGGGGCCTTGTGGTCACGAACAACCACGTCATCGACGGGGCCAGCCAGGTCCACGTGAGCCTGAAGGACGGAAGGACCTTCACAGGCGAAGTGGTCGGCTCAGACGGGGCCACCGACGTCGCGGTGATCCGGGTCGACGCGGACGACCTTCCTGCGGCTGAACTGGGGGACTCCGAGCTGCTGAAGGTAGGTCAGTTCGTGCTAGCAATCGGGAACGCACTCGCCCTCCCGGGAGGCCCGACGGTATCCTTGGGGGTGCTGAGCGCGAAGGGTCGCCCGCTGCCAGGGACCGATTTCATCTTCGAAGGGCTCCTCCAGACCGACGCGGCAGTGAACCCGGGCAACAGCGGGGGCCCGCTGGCAGACCTCGATGGCCGCATCATCGGCATGACCACCATGATGATTCAGTACGCCCAGGGGATGGGGTTCGCGATCCCCATCAACACGGTCAGGAAGATCGCCCAAGAGATCCTGGAGAACGGCCGTGTCTCCAGGCGCTGGATAGGAATCTCAGGGGTCGATGTGACCCCGCAGCTCGCCCGGAGGTACGAGCTGAGGTCCGAGTCAGGGTTCCTGGTGGCCGAAGTGGTGCCCCGCAGCCCCGCAGAACATGCCGGGATCAGGAACGGTGATGTGGTGGTGGGCGCCAACGGGAGCCAGGTCAGGAGGACAAAGGACCTGCTGCTCGCGATCTCGAGGGCAGGCGAGGGAGGGAACGTCCGGCTCGACATCGACAGGATGGGGAGACGGGGGTCGGTCGACGTCAGGCCCTCGGAGTCCCCGCCGGTCCAAGACCCCTACGGAAGGTAAGGCAAGCGGCTCGGCCTAGGCGACCTTCTTCCTGAGCGCCTCTGCCCTGTCCGTCCTTTCCCAGGTGAAGTCGGGGTCTTCCCGCCCGAAGTGGCCGTAACATGCCGTCTTCCTGAAGATGGGCCTGAGCAGGTCTAGGTCCCTTATGATTATCCCGGGCCTCATGTCGAAGAATTCGCCGGCCACGTTGGTGATCCGCTCGTCGGAGACCTTCCCCGTCCCGAAGGTGTCGACCATGAAAGAAACCGGCTTCGCGACTCCGATGGCGTAGGCTATCTGGACCTGGCACTTGTCGGCCAGCCCTGCCGCGACTATGTTCTTGGCGATATACCTGGCCATATAGCTCCCGGAGCGGTCAACCTTGGTCGGATCTTTCCCTCCGAAGCACCCGCCTCCGTGGGCAGCCATCCCCCCGTACGTGTCGACAATGATCTTTCTTCCGGTCAGGCCCGAGTCTGCAAGAGTGCCACCGATCACAAACCTGCCCGTGCCATTGACGATGAACTTGGTGTCGCTGTCGATGAGCTCACCGGGAATGACCTGTTTGACGACCTTCTCGACAACATCGCTCTTCACTTGTGCCTCTCCCGCGCTTTCGTTATGCTGAGCGGCGACCACCACGGCCTCGACCCTCTGCGGTCTCCCGTCGTCGTACTCTACAGTCACCTGCGACTTGCCGTCGGGCCTTAGGTAGGGGATTGTCCCATCCTTTCTGACATCAGCCAGTCTCTTGACTACGCCATGGGCCAGCATTATCGGGAGTGGCATCAGCTGAGGGGTCTCCCTGGTCGCGTAGCCGAAGACCAACCCTTGGTCACCGGCCCCTATCTCCTCAATGGGCCTGTTGACCCCCATGGCGATGTCGGGGGACTGCTCCTCAATCGAAGTCAATACGCCGCAGGTCTCCCAGTCCAGCCCGTCCTTGGCGTTGTTGAACCCTATGTCCCTCAGGACGTCTCTGACCACCTGCCTGACGTTCACGTACGCCGAAGTGGTGATCTGGCCGGTGACCATGACTGTGCCCTGCATGATCAGGGTCTCGGCGTCCACCCTGGCGGCCCTGTCTTGCCTTAGGACTTCATCAAGAATCGCGTCCGAAATCTGGTCGCTGACTTTGTCTGGATGCCCCTCCGCAACGCTCTCGGAAGTGAAGAGGTGCCGCCCCGCCATCAGCAGTCAGTCCCGCTCTGAGGCACGGCCGTCGGGCTATAGTAATAGGTTAAATAGGCTCCTGAAAGAATTATTCACAGAGGAATAATGTCATCCCTCATCGAGCCGAGACAGCTGAGGAAGATACGGACGCAGCTCGGCTACACCCAGGGGGGTCTTGCGAAGGCCGCCGGGGTCAGCCAGTCCATCATCGCGAAGATCGAGGCCGGCTCGGTCGACCCGACCTACAACACCCTTTCGGCGATTTCGCGCGCCCTCGTCGCAGGGAGCGCGGACAGGGGGAACAGGGCTTCTGCGATCATGTCCTCTCCGGTCATAGGCGTGCATGAAACAACGACCCTGGCCGAATGCGTGGACGTGATGAAGAAGAGAGGGTTCTCCCAGATTCCGGTCCTCTCAGGAAGGAAGATGGTCGGGACGATTTCGGAGGGGCATATCATGAGCCTGGTCTCGTCGTCCCCTGACCCACGGGCAGTCCTGGGGGAGAGAGTCGGGGCCCACCTCCTCCCTTCCTTTCCGATTGTCGCAAGGGACACCCCTGTGGAGGCGCTCTTCTCCCTGTTCCGGTTCTTCCCAGCAGTAGTCGTGGGGTCTGCAGATCACCCTGAAGGCATAATCACGAAGATTGATCTTCTGACTTCGGGACCCCGATGAGGGAAGCCCACCCGAGCCAGTCACGAATCTCCTTCTCCTCGCTCGCCTGATCTCGGCCTTCGTCTCCCTGAGCCGTTGGCTCGTGCTTCTTCAACCGATGGTCCTTCTCGCTTCTGCGAGACCGGCCACCCGTGTCCGCGCCCCGCCCAAGGGAGCCTAGTCTTCGCGCCAGCGGAAGAACTTCACGGCTAGGGCGAAGGTGATGACCGATATGACCACCAGGATGACGGAGTCAAGCAACGCGGGCCCGTAGTTCCTATAGATCATCACGTTGTTCAGCCCGTCAATCATGTAGAACAGGGGAAGGACGTGGGCGACCTCCTGAAGGTACGCGGGCATGGAGTTGACGGGAAAGAAGGTCCCCGAAAGGAACATCATGGGGAACGTCACGAGATTGCCGACCACCGCGGCCGATTCCGGCGTGTTGGAGACGGTCCCGACCAACATCCCAAGAGAGACGAAGAAGAACGGCCCCAGCAGGAGGAAGACGCCGATTCCCCACGAGAGGGCGATGTGGGCTCCGAAGGCGTAGGTCCCGACTGCGGTCATCAGGATGAACGAGAGCACGGTGGTAGCGATGTACCAGATTATCTTCGACAGGAGCCATTCGGTCTTCGTGAGGGGTGTAAGCGAGAGGAGCTTGAACACCTTGTCCCTCCGGTAGGTGGAGGTGATGTTGACGAGGGCGAACATGGGGCTCGTAAGGGCCGAGAACCCGATCAGCCCGGGGATGAGGAAGTCGATGTACTTGAAGTTCGATTCCGCCGCTGTCCGTGAGGAGACCCCTATGACGCCCGTGCTACCGCGGAGGTTGAACGCGTTCACGACCTCCTGAGTTATCCCGGAGACTATGGCGCTCGTGGTCGACGCAGGGTTGCCGTAGAGAGTCACGTTCACTTGCCGGCTCGCTTCATAGGAGGCGCTGAATCCCTGGGGTATGACGACCCCGTCTGACGCCGACTTTGACGAGAGATACTGGGAGAAGTTCTGGGCCGTGGGAACAGGCCTCAGGCAGAGGCCCGACGTCGCCGAGGGGCTGCAGTTGTTCGACGTGCTGTTCAGAGCATTGATGAACGCTGACGAAATCGGACCGGAGTCGAGGTTCTGAACATACACGGTCGTCTGGCTGATCCCGCCTCCTGCGAAGATGGCTCCGAAGAGGAGTATCAGGATTATTGGGAAGACCAAGGTGAAGAAGAACCCCTCGCGGCTCCTCACGTTGCTCCTGGCGTGCACCTTCAGCTCCGCGAGCATCCTTCTGACGCTGAACGCCATCTAGTCTGTCCCCTCCTCTTCCCCGACGAGCTTGAGGAATACGTCCTCGAGGCTGTCTCTCTTTACGGTGAGGTCCCCCCAGTGAGCTCCCGACTCCTCAATCGCTCCGAGGGCGACCATTGCGTCGTTCTTGTCTCTCAGGCGTATCGTAACCGACCCTGCGTCCCCCTCAGCCTGCAGCTTCGTGTTCTCTCTGAGATATCTGAGGAGGTCGTCCCCGGCCCTGACGACCATCCTCTGCCCCGACCCATACCTCGTCTCGATGTCGTCGGTCGTCCCCATCGCCACGATCTTCCCGTGCTTCATGATCGCGACCCGGTCCGCGAGCTCTTCTGCCTCCTCCAGATAATGGGTCGTCAGCATCACCGTCCTCCCCTCACTCTTCAGCTTCCTGATCACCTCCCATACGGCCCTCCTCGCCTGAGGGTCGAGCCCGGTCGTCGGTTCATCGAGGAACACCACCTCAGGGTCGTTGACCAGAGAAAGCGCCATCCCCAGCTTCTGCTTCTGCCCCCCAGACAGGTTCTGGAACCAGATGTTGGCTGCGTCTTCAAGTATCACTCGGCGAAGCATCTCGTCGGGGTCCACCTTTCTTCCGAAGAGTGCCCCGTAGTACGCTATTGCCTCCCTGGGGGTGGGATAGTCTAGGAACTTGAACCCCTGGGGGATGACCCCTATCTTCTTGTGGAGGTCGTACCCGCTGTGCCAGGGGTCGAGGTCGAGGACCTTTGCAGTCCCCCCGTCCTGCTGCCTCAGCCCTTCAAGGATCTCGATGGTGGTGGTCTTCCCGGCTCCGTTGGGGCCGAGGAGGCTGAAGACCTCCCCCTTCCTGACCGAGAACGATATCCCGTCGACGGCCCGAAGCTGGCCGTAGTTCTTCTCGAGCGCCGTGACCTCGATGGCGGACAACGAAACTCCCCCCTTCGCCTTTCTGTATTTACACAGTCGGGATTCTATCCTCTATGTGCTCGCCGGGGGCCCGCCCCACCGCCAGGGGCCGCGTCTCCACATCCTCCTGCCGAAAAGAAGCATGGCTATCCCTCCGAGGACCAGCGCCAAGCCGACGATTACCGCCAGGAGTTCCAAGAGAGTGACGATCACGCTCGCAATGAAGCTCGCCAGCAGGACAAGGACGGCGACCCCGACCAGGATCATCAGCGCCCCGGCGACCTGAGACCTTCGCATCGTTCGATGCACCGAGCGGCGCTATTTATCCTCACGAGCACTGCCGTGGTTAAGCAGAAGTCTGCTTCACAGGGCCCCCGCTGAGGGCCCTGGTCTCCACATGCTCGCAGACTCTTTTATAGCAAAGCGGAAGGGGGCGGCGAAAGTTTGCAAAACAGCCCAGCCGCGACCATGCCTCTTCCGGCTTCGAACGCGACGACCAGCCACCAGCTCAGGGCACTGATGGCCATGGTCGGGGTCGCCCTCCTGCTGAACTATGTCGAGACTATGATCATCCCTGGAATCCCTGTGATACAGAAGGACTTCTCCACGACCGAGAGCCTCGTCTCTTGGGTAACGTCGGCCTTCCTCATAGTCGGGAGCGCGGTCTCCCCTCTCTTCGGGAAGCTGGGGGACAGCTACGGCAAGAAGCGGATGTTCCTCGCCGCTCTGGTGTTCTACACAGCCGGCGTCGGGGTGGCGGGATTCTCGAACTCGATCTACTTCCTCATCATCGCCAGGGCGGTCCAGGGCATAGGGTTCGCGATTGTCCCCCTGGCACTGGCCATAATCGCAGAGACCTTCCCCAAGCAGAGGATCGCCACGGCCCAGGGGATCGTAAGCGCGACCTTCGCCATAGGGGCAGCGCTCGGGCTCATCATCGGTTCCTACGTCGTGCAGGACCTGGGATGGCAGTGGGCCTTCCACACCGCATTCCTGCTGAGCGTGGTCCTTTTCGCCGTCGTAGCCAAGTTCCTTCCCTCGGGGCACCCGGGGAGCAGGCTGAAGGTCGATTACGAAACCGTAATCCTGCTCATGGCTGGGGTGTCCCTCCTGCTGCTCTACCTCACGGAAGGTCCCTACGACGGCTGGACCAACCCATACAACCTTGGAGCCCTGGGGGTCGGAGCCGCCCTGACCATCGCCTTCTTCATCGCGGAGAGCAGGAAGTCCAACCCTCTCATACCGCTCCACCTCCTCAGGATCCGGAACGTGCTGGTAGCGAACATGACAGGGATCCTCTCCGGATGGGGGATGTTCATGCTCTTCTTCGCGGTGATCTACTACACTGAGGACAAGGTACCTCCGGCCCCCACCGGCCTCGGCCTCGACGTGATTTCGGCCGGGCTGACGATCGCTCCAGCCACGGTGGTGATGCTGGTGGGCGGGCCAGGGCTGGGGAAGATCGTCTCGAAGTATGGCCCCAGACCGGCGATGATCCTGGGGGGGCTGGTCGCCATCGCAGGGTTCTCGCTCTTCGTGTTCAACAGGGCTACGGCGACCGATGTCATGCTAGACACGGCCGTGTCGCTGATAGGGGCCGTAGGCATCATAATCCCGATCGTGAACATGGTCAGCGTCTCCCTCCCCGATGAGACCGTCGCCACCGGCCTTGGCCTGAATACGATGCTGAGGAACATAGGTGGGGCCATCGGGCCGGTGGTCGCCACCACGATCATGAGCAGCTACGCACTGACAGTCACAACGCCGGTGGGACGGTTCTCCTTCCCGACGGCGACGGCCTTCGACTACGTCTTCTACTTCGGAATCGCGTGCATGGTGGCCGTGGTCGTGATCTCGCTGGCGACCAAGAACTACGTTTTCGGAAAAGACATGCCTCCCGGAGCTGCCCCCTAGAGGCGCGCGAGCACAGCCACGACTCCGAAGCTCAGGGTGGCCGCAAGGCTGACCCAGTAGGCGGCCTTCAGGGCTCCCCTGCTCGCAAGGTCGCCCATCACCCGGGAATCTGACGCGACTCTGCCCATGAGGAGCCCCGGGCCCGCGAGGACGAAGACGAAAGCCACCATAAGGCCAAGGACCAGCGAAAGCGGGTCGGGAGATATGATTGGGACGGCCACAGCAGGGAGCGACTCCAGGACGTAGACCCAGAAGAAGCTGCTCTTCTTCCATCCCATGGCCTCGACCACCGCCCAGGAGCTCCCCATGGAGATGACGACCAGGGCGAGGAAGGCCGCGGCCACAAGCCCCACCGCGAAGAGGTAGGGCGCGAAGGAATTCGCTACCGTCGAGAGGGCTTGCGATAGCACCGCAGCGGAAGCGAATCCTGCCGAGGTGCCGAGGCCCGCCGTCGCCATCATGATGACCACCATTCCTACCTCGCTGGCTACGGCACCGATGAGCGTCTCGGTCCTCATGGCCCACAGCCGCACTCTCCCCTTCTCTGCGGTGGCCGATGCCTGATAGAACAACATGAATGGCATGACGACTGCGCCTGCGCTTGCTGCAAGCAGGAATAGGTATGACGGATCCGAGCTGAAGTAGGCGAGGGAAGAGGAGGTGAGCCCCCGAGCGACGAGCGAACCTGCATAAGAAAGGATCAGGACTGTGGAGATCGCCAGTAGCATCTTCTCTATTGAAACGTAACTTCTCTTGCGGATTATCAGGATGTGCGCGAAATAGGCCAGCGGCATCGACACTACGGGTGGGACACCCACAAGCTCGCCACCGATGGCGATCCCGGTGTACTCGGCAACGTAGCTTACGATGTCCACCAAAGCCATCGGGGCGCTTGCCAGGACTGCTGTCCTCCGCGAATAGGTCGTCCTGATGACCTCTCCCAGGCCCTTCCCAGTGGCGATCCCGATCCGCCCGCTCACCTCCTGTATGACGAAGAGCGGAACGACAAGGATGAGGAAGAACCACGCGAGGCCGTATCCGTACGCCGCCCCCGCCGTCGCTGCCGTGAGAATGCTGGGGGCGTCGACGTCCGCAATCATCACCACCCAGGCCGGCCCGAAAGACCGGAGGAATTCCTGGACTCTGGGCACCGCAAGCCGCCTATCCGGATGCCCGTCCAGCCATAATACGCTTCATCGTCTCCTAACTGATTGGGTTTCGAAATTTAACGCCATGAGACGATTCTCAAAGATGGGACTGTCCCTCACTGATTAGGGCGATTTCGGGAGGGTGCGTTGCCTTGCGTGACCTCCAGAGGGCGACCCCCACCGTGCAGATCGCCGCCAACACCATGGCTGCGACAATGGCTACCGTCAAGGGAAGGTTCGTGGGGTTTGTCCAGACCATCGCATACCCCCAGACGAACGAACCGTCTTTCGCCTGGCCAAAGGAGATGAACGAAGGCGGGCTTGCTCCCGAGCTACCCACCGCGAACAGAGGATTGTGGGCTGGATCCCAGTCACTGTATGCGTATACTCCTCCTGTAGCCTTGGAGCCGTCCAGGAAGATTCCCGTCAGAGTGAGGTTGCCCATGTTCTGGAAGGTCGCCCCCGACCTCGAGTACGATTCCAGGGCAAAGACCTCCTGATCCCCCGGCCTCAAAGACGACCCGATTCCTGAAGGGAACCGCTGTGTCACAGCCGCGCCTGTCTGCTCATCGGAAACTCTGAGATTCCATGTGCCCAGCGTCTGGTATATCGATATCGAGATGTTCGCTCCCGGCGCCATGGTGGGTCCGGACGCGTTGAGTATCCACTGATAGACCAGCGGGACGGAAACGGTAGAAGGGATCAGCCACGCGTATGCGGACCAGCTGCTGTCGTTGGGGCGGATTCCCGCGGCAGCCTGCAGGACGCTCCCGTTGGATGTCATGACGGAGAGCACTGCGTAGACTATCTCGTCCGGAAGGGAGATCTCTGGAAGGGTCACTGCTGCGGTGAGGATGCTTACCGCTTCCCATCTTAGCTTCCCACCCCCCTGCAGAGAAGCGCCTTCGGGGACGACCAGCCCGACCGCCCAGCTCGTGGAGGGATAGGCGTGCCCGGCGGCGCCAGTCTGGCCCGGCGCCTTCGTAGGGACGGCAGGTGCTTCGGCACCTGCGAGCAGGATCAGAGCAAGCGCCCAAACGACCTGGAGCCGGTGGGGTGTTTCGCCGCTTTTCACGACTGGGGCCACCTAGCGCGAACCATCGAAAGGACCGCTAGGGCGGCACCGATAACTGTGAGTAGCACCATCGCCGTGATGGGATAGATGTACGGCGACAAGAGCGAGTTGATGAACGTCGTGGATGCTCCCTCGAAGATGGAATCGTACCCTCCTACCGCCCCTGCCACGGCCAGGAGGAGGCAACTCCCGACGACCCCGACGGAGAGCAGGATTAACGCGGGCCACATGGTCCTGGGGTTGATGATGCGGTTTTCGTGGAGCTCTACCGTGGTCAGGAAGGCCGAAAGCGCCCCGAACCCTCCGATGCCCACCAGGAGGAACAGGAGGTACGCCAGGATGAACCACGTGCCCGCTTCACTGCCGACGATTATGGAAGGAAGGTAACGAAAGGGGTCTGTGGGGATGACTATGACCACGGTCCAGACGAGCGCGGCAAGGGTGTACAGATAGGCTGCCCCCCGATACCTCCTGTACCAAACAGGCCTGTTCGCATCAATCTTCGCAGCGGTCATTGGCCGTCCTCCAACCAAGCTGTCACTTCTGCTTACACCCGCACAGGTTAGGTCAACCCGGGCGCTATAAACGAGGGCCCTCACCCTTCGGAGGGGCGGACCGGATCCTGCCGCCGACTCGGCTTGCTCTCATCCGATTCGTCGTGCATTCCTTTCCTCCCACGGTGCACACCTTCAGACAGGGCGCAATCCTCACCGCGGGAAACAGACTCTTCGAGAGCTTGGTCGGGTGCCCCTGGTGAGGCCCGTAGGGAGCGGTGCCCCGTTTTCGTCGTCTACCAGGACTGGGCCGTCACTAATGCTTCCTTGTTTGCGTGGTTCCGTGCCTGGCACCAGAGTCTTATCGTCCCTGGATGAAGGTCCTCTTCGACAACGGAATATCCATACCCCTCGATTACCGCCTTCAGGAACTCGCTCGAGCATTCCGTGGACTCTATGCTCTTGCCTGCTCCCACGACGTCCACCCTCAAGTTCCCATTGTGGTTATTCCCATTGGTCACGCTGAAGTGCTTTATTGGGACTATGAAGGTAAAGTCCTTCGCAAGCTTCGCGAGCGTAGGGACATCGTCGGCGAACACTGTCAGCAGCCCCACGATCTGTTCGCCGAGCTCGCGGAAATGCTTCAGAAGACTCGCCCTGTTGCTCTGGTAGAGCTCCTGGATCAGAATCTCGACGAACCCTGACGGCAGAGTCACCACTTCGGCTTCCTTCAGAATAGAGAGAACCTTCCAAACGTCGTACAATCCGGCAGGGTCTCCGCCCTCTGCGGATATCTTGGACATCGCCGAGAGGCACTCGTTGGCGAAGGCGTAGAGCGTCATGTTCCTCTTGACGACTTGGTTGGCGAAGTCGTCGAAGACCTCTCTGTCTATTGACAGGTTGACCCTGGCCATTTGCTTGTGCATTTGCATGCATCGTTATTTAAGGCGGGGTAGCGATTCTCATTTGCGATTCTCATGTTTGAGACCAAACTGGGTCTTCTTGGATTCTGCAAGTGCGCCTGATGGAATTTCTTTGCCTCCGGGCCGAATGCCCGGTCTGCGCATGAGCCTCCTGCCGAAAATCCTTGTCGACTTCTGCCTGCCTCGAGGACTCTGGGGCCGGGCTCGTCAACGCATGGTTACCACGTGTGAGAATCGTCATTCCCTCTTAAATGGTCAGCCGCAATTGTCGACGAAATATGGCACTGGACCCAATCGAATGGATAGTAATCGGGGTAATCGTCGTTGTCATCTTCATGTGGGGGCCTGCCAAGATTCCCGAACTCGCGAAGTCGCTCGGACTCGCCAAGAAGGAGTTCGACGATGCAAAGAAGCAGTTCGGCAATCCGACGCAGGCACTGCTCCAGGCAGCGACCCAATCGCCAGCACCGGCTGCGCAGACGAGCGCTGACGATCTGCTCATCCAGACCGCAAGGAAGATGGGCATAGTCACCGAAGGAAAGACCAGGGAAGAGATCACCGCTGAGATGGTCTCTCGGGCTGCCAAGACCCAATCCACCCAGACGAAGTAATCAGCGAGGTGCCCCTGTTGGGAGACAAGGAGGCACTTCCCCGGAAAAATGGCGCCGAGGCTTCATCAGCGAACGCCGTGCCTCACGGCGGCGCCGCCCTGGGCGGAACCGGGGAGCGACTGGGGAAGATGGCTCAGGATGCTATGAGCCCGAGAGGGCGGATGGGTCTCCGGGAGCACCTTGGGGAGCTCAAGCAGCGGCTCAAGTGGGTGGCGATTGCCTTCGTCGCCAGCTTTGTCTTCTGGCTGCTCTTCCCTGCCAAAGCTTTCGACCCCAGCGCCCTCTTTACCGGCCTGTACTATCCAATGATTTCCTTGGTCCTGGACAACGCGAAGAGTCTCGCCGCCGATCGTCTGACTCTTATCATGGGCGGGATGACCGATCCGCTCGAAATCTACTTCATATCAGGAGCGGTCATGTCGCTTCTCACTTCGAGCCCGGTGATAGGATATGAGATCTACAAGTTCGCCGAGCCCGCCCTCAAACCAAACGAGAAATCGAAACTCACCAAGTTCATGGTCGGCTTCCTGGGCCTCTTCACCCTGGGGGCGTTCATCGGGTACTTCATTCTCTTGCCGGCAATGATCCGGTTCATGACCTACTTCGGTGGTATCGTAGGGGCAAGCACAATCGTGAATGCGTCTGACTACTACGGCATGGTCTTCATCGGGGTAGGCGCGACCGCCCTGGCGTTCACCACCCCCGCGATCTTCCTCCTTCTGGTCGACCTCGAAGTCATCTCCACCGACGCCCTGGCGAAGAACAGGCTCATTGTCTACCTCATCCTCTACGTCATCATCGCGTTCTTGGTCAACGAGCCTGTGGTGGGGCACTTCGGCATGTTCTTCCCCATCGTCGGCATGCTGGAGCTCTCGATCATCCTCGGGCGGAGAATCGAAAGGGACAGGGCGAAGAGGAGGGGCGCCGCATTCGCTCCTTCGAAGCCCAGGTGCAAGTTCTGCGGCGCTGAGCTAGAGGCAGGCAACCCCTACTGTCCGAGATGCGGCCGGGCAGTGGCCTAGATGTACCTCTCATTCTCCTGCAAGGTTGCACAGGTTTATTAGCTGGATGGATTATCCATCCAAGGTGCGAACCTCCCAATCGCTGGCGATAATCGCCATCTTCACCGCCCTGGCCATCGGCTCCGACTTCGCACTGGCCGAAATTCCCAACGTCAAGCTGGTGGACGCCTTGGTCTTCCTGTCGGCGTATCTCTTCGGATTCCGGGTCGGGGGGTCCGTCGGGATACTTTCGGAGCTAATCTGGGCCTACGCCAGTCCATGGGGAGCGCCCGGGTTCATCGCGCCATTCTTGATAATCGGGGAAGTGGTCTATGCGGTCGCAGGCAGTACGGCTGCCAGAATATGGTCGTCCGGGCCAGCCTTGAGCCCAGGGAAGGGCGCGGTGTTCGGGGGGCTCCTTGCGATCTGCGCCTTCCTTTGGGATGCGGAGACCAACCTCGCCTCGGCGCTGATCTGGTCTTGGCCGGCCGTGACCGTGCTCAAGGTCATGACAACGATGCTGATGGGAATCCCGTTCATGCTTATGCACGAGATAAGCGACTTCGCTCTCGGCCTCCTATTCGTCCCGGCGGCCATATTCACGGCCCCGAGACTCGCAGGACAGAGGCTCCCGATGAAGCCTATCCTTGCGGAGGAAGAAAGGTGACCAGCAAAAGCACTCTCTACGGGGTCGTGGTTGGAGCTACCGCGCTGATACTGATCTCCGCCACCTTCGCCGGGTATTACTATGTCCAGGACTCCAACGCCAACCACAATAATGCGCAGCTGACGTCTGAACTGAATGACGCGAACGCCAACTACTCGAACCTAGCTTCGGGCTTCAACGTCCTTCTGGCGAGGTACAACCAGTCCATCTACCTCCTATCCAATTCGATTGCGGTCATGAACACGAGTCTGCCCGCCTACAAGCAGGCAAGCGCCCAGCTTGGCGACCTCTGGGCGGTCTATCAGAGCATGAGCCCAGCCAAGTCTCTTCTCCGCAACAGTGTCTATTTCGACTTTGGGAACGGAACCCGCAGCTGGTACAATGGGACGGCCATCAATGCAGGATGGAACCTATACGTCGAAACGGTCGTACTCATGAAAGGCCAGGTCGCTGGGGCATGGTATCCTGCGTACGGTGAGCACTTCGTCACAGGCATCGGGGGGATCTCCAACTCTGCGAGCAGGTACTGGTTCCTATGGACCTACAGCACGACCACGTCTTGGCAGGTGGCCCAGGTAGGGGCCGATGGAATCCTCGCGGCCCCGGGTTCGGTGTACGCTTGGACCTATTGCGGCGCCGACTCAGGCTTCAACCCGACCTGCACTCCCTAGGTGAGTCAGGACCTTGCGCCGACGATTATGTCGGGGAACTGGGGGAGGAAGAGTCCCAGTGCAGTCTTCACCCCGTCTGGAGAACCTGGAAGACAGACGACCAGCCTCTTCTCTGCGACCCCGGCCATGGCCCGCGTGAGGATGGCCGGTGCTCCGATCTTCTCGTAGCTCAGCATGCGGAAGAGCTCTCCGAAACCTTCGAGTTCCTTCTGGACGTACGGCCTGATCGTCTCGATCGTGACGTCATCCTGTGAGACGCCGGTTCCGCCTACGAAGAGTATCACATGATTTGGGCTCGTAAGGAACTCCTCCACGCGAGGCTTCAGCATCGAAGGATCGTCGGAGACAAGAAACCGTTCTGCAACACCGTGCCCGCTCCGCTTCACCACCGCTTCTGCCACATCTCCAGACTCGTCGTCGATCTCCTCGCCCCGTGACTTCTTTCCGTGCTTGCTGGTGCTGACCGTCACCACGACGAAGCGCAGTCGGTTCGGAGGGCCCTTACGCCTTGATGTCCGCCGCGCTGACAATCTCCACTCCTTCAACCCAGACCTCCCTCCCTGTCGCAAGAGTCTCCTTCTGCCATATGGGGACTTCTTTCTTGATCTTTTCAGTCCCGAACCTGCACGCCTCGAAGGCGTCTCCTCTGTGCGCGGAAGAGACTGCGACTGCGACGCTGACGTCCTCGAGCCCCATCTTCCCGACCCTGTGCACCACTCTGGCTTTCTTTAGCGGCCATCTTTCGAGCATCTCTTCTCTCATCTCATCAAGTTTCCTCTCCGCCATGCTTCCATAGGCCTCGCAAGTCATTCCTTTGACCTCGCCTGCGGCCCCCAGGTTCCTCACGGTGCCAAGAAAGAGCACAGTGGCGCCTGCGGCCTGGTCTTTCACCGATTCCAGCACCTCGCTGGCAGAAATCTTGGATCTGGTGACGAACCCCGCCGGAGTCCTCTTTGGCCTCTTCTGCGTCCCCTATCCCCCCGCAACGGGCGGGAGCAGTGCGACCGTCTCTCCCCCGCGGAGTCTGAATTTGTCGTCGACCAATACTTCGTCGACAGCGACTCTGCTGAACCTGCGGAGATCCCCGAGTCCGGAGTACTTGCTCTCCAGTTCGTCGAGCAGGTCCCCGACCGAGCCCTTGGTCAGCACGATTCGTTCTTCCCTTCTTCCCGTGATGTCCCCTGCCATCCCGAAGTACAGCATCTTCACCCTGACTGGGCTCAACGCTCAGCCTCCTATGGTGTGCATCGGCCGCACTCTGCCGAAGGTCGCGTTCTGCCTGATCAGAGACTCGACGCCTTCAAACTTCAGCCCATAGCAGTTGCGGACGAAGCTCGCGATCTCCTCGTCCCCTGCCCCTCCTCGAAGGAGGGACCTCACGTCGTACTCGTCCTTGCTGAAAAGGCAAGGCACTATCTTCCCCTTTGCGGTCAGTCTGATGCGCTCGCAGTCGGAGCAGAATGGCTTGGTCATGGAGGTGATCGTGCAGATCTCCCCTGCAGCGCCGTCTTCGAACCTGTAGGCCGTGGCCGTGGACCCGTGGTCTCTGGGGAGCGCGACGAGCCTGCTCACGGCGGCCGCCTTGGCGATTATCTCGGCTCCGCTCACTACCCTGCCCTCGTCCCAGAACCTCTTCCCGTCGAAGGGCATGTATTCGATGAACCTGACAGAAACCCCCAGTCTCCGGGCAAGCCGGACGAAGTCAGGTACCTCGTCGTCGTTGTTCCCCCGTCTGATCACGCAGTTGATCTTCAGAGGTATCCCGACCCTCATTGCCTCGTCCATGCCATCCAACACCCTTCCGAGCATGTTCTTGGCTCCCGTGATGGACTCGTAACGGTCTGGCTTCAGGCTGTGCAGACTGAGTGTGACCCCGGAGAGACCGCTTTCCTTGAGCTTCGCGGCCATCTTCTTCAGCATGGAGCCGTTGGTGGTGAGGCTGACGTTCCTTATTCCTGGGACCGCGACCAGAGAAGCTACGAGTCTGTCCACGTCCCTCCTGACGAGCGGCTCCCCGCCGCTCAGCCGGATCTTCTCCACGCCCATCTTCGCCAGGATTCCTGAGACCCTCGTGATCTCCTCGAAAGAGAGAATCTCCTTCCTTTCCAGCCAGATGGGGTTGGGGGGCATGCAGAAGTCGCAACGGTAGTTGCATCTGTCCGTGACCTGTATCCTGAGCTTCTTCGCCACCCTTCCGCGCGAGTCTGACAGTGCCTTGTTCTGACTCTCCGAGACTTCGCTCATCTTGACATGCGGTCTCCTTCTATTGCCGAGGGCAGCCCGGGGGCCACCCTCATTACTCTTCGCCTATGAGGTGCATGAGCCGTCTCGTGTCTTTGGGGAGAGTGAGTACGGGTATCCCCTCCATAGAGGAGTCCCCCGTCAGTCCTCGGTTCAAGATGCACAGGGGCCGCGGATGTATCCACAGGAGTTCTCTGGTATCCTTCAGAGTCCTTGCGCAGAGAATCCTGGTCACCCCTTTTCTCCGAGAAAGCCTCCGGTAAAGGCCTTCTATGAGAAGATAGTCGACGCCTCTGGAACTGAAGACACGGAAGAGTCCGTCTATCGTCAGTTTGCTCGTATCCCCCTTCTCGATGATGGCGAGTTCCTTGGGAGCGAGCGCCATGACCGTGGTGGCCCCCGCCGACGCGTGCCTCCAGGTGTCTTTCCCCTCTTGGTCTATTGTGAAGTCTTCATCGTGAATGTGTTTCAACGTCCCCACCCTCTTTCCTGCCTTCACGAGCTGGCCGGCGACCCGGGTCAGGGCTGTAGTCTTTCCGCTGTTGCTGTAACCCAGAAAGATGATGACCTTCACGGGCGCTCTTCCTCCTTGATTCGGAGCAGCTCATTGGCGCCCAGGAGGGAGACATTCACCTCCTGGCTCTTTTCCAGAGACGTGTTCGGCCCTACCTGGACATACCCATTGGCACGTGCAAGGCTCGAGATGAGGTTCGAACCCCAGGGCAGCGGCTCGGCCCGGTACTGCTCCCCCTGGGCAGTCAGCCTCACAAGAACGAGCATACCAAGAGGACGTGGGTTCGAGAGCCTGTCAGAAACTCGCGCCCTCACGGCAGGGATTCTCGAGTTGAATTTCAAGCCGGAGAGGATGCTGACGATAGGTCGGACCACGAGGAAGAAGGATAGTGCCGCTGAGACGCCATGCCCCGGCAGGAGTATGACTGGCTTCTTTCCGACCATGAACACGCCGGTCGGTTTCACAGGCACCAACTTGATGCCGTGAAGGAGTTCGCTTGACTCGCCCAGACCCCCGAGCGCACGTGGCGTGAAGTCCTTGACCCCGACGGAGCTGCCGCCAATGGTGACGAGGGCGTCCAGCTGTGCAAGTTGTCCCCCAACCAATTCGGTGATACGCGCACGGTCGTCCTTCGCAACTCCGAGAGGGACTGGGACTGCTCCTGCCTCGGACAGATATCCAGCAATCAGGTTCGAGTAGTTGTTGACCCGCTTGTCCTGTTCTCCGCTGCCGAGGCGGGTCAACTCGTCTCCTGTCGACAGGATTCCCAGCCTGGGACGCTTGAACACCTCAACGTCAACTCTCCCCGCTGCGATGAGCAGCGCAACGTCCGCAGCGTTTAGAATGTGTCCGCGCTCGACGACGATATCTCCCGCATGCACGTCTTCCCCCTGTAGCACCACGTTCTTCCACCTCGGAATGTGGAAGGAAACGGCTACGCTGCTCCCGGAGCGCCTGCACTCCTCGACCTTCACCACCGCATCGGCGCCTGGCGGGACGGGTGCCCCCGTGGCCACGTAGTATGCATCGAACTCGCTCAACAATGCAGTCGGCCGGTCGGAGGATGGTGACAGGGCGCCTCTGACCCTGAAAGAAGCGGGGCGTGAATCGTCGGCTTCGACTGTGCCGTCGGATCTAATCGCGTAACCATCCATCATGCTCGAAGGAACGGCTGGGATGTCGCAGCGAGAGGTGACCCATTCCGCACTGACCCTGGCCAGCGCGTCGTCGACAGGCACCCTCTCCGTGGCTAGCTGGACCCCCGAAAGGGCTCGTTCGATTCTGGTTCTGACTTCGTCATATGGCACGAGCTTGAGATAGTTGCCGATGTCGGTTATTCCTCGACTGTAGTGCTCTTGGGCCAGACCCTTTCACTGTCCTCCTTGGCCTTGGGCGGGGATTTGGCCCCGCATCCGGTCCTCGAGCCTTGCGTATTCCTCGGGGGTGTTGATGTCGACGAGCGAATCAAGCGACGGGTCGACAAGTCTCAGCCTTGAAACATCGACAAACTGTACGTCTCCCAAGAGCATGACCATCCGTTTGAGCGATGCGTCGCTCTCAAGGGCTTTCGTGGCTGCCTTTCTTGCCTCGATGACGCTGTACACTCCACAGAGGGGCTCCATGGTCATTATCTCGTCCTCTTCCCAGACCGGAACGGCAGCGACGTGGTCCCCCATCTCCTCGTAGAGGCACTCGATGACCTCTGCCCTTAACAGCGGGGTGTCGCACCCTACTATTGCAGACTGTGGGTGTCTCGCCAGCCCGAGCCCAGTGAGGATTCCGCCGAGGGGGTTCGACAGGTACCTGTCGTCCTTGCAGACCCTCACCCCTTCTCCGAAGAGCGGTCCGAAATCAGACGGCTCCTTGTCCCCGACGGCTACCACGACGTCATCTGACACCATGGACAGCTGTCCTGCGATTGCTGAGACGAAGGGCTGCCCGTCGTAGGACAGGAAGGCCTTCTCGCGACCCATCCGTCTGTTCTGTCCGCCCGCGAGAATGATCGCCGAAAGCCTTCCCCGGCTATCCGCGCCTGCTCCCCCCGAAGATCGACTCCATGAGGACCTCTTTCTTGCAGGAGGGGCAGTACTTCACCAGCTTCGCGTCCGGGCCAAGCACCGAGGACACCTTGTTCACGAACTTCGCGCTGCCTATCGGTTTCCCGCATCTGACGCAGACTACGAGCTCGTCTTCATACACCTGTTCGCTTTGCATCAATTGGGAGATTTTGCCGGACGCGCCCGAAAGCGCTATGGCGTGTTCGGGGCAGGCCGAGACGCAGGCACGGCAGCCCGTGCAGGTCGAGGCGTCGAAGAAGAGATGTCGATCGTCCATCCTCAGTGACCCATGGGGGCAGGCCTTGGTGCACGCACTGCAGAGCGTACACGATTCGGATACGCCCATCTCCGTCAAGCCGAGGCCCGAGGCGAAAGCTCCTGCCGGCAGTACCGAAGTGAGGTCGGCTACGTAGTCCTTCCACTTGTCTCCGGTCCTCGGTGGTCGGGGACTGCGCGGTTTCGATGCCTCGTGCAGGCTCGCCAGCCTGCCTGTGCCACCTGCTTTGCCCACGAAGTCGACGAAGGGTCCGCTAGAGTCCGCTGGCAACGAGCCCTTGAGGGCATCCACGGCAAGCCTCACCCTTTCTTCTCCAGCGCACTTCCCGTCAGGGCAGACCACCGCCACCCCTCCCAGCGAGGATGCGGCTGCAGCAGCGAGGAATCGGGGGCCTACCATCCCGACGCTGGCGAGCTTCTCAACGACCATCCAGGGCTGGCGCTCAACAGCCCGATCGTCGCACGTGATGACGAGTGTCTTCTTCGGTGCGTCCGAGGCGTCAACGGCGTCCAGGAGCCCGAACATAGACGCGTCCGACAGCTCCGGCATCTGAATCGCCCCGACGGGGCAAATGCCGGCGCAGATCCCACAGGCGGTGCAGCTGGTATCGCTGACCCTGACGACGCCTTCGGAGACCTGAAGTGCATTGGCAGGGCAGACGTCCACGCAACTCCTGCACCCATGCCTTGCTTCGCACGAGTCGCCGAACACATAGGGGAGCGTCGAAGGCCTCTGGAAACCCTTCGTGACGCCCAGGAGGAGTTCCCGTCGGGAGAACGCCCCTTCCCGAGTCATGTAGGGGCGAGTAGCCTGCTTTGCCAGGTAAGACTTCGTCAGCCTTCCGAGCTTCGCGTCGACCTGGAACAGGACTTCGGGGACCTGTGCGGTAGCAGGGTCCAGCCTCAGGGAGTCGGTTACGAGGACCCCTTCCGCCGGTGCTCGGCCCGCTTCTCCCACCACGAGAAGCCCATCGAGCTCCGTGTCTCCGGTGGTTTCCTGGAAGACCGCGACTTCTCCCGGGTCCCACTTTTCGGCCACATGCAGTGCGATGGCCTTCTCGAGAGCCGGACCCACCCCCACCAGCTGCAAACCCACTCTCAGACCGATGCGCCTCTCTGGACAACACTGTTCGCAGTCTCATCAATGCTCTCAATCAGCTGTGCATCCCAGTCGAGTATCGACCTGATCACGTCGGCAACGCTTCTGTAGAACTCCGTCTTGGCCAGCTTCTTGGCCTCACCGCAGAATCGAGGGATCCATTGCCGCATACGCTCCTGGACGAATCGCTTTTCGTCCTCGATGATTTTTACCGCCTTGGACGGGTCGCTCCCCCAGGCTTTCGACTCCTCTGAAGCCAGGGTCGACATAAACTTGAACTCGACCCCAATGTAGTCGGGCATCTCGTTGGACTTGTCCGACAGCCCGAGACCGTTGGTCGCATAGATACGGGCGACCGCCTGGCTTGTCGGACCACCGAGGAGACCCTCCTTGTAGACCGACTCGTAGGGGGGAGGAGGGCTGTATCCCTTGGCTACGCCGCGGAACAGCCTCGTCCAGTCGACCTGTAGGGCAAGCTCGCCATCGGAGGAAAGGTCGGGCCGGCTCGACTGGAGCCCTACCATTGCCTCTTTGAGGGCTTTCGGTGCGGTCCTCCCAGCGAGGTTCACGGACCGCTTCATGAGCGAACCCACGGTCTGGGCACTGGGCTTAATGCATAGGATCGCGAGGAAGTCGTACATCCCTGCCCGGGCAGTTGCGAGGCTAACGAAGTCGCTCCGAGTCAGCGCGGTCTGAGTTTCTCTCCCCTTCTCGTGGCTCGCCATGTCGCTTGCTTCACGGATCGAGGTCGTGCGACGGTTCAGACAATTTAAGGGGGGTGCACAATTCTTAGTTTTGAGAGCATCACAACGAGACGGCTCCTCCAGTTCTCCTCAGGTGCACGCATAAGTGTTGTCCTGAGTGCATAGCGTTTTAGACCCGGCGGGCGGCGCAGAACCGAAAACGACATGATAGAAGACAATACCGATTACAATCAGAACAAATCCAGCAGTCAGCAACAAGTTCAGGAGAACAAAGGATTCCATCTCACAAGACGAGAATTTCTCGAGGTCGCTGGTGTGGTCAGCGCCTTCGCTGGCCTGAGTGCCTTGGCGTCCAAGCCTCCATTTCAGCTTGAAGCGGTGGAGGCCCAGACCCAGACCGCCACGACCCCGACAGAGCAAATCATACCGAGCTCATGCAGACTCTGTGCAAGCCTGGACGGGATACTCGTCCATGTGGTAGACGGCCAGCCGACCTTCATCGAAGGGGATCCCAAAGACCCGCGGTCGTTCGGACGCGTATGCGGCAAGGGAAACGCTGGAGTCTGGCTTCACTATGACCCATACAGGGTGAAAGCCCCCCTGAAGAGGACCAACCCCAACAAGGGCCTCAATGAGACCGGAAACTGGGTCGAGATATCATGGGAGGAGGCCTACAGCACAGTGGCAAACAAGATGGCAGCGGCCCGGGCAAAAGGGGCAGCAGGATACGTTCGCTACAACGACTACTCGGCGCTCTCCTACAGTCAGACCTGGAGGAGCTTTACGGCTGTTGCGCCTGGTCAGAACCACAATGTACAACTTGAAATGAATTGGTGCGGTCACACGGCCCACTACCTATCCAGACAAGCGCATGGTGCATTCACTTCAGCAGCCGATTATGGCAGGACCAAGTATCTGATTCAGCCCGGAAGGTCCCACGGAATGCAGGCAGGCGGCTCCCTCATGCAGTACGGATTGCCGCAGGCTGACGCCCGGGCGGATGGGATGCACATCGTCCACCTTAGCCCCTTCTTGAGCCCAGCCGCGGGAATCGCCAATGAATGGGTTGGGATTGTCCCTGCTACCGAGGGTGCGGTCGGATCTGCGCTGCTCGAGGTTGTTCTTCTGGAACTCAAGCAGTACGATGCCCCGTTCCTGAAGAGCAGCACCAACGCTCCATACCTCATCGGACCCGATGGAATGTACGTCAGAGATGAGGCCACAAAGAAGCCACTAATCTGGGACGCGGTGGACAACACACCGAAGACGTATGACGATGCGTCCATCAAGGACTATGCGATACTCGGGAGCTTCACGGTGAGCGGCGTAAGTTCCAATATCTACAATAACGACACTTCCACCCTCACAAATGTCACAGCCAAGCCAGCCTTCCAGCTGCTAGTCGACGCAGTCACTCCGATGACGCCAGAGTGGGCAGAGAAGATTTCAGGCGCCCCTGCAGCAACCATCAGGAGAATAGCAAACGAATTCATCGCAGCAGCGACCATAGGCGCAACCACCACAATCGGCGGAAGGACATACCCGCTCCGGCCGGCCGCAGTCGAGTACTACGGCGGAGGGGCGAGCAACCACGTGCACGGAACAGCAAATGGGATGGCACTGGAACTCCTCAATACGGTGATCGGTGGGCAAGACGCTCCGGGCGGCCATACCAACTCGGGTCCTCCGGGGTTGCTACCTGGGCCCGACGGCTTGATTATGCCTGCCGCCGGCGCCTATACCTACGGCCGGCCTCTGGTTGCCAACAAGTACAAGTGGCAGTTCCCGCCAGTGACCCCCGAACTCAAGGAATTCTTCCCCGTAGGTGACCACCCGCCTGTGCCTTACTGGACCATGAACGACCCAACCAACTACTGGGGAGTGGGAAACCATACACTTGACTTCATCCTATTCCACGCGTGGAATCCTATGCTTACCATGTTCGACGAACCCAAGATGGAAGGCATCTGGAAGAAGGCAGGATTCGTCGCCGGCATCTGCGTATGGGTAGAGGAGACGGCGGAATCATACGCCGACGTCGTCATCCCCGACCGCATCTATCTGGAAGAATACCAGATCAACGGCGGCGTTCTGATGCAGCCAACGACTTCTCCGCCAGGAGACATTCCATTCCTTCACGACACGCTTTCTGAGCTCGCATCCAGGGCCGGATTCCTGACAGACTACAACACGTCCATCAGCTCCAGCCTCAAGGCACCAAACACCTTCGACGTGACCCAGAAGGTTCCGACAGAAACCTACTTCGACCTTCTGCTGAAGTCAATCTACGGGGCCGACCATGACCTCGCGTGGTTCAAGCAGAACGCTCAGGGTCCGTTCAGCAAGGGTCCGCAGAAGTTCAACTACCAGCCATGGAAGTACAACTACACCCCGGCGAGGAGGATACCTGTCTACTTTGAGAACCAGGTCGAATTGATGGCGATGCTAAAGAAGAACATGGACGCCAACGGCGTCCAGTGGGACTTCCGCGACTACTCGCCAGTCCCCACATGGATCCCGCCGCCGAGCGTACAGAGCACACCTCCCTACGACTTGACAATGATGGCGTGGCTATCACACAACGCCTCCTACGATTGGTCCAATGTCAACCCACTGCTCGCGAACATCTACCTGGAAGAGCCTTACCAGCCATACGTGGCAATGAATACCACGGACGCCGATGCTAGGGGAATAAAGACGGGCGACCTAGTCTGGGTCGAATTCAGTATCGGAAGGCAGCAGGGAGTCGTCAAGGTGACCGAGACGGTCTACCCAGGCGTCATTGCTGTCAACCGAAGCATGGCGGGCTGGGCAAGGAACGCAGTGGTGAAGGACCTATACAAGAAAGTTCCAAACGTGGCCTACATGGTGATTCGGCCAGCCGCGCTGGACCTCACCGACACACTCACAGGCACTCTCGAGAACGTCGTCAAGGTCAGGGTATACAAGGTGATCTAGAATGACAAGATACGGAATGGTCGTCGACCTGAACAGGTGCGTCGCGTGCACCGGCTGCGTCGCGGCCTGCGCTGTGTACCACAACCTACCGAATGGCATCCTGTGGAACAAGGTGGTGTACAGCGAAGAGGGAAGGTTCCCAGGTGTCCGCCGACTTCAGATGCCCAAGGCATGCCAGCAGTGCGACAACACGCCCTGCGTGAAGGTCTGCCCCACGGGAGCCACCTACAAGCGAGCCGACGGCATCGTGATGGTCGACTACAGCAAGTGCATAGGGTGCAAGTACTGCGTCGCGGCCTGTCCCTATGACGCCAGGTCGTTCCTTGCCAACATCACGCCGTGGTACGACAGCGGCTTCACGAGCCTTGAGAACCTGAGCCCCAACCAACAGGCAGGGGTCGCACAGAAGTGCACCTTCTGCGCCGACAAGATCGACGCTGGGGTCAAGGCAGGATCAACGCCCGGAGTCGACAGGAATGCGACACCGGCTTGCGTCAACACGTGCCCTGTCGGTGCAAGATACTTCGGCGACCTCGACGACCCCAACAGCAACGTCTCGCAGATAATAGCCAGTAGCAGGGCGCAGCAGCTCCTTCCAGATCTCGGCACCCAGCCCAAGGTCTACTACATCCCACTCACCAAGTCCGTCACAGCCAAGGGGGTACTGCCAACTTGACACTCCCCTGGGGCATCTACATCGCCAGCTACCTCTTCCTAGGGGGAGCTGCGGGTGGGGCCTTCCTCATAGGCGGGATCCAGGACCTGAGGAACAAGGGGAAGAGGGTGGCCGAGTTCGCTGGGCTGACCAGCTTCGCGGCCATAGTCTTCGGACTGGTCTTCCTCCTCATCGACCTGGGCCGGCCACTCGACGCGTTCAACGCCTTCAACCAGCCGACGACCTCGGTGATGGCGTTCGGAACATGGATCATCTCTGGGTTCGCACTGGTCTCGATCATCTACACGAGCTTCCACATCAGCAGGTTCCCCTGGAGCAGGTCCGTCGGAGGCCGCAAGGCCTTTGCTGTCCTGGGCATGATTCTGGCCCTCATCACCATGTACTACACAGGGCTCCTGCTAGGAGTGATCCTCGCGAGGCCACTGTGGAGCCAGGCGCTCATCCCCATCCTCTTCACGGTGAGCGGAGCCTCCACAGGCATCGCCCTGGTGGAGATCGCGCCGAAGGTGATGGCGAGCAGGAACCGCCCCGACCTGGAGGAGGAGACCAAGGGGCTGGCCGGGACAGACATGCTCCTCATGGCAGCAGAAGCCTTCATCGTAATCTCCCTCCTCTACGTCCTCTACAACTCAACCGTCGCTGCTTCCCAGTCAGTCAACACATGGCTGACAGGGAGCCTCAGCCTGGACTTCTGGGCGGGGTTCGTGGCCATCGGGCTCGCGGTCCCGTCCCTCCTCTACGCTGGGGTCCTCACAGTCTGGAAGAGGAGCCTCAAATCCTCTGCCGTGATGACCGCCCTCGCGGGGATCCTCGTCCTAGTGGGAGGGCTCGTCCTCAGGTACATCGTGCTTGGGGCAGGCCTCAACACGGACTTCCTGCAGAGCCTAGGGTTCACGACACAGACAACAGTCAGCTTCGGACCAAGTTCCACAGAGCTGGTATACACTGTGGGCCTCTTCGCAGTATTGGCCATGGTGTACGTGATAGGGGCCCACGTGACCCTCCACTCGAAGGCAGTCCAGCCTACCGCGGCCACAATATCTCCATAGCAATGCAATAAAGCCGGGCCTCCAGCTACTGGAGGTCCCTCCCCCATGTTGTGCAGATGGGCAGGCCGGCTGCGAGAATGCTTCGTGTTGCCTTCTACCCACGAGAGTTCTCCTCCCACCCAACCCACGATTCGTTGATTTGTGCAAATGCGCCAACTTAGATGGATGAGTACTTACGCTTCCCGACGGCCCCGAAAGCCGAGGTGTGCGAGATGCGCCAGAGACCACGGCCGTCAGGAACGAGGCAGGCGGCGCTGCCACGCAAAGGTCCTGGCCCCTGCAAACTATCCAAGAGGATCCCGAGTCGCGAGTCTAGGAGGCCGCGCTAGATGGATTCTACACTGGTCGCAGCAGGCTTCCTTTACGAGGCGTTCCAGGGGACCTTCATCCTTGCAATCGGCAGCGGAATAATCGTCTTCGTCACCGCCCTGTTTGCCCGCCTACTGTGGGACATGAGGTACTGGGACTGCACGAGGGTGTATGCGAAGGCGTCCGCGGCGTTGTTCCTGACAAGTTCGGCATTCCTTGTCATGGCCATGGCCTTCGCAAACGCCGTCAGCCCTGTCCCTGAGATGTCTCTCTCCTTCGTCTTCTCCCTCTGGGGAGTCCCCCTTTCCCTGACCCTTGCCTTCATGTCCATCTCCGTCCTCCTGATGTTCCTCGAGTACAGGTTCCAGCGCCCCTTCGGTACCCCGACAGATTCCTCGGTGGGGATGACGAGCCTGCTGACTTCTCTTGGGGCACTTTCTGCGCTAATCTCCCTGCTGTTCTTCAACCTCCTCCACTCGTACATGGTCTCTCCGGATGTGCCCTCCGGCCTACAGGTCATTGCCCAGGCCGGGAGCATCGACCCTCTGACCCAACTTGGGCTGATGCTCAACAGGAGTTACTTCCCTCTCACAGTCAAGATCATCCTAATCGGGTCGCTGACCTTCTCTGCACTCTTCTCCGGCGCAGCCGCGCTCCGAAGGCTGCGCACCAAGTCCTCGGACGAGTCCCCCTGGCTCGACTTCCTGACTTCCTGGGGCTTCAAGACTGCAATCCTGTTCGGCGCACCCATCGGGGTCATAGGCTACTGGAACGCGGCGATCCTTCACACCACGGTCCCTACGCTCGCCCTGGGTCTGATGGGGGTCGTCTCCGAAGGGGTGAGCAGCGCCCTCGTCGTCGGACTCAGCCCGCTCTGGGACATCGGCATAGCCCTGTCGATGAGCCTGGGCGCCATCGCCGGGGTCTATTACCTGTCGAGGGGCCATGGCAAGATCGAGCTCGGCAGCACCGACCAGTGCGTGCTGAAGATGTCCCTGCCGTGGCTGATTGTCCTGCTGGCGATAGGCACCCTCGGGGTGCTTTACGTGGGCGAGTGGTACCCCCAGCAGTTCGTCCTGGCCATGGCAGTCCTGCTGGACGGGGTCCTCATCTTCGAAGCCGTGAGGAGATACGCCCTGGGGCAAATCCGGCTCTATTTTCCAGCCACGCTGTTCGTCCTCTCCTGCTACGGGCTCATCGTCTATGAGGCGCCCTATACCAACTGGTTCCAGGCGGTCAACTTCGGAGGCATTTCCTGGCCGCTGATCGGGTTCCCTCTGCTCGCAGTCACCGCCTACTACTTCACGACCCGATGGGCCAAGACGAAGTATTGGATTCCTATCGCGGTCGGCGTGATCGCGCTCCTCATAGTCACAGTGAAGATGGCTGACGTGGAACTCGTGAAGGGGGAGACCGTCGTCGCCCTGGATCCGACGGTGAAGAACGTCGTCCAGAGCTGGGCCTACCTCAACGGCTACGACATCAACGCCATCTATCGGACCTATCCGATTCCGAGCAACACCGAGCTCTTTTCGGCTCTGGTACTGGCCTATGCTCTCTTCCTGGGGGTGTATTACTGGATTACGAGGGTGGTTCGCTCCTCGGGGTCCGCTCTGCAAAGACTTGGCCGCGGGGCGGCGGAGGGTTAGCGATGCCAGACATCTCACGAAGGACCCTGCTCAAGATGCTCCTCGGGGTCTCGACGGTTCTCGCAATCGCGCCTCTGTCTGCCCTCGGCCGCTACCTCGACATCCCATACGTCTTCAAGCCCACGAAACAGCTGATACAGAGGGCTCCGGGCATGCCGAAGAACTCGGCAGTCAACTTCCAATGGCCAACCTCGACCAGACCGTTCGACTCGGACATGCTCATCAAAGACGCGAACGGGAAGTACAACGCGTTCAACCGCGTCTGCACTCACCTCCAGTGCATGGCCAACTTCGACCCCAACTCTGAGACCATCCAATGTCCGTGCCACGGCAGCGTATACGACTCGCATACGGGAGAGGTGCTCAGCGGACCCGCGCCGAGGGCGCTGCCGACCATAGACCTGGAGGTCGATTCGGATGGCGACGTGTATGCTGTGAACGCCGAAGGCACCTTCGGCTACGGGAACGTCCCAACGACATCAACGACAACAACTGCGAGCGGTGGAAGCCAGTGACCAGGTTCCTCCCCTATGCCGACGATAGCATCTGGCTCCTCTTCGGACTCGGAGTGGCGATCATCGTGGGAGACCTCGCGGCATCCCTCGCAACGGGGGAGTTCGGATGGGCAACCCTGGGGTTCCTCGTGACGGGCATCTTGGTCTCAGTTTCATACTATGTCGTGGGAACTCACCCTCCGCGCAACCATGGGACTGACAAGTCATGACAGAGAGCGACGACAACCGAAGGCCAAGGGGCCAGGCCGAAGGGTGGGTTGCCGACAGGGTCCGCAGGACGATCCTTCCGAGCTACAGACTCCTCTTCCCCCGCAACAGGACGAACCCGATGACGTACCTGGGGCTGTTGACATTCGTCTCGTTCATCGTCCTGGCCCTCTCAGGCGTCGGGTTGATGCTATATTACTCACCAGACTTCACCAACAGCTACAGCAGTGTGTCGCAGATCAGCTCCCAGGTCCCGTTCGGGCTGGACCTCAGGGACATCCACTACTACGCGTCGGACTTGATGGTGCTCCTGGCGCTGGCTCACTTCTTCTATCTCTACTTCGCGGGCAGGTACCGCTTCCACAACGAGGTCCTCTGGGTCACCGGAGTCATCTTCGGTTTCCTGACGGTGATCGACGCATACACAGGGTACGTCCTGGTCATGAACGAACGCGCCATGTTTGCCGCCAACATCGGCCTTGGGCTTCTCAACAGCATCTCGCCGAGCCTTCAGGTCCTGTTGGCGGGGAACAGCTACGCGGACTTGGTGCTCAGGGTGTACACGCTCCACATAATGGTGATTCCGCTCATCATGGGTCTTCTGGTGCTCGTCCACTTCCCGCGCGTACTCACGATCGACCTCCCGGTGATTTCCTGGGTGACGGGGGCGACCGTGATAGTTGCCGGCCTATTCCCGGTCCCTCTCGGACAGCAATTCGTCCCGAACGCGGCAGCACCGATAACGGTCCCCGAGTGGTATCTCAGCGGCATCTATGCCTTCCTGAGGACCGGCCTCCCAGTCTTCGTGGCCGGGGTCTTCCTCCCTTTCCTCCTACTGTTCCTCTTCACACTCATCCCGTTCTACGACAGGATGAAGACAAGGAGCTCTGTCCTCCGGAAGCTCATCATAGCCTTCGGGGTTGCAGTGGTCGCCCAGGCAGTCCTGGTGGCCATCTGGGGGGTCAGCAGTGCCGACCTGGGTTCCGCCCTGGCCAGCCAGGCTGAAGTGGTGATAGACCCTGCCACATTCTGGGGGGCGTTCCTGCTTGTGGGCTCGGCCAGCATGCTGGCCACCTGGTTCCTCTTCCCGAAGCGGATTATCCCAGCATGGACCACGCGAATAGGGACGGGCGGGCCGTACAGCATGGGCAGTTCAGCCTGGGTCATCGCCTGCCTGGCTGGCGCACAGATTGTCCTTCTCGCTCTGGCCGTGTTCGAGCACTCTGCCAACCCCGGGCTCTCGCTGGTAGGCGTCGGAGTTGCGACAGTCCTCTTCGGACTGGTCTTGAGGGTCTACTTGGATTCAACCAACGGCAAGAGTGGGAAGCAAGTTGCAGCTCGGGAGATTCAACAGATGTAGAACCGCGTCGACTCGGCTGCCGAGGAGGCACGAAGGACTCGGGGGCAAGGAGTCGGCAGAGGACATCGAACCTTGAAGAACACTCCCACGGCGGGCGGCCCCTGCTGGTTCAGGGGAAGAGAGGTCCCCTGCGAACTGAGCAGGCTGATGGGGAGCCTGTCCATTCCGAAGTCCGTCGTAGACCGCAGCACCTCGATTTGCTGCGAGGTCGTCAACAAGAAGTTGATCCGGAAGCGGCCTCTCACCGTAATCGCAGCGTCTTGTTCGTATGCGGCCTGCAGGGAGGGCGGCTCTCCTGTGACTCTGAGAGAACTTGCAGCAGCAATCCACGCAAACCCTGAAGATGTGGGCCGATGCTACGTTTCGGTCAGAGATAAGCTCCACCTGGCCCCTCCGTCCCCCGACGTCACGGCCTATACGATAAAAGTCGCCTCCAGGGTCCAGGCGTCTGAAGAGGCGACAAGGCTCTCGCTCGACGTCGAGAGGAGGGCCGCGGCGGAAGGCCTCGGAGTCAGGAATCCCATGACGCTGGCTGCTGCGGCCGTTTATCTGTCATGCCTCACAACGGGCGAAAACGTTCCCCAGTCCGACGTGGCCGAAGCCGCCGGGGTCGGTGTCATCAGCGTGCGGGAGTGCGTCAAGTTGATGCGCCGCTTCTTCAGCTCTCCCTAGGGAAGCAAGCTGCTGCATCATCCGCTGCCACTCTGACCTCAGCCTCCGGCTAAATAGGTATCCGTACAAGTGAGTGAAGGTTAGTACTCGTCCTTAAGTCGAACCCATCGCCGTTCCACGCATCGGCGTTAAAGCTGAATGCGCTCCAGATACCGCCTGAGAGAAGAGGCCCCGGTCCCGGGCACGGGGCCACAGGGGGTCATCTTCAGCCGCGGGTCAGCGAGACCCGCACTGCTGTCCCCTGCCGGTTCAGGGGAGGCAACGTCCCGTGCGAACTGAACAGAATCGCCGCCGAAGTGGGGCTCCCAGAAGAAGTGAAGGCACTGGCCATGCCGCTCTGCCGCGCCATCGTCGAACGGAAGCTCGCGAGAGGGAGACAGATTGGAACTGTCGCAGGGTCATCCATCTACGCCGCCTGCAGAGAGAGCCGGGTCCCCATCACGCTGAAGGAGCTTGCGGACGCTAGCCACAGTACGCCCAGGGAGCTGGGACGGGTCTACATGCTGATTCTCGACAGGATGGAGATCAAGCCCCCCAGTCCGAACGGCAGCTCCTACATCGCGAAGGTGGCCACGAAGATACATGCCTCCGAGGAGGTCAGGGCACTCTCGCAGGAGGTCGAAACCAGAGCGGTCCAGGGTGGGCTGGGAGGGAGGAGCCCGATGTCACTGGCGGCTGCTGCGCTGTACACTGCTTCACTGTCAAAGGGGGAACGCGTGACGCAGGCAGATCTCGCCGAGGCGGCGGGGGTGAGCGTCATCAGCCTGAGAGAAACCGCGAAATGGATGCGATCGCTCATGGGGCTCCGGAAACAGGGCCTCTCGGAGCCCATTCGGTTTGCGACTTTCTTGACTTCGCTCCTCAGCGTCGTGGCTGCCCTCTCCCTTGGGGTCTGCTTCACCTAGCTCCAGCGGGGAGCGAAGGAACGACCTGTCCTGAGTAGCCGTTGACTGAGAGTTGTGAGGCTATCCCTGCGACCTTCCGCAGGAGCTGCAGAACTTGGAATTCTCCCCCAGACTCGCCCCGCAGTACCGGCATACGGGGGGGCTCGCCGCTGATCCCGGCCGCGGTCCAGTTGCCTCAGAGGCCCCGTCCCTTCTCTGCAGTTCTTCGTTCTTCCTCCCCCCTGTCTTCGCTCCGATCAGAGCAAGGACGACCCCGACGAGGACAATCACGGCAGGGGCCGTCGAGGCGGTCGAATCTGGGGCGCCTTGAAGCGAAGAGTGCACGAGGACGTCAGTGGAGGAGGTGATCGACGTCGAGTCAAAGACGAGATAGTATGTCTGATTCCTGCTTGCGCCGGAGAAGCTGAATGTGTAGTTCTTGACATTGAAGGCGTACTGCGGGTACACCTGGCTTGTCGCCGTCTGGGCCCTTGACCAGATCGAGAAGTTCCCTGCGTTCATCAGGAAGAAGTCAACGGGCTGGGGCCCGGCCGCTATCGTCACCGCAAGCTGGTCGTTGGGCGCCAGCGGGTATGTCAGATAGGAGTAGTTCCCCGGCGCGACCTTTACCAAGTACAATGACTGCGTCGGACCTGGAGCGAGCCCCACCCCAGTCTCCAACTGGCCGTAAGCCGTCGGCATGAGGACGAACAGCGCACCTATGACCGCGATGAAGATGCCAGGCACCAGTATCTTGAGTCTCATTTGCCTTCACTGCTCCCCCCCGACCCTGTCGCCTTCAAACTGCCTTGGCAGCCAATCGGCTCCGCTGGCGGCATCGGACGATCTCCTTCTATTATGCATTCACCGTCCAGGGCGGTGTTCACCTCTTAAAACACTGCGACGTTTCTCACGAACGGTAATATGCTTAGCTCTTGGGCTTCGGAGAGACAGTCGGAGATGCCCAGCGATTGTGCCAGCGTTGGCTACCGCCGCTAGATCCTTCCATAGGCTCTGCTCATCCAGATGGCAACCGGCCTGTATATCACATGCGCGAACTTCGTGAAGGGTGCCATCACTAGCAGCTCGAAGACTGCGATCAGGTGGGCTGCCAGAGCGTAGTCAATCAAGGTCCCCGAAGTCCCGTAGCTGGAGGCCTCCAGCACGAAGCCGCTCAATCCGGTAAGGAAGAGCAGCGCGAGGAAGACCCAGTCGGTGAATTGGGTGCGCCGGGTCGAAATCTCGCTCTTTCTGAGCCTCTTGACCATCATCGCCAGAGTCCCATAGGTGAGCAGGACTCCGCTGACGGTTCCAAGCAGGCGGACCGGTTCATAAAGTGGGACGACGGCGCCGTTGGTCGGTACCACAATGTACCTCAGGGTCGTGCTAAGCAGGAGCCCCACGAACCCCCAGAAGATCATCATGTGGGTGATCCACCTCCCTGTCACCCTATCCTTAGTAGTCTTCTCTGAGGGGCACTCCTCCGACCTGGACTGGAGCAGCGACTCCTTGAACACCGTCGGGACCAGCTGCCTCAGCCACGTCCCCAGAGGGGGGGCCTTCTGGCCGTCTCCCTCCAGTCCCTCGGACACCCGCCTGTACATCCTAACCACCCCGGCCAGCGCAGCCAGCCCAATCGCAGCGCCGACAGCGATGCCTGCGTAGTGAATCCACCCCTCGGGGACGAAACTGAACATGTTCGTTGCGCCTGTCCCGGTCGGGATTGGGAGCGCAGCGAAGATCCCGATCGGCAAGAGCGCAGCCACCGCCATGAAGAGGAGGACAAACGCCCTAGACGTGAACATCAGCTCCGAAATCTTGGTCGGGGTGTACTTTGAAACCGCGAACCTCCTCGCCGCCATCATGAACTCCGAAGGCTCCGCCTGCCTCGGGCAGGTCTTCGTGCACTCTCCGCAGTAGTCGCAGAGCCACATGTCCGGTGTCCCAAGCAGCTTCCCTTCGAGCCCCTGCTGGGCATATGTGATCATCCTCCGAGGGAACGCGGTCTTCCCCACGGAAAGGGGACACAGGGCCGTACAGTTCCCGCAGTCGAAGCAGGCGTCGACTTCGAACGCCCCGAACTTTTTCAGCCTCTTGACCAGTGTCGGGTCGGACCGGAGTGCCTGGGCTTGTGCCAAGCTACTTCTTCTTCTCCTTGAGGGCGTACCGATAGTAAGCATCCTCCGTCTTGCCGGCTGGGCCCACCAGGCCGTACTTGTAGTAAGTCATGAGGTACCACAGGACCATCCTCTTGTTCAGCCCGGTGTCCCTCGCCACTTCGGGGACCGTCTTCGGCCCCCCGGCGAGAGACTTCGTGATCTTCCCCCTTATGTCGAGCTGCTCGCGCCTGAGGTCAAGGAGCTTCTGTGGCGCCTTGGCTCCGGTCTTCTCCCTGTAGGCTGTGATAGTGAACTTCTTCCTCTCTACCACTTCTCTTTCACCCCGCCATCGCCTCGATCATCGCCGTCACCTGCGAGTTCTTCAGCCCGCGGAGTTGTATCGCTTCGGTGGGGCAGACCGCGACGCACGCCCCGCACCCCTTGCACTTCGCCGTGTTCACCCGGGCCTTCCCTTCCCGCACTTCAATCGCCTCGTAGGGGCACTCCTTCATGCACTCCTGGTGGAGCCCGCACGCCAGCGTGTCCACCGCCGCCACGAACGGCTCCAGTTCCAGTTCTTTCTTCAGCGCGAACGACGCCGCCTTTGCTGACGCCGCCGATGCAGACGACAATGTCTCCCTGATGTCCTTCGGCCCCTGCGAAGTCCCGGCGATGAGCAGCCCCGCTATGTTTGTCTCGACCGGCCTGAGCTTCTGGTGTATCTCGCGATAGAACCCGTCGCTCCCAATGGGGAGGGGGATGATGCCATTCAGTCCATCGTTGGCCCGCGGAACCATCCCGGTGACTAGAACGACCAGGTCAACCACCAGCTCAACTGGCTGGTTCTCCAGGAGGGCGCTCTTCACCGTTACCCCGCACCTCCCGTCCTTCTCGTAGACCGAGGGCGGGTTGTCCTCGTCAAACCTGATGAAGATCGACCCCTGGCGCGCTGCCTCCTCGTACATCAGCTCGTTTCGCCCGTAGGTCCTCATGTCCCTATAGAGGTGGTAGGTGGTCATCCCGCCGTACTTCTTGCCCAGCACCATCGACTCGTTCACAGCGGCGTTGCAGCAGAACCTCGAGCAGTACCTGTTCACCTTCGGAGCGGGTCTATCCTCTTCTATCGGTGCCTCCTCCTTCTGCCTGCTCCCTACGCAGTAGATGAAGGCCGCGTCTCGCACCTTCCTTCCGTCGACCTCCAGCGATGTGCCCGTGCTCTTCCTCTGCATCGCCTCAAGCTCGGGGAGTGTCACCACCCCCTTGACCACTCCATAGCCGTACTCCCCCTGCCTCGGGACATAGGAGTCGAAACCGGTGGCGACGATGACGCTCGCTACCTTGACCGTGATCTCCTCCTCCTTCTCGCGCTGTGAAGCTATCCTGATCTTTGCCTCGAACTGCCCCAGATACCCCTTGTAGGATACAACTTCGGCGTTGGTAAACACTGTGACGTTCTCCCTCCCCCTCAACTCCCCGACGAGACTCTCTACGATCTGTGGCCCCTCCCTTCCGTAGGGGTACACTTCCCCCAACTCCGTCACGTGCCCTCCGAGCGCAGAGGACCTTTCGGCCAGGAATACCTGGACCCCCATGTCCGAAAGATCTAGGGCGGCCTTGACACCTGCTACCCCCCCGCCTATCACGAGGACCGCCCTGGTCGATTCAATCCTCGGCCTTTCTAGCGGCTCCGCGAGCGAGACATAGGCGACGGCAGCCTTCGCGTGCGCCAGCGCCTTCTCCGTCGCCCCCTTCCTGTCCCCCTCGTGCGCCCAGGAGGCTTGCTCCCGTATGTTGGCATGGTAGTACATGTACGGGTTCAGCCCGCCGCGCTTCGCGGTCCCCCTGAACGTGAGCTCATGAAGCTTAGGCGAGCACGCCGCGCAGACGATCCTGTCCAGGTTCTTCGCTTTGATGTCGTCAATCATCTCGTTCTGCGAAGCGTCCGAGCAGTCGAACATCAGGTCCTTGGCGACCACCACGTTCGGGTCCTCTCCGAGTCTCTTCGCCACCTCTGCGACGTCCACGTAGTCGGAGATGTTGCCTCCGCAGTGGCAGACGTATACCCCTATCCTCGGCTTCTTCTCTTCAGGCACCTACCCCGCCCCCTCCTTTCTCCGGACTCTGGTCAGGTATGCCGCGCACTCGGAGGCAGATGCGGCCGCCTCCAGTGCGGAGTCTGGTATGTCTTTTGGACCCGTCGCGCACCCTGCCGCAAACACCCCGTCGATGGTCGTCCTCACGGCGCTTTCGTCTTCGTCTGCCAGCTGTATCCAACCGGCTTCGTCCAGCTTGAGTTCCTGGTTCGTGAACGCCCTGGCGATCTCGGGTCTCGGAAGCAGCCCGACCGCGAGCACCACCATGTCATGCGTCGTCTTCTCCAGGGTCCCCTTCCCCTGTGTGTCCTCGTGATACACTTCAAGGTCTCCATTCTCCTTCTGCTCGATCTTGGCTACCTTTCCCCTGACGAAGTTCACCCCCATGGCCTTCGCCTGCTGGTAGAACTCCTCGAACCCCTTCCCGTAGGCCCTGATGTCCATGTAGTACAGGGTGACGTTCGCGGCTGGAAGAGACCCCAGGATCAGCTGGGCCTGCTTCATCGAGTACATGCAGCACACCTGCGAGCAGCGCGGGTTCCCCAAGGACCTGTCCCGGGAGCCCGTGCAGAGGGCGTAGGCGATGTTCTGGGGCTCCTTGCCATCCGAGTTCCTCACCAGGGCGTTGTACGGCCGCGTCGGACCCAGGAGCCTGTCCATCTGCATCGAAGTGACGACGTTTTCATACTCTCCGTAGTGGTATTCGGCCTTCTTCTCCGCAGGGAACAGGTCATACCCCACGGCGAGCACCACGGCCCCGACCTTCAGGTGGTGCTCCTTCGGGGTCTGGAGGAAGTCGATAGCTCCTGCCGGGCATGTCCTTTCGCACTGGAGGCAGTAGATGCAGCTGCTGATGTCTACCACAGCCTTCTTGGGGACGGCGGTGTCGAACGGGATGTAGATTGCCTTCCGGCCCCGCAGTCCGAAGTCGTTCTCCTTCTCCACGATGATTGGACAGGCTTCCTCGCACTGCCCGCAGCTGGTGCACAGCGAGGCATCAACGTACCTCGGCTGCTCCAGGACTTTGGCTCTGAATCTCCCCTCCCCTTCTTTGACGATTTCTTTGACATCCGAATATGGGAGCAGGGTAACATTGGGATGATGAGACGACGTGGACATCTTCGTCCCCGAGATGCAGCTGGCGCAGTCCAGGGTCGGGAAGACCTTGCTCAGCAGGTACATGTGTCCCCCGATGCTTGGCTCCCTGTCCACAAGGAGAACCCTGAAGCCCATGTCCCCGAGGCTGACAGCGGCCTCCATTCCACCTATGCCCGCCCCGACGACGAGCACGTCATAGTTCTCTTCCGATAGCTGCTGGACAAGAGCCATCTCTGTCTCCTCCTAGGGTCTCCTCACCGGCCCGAGCTTCCTGGCCGTCTCAGTGATACCCTTCACGCCTCTGGCAAAGGCATCAGAACATACAGAGCAGATTCCAGCCATCCTGAGCCTCGACTGTTCTATCCCGTTCTCCTTCATCAGTTCGTAGGCCTTCTGGATTCGTTTCGCGGTCCTCTCGGGGCAGTCTCTCAGGTAGGGGCAGTCCCCGCCGTCGGCAGCCACGAAGACGGCGTCGAACCCACTCTTGAAGGCGTGCAGAATGAACTCCGGCCTTATCATGGACGAGCACGGAAGACGGATTATGCGCGACGAGACTGGGTAGTCCATGTGCCCCAGTCCGGTGAAGTCGATCCCCGGGTCAGAAATCATGTTTGTCGAAATGACAAGCACCTTGGGGGCATACTCCTGAGTTTCCATGGTCTCTCTCCATTTTGAAGGTCGCTTGGGCCAAGCAAAAGAGTTCAACCGGCCGCCGCCGGCACCATCCGACCTCGGCGAAGGAAATCGCTACGCAGTCATGCCTGCGGCCATCGGGGCAGGCAGCGGAGCAGCGAAGCCTGGCCTACGACACAGCCTAATCTACTTCCGCCTCCTTACGAAGATTCTGTCGTATCCAGCCTCGTTGACCACGCCGAGGTACTCTTGGCCCGTAGCCTTTGCCCACACGGGGATATCGGCTTTGGACCCTTCATCCGACGACATGGTCTCGACTATCCCGCCTATGGGGATGGTCGTGATGGCGATCTTCGTGTCAAGCAAGGGGCCCGGGCAGGAGGTCCCCCTGGCGTCCACCACCTTGTTCGCCTTGATTGCCGCGAGGTCAGTGCTCATTCCTGATTGCCTCCTAGATGAAGAGGTTGACCTTGGCGTTCTTGGCGTATGCGAGCAAGGTCCCGACCCCGCACATGTCGTCCACTATGGGATCGAAGTTGTCCTTCTTCAGGCCCATCAGGTCCGCGGTCATGGTGCAGGCGTGAATCCTGACGGTCCCTGCCTGCTTTGCCTTCTTCATGTTGTCGTACCAGCTGGGCATGTGCTTCTGCTGCATGAGCTGGATCATCATCCCGCTCATTTCTTCGAAGTCCTTGCTGAACTTCATATTCGTCCCGACGACTTCCTTTCGGAACGAATTCAGGCCGTAGAACGTGGCGAAAATGTCAACGTCCATTCCCATCGCGACTGCTCCCGATGTAATGACGCTGGCCGCCATTAGTTTATCCACGGTACCTGAAAACAGTACCATTGACATCTTGTCGCTCATGAATTGCCGAGGGTATCCTACGGGTTAAGAAATCATCTGTGCAAATGCGAGCAGCTGTACGGACTGAGTTAAGCCAGGCTCACCCTTAATATACTGCCGGGGCAGTCAATGGGACAGACTGTAAGGTTCGAGGCAGGCCCGAGCAGCAGGGCTCACAGTCAGGAGGCCCTTTCGCGCTTCATTCAGGAAATGACGGTCCTGTCCGACAGCTTGGGGCTCCCCGATGAGGTCATGGCAAGAGCGGCCTCGATCGTCACTCGGGCAGCCGCGATGCGGTTCTGCAGGGTCACGACGAGGCCCGTCCTGGCCGCTTCTGCGCTCTATGTTGCCTGCCGCGAGTGCAAAGTGCCCCTGACCCTCCGGGAGGTCGCGGAGGCGACCGGGACAGAGCTTAGGGATGTCGGGAGGTGCTACGCAACAATGCTCGAGCGGATGCACATCGCCCGACCGGGGGTCAACGGCAATTGCTACGTCCACCGCCTGTCACTGAAGACCCCCCTCTCGAAGGAAACCTACAAGGAGTCGGAGGACGTGATTCGGGAGGCGATTTCGGCCGGACTGGACGGTAGGAATCCGATGACCCTCGCTGCTGCCGCCCTCTACCTGGCTTCATGCAGCAACGGAGAGAAGGTCACCCAGAGCGAACTGGCGGAGGCGGCCGGGGTGGGGGAAGAGAGCGTGCGGGAGTGTTGCAAAGCCATCAGGACCTATGTGGTCCTCAGGGGGCATAGTCGGCCATGGGAGTATCATTAAATCAGGAACCCGTTCGATAAGGGCCATGGCCCGGACAAACCTCTCGATCGACAAGACCGTTTTCGAGGAATTCGCCGCCGAAGCGGACAGGAGGAAGATGACCCTCTTCGCGTTCGCCAACGAGGCCCTCTCGGCCATAACCAAGATCTCGAGGGAAGGGGGCGACCCAGAGGAGTTCTACAAGATCTGGCGCGTCCTTTCGATACTGAGGCAGGTCGACGTGATCACCCTCCCAAGCGACTTCGTCGAGTATCTCATCGAGAGGCAGTACAAGACCGACACCGCAGGCACCAAGGCCAAGTTCCGTGAGCTCGGCACCTCTCTGGTGGGGCTGCTGAAGATGGCCGCCGAGAACATCGAAGACGTGACCCCCCTGGCCAAGGACTTCGGGTTCTTCATCCCGATAAAGCACTTCGCCCTCGCCCAGGTGAAAGAAGGAGTGATCCAGCTCGACGTCGTCGGGGCGGGGAAGGGGATCGAGACGACTCAGTGCTCCTCTGAATTCTTGAAGGCCGTCGTAGTCGGGTACGGATACATCATCAAGAAGGAAGAGCTCCACCCCGGCACCATCAGGCTCGTGGCCGAGAAGGCGGCCCGGGACTAGCGGCGAGCGCCTCGTTCTAGGCCTGTGACTTCCCGCAGTTCGGGCACCACTGGGCGCCCTGGGTGATGGCCGCACCGCAGAACCTGCAGGAGTTTCCTCCCTTCGGACTTGGGGCGCCTTGCTCCTGGCTCCCCCTGACGACCACGTGCTCAGATATCCCTGTCACATCGGAGACCTTCACCTGCGATTCCGTGCCGTCGCGCCCCCTCACCTGGAATGCTATCCCCCCTCCCAGGTCGAACAGGACGTCTGTCACCTGCCCCTTGACATTCCCTGAGGTCTCGATGACCATCTTCCCGACCACGTCCTCTTTCCTGAACGACTTCATCTGCCTGCCAGTTGGCCCGAGGTTGAGAATAAGCCTTGCCCGCCCACCTCCGACTCGCTCCGAATCACGGAAAGCTTCATAACCTCTTACCGAAGGGTCGTTTCAAAGGTCGAAGTTATGCCGAAATTCAAGACCACCGCCGAGGCTCTCAAGATAGTCCACAACAGGGAACAGATACGTAACCTCGGCATCATTGCCCACGTCGACCACGGGAAGACCACGACCTCCGACTCCCTTCTCGCGGCGACCGGGATGCTCTCACCCTCGGTGGCAGGTCAGGCTCTGGCTCTGGACTACATGGAGCTCGAGCAGCAGCGGCAGATGACCATCAAGGCAGCCAACGTCACGCTCTACTACGAAAAGGACGGGAAGCCCTACGTCATCAACCTCATCGACACCCCCGGCCACATCGACTTCACCGGGAAGGTGACGCGGTCTCTGAGGGCGGTGGACGGGGCGATAGTGGTCGTCGACGCGGTAGAAGGGATCATGACGCAGACCGAGACCGTGACCCGCCAGGCCCTCGAGGAGAGGGTCAGACCGGTGGTCTACATCAACAAGATCGACCGCCTGATCAAGGAGCTCAGGCTCACTCCCGAGAAGATGCAGGAGTGGCTCTTCGGCATCGTCAGGGACTTCAACCGCCTGGTCGAGACGTACGCGGAGCCAGAGTACAGGCAGAAGTGGAAGGTCTCTGTGCAGGACGCCCAGGTCGCCTTCGGCTCGTCGAAGGACAAGTGGGGGTTCAACTTCGACATGGCGAAGGCAGCCGGGATGTCCTTCAAGGACATCATCGGCGCCTATACCGCATCCACCCCAGAACAGCTGGGGGAAAAGCTCCCCCTCCACGAGGCTCTCCTCGGGATGGTGGTGAGGCACCACCCGCCGCCCCACGTCGCCCAGGCGTACCGCATCCCCAAGATCTGGCCGCAGGGAGACCTGACCAGCGACGTCGGCAAGGCGCTCCTCGCCTGCGATGAGAACGGTCCCACGGTCATGATGGTCACCAACGTGGTGGTCGACCCCGCAGCCGGCCTCGTTGCCACGGGACGGCTCTTCTCGGGGAGCGTGACCAATGGAGACCAGGTCTACCTCCTCAACTCGAAGCGGGAGGGGAAGATACAGTCGGTGCAGATATTCATGGGCTTCCAGAGGGAGATCGTAGACTCCCTCCCTGCGGGGAACATCCCCGCCCTGCTGGGGCTCGACATCCGCTCAGGAGAGACAATCTCGAACCAGAAGGGGGTGGCTACATTCGAGTCGATACACTACGTGAGCGAGCCGGTGGTGACCGTAGCCGTCGAAGCGAAGCACCCACGCGACCTCCCGAAGCTGGTTGAGGTCATGCGGAGGCTCAACATCGAAGACCCCAACCTCGTTGTCACCATAAACCAGGAGTCCGGGGAGACCCTCATGTCGGGAATGGGGGTACTGCACCTCGAGATCGCGACCACCCAGATCCAGCAGGCTGGGCTGGAAATAGTCACCTCTCCCCCCATAATCAACTACAGGGAGACCATCCGGTCACGCGCGGGCCCGATAATGTCCCGCTCCCCGAACAGGCACAACAAGATCTTCATCGAGGTCGAGCCGCTGGAACCGGAGGTCATCGAGCTCATCAGGAAAGGCACCATAGGCGAGAACGTCGAGAAGAAGGCCGTCATCAAGACCCTAAGGGACCACGGCTGGGACCCGGACCAGGCAAGGAACTTCCAGGCCATCGACGAGAGAGGGAACGTCCTCACCGAGGTGACCAAGGGTGTCCAGTTCCTTCAGGAGTCGATGGACTCCATCAGGGCGGGGTTCGACGACATCATGAAGAACGGACCCCTGGCCTACGAGTTCACCAGAGGGGTGAAGGTCGCTCTCACCAACTTCGTCCCCCACGAAGACCCGGCCCACAGGACCTATGCCCAGCTCATGCCCGCTTCAAGGCGCGCCATCCTGGGGGCGATGCTCTCCGCCAACCCGACCCTCCTGGAGCCCATCCTCGGCATCGAAGTGAAAGGCCCGTCAGAACTCATCGGCGCGGTCACCGGCGTCATCAGCGCGAAGAGGGGTAAGCTGGTCAAGATCGAGCAGAAGGAGGTCATGACCGTCGTGGAAGGGGAGATCCCGGCGTCGGAGACCTTCGACCTGAGCGAGAAGATGAGGGGCGCGACTGCAGGGAAGGCGGTCTGGAACACCCACTTCAAGACCTGGCAGGCGGTTCCACAGAACATGCTCTGGGGGCTGGTGACGGAGATCCGCAAGAGGAAGGGGCTGCCGCCGGAGCCTCCGAAGGCCGAGGAATTCATAGACAAAGAATAGGGATTTTTCGGCAGCGTGGTGCGCCTCCACGGCGCCGTTTCTCACGATTGAGAATGGCACTAACATGTAAGAGCAACGAACGGAGAAGAAAGTCCGATTGAATCGAACACTCACCGTTCTATTCCTGCTCGTCCTGATGCTGACCATGGGCTCATGCGTCCAGAGTTCGAGCGCGGCTGCGCCGGGTCTCCACCACCCTGCCTCCTTCCTCCCCTACGCCGGTTCTGCCAAGGCGCCTGCGGCACAGACCTCAGTTAACTACGACGAACAGATCGGGATGACCTTCACCCAGTCCTTCGCAAGCGTGTCCTACAACGTGACCGCAGTCTTGCAGACCGACAGCGACGGCTATGGCCCGGGTTATCTCCTCAATGGAGTGACTGATGGGGGGTATTGGTATCAGATTGGCATTTCCTATGACTGGCCGGGGAACGTAGGGTACTCCCCGGGCTGGGCGGTGAACTATGAAGTGTGGGACAACACTGGGAACAGCATATTCCCCACGAATGGCGGGGGCGGCCTTGCAAACCTCACGGGCCCCGTCAACGGCGGGGACAAGGTGCTGCTGAGCCTGTACTTCTCCGGAGGCCAGGTGCAGATGACCGTCAAAGACTGGAACACCGGCGCCACGGGGTCAGAGCCCTATGCGGCCTTCGGTTCGACCTTTGTGGGTGTGACCGGCGCCCCTGCTGACGCCAACGGATACTTCACCGGTCCCATGACCGAATGGTACCACGTCAACCCGTACTATGCCACCGACAGGGCGGTCACCTACGACAACCCGAAGCAAACCCTGACCTCAGCGGACGTGTGGGCGGACGAGTTCGACGCCAACACCTCCGTCTCGTTGTTTGGGAGCGACCAGGTGTTCATGTTCACGAACCCCGACCAGCTCCAGTCCTTCTCGACCAACGGCGCCGTGATCAACGCCAACGCTCACATCTTCATCACCGGCGCCGTCACTCAGACCACTCTCACCTTTGCCTTTTCAGTCATCGGCGGCGGGAGCGGCTACTCCGCGCCAACCCTGACCTACGTCTTCAACGGGACCACGCGGACCGCCGCCCTGACCGGGTCTCTGGCTACCTTCTCAGCAGACATCGGCACGAACTGGTCCGTCTCCACGAGCCTCCCAGGGGGCTCCTCGACAGAGAGGTGGGCGACCGGGCAGACGAAGGGGGTAGTGGACTCTTCCCTCACGCAGACCATCATCTTCTATCACCAATACCTGGCCCCCTTCGACTATCGGGTCAGCGGCGGCGGAACTGGGTATGCCGCTCCTTCCGTCCAGGCCTCAGCCTACGGGAGCTCGGTGAGCGTCAAGGGGAACACATCGGCCTGGGTTGACGCAGGGGGCGCGTTCGCCTATCCGACAGCCCTTCCGGGGTCGTCCTCTTCTGAGCGCTGGGCGACCCAGAACGGCGCAGGAACGATCACCGGGTCAGCCTCGGTCACCGTCCAGTACTTCCTGCAATACGGGGTCACTCTCAGCTACTCGGTCATCGGGGGAGGTTCCCCCGGCACCCCTTCCGTGTCGGGAACTCAGTTCGGCAAGGCGTTCTCTTCCATGTTAGCCGGCTCTTCGACCTACTTCGTCGACCCAGGCTCTGCATGGAGCGTCACGGCGCAGCTCCCCAACAGCAACAGCCAGGAGAGATGGGCGACCACCCAAGCCGCAAACGGCACGGCGTCTGCCCCTGAGTCTCTCGTCTTGTCCTACCACCACCAGTACTCGCTCGACATCACGGCCAACCCGACGGCGGGCGGGACCACAAGTCAGTCCGGCGGTTGGGCCGACGCCGGAAGCACAGTTCAGCTCTCCCAGGCCACCAACCAGGGGTGGAAGTTTGTGGGCTGGACGGGGTCAGGGAGCGGGTCCTACACTGGTTCGTCCAATTCGACCAACATAGTGGTCGGGGCCCCCATCACCGAGACCGCGGTCTACTATCCAGGGTTGAACATCCAGGCCGGAGCTGATGGCGCTGTGACCTACACCTACGGGGCGACCAGCGGGACAGTCCAAGGAGGGTCTTCACAGACAGTCTTCGCCGCCCCCGGAACGGCCATCACCCTGGAAGCCGCACCGTCTTCGTTCCTCTACTCCTTCTCTGCGTGGGGGGTTGGAGCCACCGGGTCAAGCCCCTCCACGACCATAACCCTCTCGGCACCGACGTCCGTGCAGGCGGGCTTCTCCTCCAACATGACCGTTGTGGGAGGAATCATAGGGGTCGTCGTCATCGCAGCCGTCGCCCTGGCCGTGGTCGTCCGATCCAGAAAAAGGGCACCGGCACAAAATTAAGACCCCGCGCCCCCTGCCACCGCCATGGGTAGTGACGACGACCTGGCGTACCGCAAGAGCGTCAGGAACATGTCCATGATACTCGCGGTCATGGCCATAGTCATATTCACCGCGATATTCGTCCCTCCCTATCTCAGTCCATATCGCGACGTCTTCCAGCAGTCAGTCTCCTTCGACTCCCCAGCCGGCTTCACCATGCACCTCACCCTCAACACAACTTCGATTCCCCCGGCCAGTTCGGTCCTGATAAGAGGGTGGGTCAACGGTTCGTCCCTGTCCGTCGAGAACCTCACGGTCACGAACCAGTGGGCGTTCCAACAGAGTCTTCTCTGGGGGAACGTCTGCGCCTCGGGGTGGCCGATTGGGGTCGGGGTGATGGAAGGGCACTACACCCAGGACAACTACACTCTGGGTACGCTGGTCCGGATGCCGCTGCCACAGGTATCCTGCCCCGTCTCGGCTCCTCCGCAGTTCATCCTTCTCTACCCCCCTCCGCACTCGTCCCAGGCCCTTGCCAGCGTGAATGGGAACCCAGTGCACTGGCTCCTCCAGGCCGAGCTCGCGTTCAGCGACAGGTCTCTCGGGACGGCGTCTCAGCCCGGGAGCCCAGGCCCCAACGAGCTCCCACCGGGGGTGTACACCGCTGTCCTGGCAGACGAATGGGGGGATGTCCTGACCGCCAACTTCCTCGTCTCCTGACTGCTTAACTATCCTGCCGGTCCCGGCGGCGACGTTGAAGGTCGAACCTTCCCTCATCCACAGGCTGTTCTATCCCCAGGTCCCCCTCGTCATGGCCTGCCAATACAGGGGGCGGGTGTCGGCGATGCCGGTCGTCTCCTATGCTTCGGTCTCGGACTCTCCGCCCATGGTAGCCGTGTCGTGCACCCCCGGAGGTTTCACCTGCAGACTGGCACAGAAGGCGGGCTCTTTCTCGCTCTCCCTCCTTGACAGGAGGCACCTGAAGGCCCTGGCGCGCCTGGCAACGGTGAGCGGTGCCAAGGTCAAGGACAAGTTGACAGACGCGGGGCTGGAGCATTCGGAGGGGGCGGGGCTGAAGGTCCCTGTGATTAAGGGCTCTCACGCGACCCTCGAGTGCGAGCTCAAGTCCAAGAATAGAACCGGGGATCACCTGCTCCTGGTCGCCCAGGTCCGGGCGGCCCGCTCCACTGGCGCTTTCACAGATTTCTGGGACTACTCGCAGTACGATCCAATCCTGTACACCGGGTGGAAGGATGGGATGACCACCTATCGGAGCGCCTAGGCGTAGGACCTGATTACTTCCGACGAGAACTTCTTCAGGTCCGTGACAATGTCAGCCGAAGCCGGGTGGCTGATGGAAGCGCAGTAGTACTGGAGTCCTGCCTCTGCGTAGGCGTCAATCTCTCTCCTGATCTCGTTCGTGCTCCCGGATACAGCCACCCTCTTCTCCTTGTTGGCCCCGACATACAGGTCGCGCTTTTTTCTCACGTCTGTCGTCATCCTTAGGGACAGAGTGATCTCCCTCCCAGACTTCCTGATTTCTTCGGCTCCCCTCCTGAAGTCATCGACGTCAGGTCCGACGGGATGCCACCCGTCCCCCAGCCTGACCGTCCGCCTGACCGCCGTCGGCCCGTTGCCCCCTATCCAGACCGGTATGTCGCGCTTCGGGGGCTTGGGGAAGAAGAGCGCGCCCCTGACCCGGAAGTACTCCCCTTCGAAGTCGACCAGGTCGTCCTTCCACAGCGTCTTCATGAGCCTTATGCTCTCGTCCATGACCTTCCCCCTCTTCGAGAAGTCCGCGTTCAGGTACTGGAACTCCTTCTCGGCCCACCCGGCGCCGAACCCGAGGATGACCCTTCCCTTCGAGAACACGTCGAGGGTGGCCGCCTGTTTCGCCACCAGCACTGGGTTCCTCTGAGCGAGGACGATGCAAGATGTCCCCAGCTTCAATCTCTCTGTCCTCGAGGCGATGTAGGCCAGCGTCGTGAGGGGTTCGAGGAGCTCCCCGTACGGCTCTCTGAGCTCCGCCGGCATCACGATGTGGTCTGTGGCCCAGACCGAGTCGAACCCGGCATCCTCGCACGCCTCGGAGATCTCGACCAGCTGATCGGGGGTTATCTTGTCCCCGTAATTCGGCAGGACATATCCGAACTTCAGGGCCAGCCCTTCCTGGACACGAACTTCGTCGTCAGGCTCCCTGTCTTGTTCAGGCTTGCCAGGTTCAGCACCAAGGCGGTCATCGACTCAACGACCCCCGCCTGCGAAAGGGGTCCGGCGTAGAGCGGCCTCAGGTTCGGTACGCTCTTGACCACCCCGGCGGTCTCTTCGTAGGCTTCCTTCGAGTCTGCAGCCACCAGGACGTCGACGGGGGCAGCTTCCCCCCCTCGGAGGAACCCCGCGGGGATGTTGTTGAAAGCGGTTGAGACCCTGCTCCTGGGCAGGGCTTTGGCCAGCTCCTCCGCGGCCGACCCCTCTTCTCTCCCGGGGTAGGCCAGGCCTCCTTCGAACCGGAGGGGGTTCACTGCCGATATCACCAGCTTGCCTGCAAGAGCCTTGGCCAGCGGAGCGAGCGTTCCCAACGCAGACGCCGGGACCGCCACTACAACCGCGTCCGCCTCCTTCGACGCGCCCTCATAGTCTGTTCCTGTGGCGCCGCGAATCTTCTTCGCCGCTTCCCTCGCCCTGGCCGGGTCCCTCGACCCGATGATCACTTCGTTGGCGCCCGCGAGCTTCCCGGCGAGCGCCATCCCCATCTTCCCCGTTCCGCCAAGTACTGCTATCTTCATCAGGCCTCGAGCCTCTCCTGCTTCCCCGTTTCCTGTCTCTTTGTGAACGTTGCGTCCAGCGTCTCCTTGATCTTCTCCGCCTTCTTCCACCCGATCCCCGCGGTCATCGCCAGTTCGCCGGCCGTCAGGCCCATGACCTTCCTCGGCGTACCGTACTTGGAGAGCAGCCTCTCGGCGATCTTCCTGCCAACCCCGGGAAGCGAAGAGACGAGGTAGAGCTGCTGCTGGTGGACGCTCTTCGATTTGGGCGGGACCTCGGCCGGCATCCTGGCCAGGGGGCTGGCCCTGGCGTGGGCGAGGAGCTCCGCTATCGCCATCGCCGTCTCCCTTGGGTTCGCGGTATAGAGCACCCTCAGACCGTAGGCCAGAGAGACGTTCGCTATCGCCCCGTAGAAGGACTTCAGGTTCTTCGTAAGGCTCTCCACTTCCTTCGAGTCCCCTTCCACCAGCAGGAACGGCTTCGCGTAGGCGGCCGACAGCTTGGACGCCTGGTAGAAGAGCCGCGAGTCGTAGATGGACGACACCAGGTCCCTCACGGACTTTCGCTCGATGGCGAGCTCAGGGTTGAGGACGTAGTCCGCCACCGGGAGGGTGCTGAAGTAGACCCTCACGTTCAGTTTCGAAAGCTCATCGGGGACTCCGCTCGCCTTCTCCCGCTCGTCGGCGACCACCCTCGTGGGTATCACGGGAGCTGAAGCGGGAGGACGTAATAAAAGGAGTAGGCGACCAGCGCGAAGACGACGACGGCCGCAAGGGCGACGACCCTGTCCACCGTGGTCGACCTGTATTCGACGAGGGACGTGGGTCTCGGCACGGCCCCGTACGCCCGGGACTCCATCGCCTCGGCCAGCTCCCCGCTCCTCACGACCGAGTTGACTACGAGGGGGATCAGGATGGGGATCATGTTCCTCACCCTCCTGAAGATGTTCCCTTTCTCCAGCTCCAGCCCTCTGGACTTCTGGGCGTCCATTATCTGCATGGTGTCCAGTAGCATGACCGGGATGAACCTGACCGCGGTCACAAAGGCGAACACGACGTCCCTCGGGAGCCTGAACGTCTTCATCACTTGCTCGAGCTCGTCGGGGGATGTGGTTATGAAGAAGAGGCTGGTCGACACCACGATGGCGACGAACCTCAGGGCGTAGAGCACCGACGTCCCCAAGTCCCTTGTTACTACGAAGTTGATTACGAAGATGAACGTCGAGAAGAGGGCGGTGAGGGTCATGGTCCGGACCACCCTCCGCAGGACCGTGGCCACTCCGGAGACGATGACCATGAACGCCAGGACGAACGCAAGCTCGTAGAGGGACCTCACGAGGAGGGTGGTGACGAACATCAGGACCGAGATGAGGAGCTTGACCCGCGGGTCCAGCCTATGGTAGGCTGACGTTCCGCGCCTGAAGACGAACCCTCCGGTCAGCCACATCATTCCCTGCTTCCCTCCAACCAGCGCCTCGCCTCGAGCGGGTCCACAAACGGCTCCGGAGGCCTCTTCGAAAGGGCCCGATAGAGCGCCACAAGCTGAGGCTGGACGACCCTCGCCGAATCCAGCAGGGCCTCGTCCTGCATGAGCCGGGGGGCGGGGCCGTCCCCCACGACCCTCCCCGACTTCATGACCACGACCCTTGGCTGCATCGGCCAGAGAAACTCGATGTCGTGGGAGACCACCACGACGGTCTTTCCGGTCGAGCTCAGCATCCTGATAGTCTGGGCGAGCTTCTCCTTCTGGATGGAGTCCTGCCCTACCGTGGGCTCGTCGAGAATCACCACCTGGGGGTCCCAGGCCAGTATGCACGCCAGTGACAGCCTCTTCTTCTCCCCCCCGCTCAGGACCAGGGGGGACGACTTCCTGTATTCCTCCAGGCCGAAGAGCTCCAGCCCCCACCTGACCCTCTCTTCCACCAGCCCTGGCGGGAACCCGAAGTTGCGGAGAGCGAAGGACATCTCCTCCTCAACGCTCTCCGAGAAGAGCTGGTGGTCTGGGTTCTGGAACGCGACGCCGACCTTGCGGGATATCCGGGCTGTGGAGACCGAGGTGGTGCTCTCCCCGTCCACGAGGACCCTCCCGGTGGCGGGCTTCAGCAGCCCCGTGATGTGCTTCACGAGGGTGGTCTTCCCCGCGCCGTTCTCCCCTACAATGGCCACCGTCTCGCCCGCGTCTATCTTCAGGCTGACTCCGTCCAGGGCCTTGACCCCGTTCTGATGGACGAAGGTGACGTCCTGGAGCTCGATCACCTGGGTCCCTCCGCCAGCGCGGCTGCGAGGTCCCCGGGCGCCATCAGCTCCTTCGCCGCCACCAGTCCGTCCCTCGCCAGCATCTTCTGGACCCGTGTGATCGCCGGCACCGAGACCCCGTACCCCTCCGACTCGTCCGCGAAGAGGATGTCTCTAGGGGTCCCCTCCATCACCTTCCTCCCCTCGTTCATCACCACCAGCCTGTCTGCCACCTTCACGAGCAGGTCCAGCCGGTGCTCGACCACGACGAAGGTGGTCCCCAGCTCCTGCCTGAGCCTGGCGACCAGGGCCACGAGCTCTGCCGCTGTCTTCGGGTCGAGGAGCGAGGTCGGCTCGTCGAGGATCACAAGCTTGGGCCTCATTGCCAGGACCCCCGCCAGCGCCACCCGCTGCTTCTGCCCGTCGGAGAGCTCGTGCGGCGCACGCTGCGCCAGGTCCCCGATGTCCAGCAGGCGCAGGGCCTCGTCGACCCTGGCCCGCATCTCGCCCCTCGGGACCCCGAGGTTCTCGAGGCCGAAGGCGACGTCCCTCTCAACGGTGAACATGAATATCTGGTTCTCGGGGTTCTGGAACAGGAACCCCACCTTCTGAGCGAGGTCCCTCATGCCCGAGTCCTTGACGACCGTCCCCCCGACTTTCACCTCTCCCGAGTACTCTCCGCTGTACATGTGAGGGATCAGCCCGTTGACCGCCCTCAGGAGGGTGGATTTGCCGCACCCGGAGGGTCCCGCCAGGACAGCGATCTCGCCCTGGGGGACGACCAGGTCGAAGTCTGCGACAGCCTTCTTCGCGGAGTCTGGATATCGAAAGTTGAGCCGTCTGATTTCCAATATGTCTGCCAAGATGCTCGCCTGAGCGCCTCTGACCGGCTCAGGGTCCTGGGGTCATCGGAGCGGCTCCGAAGGAGGACCGCTCCCCCGCAGCACAGTCGCGAACCACGGGATCCGCCCTCCTACCTTGATCTGCGCCACCAGGGGGACCCTCAGCACGGCGTAGGATACCGCCATCACCAGGGCCAACTGGAGCACGTTGAAGATGGCGGTGAAGATCAGGACCGGGACGAGGAAGTTCCCAGCCGTCACCCCCACCCCGACGAGCGAAAAGGAGGGCTGGAGCACGTACTTGACCAACCCCTGGATGGTGGCCGGCGAATAGTAGAACTCCAGGAGGTAGAAGTTCGGCACGGTGAGAACTACCCCCCTGAACACTGCGGCGGCCAGCGCGCCCGAACCGACGAGCCTCGGAAGCGCCGGCGTTCCGACCTTCGACGCCAGTTTGGCCCCGGCCCACAGCCCCAGCACTGTGGCAAGTAGCGCGAAGAGTTTCAGGAACGGGCCGACAGGAATCTGCTGTCCGAATGCCATCAGCCCCCCAAACTCGGCGAAGGACGCGACGATTGCCGGGAGGGGGCCGAAGATGAAGAACGCCAACACGATGGCGACTTCGCCGAAGTCGAACTGCAGGTAGGGGATTATCGGAAAGTTCAGGCCCAGCCCCTGCGAGAATGCGCCGAAGATCAGGGCGATCGCGCTGAATACCGCGATGCCGGCGACCGAGACCGTGTCGAGCCGCCCCCACCCAGGAGTCCGATTCACGGTGGCACCACCTGTGGTATCTTTATAATGCTTCAGTAGCTACCAGTCTACTTGTAGATGGTGAAACGCGGGCGGAAGGCGAACGCCGAGAGGCTGACGACGCTGCTGCACCTGGTCAGGCTCGGGGCTGTCCGTTCCTTCACGAAAGTGTCCACTGCCAGGCTGGCTGACTCCATCGAACTGAGTCAGCAGGCGGCTTCGCTCAGGCTGACGGACCTCGAGGGTGCAAGGCTGATAGAGAGGGCACGTTCGGGCCGCGGCCTCGCGGTCCGGCTGACCGATGGCGGCCTGGATATGGTCGCGGCGTTCCTGGCTGACGCCAACTCCAACCTCGAAAAGGGGATGAACGAGCTGACGTTCAGGGGGACCGTCTTCTCCGGTTCGGGCGAGGGCCGGTACTTTGTCTCTCTGAAGGGGTACGCCTCGGGGCTCTCAAGAGCGCTCGGGTTCGAACCTTTCCCCGGGACCCTGAACCTGCGGCTCACGAGCGAGGCCATGGTCGAGCAGCGCCGCCGCCTCGACCTGATGAAAGGAATCGAGATCCCTGGCTTCACCGACGGGGAGATGGCCTTCGGCCCTGTCAGGTGCTTCAGGGCAGTCGTCGCCGGGAAGAAGCCCGGGGGGGTCATCGCCATCGAAAGGACCAGCTATGACAGCTCGGTCCTGGAGGTGGTGTCTCCGCTGAACCTGCGGAGGTCGCTGGGGCTGAAGGACGGCGAAGAGTGCTCGGTCACTGCCCACGTCGGGGAGGGGTGGGCACGTCGACGGTGAACGAAACGAGGTCCCCGTCCCGAAGCCCGAGCTTACCTCTGAGGTATGTCGGCGCGATCAGCTCGGCGACCGTCTCGTTGTAGTAGGTGACGTCGATGAAGAGCAGCGTAACCCTTTCCCCCTTCAGCTCCCCGTCGAAGCACCTGAGGGCGCTGAACGATTCGCCGCCGAGGGCGAACCCCTCGACTTTCCTTCCGTCAACCGACCGCATGTCTTTGAGCTTCTGGATCACCGACCTGTCTTCCAGCTTGATGTTGAGTGTCCCGGCGTAGGGGGCGTACCCGAGCGACTCCTTGAACCTCCTCTGGTACTCCGGGTGCCCCACGTAGTATCTCCCCTTCCCCATCCCGCTGAACACCCTCCCTGAGACCTGGAGCTTCATCTGCCCCGGCCGCCCCCGACGTCCATAAAAAGGGGCGATTCCTCTGCGGACATCGCAGGATGAGTTCGAAGAGCGGCCAGGAGATTCTGATCCTCGTCGACGACAACGACAACGAGATTGGAACTGACACGCGTGAAAACTGCCACTCGGGCAGAGGGAAGCGCCACAGGGCCTACACAGCCCTAATCTTCCACGACGGCAAGCTTCTGCTCCAGCAGAGGAGCAGGAAGAAGCTGCTCTGGCCGGGGGCGTGGGACGTGTCATTCACCAGCCATGTCTATCCCGGAGAGACCTATCAGCAGGCTGCCACCAGGAGGGCCAGGGAGGAGCTCAAAGCCATGGTCGGGAGCCTCAGGGACGTCCACTCCTTCGTCTACTTCGCTCCCCAGGGGAACAACGCTGAAAACGAGTTCTGCAGGGTCCTGGTGGGGGACTTCGACGGGAAGATCACCCCGAACCCGGACGAGATGATGGCAGTCCGTTGGGCGAAGGTCTCGGAGGTGGCTTCCGACCTCGGGGCCCACCCCGATGCGTACACCCCCTGGTTCAAGCTGTCTTTCGAAGGGTTTCTGAAGAGCCCTGCGTCGAAGGCCTACTAGTCCAGTTCGCGGGGTTCCCCGAGGAGCTCGCCGATCCTCTTCAGCGTTGCCGCCATGGCCTCATCCTCCCCCACCCCTGTCGAAAACGACGCAGCCGTGGCGTGCCCGCCGCCGTGCCCTCCCAGCCTCTTCGACATCTCGGCTGCCACCAGGGTCCCGAGCTGGACCCCTGTCTCCTCGGCGAACCTCTGCGTCGACCTGAGGCTCACCCTCGTCTCCCCCTCGGCCTCCCCTCCGACGGCAGCCAGGTCCGCGCCGAGGTAGATGAGAGACCTCGCCACGTGCGCCTGGAACGAGCCCACCATGCTGGTCGCCACCACCTTCTCCCCGGCCCTGTAGATCTTCAGCCTCTGGGCCCCCTTCAGCTTCGCAAGCACCTCCCCGTAGTCCGGTTCGCTCCGAAGGTCCCTCCTCGCCGAGACCATGTCGGCCCCCGCGTCCATGAGCTTCACCGCCGCCCTCAGCCCCGCTGGGCTCGCAATGGCTAGGTGCGAGGAGTCGAACATAATCGCCTCCAGCAGGGCCTGGGCCGTGGTCGCGTCCAGGGGGACCCCGCGCTCCTCGAAGAGGGCGAAGACCACCTCCGCGGCCGAAGTCGCGTGCTCGTCTACTATGGGGCGGTCGTAGAAGGAAGAGTCTTTCATCGGGTGGTGGTCCACGAGGATCTTGAACCCGGAGCTGGCCTGCAGCTTCGACTTCCACTCTTTCAGAAGCTCGTCGTCCCCGACGTCGACGGCGACGTAGAGGTCGTAGTCCCGTTCGCTCGTTTCGACCGTCGGGTGGGGGAAACGGGCGCTCAGCTTCTTGGTCAGGGTCGTCATCCCGCCCGGGGTGACCACTTCCACTTCGCACTCTGGGGCCAGGGTTCTGATGAGCTTCGAGATGGCGAAGGCCGACAGATAGGCGTCAGGGTCGGCGTTCCTGTGGCAGACAACGGCAGCGCTGCGGAGGGAGGAAGCTTCCAGGAAGGGGAACTTCAGCGCGGTGTCAAGGGTCAATGGCCGCTGTGGTTCATGCGTCCCCGGGGGGCTGCGCCGGCGCGGGCCTGGTCTTCACCGCGTCGTCGATTCTCGTCTGAAGGTCCTTCAGGCTCTCCCTGAACCTCGCTTCCTGCTTGGCCAGGACCATCTTCCTGGTGTTCGCGAGCTCCTTCTTCTCGCTCAGCTCCTTCACCATATCCTCCTTCTTCACCTTGACCAGGAGGTTTCCTGCAAACTTGTAGACGGCCTCCGAGTCCGAAGCCTTCCCCAGCTCCTCCAGCGCCTTCTCCGCCTCGCCAAGCTCAAGCTCGACCTGCTGCTTCTGCGCGAGCACCGCCTGCAGGTTCTGCTGCGTCTGGTCATACCTTGCGAGTTGCTCCCTCAGCACCGGCGGAAGTTCTGGCTGACTCAATTTCTGCCCGTGCGACTTCGGACTCTACTTAAAGCCTTTCAGCATCATTCGGCCGCCCTAATCTTCTCGAGGAGGGCCCTGGCCTTCTCGGCCACCTCCGCAGGCTGCTCTGCTTCTATCCTCACTTCGCACACCCCTCCCCGCGTGACCGCCGAAGGGACAGCCTCCCTGATTCGCGCCAGCTCCTCCCTGCTTGCCCTGAAGGTTAGCTTCAGCGACACCGACTGTATGGGCCTATCTGGTTTTCGCCTGGGCGAGTTCAAACGCACCGCCCGCGACGGTGTAGCCACACGACTTGCACTTCCATATCCCGGAGGCGGTCCGGCTGAGCCTCATGCCCGAGCAGGCGGGGCACTCCCTGGCCTGCTTCAGCGTCCGGAAGACCCTCGCGTACCTCTTGCGCAGGGTCCCTCCATACTTCGCCCCCAGCCCTCTCACGTTCTCCTTGGCTCGCGGCACTACCTCGTCGCCTCCATGATCTGTTTCCTGACCTGCTTCCCGACCCTGATTGACGTGTCGGCTGCTTCCAGGACCTGGGCAGGGCTTATGCTGCTCGCCTCACCCTTCTGGCTGGCGCAGATATTCCCGTCTTCGTCGGTGGTGATCGTTATCCTCATGTCCATGGACGCCTCTTCTTCGGTGCCCGGGTCGACGACCAGCCTGTCTCCTATCCTCGCCATGGTCACCGAGACCGGGGTCCTCTCCACCGGGACCGGCACCACCACGTCTGTGACCTCTGCCTTGTCCTCCTTGACCGCATACTTCTTCATCTTCGCGGTCCTCAGGGCCGAGACGACCGCGTAGCTCGTGGCGTCGAACAGGTTCCCGTCCACGTTCATGATGTTGCAGTCGACGAAGACCGCTATGACAGTCTTGCCAGGGACTAGGCTGAGCTTCCCCAGGTCCACCATCTCCGACTCGCGGATCCCCCTGTCGACCACGCGCGCGAGCTCGATGGCATCTTCGCTCGGAGGGCCGGCTTCAGCGTAGGGGGACGACATGGGGAGTATCTCCGCGTTGACCATCAGTATCCCCTTATCCGGAGTGTCAGGGAACGGGATCCCTGTCGCGATCTTCACCCCAGCTATGACCTGGGTGTTCCCGAGGGTGACCCTGGCCGAACCATTCGCCTTCGGGATTATCCCTGTCTCTATCTTCAGCTCCCTCGGCTGGTCCAGAGCTCTCCCGTCTATCCGCTTCCCCTGAGCCAGGAGCTGCACCATCTGAGCCTTCCTTATCGTCTCTACGACGTAGTTCTTCTTCATCGACATCTACTCTGCAACCTCCTCGACCTGAGTCGTGGCAGCCTCCCCTCCGAAGAACCTGCTCGTCAGGGCCTCCCGCTGCATGGCGTACACCTGCTTCCCCTTCTCCACCGCGAGCTCGAAGGCCTTCTGGAACTTCTCGCGGGTGTATATCCCATCCACCTGCAGGAGGGTCACCTGGTTCAGGTTGGGCATGATGGCGACCGGCATGTCCCCGTTCCCCTCCTTGTCCTCGGTGTCGTCCAGGTCTGCAACCACCTGGTCCTCGATGAGGCCGCACGAACACCCGACCACCATGTCGCGCATGTTGATCCCTGCGTCTGCCAGCGCGAGAGAGGCGGCCGTGATCCCCGCGCACCTGGAGCCCCCATCCGACTGAAGCACTTCGACCCAGACCTCGATGGCGGTCCTCGGATAGTCTTCCACGATGACCGCGGGCACGAGAGCCTCCCTGGTGACCTTCGAGATCTCTATCTCCCTTCTGGACGGCGCCGGGTTCTTCCTCTCGTCGACCGAAAAGGGCGCCATGTGGTACCTGCACCTCAAGAGGGCCCTGTCCGGAAGGACCTGGTGCTTGGGGTGGACTTCCTTGGGCCCGTAGACCGCCGCCATGATCTTGTTCTTCCCCCACTCGATGTAGGCGGACCCGTCGGCGTTCTTCATCAGCCCCACCTGCAGCTTGATCGGCCGGAGGTCGTCCCACTTCCTGCCATCGAGCCTCCTCCCCTTCGCGTCGATGAGCTTCTTCTCAGTCTCCACCATTGCTGCTCCCTCCCAGGAACTCCTCCACCTTCGCCATCAGGTCGACGGCGTGGGCCTCCTCTTCGACCATCTTTATCGCCCTGGCCGTCTTCACGATGCCGTCTGCGGCCCCCACCACGACCACGACTCCGTTCTGGCCGACCCTTATGTCGCACCCCGTCTTTTCACTGATTAGGTTGATCATCGCACCTCTCCTACCGATAAGTCGGGGGACCTTCGTCGGTGATATCTTAATGATTTCTCCTGAGTCGATTTTCCCATAGCCGTGGCCCCGAATGCTCAGCTGCGGGTCCCTGGACCTCTCGAACGACTCGATCCTGGCGCCGATCATGTCTCCCACCTTGAACTTGCTGGAAAGGTCGTGGGTGGACGGGGAAAACTCCCTCCCAAACACGAAAGACGCCGGGAGGAAGCCATCGAAGCAGCTGTTGATGTCCACAACCCACCCGAAACCATTGAGGTCCACCACCTTCCCTATCACCTCGTCCTCCGCCCTTGGCAGATAGGGTCCGGTCAGGGGGTTCAGTTTGACCTCTTCCCTCCCCACCTCCGCGAGCCCCACCCTTAGAGCGACGTACTCGTCCCCTCTTTTTTCGATGTAGCTCCCGTACCTGTAGTTCCCCTTCGCGATGACGTCTCCGGGGATTACCTGCTTCCTCTCTATGGTTGGCATTTCTATTTCACCACTGTGACCTGCGCGGCCCCCTTTGTGGTGGAGCCCAGGCGGTCCAGCAGGCCGGGCTGTCCGCCAGCCGGTATTTCTACTATTGCGGAGAGGCTCCCGTCGGCCAGCCAGTCCTCCTTGATTATCTCACCGTAGTTCTTCAGCACCCCGATCGCCTGCCCTGTGTACTGGGCTGCCACCTTCACCTGCAGCCTAATCTTCTCTGACTTCAAGGGGAGTATGGTCCTGAGGCTCTCGACCACGGCCTTCATCTGTTCGTTCGGGTCCTGGAAGGGATCCACCGTGACCCGCGCCTCCTGCATGGCCTGCTCAATCCTCATGGGCGGGTGCGGGAGGAGCGTCCGGGGGTCGACGAAGTTCTTCGAGATGGCTGCGATGATCGCCTTCCTCTTCTCGTCTGTCAGCTTCTTCCTCTGCTCCTGGGTAAGGTTGAGCTCCCCGCGTCTGAGCACCTCGAGGGCTGCCTTGGCGTGGTCGTCGGTCCCGAAGTGAAGCTTCAGCTTCTCGCTGCTCGCTCTTAGCCCCTTCCGCGCGTCCGAGTACACCTCGTCAGTGACTATGACCGCAGAAGGCTCGACGTTACGTCCCTGCTTGTACGAAAGGGCCGAGCCAGGGTTGACGAGGATCTCGTAGTGCTCCCCAGCGACGGTAAGCCTCACGGTGGTGAACTTCGACGCCTCATGGGTCCTCGGCCTGAACTCGCCGCCCCCGTAACCAAATCCTCCGCTCAACGCGGCCGACGCTTCTTAGGAGCTCTTCGCCGGTGGTTTGTCTGACCTCGTCTTGGCCCCGGACGCGCCCTTCCCTATCTCCTGCTCCGTGAGGCGCCTCCACTTCTTGGTCTCGGAGTCGACGACTGCGACCTTGATGTGCGCGGTCCCGGACTTGTCCTCGCTCACAAGATAGATGCATTCGATGGCCAGCGTGATGGCGTCATCGATAGACAGGTCCGACGCGTAGTTCTTCTCCAGGTAGTCGTTGACTTGGTCGCTCCCCTGCCCGATGGCTATCGCCTTGAACCCGGAGTAGGTGCCGGTGGGGTCGGCCAAAAAGACCACGGGTCCGGTCCCGTCGCCCACCCCTGCGATGATCAGGGAGACCCCGAATGGCCTGACTCCCGCGTACTGCGTGTACTGCTGGTTCATGTCGGCGATTCGCTTGGCGATGGCCTCGACGTCGACTGGCTCGTCGTAGACCAGCCTGTTGCTCTGGGCAAGGACTCTGGCGCTGTCGACCTGTATCCTGGCGTCCGGGATGTAGCCAGCCCCGACGGCTCCGACGTGGTCGTCGATCTGGAACATCTTTATGACCGAGTCTCCGCTCTGGAGCTTCCTCCCTTTCTCTTCCACGGCAAGCACCACCCCGTCCTTCGTCTGGATGCCCACCGCCAGGCTCCCTCTTCTGACCGTCTCGAGGGCGTATTCAACCTGATACAGCCTACCGTCGGGCGAGAATATCGTGATCGCCCTGTCGTATCCTGCCGAAGGTGCAAACATTTTCTTCTTCCTAGCTCCTTTCACCGACGAATTTGGGTCGGGATTTAAACAATTCCTCGGGGCGGGCTTCTTCCGCGAAAGTTCTTAACGCCAAACCGCCCTCGGCGCACGTTGGTCAGAGTCCTGGCGGTCAACAACTACCCCACACGGGAGCGCTTCGAGAGGCTGACGAAGTCCCTCAGGGACAACGGGGCGGCGGTGGAAGCGATAGATTGGAACGAGTCATCGGTCCCGAAGTTCGACTCGAGCGACGGGGTCGTCCTGAGTGGCTCCCCCGACATGATGTCCGACCCCATGGCCCAGGGGAAGTACCAGGCAGAGGTCGAAGCCATCCGCGGCTCCGGCGTCCCGGTCCTCGGCGTCTGCTTCGGGCACCAGCTGATGGCGCATGCCTTCGGCTCCAACGTCGTCAGGGACCGGACCCAGGTCCTGGACATGGTGAAGACCACGGTCCTCGTCGACGACCCCCTCTTCAGGGGGCTCCCCAAGGAGCTGATGCTTCTGGAGTCGAGGTGGGAGGTGGTCAGGTCCCTCCCCCCGGGGTTCCGACTGGTAGCCAAGAGCGCGACGAGCAGGATAGCCGCCATGAGGCACGGGTCACGGCCCCTCGTCGGCGTCCAGTTCCACCCGGAGAGGTACACAAAGGAGAACCCGGAGGGGTACAGGGTGGTCGGGAACTTCATCAGCTCGCTGAGGTGATGACGGGCGCCGGTCCAGAAGGTCCTGTTCCGCAGGGAGGTGGTGGACAGCCTGTTCAGCTACTCGGCCATGGCCTACCCCAATGAGGGAATCCTGCTTCTGAGAGGGAAGTCGAAGAAGGGGGAGGTCGAAGTTACAGGGGTGGTAGTCCCGCCCGCCGCTGCCCATGGCGCAGCCTTCTCCTCTTTCAGCTGGTGGATGCTCCCCGTGGACCTGTCGTATCTCGGCGTGGCCCACTCCCACCCTTCCGGGAACCACCACCCGTCTCACGAGGACCTGCTTCACGCCACGGGGAAGATCATGGTCATAATGGGGTACCCCTACGCGACCGTGGATAACCTGGGGGTCTACGACCACAACGGGAACCCGGTCCCCTTTGAAGTGAAGTGAGCTATCCTGAGCTCAGGTTCCTTCTGATTACGCTCACGGAATAGCCATACTCCATGCTGGGGCGGGCATGGCCGAACTTCAGGACCATTTGGTCCCGGCGGATGTTCGCCTTGGTTTCGTCGTTCACGTTGACAGCGCAGACGGCTCTGGCCTTGGTGGCATTCTTGAGCTGGGCCATCCGAACACCCTGGTCTCTTGTAAATGGAAGACTTGGTTCCCTGAAATATCCGCTCCTTCTTCCTGCCCTGACTACGCCGTTGTATCTTTCAGCGGCTCCACTTCCGGTGATTCTTCCCTCGAGGTAGCCGGTCATGATGGCCAAGTCTTCAGCTTTCTTCGCACAGAAGGGTTGAATCACCATTGCTGCCTTCAGTGTGCCATCAACTGCGCCCACATCGCATCTGTAGGCGTCTCTTCTCCGAGTCGTGCTCATGGGGGATATCGGTCGTTGATATCTCGTGAAGGCGGAGGTAAGCCTGGGCAGCCCTGACCGGAGGTTTCCTATGTGTCCCTGAACCGAAGTTCGAGTCGAAGCACGTACTTCACGACTTCGCCAAGATCGCGGTCGCCGTCGGAGTACCCTGAAACATGCTCCCGTGAGCCATGCCGCGGGGCTTGACCTTTCCATCAAAGGAGGGCACCCCCGATTGGGGCCGGATGGCTGACAACGTCCCAGGTCGTGCTACATGAGACGTTAAGGCTTAAATCGTCTCACTGAAACAGCCCCGTTTCATGTCAACGTACACTAAAGGCCAGAGCTGGGGTGCGCTAAAGAAGGCCTGGCGCGGCTACAAGGTAGCAAAGGTCCAGAAGAACACGGAAGACATGAAGAAGTACGCCGAGCGCGTCCGCACCCTTCAGAGAGAGCTTGGGCTCGTCCAGGCGAAGTTCCCCGAGCTGGGTCTCAACTAGACCCGGCTCATCCTTCCTTTTACCTGATCAGTTCTGTGTGGTTAGTGATTATCTGGTTCCTTAGGTCCTGCGCCTGCTGGAGCGTGAAGTCCGGCTCCGCTGAGACGAGGACGAGCTTCTCCCCAAGATAGAACGTCATTATGTTCAACCTCTCGCGCTTGTTGAAGGTGAACTGGTTCTTCCCGAAGTATCTGTCCCAGGTCCTGTCGTTGTTGATCTGAATCGTTATTCCTGCTATGAGCCTGATGTCCTCGCTCTGGGGCTCCAGGGACGGAATCCCCTTCCTCATCCCGCCGGCGACCTGTCTCCCGTTCTGATCCAGGATTTGGGCTGACCTCACCCTCCTGTCGAACTTGAAGACTTCCGTTATTATTTTGTCCCACTGGACCTGCAACATTACGCTTCATGTATTAGGATGCGGTAAGATATAAGCGAAACCCCCGCTCTCAAGGGAAGATAGCCCGGGCCAGGGGGTCCTGATGCAGATCTCCTTCCGGACAGTGAGCCCGCAGTCAGGCACCGCAACCAGTCAGTTTTATTAACCAATGGGTTCCCCCTGCCAGTGGATTTTGACGACGCTCGTCAGCACAGACCTTGTCTCGCTCGTCCTAAGGATTGTAGTGGGGCTCGCCCTGGTCATGCACGGCCTCCCCAAGGCGAAGGGAGGGTGGGGCAAGCAGTCCGGGGAGTGGATCGGGACCATGGGAGTCCCCCCTGTCGCAGCCCGTCTTGTGACCGTCCTCGAGCTGTTCGGAGGCGTCTTCCTGGTCTTAGGGCTGCTCGTCCCGGTCGTCGCGGCCTTGTTCGCGGTCCAATTCGCTGCCATAATCGTCATGAAGGCGAGGAAGATGGATGCGGGGCCGATCGGCGGCGGGAGCAAGCCGAGCTTTGAGGTGGACCTCGTGTACCTCCTCCTGTCGCTCGCAATCCTCATGTTGGGCGCTGGCGCCTACTCGATCGATGCCGCCATCGGGCTCCTCTGACCCTCTTGGGATCGTCCCGCTTGGTTGAACGAACATAACGGACTTGTTGATAGTGTTTGACTCAGGCTCTGAAGAGCCGTGATATGCCGTATCAACGTCAGCAATGGTCCCTGAAATAGCAACCATCTTGCTTGGCGTAATAGTGGGAGCCATGGCGGTTCTCTATGCCGGAGCAAGGGGCTATCTTGGACATTCGAAGAAGGCAGCAGCTACAACAGCGCCGTCGGTCCCCGCGATCGACACTTACGCTCCGACTACGGAGCAGGCACCAGAGGTCCCAGCCGCCGAAGCACCTGCCGTGGCGGAGCCTGCTCTGTCCCCTGCACCGGTTGTCACAGCGGAGCCAGCACCTGAGCCGACTCCCTCACCGGCGCCAGCCCTCTACGAGACAGTCCAGCCGGCACCGGCCCCGGTGACCTTCGCAGCACCGTCTGCCTCTTCGTTCGCAGCACCGACCCTCACCAGGAAGCCGACGCGGACCTACAGGCGTAGGACCGCACCGGTGAGGAGCGCTGCTGGATCCAGGAAGACCCTGTCCAAACCCAAGAAGCGCTAGGCGAGGAACGAAAATGCGAGTGTGGGTTTATGAACCCACGCTCCACCTCTTTTGATTCGATTGTCTCTTGAGCCGATGGTGGGCCTCCACATTTCTGCGGCAGGCTCGCTCGACCTCGCTTTTGACCGAGCTCAGGAACTCGGCGCGACGACCTTCCAGGTCTTCACCAGGAACCCAAACCAGTGGAAGTTCAAGCCCCTCGAAGAGGAGGTGGTCTCGCTGTTCAAGGAGAAGCGGAAGAAGTCTGGGTTTAGGCGCATCGTCGACCACATGCCATATCTGCCGAACCTGGCGTCGTCTGAGAAGTCGACGATGAAGATCAGCAGGTACACCCTGGGGGAGGAGACGAAGAGGTGCGACTCTCTTGGGATCGACTATCTCGTCATGCATCTAGGGAGCCATCTCGGAAGAGGGACCGCCGTTGGGATTGCGAACATATCGGGGGGAGTTAACGAAGCGATTGCCGGGAGCGAGGGTGAGACGATGATTCTCTTGGAAAACATGGCGGGGCAGAAGAACTCTGTCGGAGCTAGGTTTGAGGAAATCAAAGGAATCCTTGACAAAGTCAAGGATCCGCAAAGAGTGGGAGTCTGTCTTGATTCATGCCACATGTACGCCGCGGGCTTCGACCTCAGAAACGGGGAGGCGGTGCAGGAATCAATGGGGCTCTTCGACGATATCGTGGGGCTGGACGGGCTGAATGTGGTCCACCTGAACGACTCGAAAGGGGCTCTCGGAAGCAGGCTGGACAGGCACGAGAATATCGGGGAAGGGAAGATTGGAAAGGTAGGAATGAGGGCCTTCCTGCACTATCCGGGAGTGGGTGACAGGCCCATCATAATGGAGACGCCGTACAAAGACATCAAGACGATGGAGAAGAGCATCAAGCTCGTCCGGTCTCTGATGCGCTAGCATCCCATCGAGTAAAATACGGGACTCACGGCGGAGATGGGCGCGGGCCCGTAGCTTAGTTCCAGGGATGGAGAGAACTCAGGTAGAGCATCGGGCTTTTAACCCGAGGGTCAGCCTCGGCCCCTAAACGGGTTCGATTCCCGTCGGGCCCGCACTCGTTCGGGTTCGAGTCCTTCGACCTCTTTGCAAGAATTCCAGCATTCATATGCCGGCAATCAATACTGCTCGCCGTTAAAAATGCCACTATCTTCCTAGTGAACACTTTCAAGTGTCCAAATCCCGGCCGGGCCACGCTTGAAACAAGCCCCTTCTCCTGTCGGATTCCAAAACAAGTTTCTCCGGCCAATCTTCAGATTTCAGAGATAATAACGAAACAAATATGCGGATGGCAAGGGTGCATCGTTTGGCCAGAGAAAGGTTCCGAGAATTTCTTCAGTCATTCGGCCCTGCATGGATAGTCATGATCGCAGACGTCGACGCCCCCAGCGTGCTCACAGCCGCCGAGGCAGGTGCGACATATTCCTACGGTCTCATCTGGTTCTTCCTTGTGCTAATTCTACCTCTCTTCGTGATTCAGGAAGCAAGCGGGAGGGTCGGCATCGCCACGCGCAAGGGGCTGGGAGACGTGATCCGTGAGAATTTCTCAAGGAGGGTGGCGGTCCTTGCTAGCGTGCCCATGGCGGTGGTGGACGTGGTGAGCTACGTCGCGGAGTACACGGGGATCGCCGTGGGAATGAGCCTTGTCGGAATCCCCCCGATCGTCTCGATGCCCGTGGCCTACGCTGCCCACATAACGATTGTCTTGAGGAGACGCTTCCTGACAATCGAAAAGGGCCTCATAGCCGTATCGACTGTGCTGATCGTCTCCTATGCCGGGTCGCTCCTGGCCCGCGGGGTCGTTCCCTCCAGCGTCTTGCATTTCAACACGGAACCACACTTTCTGTTCTTTCTTGCAGCCAGCGCCGGAGCGGTGGTCATGCCCTTCATGCTGTTCTACCAGGCCTCAGCGACGGCCGAAAAACGGACGGTCCGGTTGTGGGCGATGAGGACTGAGACCCTGGTTGGGGCGGTCGCCAGCGAGGTGGGGATGGTAGTCATAGTGATGGCGAGCTCAGGGCTGAGCTCCACGCTCAACTTCGCCGACCCCCGGACCCTTTCGGTGGCGCTCGAGGCCATCGCCGGGAGTTACGCTCCGTACCTATTCGCGGTCGGCTTGGTGGCGGCTGCGTTCCTCGCATTAGTGGTGATCTCCCTGGCCAGTTCGTGGGCCGTGGTCGAGGCGTTAGGATGGAATAAGAGTAGGTTCACTTGGATTTATGTCCTCGAGTCCGCCCCGGCAGTGCTTGTGCCCATATTCTACCCCGACCCGCTCGCCCTCGCGCTCAACCTGATGGTCGTGTTCGTCTTCGTCCTCATCGGACCGGGAGTCCTGCTGGGGATCCTGGCGTCCAATCGGAAAATAATGGGCTCGAATGTTTCGTCGTCCCCTTGGAAGGTCGCGTACTGGGGGAGCCTCGCCGCCGTGGTCAGCTTTGGGTTCATTGCTCTGGCTACTGTGCTGTAGTCTCAAACGCCAGTCTCCGCCCTACATTTGTTCGCTGTCGGATGATTTTCCGACCCCTATCTGGGTTGAAATCTGCGGTCGCCGGGACTTCCGACCGGGTTCCGCAAAGGTTAATGCGGTTCACCCGCAGTGTCTATTCAGTACGGGCAGCGGGTTGCGAATACTTGCTTCACCGGTTAGGTGAACTCCCGGATGACGCGAGGGGCATTCGAATTGAAACCGACCGGCTCTCAGAAAAGGTAACGCGCGTTGCGCTGACCAGGACTTGAGCTCCGCATTTGATGCAATTCCTACGGTGGCCAAGTCTGCCCAGCAGCGGAGGACTAACTCTGGTCATTTCTTGAACCTCAGCAACGGGAGTGCGTAGGCGACTACAATGAGGGTTACACCATCATCTCCGACAACCCCAAACCAAAGCGGAATAAGCCCGAAAGTTGCAGCGCCTATCATCACGAACTTCAAGCCCAGAGCGATGGCTATGTTGGTCTTGAGTCTCGCCATCACCTTCTTGCTCAGCCTGAGGAGGTAGGGGACAGATTCGAGGCTTGAACCCATGAGTGCCACATCGGCAGCGTCGATGGCAATGTCGTTTCCTGCCGTTCCGACTGCAATTCCCACGTTTGAGGCCGCCAGTACTGGCGCATCATTAACCCCGTCTCCAACCATGGCCACGGCACCGTTCTTCGCCAGCTCCCTAGCTATCCTGACTTTGTCTTCAGGAAGAAGCTCTGCGTAGTATTCGTCTATGCCCAGGTCATCGGCCACGCGTGTTGCAGTAGCTTCGTTGTCGCCCGTGAGCATTGTCACCTTGACCCCCTGTTCCTTCAACAACCTGATGGTCTCTCTGGCGTCAGGACGTATTTCATCAGCGACCGTTATGGTCCCGGCGAGTCGTTCGTCCACGGCAACCGAGACCTGAGTCCCAATCCCCTTCGGGCCGTTCCCTGTGATTGCGAAACCATGATCAACTCCCCCGTCCCTAGCAAAAGTTGGTCTGCCGACCAATATTGTCATACCTTCCCGCGAACGGGCAATGATTCCCCTTCCAGGCACATCGGTGACCTGAGCGTCACTGTTTGTCGACAGACCTCGCAGCTTGGCAGCATCTACTATGGCGATGGCAATGGGGTGGCTGGATTTGGTTTCCGCAAAAGCCGCCAGCTGCAAGACTTCGTTTTCCGAGAAACCATCCTCCGGAGCGATTCCAGCAACTTTCAGCCTTCCTCTCGTAACCGTGCCTGTCTTATCGAAGGCGACGACTTTGACCTTCGAGAGCTCCTCGATAAAGACCCCGCCCTTGATCAAAATCGAACTCCACATAGCCCTGGTCAGGCCGAGGAGCACCGTCACCGGGGCTGAAATAATCAGGGCGCTGGGACAGGCTATGACCAGGATTATGAGTGCCCTGTACACCGAAACCTCGAAGGGCTGCCCGAAAACGAGCGGGGGAACCAATGCCAGTAACGCAGCCAGGCCGATCATTGAAGGTGTGTAGAACCTTGAGAATCTGTCTATGAATCTCTCAATTCGAACCTTCCTCTCTTGGGCCTCGACGACCAGTTCAATCACCCTGCTGACCGTCGAATCCTTGAAGGGTTTGGTGACCCTTACTTCCAGCGAACCGTCGAGGTTCAGCGTTCCAGAAAGTACCTCTTCCCCGACATTTTTCTCAACTGGCATCGACTCACCGGTGACCATGGACTGGTCCAAATTGGACCTGCCCTCGATAATCCTTCCATCGATTGGGATGCGCCATCCCGGCTTCACCAAGACGACATCGTCGACCTTCAGGCCTTCGACCGGAACCTCGACCAAGCTTCCGTCACCGCTCTTCACTGAGGCCCTCTTGGGCAGGAGGCCCGCAATCTTCCTTGTTATTCCGGTCACCCGTCTGACGGTGTACGCTTCAATCGCCTCTGCGAAATTGTACAGGATCAGCACCGCAGCTCCTTCCTCGTAGACTCCGATGGCGAAAGCGCCCAAGCCGGCCGTTAACATGAGCACCGAGGTGTTGAACGGGTTGGAACGGAATTCCACAACTGCTTCGTAGGCAACAGGGAGCGCCACGATTAGGAGTGAAATTCCAGCCAGGATGTGCTCAGTTATTCCTCCTTCACGAAGCCATTGCAGTACTAACGAGGTGGCAAGAATCCCCGCAGCCACCGACGGCAGCAAGAATCTTGTCGGCCTAGTCTTCTCGTCTTCGCCCATTGAATCACCACGTTGAGGTGCTGATTCGTTCAAAGACGTCTCGTTCGCGGTTGAAAGGAGCGCAATATTATGTTAGTGCTACGGAAGGGCGGCTTAGTATTCGCGGAATATTAATATCTGGCCTCCAAGGTAATATCCCGAAATGACGGTCGTGAGCATCACTCTGCCGAGCGAGCTGATCGAGAAGTTTGACGCTTTCATAAAGGATAGGGGCTACTTCAGTAGGTCGGAGGGTTTCAGAGACGCCGTCCGAACACTGATGGCCGAGGGCGACCTAGGCGAACTGCACTCGGAGAAGGTTGCGACGATAATCTTGACCGCGTGTGATATCCGGAGGAAAGATGTTGATGTGAGACTTGTTGAGCTAAGGAACGACTTCGAGGACATGGTGGTCGAGAACCTCCATCGGTACATCGAGAACGAGTACTGTATAGACGTCTTTCTGGCTCAAGGAGAACACAAAAGAATCCTGGACTTCCTTGGAAGGGTGAGAGGGACCCGTGGTGTGCAACAGGTAAAGACAATCTTCCTGCCACTCAAGGGGCAAAGTAGCTAACCGGAGTTGCCTTCACGCTGGGCTGTTCGCAGAATTCTTGTTCGGTTTCTGGTGGGCCGACTACGTGGCAACAGGGGTCATTGTCACCTTTATAGGAAAGGAGGCGCTTGAATCACTTTACGAGATTCGTTTGGGAACCCGAGAAGAGCTTCCATCAGGGCCCTGGGTTCAAGATTGCGGTCGCCAGGATTAGACCAAGAGCAGGTCGGAAATCGCCTAACTGAGTCTAGTTCCTCGGTCGTCATAAACTGAGGGCGCCGTAAAGGTCATAGCAGTTCGCTTAGTATCCGTAAAGTATGGACTCTGGCGAGGCTGGGAACGGCTACGAATACTTGCTTCGCCGTCTCGGCGAGCTCCAAGAAGACGCCCGGGAACTTCAACCCGAGGTCGACAGGCTCTCCATGAAGGCTAGGGTCATCACAGTTACTGGGACCTGAATCCGAACATTTCTGGGCGGTCGCCGGGATTTCCGCCCGGAGTTCTTTGTTTTGTTCAAAGTACCCTTTTGACGTGTGCTGTCGCTAGAAGGTCCCCACAGCCCAGGATTGCTTGCCTTTCTGTGATATCATTTCACAAGTGAAACAAGTAATGACGCCGCCACGACTGACAGTGTTGCGAAAAGGCCGAATCCAAACGCTGGAGAGACAAGGGTGATTAGCGCTCCGATAAGTGTGCTCGAAACGAAATCTCCGACGCCGTTGACGGTCTGCAGGACCCCATACCCCACGCCTCTCTGCGAAGGTTCCAAGAAGTCAGCCGTGTAAGCACCTTCGACGGCGTCTACGACGCCGGTGCTCAACCCGGCGAGTACGAATATGGCCAAGAGAACCGGAAACGAGGGAATCTCGAACACCGATGCCACGCATGCAAGCCCGAAGAGGACGTACCCGCCAGCAAGGAGAAGTTTCTTCGAAATTCTATCGGCAAGGAACCCGGCAGGGTAGGCACTCGCGGCATAGACCAGGTTCAGGACGAAAAGAAGCAGAACTGCAAGCTCTGCAGCATTGGTCGAGCCTAGCGAAGGCGCGAGGATCTGGAGAGCTCTGAGGTTGAATATGGTGTTAGAGAAGTTGACTATGCCAAAGAGTCCGACTCCTACGAGGAATAGCCTGAACCTCCTTGGAAGGCCGCTGACAGCGGAGCGGAAGTTTCGGTGCTCTGGCTTGGTGGCTCGAGACTTGCTCTTCACAAGCGTCACAACCACGACCACTGAGACGATGCCCGGTATCACGGTGATGAAGAAGATGGATGAAATCGGAAGGCGCGGAATCAGCAGATACGCCATCGCTATCCCAATTGTCGCCCCAATGGTGTCGAACGCCCGCTGAAAGCCGAAGGCCTTGCCCCTCGTTCCAGGAGTCACGGATTCTGACATCAAGGCGTCCCTTGGAGGGCCTCGGGCTCCACGGCCCATCCAACCGGCCACGCGCAGCGCAAGGACTTGGAGCCAGGAGGTGGCGAACCCAATGGCCGGAATGAGAACGCCAGTGAGGAGATACCCGAGGTACATCACGGAGGTCCTCCTCCCGGTCTTGTCGGTCCAGTAGCCCGAATAGGACTTCACTGCGCTTGAAGCACCGTCCGACGCGCCTTCGATCAGGCCGACGGGTGCAGCTGCCGCCAGGGGGCTGCCGACCAGCGTTGCAATGAAGAGCGGAAGTACCGCCGTTGCAGTTTCGTGGCTCATGTCGGAGAAGAGGCTGGTCAAGCTGACTCCGACGATGTTTCTGTTGAGCCAGGGGGTTTGGCTTGGCTGAGTTTCCCCTCGGGCTGAACCCTCACCCACGGGATACGACCCACCTGGTTCTGTTCTTCTTCTCTGATTTCTCAAGAAACCTCGTCATGCCTATGCATCCAGTTTGGGTGGATTAAGTCCTCGCATAGGTTACAGCATCTTCTTAGTACCCATACAGTATGGATTCCACCGAAAAGGAAAACGCCTTCGAATACCTGGTTCACAGATTGGAAGACCTCCAGATGAACGCACGAGCCATCATGATTGAAGTAGACAGGCTCTCTTGGAAGGCCGAGCACGTCGTACTCGAAGGGGTCTGAACCTAACTATCTTTGCGATCGCCGGGACTTGAACCCGGGTTCGCTTTTGAGACCTTGTCCGATACCATCAAAATTGTTGAGCTCTTAGGAGACACTTGAAGTCAGCGCGAAGTTGACGCGAATTGCGGTGGGGGTGGGGCATTCTGCAACCTTGTTCTAATCCAGGCCGGGGCAGTTTTAAACTTCCTTGGGCAATCGCGGCTATCTTCGAGCTCTTATTGTACTATAAGCTTCCCACATGCGAATCCGGTAAAAGGTCCGAAGTCCCCAACTTCCAACACAAGGTCATGCGTACAAACCCGCCGACGACCCAACACGCTCTCCGGAATCCATTGATGCAGCCACCAGAGGTGGACAGGTCGTTCCTTGCGTCCCATTAGCAGAACAGAACCGACAACGCTTGTTTCACAATCGACCTCGCGTTCCGCACTTTATTTGAGAACCTTGTGGCCCGCCTTTTCTATCGCCGTCTTGATTTGTTCAGGAGTCACCTTCTGAGGGTCGTAGCTTAGGTAGACATGCTCGGTCACGTAGTTGATTTCCACATCGCGGACGCCGGTCATCCTCTTGAGCGACTTCGAAACCATCATAGAGCATCCTGGGGAGCCAAAGTTAGGCACTTCAAAGACGCCTACTCCCCTGATCCTCCCGCGAGGACTCATTTCACTTAACAGGACAATGTTCAGGCGAATTATTTACGGAGCATGTGTTTTTTGTGATGAAATGTGATTCGCCAAGCCAACGAGCGTGCCGCCTTCTGCTGGAGAACCCAGAAGTCCAGAATCCATTCCCATTCAAGGTACTGACGCCCGTGCCAGCCTGCCGGTCGTGGCGGTTGATGTGGGAGCCTACTTCTCATGCCTGTCCCCAACCGTTGCCGCTTTGATCATGAAGAGAATTCCCGCGAACCCGAGGGCTTCCGTCGCTGCAAGAAGCGACCAGTCAACCTGGGCGCGCGCAATCGGCCGTTCCGTATTGAGCGTGATGAGCATGTTGCTGGGGCCGTCTGTGAACGAGACTGCGGTGCCTGTTCCGTTGGATGCTATTGACATGCCGACACTGACGGCGATGTGGGCCGGATACACGCTACCCTGCTGAGCGTTGGACGTGTAGCTCGCGCTCGGGAATGTGAAGTTCAGGTCAATGGGCTTCGTCAAATCAAAGCGAGAATGACCGGTGAGCACGGGTGCAACTCGTGCCGTTGCGAGGAGGAAGCCGTTCCCGTTGAGGTGCAGCACTGCAGAATCCTCAAGCACCATCGCTGTGGCATTGTCAGCGCCGCTGGCCCGGCTTATCGTCACATGTACGGTGTTATTCTGGTCCCAACTCCAGTTCTTGGCGTAAACGGCCGTTATGTTCAGGGTCAGGACGCCAGCATCGATTGTTCTTGCGAAGATTCCAGGGCTGGAGCTGCCGAAGGCAGGGGCAGCAGGAACAGCCGCAAGCGCAATCAGAACCAAACCTATGAACGCCATGACTTTCTTCAACGCTTCTTCGAAGCATGAGTCGAGGCGTACCATAGTTTACAATGCTGGCTTTCAGGCGTCAAGTCTCCGTTCGCCATGGTTGGATTTTGGAAAGCGGTGCGTTCTTACAGCCAGGTTCGGATAGAGAAGGCGAAATGGCAAAGGATCCTGTCTGTGGGATGCAAGTCAGCGAGACTACCTCTTTCAAGTCAGAGCACATGGGGCAGACATACTACTTCTGTTGCCAGGCGGACAAGACCAGTTTCGACAGCAACCCAATGAAGTATCTAGGCGGCCATCAGATGAGCATGGGTCACCACTGACCCATCCTCCTGATTTTTCATCGGCGTAACCGAAGACAAAGGGTTAAAGGCCGAGCAGAAGCGCGCGGTTTTCGGTTGCCTCTCAGGCTGGACGAGACAGACACTTCGATACTGAAGGCCCTGATGAAGGACGGCAGGCTCTCCTTCAGACAGATAGCAGTTCAGGTCGGGGTCACGACTCCGACTGTGGAGAGCAGGGTGAAGAAGATGACAGAGTCCGGGGTCATCAAGAAGATTGCACCCGTCCTCGACATCGACAAGGTGGAGAAAGGGGTGGCAGCTCTCCTTATGATGAAGGTCGAGCTTGCCAGAGTCAACTCTGTCGTTGAGAAACTGGCGCCCCTCGACGAGGTTAGGAGCGTGTTTCTCTCCACAGGCGCGGCCAATCTTATAGTGAGGGTGGCCACAAGCAGTAACGAGGCCTTCCAGGACTTCCTGAATGCGAAAGTGGCTTCGCTGGGTGTCGACATCGTCTCCAGCGAGGTGATCACAAGGACTGTGAAAGACGAGCAAGGGGTGGCCTTGTACGGGGATATGGCCGTTGCCCTTGTCTGCGACTACTGTGGCGGGGAGATAAGCGGAAAGCCCTTCACTCTCAACGTGGGCGACGGCAAGCGGTTCTTCTGCTGCAAGACCTGCCTGTCAGAATACAAGGAGAAGTACGGTACCAGGAAGGACGATCCCTCCGGAACAAACTGGAACAGCTGACGATACAATCGATTCCGGATGGTGTTTTCTTGCCATCTCGAAAGCCGACGCCAGCCAATGGTTCATCCTGTAAACAGGCAGCGTAATCTATCGTTCGTTTCCAGCGTGTACTGGAAACAGGAATCTGATGGCTACCGGGACATATCTCAAGATAACACTACTGTTCGCGGTCCTGACCGGCCTGTTGCTGGCCGTGGGCTACCTGGTCGGCCTGTATTTTTCTGGGGACCCAGTGCCTGTGATGGGTCTAGCTCTGGGGCTGGCGGCAGTGTTCAATTTCGTGTCATACTACTATAGTGATACCTTCGTGCTTAGGATGAGCAAGGCGAAGGTGATCCAAGAGAGCGACAACCCCATGCTCTTCCGAATCGTGAGGAACGTGGCTGAGAAGGCGCAGATCCCCATGCCCAAGGTGGGCATAGTGGACTCGTCCCAGCCCAACGCATTCGCCACCGGCAGGGGCCCCAACAGGGCGGTCGTCTGCGCCACTTCAGGGATACTCCAGACGCTGACTCCTGACGAGTTGGAAGCGGTCATAGGGCACGAGATAGGCCACGTCGTCCACAGAGACGTTTTGATGTCGAGCGTCGCCGCCACCATGGCAGGGGCGATTTCGTACATAGGGACCATTGCCATGTGGTCCCTTTGGCTGGGCGGCGGGAGCGGCAGGAACCGCGGAGGAGGCTCGCCCATACCCCTTCTAGTGGCGGCCATCCTGGTTCCACTGGGCGCTACCTTCATTCAGCTCGGAATCAGCCGCAGCGATGAATACAACGCGGACGAGTATGGCGCCAAGCTCACGAGGAACCCCGGAGGCCTGATCAGGGCGCTCGAAAAGATAAGCACCAAAGCCCAGACGAGACCAATCGCCTCAAGGCCCGGTGCCTCGCCATCCCCTGCGACGGCCTCTCTTTGGATCGTGAATCCGTTCCGGGGCAGCTCCATGGTCGAGCTTTTCTCGACCCACCCCTCCATGCCGCACAGGATTTGGCGGCTGAAAAGGGTAGCTCGGGAACTGAACATGTACGTGCCGTAAGCTGACAACACGGAAACCAGAAGGGCTTCTTACCCTCTTCGCTATTCAATCGGGGCACGGGTGCTCCAATCTTTCGCCTTTTGCTGGGTCGTCTTCGGGGAGGAGGTGGCATCGCGCCTCGTTTTCTCAGCTGAATTGCCGGACTGGATCATGTTCCGGTCATCGAGCATGGCCGAGCTCCAATTTCCTCGAAAGTCGCCCCAGCGCGGTGTAGTTGGTGAGAGGGCCGCCTGCAAGCAGGCCGTTGCCTATTACTGTGATGTTGCCGTCGTCCGCCTTTACCCAGGTATTCCTGAGAGCCACTTTGACGACCTGTCCCTTCACTCCGCTGAACTGTATGGTATCGTTGAGGCGCAGGACGTTGTCATTCAGAAGAAACAGTCCTGAAACCACGTTGGATAAAGTGGTTTGAAGGGCGAGCGTTACGCCGATTCCTAAGATGCCCGAGATTGTAAGTGTGGTGAACTCTTCCATGATGCCCGTTACATGGGCGATGCTCACCACCGCTATTGTTACCCAAATCGCAGTGATCCCCTCTCGCACAGCGCGCAGAGTTGCGCTTGAAACACCGTTTCTTTTCCCCGCAGCCCTGATTACCCGCGTGAGCGCTTCGCCCGCTAGGAACGCCGCGACGGTTATGGCTACAGATTCCAGGAGCAGACCAAAAGCTGAGTCAACCATCTTTCATCACCAAGCCTGCAGCGTGAGCAATCCTCCCAGCGGGAGAAGCGGGAGAGGGTGCATAGATTACCGTGCCTGTTTACAGGACGAATCGACTGACGACGCAGACTTTCAGAATGAGAGAAATCTGGCCAGGTCGTTTGACAGATTTGAAGCCCAATCCGCGGCGAAGCCCCGCCGACGACGTGATCGGAGAGTTCGAGCCTGGTCCAGATGCGAGTGCGGAACTCTGAAATACGCTCCAGAGGAGAGCTTGACTGTGCCGAAGAAGATTCAGATTGAGAACAAGTCAGAAGTGAAAATCGGTGGGCTGCATCTGCGCAATGCGACCGGGAATGCAATCCGCGTGACCTACGACGGGAAGAAAGCCGTCCTGGACGTTGTGCAATGCTGCATTGGGGAAACCGCGCAGATGCCCCACGAATCCTAGCCTATGCCTTCGGGGAAGGCATCCTCGCCTGGCAATAGGCAGCGCGACTCGAACGATTTGGTTCTCAAGATAGTGCAGGGTGTCGTCTTACAGGCCACCCAGTGAGAACGCGGCTTCTGCCGAGTTACCCAATATTCGGCTTGCTAAACGCAGGCTCTGATTCTCATGCCAAGCGTGCGTTGACCTTTATCACGTGTGTCATGCTGTATATCGCAGGGCACCGTTCCTCTGCTTTCTTCAGGAGTCCCTCAAGCCTATCCATATCGGCGTTTCTGCCGCTGGCTTTGACTAAGATGTCTAGTCCCTCAGTTATCGGCTCGTCAGCCACGTCGAACGTCTTGGCGAAGTTGATGTAGCATTGGGCGTTCACTTTCAAGCTCGTCAACTCGACTCCATCTATCGCGGCCACCGTGGCGAATGTGCTGACGAAGCATGAGGTCATTCCTGCTATGCAGTAAGCCATAGGCCCGAGCCTGTTTCCATTGCCGCCGAGGTACGACGGAGAATCTATCTCTATCATTTGGTTCCCCTTTTCGTACTGCATTTCGGCCCTGAACTGGTAACCCTTCTCCTGGTCAAGGTTCCATTCTCCTTGCAAGGCCACCTTCTTCCGCAAGGCAGACCGGTCCCTCTTCCCTTCTTTGGCCGTCAGCGCTATCTTGTCCAGATCCACAGAATTGACAACTTTCGGCATATCAAAACATCTCACCGTCTTGATTCTTAAGACTTGGCCAACTCGCTGGGCAGCTTTCTTGCCGTTTCGAAAGCCAGGGTCGGCAATTGGTTCATCCTGTAAACAGGCAGCGTAATCTACCCAGCCTTCCCTATACGCGTTGGAGGGTGAAAAAACACGTTCGGCGTTGGGAAGAAGTTCTGTTACACGTGCGGGATGGAGGTCAACGGGAACCAGTACCAGAGGTTCGGAAAGGACTTCTGTTCAGAGGAGCACGCGCAGCAGTACACTGAGCAAATGCAAAAGGCAAGACAGGAGCAGCTGGCTACGGCTCAGCAACCAAAGAGCAAAGGCGGCTGCTGCTAGGCATGTCTTCGCGCTCGGCCCAGAGAGACAGCGGAGGCCCTGAGGCTCAGGGGAAGCTCACAAATGAAACGCTGAGCCTCAGCGCAACCGCTGCCACCTACGTGAAAGGCTACCTCCTTCAGATGGGAAGGACCGATTCCTCGATCAGGGTGGCTGCGGTCCGGACCCACTGCATGGGCGGGAGAGGCTTTGGGTACAGCATCGTTGAGGACTCGGCAAAATCAGGCGACGTGGTGGTCGAGAACGGCGGGGTGAAGTTGCTGGTCGACAAGGAATCGATGGTTCGCCTCAACGGGGCGCGGATTGACTACGAGAAATCACTCCAGGGAGGCGGACTCGTTGTGCTTAACCCCAACGCGGTGGGCAAGTGTCACTGCGGGCGACACGACCTGTTCGACGTTCAGGCACTGACAGAATCGGGGGAGTGTTGAAGCAGGTTGAATGGCCAGAGCCCTAACGGGGCATTCGTCCTGTCACTCGTGGCCGGTGTCCTCATGCTGGCGGGAGGCGGGCTCTTCTATCTATGGCCCGGAGGAGGGGGCTTAGGTTACGGGATGATGGGAGGATACCAGGGAATGATGGGCACATACGGAACCCCCTTCGGGTTCATGAACGGCCTTGTCCTCATCGGCCTTGTCTCGGGTGCAGCAGTAATCATCGCAGCGCTGCTGCTGAACTCGCGCCCCGCCGAGCATGTCTCCTGGGGGGCGCTGATTCTCGTATTCTCGTTGATCGGCTTTCTGGGCATGGACGGGTTCTTCATCGGAGCCCTGCTGGGAGTAGTCGGCGGAATGCTTGCCCTCAGCTGGAGACCGGCCCACGAGGGACCCTTTCCGTGATTGCTAAAGCTGGGTGAAAGCATTGGTCAACCGTGAACCCGTTCGGGACCCCATTTGCGGCGTGGAACTCGATTCCAGTATCGCATGTCGCACGGAAATCGGAGGAAAGACATACTACTTCTGCAGGCCGGGCTGCAAAGCCAGCTTCAAGAAGGCCTATTTTGAGAAGACGAATAACACAGCGCCCAAGGCTCACAGGGCGCCAAGAAGCGGTGGTGGCAGCTGCCACTAGAACCTCCCCGCATCCTGCCCGCTCATGATATCATGATGAAAGAAGCAACCCGGAGAGCCAGACTGACAGTGGTGGGGGTTTCCTGCGCTTCGTGCATAATCCCTGTCAGGAGGGCGCTGCAGAAGGCCAAGGGCATCAGGTCGGTCGGAGCCAACTACATGCTCGACCTCATCTTGGTTGACTACGAGCCCACGCTAACCACCGAGGAGGAGATCATCAGGATAATCGAGAGGGCAGGGTACAAGGCGGTGCGCAGGCATGGCTGACGACTGCCGGCAGTTTTCCAAAAGGTGAAGAGGAATAGCCTCAATTTTGCCTGTAGCAAAACCGGAAGTCCCTGACCTTTACGTATGGAAAGAACCAGAGAGAAGTAGGGCCCGTCTTACCAACAGGCCGAGGAAAGAAGGGGACCAGTAGTTTGCAGAATGTAAGCGAGGGAATCTAGTCAGATGCCGATGTCCCGCCGTTCTTTGGTTCAGATCCTATTGATTGTCGGTTTCATCGGTGTGGCCATTGCACTAGGGCTCCTGGTCAGCCAGTCGTGGTTCACGCTCGCCTTCATAGGCCTCATGATGTCCATGCACCTGTTCGGGCACGGCGGTCACGGCGGCCATGGCGGAGGGCACTCGCACGGCGGGTCGGAAGAGGAAACATCAGAGGGGGACGAGGGTCATCATCATGGCAGCTGAGGGATATGGCTATGGTGACTGGGGTCTGGCAATCATCAGCATTCTCCTCTTCTCGTTTGTCATCGCGCTGCTTCCGTACAGGAGGAGCAAGCGGGGGAGCAGGGCATCCAGGGGGATTACCCTGGCATTCTTTGCGGCTCTGTTCGCAGAGATGTACGGCTTCCCGCTGACGATATACATCCTCTCGTGGGCAATAGGCTACCAGAACCCGCTGACGCATGACGCGGGCCACCTCCTGTACCCGCAGCTCGGGATGCTTGATCCCCTACACTTCGTTTCGATCGCCGTGATTGCTGGGGGAATCCTCCTCGTGTCGGAGGGATGGTCAAAGATTTACAAGGCGGGAGACGCGTTGGTGACTGACGGCATATACGCCCATATCAGGCATCCTCAGTATCTGGGCATATTCCTCCTGACTTCCGGGTTGATGCTGCAGTGGATTACGATACCTACCGCCATCATGTTCCCCGTTTTGATTTGGTTGTATTACAGGCTAGCCAAGAGGGAGGAGAGAGACATGGAAGAGGAGTTCGGGGTTGACTACCTTAGCTACAAGACTGCGGTTCCGATGTTCCTCCCCATATTGCACTCGAGACTCCCGACAGCTAGCGCAGGCCCGCTTCAGCCAGGTGGATAATCTTGCAGAGAGATTTGGTCTGTGGAATGGAAATTGACGAAACAGAGACAGAGTTTAGGGCCACCTACGCGGGCGTTTCCTACTACTTTTGCTCCACGGAGTGCCTTGAGACCTTCAAAAGACTGGCAAAGGTCTTTTCGAAAGATGCGGTTGAGTTGATGTCGCCTATTCGGTTCATGGAATCCTAGGAGGGATCGAATACCATTGAGTGACTCTCTTCCTATCAACACACGCTATCACAGCGTGGAAATCACTCGGTAGCGACTTTGCCCTACATTCGGCTGCAGATTGTACTGGTCCCCATAATCGCCGGGCTAGTCTCGCTCGCATCAGGAGGCAGGCTTGGCTTGGCAAGAGCGTGGGGTGGATCGCCTTCGCTTCCTTGCTGTAGCCTTCTTTTCTTCTACTTGCCTTGGAAGTCAGCCTATACGGTGGAGGGTCCTCGGGCTGAGGCCTTCCTGCGGGCCTGATGCTGCTTCAGGAGAAGATAAGACACTCCAACAGCATCAGCGGAAGGTAGGCTCGGCCAAACGAATACGCTTTACAGCCAACAAATGCGCTGGATGGTATTTTTCCAAAGTTAAACAGGGAGCCTGAAGTAGACGCTTCCAGAAAGCCGTGACCGCGGAGCGGTGACATGGCAAAAGACGTAATCTGCGGAATGTATGTAGATGAGAAGAAAGCCCCCTTCAAGGCCGAGCGCAGGGGCACCACCTACTACTTCTGCAGTGAGAACTGCTACAACCAGTTCATCGCTCCCGAGAAGGAGTTCAGGAGCCTCAAGATACTCACCGCCTTCAGCCTGATTCTCGGCAGCATAACGGCGGTGTTCGAGTACGGGGCCGCCCCGCTGTTGGGCGTCTCCAACTTCAACTTCGTCTGGCTGGGCCTGCCCAACTACGTCTGGCTCTTCCTGTTCGCCACCCCCGTCCAGTTCGTCGGCGGATGGAGGTTCTACAAGGGAACCTGGGACGCCATAAAAGCAAGACAGGCCAACATGGACAGCCTCATCGCGGTCGGAACGAGTGCCGCGTGGTTGTACAGCACTTTGTACACCTTCATTCCATCGATCTTCCCCAAAGTAACTTTCGGCGGTCCCGCCGTCTACTTCACCGAAACCGGGCTGATCATTGGTTTCATCATGCTCGGCAAGACGATGGAGCACATCGTGAAGGGGAAGGCATCAGACGCAATCAGGAAGCTTCTCGACCTGCAGCCAAAGCTTGCGAAGGTGATCAAGAACGGGGTTGAAACGGAAGTCCCGGTAGAGGAAGTGAAGGTGGATGACCTAGTTGTGGTGAGGCCGGGGGAGAAGATACCCGTGGATGGAATTGTCGCGGAGGGTCACTCATCGGTCGATCAGTCGGTGGTCACGGGTGAGAGCATACCAGTGGAAAGAGGTGTTGGAGACGAAGTGATCGGTGCAACTATGAACAAGGCGGGCCTCCTCAGGATACGGGCGACCAAGGTGGGCGCTGACTCGGCCCTTTCACAGATAGTCAAGATGGTCGAGGAGGCGATCGTTTCACAGGCCCCTATACAGCGAATGGCTGACAGGATATCCTCCTACTTCGTCCCCGCGGTTGTCACAATCGCGGTGGGATCCTTCCTGTTCTGGTGGCTCGGCTGGGGTCTGCCGTTCGCAATCGCCTTCATCGTTCTCATTTCTGTGCTCATAGTCGCCTGCCCGTGCGCCCTGGGCATCGCCACCCCGGCGGCGATAATGATAGGCGCCTCGAAGGGTGCTCAGAACGGAATCCTCATCAAGAACGGGGAATATCTCGAGAAGGCCCACAAGCTGACGACGATAGTCTTCGACAAGACGGGGACACTAACCAAGGGGGAGCCCTCGCTGACAGACGTAATTGGGTTAGACAGCGAAGAGGACGAGGTCCTCCGTATGGCCGCGGCTGCGGAAGTGGGGTCAGAGCACCCCCTGGGTGAAGCAATCGTGAAAGGGGCAAAAGATAGGGGGTTGGCGATCGACAGCCCAGAGAACTTTGAAGCCATCGCCGGGCAAGGAGTGAAGGCAACGGTCGGGGGGGCGACCGTCCTGCTGGGCAACAGGAAACTAATGGAGGTCAGCGGGATTTCAACGGAGGCTACCGAGGAGAGGATGAAGAGCCTTGAAGGAGACGGAAAGACCGCCATGCTCGTGGCAGTCGACGGCAGGCTGAAGGGCGTAGTGGCGGTGGCGGATACGATGAAAGAGAACGCTCCTGCGGCAGTCAGTCAGCTACAGTCGATGGGCATAGAGGTAGTGATGCTCACGGGAGACAACAGACTGACCGCAGATGCCATCGCGCGGAAGCTCGGGATAACCAAAGTCCTGGCTGAGGTGCTCCCAGGGGACAAGGCGAAGGTGGTCGGCGAGCTCAAGGGCGAGGGCAAGGTCGTCGCCATGGTGGGGGACGGTGTCAACGATGCCCCGGCACTGGCGGCCTCCGATGTCGGCATCGCGATAGGGAGCGGGACTGACATAGCGAAGGAGGCCGGCGGCATCGTATTGATGAGAAGCGACGTCTCCGATGTTTCGAAGGCGATTGTGCTCAGCAAGAAGGTAGTCCGCAAGATCAAGGAGAACCTCTTCTGGGCCTTCGCATACAACGTGGTCCTGATTCCGGTAGCGGCGGGCGTGCTCTACCTACCTTTCGGGTTACTGTTGAACCCCATCTTCGCAGCGATAGCTATGGCGTCCAGCTCGATTACTGTCACCCTGAACTCGATGCGCCTCGGGAGGTTCAAGCTAAGGTGAAATCGATGGCCATGAGTCAGTGCGAACACTGCGGCAAGAGCCACCAAGAACCCATACTCATGGAGCATGACGGAACTACGAAGAGTTTCTGCTCCGCTGGGTGCGTCATGGAGTCGGAGTTGGCTGGCGCCGCGGGCCTCTGGCGCGAACTCTATTCGAAGAGGGATTCGGTCAGAAGGACTATCGAGCGGCAGCGAAACTCGAAGGTGATCACCCTCATTCATAGGGTCGAGTTGCATAACGGAACCGAGCAATACATCAAGATGGAAGACTCGGAGGAGATTCTCGACGAGATACTCTCGACCCCCGAAGACAAGCACATCGACATCATTGTCCACTGCCCCGGAGGACTGGTGCTTGCATCAGAGCAAATCGCACTTGCCCTGAAGGAGCATAGAGGAAAAGTCTCCGCAATCGTCCCCTTCTACGCGATGTCGGGCGCAACCTTGGTCTGTCTAGCCGCCGACGAGATAATCATGGAGTCCTTCGGCGTCTTGGGACCACTCGACCCGCAAATCTCCGGCTTCCCCTCGCCTTCCCTCCTGAGGCTTGTGGAATCGAAGGGTGCACAGAACGTCGGTGATGAAATGGTCATAATGGCAGATGTCGCAGAGAAATCCCTTCGACAGATGAGGTCGTTCATCCAGTACGTCCTCAAAGGAAACCTGGATGGCTCGAAGGCTTCGATCCTCGCGGAACACTTGACCGGGGGATATCTCACCCACGACTCCCCTCTGACGGCAAGAGAACTCCAATCGTTCGGCCTGCGGATTGCTTTGGTTGTGCCGGACTCAGTACGCAACTTCATGCGGCTCCGCAAGCTCGCGTCGACAGTGCCTACGCCAGCCCAAAAGGACAACGAGCCGAATCGTGCTGGAAGGAAGGCTCCTAGCTCTTTGAGAGCAGGTGCTTCCTGAACTGACGGACTTCGTTAACAGGCCGTCAGCGCTGAAACTCGAACGACTAACCCGTCTTGCTACCATCCTTGTCACGGTCATGCTCATCTCCTCGCCAGCAGTGGTCTCAGCCCAAGAGATGGGTTCCGAGTGGCTCACGAGTCAGCACGAGTACCGCTCGGTGACCCTATCGCCAGATTTCATGCTGCCCCAGTGGACAGGCGCGCGAATGACTTCGGTTCAACAACAGGGCGGGCCCAGCATAAACATCATGTCTGTCCACAACGACACGTTCTTCGTAATTTTGGTGCAGACCGACCTGAACGCTTCGCTCGATAAGGTCGGGGTGGCCATCTCCTTCGCCCCAGGGGTGATATGGGCATCCGTCGCAGGGAAGGAGACTCTCGTGAACGACTCCGGCGTCATCTCTGAAGCAAACCTGACTTCGGGGAATCTGGTCGTCACGTTCGGCAAGGCCATAAACGCGAGCGGCACTGGCTTGTCGGTCAAGGACGACACGCCATATCCCGATTTCGTGCGAGTCGTCGCCTGGAGCAACGGCTCCTCTCTCAGTTCGATCAGTTTCAGCGAAGCCTCCCCGTTGGGGTTTGAACTCCTTCACTTCATCGACGACCACCCCACCGCGCCGCTGATCTACGCAGGGGTGATCCTCGCTGCTGGAATCGGGTTCATCTTGGCTGAAGTCAGGAGGTACCGCCGAGGATGATCGGACTGAGCGTCACTTCATGGCTCAAGGACAGGCTGGGTCTTGGGTTCTTCCTGGACCATCTCATCCCTGCCCACGCCAACGGCTGGACCTATGTAATAGGCGGATCGGTCGTTGTCCTCGGAATCCTCCAGGGGATCACGGGGGTGCTGCTCCAGCAGTTCTACCACCCAATGCCCGACCAGAGCGCGGCCTTCGCCTCTGTACAATACATCACCAGCGTCCCCCTCTGGAACTATGTCAGAAACCTGCACTACTGGGGCGCGCAACTGATCTTCGTGCTCGTGATACTTCACATGATTCGGGTCTACGTTTCGGCGGCCTACAAGAAGCCCCGAGAGCTCCTCTGGGTTTCCGGCGTTGCCCTCATCGCACTGGCGTGGCTCTTGCTGTTCACAGGAACGGTTCTGAGGTGGGACCAGGAGGCAGTCGAGGCCCTGGGGCACAACCTTGAGCTCTCTTCCTTCGCAGGCCCGCTCGCCTACTGGTTCAGCCCTTCATTCGCCCCTGGCGTTCCGATACTCATCAGGATCAACAGCGCACACGTAACAATCCTGCCGGTCCTCGCTCTGGCATTCGTCGGTCTCCACGTCTACCTGATCAGGACACAGGGCATTTCCACCCCCGTGAAGAAGGATGCCGTTCAGGAGAGAGAAGTGCCCTTCTCGTCCCATGTGGTCAAGATGCTGTTGTACGGGTCGATAGCGATTGCGCTCGTCGCCGTTCTCTCATTAGCCATCCAGGCACCGCTGTCGGCGATCGGGAATACCGCAATCGAAGTGTCAAAGCCGGACTGGTACATGCTGTGGGTATACTCCATCGAAAACTATCTCAGCCTCGCGGCGGTCCCGTACATACTCACACCGACTCTAATTCTGATGCTCGCGGCCCCCCTTTTGGACAGAGGGCCAGAGACCGACCCAAGCAAGCGCAAGCTGATGATGGCCCTGCTGCTGATCGCCATAGCTCTGTTCGCCGTATTGACTGTGAGTGCTGCCCTAACCCCGCCCAAATCCCACCTCGGATAAGACAAGGTTTCGAGTTCTGGAGCTCTGGACTGGAACAGTAAACCTGGGATTCGGTGCTTCCGGCTGGCCGCATTGACCGCTTTCGTTTTGGCAAGGACAACCGCCCACTCCCTTGATGTTTGGAAAGAAGCAGGGTGAAGTACATTGAGGCTGCGGGGTCAAACCATGAGTCAAGCGGGCCGAGGAGACGAGCAGTTCACGACCTGGTGGTCGCGCAACGCGCACTGGCTAGGTGTGTCACTCAGAGTTGGCTTTGGGACTGCCTGGCTCATTGACGGAGTGATGAAATTCGTTTGGCTTGCTCCCTCCGACGTAATCAACCTTGTCCAATCCTCGGGCCAGGGCCAGCCCTCCTGGCTCATTCCTTGGTACAACTTCTGGACGAACCTCGTATCCTCCAACCCGGCATTTGCGCTGTACGGCATCGGTCTCTGGGAGCTTGTCCTGGGGTTCGCGCTGGTATTCGGACTCATGCGCAAGCTGGCCTATCTTTCCGGCATCCTACTCAGTCTCCTGATCTATTCCATAGACGAGGGGTTTGGCGGGCCGTACGGGCCTGGCTCAACCGACATCGGCGCCGCGATCATCTACCTCTTCGTGTTCTTCGCGCTGATTGCGCTGGAGTCTGCGACAGCGTCGAACTCGTTGACCCTTGACTCGATAATTGAGCGGGCGACCTCCAAATGGGCTAGTGTCGCCGAATTTACCAGTCCTGCGATGAGAGCGCACTTCGAAGCCCAGCGAAAGGCAATAGGGCAGCGGCACGGGCAATCTACGGACTCCAGTCCCTAAGGCATTAGGGGGATTGAATAAGGCCGCGAGGACTTGCATGTGACAGAGACATGCTGACGAACAGAAAGTCATTGCTGATTGCTGTGGTCGCTGTCGCCGCAGCAGGGGCTCTGCTGGTTTCCATCGCCCTCGTTTCGTACGCCCATGGCTCCTGGCCTGCGGCCGCAGAGCAGGGGCCATACAGCGGCGGAAACTCTGGCATGTGGGGTATGATGGGTGGCCGGGGTTACCTCAGCGGGGCCCAGCTCGATTCAATCGTGGTCAGCCAACCGGTTTCGGCCGCCAACGGCACCTTGACCTTCAGCGGACACTCCATCAGGATTCTCGTGCTTATGGGGCCCATGGCGGAGGGGCAGAGCATGTATTCATTCGTGATTGACAACCTCACGAACCCCACACTTGTGATCCCTCGAGGAAGCGTCGTGACCATGATCGTGGTGAACGTCGACACCGACGCTTACCACGGGATGACGCTCACCACTGTCCCGCCACCATACTCCTACAACTTCATGCCCATGATGATGAGCTCGTTCGCTTCAAGCGGGGTCCTTCCACCATCATCGTCGGGGTTCGCCTCGCAACAGTTCTCATTCACGGTCACTGGTGACATGTATTACGTCTGCCCGGTCGCTGGACATGCCCAGTCCGGGATGTACGGGCAGGTAAGAGCTGAATGAGAGTGCGGGGTCGTCCTTGCCTGATTCCAACAGCAGGGAAGCTCAAGGACTCTGTGGAGGGAATATCCGTCACAGCAACGACCTTTCAATTGGCCCATTTCGGCCCACGAAGCTTTGCTCCTGTAAAGGAGCATCATGAAATACGTCTGCCGCTCGAGAGGGGATGACATGCAGAAAGACCCAGTATGCGGAATGACGGTCGACGAAAAGAAGACAAGATTCACCTCAGACCATGAGGGAAGGATGTTCTACTTCTGCTCCGCCAACTGCAAGAGTACCTTCGACAAGGACCCACACAGATACGGCCATCCGAAGTGAAAAGTGGAACAGGTCATGACTCAAGAACTCGCAGCGGGGCCCGGGAGCGCGACGGCCCAGCCGACGAATGAGACACCGACGGCGCCATTCGTCCTGTCGCTCATCGCAGGCCTCCTGATTCTTTCCGGAGTAGGCATGATGATGACCTTCTCCTATGGGACACCGTACTACGGCATGATGGGTGGATACTATGGCATGATGAATGGGTACTACGGAATGATGCAAGGGTTCGGGTACGGCGGATGGTGGTTCTACGGTGCCGCGGGGATAGGCTTGATCGCAGGGATCGCAGTACTCGTCGGGGCCATAATGATCTACGCACGGCCCAGTAAAGCGCCTACCTGGGGACTGCTTGTGCTCATTTTCTCAATCCTCAGCTTCTTCGGGATGGGGGGCTTCTTCATCGGAGCGATTCTCGGTGTCGTCGGGGGGGTCCTGGCCATGGTCTGGAAGCCCGGAGCGACTCCCAGATGAAATGCATGGGAGAGACGCGTTGCGAGGCGCTCCGGCATGGCTAAGCATCGGAAATCGTTGAGAAAACAGGGCCATGGGACGAGGAACGCCATAATAGTGATTGCCCTCTTTGCCGCCGCGATAGGGTCCATTGCCTATCTGCTGGCGGTTGGGACCGGGGGGAGCTCCGTGATGCTGCGCGCTGGCCAGGAGGCACCTGAATTCGAGTTAGCGTCTGTCGTCAATGGCTCCACGTTCAACCTCGCCAACTATGCGAACAAATCCGACGTACTGCTCTTCTTCAACGAAGGCCTCTCCTGCAGCCCCTGCCTTCAGCAGATGGTGGACATCGACAAGGCCTACTCGACGTTCAGGCAGATGGGCCTCACGGTTGTCTCCATAACTACCGATTCTCCTTCGAGCCTGGGGACATGGGCACGCAACAACGGGATATCGAACATGATGATTCTGTCGGATTCGTCATTGAAGGTGGACACAACGTACACCACAATGGGGGCCGGGACCGGATCGATGCACGAGGGCATGGCACCTGGGCACACCTTCATCCTTGTAGGCAAGGACGGGAAGATACTGTGGAGAGAGGACTATGGTACTTCCACCATGTACGTCCCGATGGACCAGCTGACCGCCGACGTGAAGTCGGCCCTCGGGTGAACATCATTTGGGCCAGCCCGTTGAAATCGCCATGATTTCGAAGGAGGGGTGCGTCCCCTGCCTGCGCGTGAAGCGCATCGTGGGAGAGCTGAAGGCTGAACTCCCGGAGATCAGCGTCCACGAGGTGGATTTCGGCTCTGAAGAGGGGATTGCCCTCTCAGTCAAGAACTCGATTCTGTACCCCCCTGCGGTATTCATCAACGGTTCCCTATTCGCGAAAGGAAAGATCATGGAGGAACCCCTGAAGGAAGCCGTAAGGAAGGCAGCGAGAGGTAGCTGAGATGGCTGGCGAGGCCTTCCTAGTCGCTTCGGTGATTATCTCCTTCCTCGCCGGAATCGTGGCACTGGCGATGCCCTGCTGCTTCAGCGTCCTGCTGCCGTCCTATCTGGCCTCCGCCTTCAAGAAGCGGACGGCGATAATCACGATGACGTTTGTATTCGCCTTGGGCGTGGCCGCAATCCTTCTGCCGATTGCCCTGGGGGTCTTCGCGCTCTCAAGCTTCATCAGCCTGAACCACTCCCTCCTCTTCGTCATTGGGGGCTTCTTCATGCTCTTCCTGGGCGTGGCGTCCCTCTTAGGAATCCAGCTGATTCCGATGTTCACTCCCGACGTCAACCTTGAGAGAACCGGAGTACCGACAGTGTTCACCTTGGGGGTCTTTTCTGGAGTCGCGAGCTCATGCTGCGCCCCTGTCCTTGCCGGGATCCTCGTCCTAACGGCCCTCACGACTTCATTGCTCGGAGCGGCGCTCGTGGGTGCGGCCTACGTCTTCGGGATGGTCTTCCCCCTTTTCATTGCGGCCTCTCTCATGGACAGGAGCAGCGCCGTCCAGCGCTTCCTGCAGGGGAGGATGATCAACACGGGGATGGGAACCATCCACTCTTCGAAGCTTCTTGCCGGCGCCATATTCCTGTCGATGGGGCTCGTGACCATCGTCCTGGGCCTCTTGAACAGGATGCTGCCCACCCCCGGCTCAGACCTATTCAATATCTACGAGGTGGTGATTCAGAACTATGTTGAGAGCATCCTGTCTTCCCCCGTGGCTGGGGCTACGCTCCTAGGTGCAGTTCTGCTTGGAGCAGTGTACTATCTCAGGAGACGTTCAGTGAGGGCGCGCCCCGGTGCAACACTCTAGCCTCAGGCTCGCGTGCGACCCAATTCGGACACTCCGGACCATAGATGGATTATCCCTAGCCAAGCATCCTTTGCAGTTCCTCGCCAGAACCAGACGCCTCGACCCCGAGCGCCACAAGTTCGCCCTGAAGCCGCCTGATCATCCTCTGTTGAGCTAGGAGCAGGGCCATGAAGAAGGGGTCGGTGGTGAAGGTCCTCCCAGACTCTTCCACCGCTTCCCCGAAGTCGTCCCTGACCTCCTTGGTCATGGCGTCCCAGAGCTCTAGGTCGTCTTTCCGGAGGGCCCAGGCGAAGCCCTTCCAGGACTCGATTTCTTCTTCGAGCAGGCTCGCGACTTCAGTCATCGCAGTTCCTGCATGTCGGAGGGAGCCAGTGAGTGACGCCTATGCTGTCGTGGACAGGCTCCCAGTCCTCGAGGTTTCGTTCCTTCTCCGGTTCCTTCTTGCTCATGACCTCGGCGAGCTTTCTCGACGCATATTAGGCGAGCCGCCCAAACCCGCGATTGTCTGACGGAGAGGGGTGGCTGAATCTGAATCAGTTGAATCCTCGAGGCCGAGGAGCCACTTCGAGTAGGCGTGGACCCGCTCGATGAAATTGTCAGCCGCCATGCAGACATTCGGAATCTTGCGGGCTCTTAATGCCGGGCCGACTTTTGACTCCACCAACAGAGGGGGTCGACGGCGAAAGTGTCAGCGAGCGTTGGGCCCCGCCATCTAGTTGACCTAGAAATTTCACTCACGCCTCTCTCCCCTTTTCCACACGACAAGAAACGACTCCCGCCTAAATGCCCAGAGAAGCGGGTTGCCTAACATGTTTCTGGAAGACTTGGCGTTAAAAGCTGAAGCCCTCTGCTTTGCCATGGTCGCGGGAGAGGAGCCCATGGAGCTCTGCGAGGAATGCGGCTCCCCCCTCGTGGACGGTCGTTGCGGGGCTTGCGGTACGGGTTACAGCGATGGAGCCAGCCCTGTGGGGGCGGCCCCGCTGGACAGGCGCGAGCTTTCACGGGTGCTCGGGAGGAACGTGGGCGCCAGGGCTCACGGGTCCTACTCCCTTTCGATGCAGCAGGAAGAAGGGATGGCTCCCCTGCGGAGGGAGATCGAGCTCCTGGTCGAGAGGTTCGGGGCCCCTCCCGAGGCTAGGGCCGCAGTGAAGAGGAACGCCGAACGGCTCGCCCTGGGCATCGTTGGCGAATTGGGCCCGACCAAAGCCGCCATCGCGTGTGTCGCACAGGAGTTCCTCAGGCTTGGCAGGAGTATGCCAGATGTCAGCTCACACATAGCAGAAGTTCATCCTGGGATTGATAGTCTCAAGGACCTGGTCGTCGAAGTCTACCCTGAGCCCGGACGCGACGTCAGCGTGCTGGTCAACGGCAGGGGGAGACCGCACACCGCGCACAGCGCCGGGGTCTTTCAAAGGCTCAGGATTCCCATTTTCGTTTCAGACTCTGGAGCCCTCTTCGAGCTCAGGAACGCCCGCCTGACGAGGGATGGATACGACGCTCGGAGGGTCCAGCCCCAAGGCCCCACGGAATTCATTGTCAGAATAGACGACAGCAGCTTTGGACTCTTCAAGGTGCTGAAGGAGGCGCGCCTGGCCGGACTCCCGGGAAGCAGTGGGGATCTTTCTGTGTCGTTCAGGAAGTATTCGATCTCAAAGCTCCCGCTCACGGAGCTGCTCCTGAAGGAGTCGGGGCTGTTCAACGAGGTGAGCGCTGAGTATGCGAAAAGGTACGCATCTAAGGCCGGGGACGGGCAGGGACGTTCGCCAAGGAAACTCGCAGAAGAGGCTCTCCAGGAAGCATGCGAAGCAGTCGTCCCCGCCAGCTTGAGCGACCTGATCGTGTCGAAGTTCAGGCTGAAGCCTGCCGCTGTGAAGTTCCTCTTGGTAAGGGATGAACCGGCAAGCCATTGGCTAGGGTGATGGCCAAGAATGCCATCGTCCAAGGTCTCAGCGATACCGCTGGAGCTTATTCAGCCGCACCCCAGGCTGGC
>DAHVIE010000099.1:0-5800 GCA_027322035.1 Nitrososphaerota archaeon
CACGGGGTTCGTCTGGGTCGAACAGGAGAGACTCGCGGGCTCCGGCTATCCAGCCTCCCGGGGACAGGTAGAATGGGTGTCTGCCAACGGCATCGACGCCGTCCTCACCCTCACCCAGGACCCGCTCCCGAAAGCCTGGACGGACGGGCTCGGGCTCTCCGTGGAGCACGTGCCCATGCAAGACCATGGGATTCCCGACGCCAAAGTCCTCGACGAGTGCGCTCGGCTGATTGAGGCGAAGCTCGACGAAGGAAAGAGCATCATGGTCCACTGCCTGGCGGGAGAGGGGAGGACGGGGTGCGCGCTGGCCGCATATCTGATTAGGTCCAAGGGTCTCGGCGCAGACGAGGCGCTAAGGAGGCTGAGGGAGAGAAAGCCTGAGTTCGTTGAGCTCGCCCAGGAGAGGGCCGTCTCCGACTATGCTGCAAGCCTAAAGCGACAGCCCCGCTCCCTTAACGCGTGAAAAGGCGCTGCGCCTGGCTGCTGGCGGCACTCCTCCTCGTTCCGCTGATGGTCCTCTCAGCGTCACCGGCGGCCTCGGCTCAGAGCTGCGGCATCAGCTTGACGGCCCAGCCGTCGCACGTCTCATTCCCGTTCGGGGCGGTCCCGGCGCCAGGAGCAGCGACCTTCGGAGAGACCTTCGACGTGGCCTATCCTCCTTCCCTGGCCAACCAGACCGTCAGGGTGCAGTACCTCAACGGGAGTCGGTGGCATGACCTAGAGAACTTCGCCGCTAACGCCATGGGGTTCACCGAGACCAGCTATGGCCTGGACAGCGGGTGGGTGAGGTTCGGGACCACGTCGGTCAGGGCGGTCAGCGGCTTGTGCGAGTCGGGAACCGCCGTGTTCGGAGTTTCTTACGACCCTGGCGCGGCTTGGATGGATGCAGGGGCCTACGCTGCAGTGATCGCCTTCGCGGGAGCATTCCTCTTCCTGGGGAAGAGCCTCGGATGGAAGCGCTTCCTGATAGTGGCAGTCCCGGTCTATCTCGCGATAACCCCGTGGACCGGTCAGAGGTATGACGTCTACTTCCTTCTGAGTTCGGGCATCAGGATCCTCCAGCACGTCAACCCGTTCGCACCAGGGAACCCTCCTCTCTACCCCGGGGGGCTGAAGTGGGCATACCCTCCGCTCTACGCCCTCTACAGCGCCCTTTCGTTCCTGATCTACCGGGGGCTCAGCGGGGCACCACTCCCTTCGGTAGGGGGACTTACTTGGCCCGGGTGGCTCACGGCGATGTACAACGTCTACCTGGCCTATGTCCCCTCCAGCCTCCCCCTGCTGGTCTCGCTCCTGAAGCTCCCCATGGTGGCTTCGGCCGTCTTAATGGGAGCCTTCCTCAACAGGATGACCAGGAGCGGGTGGACCGGAGTCTTCTGGCTCGCAAACCCGTTCGTAATCTTGGTCGCGGCGGTCTGGGGACAACTCGATCCCATGGCGGCGCTCCTGACCGTGATGGCGCTGTATTACTTCGGGAAGGGAAAGATGTACCACGCGTACCTGTTGGCTTCCCTCGGTGCGGCGGTGAAGGTCTGGCCCATCATCATCATCCCATTGATGCTCGCCATCACGCTGAGGCGAGAGGGGGTGCGGGCATTCAAACCGCTTTCGGCGTGCATACCTGCCTTCGCCGCCACCCTGGCAATCCTCGGCGCATACGGGAACCTGGCCTACACCGTCTATGTGTTCCTCTATGCCCGGGCGATACCCACCTATGGAGGGGTGTTCACGGCGAACGGGCTGACCTGGCAACAGGCGCTGTTGCTTGTCAAGGCACCTCCAGTCCCGGTGTTCCTTCTGGCAGGGGTCCCGGCCTACGTGGCCTGCCTCCTCTGGGTGTACTGGAAGAAAGACGCGGACCTGGTCAAGTGGACCGTCATATCCATACTCGTGTTCTTCCTCACGTACAACTTCGTCAACCCGCAGTACTTCTACTGGATCCTCCCGCTCCTCATTCTCCAGAGGAGGCGCATCGCAGGGGCCGTCTTCACCGTCCTCCCCCTCGCCTACGTTGCCCTCACCTACAACCTGTTCTACTTTGTGTCCCCTGCGGTCCTGATGAACCAGTTCTCGGTCGGGGCGTCGGTCGCCGACCAGTTCAAGGTAGACTTCTTCAGCCAGACGCCGGTCGCGTTCCTCGTCCTCACGGCGGTCGTTCCGACCGTCATCTACGCGCTGCTGCTTCTGAGCGAACTAAGACCGGGCTTGCTCTCGAGACGCGTCCTCAGAAGAGGACTTCCTGAAGACGAAGAGGGTCTGGTCTCCGAGCCTGTTAAAGGGCGAGACGCCAGAGAGAGGCAGTTCGAGGCGCTCGAGGAAGGACAGAAACGGCCTCAGCCTGAGATAGTAACCGTTGAGATAGGCAGGGGGGAGCAGGGCGGGAAGGGCTATGACCTGCGCCGGGCTGAACCTGGGGGAGAAGTAGGAAATGAACGACGACGGCGAGAAATAAGTCGACGGCACATCCCTCCCGCCGACGGAGACCATTATGGGCTGGACCCTGCGCGGATTCGCTCTGTCGAACTGCAGGACGAGGCCATGGGATATCATTTCGGTCGCGCAGGTGGTGTTCCTGACGGAACAGACGAAATAGCCGTCAGGCTCAAGGAGGGAGTCGAGCTGACGCACGAACGAACCGAGGTTAGGCTCGCAGTTCAGGGCGCCGTTGAACGAGTATGCTACACGTATCTCCTTCTCCCCTATCAGGTCCCTCACCCTTGAGATCTCCGATGCGGAGAGTTTCATGGGCAGAATCTTCCCTGCCAACCCTCTCGCCGCGACCTTTTCTTCCAGGAGCCCGACCATCCCGGCCGAGACGTCGGTCGCTACAATCCCCGAAACCCAGTCTGAGATTGCGATTGCCTCCTCCCCCGTCCCGCACCCCACTTCCATGAGGTAGTCTCCTGGGCGAAGCAGCTTCCTCAGGACCTGCAGTGATCGCTTCCGAATCCATGTGTTAATGAAGTTCCGCCTTATGGTGAAGTCGTATTCGTCCGACGCCGAGTCGAACGCGCCAGCGACGTCGACGTAGTAGTCCTTCTTCTGCGAGGCCCAGTGGCCGAAGTCCGCCTTGACGTCGAGTTCGCCTGAGGCGCCGCCACGCCTCACGGCGGAACCGATGGGAGTGAGGCGGAGACAGAGCTCGGAATGCGAATACCATCTCGACACGAACCTGGCGCCATATTTTTTCCCGAAGGACATCAATGCAGCCTTCGCCTCGGCCTCGTCAGCTTTGCGGGCGGCCACGTCGACCAGGTACTCGCCCAGGCGCACCTTTGCCTTCCCAGACTTTAGGGCGTTCAGGCCCCAGTCGCTGGACGGGCTGTTACCCAGGACGAAGTATTCGCCTCCCAGCCAGGCATATCTCAGTTCAACTATATGCGGGAGGTTCGTCCTCCTTCCCCTAGTCTCCAGCCTCAGGTATTCGCTTGACCCCAACCGCTTCGGGCGTCGAAGCGCTCCTGCCGAGTTAAGGTTTAATCGAATGCAGAGCCGCGACGAAGGAACAGATATCAGAGTGAGCAATCCGTTGCGGCTAGTTCCCCTTGTCAGCCCGCTCGGAGAGAGTACACAGCAAGACCCCCTGGCTGGACGGGTTCGAGGAGACAGACTACTCCAAATTCTGGGAGACCAAGAGGATAGAAGACGAAGCTCAAAAGAGGGTCGTCAGGGGGATGATCCGCCCCGGGGGGGCCTGTCTCGACCTGGGAGGAGGCTTCGGGAGGATGACAAAGGTCCTCGAGCCCTACTTCCGGGAGGTCGTCCTGATGGACCTGACCAGGAGGAACCTGGGTACCGCGAAGGACACCCTATCGAAGGCAGAGCTGGTTCGCTCCGACGTCTCTGCCATCCCAGCCAGGGACTCTTACTTCGACTCGGTCGTGATGATCAGGGTCGTCCATCTCCTCCCTCGCCCCCTGGAGACGATGAAAGAGATTCAGAGGATCTCCAAAGACGGAGCGGTCCTCATCATCAGCGTCCCTAACCTCGTCACAAACTACATGATCCGCGAATTCGACGCCAAGGTCCTCCCTGGAATCAGGCACGTCATGCCGACCTTCGGCCCGGCGGTCTGGCCGGTCGGGGATAAGCCACGGCTTTCCCCGCACGAGCTCTTCATCCCCTCCCGGTTCAGGATGACGGAGCGGAGGGGGACAGGGATGTTCGACAACTTCATGGGAAAGGCCCTGAATCGATTCCCCTGGCTGCACCTGATCGACGTCGCCACGTCCCCCCTCTGGTACTTCAAACTGGACGTCTTCTTCAGGTTCGAGGTCCGCAAGTGACCCCCTTCAGGCCCGACCGGATTCGAGGCAGGGCCTACGAGTCCCAGTTCTTCCGCGAGCCGCCCGTCTGGACAAGTGACAGGTAGAGGACGAACGAATACCCGACAAGGTACACCAGGAGTATCGGGATAAGCCCCAGGTTGTTTGTCACGTACGCGTAGAGCACAGCGACGGAGGCGAGGACAACCGCGCCCGCCTCCAGCAGGTTTACCCTGTTCAGGGGGATCTGGTACCTCTTGCCCTTCCAGGTCTGACCTGAGCTCTCGATGGCGTACTTGGGGGTCCTCGAAAACGCCCCTGTGTCGTGCGAGAACAAGCCAAGAAGAGCCTGGGTGGAGTTGCTTATGCTGATGCCGTAACCGAGCGCCACAAGCACCACTATCTGCTCGATGTTGTGTAGCACCCCCAGCCTCTGGACCCGGACCGCCTCGAAACAGTAGAAGAAGACCGCCAGGGTGGAGAGGACGACAAGGGCCGTGAAGACGACCCAGGGAACTACCACCACCGTTAGCACCAGCCCGCCGCCGGGCTTGGAGATGGGGAGGGTCACAGCGTAGCCGATGACATCTATCCTCAGGAAGTCGGCGCTCACGGCCAGTAGGAACGAAGCCACCATGAAAGGGTGCACAAGATAGTAGGTGAGGTGGACGCCCGCCTCGAACTTCTGGCCACCTGACAGCTTCTTCGATGGAACGATGCGCCCAGCCAGCTTCCTCGCAGCCTGAAGGGAGCCTCGCGCCCACCTTCCCTGCTGCCGCTTCAAGCTGGCCAGGGTGGGAGGGAGCTCCCCGGGAACCTCGAGATCGTTCAGATAGACCCCCCGATACCCGGCAAGTTGCATCCTGTAGCTGACGTCGAGGTCTTCGGCCAGGGTGTCTGCCGACCACCCGCCCGCAGCCTGGATCGCCGATGCCCTCAGGACCCCAGCGCTCCCGTTGAAGTTCATCAGATAGCCGTTCCCGTTCCTACCTTTCTGCTCAAGGAAGAAGTGGGCGTCGACCCCTATGGCCACCGCCTTCGTCATCGTGCTGTAGTTCCTGTCGACGTGCCCCCACCGGGCCTGGACGAAACCCACCTCCGCGTCCTCTTCCAACACGGCGACGGTCCTGTCCAGGAAGTCAGGCGGAGGGACGAAGTCGGCGTCGAAGACAGCGACATACTTCTCATGGGTCTCTTCGAGGGCGGCCTGCAAGGCGCCTGCCTTGAACCCCAGCCGGCTCCCGCGCCGGATCACCCTGAACTGTAACCCGCGGGCCGAGTGCTCCGAGACGGCTTCGTCAATCGCGAGGCTAGTGTCGTCATCTGAGTCGTCTATCACATATATGGTGACCAGTCGCTCCCCGTACCGCTCCGCTACGCGAGCACACGAATCCAGGAGCCTTCTCACCACATACAGTTCGTTGTAGATAGGGAGATGGATCGCCACCGTCGGACGGGCGGAGAGCGGCGGTGCGAGGCGGAGCTTGTACCTTCTAGACCTGACAGTGAGGTACAGGATGTTTAGCCCGTACACC
>DAHVIE010000017.1:0-6445 GCA_027322035.1 Nitrososphaerota archaeon
GGAACGCTTCACCCTTGCCACGCGGCAAGTTCCGACACTACCACTAGCGACTTCATCCCGGAAGGTTTGAGGTGGTACTTCTGCCAGAGGGAGTTGCGGAGGTGCTCGGGGACGACGTTCTCGCACGCCTCGACCAGGGCCTCCTCGGCCAGCTTCCTCGGCGACCTCCCCCCGCCGTTCCTGACCGCTTCAGCGAACAGCTTCACGTACTCTCCGCTCACCTTCTGCAGGACGCCCGCCTCCCTGAGGAGCCTCCCGGTGAGGCGCAGCTTGGAGATCGAGTATTTCCTGAGCATTGCGCTCTGATCTGTCCCGGCCACCGCCCTCCCCGAGAGCCTCGCCTCCTCAAGGACCTTGAACAGCTCGAAGTTGGTCTCGTCCGCCCTGATTTCGAACTCGGACGGCCCCTTCGGCTCGACCCTCTTGAGGTCGTACCCTTTCTTGGTCAGCGTGGCGCCCTTCAGCTCGACCAGGGCGTTCCCGTCCGAGGCGAAAACCGGTATCCTCAGCCTTCTGTAGAACCCGTTGGCGTACGATTTGTAGGGCCTTTCCCTCCCGTCCACCAGCACCCTGATGTCTTCCTCTGTCTCCGGGCGCACCTCGACGACGACGTCGCTCAGCCTGTCCATTGCGGGATGAATCATCGAGATGCACGAGCTGACCTCCCTGAGGTTCCTCCCCTGCGCGATGAAGACCTGGGCGACCGAGGCCATGGCGGCCTTGGTGGGGCCCAGCTCCTCCATGACCTTGACCGCAAGCGTCTCCGCGTTCCGCTTCGCGGCCGCCTTCGCCTCCGGGGAGGCGTTGAACTGCTCGACCAGGAGGTCGATCTGCTTCCGTAGCGGCCCCATCCCCTGTTCCTGCTGCATCGAGAGGGAGTAGGAGCCGTGCACCCTCGTCCCGACGTTCCTCCCGAGGACCCGCGACAGCTCGTCCCTCTCGAGGGGGGCGGCTCCCACCGGGCTGGCCCCCTCCCTGTACCCGTTCCCGCAGCTCCCGCAGAGACCGTCCACCAGCGGGGACCCGCACTCCTCGCAGAGCTCCAGCGGCTCTCGGTCGGGGGGCGCGGCCATGACCGCAGACCATTCAGGGCCTTTTAAGGCAGGAACGAGTTTCCATAACAAGTCTCTATAACCACCACGCTTTTCCTACCGCAGTAAACATTTAAACATAACGTAATGGGGGCGTAATACCATGCCAGACAGGCGTTTCCGAACGATCACCGTGTCGGCCCAGCTCTACCAGCAGGTCCAGGAGAAGGCGAAGAAGGAGAAGAGGCCCCTAGCGAGCTTCGTCAGCGACATCCTCGTGAACATGCTCTACGTGGACGAGAGGTTCCAGAACTACGTCCCCTTGCTAGAGCTCATCTCACTGGAGGCGAACGAGGTCATCATCAGGGACAACAAGAAGGACAGGATCGTCGAAGTGAGAGCGAGAAAGGCAAACGGAAGCAAGGTCGAGCTCCACTGCACCCTGGACAGGACGGACTACTGCCCGCACACGGCTTTCGCGGCAGCCCTGCCTCAGGTTATCAACGCCATAAGGCGCTGAGGCGGGGATACTGCCGCCGGGGTTCGTCTGGTACTACGACGGGAAGGGGTTCGACCAGCCACTCTGCCGGGAGTGCATACACTATGCTGACGAGAAGTTCACTGCGAGGGGCATCTGCAGGGAGTACGGCGCCTACGTCTCGCTCTACTCCAGCTGCAAGACGTTCGAAAGGAGAGTGGGCTCGTCCCCGCCCATCGTCGATGAAGACCTGATTAAAGAGAGCCACGGGTTCGGACTCGCCGACCTCGTAAAGGTGGGAGACCCCCGCTCAGACTGTTACTTTCGCTCATGACTCTCCATCTGCCGGACGTCTGAAACAAGCTCAATGTTAAGAGCGGCACCATATCAGGAATCCTTGGTTGAGTTCGGATAACTTCGTCGAGCGGGTCCACGCCTACTCGAAGTGGCTACTCGGCCTTGAGACTGCAGGCCAGGGCGGAAGGGACCACGCAGAAGAAATCGCTTCTTATGTCCCATAATCAGGGTCAAAACGGCAAGGAAAAGATTCTGAACTCACGGCGAATTGAGCGATACACAGCGACCCAAGCTAGTTCCGTGACCAGAAGTGCTTCTTGGACTCAGGTTTGTCGTTCAGGCTCTGCCTCCGCTTCCGTTCACCTTTGAGGAATCGAAGTTCTTGCTTGATTTGCTCGATACGAGTCCCGTTCCAACTGAACTTGGCATGCTCGAGTTTGTGCAATTCTTCCTTCAACTGCTTCATTTGTTCGTCTATGGCCCTGGCGGAAGCAAGTGGGGAGGGTTCGGCCAAGCTCTCAGCCTTTTGGGACTCGGCCGTGGTCTCTTCCAAGTCCTTCCGGTTGTAGGACAGGGGTAAACCCAGCCTCTCTTCGAGTGAAATGATCCTGAGTTTGTATTCCCTTGCAGCTTCTTTCGATGTGTAGGGGAGACGCGTTCGGTAGGAATCCCATTCGCGTATCAGCGATTGCCTCTCCTTGTCTGCTTCGGCCTTCATTGCAGCCCGTTGGTCTACCTCTCTCTTCTGACGGATACGTTCTTCTCTTTCCTTCTTCTGTTGCGGGGTTTCGACCTGTTCGGGTATCGCTGGGGGTTCTCTTTCCTCCGTCTGTGCGGTGGTAGTTAGAGGGACCAAGTCGAGGACGAATGGCTCCATTGCCGATGTGATACCTTCCATGACTTCGGCCTCGGTCTTGGGACAATCGAAACTGAATTCGGTGATTCCCGAGGCGTGTGTAGTCGGCATCACTGTCGGTAACTTGCCTGCTACTCCCCTGACGGCCTCCCTCAGCTTTTGGATGACGGCCCTCTTGTCAAGAGAGTTTGTTTTGACCTCGAGGAGGAATCCTGGCTGGGTCGTCGCGACCATGTCTCTCAAGCCTCCGCTGACAAAGTCTCTGCCTATTGATCGCCCGAACTTGCTGTAGCTCAGCCTCATGCTCAGCCAGGCATCATGGTTCCGGTTGTATAGATTTGATACTTTCAAACCGTTTGTCCTACTCTTATTGCCAGAATTCCCACCACTTCTTCAAGGCCAAGGTCTTCCCCATAGCGTCCTTGAGCATCTGCATCACCCCGTCCAAGTCCTTGAATCTGAACTCAGGGTGTAAATCGGTGTCAATGTCCAAGTTAAGCGGGAAATACCCGAGGCTTCTGGCCACCTTCCAGTCGTTCTCGCCGATTCTCGTCCTGAACGGTGAATCCCTTAGACCTCTGACAACTTTCTTCCATGAGACTCTCTGGGTACCTACGAACATGACAGCGCCCTTGAACGCTTTTGTGGGGGAAGTTTGGACGATGCCCTTGTAGTTTGAACCTTTTCTCATCCTGTCGTCGACTCCTTCCAGTTTGATGGTGAAGTTCAGCCCATCTTGGCTCGTCGTGTTCAGTTCCACTGAGCTAGCCCTCTCCCTTTTGCCCAACCCGCCTGTTGAATTAACTATTTTCGTGACAGATTTACTCTGCACTAAGGCGGTTCCTTCGTTATCAACAAGCACGAACCCCTCCTCGGTGGCATGCCGGAGCACTCGGACTTATGAGACCTCAGAGGGTTGAAGCAGACCGCCAGGTCGCTCCCCCCTGACAGCATCTCACTGCGCATGATCGAGTCCCAAGAGGATTTGCTTCCCGACGAAAGGGCCCGCGTGGTGGTCCCGATGCTCGCGAGGATGTTGTGGGAGGAGCTCAGGGAGAGGAGGCCGACCGCTTCATGACGACTTCCCCGTCCTTCACGTGAAGCTCCCACTCGTTGGGGACCAACTCCTTTATCCTGCATCGACCACCTGATAGGTGCCCCGTGCGCTCGCTAATCTGGGCGAACTCTTGCACCTTTGCAGGCTCGTAAACTACCTCGTGTCACTCAGAGCACCGTATCATGCCGTACGCCCCTTTGTAGGGGAAGAACGGCTTCAGCGTCACCCTGCACTTCACAGCGAAGATGGATTGGTCGAGATTTAACGCGGCTCGGAGTGCTCCTTCATCGGGGCCGGAAGCCCCGCTCTCTGGCCAGCAGGTCGATTGCCTCCAGCGCCCTCCCCTGCTGTTCTTTCAGCCGAACGTTCTCCTCCTTCAGGGAGAGCACCTCCAGGCGCACGTCCTTCCACGCTTCCTTGTGCTCTGACTCTTGCGTCTGGAGTTCCTCCCTCAGCTTGTATTTCTCGTCAATGGCCAGGGCGCCCAGCGCCCTCCTGTACACCTCCCCGAGATGCTCGGGGGTTGGCATGTAGTAGTTCAGGAAGTGACCCATCAGAATCTCCACGTCCAGCTCCCCGTGCTGCTGGCACGCTGCGGCCGGGAAGTTGGTCTTGAACCACTTGCGGAACCCGTGGGCGCTCTTGAAGGGCCTCCCGTCCCCCACCGAGCGGACCCCCACCTTCCTCCACAGCCGCACCCAGAATCTTCTGGGCCGCCCTCCTCTTCATGGGGTGGGGGATGTCTGCTGCCGCCAGCCGCGCCTTTCTCCGGGAATCAGCGGGTTGCTGGAGGACCGGGTTTGACAAACGAACGTCTGTTCCGAATTGAAGCTTGGTGCTTTTGCCGTTTGCGCTAAGATTTGAGCCAGCGTACGCGGATTAAATTCGAGCCGCTGTTGCAGGCCGTCTTACAGTGCTTGGGGGCGAATGCGACAACCAAAGTACTTCGACTTTAAATCGACTGGTCTGACATACCCCCCTACGCGCACCAGTTTGCTAAGGCCCTTGGCTGGCATCGGTGTCCTGCTGCTTTTCATCTCCATGTTCCTGCCGTGGCTTGGGAGCTATTCACTCCTCTTCGGGTACAATCGGGAGATCGCCCTTAACGTTTCAACTTTCGCACTAGTTGTCCTCCTTCTCTTGGCGGGATTCGTGGGTGGCCTCTATGTCGTCGGCGGACATCGCGGCTGGTCGCCCGCGTACCCTGGCCTGCTTGCTGTGCTAGCAGCAGGGTTCTGGTTGTACCAGCTCTCAGAATCAGGTATACTTTCCAGCTCGTCTTCAACGGCACTCTTCGGGCCCTACATTGCGATCATTGGAGGGGCGCTGTTGATTGCTTCATCATTCAGCAGAGGTTTCCCGGCGGGCTACGGTGGGCAAAGAGACTACCCTCACGAGCGTCGTAGAGACTTCAGAGGGAGTGGCCGAGGGTTCTATCGACCAAGAATCCGGCTTGGCTCTTGGGTCTTGGCCGGACTGTGGTTCGTGGCCACCATCGGCGTGGCCCAATTCTTGCTGCCGCCAGACTCGGCTGTGTGGTATTTGGTAGACATCGTAGGAGTAGTGGCAGGCCTCTGGTTGGGCGTCGGGTACTTCCGATGGATCGAGCGGACAACATATTCAACTGGCAAGCTCTTCATAGTCACAGTAGGCTCCTTCATCTTATTCCCCATAATAGGGGGGCTTACCCTGGGCTTCTATCCGGCTTCGCCCTGCACGATCTTTCCCAACATCCTCCCAAGCTGCCAAGGTACATCTTACTCTCCCACCTTCAACAACTTCTATGCCCCCACCTACCTCGCTGGATTCATCAACTCGTTCATTAGCTTCACGACGCCGCTTGCCCTCTGCATTTTGCTGGCCGCACTCTACGGAGGCTATAGATTGTCGCATACGATATTCGTACGCTGAGTGCATATCTGGGAGCCTGCTAGTTTCAAAGGGGCCAAAATATCACGCGCGTCAGCCCTAATCCGCAACTACTGACCGTTATGCGGTGCCCGGGAATGGTTTGTGAAGGATTTGAACCCACATATGTGGACTCGCATCCCACCCAGGGCCTCTTTGACACTCTCTCTGCTCAGTCCGACCGCCTCACGTTTCATATGCCTCCAGCGGTCGATTTTGGAATGGGAACGTGATTGTCGCGCTTGGAAACCGTGCCAAGCCGGCGTCAGCTACGTGCCGTCACGAGGTGGAGTTACCGCCAGAGTAGCGCCTCTTCCGTCCCTTTCGCATCGCTCTCCGTAGTTTAGATGAGACCTAAGATGCCGACGATGATTGCTATGATTCCTATAATCGTTTGGAATCGTCCGAGCCATTTCGCCAGTTTCTCAAGGCTTGCTCCGATTGCAGGGATGCTTGGGAGTATCCCCATGATTAGGATTAGCCCGGCGATTATGGCCACCGTCCCCTGGAGTAGCGAGAAGTAGACGACTGCAACGATAATCGCGATGATCCCTATGATCGTCTGGAATCTTCCGAGCCACTTTGCTAGTCTTGCTATGTCCTTTCCCACGGCCGGTATGCTTGTCATGATGCCTGCGGCCAGCACCAGGCCTGCGATGATGTTCATTACCTCTACGATCATTTTGGTTGCGGCATCAAGGTCGGCGGTCGCGTCTTACAGCTCTGCCGGCCCCAAAGGCAGGCACCTCGACGAACTCTCCATACGCACTGGGGAAGACATGCGGGCGGAGATGCCGTACCAAAGCGTGATTACAGAC
>DAHVIE010000049.1:0-3641 GCA_027322035.1 Nitrososphaerota archaeon
CCCGGGTGAAGAGGTACTTCTGCCTCGTCCCGATCCGCGTGAGCACGCCGGCATCCATTAGCACTTTCACGACCCTGGTGATCTGGGACTGGCGGAAGGGCAGCTTCCTAAGGTCGTGGGAGTCGAATGCAATCCCCAGGAGCAGGACTTCGAGGCCCACCAGCAGGGCGAGTTCTTCCCGTCTCCTGCTCTTCGGCATCTTCATTCACGACCCTCTCAGCTCACTTCCGGGCTTCCCCGTCGAAATCCAGGGGCCCGACGACCTTGTCCCCCGCTATGACCTGCCACACGTTCTCCTTGCGGTCGAAGCGGAGGTCCACCGCTTCAATGACCTTCTTCGGTTCTTTGAATTTCATCGACACAGAAGGCTCTGCCCCATACTTCCTTCCCTCGAGGTGCTCTACGAACGCGAAGAACCGACCCCCGCACTTCGAGCAGGCGCACTCCGCCCTGCTGACGCTCGCCGCCTCCTCTGTCCTGCTCTCGCCGTCGGGGTCCTCCGGGACGTGGGTCGCTTTTATCTTCCCCTTCGTTTCCACCATGTGGAGCCTTCCGCACCTGGGGCATGGGACGAGGACCACTGCCTCTTCGTGCACCTCCATCCCGCTCACCGCCTTCTTCGTAGCCTTCGGTTTGGTCTTCCTGACTGAGCTTCGTCCCGAGCTTCCGTTGCCGCCGTTCCCGGTCTCCGCCGGCTTGATCTCCGGCAGCATCTGCTTGAACCAGCCGAGGGAGAGGACCGAGTTCCTGTCCTCCCAGGCCCTTTCCATGTCATTCCCCGCATAGTTGAAGGCGACCGCCGTCGCCGCAGTCAGGTAGAGGTCGTCCTCGCTCCCGATCTTGCAAAGGAACTCGAGGTGCGGGAGCCTGAACTTCGAGGATGCGGCCTGCTCGATCTCCCAAAGCTTCCTCAGCTTCTTCTCGTCCAGCTTGGCCGCCACATCGACCAGTCTCTTCAGCCACTTGTCCAGCCCGTCGGGGGATATCGAATCCTTGATCATCGTTACCCCGAACAGCTCCTCCAGGACGGAGAACCCCTGCCTTTCCCCACGCTCCTCGTCGTTCTCCCGCTTCGCCTTGACGAACATCTGCAGCTCGTCCATTCCGATGTCGACGTAGGCAGTGTAGGAGCCGAACCTTCCGTCCCTGGTCGTGTCGTAGAGGAGCTTCAGCGCCTTGTAGCGCCTCACCCCGACGTAGACGTAGTACCCCTTCCCGTCGGGCTTCAGGATCACCCTCCCCGGATTGAGCTGGCCGTTGGGGGTGTTCTCGTCGGCGGCCTCCCTGATCGAGTCGGCGAGCCCCTTGACGTCGTAGGCAAACCTGAACGCGAGTTTGGGATGGGGCTCGACCAGGTTCAACGGGATTGTGGTCAGCTGGGCTGGTGGCATGGGGGCACCACATCACCCCTGCCAGGCGGCGAGCTCGGAAACGACCACGAGCGACCTCATCCCGGACGGCTTGAGGTGGTACTTCTGCCAGAGGGAGTTGCGGAGGTGCTCTGGAACGGTCTTCTCGCACACTTCGACCAGGGTCTCCTCGGCAAGCTTCCTCGGGGACCTCCCCCTGCCGTCGCCGACCGCCTCGGCGAACAGCCTGACATACTCCCCGCTTACCTGCTGCAGAAGGCCCGCTTCCTTGAGGAGCCTCCCGGTGAGGCGCAGCTTGGAGATCGAATATTTCCTGAGCATTGCGCTCTGATCTGTCCCGGCCAGCGCCGCCCTCCCCGAGAGCCTCGCCTCCTCAAGGATCTTGAACAGTTCGAAGTTGGCCTCGTCCGCCCTGATTTCGAACTCGGACGGCCCCTTCGGCTCGACCCTCTTGAGGTCGTACCCTTTCTTGGTCAGCGTGGCGCCCTTCAGCTCGACCAGGGCGTTCCCGTCCGAGGCGAAGATCGGTATCCGCAGGCGCCTGTAGAACCCGTTGGCGTACGACTTGTAGGGCCTTTCCCTCCCGTCCACCAGCACCCTGATGTCTTCCTCTGTCTCCCGGCGCACCTCGACGACGACGTCGCCCAGCCTGTCCATTGCGGGATGGATCATCGAGACGCAAGAGCTGACCTCCCTGAGGTTCCTCCCCTGCGCGATGAAGACCTGGGCGACCGAGGCTATGGCGGCCTTGGTGGGGCCCAGCTCCTCCATGAACTTGACCGCGAGCATCTCCGCGTTCCGCTTCGCGGCTGCCTTCGCCTCCGGAGAGGCGTTGAACTGCTCCACCATGAGGTCGATCTGCTTCCGCAGCGGCCCCATCCCCTGCTCCTGCTGCATCGAGAGGGAGTAGGAGCCGTGCGCCCTCGCCCCGACGTTCCTCCCGAGCACCCGCGACAGCTCGCCTCTTTCGAGAGGGGCGGCTCCCACCGGGCTGGCACCCTCCCTGAATCCGGCCCCGCAGGTCCCGCAGAGGCCGTCCACCAGCGGAGACCCGCATTCCTCGCAGAGCTCGAGCGGCTCTCCATTGGGGGGTGCGGCCATGCCGACAGACCCTTCGGGGCCTTTTAAGGCAGGAACGAGTCTTCCGAACAAGGTTCTATAACTCCCACCCTTTTCCCACGTTAGTAAACATTTAAAGGTAACGTAATCTTGGCGTAATACTATGCCAGACAGACGGTTCAGAACAATTACCGTGTCGGCCCAGCTGTACCAGCAGGTCCAGGAGAAGGCGAAGAAGGAGAAGAGGCCGCTAGCGAGCTTCGTCAGCGACATCCTTGAAGTGATGCTCTACATCGAGGAGAAATTCTCCAACTACGCGCCGTTCCTGGAGCTGATCTCTCTGGGGGAGGACGAGGTAGTGGTGCGGGACAACAAGAAGGACAGGATTGTGGGCGTGAAGGCGAGGGCTGCGGACGGAGGGAAGGTCAAGTTTTACTGCGAGTTGGACGCCACCGACTACTGCCAGCACACGGCCTTCGCAGCTGCTCTCCCGCAGGTCAGGAACGCCCTGAGGCGCTAGAGCAACCCCCGCGGTGGTCGCCACGCTCCCACCGAACTTCGTAAGGTACTGGGAGGGAACTGGGCTCCAGAGGCCCTACTGCTTCGAGTGCATCCGCTTCGCCCATGAGATGTTCACAGCCAGAGGGATTTGCTGGGAGTACGGAGCATACGTCTCGCTCTATTCCACCTGCAAGACGTTCGAAAGGAGGGTAGGCTCGTCCCCACCCATAGTCGATGAAGACCTGATCAAATCGAGTCACAGGTTTGGGCTCGCCGACCTCGCAAAGTAGAGAGACACTGTCCCACTGTCACTTTCGTCCAGGACCCTCCGTCTGTCGAATGACTGAAGCCGGCCCAACGTTAAGAGCAATGCCGTATCACGAATCTTCGATTGACTTCCGATAACTTCGTCGAGCGCGTCCACGCCTACTCCAAGTGGCTCCTCGGACTCAACTGGCCCAAGAGATTGCGGAACAGCTAGGCCTGCAGATGCGCTTTCCAAGCCAGATATCTCTCCATGAGTAATCTGGTCGATATGCTCAGTCTCAGGTTCGAGCCTGGCCTCCAGTATCCAATGTATTTCGATTCGTGTGACCTACGACGCGGCCTTCCAGCTGCTTCCACCAAGAATACTTTGTGGAGGTTCCTGATTTTTCTGCCATCTTCAGGATCGTCGTATGAGAAGAGGAACTTGCATCTCTTTGTTATCAG
>DAHVIE010000062.1:0-18170 GCA_027322035.1 Nitrososphaerota archaeon
AAAGACGGTCGGCGACCCGCCGCAACGAGCGGCCCTGGTGGTGCAGCTTGGTTAGCATAGGAGGCTGTGGAGCCGGCCCCGTGACACGAGGCCTGCGCCGTCACCTCTCGATCGTGGGTTCAAATCCCACCCAGGGCCCCTATATCTGGGCTCAAATCATCGGGCGTTAAATGGCCCGGGCTCTATAATAGCCCAGAGCCCACATGCCCCCGAAGTTCCGCAGGGCCGTCCCCCCAGGGGAGTCGGTGCAGAGGCTGCTCGGGTCCGCCAGGCTCTCTGACGCGACGAAGAGGGGGTACCTGGGGAGGGTCCGGCAGTACCTCCGCGAGGCGCAGATGGCCCCGGACGAGCTAGTCGCCGCGGCCAGGTCGCGCCCCAGGGAGTTCGAGGAGCGGTTCATCAGATTCATTCAGGAAACGGGGAGGAGGTCGAGCACGTCCACGACCACAGCGTTCAGGGACTCGGTGAAGAGGTTCCTGGAGATCAACAGGGTGGAGGGCGTCAACTGGGGGTACGTCAACGAGTTCGTCCCGGGCGCGAAGAAGGCGGGGCAGGACAGGGCGCCCACGCTGGAGGAGGTCCGCAGGGTGGTCGACGTCGCCGACCTGAGGATGAAGTGCCTGGTGCTCTTCCTCTGCTCCTCCGGAGCCAGGATAGGGTCGGTCCAGTGGCTGAGGTGGAAGGACGTGGAGGAGGTCGAGGTCGGGGGGGAGAAGTTCGCCAAGCTGGTCATCTACAGGGGGGAGCCCGAAGAGTACGTCACCTTCATAACCCCGGAGTGCCATCGGTACTGGCAGGAATACAGGCGGTGGCGGGAGAGCATAGGCGAGAAGGTCGCCCCCTCGTCGCACGTCTTTGTGGCGCAGGGGAACGCCACCAGCTTCAACTCTGGCGGCGTCAGGCCGGCCTCCGTCAAGACGCTGAAGAACCTCCTGGGGAGGCTGCTCGGCAACCTTGGGCTGAGGTCGGCGATCAGCGAGAGGGGAGGGTACAGGAACTATGAGTTCAAGCAGGCGCATGGGTACAGGAAGTTCTTCAAGACGAGGATGGAGGTGGCGGGGGCGAAGCCCCTGGCGATCGAAACGATGATGGGGCACAACACGGGGGTTTCGAAGAGCTACTACAAGCCGACGACCGACGAGCTGGCTGGGGAGTACTCGAAGGCGATCGCCGAGCTGACCATAGTGAGGGGAGGGGGGGCGATGGACAGGGACGCCGTGCTCGCCGCCATAAGGAGGGAGATGCTGCGCGGAAGGTACGCGGAGGAGGAGATCAGGGGGTTCGGGGACCTCTCGAGGCTCACGGTGGAGCAGTTCGTCGAGATGCTCGACAGGAAGGCCCTCGGGCTGAACGGGAAGGGGAGCCAGAAGGTGGTCCCGGCGTCGGAGGTCAGGGCCATGGTGGAGCAGGGGTGGGAGTACGTGTCGCAGCTCCCGGACGGGTACACGATCGTGAGGCTACCGAGGGCCGCGGGTGGCGCTTAGCTCCTCGACCAGGAGCCTGTCGAAGACCTTGAACTTGGCGAGGGCCTCGGCCAGGGGGAGGGCGTCGGGCTCTGCGATGATGACTGTCCTGGCGAGGCTGCCGATGGGGAGGAGACGGCGGGCGGCGTCCTTGAGCTTCAGTAGCGATACTGATTCGACGCTGGACTCGGCTTGCATACGTACGATGTGCGAATTCTCTTTTAACGCTAGAAGGCGGTTTCAATGTTAAATGTGGCTTGCAAATAACCAGGTCACTGACGAAAACATCAGGCACCTGTCCATGCCATGCGGAGATCCGGAAGGCGCACAACTACCTGTTCTCAGCTACTCCGGCATGCCGGGGCGAGCCAGCTCTATGGTGAGGAGCCGGTCGAAGACCGCGAACTTGGCCAGGGCCTCTTCCAGGGGCAGGGCATCGTCTTCGGCGAGAATCACCTTCCTTGCCAGGCTGCCAGGTGGAAGCAGGTTGCGTGCTGCGGCTTTGATCCTGAGCAGGGAGATGTATCTGTCAGGGGGCGCGTTCATGGACGCCCATGAGCACCCCAACGGCCCTTTAGCCATCACCGAACTGCCAGGGGAGCGAGTATGGGTTCGGGCGACCCCATATTCATTTGGGTTCACATTCCCCAAGCCGGATGCCAAAAAGCGACGTATGCCGAGGGCGGAGTCGACAGGAATGTGAAGCCTGTCCCGCGGTATAAGGCCGGGACGCTACGCTTGGCGGGGGAAGGCTATTCCTCAGCTCAAAGCATCTGTCGAAATTCGCGTCCGACCAGATGGGATTGGACGAACCTTCTCTTGTTTGCCTGCTGGACTGGGCGGCGCCATTTGCACCTGAATTCTCCCCTCCAGTCACTGCCATTTGAAGTCGGTTTGCGATAGAAGGCATTAATCTCAGAGTTATGGCCTTTAGGCGTTGGCCCGCGGAGTTCGCCCAATCCTCTTTCCTGAGAAGCCATTTCCTCCACGTCTCACTCTCGACCAGATAGTGAAGGCGGTTGGCTACATTGAAGAGCGCGTGAATCTGAAGGACAACCTGTTCTATGACGTCTATATGGAGCAGGCGAGCGCCCTGAGCGCGGTAATCAGCGTCTTCGGGAATGCGGCTCTCGACAAACTCTCTCCATATCGCCGGAATCCAAACCGGTTCAGAGCTGCCGACAGATTCCCAGACCTGAAATTCCAAGCTCACACTCTCGAAGGCAAAGCAGTGAAGGGATTCAACACTGTGAATACTCATACTCCGCATGGCGGATGGCACATTGTTTGGCACTACTGGTGCGACCCAACGAGAGCAATAACAAACGGGAAATGGATAGCAATTGTCCAAGTCGATGTCGCAGAACTCGCTGAAGGAAAATGGGACAAACAACGTGACCCTAAGCACGAGCAGGGCGGGGATTGGAATGAAGGGAAACGAAAGAGAGTCACGCTTGAAGACGGCTCGACGGAGGACGCTCAAACGGGGCATTCGCACAATTATACTCTAAACCGGTTCGGGGCAGTCAAGCTGAGAGCCGGGACGGTCTACCGCCTTCCGACCTTCAAGAAACCAGGGAGAACACTGGTAGCAGCATCGGCAGAACCAGCTTAGAGCTGATTCTGGGAGCGTGACTGGCCCTTCCGCTTCTCCGAGGGTTTGTGCGAATTGAGGCCGTTGAAATCTTCCCACGAGATCTGTAACTTGGCCAAAAGCGGTACCGACCTGTTAGCATCCTCTACGAATTTTGAATCAATTTCAATGCCGGTTGCTTCGTATTTCTTCCCCAAAGCCATACACGCCGCGATGGTAGACCCCGAGCCCGCGAAACAATCGAGAATCTTTCCCTCCCCGAAAGGCAGCGAAGCCCACACCAGCTGCCGAAGAAACCTTTGGGGCTTCAGGCTGGGGTGCTTGATTATCTTCCGCTCCTCCTTTGTCGGGAACCCTGAACGAAGGACATCCGGGAAGGGCTTTCCGTCAGGGGTCCTCCTCAAGGCCCCAGTCTTCCATTTACGGAGGTTATCACGAATCAATTCGCCGTTCATTGGTCTGCGATAGATTCCCCACGGCTCATAACATGAGCGAGGCATAGTGCTTACTCCCTGAAACTCGCCTTCGGCCCCCTTCGGCCTAAAACCACCTCTGATCCCTTGCACGAGCCTTATGAGCTCCCCTCGCCTCTCGAACCCCGCATCTATCATAGCCTTCGAGACCCAGGGCGATACAAGCGAATTCGAGGCGAGGAAGGCGTGGCCGCCGGGACGAAGAACGGGAAGTGCTAGCTCACCCCACTTCTTGATGTTATTGTAAATCGCCTCCAGCTCTTCCTTCGTAAGGACGGTGTACCGGGGAAGCGGAGCTCGCACCGAGTCTCCGAAGGTGGGGGGTAGCCGCCAAATCCCGCCTTTCCTGTTTCGGAGCTTGTCGAGCTCTTTCCCCGTGAACTCGCGAAACCCGTACGGCGGGTCCGTAATTATGGCGTGGTAGGTGTTCTCGCTTTGTCCCTTCAGCCATTCAAAACAGTCGGCCTTGGTTACATATTCAGGATGTTTGGTGGCCAAGCTGCTAGCCTCCTCGGCCCCGGGGCTTCGACCTTGGTCTATTCCAGTACGGAGATTTGCACTTGGGGCAGATTACGGGGTCCCCCCCAGTGGTTGACCTTGGAATCCACTTGTGCCCACACCTTTCGCATTCACAGCCCTCTAGGACGATCTTCCCCAACGTTAGCGTTAGCCATAGTTGAATGAGATATATATCTAACGTATGGTGGGAAGAGTGCTGTATAGGCAACACTGTTGATTGGGTCATGCCTAGTAGGTACATGCAAGGGATAATTAGAACCCGAGTCATGCGAGCTGCCGCGCGATGAAAAGCTCAAGTTCTCCCATGGTGGTCGATTTGTTCTCAGGCATCGGGGCAGGATCCCTTGGCTTTCAGCGAGCAGGTTTCAGAATCGCAGGCGCGGTGGACATCGACATCGCCGCATCCAAGGTGTACGAGAAAAACTTCGGAGTGAAGCCTATTGTTGGAGATCTCCGGGAAATCAGCGGCGCCAAGATTCTAAGACAGTTTGGTCTGAGAAAAGGCGAAGTCGACGTATGCGTTGGATGCCCTCCCTGTCAGGCGTTTTCATCGCTTCGTTCGACCACGCTAAAGAGGGGGCAGCGTGACAGAAGGAAATCACTGGTCTCAGTCTTCGCAGAACGGGTCTCGGAGATACTCCCCAAGGTGGTGGTGCTCGAAAACGTAAGCGGGTTGGCGCGAGGCAAGAACAGAAGATACTTGACTGGTTTTATCTCCAAAATGAGAAAGTTGGGCTACAGGTGTTCGTATGATGTCCTGCAATCCGCCGACTATGGGACCCCCCAACTTAGAAAGAGGCTTGTGTTGATTGGCGCTCTAAAAGGGAGTCCATCGATGCCGAAGCCTACTCACGGAAAGACGGTCGGTCCATCCGTTAGAGAGCCGTGGCGGACCGTTAGGGAGGCCATTTCCGACCTTCCCCATCTAAAGGAGGGGGAAAGTTCTAGGAAAGACTCTCTTCACGCGGCGGCAAGCCATAGCGAACCCGTGATGAACATGATAAGGAATATTCCGAAGGATGGAGGGGATAGGTTCGACCTTCCCCGAAGTCTTTGGCTGCCATGTCACAAACGAATCGAAGAAGGGAATCGTCCCGGCCGCTCAGGAAGGAACGTATACGGTAGGATGAAATGGAACTCCCCCGGTCCAACAATTACCACCAGGTCGGTGACGCCTGCCGGAGGCCAGTTCATACATCCCGACCAGGATCGGGGCCTCACTTTGAGGGAGGTCGCGAGGTTGCAGACGATTCCGGACAACTTTACCATTGAAGGAAAGAAGACTCAGATCTCCATCTGGATTGGTAATGCGATGCCCACGGACCTTGCCGAGGCGGTAGCTAGGCACGTGGTTCAATACACTTAACCCAACAGGCTGCCGGAATCGAAGTTGAGAAGGAGAGATCGATTCAGCAAGCAGACCCGAAGCTGGATTATGTCTCGAATCAGAAGCAAGTACACGGGGCTCGACCTTAAGATGAAGAGCGTCCTAGACGAGGCACGCGTGAGGTATGTCATGTATCCTAAGCTATTCGGACATCCAGACTTCCTCGTGCGCGGAAAAATCGCTCTCTTTTGCGACAGCTCGTTTTGGCACGGAAGGAACTGGACCCGTCTCAGGCTCCAGCTTTCTAGTGGTTCGAACCCCGCCTACTGGCTGGAGCGCATTTCCAAGAATCGAAGGCGAGACAAGGTTGTTTCACGCCGTCTTCGCACGGAGGGTTACGTTGTCATTAGGCTCTGGGACGAAGACATTTTCAATAAACCAGAAAAATGCGTCACGAAGCTAAGAGAAGCGAGCGAATCCGTTGCAAGGGGTCGAGCAACCGTACCGCGTGTTTAAGGAGAGACGAGTTTGCTCGCCCTTTGGAGCTTATACTCGAGGCGTGCCAGCTTGTTCACAATAGGGTCGTCGGAGATGTCGACCCCGAGTTCCAGGTTCGAGTACATGTTCTTCTTGATCAAGTTCATACTGCCTAAGATGACCCGTCTGTCGTCGATTGAGACCAACTTGGCGTGCATGCCGTATCTCTCTCCGCTAGGGTAATTGTAAACTTCCCACCCATTCCGCCTTGCAGTGCTCCTCAACTTCGGAGGACAATCCCTCACGTAGATTTCCCAAGTGGAAGTTTCCATGCACCGATCCTTCCACGCTTCGTTCAGGAATTCTATTCCAGCGTCGTCTATGAAGGGTGTCACAACGCTGACGGAATGTTCCGCCTGCTCCATGGCCTCTCGCAAGTCTGCTACGTATGACGCGAACCCAAGTCGGTGGACCGAACCGAAACCCGAGTCTGCGCTTCGCGTTGCCAGAGGTCGTATCAGCGCCAAAAGGAGTTCTCCCTCGATGAGGACACTAGCTTCCTGTCCAACGGCCTGTTGAAGTTCTCGCAGGAAATCTCTGCGACGTAGATGCAGGCAGGGCAGGCTCCGTAGCTCGTTTCGCATTCGGGGTTGTAGGGACAGACCTCAGCGTCCCGCATCATGCTCTCAAAGACATCATTCAGGTGATGCTCGAAGGCCATTGCGAGGCCTCCAAGGCTGAATTCGGTGTTCTGGTTGCTAAATACGAGAATCGCACTCTGGAACGGATAGATCTTCTCGGTAAGACCCTCTTGCTCCAGCCCCGAATACTGCCCTAGCGCCCTTATGAGGAGATGGCTGATGGTATGAAGCAGTCGGTAATAGGTCCGACTCCATGGGTCTTCCGGCCCCTGGAACATTCGGACTGCGGGATTGTACTTCTTTTGAAGATGGAAGAGGTCAGTTGAAAAATCGCCAGTCGGCGCCGCCTCTTCGCCCGTTGCTCTTGAGACCCATTCGAGCACACTGCTCGGATTGAGTTGGATGAATATGCCTTCCGTCTTGACGGTGTTGTTGTACACCCTGTAGGACACTGCGCCAGAGGACTTTTGGTCTACGTAGAACTGCAGAATTACACGCGCCGGGTCGTAGTCCCCCCTCGTGTACCCTACCAAGCATGAAGTAAGGGTGATTTCCTCCACATGGCGCAGCCCCAAGATTTTCATTCTGGTGGCCATTCGGGAGGCTTCCTCGAGTTGCCTCGCGGTCTCTCTGTGAGTTGTAGGGTCGGCCAACAGGTCGCTTACCTCTACGCTGTTGTTTCTTCGTTGGTACGCAGAAATCGCAGCGGCCTCTGACAGATAATCGGGTCGCTGAACGAGCCTTTCAAAATCCGAGTCCTCTAGTATACCCCCTGTTTTTGAAGTCGGAGTTAGCGCTGCAATCATCTTGTCCCTCTCGGCCTTATCTTTGATTGTCTTCGCCACTTCGAGGGCGAGCTGCAAAGTGGCGTCAGGAACTGCCCCTTTGGGCTCGAACCGTTCGATCCATGAGTCCATGCCTGCGCCTAGGTTGAGGTGCGAGAAGTAACCCTCGGCTCTCAACGAACCCAGGGCGAGGGCGGAGGCGTCCCTCGTCCCCGGCCTGGGGAGGCTACTCAGCTGGTCGCTGTTGAGAATCTTGAGTATCTTGGGAATGAAGTTGGTCGCCTTCTGTATGGGGGCACTCTCGTACCTCAAGAGGCGGACGGCTTCCTTTCCCGTCCCAAAGGAATCCCTGAGTTCGCACTTTGAATGCGTCCAGAAGAAGATGGGGTATCCTGCCCTATGGTCGCATCCAGGCGCCCGGCAGGCGATTTCCCAACTCGAAGCTCTCTCGCTGCCGTGCCGCTGGAAGTATAGGAACTTGTCAGAGTGTTTTCGGCACTTTGCCGCGAAGAAGGTGGGGAGGTGAATCATGTCCCCGCAAGTGTGCACAGTCGACCAGCGCCACTGAATCAACCGGCCTCCGCATTCACACGTCAACCCCTTCGGAAGCTTCTCTTTCAGTCGCTTCGTTGCCTCAAGGCGCGAACGTTGGTTGGTCCCGGGATCCTCTGCGGTAAGCTTGCCGCAGGACTGGCAGAAGAAGGCCGTCGGGTACAAGACAGTTTGGATGTACTCCAAGTTCTTCAGCTCCAGCTTCATGGTCTTCACCATCTTTCGCGGTATCGAAGTGACGGCATACCTTTCGAGCTCCGCAGCGATGGTTTCGCGAATTAGCGAAGGGCTGGTCTCCGTATCGGCGGGCCCAATCCAAGGAAGAATCATCTCGTGCATGCCAGTAAGTGGGTTGAATATTACGCTGTTAGGCGCGGCCCGGTACATTGATTGGTTCTTTCCCCAGAGGAGTTCGTGTCTCGCCAAGGTTACCCTCGTGAGAAGTATTCTTCTTCGTAAATTGGGACTATGCTAATCTGGTCGTCTACATCTCGCAGGCTCTTGAGCGGCTTGAGGGTGTTGACGGTCTTGTTGTCTTGGTCAGGATTGTTCAGAAGAGCCGCTATTTCCTGGAGCTCGTTGTCGAGAGCCTCAAGCAGTCTCGACTCTTTGGGGCTCAGTTTTTCGCCGTCGATGCCGTAGTACCTGAGAAGGGTCTGCCGAATCAAGGGAAGTCGCTTCGGAAGTTCCCTCTTCAGGTTCTCCGTGAAGTAATAGTGAAACCCCGGTTCGCTGTAGTACGACACGGCGTTGAAGAAGAGGCCTCTGACCGTCTTCCGCAGGGCCTGGCGACTGAACCGCGTGATGGGAACAGTCCGGATGAGCGTTTCTGCGTGTTCTATGTACTTCTTGTGATGCGTGTAGAACGCCGCGTCCCTTTCGCGGTTCGGATTGTATACGTTGACTATGATGCTGGGGAACCCTGGCCTGCGTCCCACCCTACTCATTGCCTGTATCCATTCGCTGACCGTGTGTGGTTGCCCCCTGAAAACCATGAAGTTGAGCAGGTCAAGGTCGACTCCGTGCCCTATGATACTCGTCGCCGTCACGGATTGTATCCAATCCTTACCACCCGCCTCCAATCTCTCAAGGACTTCGGACACAGCCGTTGCCTCGCTCTCCCCTGTTAAGTACTCCAGTCTGTTTTCTTCGAATGGCGGGCACCCCTCTCGTTGAAGCAGGGGGTTCAACTGAGCGAATATTGACTTGTAAATCTGGCCCGCGTCGGCTCTTACCAGGGAGTATGCGAGGCTTGTCCTATAATACCTGATCAAACCGGCACGTTCTTCCTCTTTCATCGACGCGAAAGGCTCTCCCAATTCTTTCCATTCTTGGTCACCTCCTTCAGATAACCGAGATACTCTGCTGTGATAGCTGCGAAGGACTTTGAGCACACCGTCGACGTGGCTCATGTTCTGGGGCCTGAAACCCATAATCAGTCGCTGTTCTTCCTTTACAGATGTGGAGTACGCGTCATGGTCCTTCGCAGGTCCTGGGCAGGGGAAGCGAATCGCCCCTCCAATGCGAAACAGCTCCCTCACCTGATTTTCATATCCCTCTATAGTGGCAGAACTTCCAACTATGTTCCAAGCCCCGTTGACACGACCGTCACTTTCGCTCTTCGCCCTTTCCATGATCGCAAGCGTCATGGTCTCGTAGTGAGAATCGAAGGCGCCGAGGGTCTCTCGCAAGAAGTGCAGCTCGTCCTGCACAAGGATGTCAGGCACGGGGTCAAGGGCATCGGCGACGCTCTGAAGAGGGCCCCCGCAGCCCAAGACGTTGCACCTATCGCCATCGTAGAGAAAGTACCCGTGCTTCAGGCATTTAGTGCGGGCGTACCCGAACAGAATCTTGGTCCCCGGTTCGCTACCAAGTTCCGCGAGCTTGTCAATTGTGCTGACTATGATGGTTGGCAAGTGCCTTAGGGTCTCGGTGTCCGTCACGTGCAGCGGAACCTCGTACTGGCACTGCGAACATACGTGATGGAAACCTGGCGTCGAGGGATCGAATCTGGTCACCACCGCTCCGGCGGACGGCTTACCCCTGTACTTGCACATGGGGCACCTTTCGATCTTGTGGTTCTTTCGCATGATTTCGGAATTCGGCCGCGCAGTAAGCAGGTCCTTCCCTTCGAACGACAGTGTGGTCGGAGTCTTCGCGTCCTTGGGGAAGTCCAAATCGTTGGAGGAGTTGTTTATTCCAGCGTAGAGCCCTACGGAGAATCCGTCGCCTCTCCTTTCGTTTGGAATCTCGGGCGCCTGCGACCTGACAAGGTCGGCGAAGGCGACTGCCGAAACCACTCTGTTCAACTGCTGCATGCTCAAGAGTCTCAAAGGGAATTTTGTCCAAGCGGCAGTTCCGAATGATTTTCCCCTGAGCCTGTCCCAGAAGGCGGCCGTAAGCGCCAACCCAAGGTACGCTTCGGTCTTTCCTCCTCCCGTGGGATACCACAGGACCATAGGCGGGGCCCTCTTTCCCTTGGCCCTCTCGACTAGCCCGGGGAGGTTCGACACGGCAAAGACCAACTGAAACAGCCTCCACGGCCTGACCCTCGAATCCGGATTGAGCGAGAAACTCCGGTTCATCAGAACGAATGCCAGCTTCAGGGATTCGTTCTGCGAGATTAACACCAGGCCCTCGTCGAATCTCTTGACTTCTTCCTCGAACACCTTTTCAGCGTCTTTGAACGAGTCCTCCACTCCCTTTGGAATGTCTCCTTTTGCAAGCAGTTGGTTGTAGGCTTCGTCTTTCCACCACCTCGCGTATTCATGCAGGTAGGCGGACACACCACGGAGATGGGAGACTGGGTCCGCGGAGAGCTCGCTGGTTGACGGAGCCCCCTTCGGGTACCCTGGCACCGCCGCGTGTTCCTTTCGCATTTGCACGTATACCGGAAGCACGTCTGTCGCTATCGTCACGCCGCTTTGCCTGACTTGTTCCTTGACATCACAGTTGACTCCGGAAGCGTAGACGTTCGAGTCGATGCGATAGTTCTTCGCTCTAAGAGCCGCTAGTTGGAAGGGCGAAAGGTCCTCCGCCTTGGCTGTGACCTCCAGGCGTGGACTGAAAAGGTGAGTTTCCTGACCTCGTTTGGTCAATTCCTCGGATTTTGCGAAGCCAATCTGGTTAGTCAGGAGTAGTTCTATAACGACACAGTTCTCTCTGGTGTCGTGCCACGCACGGTACTTGACTTCTGCATCCCATTCCGGAAGGGACTTGGTTCCGTATCCGACCATGCAAGACTCGAAGTCGTGTTCGCTTGCCAAATCGGAGGCTTTGATCTCGGAGGGCGTCGTGGACTTTCCCCTCATCCGAAGGCAATCTGGTCTCGACGACGCTTCCTCCGCTGCTTTGTTTAGAGTCTCTCTGAGGGGTGGATTGGTCGGGATTTGATGGTACGCCCCGTCCTTCAGCATTACGCCTATTGGTAAGATTGCTTCGAATTCTACCGATCTCCTCGTGTAGATTGGCCTATATTCCACCTTGACGTTTCCTCCCGCGCTAACTGAAAATGCGCGCCACGCTTCTTCGGAGTAGGGCTTGTCAGTCTCGTATTTCACAGCCTGCCTTCTGGCCTCCTCGAGCGAAGGAGACCTTGGCCAGTAAACGTTGAAGGATCCCGAGATCCTCAAGTTCCCAACTGCCTGCAGCGCCAGTCTGAAGAGAAACCCGATGGAGCTAGGGACATATTCCGTTATTCTAAAATCGCTGGTCTGGACTGCTCGTTCGCTGGCGGGACCGAGATTCCCCGCGGGAAACAGATTCTTCGGAAGGTCCTCGTCAGCCTCCCTGTGGCGGTCTCCCTCTCCCAACAAGTCCTCCGACATCATGGTCAAGAGCCTATGGACGAATTTCGAATTAGTCGAATAGTCTGTCATGTTGCCTCAGCTTCGCCCACCCGTCGTGACTTCCTTAACTGTGGCGAATGAAATCAACCCCTCCAAGTTGGCTAGAGTCAGCCCCAGCTCGGCGTCGATCTTTTCGTCCGATTCCGGCATGTCTTCGTCTTCTTTCCTGTAGATTCTTCCTGAGTAGAGAGTCCAAAGGTCGTATACATGTCGGTACACCTTCATTCTGTAACTACGGTACATGTGCACGTCGTCCATTACCTTTTTCCCCTGCTCGGTGGGTATGCCTATTCTCTCCAACAGCATTGCGAGATTGCGGTTGTTCGGTCCAATCGTCCTTTGGCCCGTGAACCAACCCCGGATTGTGGCGTAGGTCACTTCTCCCTTGGGGAAAAGAGAGACATAAGTTTCCCTTAGAGGAGCCTGGGCGTGACGTCCCCGCTTTGGTTTGGGCACGGCGCTTGCGTCCATTGTCGTCAGGGAAAGCTCACGGGCAGGCCCTGGGCGAGCGTCCTTTTGAACCGACTCTCTGACTGGCTTATCACCCACGTCGGTTTTCGACTTAACGTATCCGGCCAACAGAATCCGCCACACTCCGGCTTTCATCGCTGCTTCTGACAGCTCGGGACTCGTCCTGGCCAGTCCATCGACAGTCTCCCTTGTGTCTATCTTGTTTCCCCCGGTCCTCACCACTATCGTGTCCCCCGCCCGCAAGAGGGTTACTGGTCTTTCGACAAACTTATCGATGTATAGCGTTAGAATCAGAGACCCTTCGCCATACGAGAATGTGCCAATGTCTGTCTTCACATCGACCGTTTGTTCCTTCGCTCCCTGGGTGAACTCATTCGAGAGCGCCTCCTCGACTTCTATACTTTCCTTCAACTCCGAGGTGTACCAGTTGATTCCGCCTTCTTCTCCCTCGTCCAGTTCCTCGAGTTGCATCTCCTCGATAGGGTGTGCCCGCTCAAGGACGCGGACGGCCGAGGAAGTCAGCTCGTTCCACTGGCGTGCCTGCCAGGGATAGACTAGTACCCTAACATCTCTTGCTGCGCCTGAAAGGAGGCTGGCGAGGTCACGCCTCGAGGGAGGGCCCGGCACGAAGAGACGGGACGTGAAGGCAGACTCTATGAGCTGGGCACGACTTACTGGGATGAGGAGACTTGCGCCAGACTTGCGGTACGAATTGTTCCAGCTTGAGAGGGCTTCCTCTTCTATTTCACTTCCGCAGTAGACGCGCACCTCTGTGGATTTGCTTTCGAGGAGGAATTGCTCGAACCAGGCGGCCTTCGGGGGGTGCTCCAGGGAAAGCATTCGGAGGGCGTCATTAGCCGCTGCTAGGAACACCCTAAAGGCGGTTCGGGTTGAGGATGGAACTTCCAGTTGAAGAGCCGATCTAATCCACGACATCCAGGAGTAAATCCAATATCGTCCCAAGCCATGCGCCGCTCCTTCGTAGACCTTTAGCGGCAAAATGGAGTTTTGGACCATACGAGAAAGCCTCACGGCAGTTGCCCGTTGAAATCCCACCTCCTTGACGCCTCGGGTGGCCAGCTCCAACTTCTGTGCCGCCGCCTCCAGCCTCGCCATCGATTTCTCAAGCCCCGGAATACCTTGCGGTGAGAAAGAAATCCCCCTGGCGTAGTTGTTCAGCCTGGTCAATTCGGCCCCAAGTACTCTTGGCCATCTGTCAAGCGTCCTACCGGTACTCCTGATATAGACCGTTTGCGCATCTGTCAGAAGTCTAGCAGCAGGCTGTCTGTCGAGCCTGGTCACCACCACCTTAGGGCCCTCCAGTCCGCTCCAAGGCGGACCTCCCCCGTTCAGGGTTCTCCACCTGTCTCTTCCGTCAAAAATCAGCGTCCGATCCCCTTTCATTCTCCGAAGCTCATTGAGCGTGGGGCAGAAGGCAACCCTGGCTGTCTCTGCGCCTCGGCGACGAAGAGGATAGACGGATGCGACTGACCCGCTACCGTCATTTCCCAAATAAGTCAGGCTCTTGTAAAATCTTGGCAGCGAAGAATCTGACGAGAAGATGGCGACCTTCTTCCTATTCGCGGACGCCACGGCCAATGCCCGGACTAGGAAGGCAAGGGAGAGCCCGCTGCAAAACGGGGCGACCACGTTTGCGTTTCTTCCCTCGGCAGCTGCCGCCGCTACTTGCCTTATCACCTCAAGGTCCTGGGGATGAAGAGGGAAATTTTCGCGCGACCGGTCGCCGAGCACCGTGAACCCTTTCCCAACATACGCGGCCAGAGTAGCTAAGGACAGGTATTGGCCGTCGATTGGTCCCGACGACATCGCTAGTGTGGAGCAGCGAATCGAATATGAAGATTCTCGGCGCCTTCGAGCACCCTTGCGGGCGTCAACCGGAATTGATTGTGCTTTCGACGCTGTCCCAGAGTAGTTTTGTGCGCTCGGTCAGGAACTTCTCGTAGCTCTCAAGACGCCAGAGTTTGGGATTTACCGGGATTGAATGGCTCTTGAGAATTCCCTTCTGTACTTCGGAAGGTACTCCCTTGGAGGATCGTCGCTTATCTCGCTGTTAATCGGCAGAGAGATTAGGGTGAGATTCCCGAGGCCGTTGATCAAATCGTCGTCTGTAACTCCGTTCTCTTTCAGGTAGTCCCTGGTGAATATGTGGTGAATAGTGGTATTCCTGCTCGTTAGGACCTCGCCGGCCCAGTTCGAAGCCCCGTTCCGGTGCAAGAGGGACATTGAGCAGCGTCAGGAGCGACACCGACCACGCGGTCACCTATGTGCTCGACTCGAACTTCCCCTGGTTCGTCAGGAGACACGGGGAGCTGCTCCCGGAGTACTTTCTGGAGGCGCTTGTGGCTCGCCCATGAGGTTCATTGCGCCCCCCGGGAATAACTCTTCCTAACTTGGGAGCAACAAGAGACCCAGAGTTTCGCTCAGACAATCTTCTTTAGCTTCTTCCACTTTTCACGATATCGCGAGATTTCCTTAGATTCGACACCAACACCGAAGTTGCCATGCTTGTCCACGGGTATGAACCCTTGGTCGAGATGGTGGAACCACGAGGCTTTCAGGACGAACCTTTTCAGGTATCGTTGCCAGTCCCACTTGTTCATTACATAGAAAACCGGTCGGGCTTCGTCCTTTACACCTTGAAAATCCACGAAGACGAGGAGTTCCCTTGGACCGTTGATGCCTCTTACCGATGGCCACCACCTTGCCTGCTTTGATTTGACTTCGATTTTCGCCTGCTTGCCTGTTACAGGGTTGTAGACTAGAATGTCAGTCCGCTTCAGATTTCCCAAAGTAATCTGAGAATAGAGGTCCCGTCTGCAGACTTCGCTCGCTACAGCGTATTCTCCGGCCATCGATAGGAGCGGCCTGTTCATAACTGGTGCTGGTCGAAACGCTCTGGTTCTGAGAATAAATAGATTCTACCACCAATAAGTGTTCTCGCCGTACATATGAGTTCGTTTCGCCTCACGGAATTTGGAGACGTCCAACTCCAGGAAGGATTCCCCGATGTCCCCGAAGGTCTGCTTGAAGCCGTGCCGCTCATAGAAGGCCTTGGCTCTGGAGCGAAGGGTCGATGTCTCGATGAAAGTGGCGCCTCGCATCGCTGATGCGATGATGGCTTCGCAGAGGAGGGCTTCGCCTATACCCTTGCCCCTGTGTCTTTCTTGAACGTAGAACGCGGTGATGAACGCATTGGGCGCCCCGTCGATGATGTCCTCGTGCAACACGAAGTGGATGAGACCCACGACGGTGGAGCCAACACCAGCCACAAAGAACTCCTTGGCCCTTATCGCACGTTTGATACCTGCGGCCCTTCCAGTCGGCGGGTCCCAGTTCAGCCACTCATGAAGAAGGAATGCTAGTCGAGGGGCATCTTTGATGCGCGCTCGTCGCACGCGGAACTCGGACATCTCCCATCGTAGCCCCCCCAGATTTGGCACATCCTCTGGGAAGTAATGAATGTTTGGAAAGGGTCATTGTTGCAGCGCTAGGGTTCATTGTGCCCCCGTCGCACCTCTCTCACACCCGTCCCAGTCTGGACCCGAGCGCAGAGCCGAGGTCGCGCAGGTCGCCGGGGTAGAGGGACACAACCCTGACCCCGTTCCTGAGGTACCGCTTTATCTTAAGCGCCATCCGCTTCTCGTACCCCCTGTCAATCCCGACAAGGCCCCAGTACTCCACGTAGACGCCGAAGTCGGGGAGATAGAAGTCTGGCACCCCGACGCAGGACCCCCACGGGTCGAAGATCGGCCGCTCGTACTCGTACCGCACGCCGTGCCGGAAGAGCCAGTCGGCGATGCGCTTCTCTGCTACGCTCCTCACCGCCTCCCCTTTCAGGGTGACAGAGGGGCGCCCGTAGGACATCCTGGGACGCGGGAAAAGCAGGACAACAGCAACTACAATCACGACCAGCGCGAGTAGGGGGGACGCCGCCAGCGCCAGCAGGAGGAGGAGGCCCCAGAGGAGTCTCAACGCCTCAGACAGCCGCAGGCGCACTTAAGCACCAACGGAACCGGAAAACGTTCATCCATGTGAGCCTGATTTAATCTTCGCTCCCTGATGACAGAGGTATGCCAATCATCCATTCGAGGCTGACCCTCATTATCGCACCTCCGACACCTTGTTGAGCGGGCATACCGCATTCAAAAAACCGAGGCTTTGACCCTCAGAACGATTTCTGCGGCCACGCCCACTAACTATGATACGGCCTCCTCTCCTTCAAGACCCAGAAGACAATCTTGAGCAGCTTGGCTGCGGCAGCCACAATCGCCTTCTGGTCCCCCTTCTTCCTCTTGATCCTGGCGTAGAAGGCGGCCACCGTTCCCTGCGGCTCCACCCTCATGTTGGCCCTCGCGCACTGCCCCATTATCCACCTCAGGTACCTGCTCCCGGATTTCATTATCGGGCCGTGATACGTCCTCCCTCCGGACGAGTGGGTCGACGGGGCCAGCCCAGCGTACGCGACCAGGCTCGGGGAGTCTTCGAACCTTTGGATCTCCCCAATCTCGCTGGTTATGAGCAGCGCTGAGTAGAATGAGATGCCAGGGATGGTCATCAGGAGCCTGGCTTCCTCACTCTCACCCGCCTTCTCTCGTATCGTGTTCGAGGCGCCGCGTATCTCCTCATTCAGGCCGTCGATTAGCCTCAGGTAGCTCTGCACCCTCGGCTCCTCCATCCTCCTCAGCTCCTCTACGAAATCGTTGGTGAACGGGTGGGCGTCGATGCGTATGTTGTTCATCAGCAGGTAGGCGTGGACCCAGTTCTTCAGCCTAGTCCTCTCCCTGACGAGGTTGGCCCTGTGCCTGACCAGCTCCCTGAGGTCTATGGTCTCTCTCGGCGGCACGTAGGACTCTGCCAGGAAGTTTCCTCTCAAAAGTGTGGCGAGCATGATGGAGTCGACCTTGTCGGTCTTCACCTTGGCTGACGCTATGGCCTTGTTCCTCACAGGGTTTGAGAGGACGACGTTGTGCCTCTCCGAGAGGAGCTTGTAGGCCCAGTACCAGGTAGAGGAGGACTCGATGGCCATTGAGGTCGATGCAGGCAGGCTCTCGGAGAATTCGCGCATTTCATCCAGACCGTTTTCTATCCGACCTTGCTTCAACAGATTGCCATCAATGTCCATGACGGCAAACTCAGAATACCTCTTGTGGAGGTCTAATCCAACGAACATGCGTGCAGAATCGCCTGTTCGCCTAATACGCTTCCTGCGGCCCACATACGACCAAAAAAAGAGAAGGGGCGGGGAGGGAAATTATCCGCAATGGCAACCCCGGTCAGGGCTGCACCGGAACCTCGTAGATGAGGTCCAGCACCCTCTTCGCCCGATCGAGGACCCGCAGGCACATGCGCCCCACCTGCTGCGGGCTGGCTGACTGGGCCTGGGTGGCCAGGTACGTCCATGAGAAGTTGTCGTCGGGCCTCCCGTAGAGCCTGGCCAGGGTGGCTGCGACGAGCTGGGCGATGGTCTCCGCTTCAGGCTCCTGGCCGTGCCCTGTCTTTGGTTCATAGGACCTGTGGATGGCGTGCGCTAGTTCATGCCAGAAGACGGTCCAGTCTTCCGTGGCCAGGGTGATGACCTGCCGTTCGTAGTCCGTGAGGCCGTAGACTCCGGCTGAAAGGCGGAGGTAGTTCACCTTCATGCCGTACCTTTCCGCGACGTCGAGCAACGGGGGCGGGTCTCTTGGCTTATACGTGGGTAGGTCTGTGCCCTCGGTATCCTCGAGGCGAAAGACGGGGACGGCCCGGAAGCCCACCAGGACCTCGATCTCTTCGTCGTCGTTCGGGTCAGGGCTGTCGATGCGCTTCTTGACGAAGACCGGCCCCAGGATGTAGAACGCTTTCGAGCCCCTTCGGACGTAACGTTTCGCATCCATCCATTGCCGGTACCCCCTGGCGTCCTCCGTCCCCGCGAGGAGCATCAGCAACTGGTTGCCGAAGCTCCACTTGGAGGACGGTTTTTCGGGGGCGATGATGAGGGACTTGGCGCACAGGTCGGGTAG
>DAHVIE010000068.1:0-69777 GCA_027322035.1 Nitrososphaerota archaeon
TGGGATCTTCACTATCGCCCCGCCGTCCGGTAGGGACGCCACGTACTCGTATCCCTGCCCGATGTAGGACCTGACCTCTTGGATCGGTACGACCTTCTGCCTTGAGCCGTTGCCTGTCATCATGCCCACCAAACGCTGCCTGACAGCATTCTGAAGCTCCTCGTCGCTCATCTCATCGAGGCCCATCTTCTCGACCTCCTCCTTCTTGAAACCTGCCACGATGAGAAACTGCTCCCTCATGGTCCTCTTGATCTGCTCCTCGCTGGCTGACTCCGCCTTTGTCGATAGCAGGGGCTCGCACTTCTTGTAGGCGTCCCTCATCTCCTCAATCATGGTGGGCGGGAGCCTCCCCTTGTTGGTCGAATACCTGGCCTCTATGTCACCTTTGTGCCCCATCAGGAATTGGAGATAAGGATGAGAAACAAGTCCCTTTGACTCTGCAATAATCATGCCCGTGTCGCAATAGGCACTGAGTACGTAGGGGCGCCACGAGAAGCCAGCCTTTACAATAGCCTCCTTGATATCTCTGGTCACCAAAGACGTTCTCAAGAATGAATTCTTCTTCACGCCTCTTGGGTCAAATGCCAGGGCAGGGCTTTCTGGGGTTAGTTTTTCTCCCTGCTTAACCCGCTCCTGAAGATACTCCTGAATGTATGTTATTGCTTCGTTCCCAACGAACGTGAAATACTGGTGTCTTGCCTTGCTCAACGGGTTCCTTACGGTCAGTATCGAGGGGACTTTGCCGAAGGTGATTCCGTTGGACGTGACCTTCGCCTCCCTGAAATCACCCAGTCTCAACCCGTCCGTCCCGGTGAAGTTACCAAGGCTCTCAGGTCTCAGGCCACTAAAAGCCATCAGCGCGATAGAAACCCTGCATCTGCGTGACGCCATCCTCAGTATCTTGGCCAGCTCCTCCTTGCTTGGGACTCTCTCGTTGGCTATGGTTGGAGTCTCTGATTTGCCCTTGATGTTCACCTTCAGCTTCACGTCTAGGTTGTTGTAAGATAGCCACGAGAAGATGACCTTCTTGAACCTGATTATGTAGGAGCCTGCCTTGCCCTTCCTCTCCATCTCTCTTACAAAGTCGGTAAAGTTGTCCCTGAACCTCTTCGCAGGGCCATCCCTGAGAATCTGCTTCGGTGTGGTATGCGCCAGACCACAATAGAGGCCGAGCGTTCTGAGGTATACCTCAGCGGTGATAGGTGAGTTGGCGGCCAGATTGTCGTGCCATCTCTTCAAGTCCTTATCGTCCAATAGGTCGCCGTACTTCCTGGTGTTTGGCATGGAATGGCTGACAGAGGGGCGTTCTAGTAAAGGATTCGCTTATAATTCTAAGCGGGCCCGGTGGGATTCGAACCCACGGTCTCTGAGCTTTCGCGCTTCAGCTTCGGAGGCTGACGCCCTGATCCGTGCTGGGCTACGGGCCCGGGCCACCCCGGGAGAGCGGAGATAAGAAGGGTTGGGCGCCGAGACCTTTTATCGCCTCGGAATAAGGACGTCCGTCCTTGAAGTTCCTCGAGTTTCAGGGGGAGGTCGAGGAGGTCGTTGCGGATGCGTGCAGGGCGGCCGGATACAAGAACGCGGAAGTGGAAGTGGGGCTTCCGCCCAACGACGCCTACGGGGACCTCTCCAGCGTCACCCCCATCAGACTGGCAAAAGCGTCGGGGAAGAAGCCCGGAGACGTCGCCATCGAGATCGCCGCCAAGGCCATGGGCCTTGCCAAGAAGTCGAAGTATATCGGGGGCGTGACTCCTCATCGGGGAGGGTATCTGAACTTCACTCTCAACTCCTCGAGGTTCATCGCCGACTCGATCAAGGACATCTCTTCCGGTCTCCTGGGCGCCACCAAGGAAAATGGGGAGCTGGTGGCTGTCGAGCACACCAACGTCAACCCGAACAAGGCGCTTCACATCGGGCATGCCCGCAATCTGGTACTCGGGGACTCGCTGGTCAGGGTGATGCGCTACCTTGGCCAGAGAGTGCAGGCCCTGAACTACGTCGACGATTCCGGGGCCCAGGTGGCCGACGTCATAGTCGGTTTCAAGTTCCTCGGGCTCTCTGACGAGGCTCCGGCCGGGATGAAGTACGACGTCTACTGCGGCGACGAGGTCTACACCAGGGTCAACCAGGAGTACGCCAAGAACCCGGGGCTGAAGGAAAAGCAGTCGCTGGTCCTGAAGGAAATAGAGAAGGGGACAGGCGAGATAGCCGACTACACGAGGAAGGTCGTCCGCAGGATCCTGGAGGCGCAGCTCTCCACATGCTGGAGGTTGGGCGCGACCTACGACCTCCTAAACTGGGAGTCTCAGCTCGTACATTCGAAGATGTGGGAGCGCATCTTCGACGACCTGAAGAAGGCAGGGTACGTCAAGTACCAGGACAGCGGGGAGAACAAGGGGTGCTGGGTAATCCCCGACCCCGAGAGCGGGGAAGAGAAGGTCGTCGTGAGGTCCGACGGGACGGTCGTATACGTCGCCAAGGACATCCCATACGCGGCGTGGAAGGTCGGGCTGATCCCCGACCCGTTCGGGTACGAGGTCTTCTCAAACGAACAACCTGGGGGTGTCCTTTACTCCACGACCCTAGGCGGAAAGAAGTCGGGGCTGCACTTCGGAGGGGTCAACCTGGCGATCTCGGTCATCGACACTCGCCAGAGCTACCTCCAGAGGATAGTGGCGAAGGTGCTTGACAGGCTGCACGAGGGCGCCTCCACCAGGTATCGGCACCGGAGCTACGAGGTCGTCTCGCTCTCGAAAAGGACGGCCACCGCCCTCGGGTTCGAGATAGAGGGCGAGTTCGCCCACATGTCGGGGAGGAAGGGCCTCTACGTCAACGCCGACGCCATGCTCGATAAGCTGAAGGAGAAGGCAGTCGGAGAGACGAGGAAGCGGAACCCCTCGGAGTCTGACTCCTGGGTCGCCGAGGTGGCGGAGGCTGTCGCAGTGGCCGCGCTCAGGTATGAGCTCCTCAAGCAGGACCCGGACAAGATGATAGTCTTCGACATGGAAGACGCACTGCAGTTCCAGGGGGACACCGGGCCCTACCTGCTCTACACCTATGCCAGGGCGAGGCGGATACTCGACAAGACAGAAGGGAAGCCTCGGGTCGACGCCACCGGCGCGGGCAAGCTGACGAAGCCGCAGGAAATCAGGCTCGCGAAGAGACTATCGATGCTGGACATGAGCGCCTCCACTGCCGGGGAGTTCCTCTCCCCCAAGGAGGTCGCCCGCTTTGCCCACGAGCTGGCCGCGGCGTTCAACGACTTCTACGAGAGCGTGCCAGTGAACAAGGAGCCCGACGCGCAGATCCGCGACGCCCGTCTGGCCCTGGTCGACGCCGCCAGCCGGGTCCTTGCGGAGTCGATGCGGCTCATGGGTGTCCCGGTGAAGGACCGGATTTAGCCCGGAAGCATTCAACCTGGCTAGGCGGGGTCCTCTTCGGCAAGTTGAAGCTGGGTGTTAAACAAAAATCGCCGCCTATTGGTCATTGCCTCTGAGGCCGGCCTACATTGCGGGCGTTTTCGACTCTGATGGCTCTTTCAGTATCGTTAGGCATATCCGCGAAGGCTCTACGATGGGGTTCGGTTACATAGTTTTGCTGCAGATAACGTGGCGAGATATTCCGGAGACCGTGGGAGTTCTCGAGGAACTCCAAAGGATGTACGGCGGATCCGTAATCAGGGGGATCGAGAATAGCGGTCACTCGAAGCACACCAAGTACGCGAGGTACAGGATAGATGCTCATCAAGGCGTCTCACTGAGGACATTTTCCCCCGCTTCAGGATCAAGAGGCGACAGGCCGAAATCTGTTTGCAGGCGGCTTTGACTATCTCGAAAGCAAATCATGGAAAATGGAATCATGGAAAATGGAATCCTGGACCCCGCGAGGATTGGAATGAGCTGGAGCGCCTTTGCCGGCTCAACGCAGTGTTGAACTGGTCGAAGGGAAAAGGTCGTCGGAGGAAGCGCGAGGGCACCATTAACTAGTCCTGTCTCCTAGGATGCTACAGACTGAAAATGGAAATAAGACTGGCCGCTTTCGATCTCGATGGTACCGTCCTCGAGCACAACAGCAGCTGGGTCGCCATACACAAGCACTTCGGCACCGAACACGAAGGTGCCACCTCCCTGAGGCTCTACACCGAGGGGAAGATCGACTATCGGGAGTTCATGCGCAGGGACATAGGGTCTTGGCCGAAGGGGGTCACGAAGGACGAAATCAGAGGCGTCCTCTCGGGGTATCGAATCCGAAGGGAAGCCCCTGAGGTCTTCGAGGCGCTGCGTTCGAAGGGAATCAAGACTGCGCTGGTGACTTCAGGCATCGACCTGCTGGCAAAAGAGGTGGCCAGAGAGTTGGGTATCGACCACTGGCTCGCCAACGGGCTAAGATTCAACAAGAGCGGCGTGCTGCTCCCCGACGGGATTGGAAGGGTAGACCCCACCCGGAAGGACCTTGCATACAAGAGGCTTCTCGCGAAGATTGGGGTGCCCGCCAAGACGACCATCGCCGTGGGGGACACAATCTATGACCTTGCCTTCCTCAAATCAGCCGGATTGGGCTTCATGCTGGCTCACACCACAAGGGTCTCCGACCCCGATATCATCCACATAGACAGGCTCACTGAGATCCTCGGTCATCTGTAACCCCGAGGGTCGTTATCTCTCACAGGATTATGGGAGAGGGTTTTTAGCACGCTGAGGGAGGGTGGACTCGGTTGATTTGTCCGAAAAGCTCCTTCTGATACCGGGACCGACAAACCTCTCGGAGAGGGTGCGTGAGGCGATGGCGGGACCGCAACTCCCCCACGTGGGCGCCGAGTTCTATTCGATGTTCAAGGAGACGGTAGACCTCGCGAGATATGTCTTCAAGAATCAAAAGGGGGCCCAATTCGTCTTCACCGGGACGGGGACGACAGGGATGGAGACCTCCGTCCTCAGCCTGGTCACCCGGGGAGAAAGGACCCTTACGCTCAGCAACGGGTACTTCGGTCACAGGATGCTGATGCTGAACCAGATACACGGGGCGAAAGCGGACACCATCGAGTTCAAGGACGGAAGGGCGGCTGACCCCGACACGCTGAGGAAGCAGCTCAGGAAGGCGAAGTACAGCGTGGTGTTCATCACGCACGTAGACACCTCGAGCTCAATAGCCAACCCGGTCACAGACCTCGTTGACGAGTGCGAGAGCGCGGGGGTGCTCAGCGTGGTCGATTCAGTGTGCGCCATCGGGGGACTCCCACTCGACTTCGATAGGCTTGGGGCTGACATCGTCTTCACTGCTTCGCAGAAGGCCATTGCGAGTGCGCCGGGGGCTGTGCTGATTGCAGCGTCTCAGCGGGCCATCGAACACATGGAGAAGCGGAAGGTCCCTATCGAATCGTATTACATGAACCTGCTGAGGTGGAAGCCAATCATGGACGACCCCAAGATGTACCTTGCGACCCCGGCCACCCAGGTCCTCTTGGCGCTGAGGGAAGCGATGCTGGAAATCAAAGAGGAGGGCATCGAGGACCGGTGGGGTCGTCACAGGAAACTGGGGGAGACTACTCGTGACAGGATTGAGGAGTGGGGGCAGAAGTTCGTGGCCGAGGAGGGGCACAGGGCGGATACAGTCACCTCATTCTGGGTGGAGGACGGAAAGGCACGGCCTATCCAAAAGACTCTGGAGGAGAAACACGACATCATGGTGGCCAGAGGGATATACGACGACAGGGACAGGATGATCAGGATTGGGCACTTCGGGATCCTGACCTCTGACACACTGAAGAAGTCGCTAGACTACATGGGAGAAGCAATGGAGGAACTCGGCCTCATCCCAAGGCAAATGGCAGTCGCAAAACACCGGAAGAAAGCCTGAACGCTTTTATCGCCACGGTATTCGCACCTTCAATTCGCAGCCCGGTCGTCTAGTGGTCAAGGATGGGGGCCTCTGGAGCCTTCGACCTAGGTTCGAATCCTAGCCGGGCTATTCTCGGGCTCCTTTCATAAATCAGAGCGTATTCCAGACTCCGTAGGCTGCCGATATTCCAAAACTGCCTCCTCTGCCATCTAATTCTCCGTTGTTGGCTAGAAAGCACGACTCTTCTTGACTCGAAGACTCTTGCCTTCGACCTCGAAGTCGAGGGCGTCGAGAAATCGCTAGAAGCGACCTACCGGCGTGTTGACGCCAAGAAGGCGAAATACGGGGAGCTTAGTGAAGCAGAGATAGACGCCCTCGTTCAGAAGTACAGGCACCGGAAGGACTAGGTTCTTGGATGAGAGCCGTTCTCGACGCCAACGTCCTCATATCGGCGCTCATCGGAGGTGGAAAGCCCCGTGGGCTGATGATGGCCCTGCTAGGCCAAAGACACGCTCTGATTCTTTCCGAGGGCATTATTGCCGAGTTCTCGCGAGTGAGCTCCGATGAGAAGATGAGAAAGCATGTGGACGACGACGAGATTGCTTCCTTCCTGGGCGAGGTTCTGTCAAGGGCGGCCTTCGTATTGCCCGAAGGCACAATTCCTGTCCTCGGCGACGCTGATGACAATATTCTCGCTGCGGCCAGGGCCGGAGCCGCGGACGTCCTTGTCACCGGCGACAAGCATCTGCTGGCGCTCGGCAAGCATGGCCACACCCGGGTGGTCACTGTCGCCAGGGCCGTCTCTTTGCCAAGGCGGCAGAGACGAGTCAGCGGTCGAAGGGCCAAATCGGACCAGTTGGTTCCAAGCCAAGCCGGGCAAAAATGCCTGCGGCCCACGAGTTCTGCGCCTCCGCCGGAGTGTCACAATGAGTTATGCGCCCCCACACGCTCTCAAGTAGGTGCTCCCTACATGGGGTCTAGGTACAGACGCGTCAAGGTTCGCTCTCCGGGCCTCCGCTTTTGCCTGAGCGAACTTTTCCCTTCTGACGAGCCCGGTTGCCGGTCGAGGGCCCACGGTACTGGTCCTGTCTGGACGCCGCATGCCTATCTCCTATCAAGTCTGACATCCTCCGTCGGATGCTTGTCAGACGAGCGCTGCCAACGCGTACAGCGCGATGATTACAACGCCAACAATCACGAAGAGGTTGCGGAGTACTCTTCTCCTTTCAGGGACCTGGGGTACGACGGCGGCGGGCGGTGAGGTTTGAGCCGAGGAGGCCTGGGCGGCTGGGACCTGCCTCAAATCGTACTCGCAGTACAAGCAGTACTCCAGCCCCTCGGCGTAGGATTGCCCGCAGCGCGGACAGAATGCCAACCTGCGCTTGACTTGCTCGGGGGGTTAAATTCCTATGGCCTAATCTCCTGCGTGCCGGGCGCGGGATGGGCGGGCCAGAACGGTTACGCCGGCTCTGAACGACTGCTCGCGTGCGGCTCGGCTGCATCGGGCCTTTCGGGTTCCATGGAATTTTTCTTCGGCAAGCGCGAGGGGTGGCGTCCCAGTTGGTGACGGCGCCCCAGCCATCGAGTCCGTCTGACCGTTCTCTGCAGAGGATCGACTCTTCTATGCCAAGATGCGACTGGCCCTTTCGCATCCCGGCCGGGCTACCCAGTACGGCCGATCTTCGGTTCGACCGGCTACAATCGAGATGCGCTAGTGCCAACCGCTCAGGCGCATCGCGGTGACGACCCTGTCCACCGCCAGCGCGAGGGCCGCCCTTCTGAGGCCGATGTTATCCTTGACCGAGTAGTCGAGGACCTCCTTGAACGCCTTCTTCATCTTGAGCTCCAGCTTCTCGTTCACTGCCTCCTCTGACCAGTGGTCCCTGTTGAGGTTCTGGACCCATTCGAAATAGGACACCAGGACCCCCCCGGAGTTCGCCAGGATATCCGGCACGACCGCAATCCCGTTCTTTTCAAGGACGTGGTCTGCAAGCGGGGTTGTGGGCCCGTTGGCTGCCTCGACCACCAGTCGGGCCCTGACCTTTTTTGCGTTGGCCTCGGTTATCTGATTCTCCAGCGCGGCGGGGACAAGGACGTCCACGTCGGACTCCAGGAGCTCCGCATTCGTGATCTCCTCGGCCCCGGGGATTCTCCCGACCGACCCGTACTTTGCCGCTGCAGCCTGCAGTTCGGCGAACGACCCAGCCAGCGGCGTGTGGGTTGTCCTGGCCCCCCCGGCCACGTCGCTCACCGCGACGACCTTCGCGCCCATGCTCATGAGGGAGTCCACGGTGTTCGACCCGACATTCCCGAATCCCTGGACTGCCACCGTGACGTCCTTGACCTTCTTCTTGAGGAACCTCTGCACCGCCTCCCTCACGCAGATTGCGACCCCCCTCCCCGTCGCGGCGTTCCTCCCTTCTGAGCCGCCGAGCTCTATCGGCTTGCCGGTCACAGCCGCGGGCTCGTTGTGCCCCTTGAGCTTCGAGTACTCGTTCATGATCCAAGACATCGTCTGCGCGCTGGTGTTGACATCGGGGGCGGGGATGTCGATGTCAGGGGCGATGTTTCGGTACATGGCGTCGACATACTTCCTTGTCAAGACCTCGAGGTCGTCCTTCGTCAGCTTCGTCGGGTCCACGGTTATCCCTCCCTTCGCCCCGCCGAACGGCACGTCGATTACAGCTGTCTTCCAGGTCATCCACATCGCCAGTGCCTTCACCTCGCTCATTGCCACCCCTTGGTGGTATCTCAGGCCGCCTTTGTAGGGGCCCCTGGCGTTGTTGTGCTGGACTCGATAGCCCACGAACGTAGCCGAACTCCCGTTCCTCAGTTTGACGGGGAGCGATACGGTCACCTCCCGGCGGGGGTTCTTGAGGGTCTCGTAATACTCGGGTTCTATTGTTAGGATGTCTGTCACCGACGCAAGCTGGGCGAGCGCGTTGCTGTACGGGTCCTCCTCGGACATGCGGCGAGCGCGCCCCGGGCCGTGTATTTGTCCCTTTGTCGGACTCCCCTGCCGCCGCTCCGCCAACCATTAAATCGCCATCCTGGTCGCGCCCCCAGCAGTGAGGGCCTCTTTCCTTGTCGCCGGCCTTGTCCTCTGCCTCGCAGGCGCGGGGGTCGTGCTCTATCAATTCTCCGAAAGCTGCGAAGGCAGCGCCCTGGCGAACGCCAACTGGATCTACCCCTGGTGCAGCGACGTGCTCGACCACGTCAACTTCACTTTCGTGGGGGTCGTGGCGCTTTTCGCGGGAGTGGTGGTCTTGGCTCTCGGGGGCCCTCTCCACTGGACCCTTGAGCCGTCAAAGGAGGAGGCTGCATGACGAGCCGGACAGAACCCGCGGGGAGGGGGATGTCAAAGAAGGGCGCGCGGAGCTCCCTCGACCGGCTGCAGGTCGGAATCGGGATCCTCCTCGTCCTCTGCGGGACTGCCGGCGGGTATCTCCTCGCCACCGATGGGTCCCTTTGGAACCTCGCGCTGTCGCACGCGCTGGGGCTGGTCGTCGTCGTCCTTGTGGACCTTACAGTGGGACTGCTGAGCCTGTTCTCCTACAGGCGCATCTACGTCCCCAGTCTTGCGGCCGCCGTCCTGGGGATCGTCCTCCAGCTGGGAGACATCCTGACCGCGCCTCAGTACCACATGACGGTCCAATACTTCGCGTCGTATCTCTTCGGCCTCTGGCCGTTCGACCTGATGCTCGCAGTCCAACTCGCCGTCCTCGTCCTCGGAGTCGCAGGGAGGAGGCACGCACTGTACCTCGCGAGGCGCAGGAGCCGGAGAGGCACGGAGCTGGAATACTCACGGCGCGGATTCCTGAAGTCGATGGGGGTGTTCGGGGTCCTCGTGGGGTTCGTCGCCGTCATCAGCTCGGTCAAGCTGCCGGTGTCCAGCCCGACCACCACCACGACTACGAGCCAGGGCGGGTTCCCGGCCGGCGCGATTGCCAGGAAGAGCTCGCTGGCAGTCGGCACGCCCGTCTATTTCGACTACCCGAGCGGGTATCCTAACATGCTCGTGCTCCAGGCTGACGGTTCTCTCCTGGCGTTCAGCATGCTCTGCACTCACGTCTGCTGCACCCTGCAGTACGTCCCGGCCCTGAAGGAGCTGGGTTGCCCCTGTCACGGGTCGATCTTCAGTTCGACCGGCAAGGTCGTCCAAGGCCCGGCAGGTTCAGACCTTCCTCAGGTCACGCTGAGGGTCGACTCCAACGGCTTCATCTTCCCCACGGGAATCCCCGACCCCGGACCATGCCTCCCCTAGGGGAAAAGTTGAAATACCATCGATATCGGGAAAGCGATATCGGTAAACTGGAATGTTCAACTCCGACTGGGCCAAGCGCAGCCACAAAGGACTTCGGCGCTGGGTCCTCTATATCGTGAGAGACAGCCCGAAGTCCGGGGCAGAAATCATGGACGTAATGGAGGCAAACCTCCAAGGGTGGTGGAGGCCCTCTCCCGGTTCGATCTACCCCCTACTGAAGAACATGGTGGCCGAAGGGGTCCTCCAACGTTCGCAGGACGACAAGTACACGTTGACTCCGGCGGGCAGAGAGGAGGTGGACCACCCGTGGCCTTGGGCAGACCGACACGGTCCTGCTCCGACGTCGGTCGAGGGGGCCATTGAAGTCATATCGAGTTATACTTCCTTTCTTGAAGATCTTTCACGTTCGAAAGATCCCAAACTGGACGAGAATACCAAACATATTAGGGAACTCGCCGGCAGACTGGCCAAAATCGGGGGAAGTTGATGAGCCAGCAGTCGATCGTCAGGGTGGAGGGACTATCGAAGTCCTTCGGGTCGTTGAGGGCCGTGGACGGGGTCACCTTCGACATCAAGGAGGGGGAGATCTTCGGGTTCCTGGGCCCCAACGGGGCAGGGAAGACCACGACAATCAGCATGCTCACCACACTCATCACCCCTTCCGGAGGGAACGCGGTGATCGACGGCCTTGACATCCACAAGCATGCCACCGAGGTCCGCAGGACCGTGGGGGTGGTCCCCCAAGAATACACCGCGGATGAAGACCTGACGGGGCTTCAGAACATCTTGCTCTGTGCCGACCTGTACGGCCTGCCGAGGAGCGACTCGAAGCCGCATGCGATGGAGCTGCTGAAGCTCGTGGGGCTGGAGGACGCGGCCGACAGGAAGGTCAGCACCTACTCCGGGGGCATGAGGAGGAGGCTCGAGCTGGCGAGCGGGCTGATCAACTATCCGAAGCTCCTCTTCCTGGACGAGCCGACACTGGGCCTCGACGTCCAGACCAGGACGGCAGTGTGGGACTACATCAGGATGCTGAAGGAGGAGTACAGGATGACCCTCTTCCTTACCACCCACTACCTCGAGGAGGCAGACTCCCTCTGCGACAGGATCGCCATCATCGACCACGGCCACATAATCAGGATAGGGACCCCGACGGAGCTCAAGGCGAGCATCGGCGGGGACATCATCGTGGTCGGGGTAGCCGAGTCCGGCCATGACATCTCGGCCGACATACAGAAGATCCCGCTCGTCAAGGAAGTGAAGAAGTCTGACCACGAGTACAGGATAAAGTCCGAGGCGGGGGAGGAGTCCTCGATCCAGATCATAGACCTGATAAGGTCCAAGGGGCTCCACGTGACCAAGATCTCTCTGACGAAGCCCACCCTGGACGAGGCGTACCTCGAGTTCACCGGCAGGACCATTCGTGACGAGGAGGCCAACAAGATGGACGCGTTCAAGCAGCGGGTGACCGTGATGAGGGCGCGAAGGTGACGAATGGAAGATGACCGAAGACCTGGCAAGATCAACAGTCACTGCACAGGAGCAAGTGGTCGAAGAGAAGGAGCAGGCCCGCGAGCGGGCGTTCAGGACGGCCCCGAAGGTCAACAAGAGCCCCCTGCACGGCCTCTGGGCGCTGACGAACCGCGATCTTGTGAAGTGGTATAAGAACCCGATTCAGCTGATCATCTCGTTGATCCAGCCGGTCGTCTGGCTGGGGCTGTTCGGGAAGGCGTTCAACATCACTGGGCTCTTCTCGAGCCAGCCGGGGGTCACTCAGGCTGAAATCAACGCGGTGAACCTCGGGACCTTCGGTACCGCCAACTACTTCTCGTATCTCGGGGCCGGGATGCTGGCGTTCATCATACTCTTCACCGCGGCTTTCGCCGGGATGTCCGTCGTCTGGGACAGGAGGTTCGGTTTCATGAACAAGGCCATGAGCACCCCGGTGGGCCGCGGGGCCATAGTCACCGGGAAGGTGTTGCAGAGCGTCGTCCGTTCGCTTATTCAGGCGGCGATTGTCCTGGTGATCGCCGTCGCGCTCGGAATGGACACTGCCAGCTTCAGCGTCTTCACAGTCGCCGGTTCCTTCGTCATCCTCTTCCTGATGGCCTTCGGGCTCTCGTCCCTGTTCGTGATGCTCGCCCTCAGGTCGAGCGACTGGCAGACGCAGATGGCGGTGATCAACCTCCTCAACCTCCCTCTCCTCTTCGCGAGCAACGCCATGCTCCCCGTGAAGATAATGCCCGGCTGGCTCCAGTCTGTCATCAGGTACAACCCGGTCAGCTACGCGGTGGACGGGGTCAGGCAGATGCTCCTGGGCGCCGGCTCTGGCGCATCGGCCGCCGCCGGCTACTCTGCCCTGGCGCCCCTCTGGGTCGACTTCACTGTCTTGGTGGGGTTTGCCGCGCTGCTTTCGATACTCGGCATAGTGATGTCCTGGAAGCTGCTGTCGAAGTAGCTACCCCGTCCCTGCGAAGATAACCTTCCTCAGCTTCTCCGCCATCGCCACCGGGTCCTCGTTCTGCCAGACGTTCCTTCCCACTGCCAGCCCGGTCCCTCCTGCCTCTATCACCCCTCTGACCTGGCGAAGGAAGTCGTCGTCGGTCGGGGCCTTGGGCCCACCGCTCATGAAGACCCTGACTCCCCCCGCCGACTTCACGGCCCAGGAGAAGCTCGCGGGGTCTCCGGTGTACTTGATCTTCACCGCATCCGCCCCCAGCTCCAGTCCGGTCCTGGCTGCATAGGCGACCATATCCTTCGAGGTGTCGTTCTGGACCGCGGCTCCTCGGGGGTAGATCCAGGCTATCGCGGCTATCCCTCTCCTGTGGGCGTCTTCCTGGATCGCGCCGAACTCCTTGAGCATCTCGGCTTCGAACTGGCTCCCCAGGTAGACCGTGTACCCCACCCCCTTGGCCCCGAGTGACACCGCGTGTTCCACGGTGCACACTTGCCTCGAAATCGGTTCCCCTTTGGGGAGGGCTGTCTTCCCGTTAACCTTGATGATCAGGGGGACCCGTCCGTCGTAGAACCTCTCGGCCGTCCCCTTCTGGAAGATCACCCCGTTGAACTTCCCCTTCGCCGCTATGTCCATGATGTATGACGGGTCCACGTTCTTGTCGTCGAAGTCCGTCGACGGCCCGTGCTCGAGCCCCTGGTCATAGGCGAGCAGCATGCTCCTCCCGTCCTTGAGGAAGGGGGCCATCCGGTCCTGTTTCATGGCCCGAACCCGCCCGCACGCTATTTAACAGGTTTGCCTCTCCGCTCCACCTCATCGAAGGCCGGCTCCATACCTCTAAAAGTCGGAGACGATGGCAGCACGGTGTCGACTTGAAGCTGGACGAGTTCCTCAGGCTCAACGCCCCGGACGACCTTGCGCCCTTGACGGCCGCCATAGCCAACTCCAGCATAACGGTGTGGGACAACATCCCGTCAAAGTCGGGACTCCTCTCCTCGACCAACCCGTCAGGGGAGACCCAGAAGGCCATAGACGTGTTCGCCAACGACGTCTTCGCTGAGACCCTCACGGCCACCGGGTACGCTTCAGAGGTGGCGTCCGAGGAGATGTCCGAGCCGGCGGAAGGGAAGGGGCGCGTGAGCGTAGCCATGGACCCACTCGACGGAAGCTCGAACGTCGAGACAAACAACCCCCTCGGCAGCATATTCGGGTTCTATTCGAAGAAGCTCCCGGCGTCCGGCAGGAACCTCCTGGGCGCGCTGTACGTGACCTACGGCAACGTAATCACCCTCACGTTCACCTTCGGCAAGGGGGTCCACAGGTTCGTGGCTGTCAGGGAAGGTCAGAAGATGACCTTCGAGTTGCTCGGGGTCAACCTGAGGCTCCCCGACAAGCCGGAGGTCTACGGGTTCGGAGGGTTCCGGAGCGAGTGGATCCCACAGGTGAGAGACTTCGTCGACTCCCTGGAGGGGAGGGGACTCAGGACCAGGTACTGCGGGACCTTCGTCGGAGACTACAACCAGGTCCTGGCCAGGGGAGGGGTCTTCGCATACCCGGAGCTCCTGAAAAAGCCGAAGGGGAAGCTCCGCATCCTCTACGAGACCGCGCCGATGGCGTTCATCAACGAGCAGGCGGGCGGGTACGCCAGCGACGGGAGAATGAACATCTTGGACATCGAGCCGGCGTCCTTGGCGGAGACGTCTCCGGCGTACATCGGGAGCGCTTCGCTGGTCGAGGAACTGGAGGGCAGGGTCTCCTCGCGCTGAGCTCGTCCGTGGCTCCTGCTGGGGCTTTTCAAAAACAGTAGAGGCGCGCCTTCGGGAATTGTCCGACGGCGCCCTGCTTGTGCGTTGGTTTTATGGGAAGACTCCGAGCGTCTTGACCGCGTCTGCGACCCTGCCGACACCGACTATCATGGCGCCGGCCCGCATGTCCACGTCGTGCTTCAGGCTGGCGGAATGTACGTCCTTGAACGCTGACGTGATCTTCTTCTCCAGCATGGAGTTGACTTCGTCCTCGTTCCAGTAGTTCCTCTCCAAGTTCTGCACCCACTCCAGGTAGCTAACTATGACTCCACCGGAGTTGGCCAGGATGTCGGGGATCACGAAGACCTCGTTGGCATGCAGGATCTTGTCGGCCTCCGGGGTCGTGGGCCCGTTGGCGCACTCGGCTATGACCTTGGCCCTGATTCCTTTGGCTGTGTCTGGGAGGATGGCGTTCTCAAGGGCCGCAGGACTGAGGATGTCGACATCCATCTGCAGGAGTTCCTTGTCCGAGATCTGCTGGCTTCCAGGGAAGCCCACCACCGACCCGGTCTTCTCCTTGTATTTGATGAGCTTGTTGGCGTCCATCCCTGTCTTGCTCATGATGGAACCCTTCGAGTCGCTGGCCCCCATGAGCTTCGGTCCGTAGGTCTGCAGGATCTCCGCGAAGTTCGAGCCGGCGTTGCCGAATCCTTGGACTGCGAATGTCGCCTTCTTCAGGTCGACCTTGTTCACCTTGGCAGCCTCGACGGTGCAGTACACCGCTCCCCTCCCTGTGGCCTTGTCTCTTCCAAGAGAGCCCCCGAGGGAGACCGGTTTGCCCGTAATCACCCCTGGCGACATGAAGCCCACGAGAGTGCTGTAGGTGTCGAGGATCCACGCCATGGTCTGGGCGTTCGTGTAGACGTCGGGCGCAGGGATGTCCTTGTAGGGCCCGATGATGGGCGCGATGGCTGCGCCGTAGCGCCGGGTCATCCGCTCCAGTTCCCCTTCGGACATGTGCTTGGGGTCGCATATGATTCCTCCCTTTGCACCGCCGTAGGGGATGTTGGCGACGCTTGTCTTCCAGGTCATCCAGGCGGACAGCGCCTTCACTTCGTCGAGTGTGACGTTCGGGTGGTATCTGATCCCTCCCTTGAACGGCCCCCTGGCGTCGTTGTACTGGACCCTGTACCCTGTGAAGACTCGAGTTTCTCCGTCGTCCATCTTCACCGGGAGTGATACCGTGAGCTGCCTCTTCGGGCTGGCTAGGATCTGGTGAATCCCTTCATCCAGCTTCAGGTACTCGGCAGCTATCCTCAGCTGCTCGAGGGCGTTTTCGAACGGGTTTGGTTTGACTTGCTGTGTCTGTTGCATTGATTTCGCTTCGTATTTTTGAGCCATATTCAGCGCCCTTTTAACATTGTATAAATCGAATATACTCAGTTCTCACTTCAGAGAATGAGCCAGCTCGCGGACTTTCGATTCCCAGTCCCCCGCTTTCACGACGCTGCTCGCCACGAGGACGCCGTCTGCCCCGAGCTGGACCGCCCTGGAGACGTCCTCGCCGCTGACGATTCCCGCTCCGCAGAGTATCTTGCCTCTGAACCCCGCCTTTCTTGCCGCCGAGACGGTACTCTCTATGAGCTCCGGCTTCGCCCTCGAGACTGCGACCCCGGACCCGATCAGTTCGGGAGGTTCGATGGCGAGGTATTTCGGGCCAAGGATGGAGAGCTCAGTTGCCTCCTCGGAAGTCTGGGCGCACAGGCATACCCCCATCCCCATGCTGGTCAGCCTGGGGATCAGCTTCTTGAGCTCCGCGGGGGCCATCCGCGACTCGCTGTGGTTCAGGATGGTGCCGGCTGCGCCGGCCGCCCTGACCGCCTCCGGGAGGACCGCCCCTGTCGTCTTGTCCCCTGCCACGCTAGCCACCGACTGGCTGTATACCTGGACCTTCGTCTTCGAAGCCACCAGCGAGATCATCGGGGTGGGGGGAGCCGCAATGCCCTCTATTTCGACCGCGTCGGCCACCCTCTTGACGGCAAGCGCGAGGCGGACAGCGCCATCTCCCAGCACCTCTGGGTAGTTCTTGAAGTTGACGACTAGGGTCTTCAATTCGTCCGGCTAAGGTACAGCAATGGGTCTTAAAGTGTGACGCGTGGGCGGGTGTCTCGTCCTGAGGCCCTGTTCCTAGAACCCGTCCTCGTCCGAGTCCTCTTCCCATCCGTCTTCGTCCAAGTCTTCGTCTAGGTCCTCGTCGAGTTCCTGGTCCTCTTCAGACATGGCGCCCCCGCGATTTCAGTTGCACTAATAACGCTTTCTGAACGGAATTATGTCCAATCTACGGGACATCCCGGTTCCCCTCTCTGCTAGCCGGCCGGGGTCGTTCTGGTTGTTAGCCGGATGCGGTCGGTTGGTGACGTGGACGGGGCCCTGTACCTTGCGCTCTGTGCAGTCTCCCTTTTCCTGTGAGTCGCCGTGCTCGCGAAGTATGGTGAGTTCGAATGAGATTTGGTCCTTGCACTCTCTCTGCTCATGGCTGTGGGCGCGGTGTACGAGTCGATGAAGGCGCCGAAGGCCGTCTCTGGCCAGCAGAGTTAACAGAACCCGCAGGGAGAGATGGGTGCCTTGAAAGCCCGCCTGCTTCCGATGGACGGCGAGTCGATCGCGCAGGCCTCGAAGGTGGTCAGGCGCGGAGGGCTGGTGGTCTATCCGACCGACACCGTCTACGGCCTCGGCTGCGACCCGCTCAATCACGCTGCGGTCAGGCGCCTCTTCGATGCCAAGCGGCGAGACGCCAAGGCCATCCCGGTCCTCTGCTCGTCGACCGAGAAGGCGGCAGGGCTGGTCAAGCTGAGCCCCCGGGCCCTCGAACTGGCCGCCAGGTACTGGCCGGGCGCCCTGACCATCGTCGCTCCGCTGTCAAGGCCGGTCCCTCCTCAGCTCAATCAGGGCAGACCCAGCCTCGGGGTGAGGGTCCCGAACCACCCCCGGTGCCTGCAGCTGATTTCATCCTGCGGAGGGTGGCTGACGGGAACCAGCGCCAACCTGTCCGGGCATCAGTCGGCCAGGTCCGCGGCCGAGGCCCTTGGCCAGCTGGGGGGCGCGGTCGACATCATACTTGACGGCGGTCGGCTTGCAGGGACCGAATCGACGGTGGTGGAAGTGGTCGGCAACGAAGTCACAATCTTAAGAACTGGTCCCGTCGGGGTCGCGCCGAGCTGAGATAGGAACGAACCTCATCGTCACCTCCGCGAAGGGGCTCGAAGCGAAGGCATCGGCCGAGTTCAAAGAGATCGCCCTCCTGTCGGGTATAAGGAAGGTCACCATCGACAGGTCGGCCTATGACGGGGTCATCGAGGTCGATGTTGAGGACCCCAGGGCGCTCCTCTCGTTCATCACCGACTTCGTCAGGTCCGAGCCCTTCAAGGTCAGGTTCATCATGCGGATAATACCCGTCGACAGGGTGGTCGACACCAAGCTTGAGGACATCGTGGACGCGGTCAAGGACCTGTCCTCGGTCATCGGTCCCGGCGAGACCTTCAGGATAACGGTCGAGGGGAGGGACTCCCCATACCCCGAGCGCAAGCTCATCGGCGCGATCGCAGACGCGGTCGACCGGAAGGTCAGCCTCGACTCCCCGGACAAGGTGGTCCTCCTCGAGATATTCGGAGAGTACTCCGGGGTGTCGGTGATCTCCCCCCACGACATCGTAAGCATCCAGAAGCTGAAACGGGCGGCCTAGGCCCTCCGCGCGCTAAGCAGGGCCGCCTTTTCTACCCGTTGGAGTTCGCCCTTAGACAGTCCGTGCCTCGGGAGCTCCTGTCCGAGAACAGGTCCTGACTCAGGTATCGTGCGTCCCGCGACGACCAGCAGGAACGGCTTCCCCTTCGCCGACCCCTTCTCCCGGATGGCCCTTGTGATCTGCGTGGTCCCAGCCAGCCTAAGCAGGAAGTCCATCTCGGGGCTGTTGGCGAGCAGGGTGCCTGATTCTGCGGCTCGCAGGGTCTGGGCGGCGAGCATCTCCACGAAGAACTCGTTGGTGGCAGCCCCTTCGGCCGCGGTCTGCACAACCCACCTGTCTGACACGGCCGCAGCTTTCCGCCTGACGTCATCCGGATTCAGTCCTGCGCCGCACAGATACGCCCTGGCGTGAGCCCGCAGTATCTCACCCTCCGTGGGAGAACGGAATAAGGACCACCCGCTCTCCGTCCTTCACCTTCCTCCTGCCAGTGGCAGACACGCAGACCTCGCCGCCTTCGACCATCAGGAGGGTGTTGAACGCTGTGAACCCCGGGTCCTGCTTTCCGCTGACCTTCCTCACCCTCTCGACGATCTCCGAAGGCTCCAGCTCAGGGCCTTCGAGGAAGACCTCCCGGGAGCCGACGCTGGTCCCGATGTGGCCGAGGCAGCGGACTGTGATCATTCCTGGTTGAGAAGCAGGAGCCTTTCCTTATACCTTCTTCCTTCGTACATCGAGTCGGGAGGGAGGAGCCGCTCGCTCCGCCCCTCGAGCGCCTTTCTGAGGCTCGCCGTCGTCGCGTCGTTCAGCGCAGACAGCGGGAAGTTCACGGCTACCGGTCTCGGGTCGATGCGGTGCATGGAGGTCTTGCACGGGAAGAGCTTTCCTGAGCGCCCGGCCGCGACCACGTCGTCCTTCCCCAACCTCCTGACGAGGACCACGAGGTTCCTCTCCGACTGCAGGGGGACGTCGATTTCGTCTTCGGGGACGAAGCCGCGCTCCCACCCCCTGGCCTGCGATTGGCCGTCGAAGCCCTGGATGGCGTCCATCGCGCCTTTGAGCTCCATCCTCCCCGAAGGGAGGTATGCCGCCCGCGACGTGAGGACCGCCAGCCCCGCATTCTTGCTGTCGAGGGCGTCGAACGCCTCGGCCAGGGTCACGCGCCGGGTCATCCCAGCCGCGCCGAGCGACTCGGCGGCAGAGTCCCCCTTCCGCATGGTGTAGACCCTCGCCCAGCGGCCGACTGACACGGACTTGGTGGAATAGTCGACAGAGCAGCAGACCGCGCTCTCTATCTTGAGAACCCCGAAGGCCGCGAGCCTGTGCATCCCGTCGAGGACGGTCGCCGTGTCCTGGTCGACAATTATCGGGTCCCTCTGGACCCCGTCTCTCTGCATCTCCGCAGCCAGCTCCCTGACGTGCTCGGGGATCGTCTCCTCGTGGGGGCGGAGGACGGTCACGGGCTTCACCGTAAGAACGAACCCAGCCTTCGCCAGGGCCAAGGGCTACACCTGTTGCTCTTCGCTTTGAGGCTGCTCTACCTCGGACGGTTCTTCCTTGTTCGACTTCGTGATGTACCCTGCTATTCTGTTCCTCAGCTGCTTTGACGGGATAAGCGCCAGCTCTTCGAGCGCCTTCTTGTTCTGCTCGAAATCCGCGCCGAAGGCTTCTGGGTGCCTCTGCAGCAGCTCCTCGGAAAGCCTCCGTGTCCTGTCCAACTTCAGTCAGGCCGGCCGGGGTGCCATGATTAACCTTTCTCGGGGAGCCGGAGATAGCGCAGCGTGTTCTCCAGCACGATCTCCCTGGCTTCGTCGAACCGCACTCCCCAGACTTCAGCGAGCCTGAAGACCACAGAGGGGACCAGGGAGGGCCCCTTCGCCCCCAACGGTCGGTAGGGGACCGGGAAGTCTGTCTCGGCCAGCACCTGGCTGGGCGGCGACTTCATGGCCATCCGTTGGAGCTTCTTCGAGTACAGAAGCGCGGGGCCGTAGGAGACGAAGTACCCTCTCTCAAGGGCGCGGGGGAGCGCTTCCTCGCTCTCGAGCCAGTGCATCAGGACTGCGGGGAGTCCGAACCTGCCCAGGACCTCCAGCACCTGCGTCTCGGCATCGCGTGAATGGACCTGCACCGGCTTCCTCATCTTCTCGGCCAGCTCCAGCTCCGCGAGGAAGGCCTTCATCTGGGCGCCCTCAGGGCTCACCTGAGAGTAGGTGGGGTCCAGCCCGACCTCGCCCAGCCCCGCGGCCCCGGCGAGCGCGTTCTGGAGCCACCCGCCGGCCTCCGACTTTGCGGCTTCGGATGGGTGGATTCCGACGAAGGCGGCAACCTTGCCTGGGTACCGCTCGGCCAACTTCAGGGCTTCCTGAGAGGTCTCACGGTCTATGCCACAGGTCACCAGGAACGTATGGTTCGATAGCGACAGCGGCATCAGAGCGGGAAGGTCCTGCTCCGTCAGGTGCAGGTGCGAATCGACAAAACGCACGCTCCGCCATGGTCAAAGTGGTATTTCAGCCCACTCCATGTCCTTCTGACGCAAAGCTGGACGCAGCAGCGACATGGTGCGGTATTTCCACCCATTTTCGGATTAGGGGTGGACTTGGGCTCGCTAAGACCAAAAACAGACTGTTGTGCGGGCAAAAAGGGCCAAAGGTTTTTAAATATACCCCTTAAACTGGAAAGGCGAATGTCCAGTTCGGAGTTCGGCCTTGCGGCTGTCTACAGGGTGATAAAAAAGGCCGGCGCAGAAAGGGTCGGGGACGACGCAGCCATCGAGCTCAGGACGGAACTCGAGGCGTTGGGGGTCCAGATCGCGAAGAGGGCGGTGACCCTCGCGGCCCACGCCGGAAGGAAGACGGTGAAGCCTTCCGACATCAAGTTGGCGGCCGACGAAATCCTGAAGTCAGCGATGTAGACCAATCCGCGTAGGGCCCTGAAAACCGAGAGTTTTCGCGGGCAACCGCTATATCCACAACTTCTGAAGGCTCCGCGAGCCCCGGTGGTGTAGCCCGGTCAAGCATGTTAGCCTCTCGACGATGCTGGGAGACAGCTAGCGACGCGAGTTCAAATCTCGCCCGGGGCATAGAATCTTGCACATTTGTAACATGCCCGCCATCGTCACCGTAGTCAAGGACACGTTTCGGGCGCATGCGGAGGAGACGGAAGCCAGTGGAGGGGAGGGGTGAACGGTACAGCAGCCCCTACCCGGGAGCGGTGCACGCGGCCGTATCGATTGCCGCGTTCTGCTTTGCGATACTGTCTCAGTTCCTGCTGTGGAGGCGGCTCCGGGGTTCCGCCGGTGGAGAAAGAGCCGTCTGGAGCCGCTGCGGGACCTACTCCCTGGTCAGCGGCATCCTTTCGATCGTCCTGCTAATGGCATTCGGTTCGTCTCAGGGGTCGCCGCTCTATGGGGCAGTCCAGAGGGCCTTCGTCGCGGTCCCCTGGCTCTGGATAGAAGTCATGGCCGTGGTGCTCTACCGGTCAAGGCGAAGGGAGGCCGGCGCAGGGGCTCAGTTCCAGCTCCTCCGCCCGATCGGGGCGCGTTTCCGGTCTATCTCCGGGCCCCGGCCCAGAGGTCGGCCGGCCCCAGGCTCACCGTAGGATTTTTATGCACCTCAAGCGTTAGGGATGCTGTCACGTGGGGCAATCAGAATAGCCCGCCTTCCATCGGAATGGAGACCTCCCGTAAAATCGGGAGCATGACATTCTTGTTCTTCTCTTCAGCGAGGGTTAAGTAATATCTCTCCGGAGCCGTGAAACGAACGACCTGTTGGTCTTCGACTACCCCTCGCTCCCGCGCGACTTCAAGCGGCGCTATCTCGCCGAAGGTACAGGGTTCGAGTGGAGAGACCTTTCGAAGTTCTACTCCGAGCTGTCCTCGCGCAGGATTGCCTCGGCAGCCGACCTGGAGAGGTGGATGCTGGACCAGGCCGAGCTTGACTCCTACGTCTACGAGCAGAGGTCGATCAGGTACATCAACAGCACCCTTCAGACAGACAACCCCGAGTCCACCCGGGCGTACCAGCAGTACGTGGACGAGCTGGAGCCGAAGGTCAAGGTGGCCAACTTCGGGCTGTTGAAGAAATACGCGGGGACCCCGTACCACACGAAGCTCCCCAAGGAGACATACGCGCTCGAAGACAGGCGCCGGCTGGACGCCCTCGGAATCTTCCGAGAGGCGAACGTGGAGCTCGAGAAGCAGGACTCGAACCTGTCCCAGGCCTACCTGAGGACAATGGGGGCCATGACGGTCAGCTTCAGGGGGGAAGAAAGGACCTTGCAGCAGATGTCGAGGTTCTATGAAGAGCCGGACAGAGCGACCAGGGAAGAAGCATGGCGGCTCGCCGACGGCCGGGCGGTCAAGGACCACGACGCCATCGACGGGATCTATGACAAGATGGTTGCGCTCCGCGACGAAGTCGCGAAGAACGCGGGGTTCGCGAACTTCAGGGACTACATCTTCGTCAAGAAGAACAGGTTCGATTACACTCCGGCCGACTGCGAGCGGTTCCATCAGGGAGTGGAGGAGTACATCGTCCCCCTAAGCCGTGAAATCGACCGGATGCGGAAGGAGCGCCTCGGCATAGACACCCTCCGGCCCTGGGACATGAGGGTAGACCCGGCCGGCCGGCCTCCCCTGTCTCCCTTCCAGGACGCGGCCGGACTTGTGGGGGGAGCCAGGAAGGTGGCGGCCAAGATAGACTCGGAGCTGGCGGGGTACTTCGAGCGCATGGCCGACCTCCAGCTCCTAGACGTGGAAAGCAGGAAGGGGAAGGCCCCGGGAGGGTATCAGGAGGAGCTCACGGAGGTGAGGCTCCCGTTCATCTTCATGAACGCAGCGAAGAGAGACAGCGACGTGCGGACCCTCCTGCACGAGGCCGGGCACAGCTTCCAAACCTTCCTGATGAGGAAGGAGCGGATCCCATACTTCAACGCCAATGCGAACCTCCCCCTGGAGTTCGCCGAGGTGGCTTCGACCTCCATGGAGATAATCTCCGGGGCGAGCTACGAAGGGGTCTTCTACAACCGGGAGGACGCGGCTCGGTCCAACTTCGAAGAGGCGGTCGGGAACGTCAAGCTCTTCACATGGGTCGCCACGGTCGACGCCTTCCAGCACTGGGTGTACACCCACCCAGACCACACCCGCCAGGAGCGGGCTGCAGCCTGGGCGAAGACCTTCGACCGGTTCTGCGGGCTGGAGAGCTACGAGGGGCTGGAAGACAGCCGGACCTACCGCTGGCACAGGCAGCTCCACTTCTTCGAGGTCCCGTTCTGCTACATCGAGTACGGCATAGCCCTGACCGGCGCCCTCGGCATCTGGAGGAACTACAGGAAGGACCCCGGGGGGGCGATCGCTGCGTACAAGGGGGCACTCTCGCTGGGGGCTGCGAGACCGCTCCCCGAGCTGTTCGCCGCGGCCGGAGTCGAGTGGGGGTTCGGGCCCCGGGCCCTTGGGATGCTCGCCGCGGGGCTGCGGTCTGCCATCAGGGAATACAGCTGACCGGGGATGGGCCAGTGAACATCGACGCTGGTATTCTGCTGGCGGCAGCGGGGATAACCCTCCTTGAGCTCGCCGAGGCATCGGCTGTCGGACTGGCACTCTTCGCCGAGTCCGGGAAGGCGATCGCATTCGCCTATGTCGCTGCAGGGATCGTCGTCGTCTTCGCGCCTACCTTCTTGGTCGCAGGGCTGATCTCCCTCCTCCCGGTCGACTACGTCCGCATCGTGGGAGGGGTGCTCCTCCTCTACTTCGGGCTCAGGCTCGCCAGGAGCGCTCGCCGGTCGGTCGTGCGGAGCCGGACCACCGGATTCCCGGTCGAAGAGTTCGAGAAGGGGCTGATGTACACCGGCTTTTCGGTGGGGGCAGTCGAAGCGTTCGAGGCTTCGGTCGTTCTCGTCGGCCTGCTCCCTGAGAACCTCACCTCGGCGAGCATGGGGGTGGCCATCGGGGTCGCGGGGGTCGTGCTCGCCACCTACGTCCTCAGGAGCCAGGTCCGGAAGGTCAAGCAGGCCAACATGAAGGTGGTCGTCTCCGGGCTGCTCCTCGCCTTCTCTACGTTCTGGTTCGGGGAGATACTTGCTTCGCTCGACGACCTCCTGGTCATCCCGCTCTTCATCGTCTTCTCCCTGGGAGTCTACTGGTTCGCCAACAGGGACGTCCCTGCTACTCCCCGGGCCCGGCCGAGCTAGCCCCTTCATCTCACAGCCAGCCGGGCCCCGAATAAGACATAAGAAAACGGGTGCCGGGCCCCCAATCCATGCGCCGTCCCGTATCCCCTGGCGACTTCACGCTCTACTCGATGCTTTCCGAGCCGAGCTTCTCCCCCGACGGCAGGAGGCTCGCCTTCTCCGTGAAGCGGGCGAACCTCGACGAAGACGGCTACGACTCGGACATCTACGTGGCCGACGTGAGGAGCGGCAGGTCCTCGCCGTTCACGACCGGAAAGAAGGACTCGGACCCGAAGTGGTCCCCGGACGGCCGTTCGATCCTCTTCACCTCCAGGAGGGGGCTGAAGAAGGAGGACAAGGGGAACGCGTTATACGTAATCTCTGCCGACGGAGGCGAGGCCAGGCTGCTCAAACGTTCCGAGGCCGGGATCGACACCCCCCAGTGGTCCCCGGACTCGAGGTCGGTCTACTTCCTGTCGGCCATAGGAAAGAAGGCGAAGGACGACGTGAAGGTGATCGACCGGGTCACTTTCTGGTTCAACGGGCTCGGCTTCATCTACGACAGGCGGAAGCACCTGTTCAGGGTGGACCTGGACTCGGGGAAGGTGAGCCAGATCACCTCGGGCTCCATCGATGTCAGCGACTTCGCGTTGTCGCACGACGGCAGGTCGATCGCATTCGTCGCCTCGTCTGACGACCTCAGGCCCTACATCTCGGACCTCTATCTCTCCGATGCCCGCGGGAAAGAGAGGAGGAAGCTCACCAGGTCGAACATGGAGCTCACCACGGTCGCCTGGAGCCCGGACGACGCGCTCCTCGCGCTCTCCGGCGACGACCTCCCCTCCGGGTTCGCGTCTCACTCGAGGATCTGGACCGTCGACCCCAGGAACGGGAGAGTGGAGAGGATAGACGATGTCGACCTGAACAAGGCGAACGGGCTCAATTCGGACGTCAGGGCCCATGCCCACGGCCCTGGGAACCTGGTCTGGGACAAAGACGGGATCTACTACCTGGAGGCGGCCGGGGGTGCCGTGAGGCTGTGCAGGAAGAAGGTCGGAGGGACGCCCGCGGTCGTGGTGGGAGGGGACAGGAGCGTCGAGGGGTACGACGTCCACGACGGGACCGTCGCCTTCGTCGCCATGGACGCGTCTCACCTCGAAGAGCTGTTTGTATCGGCCAGCGGAGAGAGGAGGCTCACGTCCCTGAACTCGGAGGTCTACAAAGACCTGAAGGTCCTGTCCCCCCAGCACGTCAGCTTCAGGGCCAGCGACGGGGAGGAGGTGGAAGGGTGGGTGATGGTCCCCGAGGGGAAGAAGGTCCCTGGCATACTCTATGTCCACGGGGGGCCCAAGACTGCCTTCGGGCACTCGTACATGCACGAGTTCCAGGCGTTCGCAGGCGCAGGGTATGCTGTGATCTACCTCAACCCCAGAGGGAGCGACGGCTACTCCGAGAAGTTCGCGGACATCCGAGGGAAGTACGGGACCAGGGACTACGACGACCTGATGGAGGGGCTGGACCACGTCCTCAAGAGGTTCCCTCAGATCGACGGTGAGCGCCTCGCCATCGCCGGAGGGTCGTACGGAGGTTTCATGACCAACTGGGCCATCGGGCACACCACGAGGTTCAGGGCGGCTGTGACTGACAGGAGCATCGCCAGCTGGATAAGCTTCTGGGGGACCTCAGACATAGGCCCCCACTTCACCGAAGACCAGGTCGGGGGAGACCCCTGGGACTCGGAGGAGAAGCTCCTCAGCGACTCCCCGCTGCGGTACGTCCCTAACGTCGAGACCCCGCTCATGCTGGTCCATTCGATGGAAGACTACCGCTGCTGGATGGTCGAGGGGCTGGAGTTCTTCACCGCCCTGAAGAAGCATGGGAAGGAAGCAGAGCTGGTCCTCTTCCCTGGTGAGAACCACGACCTCTCGCGGGTGGGGAAGCCCAAGCACCGGGTGGCGAGGCTCCGCCATTATATCCGATGGTTCGACGCGCACCTCAAGCGGAAGAAGTAGCTGTCCATGGACGGCATCACTGTGGGGGTCTTCGGCACCGACCAGGAGCCAAAGTCTTCCTTCGAGTCTGCGGTGGCGAAGAAGAGCGAGGCCGAGGGGATTGCGGTCTATAGCAGGACCGAGGGGGGGAAGAGGTATTCCTTCCTCGACACCGGGGACTTCCCCGGCAGGGTCCAGGGGTACTCGCGGATAGCGTCCATCTGCGACCACTCGCTCTACTTCTATCCGAAGTCGGGGAAACTCGCTCCACCTGACGGAGAACTTGCGGTCCTCCTCGGGTCGTTCGGGCTCCGGGGGACCATCGAAATCCTGGACGGCGCCTCCAGCAGTGAAGGAGCGGCAGCCTCTCTCCGGGGAACCACCGTCGCCCAGTTCCCAGTCGAGGAGCGCCAGTCGGGCTCCGCTGCGATAGACCTGTCCATGTCCGCGCCCCGGGGGGACTTTCCAAAGGGACTGCTGATCTACGTCGACCGGGCGTTCACAGTCAAGGGAGTAGGCACGGTCGCCCTGGGGTTCGTTCTTTCAGGGACGGTCAAGGTCCATGACCAGCTGCGCCCCATTCCGGGGCCGTCGAACCTGAGGGCGGACGTCAGGGGGATCCAGGTGAACGACGTGGACTTCGACTCTGCCGGGCGGGGAATCAGGGTCGGCCTGTCCCTCAGGGGGGTGGAGCCTTCAGACCTCGACAAGAGCCACTGGCTCGACGACGGCTCTTTGGCCCTGGCAGACACGCTGAGGCTCGACTTCGCGAAGTCTCAGTTCTACAGGCCCCAGGTGGCCGGCAGGGACCTCCACCTTCAGCTTCCGGGGGAGGCTGTCCCCGCGCGGTTCTCCGAGGGGAGGGACGAGCTGGGCGCGAAACTCCCCGTGCAGGTCCCGGTCTGGGACGGCATGCGTTCGTGCGTCCTGGACCTGAACGGGGGGAGCCTCAGGGTCGCCGGGGGCGCCACCGCCAAGTTTTAGTCCGGGAGGGAAAGCCCGACGGGACGTTTGCCCACTGAAGTCGCGACCTTCGGGAGCGGGTGCTTCTGGTGCTCCGAGGCCGTGTTCTCGGAGCTGCGGGGTGTCACCAAGGTCGTCCCAGGGTATTCGGGGGGGACCGTCCCCGACCCGACCTACGAGGAGGTATGCACCGACCTGACCGGCCACGCAGAGGTGGCCCAGATCACCTACGACCCGTCCGTGATCTCCTACAGGGATCTGCTCGAGGTCCTGTTCTCGACCCACGACCCCACCACCCTGAACAGGCAGGGCGCAGACGAGGGGACGCAGTACAGGTCGGTGGTCTTCTACGGCGACGAGGACCAGAAGGCACAGGCGGAGGGGATGGTCAAGGAGCTCACGAGGGAGAAGGTCTTCCGCGCCCCGATCGTGACCCAGATCGTCCCCCTCGAGGCGTTCTATCCGGCCGAGGACTATCACAGGGAGTACTTCAGGCTGAACCCGTACAAGCCCTACTGCCGGGCGGTCATAGCCCCCAAGCTCGCGAAGTTCAGGGAGCACTGGAAGTCCAAGCTCAAGGCAGCTGCGCCCGAGCAGCGCACCTAGTGTCTGTTCGATAGAGATTGAGGGGCATCATCGGCGTAACCGGGAGCCCTGGCACGGGCAAGAAGTCCGTCTCGCCCCTGGTCGCCGCCGCCCTCCACCTGGAGTGCCTGGGCGTCAACGACCTGGCCCGGGAACTCGGCCTGCTCGGCCGGGGAGCCGGGGATGTGGACGTGGACCTGCTCCGTGACAGGATCCCGAAGAGGGTCCACGGGCCGGCGCTCCTCTACGGGCATCTCGTCCCCTACGTGCTGGACCGCAGATCGGTCCGGAAGGTCGTAGTCCTGCGGTGCGCCCCGGAGGTACTGAAGGAACGGCTTGGCAGGAGGGGGTATCCAGCGAAGAAGGCCGAAGAGAACGTCGAAGCAGAGCTCATCGGGGTTGTGTCCGCCGACGCCTTCGGCGCCTTCGGGAGCGCAAAGACCTTCGAGTTCGACACGACCCATTCGTCCCCCTCCGAGGCAGCCGGAAGAATCGCGAAGCTCGTGCGGACGGGAAGGCCAGCCCCCCGCATCGACTGGACCCTGGACTACGACTCGGGGGCGAAGTTGAGGTCGCTGCTCTCCCCAGGTAGTCGCCCTTCACCTGGATGAGGACAGGCCGGGGGACCCTCCCGAGGCCAACGACCGCCTCCCCGGCCCTGAGCCTCGTAAAGTGCTCCCTGTGCTTGGGGTTCAGGCCGAGCGAATCCCCGATGAGCGCGACGTCATCCGGCCAGGCAAGGCGGTGGATTATCTTCGTCCCCGAGTTCTTGACCACCTCCGCCGCGACGTGGGTGGGGAACTGGCAACGAAAGTCATCCCCTCTCCGAACTTCCTGCGCTCGGAAGTCATCCGCCCTCCCACGGTCGGGGGTCCTCGGGCCGCCGAGCGGGGGGACTTCGTCCGGGGACCTCTCGCTGAGCTTTTTCTGCAGGGCGTTCCTAAACATGTATGCCTGCGGGTGGGTGAAGTGGTAGATGTCGGAGAAGATCTCGCAGATCATGGCGATGTGCTCTATGGGGTCCGCGCCGGGCTCCGCCTCCAGCGGGTTCATGGCCAAGTCGTCCCTTCCCGGGCCGACCGCCTTCCCTCCGACCCCTGCCACCGCGCCTCCATGCTCGTTGTGCCATTTTACGACCAAAAATGGTACTGGTTTGCCTCTTGGGAAGTGAAGAATCACACGCCTATCGTCGGTGTCATAGATTGCACGAAGGCAGATCTCCCGCGGGTCACTTCGGAATGGCCAAACACTCGAGCGCTTTGCGGTCCACCTTCGAAATAGCTCGAAATAGGCTCTGTTAGGCAGGGCTGGACCGATTCTTGTTGATTTGAGTAATGTGACGGTAGCAGGCCGGCTTTTCTCCAATCATCACCACGAAAATGCGCCCCTATTGGTGGCTACGTATCCACTCACCGACACAGAACTTCTGCAACAAGCCAGAACTCGCCCTTGTTTGCTGAAAGGAAAGAAGTTGTTTCGGAGCCGAATCAGAATCCGTCCAACCACTTTTCTTCTTGCATCAGGATCGGGCTCCGGCACTAGCAGCGGCGGTCCGAATGGCTCCCGACTCGAAGCGTTGGAATCAAGTGGTGTTCGCCGTCGAGAGCCTTCAAATAGCAAGAACGATGTCGTTCGGCCATTGGCGACCTCGCAACTTGGCGGGGCCCCGTTTTTTTGGGACCTTCGCTCGCTCGATTCTTAGATTACCTGGTGAACCAATACCATGTTCTCGACGGAGACCTTCCTGTTGGTCGTTGCGGTGATAACATTCATCGGGTTCGCCGGGAACCTGCTGCTCAATAGCAAAGGGATACCGCAGTCCGTCTTCCTAATTGCGGCCGGCGTCTTCACTCACTGGCTGGGCGTCCTCCAGACCACCGCAGTCGACGCGATGCTCCCAACACTGTCCGAGGTCACGCTCGCCATGGTTGTATTCGACATCGGGATGAGTCTGAATGCGCGCCAGGTGGTGTCGCAGGGGAGGTCGGCCATAGTCAGGTCGACGACATACATGGTCCTGTCCATAACCCTCATCACTGCGGCTTTCACCACCGTCTTTGGGTGGGGACTGTACCAGTCGCTCTTCCTCGGCTCCATCGCCGGAGGGGAAATCTCGATGGTGATTGCCCCCTATATGGCTCGAAGGGTCTCGCGGAAGGACCTCGTCTCGAACCTTTCCCTCGAATCGGTCTACGACTCGATGGTCCTCATCATCCTGTTCTTCGTCTTCTTGACGGGGTACACCCAACAAGCTCCCTTCAGTGTGCAAGGGCTCACCCTTATCTCCGAGACGTTCGTCAGAGAGCTTTCCGCAGGGGCGGTCCTCGGGGTGCTCGCCGGCCTCCTCTGGGTCTGGCTGGCGAAGTACATAGGCCGTTTCGACTACTTCTACATCGCCACCGTCGGCTATGTCCTGCTGAGTTACATTTCCGTCGGGGCCGTGGGCGGGAGCGGCGTCATTGCGGTCCTAGCAGTTGGGCTCGTGATAAGGAACCTCGCCGACCTCCCAAGTAGGCTGAATCTCTCCGTATCGCTTCCACCAACATCCCTGAATTACCTGTCAACCCTCCAGACGGAAATAACCTTCTTCCTGCGGACTTTCTTCCTTTTCTTCCTTGGATTCTCTGTCCCCCTCGCGGCACTTTCAGGCTCCCAAACCTACCTGCTTTCATTCAGCGTCGTCGGGATACTCTTGTTCTCCAGGTACCTCAGCACAGAAGCAGCAGACTGGAAGAAGAGCCCGAGAGACAGGCGGTTCATCGAGTCGATGATGGCCCAGGGTCTCACCCCGGCGCTCCTGGCCACCACCCTAGTCGCAGACTCGGTCTCGGGAGCGGGGCAGATACTCTCCGTTGCCGCTTTGGTCGTACTGATTACGAACGTCGTCTCGACGGCCGGGGTCCGCCTCTTCATGGTGAGGGAGTCGGCCCCTGAGTTGGAGTCCCTCATCCCGGCGGTACCCCTCGTGAAAGAGCTCGGCGAGATGGTCGAGGGGCTCGGGCCGGACCAGCTCGAAGCTTGGGTGAAGACAGTGGAGGACGACGCAAAGAAAGATGCGCCCCCGGCGGTCAGAGGAGTGGTGGCTCTGCCGAGGACATCCGCGGGCGGGGCGGATCCCGGGGGAGAGATTAAGGTGTCCAGGGGAGCCATCCCCTATCTGATTGCCGCGATAGAGAAGAACAAAGTCCTCATGCCATCAGGGATTAGGCTGTATTTCGAGGAGCTTGAAGCCCTTCTAGCACGGAGGATCGGCGAAGAGAAGGATCTTGGGCGGGGTTAGGGGAGTGGCTGACCTGTAGCCTGGGGGGTGCCCACCTCGCCGACGGGCGCTCAAAGTGGGGCGGACCCGGTTCGGCGGGTCATCGGGGGGGCCGACGGCTGCGACTACCATGGTGGCGAGGACCATCACCGAGTACGCGGCCGTTCCCATGGTGGCGTCCTTCAACGCGATGGTGGCCATGACCAGTCCGACCGCCTCCCCGGCCGCCGCAATGTCCCAGGCACCGACCTCCCTGGAGGGCAGAACCCGTCGGACCTGCGAGCTCAAGATGAGCTCTGTTGAACCATACCGATGTCACTCAGCCTCGTTGCGACACCGTTGGAGCTTGGTCGCGGAGCTGAAAAAAATCGGCCTTGCAGGTTCGGGTTCTTGGCAAAGACCGAAAATCACACAGGGCCACCTTCGGTCGGCGCACTCGCATCATCCAGATCCTCAGTACGCCTACAAGAAACCAGTTAAAAGCGAACCAAATTGCGGGATGAAAAGGCCCGGTGAACTTTACGGCCAGCAAAGACAGAACAAGCGGGAATAGTAGTGAGACGTCCGACTTCCAAGGCCTGACCCACGACGAAATTCTGAAGGCACTTGGAAGCAACCCCACCCTGGGCCTATCCAAGGAGGAAGCCGCAAGTAGACTCGCCAAGTACGGTCGAAACGAGGTACCAGATAAGGAGGCTAATCCTGCGCTCAGTCTGGCGAAGAAGTTCTGGGGACTGACCCCTTGGATGCTGGAACTGACCATGCTCTTCTCGTTTCTGCTGCAGAAGTATTTCGACGTCTACATAATCGGGGGCCTGCTGGTAGTCAACGCAGCGATCGGGTTCGTACAGGAGCAGAAAGCGTCAGACGCTGTGGAGGCACTCCGAAACAGGCTCCAAGTCAATGCGAGGGTTCTGAGGGGCGGAAAGTGGCAGGTTCTCTCGGCAAAGGAGCTGGTTCCCGGAGACATAGTCAGAGTACGGGCAGGAGACTTCGTCCCTGCTGATGTCAAGATAATAGAAGAGTCAGAAATCGACGTCGACCAGTCTTCCCTCACGGGCGAGTCAATGACGGTTGGAAGGAAGGTGGATGACGTGCTCTACTCCGGGACGATTGTCAAGAGGGGGGAGACGAACGCGATCGTCGCCGCGACAGGGAACAAGACCTACTTCGGGAAGACCACAGAGCTGCTCCAAGTTGCCAGGCCGAAACTGCACATGGAGGAGATAACGTCGAACGTGGTCAGATGGCTGCTCGTGATGGTCGGGGTCCTCATATCCCTGGTCCTGGCTGCGTCCTACGCGGAAGGCATCAGCATTCTGAGCGTAATCCCACTGGCGCTGGTGCTCGTGGTCTTTGCCGTCCCCGTGGCGCTTCCCGCCATGTTCACGGTGAGCATGGCGATTGGCTCACTTGAGCTTGCGAAGAAGGGGGTGTTAGTCACGAGGTTGAGCGCATCGGAGGACGCAGCCTCGATGGACATCCTCTGCGCGGACAAGACGGGCACCATCACCATGAACAGGCTTTCGGTTGTGAACGTCATTGCGAGAGAAGGTTATGATGAAAACAGCGTGATCCTGAACGGTGCCCTGGCATCCCAAGAGGCGAATCAGGATCCCATAGACGTGGCTCTCATCTCCGCCGCAAGGGAAAGAAACCTACCGAGTCAGCCTTCCGTTCAAGAGGAGTTCATCCCTTTCGACCCGAAGACGCGGAGAACGGAAGCGGTAATCGTCTCCGATGGCAAACGGTTCAGGGTGATGAAGGGGGCCGTGGATGCGGTCGCTCAGGTGTGTGGAATGGACCCGGAGGAAGGGGGGCTCGAGGAGAGGATGAATGATTTCGCAGCAAGGGGTTACAAGACGCTGGCTGTAGCGTCCTCGGGCCCCGACGGTACTTACAGGATGTGCGGTCTGGTCGCGCTCTATGACATGCCGCGTCCAGACTCCAAGGATCTGATAAGAAGACTTCGAGACCTCGGCGTATCTGTGAAGATGCTGACCGGCGACGCCCTTCCGATAGCCAAAGAAATCGCCAGTCAGGTCGGTCTAGGCAATTCGATAGTGCGGGCGCCCGAGTTCAAGGGCGAAATGGCGAAGCAGCCAGCCAAAGCTGCGGAGATCGCTGAGAAGAGCGACGGCTTCGCAGATGTTTATCCCGAGGACAAATATGTGATTGTCAAGAGCCTACAGCAGGGCCGGCACGTCACGGGCATGACCGGCGATGGCGTGAACGATGCCCCCGCGCTGCGGCAGGCCGAAGTAGGAATCGCAGTGAACAGCGCCACCGACGTGGCCAAGGGCGCCGCGAGCGCAGTCCTGACAGATGAAGGGCTATCCAACATAGTCGGTCTCGTGGAGGTCGGGCGGATGATATACCAACGGATTGTCACCTGGACGCTCAACAAGATCGTCAAGACATTCCAGGTCGCCACATTCATAGCCTCTGCATTCTTCCTAACTGGATACTACGCAGTTTCTGCCCTGGACATAATTCTCCTGCTCCTCTTCCTCGACTTCGTTACGATTTCGCTTTCGACCGACAAGGTTCGGTGGTCGAAACTGCCTGAGAAATGGAACGTCATCGGCTTGGTGAAGGTCGGCACCCTGCTCGGAGGAGTCGCCGCGATCGAGTCGCTTGGACTTCTCTTCCTAGGCATTAGGTACCTTGGATTGTCGGATGACATCGGGGGTCTGCAGACGTTCAACTTTGCCGGGCTCTTCTATCTTGGGATATTCACCGTCCTGGTCGTCAGGGAAAGGGGGTTCTTCTGGGACTCTGTCCCGAGCAGGACCCTCATGGCTGCCCTGATAGCAGACATGCTGGCGGTGGCGGTTCTTGTCACAGTTGGGATTCCTGAAGTGACGCCCATACCGATAACGTATCTCACGCTGGTGTTCGCATACGACCTGGTCCTGACTCTCGGGGTGAACGACCGCGTGAAGCATGTCCTGATGGGGCGATTCGGTGTAAATGTGTGAAAAGGCCGACCGTTTCGGGTCTCTGGTTCTGTCAGTCCCGCCCAAGGGCGTGCTTGCCATGTGTCCAGTCTGCGCGTCGCGCAGGACGGGTTCGTTACTCGAAGTGGACAGTCACTGTTTTTGTTCTTCGAACTGTCGCTTCGGCTTGCGTGGGCGAAAAGCCACTGAGCGCGTGCGTTTTGACATTTCCAATTGCTTCTTGGAACCAAGGCAGGTGACAGATAGTCTTGCCTTGGCAGAAGACATTCCGTTAATAACCGACTAGTTGCAGATGCAGGCACAGAGTGGGAGCTACGGTTGGCGATCCTTTCTAGTCTGCCGGTTGCGGTCTCCTCACTCGCATATCTCGGAATCTTGCTCATTGCCGCCAAGCTCGGCGAAGAGGCCTTTCGCAAGGTCGGCCTCATCCCCTTCGTCGGCGCAATACTGGTCGGCACGCTGCTCGGCCCAGGCGTCTTCAACATAGTTGAAGTGCTGCCGACCATCACGCTGTTCATCTCGATTGGGATAGACTTCCTCCTGTTCGTGAGCGGGGCCGAAGAGTTCGAGTCTGACAGACTCAGACGGGTTTTCGTCAAGAAGACCTCTCTCCTTGTTGCCGTGGCAGAATTCATTGTCCGGTTCCTCGCAATCACCACAACTGCATATCTGCTCTTCAACCAAATAACCGAGGCCCTGATCATCGGCATCGTAGTCGGAATGAGCAGCGCAGGACCTCTCTCAAGGCTCCTTACGGACACCGGACTCGCCAGGACAGACGAAGGGACAGCAATTTTCTCCCAGGTACTCGTCATAGAGGTTGCGGCCGTCGTGCTGTACTCGTTCGTCTTCGACCTGGCGGGGAAGGCAATCACAGTCATTTCCGTGGCAGTCACCGCTGGCGAACTCGTCGCGGCCGTCCTTGGAATAATCGGCTTCGGCAGATATGTGATGGTGCCGGTCCTAGAGAAGGTCGAAATCCACTTGAAGAGCCGAGAGGCCGTCTTCGCGGTCATCATCTCCATTCTACTGATCGCGGGGTTCGCGGGCCAGGTCACCGGCTTCAATGCGGCGATCGTGGCCCTCTTCCTGGGGCTGCTGATGCAGAGGTTTCTCGCCGCCAGACCGGTCCTGATGGAGAAGTTGCGCGCTTTCACCTACGGGTTTTTCGAGCCCATGTTCTTCGCCGGGCTCGGCCTCTACTTCGTTCGGATCACGCCCGCGCTCATCGTGACAGGCATGGTCATCTTCGGGGTTGCACTAGCGTCCGACGCCGCAGTCGGAGCGGCCTCCGCAGGATTCTTCCAGGTGGACAGGTGGCGCAACGCGTTCGGGACGTGCGTGAATGGAGGGGTTGACGCCGCCTTGCTAGTCTCCGCCTTCACGGCAGGATCGGCGTTGATAGGGGGGTTCGTCTACTCCTCGACCGCCGTGGGGATTGCCCTGCTTTCGCTCACTGCCCCGCTTCTCTTCAGACGGCGTGCTGAACTTGTCTCGATCGACCACGAGGCCGGGACCCAAAGAGAGGTGGTCAAGCAGCACCTCCAGTCGATGACTGCCGCAGAGATCGGCAAGGTTCTGCCTACGGTAGTCGTACGCGACGACGAGCTGGTAAAGGACGCATTCAAGACGCTCCTCGAATTCGACGCCCGCGCCGCCGTAGTCGTGAGTGCGGGCAAACCAATAGCTACCCTGCTCATGCGGGACGTCATAGGTCTGTCGAGGCGAGAGATGGCAGTTATGAAAGTCTCCGAGGCTCCGCTTGCAATAGTGCCTGAAGTGGGAGAAGACGAGCCGGGCCTCAACCTTGTCAATCTGTTCAGAGAAACCAACATTCCGATCATTGCGGTGGTCGACGAGAAAGGGAGACTTCTGGTGACCATCCTGGAAAGAGAGATACTTAGAAGACTGGCCGAGTCATTGGATGAATAGGGACGACTGGGACGCGCCTCGACGCCTTCGTCAACATCCGCTTGAGCCCGTCCGGAGGACGCCTACGACGGGTTCTCAGGGCGTCTCTTGCTGCCAAGTCGCCCGACCCAGTCACTACACGAATCCGTTTTTCGTAACCAAATCTAGAGGCGTCTTTACATCGGTCCCCGCCGGGCCCGTCGATTTGAGGCCTGGAGAATGTTCGCGATGGGGCAGTGGAGCCAGACCCAAGCCGCGCCAGTCCCGTCGTGCTTGAGTTCCGAGCACCCTCTCCCCTTTCTTGCGCTTGCGACGCGTAGCAAGCCGGGGCTCAGGCGAATCCCCTTTCTTCAGGAGATTGAAGGTCAGGTCTGACCTGAACCAGGATAGGCTGCTGCACCCGCGTGAGTCCCACGACGGCTTCCCCTACCTTCAGCTTCGTGAGAAACTCTAGCTGTTTCTGGTTCAGCCCGATCGAATCTCCAATCAGCGATACGTCATCGGGCCACGCCAGCCTGTGTATGATCTTCGTCCCGGAATTCTTTACCACCTCCGCCGCGACGTGGGTGGGGAACTGGGCGACGAAAATCATCGCCTCCCCGAACTTCCGCAGCTCCGAGACCATCCTCTCCCCGACCGAAGGAGGGTCCTCGGCCCGCCTCGCTGGCGCGATGTTTCTTGCCTCTTCGACCACGGTGAGGTGGTCCAATGCTCCTTTCCGCCTGACCTTCTCTTCGTAGACCATCTTCAGCATCACATCGGAGAAGACGGCTCGCGACTGGACGTCTCGCATGCGGCCAAGCTCGACGCACACTGTGGTGCCCAACAGTTCTTCCATCTTCAGCGGAGCAGACCCGCCAAGAGCCCTCCCTGACTGTCCCTGGGTGAGCGGAACGAGTCTTCGGAGCAGAGCTACCTTCGTCTCGTTGTCATAGGCCGACCGGAGTGGATAGGCCTCGATGGTCTTGACCAGCGCCGAGATGGTTGGGACCTCGTCTGCCGAGGTCTCGCCAAGCCGCTTCTGCAGCGCGTTGCGGAACATATACGCCTGGGGGTGGGTGAAGTGGTAGATGTCCGAGAATATGTCTGACACCATCGCGATGTGCTCGGCCGGGTCTGCCCCTGGCCCTACTTCGAGGGGGTTGATGGAGAAGTCGTCCGTCCCTGGCGCCACGACCTTCCCGCCCGCATCTGCGACCCGTTTCCCATATTCATTGTGCCAATCCAGGACGAGCACCGGCAGCCCCGACTCGGCCACCTGCCTGACGATCGAAGAGGTGGTCGTCGACTTGCCAGACCCGGTCATCCCGAGGACGCTCACGTGCCTCACGAGGTCCTCCTTCTGGAGCCGGAAGTCGTGGAACTCCCTCCCCCCCGACTTCACGATGCCGAGGAGGAACCCACCGGTGCCTGACTCGGCCGCGTTCGGGATGAAGAACTCCGGAGACTGCTCCTGCCTTGCGGCCAGCGGCGACATGTCATCAAAGGAGCACAGGGACCCAGCCACGGCGGCAGACCCTGACTGAGGAAGCGCCCTCCCCCCTGGAAGCAGGGCCGATTTCATGAAGTCGGAGAGTTCCTTCCTGGCGAGCCTCACCACCGCGGCCGTGGGGAGGGCGACGCTGAGCGTCGCGGACAGGATGCTCGCCCTCTGCTCGAGGGCGGGGCCGCCGTCTTCGTTCTTCTTGGCGTCCACCCAGGTCCCGACGACCAGGTCGAACTCGAGGACCGGAGGGAGCTCCTCGCTGGGCTCCGTCTCGTTCATCAGCACCAGATAGATGAACGGGACAGCCGCCCGGCGGAGTCCTTCGAACAACCCGCGCATCCTCTGTTGCTGCAGCGCGGTCTTCAGCGCAGCCGAGTAGTCAACCTTCGTATCCTCCTGGATGTCTGGGATCCCGACCCTGAAGAAGGCCATGGTGCGTGCCTTCGACCCGTCGGAAGAGACGACATACTTCCCCCCGGACACGCGCATGTCTTCCACCCCTATCTTCGTCCGTGGCCAGAGCCGCCAGGCGGCCTGAGAAGCCGCTTCTCGCGCGCCCATGCGGCTCACCAGTGGAAGAGGGAGCCGAAGATGCTGCTGAGCGAGCTCGATATGGTGCTCCAGACGTTCGACGTGTACGCCGAACTCTGCTTGAGGATGGACTCGATCCCTCCGACGAGGAGGGACAGAGCCACGAGGGCGACGGAGAGCAGGAGGGCTTCTTCGATGAGCTGGGCGCCTCTTCTGCGGACTTTCCTTCGACGGGGCGGAGACATCACATTAGGAGGCGGCTGCGCTATATAACTCACCACAGTATCGGCGGGGTCTGGCTCCCCAGGGGGGAAGCGGCCGCGCCGACGAGCGCGAAGACGCCGAGGGTGACTGCCACGTTGAGCGGGAACCCCTTGCCAGACATGTAGAACCCGAGGACCGCCGAGCCCATCGCTGCCATCGCCGCGGCCCCCGTCAGGAGCGCCGTCGGGTCGACCGGTGGAGACGTCCCTTCGAAGTTCAGGCTTCCCACGAGGGGACCCAGCGAGGCGACCATGGCTGTCACAGCACCTAAGACTCCTGACGTCACCATGCCCCTGAATCTCATCACCTTCTCCTCAAGCTTCCTGCTCTCCCTCGCTCTGACCCACTTCTCGAGTGTGCCGGCGAGGACCTCCCCCTTCCTGGCCACAAGCAGGGAGCTGCTCTCTGGCGAAGCGACGATGAGGGAAGCGAGCATGGAAGCCTCTACGGACGGGGATTCGAGCAGGGCCTCCATCGCGGTCCCGAGGGGGTGCCCCAGAAGGAGCATCCTCGCCACCCCGGACCAAGGGAGGGGGGAAAGGCGGAGCCCTTCGACGACGGACCGCGCCATCCCCTTTCCCTCCGAGGCAGACTCGAGCACCTTCCTGAGAGCCCTGACCAGAAAGAGGTCGGGGTTCAACGCCGGTTCCTCTCGGCGGCGCTCAGGAAGAATGCGAGGTCGAGGACTATGAACTCGAGGGATGCGAGCTCAGCGAGGTCTGCAGCGCCATAGGTGTGCGAAAAGACGGCGTACAGGACCAGGAGGATGGGGGCGAAGAAGCAGACCGTCATGAGCATGGGGACCTTCGTCTCTCTGCTCAGGTCCGACGACAGGGCGAGGCCCTGGGCCTCTTCGTCCCCCTGCTCGACCCCTTCGGGGGCGAACTCCGCCAGGCCCCTGATCGCCGCGGCCGCGGTGTACGAAGCAAGGGACTTCGCAGAGCTCTCGAGCGCCCTGTCGACCCTGGTCCCGAGGAGGACCCTCCTCCCCGCCTCATTCAAGCTGGCCTTCAGCGCCGGGTCCCTTGGTCTCATGAGCACGATCGTCCTCGGCCGCGACCCGGTGACCGCGAGACACGCGGCGGCCGACGTCGACAACGAGGGGGTCTCTCTCGCCTCGGCGAGGCGTTGGCTGTCAGCGAGCCTCCTGGGGGCTGACAGGACGAAGTAGAAGACCAGCGCCCCCACGGCCAGGGCCACCGCGTCCCTGGCGTCTCCAAGCGCGCCGCCCGTCACCGCCAGCGTGAGGAGGGCTCCCAGGACAGACAGCGCCGCCGCAAGGGCCCCAATCCGGGCCGGGCTGACCCCGAACCGGTCGAACGAAGCGAATCTCAGTGGTCCGCCCCACTCTCCATCTTCTCAAGCGCGATCTGCATCCTTTGGAGGAACTTCCCAGGGTCGGCTCCGTCAGGGAGGCGGGGCCACCCCGGGCCGGCGACGTTCCGCAGATGGAATTCCCTGTCCCTGAGGAAGATGTCCTTGACCTTCAGGGCTCCCCCCTCATCCGTGACTTGGCAGACCCGAAGGACGTACCTCGCCTGATTCAGCCTGTCGGGCCTTGACATCTGCACCATCAGCCCCAGGTCAAGCATGTTCTGCTCGGGGATGTGGTGCATCCCTCCCCAGCGCCGTATCGCCTGTTCGATGGTGGACGCATGGAAGGTCTGGATTCTTTGGGGCGACGACGCGCTCCATCCAGAACCGGGAACGAATTGTTGCCATTGGCAACAATCGGAGAAGAGGCAGCCGCCAAGCGGCCGATCTTGAAGGAGATTATGGTTTTTGCAACATTGTTGCCATTGGCAACAATTCCAGTGGAAACACTGGTGGTGGAGAATCTGCCTTCATGCCCCAGGACGGAGGGCCGCCATGACAGCCGCAAGGAAGCCCACACCCCAAGGGTGGGTAGCTTGCAATTCTTGCAACATTGTTGCCATTGGCAACAATTCCAGTGGAAACACTGGTGGTGGAGAATCTGCCTTCATGCCCCAGGACGGAGGGCCACCCGTCGGGCGACCCCCGGTCCCGTCGGACCGACCCCTGCCAGGAGGAGGTCCTCGGTGATGGATGAAAGCGACGAGGAACATTTAACGGATGAGAAGCCGACATACTCAGAGACGAACAGCGTTCGAGGGGCCGCTTCCCTGAGCCCCCGGCAAATGGCAAAAGCGCTGGGAGGACGGAAAGAGGGCATCGGAAGGAAGGAGACGAACATGCTCAATGCGGTCTCCAGGGACACCAAGACGGAATCGCTGCAGCTCAGGATACGCGGCACAGTCGGCGGGCTGGGGGTGGGTCAGCGCCTGGAGGAAGCCATCCAGGGCAAGGCGGAACAGTACGCGCAGCAGATGCGGTCGGCTGGGATGGCGGAGTGCGACGTCGCCTTCACGGCGGTCGCCAAGGTGATGCGGGACTACGGCTGGAGCTTCGAGAAGATCGTCGAGAAGGCCGCGGCGATGGACAGGCGCATAGCCGCGGTCAACGACCTGCGGTTGAGCGTGCTGCCAGACAGGCGACGACGGGTCATGGTGAAGATAGGCGGGTGGGAAAGGACAACCAAAGCGTTCGAGGACGGGACCACGGCCACCCGGCTCCTCCGGGTCCCGCTCTACGCGACGGACGACGGCGAGCTCCTGGAGCTCAAGGGCGCTGTGATGTGCACGCATGTGGGTAGGCACAAAAGCGGGGGCGCCAAGCTGGTCTGCGTCACCGAGGAGAGAAGGCTCGATGTCCTCGACGCTCGGAGGGCGGTGGTGAGGACCGGCCGCTCATTCGAAATGTTGAAGTTGATGGAGAGGGTGAAGCTCAGCGAAGGCGTGGCCCTCGCCGAGGGCCCGGCCGGGAACGAACGGACAAACCTGCTGCTCAAGCGCTACTGGACGGAAAAGCTCCCGCTCACGGAGTACCTCCTGGCGAATGTAGGGGCCCTGATGCGGTTCAGGACGAGGTACTCGGAGCTTTTCAGGGAGAAGTTCGACCGCGAGAAGGTCGGGCAGAGGCTGAGGGACCCCCCGAAGGGCGAGCCTCTCCTGAGGACGCCGCGCCTGCTCGCCCGGGAAGCCCTGGCGCAGGCAGACAAAGAGGTCTTCGAGTGCCAGTCTGGGCCTCAGAAGACGAAAGTCAGGCGCCTTGCGGAGGAGCGGGGGCTGAGGGTCGAGGGGTTCGTCGTGTGGAGCGAGTTAAAAGGCTGGGAGGCGTGAAAGGCCGTGCCGTTCAGTGAACAGGTTTCGGCGCTGGCCATCAAGACGATAGAGCCGCACCCGAAGTTCAGGCTCAGGTCGAAGTACGATGTGGAGGAGCTCGCCGAAGACATCCGCAAGAACGGGCAGCGGGTGCCCGGCCGGGTCGTCCTGAAGCCAGATGGGAAAGGCTACAGCCTCTACGAAGGGAACAGGAGGTATGACGCGCTGATGCAGCTCTACAGGGAGGCCAGGACGGAGGAGGAGAGGAGGAGGTACATGACGTACAGGGCCTTCGTGGACGAAGGCCTCACCGAGGAGCAGATGCTCCTCGAGGCACTGGGCGAGAACGAGCCGGGGATAAGGAAGAACCTGACGCCCCTCGAAGAGGTCGTGGCCCTGAAGAGGTTCGACCTCTCGAAGCTCGAAGGCAGCTACAAGAGGCTGTATGAGCTCAAGCTGACGGCCGGGCAGGCCGCCAACCTGCAGAAGATCGAGGAACAGGCGGGTTACACGTTCAAGCTCCCTGCGCTCGAGTTCCTCAGCCGCATCGCCGAAGAGCGGGAGATGTACGAGACCGCCGCCGAGATCGCAGAGACGAGGTACGACCGGTCGCTGAAGAAGATGGAGGACGCGCACAGGTTCAGAGAAGAGGCGCTCGGGCTGCCCTGGTTCGGCGAGTTCTTCCCTGGCGCTGACGCTGACGCTGACGCTGACGCGAAGGGCATCACGGACGAGCTGAAGGGCATCGCCCAGGAGCTGAGCGTGAGCGGAGAGGAAGCCGGGCCGGGCGCAACCGATGATGCGGCCGCAGGACCGGCCGAGCCTTCTTCCGTCTCCCCTCCTTCTCAGCCGGACAGGGGAAGGGTGTCGGAGAAGACACTGCTCTTCCGCTGCCCGCACTGCGGCGGCCAGGCGGGCTACGAGCTGGGGACAGTCGTCTTCGACGGCCACCTCGTCTCGTTCGCGGGCGAGGCCGCGACGCCGGTGGCGATGGAGACGGTGGCCGGCGAGGGCACGGTCAGCGGGTGCGAGCGCTGCGGCAAGGCGTTCTATTACCAGGTAAAGAAAGACAAGGACGGACGGTACTTCGTCGTCGCGACCAAGAAGGAGGTCGGGATCGCGAAGTCCATAGACGAGCGCGTGGACCCCGTCCTGATGACATGGGACGACGGGAAGAGGTGCTGGAACGTCCTGGACAAGGACGGGAGGGTGACGAGGACGATCCGCGAAGCCCCGAGCGCAGGGCCAAGGAGGGTCCGAAGGTAGTTGGAGGTCCCCCTCGCGAGGATCCACGCGAACAAGCTCCAGCCGCGCGAAGACATAGGCGACGTGGGCTCCCTGGCCGAAAGCATCAGGCAGGACGGCCTCCTCGACCCCGTCAAGCTGGCGCCCTGCACCTGCGGGGACGTCGCGGGGCCCCACTTCCGCGTCCTGGACGGGCACAGGAGGCTGAGGGCGATGTTGCTGGTCCAGCGTTCGCTGTCGGGACCGCAGTACAGGCTCTATGAGGGCCTCACGGCGCAGCAGGAAGTCGCCCTGGTGGTGGACACGAACATCCAGCGGAAGCAGTACAAACCAAAGGAGATGTACGAGGCGCTTGAGTTGAAGCGGAGGTATGGGATGATGAAGGGGACCGCCGCAGCGGGCATGGGTTACTACAACCTCAGGACTTTCATGTCGTCGATGGGGAGGCTGCACCCCGACCTGCGGGCAAGGGTGGTATGGAAGAGGGGTGGTGCCGCAGGGCAGGTCACCGTCAGGCAGGCCAGGGAGCTCGCGCAGGTGGGCCAGACTTACCAGAAAGCCCTTGTCGAAGCGGACCTGACGCCCGGCCAGCTCAGGGCCGCGATAGGGCTGATCAAGGAGAAGGCGGGGGTCATCACCCCGGAGGACGCCATCACAAAGGCGAAGGCCCTCGAGGTCGCGATGCGGGCCGAGGACAAAGCCGCGGCGGCGTTCCTCCTGGGCTACCTCGCCATCTTCAAGCGCACGGTCCACATACAGGACCTGGTCGCGTTCGGGTTCAGCAGGTCGACGGCGCAGAGGACGATCTGGGCCTTGGAGCGCGGCGGCATGCTCACCGAGGGCGGCTCGGCGGACCCGCGCGTGCTCGACAAGCTGCGCGAGATGGCGCTGGTGACGCAGAGGGACGCGGCAGAGTTCCTTCGCCGCTTCTTCTCGCACGATGGAGCCCCGCGCAGCTGACGGACCGAGGTGGTGGATCGGACGGACGCTTTCGCGAGCGCTTCCCGCTGCAAGGACTGCCAGAAAGAGATCGTCTTCGTCCAGGACGCGAAGACCCGGCGATGGGTCCCGTACGGCGCGGTCGCCTTCGGCAACGGGCAGTATGGGGCGATGGAACCCCACAATGGAAGGTGCCCCGTCAAGGTCAAGAGGAGGATAGAGGAGCACTGCGTCGGGTGTCAGCTTGACTCCGGCCGCACGATCCTGAGCGTCTGGCATCTCGTCGGCTACATGAAATGTGAGAAGCACGACGACGCCGGGAAGGCGTTCCAGCATAGGGGACGGACCTACGGGTACGACAGGGAGTCCCTGCTACCGCTGTACAGAGAAGCCCTCAAAGAACGAAAGCACGCCAGGAGGAGGTCGGAGCGGCGTGGAGAAACGGCATATCTCACGGAGTACTGCCAGACCTGACAGAAACGGTCTCTCTGTGGAAGTCGCACCTCTTTGAATTCCTCTGCTTCGGTCGCCAGTGTGCTCTCACCTGGGGGAGAGAGACAGTGTCGCTTGCGAGTGAAATGGCCTGCGAAACCTCTTGATAGATTAGATGGATAGATAGATATCTTCTACAACTCTCAACTCTCCACAGTAACAGATACTCCTACGTGGAGGACACAAACACAGAGTCAACCCCTTTATAACGCAAATCAATGGTCTCGGCACCTTCGGAATCGGTCCTTCTCCCCTTCCCTTCCGTAATGGCCTTTCGTGGGCATTTCACTCGCAAGCGACACTGTCTCTCCCCTCCCTCCGAGAGTCGCCTTCTCACTCGCAGTCGCAGCTCCTCACTCGCAACTCACTCTTTTAAGCAGGTCTCCCCTGCTCGGCTGTGAAGGCCGGCGAGTATTTCGACCTCGATTACGTCCCCGACAGGCTGCTCATCAGGGACGCCAAGGCGCAGGAACTCCTTTCCGGGACGTATCCCAAGATCATATTCGGCAAAAGCGACACCGGCAAGACGGTGACCGCGAGGTGGATGGCCGCCCAGGGGGTGGCGGCCTATCTGAAGTGCTCGTCCTCCCTGCGCAGCACCCTTTCGCCGGTGCTCGGCAGGGTCGCCTTCAACGGCGAGCTGGCTGCCAGGGCGTTCTTCTCTGCCGGCGTCAGGGAGCCTGTGATATTCGACGAAGTCAATGCCCTGGCAAAGTACAGGAAGTCCGAGCTTGACGACGCGCTGAAGATGCTCGTCGACGACTATCCGGACAGGAAGTGCGTCTTCATCACGAAGATGAAGCCGGAGGAGTTCTTCCATTATCTGAGGGGCGATGTCGCCAACAGGTACAAGGGATGCGAGGCCATCACCTTCGAGGACTACGACATCGCCCAGGCCGGCGAGATACTCGCGCAGAGGTTCTCGCTCGCCGGCCTGCCTTCCCCGGACAGATACACACTCGATTTTCTGGCGAAGAAGTACAACGCCGGGACCCCGCTGAGAGAGGTCTTCAGGATACTCAGGTCGCTCATCTCCTCGTCGAGGCCCGTCACCCTCGAAGCGGTGGAAGACGCCCTGAAGGAAGGGGTGATCCACGACTATCTGAAGGACTTCCAGAGCATGAGCGTGCCGCAGGCCTGCCTTCTCGGCTCCGTGGCGAAGTGCCAGGCGGTCGAGGCGGACGCGCACACCTGGTTCGGCACCGAGCCCCCGGCGTCGCGCCCGCGCGTCTACGAGCTGTACAACACGATTACGAAGAGGCTTCCGGGGGGGCAGGGGGCCAGCCCACGGACGGTCGACGGCCTGATCGAGGAGCTCGAGGGGATGCTCTACATCAGGACAGAATCAGGGATGGCCGCCGGGGGAAGGGGAAGGACGACGTATGTGACCTGCAGCGCGCATTACAACACCGTGCTCAGAAGCTTCGGGCAATGGACGCGGAAGAGGTTCGGCATCGAGGACGCCTTCTCAGAGGGTGGGAGCGAGCGTTGAGCGGTCCCGGCGATGTTTCGCCGTCTTCGCGCTTCGGCGAGTTCCTCCGCACCTGCCGCGGGCACGGGGGCGAGATGAAGTACAGGGAAAGGGCCGCAGGGATGGCCGCCAGCGGCGGCCGGTCCCTCCTGGTCGATTTCGCCGACCTCGCTTCCTTCGACGCCGGGCTCTCCGCCGAGCTTGTCATGAAGCCGGACGAGGTGCTCGAGGCGTTCAGGCGGTCCGTCTACGACCTCCTGGCCGTCGAGAACCGGTCGTACGCGAGCCAGACGGGCGTCGGCAGGGAGCTCAGGGTGCGCCTGAGCGGCGTAGAGAACCACGTCTCCCTCCGCGGGCTGGGGAAGGAGTGGCTGAACAGGATGGTCTCGGTGGGCGGGACGATCGTGCGGTCTTCGAACGTGGAGGCGAGGATGGTGGAGGCGGTCTACGCCTGCGCGAGCGGGCACCTGAACCTCCTCGACGTCGACGGCGAGGACGACGCCCTCCAGAAGAAGCCGACGACGTGCGAAGCGTGCGACGAGAAGTTCAGGTTCGAGCTCTTGCCCAGGAGGTGCAGGTTCGTGGACTACCAGCTGATGAGGCTGCAGGAGTCGCCGGAGGAGCTCCCACCCGGGCAGATACCCGCGTACTTCGACGTGATGTTCGCCGGGGACCTGGTCAACGTCGTCAGGCCGGGGGACAGGGTCGCGGTCACGGCGGTGCTCAGGGCCGTCCCCAACGCCTTCAGGAAGAGCAAGGTCTACGACTACAGGCTGGAGGCCAACCACGCTGAGGTCGTCGGGAAGGAGCCCGAGGTCGCCCTTGCGAAAGAGGACGAGGAGAAGCTACGCGCCATCGCGGCCCTGCCGGACGCTTACGAGAGGCTGGTCGCGTCGGTCGCCCCCACGATACTCGGCCACGAGCGCGAGAAGGAGGCGATCCTGCTGCTCCTCGCAGGCGCACCTGCCTTCAGGACGCCGGATGGGACGAAGCTGAGGGGGGACGTCAACATCCTGCTCGTGGGCGACCCCGGGATCTCCAAGTCGATGCTCCTGAAGTTCGCGGCTGGGATCGCGCCCAGGGGGGTCTACACGTCGGGACGGGGTTCGTCCGCGGCCGGGCTGACGGCGGCGGTGGTGAAGGAGAAAGACAGCTACACGCTGGAGATCGGGGCGGCCATACTGGCCGACCTGGGGGTCCTGGCGGCGGACGAGTTCGACAAGATGAAGCCGGAGGACAGGAGCGCGCTGCACGAGGTGCTCGAGCAGGGGACCACGACCATCTCGAAGGCGGGGATCCACGCGGTGCTGAACGCCAGGATAGCGATGCTTGCGGCGATGAACCCGGTCAAAGGCCTCTACGACCCGCACGTCAGCTTCAGCGAGAACGTCCCGTTCGGGCTGGTCCCGCCCGCGCTGCTGTCCCGGATGGACCTGATCTTCGTGATGCGCGACGCCTCGTCCGAGGAGGATGACAGGAGGCTCGCGCAGCATGTCATGGTCCTGCGCGACTCCGGGGAGTATCCGGTCGCCCCTCCCATCGACCCGACCACGCTGAAGAAGTACCTGATCTTCTGCAAGCGGTTCAGGCCGAGGACGAGCGCGGCGGTGAGGTCGCTCCTTGAGGAGTTCTACGTCACCCTCAGGAAGGCCTCCTACGCCGAGGGGGGGATAGGCGCCACCCCGAGGACACTGGAGGCGATGATCAGGCTCTCCCAGGCGAGGGCGAGGCTGATGCTGCGGGAGGAGGTCGTCGAGGAGGACGCGCGGGCCGCGATCAGGTTGATGCAGGGGATGTTCGACCAGATACTCACCGACCCTCAGACAGGCAAGAAGCTCGACTTCGGCCAGGTGGAAGGGAAGACGGCCAGGCAGATGGGCGCCCTCGACGCGGCCATGGCAGCCCTCAAGGGGCTCGAGGGGCCGGAGAAGAAGCCGTTCACGCACCAGGATGCGCGGGACGCGCTGACGAAGACCGGGAAGTTTGCCAGCCAAGAGGATGCTGAAAAGACGATCAAGATGTTGCTCCGCGAGGGGTTCCTATACGAGGCAAGGCCGGGGTGCTTCAAACTGACATGACCGGGCTCAAGGAGAGGGCGTACGCCGGATCCCTCGGGTACCTCGAGGGTGACGACCCGCGGTCGAGGAAGCAGGAACCTTTCACGTTTTATTCGCAGTAGACCCTCAGTGGCGTTGACCTGCCAGATTTGCCGGCACGAGCCAGATGTTATCGGTGCAGGAAGTGCCGAGATCCTTCTGGGAAAGAGATGCTGGAACAAGGCGGTGAGACTCGATGTCAGTTGGGATGATGAGGTCACTCTTGACGAGCTGAGGAGACGGATTTCGGAGGCCGGGGACGACCCACCATGTACTCAGCCTTGGCGCCGGGGTGAACAGCACAGCTCTGCTACACGTGCTCATCGACGAGCATATGCCTCTCGACGAGGTCCTATTCAGCGATACGGGCGCTGAGAAAGGCGAGACGTACGAATACATCGAGAAGTGGATCCGGCCCTTCCTTGCCAGCAGGAGCATCCCGTTCACAACCGTGAAGCCAAAGACCCAGTCCAAATTCAGAGGTTGTCCTTCTCGTTGCCAAGAAGAATCAGTGTAGGCAGGGGCAGACTGACCCAGCCCTTCGATGTTCTGTGGGAACAGGTCGGCACGGGAACTCTCACTGGAGTGAAGTTCGCCTTTTCCTTGGTCAGCGCCGAGGGAGCTGCGGTAGCCGACCGTCGCCCCTTGGGTCGGTTCTCGGTTTTAACCCGTCGTCTCTTTAACGCCCGTTGAAGGAAATCACCCATTATATCTTCAGTGTCGGGGTGGCGTTCGCCCTCACTTCATTGCTGAGGGACCTACTGGGCGGACTTGGCTGGGTCCGTTTTGCTCTTGCCATCTGGCTCTCCTTCTCCGTCAATCGTGTAATTGACGGAGGCTTGGGCCACACACTCAAGGAGACACCCGAGGGAGAGCTGCCAGTGAGGAGCTGGAGGACTCACAGCGTCTTCACCGCACCGCTCTGGGGGGTCCTCGTCGGGTCAGCGTCGGTCCTGGGCGCCTGGTTTCTACTGTCGGAGATGCCGTTCTCCATCATACCGGCGCCGAAGGAGCTGCCCGCCGCTTTGGCTCTCTGGGCCTCGTTCTTGGGGGCTGCGGTCGCATACTCCCACCTCCTTCCGGACTCCCTCACGCAGGCGGGCGTGTACTACTGGAAGAAGCGGGCCGCGCTCGCACACTGGAGGTACGACAGCTTCCTTGGGAACGCCCTGTTCATCATCGTCGGGCTCGGGCTCCTCGCGGCCGCTTTTCGGTTTCTGAACGTCTGAAGCGCTTGATGGCCTGGCCGCCCAAACGTTGAATCAGATCTCAGCGCACATTCCGCCGTGGGCTTCCAACTGAACGCAGTCTACAGCGGAGATTGCGAGGATGTTCTGAGGCATTACCCTGAGAACAGTGTCGACCTGATTTACCTTGACCCGCCTTTCCTGAGGGCACTAAAGGGGTTATTTGACGGACGGGACCCGCTGGAGTAGCTTGAGGAGCGCGGACGGCCCAGAGCGTTTGGGAGATGGGGAAGGCTTTGAAGAAGAAGACAGCGGACGGAGAGGAGGAGGAAAAAGAAGTAATCACCGTTACCTGTTTCATGGGTATCACTAGAAGCGGATTCTCCAACTCCGTTCTTGGTGTTCTCTCAGAGAACACCCCCTTTTCCTCTTTTTCGTAATATCCCTCGCCAGGTTCAGCGGCCAGATGGAAGCCTGTCGCGCCGAAGCTGCTCGCAGCCGTTGAGAAACACGGTTACTGGCGGACTCAAATACCCCGATCATACATTTACGACCATGAGCAGGGGGATAAGCACCTATCAACGCCGAGTCGTCGAAGAACCCAGGAAGAGGGGAACACTGACGACGTTCGATGTCACAGGGGTCCTTCTCGACGCTAAAGAGCCGTTTGAAGCAGACGACCCCGAACTCCTCAGGGTGCTTCGACCTCTCTTGTGGAGAAAGTCCTCCATGTCGGGACGCTTCGACGAGCCTCACATGAGAGACGCGAGACAGTCCTCTTCAGTCTATAGAACGACGTGTTCCTTGGTGAAGAGGGGGCTGGTTGCGGAACTCCTGAACGTCAGGCCAAAGGAGTACTTTCCCGTCAAACGGCGTAAAGGACGACCGTGGGTTCGAATCCTACCCAAGTGCTCGACAAAGGCCGTCTTGCTCCTCAAAGAGAAAGGCCGTCTCACGTTCAGGACTAGGGACAAGCTCTATGATATGAGCAATCTTCTTCTTGAGCCTTTTCCTCGGACTCCGGTTCGTCCTTGGGACCGCAGTAGACCCGACGCTTAACGGGGGGAGGCATGACCCGAAGAATTAAGAGAACCCGCGCCCAGGGGCGTTATAAGCGAAGAGCCTTCTTCTTCCCGCTTTCATGGTTAGGGTTAGGTTGATTCATCCAACGGGGCCGACTTGAAGTGGCAGGCCTTCCTTTCTACAGGGTCTGCTCGACCGAGTACAGGTGTGGGAAGTGCGGGACGTCCCTGGAGGTCCGCTGGTCAGAGCTGGACGGCGGGAAACCTGTGGAGGCCGTCGTCGTGTGTCCTCTGGCCAGTTGCAGGGGGGAGGCGAGGCCTGTGAGAGACAACTACATGGTAGACTTCCGCAGGCTGGGCGAGAGGCTTGAGCGGATCGAGCGATTGATGCGGCCCCCCATCACCATCGCGGTTGAGGGAAGTCAGATCGCTGCCACCGGAGGGCTTCAGGCCCTGGTCCGCTACAGGTCGCCGGTCAGGTTCGGGGTCCTTGAAACGCTCTCCCGGGGGCCAGCGAGATACACGGAGCTCAGAAGGGGCCTAGGAACGAGCGACCCGTCTTTACAGGGGGCACTGAGGGCGCTCCTCGGCTCGGGGCTGATCGTGAAGGGGGCCTCTCGGAGGGGCCTTTACGAGATCACACAGGAGGGCAGGCGCGTCTATGACGAGGCCTTCGAACTGGAATCGAAAACGCAGACGGACGACCCTGATTCGGCGCCGACGACAAGAGAGAGAAGTTTGGTCCTGACGCCGCCGACACCGGACGCCCTGACGGAGCGCGACGAGGAGCCTGCGGGGCAGGCGACGACGAGCGGATAGGCCTCGTCTCCGGTCGGGGCTGTGTGTGCGTGGACGAGGTTCGGAAGCAGCCTCTTGGTGCCCGTTATTAGAAACCCATTTCTCAAGACATCGTGAAGGCCGAAAGCGAAAGCAAGCGGGAGTCGTCGATCAGAGGGATCCTGGACGCGCTCGACCTGGGCGGACCTGCGGTCCACGAGAAAACCGCGGAGATCTGCTCGATGGCGGCCGACGGCAGCAGCCAGGGAACCGCCAGCCGAGAGATGTCGGCTGCCGCGGTATACGCTTCGTGCAGGCTCCTTGGGATCCCGCGGAGCCTGAAGAAGGTGGCCGTCGCGTCAGGCTTGAGGACCAAGAGGGTCGCGAGGCGCTACAGGAAGATCCTCACAGACTGGGACATCAAGGTGCCGGCTCAGGACCCCGCCGCCTACGTTCCCGACATAGCCGCAAGGGTGGGGCTGGACGCCCAGTCATGCATGCGAGCGCTGGACATCCTAGAGGCAGTGAAGAAGTACGGGCTCGCGGTCGGGAAGAACCCGACAGGAGTGGCCGCGGCCGCTCTTTATGAAGCATACGCGGAGCTGCACCCGAGGCTGCATCACGGGGTCAAGGCAGAGGTGACCCAGAAGGACATAGCAGACGCCGCCGGAGTTGTCGAGGTGACCGTCAGGAACAGGGTGAGGGAGATGCAGGACCACGGGATGACGGCCCACATCCAAGAGGTACCGCCATCAGAGTGAGCGCCCGTTCTAGCCTCGGCCCAGCCTTCCCCACGGCCTGAGAAAGCCGCTCGTCCTCTCGTTGGTCTTTGCTCTGGCCACCGCGGTTGCACTTGCGGCCCTCCACGGCAGGGACGCCGTGGTGGTGGAGCTCGAGGAGAAATTCGTCGGGTGGGCAAAGAAGGCGTCGTTGCTTGATCCGTTGGCGCAAGAGTATCGAGAGCGATGGACTCGTGGTCAAGCCCCCTTCGAACAACTCAGACGTCCTCGACTTCTTCAGCTAGCGAGACTTCGTTAAAACCACCCAAGCCCCAGGCGCTCGATGATCGATGTCGAATGGGGTGAATCCAATGGATTCCTGCCTGGCTGGCCCGGACGCGGCCGCACCATCGAGGTTCACTGCGAATTTAACGGGGCGGTGTCTCATTGGGTCGCGGAAGCTCCTCTTCGAAGCTTGCCGCTGGAGATGACGGTCCCGGGCCCAGACGGGAACTCTTATCATGCGCTGACGTGCATACTTGAATGGCTAGGCCTGTTGCCGCCCCCCATCATCGAATGGCAGTGGCGCGTCCGTAACGACCTTGACCGGGACCTCATCGAGGGCCGAATCAACAGCGTGATCCTTCAACTGTCGAAGGATATGGAGTTGATCTATCTCAAGAGGGTCAGAATCTTCGTGGCGAAGGACCACGCAGACGTACTATCGACACTGCCGGGCGTGACAGATGCGCCCGTGGTGTTCGACCCCAAGGTCATCTACGCCCATTTTGACTACGCCCAACCCAAGCTGCTGCTGCTCTCTGCGACTCCGGAAGGTCTGGTCAGGCGGCCGGAGTGGGTGGATGAGAACGTTGCGCACGAACTCTGCGAGTTCGAGGTGATGGTCGAAGAGCCATACAGGTGGACGACGCCTGACCTTCCAGCGCCTCTGCACGCCTGCCTGACATCAGACAGGCTTCCGGCCGAGCGGTTCGTGGAACACGTCGTGAGGGAGAGGCTCGCGAATCTCCGGACGACGCAAGCGGGCTACGGCAGGGAGGAGTGTGCCATACTGCTTGACGAATTGGAATCGATGCTGAGGGGCTACGTCGGGAAGCCTGCCACCCCCTACTACCTCGTCGCGCTCCTTTGGGGGGACAGGAGCTTCAGCTTGGAGCTTGCGAAGCACCCGAGAGCCAGAGACGCCTGGGAGGCCTACAGCGCGAAGTTCGGTCAGCTGAACCCAGAGCTCACGAAAGCGTACGCAGAGTTCAGGCGAAAACTTCTAGAAAGAGTGTTCGTCGAAGACTTCGGCCAGCAATCCTTGCTCAGAGTCGTGGAGGACTTTCTCAGGAAGCGATGACTTCTCCGGCCTGAGTGAGAGATGGATCAAAGCGGCGCTCCGAAGATCTGGCAAACCTCCCGTTTTAACCCCAAGGACCCTTCCTTTCTCTTCGTTGAAGTCCCTGATCTTCGTCGTTGTGGTGCTGCTGCTTGCGGGCCTTGCCTCGCCCTCAGCACTGCCTTTTCTTCATCCACACGTGGGTGACCCCTGCGACGGCTATGGCGATTGCGTCTCCAGCTCGGTCAGCTACGTCCGCTCCAACCCTGACCATACGCTCTACCTCGGGGACAGCTTCGTCGTTCCACTTTCCATTATGATGGGACCGAACACGACAGACTACTCTCTTTCCTGGTCTTATGACCACTCTGTCTTCGACAGGTCAGGAGACACCTTCTCGGTGGTAGGGAATGACACGGGCACATTCTCGATAGAAGCGTCGGTCACGTTCAGCGGTACGGTTCCAGTGGGCAACACGACGCAGCCTTTCAGCTCCACCCTCGCCACTGGCCAGAGCGTCACCATCATCCCATTGATCATCTCCCTGCGCACGCAGATGGTCAACATCACCGACTCTCATGGCTTTGCTCTAAGGAACCCTGATGGAACCTTCTACCGCAACGACTCGTTCTGCGAATCCTGGAGCGCCACGTTCCAGTTCGCCGCCCAGAGGACCGACATCAAGATCAACATCACCTCAGTCGCCCCTCCGCTCCAAGTCTTGAACTATTCCGCCGACGAACTGGGGCGCACCGGCCGGTTCTGCTACGTGGTGGAAACGGGAGCAGGGTACGGGCCGTACAACGCGACCTTGGTAGCACGGGCTCTCAACTGGCAGGGTCTCTCACTCGCTCTGACGGCCAAAGGTCAGCCCTTCGCCCTCGTGCAGTACGACCCTCAGTTCACGGCCTATTCCTACATGGTCTACGGGAACGTCACCACTCCGAGTAGCCTCGAGAGGCCTTGGGTCCTCTTCGTGAGGTACGACGGGAACGACCCCGGCTACTCCTACGCAGGAGACGCCAACACCCTCCCCTTCAACGGGAGCGAGACCCTCGCGGAGAGGGCCTACTTCGACAACTTCACCTTCACCTCGTTGAGCTACCAGCCGTCCAACTTCACCGGGGCGTTCACATACCACATGGTCAACAGCACGGGTTCCCTCAGATACCGATGGCTCAACGAGAACGACTCGGCAATGATGGGAGAGGGAAAGCGAATCGAGAAGTACATCTTCGAAGTAAGGGCTCCAAGTCTCGAAGCTCTGCTGAGCCAAGGGTACGCCTACCAGAACATCACCATGAGCGGGCGGTGGACGCACGAAGCGGGCTATGCCCTGAAGAAGAGCTACTGGCTCGACCCGTTCCTCTGGAGCGGTCGGCTGACCATAGTCTCTGTGGGCTCGAACGGACGTATCTTGCCCGACGCCCCGGTCACCTTGACCATCAAGAACCCGCAGCCCCTCGACGACTGGCTGGTGCGCAACTTCGAGGGGGTTTTCGGCAACGACACACGGGCGGTCCGGGCCTTCGAGGCTGACCTGTACCCCACGAACAGTTCCATGTCTTTCAGCGGGAAGGGGAGCCTAAGCCTGTGGTTCAACCAGACAAGCCTGTCCCCGCCATTGGTCTCCATCACGGTCGGGGGTGTCACCCTCTCGGGGAACTTCACATTCATCCCCACGTTCGTGAACAGCACGATCAAGTCCATCCCGAACTCCCTCAACGGCACCGTCTTCTACGCCAACGCGACGGTCCCCTTCTGGTCGTACAACATGGTCCAGGGTGGCTTGGCCTTCCTCCCGGTTTCTACTACAATCGACCATCCGACGACCTTCCTGGAACTGGTGAACAACGGCTCGTCCGGATGGATCGCCGGGAACACCACAGCCCCCCAGACCCCCTCTGCGTTCGCCTCGCAGGGGTACGGCTTCTGGCCCATGGGGGAGAACCTCACTGTGTACGCGAACCTGCAGGGAGGCGGGATCGACCTGTTGGGGACACAGAAGGCCGGTCCGAGCGAGTACCAGGCGTCGTTCTACATCGAGCCCTGGAGCGGCGGGATATCGAGCGCCCAGCTGGTCGAGGGCGGCACCGCTGCGTCAGCGCAATCCACTCTGAACGCCGGCGCGTACCCCTCTCCCCTGCCGACTGCGCTCACGGGCATATACTCGGTCACCTACCCGGCGACAGGGCAGGACACGAAGGTCGTCTTCACGAACGTCTGGGGTGCAAAGACCACCATAGACCTGGGCACCCCGGCGGCTCCGCCGTCAGCGATCAACCTGATCCCGACCACCACCGCGGCGGCATTCGGCATCGCCCTCATGGTCTGGTTCGTCGTGAACAGGGCATTGAAGACCAGAAGAGGGACTCCCGCCCACGACTGAGTGAACGAGCGGGAGGATCGTTCTTGCTGCGAAGCGATAGGTGCATGGGTGTATAGCTCACTTCTTCAGCCAGGACGGGCTCGCCTCTTGGACGAACCCTGCTTTCTCCATCGATTCCAGCAACCGTTCGAGCTCGGGCCTGCTCAGCCTGACCCCTTTCCTCAGGCTCTTCGCGATGCCTTGGTGTATCGACCGCACCTCTTCCGGCCCCGAGATCAGCAACTCCGCTATCACGGCATCCTTCAACCGGTCAGGCCTGGAAGGATAGAGGCCGGTCGCGCAGTATGCTCTGTCCCTCATCGGATAGAACCCGACTCTGTGACACCCGACCGCACACCTGAAGGCGGCGGCTTCGCTCCGTCAGCCTTCCTTGCCGCCAACGCGCGGTGGAGGTCGGCCAGGCGGTCGATGACCTCCGGGTCGTCCTCGCCTTCCACAGCCCTGACGAGCCTCATGCGCCTCAGCTCCCGCCTCCCCGCGTCGGTGAGCACGTACCTCTTCCCTTTGTCATCCCTGGCGACGAGCTTCAGCGCCGCAAGCGCCTTGAGGGTTACGTAGACGGTCTTGTCCGGCCTTCTCAGCCTCTTCACCAGTCTGGAGTAACACTCCGGCCCTTTCTCCAGCAGGTCCAGAAGGGACATCTTCACCGGCGCCTTTGCGTTCGGCCGAGGCATGCCTACCTACCACACAGTCCGTTATAAGCCGCGGGTCCCTAGGTTCCCATGCTCAACACGGCGATGCAGAAGATCGAGGCCGCGATAGTCGCCATCGTCCTGGGCCTCTCGTTCCCGTTCATAGTCACCTTCCTCGTCTCCGGCGGCACCGCAGCGTCTTTCCTGATTCCCTGCGCCGCGCCAAATAGCGGCGTCTGCACGGTCGGGACCCTGTCCGGCAACGCCATCACCCTCCCTGCGATACTCGTGAGCACCGCGAACCTGGTCATCACCCTGCTCGCGGGCATCCTGATCATCTTCGCCTCCATCTTCGGGATCTGGGGCGCGATAGAATACGTCGGTGCGCACGGCAGCTCTGGCAAGAGCGGGATGTAGTCGGTAGGGTTAGCGTGCGTCGAAGGCTTTGGACGGCAACTACGCGGAAAAGCTGCAGGAGTTCAGGCGGCTGATGGCGAAGGACGACCAGAGGAGCGACGCCGAGGAGGACGCGCTGAGCGAACTGTCAGACCTGGTCGTGGCGGACAGCACCCCAGGCAACGCCATGGACCTGAAGACCGCGGAGGCGATCATCGGCTACAGGCAGAAGGCGGCCCTGGACATCTGGGGCGGCTATCTGCTCAGGCATGAGAAGTCTTTCGAGGTCGGCGGTTCGATGTACACCGCCGTCGCCTTCGGATGCTCCGGGGAGAACGAAGGCAAGGACGCCCTGGACGGCATCATCTTCATGAGAAGGACGATAGGAGGGAAGGTCGAGCAGGGACCTGCTGCCAAAGCGCGCTTCAGCCTCGACCTGGTCGCCTCCCTCGTGCTCGCCTCCTGCGAAGAGTTCCGCTCCAGCGAGATCGCCGACAAGGTCGCGGCGCTGACGAAGGCGGTCCCGCTGGAGCTTCTCGATCTTCAGGGCAAGGCCTTCTCGTCGGACACCGAGATCAGGACGGCGCTGCTCGACCTTCTCGACGAGGGCATGCACAGCGGCTGGATCGTGGCCAAGACCATGCGGTACTCGGACAACTCGAGGAGGGACGTCCCCCTGAGGCTGAACGAACTGCTGGCAGACGACCCGTCGCTCAAGGAGCCCTTGGACAGGATCCTGACCCACCTGGGTCAACTCACAATCAAGTAAGCAAGCAAGCAAGCAAGACCCCGGTTCATTTTTCTGCGTCCGGATGTAGCAGCAAGCCCATCGCCCTAGCTTCTTTTAACCTCGACCATACCTGGTCTCTGGTGCTATTGCAGGTGGGCGTGAAAGACGGGCTGCACGATGCCGCTTCTGCGTATCGGAAGCTGTCCCGCTACTTCTTCTACGCCCTCCTGGTCTTTGGCCTGCTCGGCACTGTGACCGGAGCCTTCGCGCAGAGCCAGAACACGGCTCTTCCTCTCACGCTGACCCTGTCCGACGTGCAGGTCTTCTCTGGCCCGACCTATTCGGCCACCATCACGAGCGCGACGGGAACGGTCACCGTCTCGGGGCCGTGGAGCGGCGGTCCCCTCCACTTCAGCGGGTGGATCGCCATCACGGACGACCAGGGCGTCATCAACGGCACGATCACCAGCGGCGACTTCAGCCCGTCCTCCCTGAGCTATCCGTCACCGGCGAGCTCGAGCTTCGAGTTCACCGGGCCTGGACGCGACAAGATGATCTCCTACGTCCTCGTCATCGACGCCTATAACCAGACCGGCCACCTCGTCGGGACGACCGGCGAGATCCAGGGGACGGGGCATGCGAACCTGTTCATCCTGAACATCGAGCTCCCCCTCTTCCAGGTCCCGGCCCTGGGCATCTCTGCCAGCAGCCCCGACTTCTCGAACCTCTTCGCGACGTTCGACCAGATGCCCCTGGGCGACTACTACATGCTGCTCGCCGAGGTGGCGGTCATATTCCTGATAGGCGCCGGCCTGGTCAACTTCATCTTCTACCTCACGGGCGGGGGCGAAGGGAGGAACCAGACGAAGACGCTCGCCGGGCTCAACAATCTATTGATCACGGTCCTGGTCATCTTCCTCCTCCCCTACGCCTACAACGCTGTAGCCGGGTTTGTCGACGTCCTAGACCAGGTGATAATCGCGGGCCCGGGCCATTTCGGCACGTATAGCACCACATACCTGACGAACCTGCAGCTCGTCAGGAACACCCTCCCAACTGGGGGCAACATACTCACGGATGTGATAGGGTTGGTAGCGAGCGTCATGGCCTGGGTCTTCACATGGCTGCTCGGGAGCGCGAGGCTCTTCCTCATCGGGTCGGTGATCGTGGCCATGCCGGTCGTGCTCGTCCTCAGGGACATCAAGTTCACCTCGAGGTTCGCTGGCACGATAGAGGACACACTGTACGGGCTGGTCTTCGCGAGCATGATGAGCGCCCTCTTCATCGGGCTGGCGGCCTACCTCTTCAACAACTGGGACGGCTCGATCTTCGCGGCTGCCAACGTCGCCAAGACCTGGGTGGCACTCGCCGCCCTCCTCGGCGCCATCTTCATACCCACAGTGTTCGCTCCATTGAGTGGGATATTCTTCCAGACGATGGCACAGACAGGGATGGCAGCCGCTGGCACGGCGATATCGATGGGGGCGGGCGCCGCCGGGCCCGCCGGGGCCGGCATAGCGGGAGGGGCCGGCGCCGCCAGTCAGGCCATCTCAGGCCTGGGGTCCGGTGCGGGGTTCGCCCAGAAAGCGGGCGCCGCCCTGAGCGGGTTCGGAGGGGCCTTCGCCTACGCCATCCCCCACATGGGCCAGAACATGCTGCTGATGGGGACCGTGGGCACGCTGGGCGGGCTCGGGGCGAGCCGGGCTGCCTCGTCAATAAACAGAATGATAGAGCTCAAGACGCCGGGCCAGACGACCCAGAGCATCAACAGCCACAGAGCGGGGATGCTCACAGGCGAGCTGGGCCTGCCCGAAGCAGAGACGAAGGCCCACATAGCCAGGGCCCTCGGGGCGGGCGTGCATCACGACGAGATCAGAGCGATTCAGAGGATGAGCTCCAACCTTGATGGCTTCAGGCAGGACCTGGACACGAAAATCAAGCTAAAGACGGGCAAGCCGTAGGTAGCCGGTCAGCGCATCAGGGCCGGACCAACACGCAATCCCAGCTGGGGTCCTTCGTGCGCGTCCACTTCGTCTTCAGATAGCCCATGTACTTTTCCGACAGGAACGGTCCGTCTGCAAGCTTGAACCGGACCAGAACGCGCTCCCAGTCGTCGGGCCAGACATTCTCGATACTGTAGGATATGTCGGTGATTTCCGCCCTTGGGGACGCAAGATACTGCAAAAACTTGAGGTGCATGACTTTGATCGTGTCGAACTGCCTCTCGTAAGGTTCCTTTTCTAGGCCAAAGAATCCCAACGAATTCCCAGGCGCGTCAGTGTCGAAGCCGAACTTGACCCCCACCATCAGCCTCATCTGTCTCCGAATCTGGTTGTATCTCTCCTCTTCTTCCTCCGTCAGCCTGAGGCTCATGTTCTCGGGCTCTTCCGACACCTCTGCGAGCCTCTCCTCGAGCTCCCTTCTGGTCCCCCAGTACAGTTTCTCGAAGACATCGGTGAGCAGTCCTGTGGCAGGAACCGCACCCGTGCTTGAGCCTCTTCGCGGACCAGGGATGAGCAGAGATGCCGCCGCCGTGACCGGCTCTACCCTGACCGACCTGATCTCCGGCCCTGCGGCATAGGCTATCGCCATCGCATCGTCGACCGGCTTGAGCATCCTGATCGCTTCCCTCTCGAAGCCCGTGATCTTGCCGCCGTCCCTCTCGAACATCACGGACTGGTCTGTGATGTGAAGCACCGCCTCTTCGCCGTCCACCTTCACCTTCTGTCCTGCCGCCGTTTGTCCCGTGGGTCCAACCGCCTTTTCCACTGTCATCAGGAGTCAGAACGCCTTCCGCATATTTAAAGGGCAAAGGGAGGGCGGTCCAAGGTGGTTTGTGTTACAGGTGCGACCCACCGAATGTGAAATGCAGTTGCCTTTGCCGGGAGGACTGGCTAGACAGCTTGGGTTCGTGCCGGTACTGTCACCACCATGTGTTTTAAGCGCTGGCGCGGTCGCATCATGTGGAAGTCACCTGCGTGAGCTGCGGCTTCCGCGGCGAAGTCAAAGGAACACCAGCGAAGTACGCGTTCTTCAAGCGCAAAGACCACGGTAGCTGGGCCTATCACGGCGGAATCGACTTGAAGGCCCCGGCGACGCACCCGTACAAACTCGTTTCTAGGACGGACGGCGTTTTCCGTTTCAGCAACCCGAAATACGACCAGAAGGCCAAGCCGCTCACAGTAGATTTGTGGCTCTGCCCGGAGTGTGAAAACACCCAACTCAACAGGACGTTCGAAGAGGTGTCGGGGAAGGCCAGGAAGCTATTCGCCGACGCTCTACGGCTTGGAAACCCATCGAAACAGAAATAGAACGACCACTCTCACGGCCGAGAAGTTCTGGGTGACGCTCGCGGTTCCAATCGTGTGCAGGACTTTGAGGGAAGGAGACCAATGCGACGGGCGCAAGAGCGGAACAATGGTGACGGTCTATTGGAAGGGCCACTCCAAACGGGTCCCTCCGTCTTGGAGGCAGGAGGTCACCCAAGCTGAAAGTGCGCTCAAATGTACGAAATGCGGACACCTCCACCCAATATTCGTAGCCAAGGCTTCACTGGAGAGTGCCGTAGTGGCGTTTACGGGCGGCCCGCGGCCGGAACCTGGCACGAAGTCAGAAGATACCCGGCAATCAAGGCAGAAGTGAAACGCTCCGGGGCAGGCCGCTCAGGTTCGGCCTCAGGGTCGAGGAGCTCGTCAAGCTGATGGGCAGGAGCGAGGCCAAGGACAGCGTCGACTACCTTCTGACCACGGCGAAGTCGGTGAACACGACAGACACCCTCGTCTGCGAGTTCTCGAACAATAGACCGATGAAGCTGGACCTCAGGCTGGACGACAGGGGTTCGAGGATACATCGCTCCGCGCGTGGGCGCACAAGAACAGTAGTAGTCTAGCCGCCGACCCGACCTGTGTGAGCGCCATTCACCGGACTCCAGGCAGGTCAAACGACGACGCCGTTCCGTTAAAACCATGATGGAACTCGTTTTGCGATGGTCAGGATCCTCTGGTTCAAGGAGGCGAGCCGCTGGACGCGGAGGGGCATACCGCTCAAGGTGGTCTGGGTCAGCCCCAGGCAGCTTTCGATCCTCGCCGCGTCGCTCCTCGTGGGCGTGGCCCTCTCGGCTCCTCTTCCCACTCCGACCCTGAAGCTTGTCGTGATCGGTCCCCTGCTTCTCGCAGGCCTGGCGGCCGCGTTCTGGAGGGTGAAGATGCTGACGCCGGAGCAGCTCGTCCTGATGAGGCTGCGCGGCCTGACGGCTGTCAGCCAGAGCAGGAAGCGCCCTGGGAAAGCCCCCGCGCCCGCTGCCGGGCCCGAAGCCGAGGAACGGTCTTTCCAGATAGAGGCCGACGACGCAGAGTCGTTCACCCCCCTCTCCATAAGCGGCAGGTGGAAGAGGACGAAGCTCCCCAGGAAGGTCTCCCTGTACGTCGACGGCGTCCCCAGGGCGGGGGCGGAGGCGCTCGCCACGCCTGTCAGCGACACGGAGAGCGGCTATACGATAGTCTTCCTCCCCACGGCTGCGGACATCGGCACGCGCGACCTCGAAGTGAAGGCCGAGGGAGAGGAGAGGCCCATCTACAAGGTGAAGATCGACGTGAAGGTGAAAGGGACCCGGTCGCTGGAGATGAAGAAGGTGTCGTCTTGAGTTGAACGCCGCTTACGTCTACGAGGTCGGCCCCATCAACTACTTCAACCTCAGCGAGCCAGAGAGGAACGCCGTCCTGGCCGGGTTCGCAGCCGCCCTTCAGCAGCTCAGCTCCGCCGTCGTCTTCCACGTCAGGCTGGACACCATGAGCGTCGTGGTCGGGGACGAGCTCTACAGCGTGGACTACAGGCGCTACTTCCTGGAGAGCGACCAGCCCCTCGAGGGCTTCCTGGCAGTCATGGGCCTGCAGGAGAAGTACGTCAGGCTGATGGAGACGCCTGGCTATGCCGTCGCCAGCAACCTTCCCAGATACGCGGTCCTCGACAACGGGGACCTGGCGAAGGCATACGCCATCACCGGCGTCTCCTCCGACCTGGACGTCGCCTTCCTGGCGATGGAGAGGGGCGGGGGGAGCATAATCGACATGACAGACGAGGTCAGGATAAGGATCGAGCCTCTGAAGAGGGACGAGTCGAAGGGCGTGATGAGGCTCCACGCCGACACCCTGCAGGCGAAGCTGAACCTCATCGAGACCGCCGGCGGCAGGGACAGGGAGCTCTCTCAGGAGGCGGCCATGGCGGAGGAGGCTGCCCAGACAGTGATCTCCGGCGTGCAGAAGCTCTTCAGGGTCTCCTGCGTCCTCGTCCTGAGGGAGAAGACACTCGACGCGCTGAGGAAGAAGGCCGGAGACTTCTGGGACACGGTGATGGGCGTGGTGACGGAGCTCGACTCCCCGAAGGGGATTCAGCGCCTCATGGTGACCGGGAGCGGCCCGAAGCCGCTGCTGGGGGCGAACCTGCTCATGCCCACGGACAGCGTCCTGGCCTTCTTCCCATTCGCGGGGCTGGACATAATCGAGCACAACGGGATCTTCCTTGGCACCAACCTCCAGACCAAGGGGCCCATCATCTACGACGTGTACAGGAAGGGGAACCCGCACATCATAGTCGTCGGGAAGACGGGCTTCGGGAAGTCGATTTTGCTGAAGAGCTGGATATCCAGGATGGCGACGACCTACCCGGACCTCGCCTTCATGGTCTTCGACAGCATCAAGGAGAGCGAGTATGGGAAGGGTGCGGACGGTTCTCAGGAGCACAGCTTCGCCGGCCTCACCGGCGCGAAGGTGGTCAGGTTCAACCCGGCCCAGCCGATGGGCCTCGACCCCCTGCTGTTCTTCGGCAAGAAGCAGGCCGCCTCTCTCCTGGCGAGGATGGCCCAGATAGGGGTCGACGAGAGGGACCTCAGGTCGGAGCTCTCCAAGATAGTCCAGTCCGAAGGCACCTCCACGGTCCAGGACGTCTACGGGGCGCAGATGTCCGAGAAGCTGAGGATGAGGATCGACGGCAACCTCAGGCCTCTGAGCTTCATGTTCGAGGGGGAGCCGCAGAAGCCGTTCACGAGGACGATCTTCGTCCTCGACGACCTCCCCGACGACGAGGAGATGAGGGGCTCGGCGGTCGTGCTCGCCAGCGCGTTGGCGATGGCCGCCCTGAAGTCGCTCCCGATACCCCAGAAGAAGGTCCTTCTCATCGACGAGGCGTGGGCCTTCCTGGCAACCGACGACAGGGGGAGGCTGTACTTCTCCGAGGCGATGGACATAGTGACCGAGATGGCCAGGACGGGGAGGCACTACAACATAGCCCTGGTCCTTGCCACGCAGTACGGGAAGGACCTGATGAACGGCCAGGGGAAGACAGTCCTCGAGTCCTGCGCCACCAAGGTCCTCCTCCACCAGGACGCGGCAGGTCAGGGAGGGGGCTCCGACCTCGCGCAGCAGATCTTCGGCCTCAGCGACCAAGAGAAGGCGTTCGTCGAGAGGGCCGACAGGGGGTTCGGCGTCCTCTTCACCGAGCAGGGGAGGGTGCCCTTCTACAACAAGCTGACCGATGTCGAGTACAGTTATTTCACGACGAAGCCAGAAGAGGTTTCAAGTAGGGCCTAGGAAGAGACGGCCGCTACGCCGCCCTCTTGAGGCGGGCGAACCATCTGTCGATGTGCCTGGAGATGTTCCTGCCCAGTGGGTCGTTGACGCAGACGAACCTGACCCCCAGGCCCAGGGAACCAGCGGTGAGGCGCAACACGTCTACCTGCACTAGGTGCTCCCATTCTTCGTCGGTGAGTCCACGATTGGTCGCGCTCAGGAAGCCGCGCAATCCATCTGTCTTTTTCCCGAGGAAGAAGTGATCCGAGACGTGAGGTATGAAGTATGCAACAAAATCCTCGTTCTTCGACGAGCCCGGGGGATATACAGCCTCTTCCACGGCTCCGACAACTTCGGGCTCGCCCCTGATCAGTATCCAGTCGCTCATCAGCTTCTCCTCGATCGAGCCGCGGAGTTCTTCATCTGTCAGTTGTTTGATGTCCACGAAAGAAAGTACGATGTGTGCTTTTAACCTGACCTGGTATCAGACGAATGAAATGAAACGAATCAAATTGGTTCGTTTTGTTTTGTTTTAAGCGCCCTCAGCGTGTCCTGTCGTGGAATCTCAGATCAGACCGGTCATGAAAGAGGTCATCATCGCCTATTCTATGGCGCTTTCCATCTTTCTTGTACTGGCACTGGGCCTCGTGCTCCTGCTGCCCCAGTTCGTCTTCCTGCCTGCCGCCGTCACCCTGTTCATCGTAATGGCTTCGATCGTCTTCGCCTTCCGCGCCCTGAGTGCGTTCTGGGTGCATCTGACCCAGCGCTATGTCATCGACGCCGACGGCGGTTACGTGAGGATGCAGCGCGGGTGGGCATCAAGGACATCCGAGCTTGTGCCGTTCAGGAACATCTCCCAGATCCAAGCTGCGATGCCCTTTTTCCTCAGGATGCTCGGGCTGGGGCATGTGGTCATAGACACCAACGACGGCAGAACACACATCCTCTACAACATGAAAGACCCTCAAGGCATAATCGAGAGGATAAGACCAGCTCCAGGAGGGCTTGTCTTCAGGCCGAGCGTCGGGTAGGTAGGCCGATCGGTCGGAATGATCCGCAGGAATGGGATAAGCAACATCATCGCCATGATCCTGCTGATCGCCCTAGCTGTGGTGGGCTCGGGGGTCTACTTCATCGCTGTCACGTCGTACCTGAGGCCTCAGGCCGGGCTATCGCCCCAGGTGACGATAAGCGTAGGCGCGTCGGGCTTCACAGTAGTCAACGCCCAGGCCGTCAACACCGGAGGGATCCCGTTCACGTCCCTTTCCGTTTCTATCACGGGCGGCGGCTCACAGCTTCAGATCGCATACTCAGCCCTCCTGTCGGCCGGCGGCGGCAGGGCCACGATCACGGTCAGCGGGGTCTCGGGCGGCACCTTCACGGCGGTCTCGCCGAGCACCACTGTCTCGGGAAGCCTGACGGCGGAGGTCGGCTCCGCCTATGCGGTCGTCATCGAAGGGACCCTGACGAACGGCGGCACGTTCAGCCAGGCCCTGAGCGTGGAGGCCGCGCCCTGATTAATCCTGTTTTAACCGGGCGGAGCCTGAGCTTCAGATGAGGGTCGGAAGGGATAGGAGGAGGGCGGTCAGCGAGGTCGTCGCCGCGCTCCTCCTCCTGTCCATCACGGTCGGTGTCTTCGGCGTCTTCTACACCTACTACGTCAGCGGGCTGAACTCGTCCGGCGGGAGCGTGGCCCAGGGGATTCAGGACTCCGCCAAGGCCACGGGCGAGCTGATGAGCCTGGTGAGCTACCAGGTCCAGGGGAGCACGGTCACCCTCTATCTCTACAACTACGGCCTCCAGCCGATAACCCTGAACCCGCCTCAGCAGGCTTTCCTGGTGGCGTCAGGCTCCCAGCAACAGGCGCAGAGCTTCACCCTCACCGACGCCACCTCTGGCGCCACCATCAGCACGATACAGACCCAGAAGCTCGCCCAGCTGACCCTGACCTTCGGGAGCACCCCCAGCTCGTTCTACGTGGAGATCATAGACAGCATCGGGAAGAGCTTCGAGTTCCAACTCTCGACCAGCTGATGTCGCCTTCTCTCCCGTTAAAAGACGGGTTCTCCTCCACTCATGATGAACAGCCCCGCCCATCGGAGGAAGGGCATCGCCTCCCTGCCGGTATCAATCTTCTTCGTAGCCCTCGTAGCCACGGCCTTCGTCGGGGTGGGCGCGCTGACGGTGGGGCAGTCTGGCCTCTCCAGCAAGCAGATCAGCGCAGGGAGCATGCTGGCGGCGAGACAGCAGGAGCTGTCCGGGCTCTCCGCCTTCCCCTTCACAGGCGGGATGATCCAGCTGGCCCAGAGCTCGGGGGCAGGGACCTCGATCGTGTACGTGCTCCTGCAGGAAAGCGACGGCCAGACCCTCTCGGCGCCGGTCAGCTACGCGGTCCCGCCGGGGCAGGCCACCACGATCAACATCACTTCACTGGCCGAGTCGGTGTCCGGAGGCACCCTCCCAAGCCTGACGAGCGTCACCCTGGTGACGAGCAGAGGGCTCTACATCACTTCTCAGGTCCAGACGGTCCAGCGGACCGAGCAGGTCACCACCTACAAGCAGGAGCAGGTCCAGGAGACCGGCCAGAGGCTCGCTGGATACAACGTCTACGCGACGACCGACCCTCTGGTCGGCTACACAGTAACCGAGACCACAACGTCGAGCGTGCTGTCGGGGTACGACGTCACGGCGCACTACCCCGTGACTACCCAGGTTCTCTTAGGTTATGACCTCTACATGACCGTGGCCCACACCACCTACACCTGTCCCGCCGGGTGGACCAACTACCAGGACGGCCTCTGCAGCTACACGACGACCGAGACTGTCCTGGTGGGAGAGCAGTACTGGGGCCACTTCTGCTACTTCCCGCTGTTCTTCATATGCAACAACTATCCTCTCGGCAACGAGCCGTACTTCCCGTACGTCCTCATGTACACCTACACGGTACCCATCTACAGGACCGAGACAGTAACGACCTACGCGTCGGCCACGGTGAACAACTACTACACGACCCAGTACGAGGGCTTCTCGTCCAGCTGTCCTTCCTACGCCTACCAGCTCGGGATAACCTGCTACCCTGTCTACGCCACGCAGACCAGTTACCAGTCCGAGTCTCTTGGGCAGCTCTCCTACTGCCCATCACCGAACCCTTACACGAGATCATACTACACCTGCTCTGCAGTATACAAGCAAGAGACGACTACGACCAGCCTCGGCCAGCTCTCCTACTGCCCCACTGGAAACTCGACCACGCAGTATTCCTGCACCCAGGTGTACCAGTCGCACACGACAAGCCTTGGCGAAATGAGCTACTGCCCGTCGGGCTCGCAGTACTCCTGTTCGGCTGTCTACAGCTCTTACACCTACTGGATCACCGAGACAGTCCCCGTCGTAACCACGATTAATTACGAAACCCTGTCGACCTTGGGGAGCACTTTGCTAATCGGCGGTTAAGCAAAGAACCCTAGGGACGGCGAGGAGATTCACTTCTTGATTCCTGTGGTTATGAAGAAGATTCCCGCGTTCACCGCGAAGTCCTTCGCGATCAGCCCCGGCCTGCGGATCATCCTCTTCGAGCGCTCATACGACGATTTCCGCAGCTCCTCCACCTCGTCCTCCGTCATCCCCCCGGCCAGCAACACCCGTTTGTCTTCCTCCCTCGACTTGGGCTTCTTCTCGAACATTCGCACCTCGTCTCTGAAATCCTCGAGCTTGTGCTACAGCGGGACGCGGTCGTCAGCCACGAACCAACCATACGCGTAGGGATCGACGCGGACCCTCGTCAGGCCGAGTTCGTCGAAGATGGCGGCAAGCTTGTATCCGGTCCCCCTGTCGTACCCGTAGACCTTGCGGGTCCCTTCCGTCCGAGCAATCATCCGCTTCTTCTCGAGTTCGGTGAGCCTCGGGTCATCCGGGACGTAGTGGACGATGTGGTCCCACCCACCTTCCACGGCTCCGACCATCCCTCCCCTCTTGCAGACCCTGATCATCTCCCTCACCGCGGGCCTCGGATCGCGCATCATCCACAGGACGGCTTGGCAGACCACCCTGTCGGCGAACGAATCTTTGAACGGGAGCGCCTCGACCCTGCCGTAGCGGAACGACACATACCCGTCTATCTCTTCGTCCTTCGCAATCTTAGAAGCGACGTTCACGAGCCTCCGGTTGCGGTCGGCCCCTATCGCGCGCCCTTCTCTTTTCAGCCCGCGGGCGACCAAGCGCGTGAAGAACCCGGTCCCGCACCCGATGTCTACAATCGTCTGCCTGGGGCGTACGTCGAGATACTTCAGGAGGAGGGGGACGAACTCCTCTCTCCACATGTAGCGCCGCCCTCTCTCCAGGTCCTTCGCCGTGAAGCGGATTCCCCGCTTCTTTGTTGGCAAACCCCACATCTTCGATGGCCGGCGGCTAAAGAGTTTCGTGAGAGGTGCAAAGAGCCTCTAGGCGCTCCACCACACGTTCCCATAGGACGTTATCACCCCGACGCTCTGGAAGGACGGGCTGACCGAAAACGTCGAAGTCCCCCGAGGTGCGACCGTGACGGGCTGATCAAGGGTGACCACCTCCTGCTGCCCGCCCCCGTTCACCCCGATGTAGTAGAAGATCGCGGCGGTGGTCGGGCCGTCGTTCTTCACCGTCACCGTCCCCGAGCTCAGGCTCACAGACAGGCTCTCGTCGGCCTTCCCCCCGACGACCAGCTGGGCGTCGGCGGCCTGCCTCGCCATGGAATACTGCGCTGCCATGAGCGCGGTGAAGAGGGTGAACACGATCATCGCGAGGACTATGAAGAAGAGTGCGCCTATGACCTCCGCCTGGGCTCTCCTCCTTCTTCTTCGCAGATTCATCCGAAGTTCATGGGACGTCTCGCTAAAAAGGAAGAAAAGGGGGAGGGCTACTGATTTCCAGGTCAGTCTGCCGTCACACTGACTACCTGAGTCGTCGTAGCCCCGTTGGAGAACGTTGCCGTCACCTCGAACGAGTAGCTGTTGCCAGCAATGATTGACACCTGGGTCTGGTAGGAGCCGCTTGCGCTCAGGCCAGGGGCGAGTGTCGATTGAGGGAGGGACATCGAAGTCCCTGGTGACTTTGGGAAGAGCGTGCTGCTGTAATCGCTCAGCCCGATTGAAGAAGTTATCGCTGTGCTCCCTGAGTTCGTCACCGTGACCGCTATGATGCCGAGGCTGCCAATCGCCGTCGTCGTTGCTACGAGGTTGGCGCTGACCTGAATCTGGTTCGTGCTCTGTGCCCTGCTGGCTGTGGTGCTGAAGTAGCTGTAGAGGACCCCGGCAGCGACTATGGTCATAGCGACGACGAGGATCGTGGCGATGATGGTGGAGATGGCGCTTCTTTGACGTGTGTGAAGTGAGAACTTCATCCACGGCAGAAGCGCGGCCCGCTTATAACGGAACGGGGGTTCGTTCAGAACCCGAACGAGAAGCTGCTCGTCGGGAGGTACTGCGTGAAGACGATGGCCAGCACCGCCAGCGAGAAGAGTATCGTCATGTTGAGCGTGTTCTTCGCCGTGAAGTCCGTCGCCCTCGTCATCGTGAACGCTATGGCGCCTGCCGCCACGACTGTGACGATCTCCACGGTGCTGTTCACGATGGCCAGGGACGCGGTCCCGCCCCCGAAGAAGCTGCCGGCCGACGACCCGAAGCTCCCTATGACCCCGCTGATGACTTTCACGACGAGAGGGATGGCCACCGGGACCGCGTACCCGAGCATCTTGTAGAGCCCCACAGACGACGTCGCCTCCTTCTTCAGCCGGTTGTAGCCGGAGGTGAAGTTGTAGAGGTCTTCTATGTTGGCGGGCGTCCCTCCCCCGCTCTCCGTGATCTGGTCGAGGATGAAGAAGGTCGTCCTCCCCAGCCAGCTCCTCATGGCCACCTTCACCTCTCCCAGCCTGACGCCGAGGCTCATCTGCGCCGCCACCCTCTCCAATATCGAGTCGAAGACAGGGTTGAACTTCGTCTTCGCGGCCGTCTCCAGCACCGCCTTCCTCATGTCGTAGCCTATCTTCCTGTACTCGGCGATGCTCCTCAGGAAGTCCGGCAGGGCGGCCTCGGTCATCCTCACCTCCCTCATCTGAACCCTTACCGGAAGGCCGTACAACGCTGCGCCCGCCGCTCCTGACGTCGCCACGACCAGCCAGAGCTGCCCAGTGAACGACGCTGCCATGGCGCCGGCGGCGAGCCCGATCAGTCCAAGTCTAACATCTCCTCCTAGAACGTCGTAGGTCCTCGGCTGCGCCGACCTGACCATGAAGTACATCACGAGCGCTATCATCGGGAGGGCTGCCACGCTGGCGTAGGCGATCTCCGCGACCATCTCCGGCGGCATCGTTATCGCCCCCACGACGAGGAGAAGGGGGAGCAGCACGAAGACTATGATCAGCATCTCCCCGATGGTGCCCACCCTCTCTGCGTAGCTCTGCCACCTG
>DAHVIE010000077.1:0-131834 GCA_027322035.1 Nitrososphaerota archaeon
ACTCAGAAGCTACAGGAGCCATTCGTCGTGATTGCGACCCAGAACCCTATAGAGTACGAGGGGACCTATCCTCTCCCGGAGGCGCAACTCGACCGCTTCCTCGTCAAACTGAACGTCGGGTATCCCAGCGCCGAGGAAGAGACACAGATCATCGAGAGACGTAACAGCAGAAGGTCAGATGAGGTCAGGCTTGAGGTCGTCTCTACGCGCGATGCCCTCATCGCGATGCAGGCCGAAGTTGAAGAAATCCATGTCGAGCGCGCCATCGAAGAGTACATCGTCGCGATAGTGCGCGGCACAAGGTCCCACACTGAGGTGGAGATAGGGTCGAGCCCGCGCGGCTCCCTCGCCGTAACGAAACTCGCCAAGGCGAACGCCTGGATGAACGCCAGGCGTTACGTCATCCCCGACGACGTGAAGCGGGTGGCAGTCCCGGCGCTCAGTCACAGGCTGATTCTGAAACCTGAAGGGTGGCTCAGGGGGGACAAGACCGCCTCCATCGTGGAGAAGATCCTGCAGGAAGTTCCGGTGCCAAAGGTGGACTGAACGATCTCCAGATCGATGGCCCTCCTTGGGGCGTTCGCGATTTTCCTACTGCTGTTCGGGGCGGGGTCAAGAAGCCCCTATCTGATAGCCGCGTCCGTCACAGTGCTCCTCTACATGGCCTTGGTCCGCCTGCTTGCCAAGGATCCCCACCTGGACTTCAAGGTCGAACGAACGACGAAAGTGCAGACAGTCTATGAAGGCGAGCAAGCCGAATTCACTCTGAGGATAGGCAACTCCGGCCGAGATGCCGACGTTCTCGAAGTGGTCGACATGATTCCGGAGGGCCTGCACCTTGCTTATGGGACGAATCACATCATCACCTCCCTCCAAAGCGGAGGGCAGGTGGAGGCCAGTTACGCCGTTTCGGCCGAGACCTTCGGGATCTACAGGCTGGGACCGGTCCGGATCAGAAGCCTCGACGTCTCGGGACTCATGGTGGAGGAGAAATCGATAGAATCGTACGTCGACGTCAAGGTCTATCCGGATGTCCAGTATGTCAGCAAGGTGCAGATCAAACCTAGGAACCCGCGCAACTGGCCGGGAGAGATTCTCACGCGGAAGCCCGGAACCGGCATGCAGTTCTACGGGCTGAGGCCCTACGCTCCCAGCGACCCACTGCGGAGGATAAACTGGAAGGCCTCTTCACGCTCTCCGGAACTCCTCAGCAACCAGTTCATGGGGGAGTTCGGCGGGGACACCATCATCGTCCTCGACATCCGTTCAGCATCGCTCCTCGGTGTTCCTCCCGAGTCGACGGTCACCTACGGGACCAGGGCGGCGGCTGTCATCGCCTACCGCCTCCTTAGGGACAGGAACAGGGTCGGGATGATCGCACTCGGCGACCGCCTCGAAAAGGTACGTCCGGGCTTCGGGCGCAGACAGTTCGACAGGCTCCTCACTGGAATGGTGACGATCAAGCCCGGTAACATCTGGGAGATGGGGAACCTCCCCGGGTACCTCTCGCTGTTCTTCTCGAGGATGACCCAGATAATACTGGTCACGCCCCTGATGGACGACAAGTCGTACGAGGTCACGGCCGAAATCTCCAACAAGGGCTACCCCGTCATGGTGGTCTCCCCTTCGCCATTCGAATTCGAGAGCCGAGAAGGCAAGGACGAGAGGGCCGAAAGAATAGCCGAGAGACTTGCCAGGCTCGAGAGGGACACGAAGGTCGCGCTGCTCCGGAAATATGCGGTCGTCATAGACTGGAACGTGAAGAAGCCCCTCAGCCAGGCGCTGCGGCAGGCGAATATCGTATGGGCGAGAGCAAAGTAAACGCGCTGAGCCTGTCAGGAATGCTGCTGCTCGCGGCTTACCTGGCCATTTCAGCCTGGACAGGGTTCGTCGGCTACGCGCTGCAGTACAGCGCTGCCCTGCTCGGCTCCCTCGTCGTGAACCTCCTGGTTTTCGTCCTCGCTCTGCTGGCGAAGCATGGCACCACCCTCCGGCTTTCCTGGGTCTGGCTTGGGGCGAACTTCATCAGTGCCCAGGCGGTCCTGCTTCCGGGAACCGATTACCTGATTGTGATGGGTTCCGCCGCCATCTTTCTCCTGACCTTCGACCTCTCCAGCTTCCTGGAGCTCATCTTCCCCATGAAAGCCAGGAACCGAGGAATCGACCCCCGGGAGTACGAAAGGGCGTGGTCGCTCCTGAAGAAGCACACAGCCACGACGACCATGTACTCCGCGTCGGCTGGGGTCCTGGCCTTGGCGGGGGTGACGATGTTCACGCCGGTAGTCTTCACCTACAACCCCGTTCTTCTGGTGGGCGTCCTCGTCTCGTTGATTTTGGTCCTGACCGCCCTTCTCAGTTCGGAGCTGCGGGCGAGACAACGGATTGGGGGCTTCTGATTGGTACTGCAGGGCTTGGCCAGTGTAACTACAGTTACATTAATATGTCCATAAGGCACGGCCAGCTCGTTCAACCGGAACACCATAGACAAGGATGTAGCTCTTGATGCTCTCTCAGGGCAAGACGTCACAGATTGCCAGAATCGAGGAAAGCCTGGAAGTACTCCGTAGGATAGCGGGGTCGAAGGCCGGCAGCAGCCAGGCGGCCACCCTTGAATATCTGGAGGAGCTGCGGCAGAAGCTAGTCAGCGAGGACTTCTACCTCGCTGTCCTGGGCCTCTTCAAGAGGGGAAAATCGACGGTCACCTACGCTCTGCTGCAATCAGAAGTCCTGCCGGTCGGGGTCGTTCCCGTGACCTCTGTGGTCACTCTTCTGAAGTATGGCGACCAGCCGAGGGCCACGGTCTCGTTTGTCAACGGGACCACCAAAGAGGTTGGAATCACAGAGCTCCCCCATTACGTAACAGAGAAGGGAAATCCCTGCAATGCGAAGGGGGTAAAGGAGGTGGAAATCAGGGTCCCGTCGGAAATCCTGAAGAGCGGCATCACCATAATAGACACGCCCGGCGTGGGCTCAACCTTCGCTGGCGGCACTCAGGCGACCTACCGGTTCCTAGAGCGGGCCGACGCCTGCCTCTTCACCCTTGCCGTGGACCCTCCTATCGGTCAGGCAGAGCTCGACCTGCTGAAGGCAATAAGGCCACACGCAAAGAAGCTCATCTTCGTGCTCAACAAGAAGGACTACATGGACGAGGCCAGCCTAAAAGAGGCGGTCAGCTTCTGCAGAGATGTGATCGGATCAGCGCTGGGCATCAACGACTTCCCGATCTATGCGGTTTCTGCAAAGTGGGCTAATGAGGGATATCGCGCAGCCAGCTCGCACAAATTGGCGGGGAGCGGCATGTCAGGGCTCTTGGAAGTCCTGAACAATCTCCTCCACGGGGAAAAGCAGGAGATTCTGATCGCCTCGACAGTGGCGAAGGCCCTGAAGGCGGCCGAGGACCTTCGCATTTCACAGGAGATAGCGGTCAAATCAGCCGAGATGCCAATGAATCGCCTTGAAGAGACGCTGAAGCAGTTGGACGATTTCCTGCGGGTAGTGGACATCAAGAAGCGCGAAATCTTCTACCTTCTCGATGGGAAATCCAAAGAGATAGTCCAGATGCTTGACGAAGACCTTGAGAGCTTAGAGAAAGAACGCGAAGCTGGGTTCCTCGCCAAACTGGAAGCCTACGCCAATGAACTGCTAACGTCGAAGAGGAACGTGCGGGAAACGACGAGCATGCTGGAGGAAAAACTCTCAGAGGAGTTGAGAGCGGTGTATTCCGAGTTCACTGCCAGGGAGGACGAAAGGATAGCCGTCAGATTCGGCGAGCTCGTGAGCACTTTCAGCCACCAGGTCGATTTGTTGGTCGGAGACGTGCGACGCGAAGTGTCGACGCTTTTCGGCATCAAGACGGAGCTCCCCCTGCCGGGTATGAGTCTGACCTCTGAGCACAGGTTCTACTACCTGTCAGACCGGCTTCCGCCAATAGGCGGAATGTTCGTGGGGGAGCTATCCGCCCTGCTGCCCACGCTCCTCGTGAAGGGCACTCTCCAGAAGAGGTTCATGGGGCAGGCCAAGGAGGCGTTCGACGGAACCGCAGGGAGAATCAGGTACGACTACTTCGTCGTCAGGCTCGACAGGGGGATAATCGGGCTGAGGCGCGAAGTAGGGCGTCTTCTCGATTCATCGATCACAACAGCCAGGGACGCCGTTCTGGAGGGGACACGCATGCACCAAAGGAGCAGCGAGGAGGTGAACGTGGCCGTAGAGGAACTCAATCGAACCCTCAGGCAGATTCAATCGGTGAAGGAACTGTTAGGAGGCCTTATACAAGAAGGACCTGGCCCGGCAGGGCAGATGCGGTCGGCTCTGCGAGGCGTGGGACAGGGGCGGGACGCTGGAGCGACCTGAAGGGGGAGATGCAAGTGCTCAGAAGATTCCTGGTGGGGTACGACGGTTCCGCGCAGGCAGAGCGTGCCCTGGAGTTCGCAATCGCCATAGCCTCGCAGACCGAGGGCTCAGAGATCCACGTCGGATACGTCGTCCAGAAGCCGGGCGGGGTCCCCGACCCGATTCCAGACGAACTGATGGAGTCCCTGAGGCGGACAGGAAGGGAGACCCTGATGAACGCCGAACGGACAGTAAAGAAGAACCTCGTGGAAATCGCCGTGCACCTCGAAGCGGGGAACCCCGGCGAGAAGCTGCTGGAGTTGGCAGGGCGATTGAAGCCTGACCTTGTTGTCCTCGGGACGCTTCAGCACTCCGCTTCGGAGAAACTCCTCGGGACAGTGTCCTCGTACTTTCTGAAATCCCGGGAGTTCCCTCTTCTGATCGTCCCCTGAGCGGGTCAGCCCGCCGTGAGCAGGATGTAGATCAGGACGAAGATGAAGGCCGCCATGATGTAGATTAGGTAGAGCCCGAGCTTTCCCGGCATCACCTTCCTGCTTGTGTAAGCAGACAACCAGAGGGTCCACTTCGCGAGGACGTCGTAGAATTTCTTGAACACGTCCAGGACCTCCAGGTCCACGACATATTCGTCGGGGGACCGGACTACCGTCCGCTGCACGGGTCCGACCTTTACAACGCTCTCCTTCGTTCTGAAGAGGAACCTCAGCATTATCCTGATGGGGGTGCTGTAGCCGAATGAGTTGTAGAGCTCCGTCGCGTCGTCCGGCTGGGCTCTCCCTGCGGACCAGCCCTGGGTTCGCCTGATGCGGAGTCCCAGGCGGAGAGGGCGGATGCCAATCGCCCCCGCGCTCAGCAGAACGACCAGAAGGATGAGGAGGAACGCCACCGCGGTGAAGGTGGGGGAGAAGCCCCCGAACGGGCTGCCTGAGAGAATCACGAAGGGCGAAGGAACGCCAAGCAACCCGGTGACAAACATGTCGAACGGGTTTGCCCCCAGAGTCTGGGACGCGGCATTGGAGGCCAGCAGGAACACCCCCGGCGCGGCGACGCCGACCCCTGCGATTAACGTGAAGAAGTATGCAAAGCTCCCCCTCACCGAGAGCCCGTCGCGAATGCCACCCGTCCCCTGTGCCGTTCCAGACTTCCTTGGCCACAGGATCCCGAATCCGAAAACCTTCGTCATCGACACGACGATTATCCCCGCGGCAAGGGCGACCACGGCGCCCACCAACGTCCCGACTATCTGGCTCGTCAGGTCTCCGAACCTGAAGGATTGGAAGAGCACCTCCAGGATCATCCATTCAGAAACGAAGCCTGCAAGGGGAGGTACCGCGGCCAGCGACAGCACAGTGAAGATCCCAGCGATTCCAAGAGACCTGCCGCCGGCGGGCAGCGGATTGGGGCTCCCCAGGTCGAAGCTCCCCTTGATCTTGCTGACCCACCCGTTGACCAAGAACAGGGACCCCTTCGAAATCGAATGAGAGAACGCGTGGAAAAGCGCGGCGACGAGTGCGAAGTCGGCAAGGAGAGCGAGATTGTAGTAGGACGCTACCATGTATGAACCAATTGCGACGACTATCATTCCGTTGTTTTCGATGGTGCTGTAAGCCGGCAGGCCCTTCGAGTGTTCCGAGACGGAGCTGAAGAGAGCGCCGAGGAGGGCCGAAACCCCGCCAACAGCTAGAGCAAGCCATCCCCACCACAGCTCATACTGTCCGAGGTGCGAAACAATGTTCATGATTCCGTAGACCCCCATCAACGTCAGGGTGGCTGACAGGAGGGCGGACGCGTTGGATGGCGCACTCGAGTGCGCTATCGGAAGCCATTCGCTCATGTGAAAGGGGGCGAGCCCCATCTTCAGGCCGAACCCGACCAGCGCGGTAACGAAGATCCAGGAACCCAGCGGGCTGACCACCCTGGCCGCGGCCGGTCCGAGGAAGTCGAAAGTCCCGACCGAAGAGAAGAGCCCGGAGAAGGCGAGCATGATGAATACGCTGCTGCCCTCCCCAAAGGCGAGGAAGAGGTACGCCGCGTTTCTGACCCCCTCCCTTTCCCCCTTCCCCTCGAGGATCATGAAGAAAGAAGAAATCGTCATCGACTCCCACCCCATAAGGAACGTGATGGCGTCGCCGCTAACGAGCACGAAGACCATCGAGAGGATGGTCAGCAGCAGGAGCGACGAGAGTGAACGTGGATAGTCGTCATCGTAGCTCACCGAGTAGAGACAGGTCCCGAGCCAGACCAGTGAGGAGATGAGGAGGAAGTAGGAGTTGGACTGGGAGAGCTGGAGCTGTGCGGAGCTCGTCGGGGTGAAATGCCAGAGGTCTATCGAGGCGGTTCCCCCGTAGACCAGAGTAATGAGGGAGAGGACAGCACCCAGCGCAGAGCCAATAACCCCCAGCAGGTACGCCGCCTTCTTGGAGGCCAGACCGAGGGCGACTCCGACGCCCAACGTGACAAGGGTTCCGAAGAGGAGCCCAGGGAGCAGGTCGCCGGGGGTCATGGCGCGGTCTCCTTCTTCAGCCTGCCAGTCGCAAGCAGCAACCCCTCAATGATCTGCACGGGCGAGGGCGGGCAGCCTGGGACGGTAACATCTACGGGAATCACGTCCTGGACTGGCGAAGCGAAGCCCTCGGCCCCCCTGAATACACCACCGCTGATGGCGCAGGCGCCCACGGAGACGACAAGCTTCGGTTCTGGCATGCTTTCATACGTCCTCCCGAGGACATCCACCATCGCCCTATTCAGGGCGCCCACGACTATCAGGGCGTCCGCATGTTTGGGGGAGTTCGTGAAGGAGATTCCAAGCCTGGTCAGGTCGTAGTACGGGTTCGAGAGGTTCAGCACCTCAAGGTTGCAGGCGTTGCACGACCCGACATCGATCATCATGACATGCAGAGACCTCCCGAAGATTGGCTTGCCTGCCTTCCCGTGGGCCGTCACGCTGGCCTGCAGGGCCCGGAACCTCTCCTCCGCGCTCTCATCGAAGGAGAATCCTGCGGAGGAGCACCGTCGGCAGTAGACGCAGAGCCCCATGTCTATGATCTTCTCTTCTGACCGGATGGCATCCGTCGGGCACTCCCTCTCACCGGCAGACCAGTCCGCTTGAGGGGTGGGCACGGGCGGCAGGGCGTGTTCCGGTATCTCCTCGGAGGTCGGCTTCGTCCTCGGAAATCTGCCCGTGAGTACCCCTTTCTTCAACCCGCGGAGGACCCAGATTTTTGGCATCTTCGACCATCACCTGTCTGAATCGGCGTAGGAGAGGCCGAAGCTTTCGAAGGCGAACTGGAAGTCCGTGAAGACGTTGTTCTCCATGCTCCTCGCGAACGGGAGCCAGTTCACCAGGGACGCGGGCCTGACGTGAAGGTTGCTGACCCTCCCCTGCATGTCGAGCTGGACCACCTGGATCAGGTCACCGCTGGGGCTCTCGATCCGGCATAAGGCGAGGTCGTCCGGGACGTCGCCGTCGCGCTGGTGCTTGGAACGATTTTTCGATTTCACTCCGTCTCCAGGCATCCTATCGAGGATTTCCCTCAGGACGATGGTGCTGGACTCTATTTCGCGCACCCTCACCATGGTCCTGGCCATCGTGTCCTCTCCAGCGTCGGTCTCGACGTTGACGTAGATGTCCTCGTAAGGGTCGATGGGGTAGGTCAGCCTGTCGTCCCACAGGAGACCGGACCCGCGGGCAGCCGGTCCCACAGCGCCCAGGCTCAGCGCGTCGTCCCTTTCCAGCCTGGCGGTGCCCTGGAGCCTGTCGAGGAAGATTCGCGAAGAAAGGAAGTACGCCACAAGTTCGGAGAACTCCCTCGCAATCAGCCTCACGGCGGTCGACAGTTCCTTGCGCTCCTCCCTTGACAGGTCGGGAAGTACACCCCCGACGGCGTTGAAGCCGAAGAGGTATCTGTGGCCGAAGCGCTTGGAGTTCAGCCTCAGGACCCTCTCCCTCAGTGCGCTCGCCTGGGATGCGGCCACGTTCTGGGATGCGGCTTCGGCCAGGCGGCCGAACACATAGAGGTGGTTGCAGATGCGCTCAAGTTCGATGGCGGCGGCCCTCGTCCACCTTGCCTTCAAGGGAACCTCCAAGCCCAGATAGTCCTCCACCGCAGTCAGAAAGCAGGTGGAGTAGGACGCCGAGAAGTTGCCTGCCGACCTTTCAATGATAAGGAGGGCGTCTTGGGGGGTGCGCCCGACCACTGAGCGCTCGACCCCGCGCTTCTTGAAGTTGACCTGAGGGATTACCTTGACGACCCGCTCGCCGTAGGTCACCAGCTTGAACCCGCCTGCTTCCGGGACCCCCCAGCTGACGGGCCCGTACGGGAACTCGAACACCCCGTAGCCCTCGACCTTGCCCCCGACATCGAGCTCGAGGGGGGTCCCTGCGGGGGCCTCGCCTCCCTTCAGGAGGGGGCCGAACTCCTCGCCGAGCGTCGGCGGCAGTTCGCTGAGGACCGTCTTGTGGGCTCCCATGTCGGAAAGCAGAGCGTGCGTTTGACCCCCGGCTCTGAAGACGGACGAAAGCTGGATGGCATCTCCTAGGCTCTCCACGTTCCGTCTCTCTACGCGGCTGGAATCCAAGCTTCACGACCCACCTCTCAATGTCCGAGCCCTTGGGCCGCCTGAAGCAACAGCGGGCTCATGTATACGCCGATGATGAGGGCGACTGCCAGGTTGGCGAAGGGGATGGCCACGGATACCCAGTTCTCGCTACGAGGGAGCGTCCCCGGTGAAGGCCCGGAGGGCTCCCCGCCCGATTCCGGATCCGGATTGCTCTGGCCGAATATCATCCGTACCGACTGTCTGTTGAGCCCGATGAACCCGTAGGTATAGACAACTGCGAGCAGAAGGGCGAGCGCAAGGTTGCCCGCGCTCATCGCCTGCGAAACGATCATGAATTCGCCCACGAAGACCCCGAACGGCGGGGCGCCAGTCACGGCGAGGCAGGACAGCGCGAACAGATGCCCGCTGAACTTCAGCCTGGCGGCCACCCCCTGGACTTTGGCCATGCTCTTGCTTTCGAAGGCGACCAGGATGTTGCCTGCGCCGTAGAAGGCGGAAGACTTCGCGAAAGCGTGAGCCACTATCTGGACCGCAGCCCCGATCGCCCCGATGCCGCCAAGGGCAAACCCCACTAGGATGATGCCCATGTTCTCCATGCTGGAATATGCCAGCATCCTCTTGTAGTTCCTCTGGTGCCCCATGATTATCGCGGCCAGCAGCGCCGTGAAGATTCCGAACCCAATCAGCAGATTTTTCATCGCTTCGAACGAGGCCGAGCCCTGTAGCAGGTTGAACGTCCGCACCAGCGCGTAGATCGACGTGGGGAGGAGGATTCCGGAGAACATGGCGCTCACGGGTGATGGGGCTTCGCTGTGTGCGTCAGGCAGCCATGCGTGCATGGGGGCGATTCCCGCCTTGGTACCGTAACCCACCAGAGCGAAACCTACGGCCAGCGGCATCAGGAGCCCTGCCCTGATTTGCCCACCTGTGAGGTCTGAAATCAGGAGTGTCCCCTGCGAAAAGTAGACGAAGATTACGGAGAGGAGGGAGGAGACGAGCCCGGCGGAAACAATCAGGGTATAGCGCCAGGCTGCCTCGACGCTGGTCCTCTCCCGCTCCAGGGCAACGAGGAGAGCGCTCGTCACGGTCGTGGCCTCAATCGCTATCCACACGAACCCCAGGTCGTCTACAGTCGTGGCCAGGAGCATCGTGAAGGCGAACAGGTCGAGGAGGGAGTAGTACCACCTGAACCGGACGAGAGGCTCCTTGATCCTCTTCACGTAGAAGGAGGAGTAAGCCACCGAAGTGAAGAAGACCGACGATATGGTAATCGCCATTATCCTGGAGAGACCGTCAGAGTAGAAGGGACCGTACGCCCCTGTGGCCCCGGAACCGAAGATGAAGAGCGAGATTACGACAGCGGCTGCGGAAGATGCCAGCGATGCGATGAACTCCACTCCGTCCCGGGGCAGGAGGGAGACGGCTGCGCCAGCGGCTGGGGCCGCCAGCAGGCCAACGAACAGGAGGGTCTGGTCCACCACTCTCACCCGGTCAACTGCTCCAGTTCGGGCGATTCGAGCGTCCTGAGTACGTCTCTGGTCGCCGAGAGAATGACGCCGACGAGGACCACGCCCAGAATGTCAAGGACCACGGCGAATTCGATCAGCAGGGGAATCGAAGGCGCAATCAGGGCGCCGGCGTAGAGCACCGCGTTCTCCTCTTCCAGGAAACCCGTCATCTGCGTCAGCGCGTTTCTCCTCGTCACGATCAGGAGGAAGCTGAGAAGCACCAGGACGAAGGGCACCGAAACCGAAGGGTTAGATAGCGTCGGGAGCAGCGCCGTCTTGAAGAGGGCGTACCCCGCGATGACCATTATCACGCCCACGATCACCAGCGAGGGGACCCTCTGGCCGGTCCCGCTCTCCCTCAGGCTGTGCTTGAAGCGGCGGACCTGGTAGAGCATGACCACGGGGATGAGGACCCCCCTTATTCCGGCCGTGATCGCCGCGAGGTAGAGCAGGTCCGCGTTCCCGGACTGGAGGAACAGGACCACGAAAAGGGCCGCAAGGATCAGAGATTGAGCGGCTGCAGCCCGTATCGTCGGGTCTACGAATGTCTGGCTCTGCAGGTACAGGGCAGAGAGGATCACAAGTATGCCGAGCAGCCCCACGAGTTCGGCTAGGAGAGAGGAAGGAAGAATCATGGCGCCGGCCCACCTCCGACCAGGAAGAAGGCGACGATCGAGAGAAGGCCCAGGCTGAACGAAATGGCAAGGAAGTCGAGAATCTTGAACAGACGCAGCTTGGCGAACGTCTCCTCAGTTATCACCACCGCCGCTGCCAGACCGAGAAGCTTGATGAAGAGCGTCCCCACGGAATACAGGGCCCCGGCCACAGAAACGTCGCCAGACATCCACCACGGGACCAGGAACACGTTCATGAACACCGACATGAGCATGAACTGCTTCATGTAGCCGCCCCACCTCGAAATCGCCAGCAACCTCCCCGAATGCTCCATCACCTTGGCGTCGTCAAGCATCCCCAGCTCCATCAGGCCGGAACTCTCCACCGGAAGGCGTCCGGTCTCCACAAGGAGGAGCATGAAGAAGGATGCAACCACGAGGATGTGAGTTGCAGAGAGATACCAGGCCGACGAGGTGGCCAGGAGGTTGTTGGTAACGTAGGGGTTGTTGGTCCCTGTGATCAGCGCCACCCCGAAGAAGACCATGATCAAGGTCGGTTCGGCAAGGGCCGAGAACGATGCACTCCTGCTCGCTCCGAGGGCTGTGTAGTTTGTGTGGGCGTCTATGGCCGCTATTATCCCCACGATGCCGGCGAGGCCGAACATCAGCGCCCCTCCGAGCAGGTCGAGCAGGATGCCGTATGGCAGAGGATATGGCGTGACGATGGGAACGACCAACGCGATCACGATGTAGGCCGTGAAAGACAGGAAGGGGGCGACGACGAAGAAGGCAGAGGCTCTTTCTGGAACGACTACCTCCTTGCGGAAGAGCTTCGCAAGGTCGTGGTATGGCTGAAGTAGAGGCGGGCCGTGCTTCGATTCTATGATCGCTTTCAGCCTGTTGATTATACCTGCTATCAGCGGTGACAGGAGGAGGACAGTCCCCACCTGGATTACGTTTATGGTCTGAAGGGTAAGCTGGTCTGCCAATCCTGCATCGACTCACTATGGTTTGGCTTCTACGACGTTCCCCGATTGCCCCGGTGGGCGTCAGTGATTACTGAGGGAATTGTTGCAACGAGAGACGCGACTTGACAGGCTCCTGCGGTATGCATGGGGAGTTTCCATGCCCGCTGATTCTCCGTAATTAAATGTAACTATTGTTACATCTCATCTGGCAGGCGATGGGATAAATCGTAAGTTACTTGTTGATTCCCACCGGCTGGGCCTTTTCGGCGAAGCTGGCGAGCGCCCTTTTGCACCTCGCGACGATTTTCTCGATTTTGGAGGCGTCCTCGTCGCGCCCGTACCCCTTCTCTCTCACGCTTCCATACCATCTCTCGAGAGCCTCGAGGGTCTGTTCCAGCTCATCGGTCTCCTCATATGTGAGCTTCTTGTTCCGCAGGTTCTCGTTGACTTCATCCAGAAATTCCTGGCACTCCTCGTAGATTTCTTCGTACTGCTTCCGTCTGTCCTCCTGGAACATCTTTGAGAGCACGTCTTCATCCTGCCCTTCCAGAGCATTGGCATCCATAACTAGGATGGTGCCATGCTTCCTGAAAACCGACCTGAACTGTTCGATATCCCTCCTGACCTGTGGTGTGTTGGGGAGCAAACAGAGGGACACCGGCGGGTAGACGGCCCCGAGCTTCTTGAAGTTCCTCCAAGCCCTAACTCTCAACTTCGAAGGTTCGTTCGGGAGGTCGTAGGCGACGATGATCCACTTGTTTGCCTCCGACCCGCTCATGAACGAAGGTGAAACGCCTTCGACGTGATTTAAGCGTATCAGGCACCGAAAGTCCGAGAATCCTCGCGGTCAACGTTGGGCTTGAAGGTCCTCAACAGTTCGAAACCGTAGCCTAACTGCCCGTGCGTAGGGTCTTTGCGAGGAGTTCGTAAATCTGAACCTCGTCCCCGATCAGCTCATGCAGTTTTGCGACCACCTGCTCCACGTCGTATTCGGCTCTTCCGAAAATGGCTTCCCTGCTAGACGTGTCAAGAACGGCATACGAGGCTCTCGGATCCCCATCCTTTGGCAACCCGACGCTCCCCGGGTTGACAATCCATCGGCTCCCATCCTTGATTTCATAGGGCATGTGGGTGTGTCCCAGAAGCAGAAGGTCAGTCCCTCTGACCTCTAGCCTGGCAGCCTCTTCCTTGGTAATGTACCTGTAGAGCTCGTCGTCCGGAGAGGCATGCAGGGCCCTCACCCTGAGGTCGCCGTACGCGAGGTCGAGGATCTTTTCCGCCTTGCCCAGCGCCTGCAGCGCCCTCCTCGGCATCCTCTGGAACGTAATCCTCTCCCTCGTCCTTACAGCGGCTTCATGCGTGCGTGGACTGCTCCGGCAGTCGAGTCCGGATGCCGCGGCTACGTCATGGTTGCCCAGTACCCTCTTGGCCCTTATCCGCTTCAGCCTGGAATAGACTTCAAAGGGGAACGGCCCGTAGTCGACCGCGTCGCCCATGAATAGCACGTCGCCCCACCTGGCCTCGCCGAGGACAGCATCCAGCGCAGGAAGGTTCGAGTGGACATCCGAAATTAGGAGGACCTTCACTTTCCGCACCCCGCCCGGTTCGGGGCCAGCTACGTATCCATATGTAAGTGTCGTCGCAACTTCGAAGTGCAACGTGGCAGCCATCGTACACGAAAGCAATAAAACCAGATGTAATGGCGGTTACATTCAAGGGCTGAGAGAGCCATGGTCAAAGTCCAAGAGGTACGTTTGAACGTCAGAGTCGGAATGGAGACCTACTCGTTACTCCAGAACCACGTCGACGGTTCCGCATCGAATGAAGGGCTTGCGGTTCAGGCCGCCATAGAAAGAGGCATGGAACGTTACTGGTCCCACTGGTTCGACATTACCGCGAAAGAGTACGAACGCCTGAGAAAACGGTACAGTCAGTGCCAGAGGGACAACGAACTTCTGAGAGGCCTGATGGACCAGAACAGGGAGCTCAGACAGATCGTGGAGAGCGCAGGCGGGCCTGTATGATCAAGGCGCGTTGGCGGAGGGTGCTTAAGGGAACCGAGGGCGCTGCAAGCGGTCCGCCAGTTGGCATCGAAAGCAAAGTCGTTGAGGAGGATGCTGTCAGCTTCGAGGTCTCGTTTGCGGGAGACTACTGGGAGAAGCTGGAGACGTTCCTCAGAGAGAAGATCGGCACTCTTACCCAACGCGAGAAGGCGGATGCCATCGCCCTGCTCCTCGAGTACGGGGCTCCTGAAGAGAATACAGCGAGAGAGTTGACAACGGCCGAGAGGTTCGCAGTCGGCGCGAAGCATTCGTCCCTGAAGTTCAAGATGTTCGAATGCTTTCAGGAGAACAAGGAAATCGCAGTCGGCCTGACGGTGCACCTGGCGCTCAACAGGTCGCTGAAGAAGCAGATTGCGGAGTTGCGGGGGGCAGAAGCGGTCCCCCGCGACGAGTGGGATTCTTGGAACGATGCCAAAGTCAGCGAACTCCAGAACACCTACCTTTTCGTCAAGTGATTGCCATTGTCAGCCCAGGAAATCGCGTCTCTCGCTTCCAAAGCGGCCCGGCCGCTGGTATTCGGATTCGTCGACCTCACAAGCGCACTGCGAGTGGGGGCCCAGATGCTCCGGCTTCCGGGGGGACCACAGGGGGTGAAGTTCTACCTAAAGTTCGCTAATCGCGTCAACTTGGAAGAAATGCACGCGCTAGGAGATTTGGCCTCCAAGGGGATCAGCATACTCTGGGACCCCTACGTCACCAGAGACATCGCAGTGATTGGCGGCGTCCGGTACGCGCTGGAGAAGGAAGGGCTGCGGAGCCTGGGGCCAGCCAGGTTTAGCTTCAAAAAAGCGGGTTTCTTCGACGTCATGTGGGCGAAGGCTGTTCGTGCCCAGAAGCTGAGGGAGTCCTCAGGCCTGGTTGCGATGTTGATTCTCGAAAGGGAGGAAGGGAAGACCTACCCTCTGTTCCTCGCGGCGGGAACGCTTCCACATGACCTGAGGTCGGGGGATACCGTCGAAGTGGCCTATTTTTCGGTGGTGGGCGAGAGGACCTTGGCAGGATCGCCCGCGCCTGCAGAGGTGTTTCTCGAAGCAATTGCGGTCGAACTGCTACATTCTTCGCTCAGCCACCTTCCGCTCACATGGGTGAGCGCCCACGAGAAAATCGACGGCGCCCTGTCGGATTTCGAGCCCCCTCCGACGGGCGGGAGCAAGAAGACGGAGGCGTGGAAGAAGGCAGCAAAGGCTGCAGTCACCTCTAGCATTCGGAAGGAGATGATCTACCTGGAGTGGGAAGATGAGCGTTACATATATGGCGAGATGGAAAGGAGAGCCGCGGACGCCGCCAAGAAGCAGACGGGGCAGCATCACTGGGCGCGGAAGCCAGCATGACGAGAAGGGAAAGCTTTGACGAGGGAATCAGGGTATTGGCGTCGGTAGCGATTATGCGCGGCAAGAGGATACTCCTGATCAAGGAACAGGAGGAGCCGTACAACGGAATGTGGGTCCTCCCGCAGGGGTACGTTAAGCGAGCTGAAACGGTGAGCGATGCGGCCAGGAGGGAGGTCCGAGAGGAGCTCCAAGTCGAAGTTGACCTTGACGGCCTGGTCGGGGTCTACGACGACTTTCACAATGGCTCACCGCCGATACATTACCTGATTGTGACCTACCATGGGGCAATCAGAGGGTCTGCAGAACCCCGCCCCACCGCAGAAGCTATTGACTCGGCGTGGGTCGATGTATCGAAGGGGTTGCCCGACGTCCCACCGGTTGTGCGGAGAACCCTGCAGGACGTTGCCCGGGGAATAGGCAGAAGAGGTCGAATAGGGTGGTAGCCACGAAGGTTGAAGATAGAACGAGCCAGCGGCGCAGTGACCGCGTCGATTCGAAGGAATCTGAGCTGGCCGCTTCCTTCCAGACAAGGGCGAAGTCTTTGGCAGACATGATAAGGCTCAACGCCTGGCCGAGGAAGACGCGTTCAGGCTCTGGCTGGCCTGGCGCCGGGGACCCGTCATATCTAATCGCGAATTTCAGCGACAGGGCGGAGAGGGAAAGCTCTTGGCGGGTCGTCAGGTACACAGAGATTCCGGAACTGCCAGAGGGGCACAATCATGTGGAAGCCCGGAGCCTGGGGCGCGACCTTCCCGAGCACGTCCTTGCGCGCCTCGTTCAGTTTGTTCTGAAGGAGTTGGACCGTGTGCCCGGGGCCGAGGTCAAGGTGGAGGGAAGCCCGGAGGGACAGGGTGAGAATCTTCTTCATCGTGCAATCGCAGAAAGGGCCTGCAGTCATGTGAAGGCAGGTGGGGTCCTGACCATCCGGTGGCCAAGCAAGGAAGCGCCGGGGCTCTTCTCCAGGATAATTGTGCTGTCGAAGGACTCGATCCTGGATTCGAAATACCCAGCGCTCGACAGGGCGACGGGCCCCGAGCGGGAAAGCGACCGCGGATTCACGAAGTTCCTGGAGCGTGCCGAGAAGAAGCGCCAGAAGAGGTGGGTCAGGTGGGTCACCCATGGATGACCGGGGAACCAAGCCCGCCGGGGAAACGACGATGACTGGAAACCAGGGGACGGACGGCGCTCCCACCAGCCTCCGGCTGAGGAGGGCCGCGACCAGATTCGTCCTAATGGTCGGAATCATGAGCCTCTTCGCCGACTTCACCTATGAAGGCTCGCGCTCCATCCTCGGGCCGTATTTGGGCCTCTTCGGCCTCGGCGGGACTGCGGTCTCCATAATCTCGGGCGTCGGGGAACTGATAGGATACGGGCTGCGCCCCTTTTCGGGGCGTCTCGCAGACACTTCAAAGAAGTTCTGGCCGATAACAATCTTCGGCTACGTGGTTCAGATGGTCGCCGTCCCTCTCCTGGCCTTCGCAGGGAACTGGCCGATTGCCGCGTGGCTCGTGATTCAGGAGAGGATGGGAAAGGCGATCCGTAATCCGCCCCGGGACGTCATGCTTTCTCACGCTGCGAAGGAGATGGGCTACGGCTGGGCGTTCGGCGTACACGAGGCGTTGGACCAGTCGGGTGCCCTGCTCGGCCCCCTGGCGATAGCTGCCGTCTTGGTCTCAGGGAGCGCCGCCATTGGCGATTATCGGACGGCGTTCATGTATCTGGCGATACCCGCGGCCATCATGCTCTCCCTTCTGGCGCTTGCCAGGCGCACCTACCCGCACCCCGAGAACCTGGAGGTCAGCCCGCCGGATTTGAATCCGGGAGGGCTCCCTCGCATCTACTGGGTGTACCTGTCAGGGGCGGTCCTTGTCGGTGCAGGCATGGGCAGCTGGCTCCTGCTGGCATATCACCTCAAGGCAACCGGAATTGTGTCGGCCCCCCTTATCCCTGTGTTCTATGCTATAGCCATGGGAGTGAGCGGAGGAGGCTCATTGCTATTTGGTCGTGTCTTCGATAGGATAGGCATGACCGTCCTCGTCCCGTTGACCCTGGCCTCCGCGGCCGCCATCCCGCTCGTCTGGCTCGGTGGGTTCGGATTCTCACTCGTGGGGATCGCTCTGTGGGGGCTTGGAACCGGCGTCCAAGAGTCCCTCATCCCGGCTGCGGTCGCGACCATGGTGCCGAGAGAACGGCGCACTTCTGCGTATGGAATCTTCACGGCGGGCTACGGCATATCCCTGTTCTTTGGGAGCGTGATCATAGGGCTGCTTTACGCCGTTAGCCTCGTGTCGGTCGTCGCTTTCGGCATAATCGCCGAGCTCGCCGCGATACCGGTGTTCTTCTGGGTTGCCCGAAGAAGGTCGAAGGGAGTGGCAGAACCCTGATTACCGGCAGAAACCACTCGGCGAACGGGAAAGACCGTTGAAGACGAAAGCAGAAAGACGGAGGGAAAACGACGAAAGGCTGTCTGATGCTGTTGCGGTACTCCAGCAGCTTGCAGGCTCGAACCTGACACCTCCGGACGCGAGAAAGGTGATTGGGAACTCCATCGCAACCCTGAAAGAGGTCAAACAGGATGCAACGGTAAGGGCAGCGAATGCAGTCAGCATGCTGGAGCAACTCTCGGAGAATCCCAACATTCCCTCTTACACACGCGTGGGCCTGTGGACGGCGCTCTCGAAGCTCGAAACCATCCGGGAGTAGCCACACAGCGGAATCGGCAACCTAGTGTACCCGATTCAATCGCGGGGGATTGGAGGCTACAGCTTATCGATGCCCAAGGGTAGCCTTTCGATTTTCTCCCTGACCTCGGAGATAATCGAATCCTTGAGTTCAAAGACTTCACCGCTTGACATGCGCATCGTCACGGCCACGTTCCTTTGTCTGTTGTCCAGCCACCATTCCAAGACGGCCTCAAAGAAGCGCTTTGCTTCTCTTTTCGCAATAATCCTCAAAGTTGTGCCTACCGGGGGCTTTGCGTCAAACTCAATATCGGACGACCGGAGCTTGCTGACTAAATTCTCTTCCAAATCTTTGTCCGCAAAGACTATGACTTCATCCGCCGTATCTAACACCCTCGAATGTAACTATGGTTACGCCAGATAAACATATCGGCCTCTCGTTTCGGAAGTGAGTTTGAGCTCGTGCAGAAACGCTACACTGCCGGCTCAACAGTAGTATCCTAACGGACAAATGTCGTGTTAATGTCACAGTGGTATTCGGATTCGACGGAAGGCCCGGGTATCGAACGCCCTCGGGGCAGGTAACCCGTCGAGCCCCGCGTCCCCTAGCCACACCATCCCCTGAGAGGAATCCGAATGTGAGGGCATTAGCGCGGGAGGAGTGTCATGAAAATTGCCTGAGGCGGGGAACCATCCCCGCCCACCCCAGGCGCACCAACCCCGGTGGGGTTTCGTCCCCGAAGCGTTAAGTGCGGCCTCCGGGATTCTCGGCTGGGCCCCTGAGGGACCTTCTTTCGGACCCGGGCGAGTGGCTCTTTTCTCTTGAAGAATGGGAAGCCACTATCCTAACCACTGGATCAAGGCCGCACGGCTTGCGGCCACACGCCGCTCGTGTATAAACTGAATCAGTACGAACTCGAGCCGATACGGGAGTTAAATAGTCATGCCGCGTGCATTTGTATGGACCTGAACTCGGCGGGAGCCCTTCTGTACTGGTGCGAGGGCAGCAAGAGAGAGCGGGACAGGCGGGTCGAATTTGTGAACTCCGACCCCCAAATGACTTCGATCTTCCTGAGGTATCTAAGGTCGATGAGAATTGAGGAAGACCGCATTAGGATTAGGATGATGATTCATCTCCAGGACGACGAGGACGCTTGCAGAGAGCATTGGAAAGGAATCACAGGTCTTCAAGACCTGAGCTTCATGAGATCCGTCGTCAAACGAACCGGTCCCCTCAAGAAGCCCCTCCCCCAGGGGGCGGTGACTGTCGGATACAATTCGCTCGAGTTGCTCCGGCGAGTCAAGCTAGACATTCTCACAGCTGCTAGGAGGCTGTCCTGCCGGTGCCCCCGCATGCCGCACCAATCTCTTTGATTTCCACTCGAACACTATAAACAGAACCATTCTGTCGCCTCTAGCACATGAGCGAACAGCTGCTGGCCAAGCTCGCGCCGAGGCTCAAGAGGCTGGACGAAGGAGCCTACGAAAGGGCGTATAGGACGAAGGAGGGCTTCAGGGCCACGAGCACGCATCAGCTGGTAGCAGGCCTGCTGGAATCGCTGAACATACGATACAAGGAGAACGTGCAGGTCCCGGGCGCCAAGGGGCTGGAGGCCGACTTCGCTGTCAATGGCGTCTTCGTTTTCGTGGAACGCGGGTTCAGGGAGGCGGATAGGCGGGCGCTCTCCAGGTCGCGCAGGAAGGTGATACTGGTCGAGAGGGAGTCGCTGAGGAGCGATGCCTTCGACCACGGCGTCCGGATTCTGGGGCTAGGCGATGAGGGAGGGCTTCAGACCATATTCCTGGACGACCACTCTTTCAATTTCGACTACGCCCACATCCTCCCGAAGACAGAGAAGTGTTCGGTGATGCACGGGCACACCTCGAGCGTCCTGGTCGAGATCGTCGGGCGCCCCATCGACGGGATGGTGGTGGACTTCGGAATTGCCAAGCAGGCTGTGAGGGAGGCGGTAAGGAGCCTTGACCACAAGCTGTTCATCAACGAGAAGTATGTGACCGCCGTCGACCCGAAGAGCGTAACCCTGAAGTTCGAGACGGTCCACGGGGAGTTCGCCATCAAAGCCCCCAAGGCGACGACTGTCACCCTGAAGGGGGAGGCGTCGGTGGAGAACCTGGCCAGAGAGGTCCTGGGAAGGATAGCCCCGAGGATGCCTGCGAATGTCACAGCCTTAGGGGTCTATGTCTACGAGGGGCTGAACAAGGGGAGCCACATCCTAGCGAAACTGCACCAGGACGGTGCCACCAGCAGACGAAGGAAGCGATAGTGCTTCTTTCCGGCGGGATAGATTCCGCAACTGCCCTTTACGTCACCAAGGCTTCGAACAGCGTGAGGGCCATCACCTTCGAATACCACGGCATAGCGAGACAGGAACTCCGGGCGGCCAGGGAAATCGCGGCCAGCGCCGGGGTCCGGGAGCACCGGTTCGTCAGGCTTCCCGACCTGAAGGAGGCAGGCGACATCGCCGGATCGGAGTTCGGCGGACTGCCACCTACTTACATTCCACTTCGGAACAGCATCTTCTACTCGTTCGCTGCGTCGTACGCCGAGGAAGTGGGAGCCTCGCTGATCGTGGGAGGTCACAACAGAGATGACGAGAGGGTCTTCGAGGACGTCGGCTCCATCTTCTTCGGGGACCTCGAAAGGTCATTCAGGGCTGCCTCACCCATACTCAGAAGGAGTGAAATCGCGATATCGCGGCCGCTGAAGGACAGGTCGAAGCCCGAGGTCATCAGACTGGCCGCGTCCCTGCGGGTTCCGCTCGACTTGACCTGGAGCTGCCATGGAAGCGGGGGTCATCACTGCTGGCATTGCGACGGGTGTCTCGCGCGCGAGAGAGCATTCACCGCCGCCGGGGTGCCGGACCCTCTCGCTCTCAAGAGTGGGGGAAAGTTACTTAAACAATGGAAAAATCGGTGAATCCCCCCTTGACGCGGTCTCACCAAGAGGCGGAAGACCCACTACGCCTGATCGACGCCACGGCCGACGTCCAGTCTGAGACGTCAAGGCTACCGGTAGACGCCGGCATATCCAAGCTGAGGGTCTTCAGCAATGCCGGCAACATCAGGATGCCCGTGGAGCTCTCGATTCAGACGTCGACGGGCCTTCACAGAGGGGTCCACATGAGCAGACTGGTGAAGGCTGCGAACGGCCGGAGGGCGAGAGGGATGGTGCAGTGGTTGAGGTGGATATGCACCGAGGTGAACAGGACCCAGCCAGGTACCAGTGTCACCGCTTCCTTCGAACTCCCCTACGACGACCAGTTCGCAAGAGTCACCATGCGAGCCACCCAGCGGGGTGCCATCACGTACATGTTCGTGGTCAGCGGGATGACCGCCTGCCCATGCTCCAAGAAGATGATAGGGATCGGTCACATGCAGAGGGCAGAGATTACGCTTGTCCTGAGGAGCGAGAAACCGCTCGACGCCATGGAGGTTGTAGGCAGAACGGCCGAGTGCTTCTCGGCTTCGCCCAAGGAACACATGAAGCGGCTGGAGGAGGCGAAGAAAATCCTTGAGGCCCAGGCCAATCCGAGGTTCGCCGAGGACCTTGTGAGAGAGTGCATCCGCAGGTTCCCAAACGCTCTGTTCGTGAGCGGCAGGTGCTTCGAGTCGATTCACGCCCACGACGCCATAGCCACCTGGTCAGCCAGGCCGGGGTGGATGCCTGCCCTCTAGACAGCCGCTATCACGCTTAAATCGAGAATCTCGCGTCGGCCGGGCCGTTTGACCGAGCTCTTCATCGGGACTTCGGGGTGGTCATACAACGAGTGGGCAGGGGTCTTCTATCCGGACTCCAAGACCAACAAGCTCTCGTTCTACTCCAAGGTCTACGGGACAGCCGAAGTCGACTCCTCGTTCTATGCCTTCCCGTCGAAGGGGCTGGTACTGGGCTGGGCAAGGTACACCCCCGAAGACTTCGTGTTCTCGGTGAAGCTCCCCCAGCTCCTGACGCATGAGAAGAAGCTTGACCTGAGCAAGGGTGTGGAGGCCGACCTGGTCAGGTTCCTTGGCCTCCTAAGGCCCCTGATCGCCGCAGGCAAACTGGGGCCGGTCCTGATTCAGTTGCCTCCGAGCTATTCGTTTCAGCCAGACTTCGAGAAGCTGAAGGCTTTCCTCGAGATGTCCCCGGAAGACGTGAAGTTCGCCGTGGAGTTCCGGCACCCGTCATGGCTGCGGGAAGAGACGTGGTCTCTCCTCAGGAGCAAGAACGTCGCCAACGTGGTCGTCGACGAGCCACTGCTCCCTCCGGATACCGTGGTCACCGCCGACTTCGCGTTCATCAGGTGGCACGGGAGGGGGAGCCGTCCCTGGTACAACTACAGGTACAGCGATAGGGAGCTCGACACCTGGGTGCCGAAGGTCAAGGAGGTCACGTCGAGGGTGAAGCAGACCTACGGGTACTTCAACAACCACTTCAGAGGCTTCGCTGTGGAGAATTCTCTGAAGATGATGGAGAAGCTCGGAGTCTCGACCCCCCAGCAGGAGGAGGTCAGGACCAGGGCCACCCGGTTCATCGACACAGGACGGAACGCCGGGGGCGAGGGGAGCATCCTCGAATTCGTAGGCAAGGCGAAGGACTGAGTGAAGGTCAAGCTTCTGCTGGATGAGGGCGCCCCCAAAGTCCCTCCCAGGCTGCTGAGAGAGGCGGTTCGCGCTGCGGGAATGACGGTGACGAACCGGAAGGCGGACTTCGGCCTTGTGGTCGGGGGGGACGGGAGGTTCAGCAGGTACGGCAGGACGGAGGACATCCCCTTGCTTTTTGTGGGGGTGAGGTCGAAGGGAGCCACCGGGTCGAAGGCACATCTGGCTCAGACAACATTCGACGAGCTCCCCGGGGTACTGGGACGGATCAGGGATGGCCGCTACGAAATCGTGGAACATAGAAGGCTCGGCGTCCTCATCAACGGCAGGAAGGTCGGAGAGGCGTTCACCGACGTCTACCTGGAGAGGGGGAGCGAGAGCACCTGCATCCGCTACACCGTCAACGTGACTGGTCCCGGGGTCAACATCCGAGAGGCGGCCATCGGAGACGGCGTGGTCGTGACGACGCAAGCGGGAGCGACGGGGTACTACTCCTACCCGGATAGGATCAAGGGGGACCAGATGGACCCGGCGGCCTCCGCCAGCATAGGAAAGGACGAAATCGGCATATGCCACGTGAGCCCGACGTTCACAGAGAGAAAGGGGGAGCCCGGGCACCCCCTGAGGTACACGGTCCCATGGGGGAGCAGAGTCGAGATTTCCCTTTTCAGAAAGGCAGACGCCAGGCTGTACGGGGCGACTGACGGGCATGCCGGTCTCCGCATCAAGATGGGAGACAGGGTCAGCATAGTCGCGGAGACGAAGGCGGCCCGGGTAATCTCTCTGCAGGGCTGACCGCTTCAGAGGCTCGGCTCGACGCCTGTCGCTATGTATTCCACGCTCTCCCCGATGTACGAAGCATGGTCTGCAATCCGCTCCAGATAGCGGAGTATCAGCGTGGCGGAAAGTGAGCACTTCAGGTTCCCCTTGCCGTCGATGGTCTTCCGGAGGTTCTCTCTGTAGCTTTCGTCTATGGTGTCGTCCATGGTGGGTATCCTCCTCGCCGTGTCTACGTCGCGGCGCGCAAACGCCTCCACGCTCATGCGTATCATCTCCTGGGTCTTGCGCGCCGTCTCGATGACGGAAGCCTGGTCGCACCTCCCCAGGTCTCCGAACACGTCCAGGACCTGGGTGATGTCGTAGGCGTACCGCCCATAGCGGAAGAACCCATAGGAGATCTCCATGCATGACCTCAGAAACCTGAGGTCGGTGGCGACAGGCTGGTATCTCGCGATCATCTCCATCGCAAGGTCGCTCACCTGGCGGTGGAGCGACTGGAGCCGGTCCGCCATCTGCTTGACTTCTTCGCCCTTGCCGCCACGAGCATATGCATCAATCGACGATGCGACTGCTTGCTGCGAGAGGTCCGCCATGTTGAGAAGCAGGCCGTTGAGCTGGTCGAGCCCCATGTCCATTAGTCGAGGCATGCGATCACCCGAACTTCCCCGTGATGTACCTCTCTGTGAGCTCTTCATGCGGGTTCTCGAAGAGCTTCGCCGTCTCGCCGAACTCGATGAGTTTCCCAAGATAGAAGAAGGCGGTGTAGTCGGCCACTCGGGAAGCCTGCTGCATGTTGTGGGTCACGATCACGATCGTGTACCTCTCCTTGAGGTTGGTCATGAGCTCCTCGATCTTCGCGGTCGCGGTGGGGTCGAGGGCGGAGCATGGCTCGTCCATGAGCAGGACCTCGGGCTCGACCGCCAGAGCGCGGGCGATGCAGAGCCTCTGCTGCTGACCTCCCGAGAGGCTCGCACCCGGGTCCTTGAGCTTGTCCCTGACCTCGTCCCAGAGGTATGCCCCCCGGAGGCTCTGCTCTGCAGCGTGGTCGAGCTTCTTTCTGTCTTTCACCCCGTTGAGGGTGAGTCCGGCGACGGCATTTTGATAGATCGTCATCGTCGGGAAGGGGTTCGGCTTCTGGAAGACCATCCCTATCCTTCTCCGGACGGCCACGGGATCTACGCCCTTGTCGTAGATGTTTTCCCCGTCAAGCAGGGCTTCCCCCTGGACCGTCGCGCCGGGGATAAGCTCGTGGAGGCGGTTTAGGCACCTTACGAACGTAGTCTTCCCGCATCCGGACGGGCCCATTATTGCCGTGATCTTGTTGGGAGTGATCTTCAGGTCAATCCCATTGAGCACCCAGTTGGCACCGAAGGCCGCCTTCAGCCCCCTCGTCTCGAATTTCGGCTGGTCCCCCTTCAGGGACGAGGCCGTGGATATCTCAATCACTCCTTTCCTCACTTCGAAGTCTTCTCTTGCCTCCAGACAAGTTCACCTAGATTTCAGCCCGAACCCCGGTGGACCTTCTTCTGATGAAGAGCTTAACGGAGAGATTCAGAATTAGCATGAATGTCACTAGCACCAGAGCCGCCCCCCACGCGACCGTTGTCCAGTTGGAAAATCCAGCCGTCCCAAAGTTGTAGATGATGTAAGGAACGGAACCTATCTGTCCAAAGAGTCCCGTTGGTGGGAAGTTGGAATAGCCGGCAGTCACCATAAGTGGGGCAGTCTCTCCGGCAGCCCGGGCGACAGCGAGGAGGATTCCTGTTGCCAAGCCTGACTTGCCTGTGCTGATGACTACTCTGAAAGTAGTCTTCCACCTCGGAACGCCTAAGGCCATCGAGGCCTCCCGGAGCGAGACGGGCACTATTTTGAGGGACTCCTCTGTCGTCCTTGCCACGATCGGGAGCATAATGATCGCCAGGGCCACAGCTCCCGCCACAGCGGAGAATGTTCTTGTTGGCCCCACGATGATGACGAAAATGAACAGACCGATGACAAGGGTGGGGAACTCGGCCAGCACGTCGTTCACGAAACTCGAGAGAAAGGAAAGCCGGGACTCGGGCCATTCCGAGAAGTAGATCCCTGCTCCAACTCCGACCGGGACAGCGATGAGCACCCCCATTCCGACCATCAATAACGACCCCTCGATTCCGTTCAATATGCCTCCGTACCCGGCGAGTGGGGAGGGTGGATTCTTGGTGAAGAAGCCCCAAGATATTGCCGGCAGTCCCTGAGCCACCACGTCCGCCACAACCAAGAAGAGTGGAACTACGGCTATCACCACAGAGAACAGGACCAACACCTTCATGATACGGTCGAAGACTCGGCGCCAACTTCGACGTCGTCCCGAGAGAACGCCAGATGACAACTATCGAAACCGCCTCATACCCGGAATTTCGTCGCTCGGGTCATCCTCCAGACAAACACCCTTGCCAGGAAGTTGATCACCAGTGCCAGAAGAAACAAGACTAGCCCCACTTCCACCAGGGCTGCGTCCGCCAGCGGATCCGTGGTGGTCCCGAATTGGTTGACGATGATTGAAGTCAGGGTGTATCCGGGTGAGATGAGGGAAGTTGGAATGGCGGTCGCGTTTCCTACGACCATCGTGACGGCCATCGTCTCGCCCACGGCCCTCCCCAGTCCTAGGATTGTGGCTCCGAATATGCCAGACCTGGCGTAAGGGAGGACCGCTTTCCTGACGACTTCCCAGTCGGTCGCGCCCAGTGAGTACATCGCTTCTCGCTGACTGTCAGGTACTGCGTTCAGGATGTCTCTCGAAACAGCTGAGATTGTCGGGATAATCATGATTGCCAAGATGACCCCGGCGGTCAGAAGGTCTGTTCCGATGGGAGTCGCATTGAAGAGTTGGGTGAAGCCAAGGTAGGTCTTGAGGGTCGGTTCCACGTAGTCTCGCATGAAGGGAACCAAGACTATCAGCCCCCAGAGTCCATAGATTACGCTTGGGACGGCCGCTAGGAGCTCTACGAGTGACCCCAATGCAGTCCCAATCCCCCTTCCCCCCTTGGGCCTCTCCGAAAGGAAGACTGCTACACCGAGGCCGATCGGCAGCCCTATCAGGAGGGCGAGCGCCGCGGTGGTTAACGTACCCAGAATGAAATTGAACACGTTGTAGATGTCGTGGGGAGGATTCCAAGTGGTCCCCGTGATGAATCCGAGGCCAAAGGTCTTGATGCTGAGCCATGATCCGTCGGTCAATTCAATCCCTAGGCCCACGAGTATGGCGGTTACTCCAACCGCTGCCGCCCCAACCACGAACTTCAGGACGACGTCTCCCTTGGACCCTGAGCGTCGATTTCCCTTCGGTAAAGCGGTCATTCGCGCGCCCCTTGGACAGGCACAGTATCACCGACAAAGAAGAGGAGGATCCTAGCTTGCGCTAAGATCCGGAGAGTACTGGAGTCCCGTTGTACGTGATCGAAGCTAGCAGTTGCTTGTCGAGGGTGACCGCGGCAGGCGGGAGGGGCGGATAACCCAGGGTCGCAGTGGGTGCGTTTGGCCCTGATGCCTGACCTGAGGTGATGACCCACTCGAGGAAGTTCACTGTTGCGACTGCCTGCGCCTGAGTTGTTGACGCGTATGATGCGCTAAGATCTTGGTAGACCATGACGTAGGTGAAGGTCGCGACTGGATAGATGTACTTGTCAGAGGAGTCGTTGAACGTCTGTTGAATCACTGAGTAGCTCGGCCACTGCGCGCTGGTTGATGGAAGGCCGTTCCTTACGCCAGCCGTCAGAGCCTGCGCGATATTGGTGAGGTTCGCCAGGATGAAGTTCCCTGCATGGTTCTGGACCGCTCCGTAGTTGATCTGACCGGGGTTGGCGACTTCGTAGGCAATCTCCAGAGGACCTATCGAATAGGGGTTTTGTGATATGCACTGCGCCACACCGGCGTTGTGTAGGCACCCGACGCCAACGGGCCACGCTAGCGTACCAGTGGAGTAACCCACGTTCTTCGCCCATGTGGAGTTCGAGTCTGAAAGGAACTGTGTGAACCCGTACATCGTTCCACTGCCGTCTGACCTGTGATAGACCTGAATAGCGTGTGCTGGCAACTTCGCAGCCACGCTTGGTGACTGGAGCGCCGCAATGCGATGGTCGTTCCACATTGTAATCGAGCCATAGAAGATTTCCGCGAGGACGTTGCCTGTGAAATTCAGATGCGCCGTGAGCCCCGGAATGTTGTAGGCGGGGATAATTCCACTGTCAGTGTCTGGAATGGTCAGCAAGTTGGACCCGGAGGGAAGAGCCGCGTATTGTGCCGTTGTCAGGGGAGCATCGCTCGCCCCGAAATTGTAGAGTCCCGTAGTGATTCCATGTATGCCCTGCCCGCTCCCGAGCGCGTTGTAGGTGATGTGGATGCTCGGCTGCACGTAGCTGTACGTGTTTATCCAGTCCTGCATGATTGGATAAACGAGCGTACTCCCGCCGCCGACCACCGAGGCGGGGGCCTCGGTGCTGTTCGCCGAAGTGGAGGTTGATGCGGCTGTCGTGGTAGCGGTCGTATCTCCGCTCCCAGTGCCAAACGCGAGGTAGGCCCCGGCAGCGACGACTATCACGATCACCACCACAGCTATTCCGATTGTAGTTCCGCTTGCACCTGTCCTGTAGAAGTTCATTTTCGAGCAGTGCCGCATTCCCAGTAGATTTATCGGTAGCCGACGACGACTATAGGGCACAATAGAGTGTATTGTGACTGACCCCGCAACACCGGTCCAAGGAACAGGAAGCATCACCCTCGTTCGAGGATCTTGGATGCTCTCACGACCGCAAAGGGCGGAATTCGACAGGATGTAGGTCGGAGACCTTCATCTGACAGGTCACGCCGCCCTGGTCCATAGCCTCTATTGGAGGCAGAAAGGTATATTGGGGGTATAGGGTCGGGGGGGATGGCGTGACGGCGGAGAGAAGGCCTGATTTCCGCAAGGTCCAGGTTACTGGAGGGAACAGCTTCGTTGTCTCCCTGCCCAAGACGTGGGTGAACGACGTCGGCCTCAGGGCAAGCGACCCGGTAGCCGTGATGGTCCAGCCGGACTCGTCGCTGCTGATCGTTCCGAGGCGCGACATCAGGGCTACCACGAAGTCTGAAGCAATCCTCGAGGGGGGCCAGGGCGCTGACAAGGATTTTCTGCTCAGGCACTTCATTTCTTACTATCTGGCCGGCTACGACACCATACGCATCACCCTCGGCAAATCGGATGCCTCGTTGAGAGGTTTCATCAGGGAGGGAATCAGGAGGAAGCTTGTAGGGGTCGAGATTATCGAGGAGTCGTCGGGGGGGATTCTGACGCAGTGCCTCTCTGGCTATGTAGACCTTCCTCTCAAGAAGGCACTCGAACGGATGGCAATCATCGCTGGAGGGATGCTCAGTGACTCGGTCGCCGTCCTCCAGGGAGGAGGGAAGAACCTGGCCGAAGAGGTGATCGAGCGGGACGATGAGGTCGACCGCTTCTACCATTTCCTCCTAAGGCAGCTGAACATCGCAGTCAGGGACAGGTCTGTCATTCAGGAGATAGGGCTGACGTCCACGAGGGACTGCCTCGGCTATAGGCTCGTTGTCAAGAGCGCCGAGAGGGTGGCAGATCATGCCGCAGGAATCGCTTCCCATGCCGAGAACCTCCTCTCGCTCCCTGAGCCCGCTATCAAGAAGGTCCTAGACATGGCGGCCCTCTCCAGAAGGGTCTTCGACAGTTCCATAACCGCCCTGGTCCGCCTCGACGGCAAGATGGCCGAAGAAGCGATCGCGAAGACGAAAGACGTCGTGCAGATGGAGGGCAAGCTCAGCAGCGAGATCCTCGCACCAAGGATGAGCGGGGCTCAGGTGGCGTCAGTCAAGCTCATGCTCGAAAGTATCAGAAGAACGGCCGAATACGGTTCCGACATTGCCGAGGTCGCCATCGACCTGATTGTGTCTGAGCCGCAGACGAGTTAGCTGCTCATCGGGGGATGTCCTGGGTCTAGCGGAGCTCGGGCAGTTCGCACGTGCGTTCCAGGAGTCCGACCAGGACCGACTCGCCCTTCTCGGTGAGCGCCACCTTCTCCTCTATCCGTCCTCCTGCCAAGGTACAGACGACATCGACGAGGTACTCTCGCTGTAGCCATTCGAGGAGACTCCCGAAGGCTACCGGAGCGAGTTTCGTCTTCGCCCTCAGAGCGGCAACATCCAGTCTCTTTGTCCCAACCAGCGCCAATAAAGCAACCAGGCTCTGGCCTGAAACGACATCCCGGGCAACCGAGTCCATGGGACCGATCGCCGTTGTTTCTTGCATCATTCGAGCAAACATGACTCCATGGCGCTAAAATGGTTCCCGACTGCGGTTCTAGGGCTCGCTATAGAGTATAGAGAACATTCGCGGTCAGGGGCAGTCGTTTCATCTGTAGGATTCTTACAGACGATTCCGGAGTGTGGCCACAGTGGCAGCGGAACTCCGGTGTCCGATGCCACCGCAGGGACCCAAGTCGCACCTGAACGATTCGTAACATCGGCCTGTTCTGGATGCAATTTTCTGTTCAAAGACGCTCTATTATCTGAACTGCGGAGTCCGTTCCCTTCACGGGGGTGAAAAGAGAAAATGAAGCAAGAAGACGCATACTCGCTGGCGCGCGCCATCCTCCTGATAGGAGGGATAGTCGCGCTGGCGTTCGGTGCCACAGCCTTCGGAAACCAGATCTCGAACACCACCAACTTCGCCAACGCGATCTCGCGTGACTACACGCCACTGCTAACGGTAATCGTCGGAGTGGCAGCACTTGTGACGTCCAGCAGAATCAAGGACGAGCCGATAGCCATCGTCATGGCGGTGCTCGGCTTCCTTGCCGGAGGCCTTGGCGGGGTCCTCGTCGCCATCGGTGGCGTCTGGGCACTCGTCACCCGCTACACCATCAAGGCATCGTAGAAAGAGACTGGGGTTCCAAGTCCCTTAGGAACCCCCCATGTTTTCTTTCGGCTCCTACTGGGTCATAGCCAAGCCCAGCCCCTGCGATATTGACTTCGAGAAGTCCCCGCCCAGGAGTTTGAGCCTCCCTTTCAGGTAGTCCAGCTCGAGCCCCTCGCCGTTTTCGAGGGGTACGCCGGTCGAAAGCTTGCTTACGACAGCCCTGTATCTCGACCCCATTATAGTGATCACCCTCTGGAGAATCTCACGGCAGTTTACGCTCTCCAGTGACTGCTCGCCATTCACGGAGAGCCGGAGGATAGCCACCTTCCTCTTCGCAAGATCGTTCAGCTCCGTGGCGAGCTCTGCCGCCGCCTTCCTAATCACCTCCAGGTCGACGAACGCCACCAGCGACGGGTCGTTCATGACATTCACGGCCTGAACCTGATCGCTGTACTCGAGGCTCACAAAGCCGTCTTCTTGGCTCCCTGAGGTGACCATCTTCAGCTTGGCTCCGTTGCCTGGCTTCTCGAAGTTGGCCCGCAGCCTCCCTCCAGTGGCCTCCGCGTCCGCCAGAACGTACCGATCCAGCCTTTCGAATCCAGGGGTCCTGGTCTTCCTCAAGACCGCCCGCGAGAACCTTACGGGGACGCGCAGCTCGTAGCCGAGCCGAGAGAAGGCGAATGGCTCGTGAAACAGACGAGAATTCTGAGCCGCGAGCCTGAAGTCGTATTTGATCCCCCCTTCGCACTCGTAGCCCGACCTGGCCTCGTAGACCCCCTCCGAGAGCCGTACCTGCACCACGCTCTCCAGAACCGGGAGCGGGTCTGAAGCGAAGTACGCTTCCAGGCTCTTCAGGGCCTTGTCCTTCTCTCCTGAGATGGCGCTGCGGTAGTCCTCCAGCCTCTGCTTGGCCGCCTTCTGGAGCTTGCCCATCGCCTGCTCCTTCGCCGTCGCAAGGAAACCTTCCGCCTGCTGCCCGACCTCCTTCAGGATGGGCTCCTTCTCGACCTTCATGGCTGCGAGTAGGTTGGCCACCTCCTCCGTCTGGGCCTCGAGCTTGTTGAGGGACTCCTCCAGGTCCCCTTCGACATTTCTAGCAGACTCTTCCAGTTCACTCGCATGGTCGGCAAACCTCACGGCATCGAAGAGGTGCGACAGGGTCTGCTTCAGAGAAGCAGAGGCTTCCATTCGATGCCATTGGTCTCCGAGGTGCTTTAACCATTTTCAGCCCCTACGAGCCCATGCCAAGGGAGAAATACCCGAGGGAACCAGTCGCAATCCCCGTTGACCAAGGACGAGGCCAGGACGGAAGACCTGCTGGACCGACTGACGCTGGACATCAAGGCCATGGCCCTGCTTTACCAGTCAGAGGAGGAGCTCGGGGAGAGGATTGAAGAGAAGATCATAGGGTCACATGACGAGAACGTGAGGAGGTTCGTGAGGGCCTTGCAGTCCCATGGGCCCGGGGAGGCGCGGGGGAAGCTCGCCCTGGCCCTGGGTGAATTGCTTACCGCAGCCATCCTTGTAGTTGCGGGCGCGGTGGTCCTAGTCCCGACGGTAGCAGGGGTCGGCACGCTCGCAAGCCTTGCACAGTACCTGGCGGAGAGGACTTCGGGGACGGTGGTGACATCGCCCCTCTCTCCGTATCTCACCTTCATGGAATTCGTGGTTGGGGTGGTACTGCTCCTCTCGGCTTTCTTCGCGCTCCGCGAGGCCGCTGTGAACCTGAGACGGGCAGGGCTTGCGGTCAGGTCAGGAGAGCCCTAAAGTGAAGAGGCTCGGTCCGAGGACGCGGGCCGCAGCCCTCACCCTCAAGGTGGCGGGGTTCCTCGTGGGGGTGTTCTCGGTCTGCTTCGCTCTCGGCTTCGTCTACGACGAGCTGGCGTTCCTGTCAGAGGAAGGAGGAATCAACATGGGGGACGTCCTCGTGGTCCTCGCAGCGATCGCGCTGGCCCTTTCCGGGGTGGCCCTCGTCGCCCAACTCCCGGAGTCGTTCCGAGCGCGGTTCAGGCGCTTCCCCGAGTCCATCGGAAGAGCGAGGCCGGTCTACGGCCTTGGCACCATGCTGGCCGTAGGGATCGGCGCGACGCTCGGTTCACCGCTGTTCATCCTAATTCCTGAGAATATCCTGCAGTACGAGGTCGTCTCAATCGCGTCCCTTGCTCTCGCCAGCATCCTGTCTGTTGCCATGGCGAAGGTCTACACTGACATGTACAGGACGTCACGGGCCCTCGGACTCACAGGCGTTGGCGGGCCCTCCTTCACCAGGATGGTCGTCGGAACCCGGAGCGTCAGGTATTTCGTGTCGAGGCTTTCGATGTGGGTATCGAACACCGCTCTCGCAGCGTACACCAAAATCGTGTTCCTGATCTTCGTGCTCGACCCCCAGTATCTCCCGGCCGTGCTGACTGCCTATGGGATGAGCCCCGTTCTAATCAATGTAACAGTCTACTCCATTGCCTCTGCCTTCGTGGCCTGGACGATATTGAACATCCTGTTCGAGCAGAGGTATCTGAGGCTCCTGGGGGCCCTCCAAATCGCCATGACGGCGGCGCTGCTCTTCATCCTGGTCTACCACAGCGCCGTCCTCGGGGCAAGTGGCTCCTGGAACCTTTATGGTCTGTTCACGGCGGTCAAGGGGTATAGCTGGGTCCCTGCCCTGGTCGTAAACACGGGGTACCTCTACCTTCTCTTCTTCGGGTTCCAGGAGATACAGTCCCTTGAGCGGGACGCGGTGGAGGAGTCAGGCGTGCCTGTGATATCCTGGGTCAAGAAGGGGTTCAAGCTCGGCCGGACGGCGTACTTCGGAGCCGCCATGGTCCTAAGCGTCGTAGTCGCTGCTGCGGTCAATATCTTCTACGGGCTTGCCGTCTATGCCTCGGTAAGTTCCGGCGTGGCGCTCCCTCAGGGAACGGCGATCCCCGCGCTCTACCTTGCAGGAAACCTCCTGGGACCGGCCCAGGAGCTTCTCATGGCGGTCGCCTTCCTGATTGCCACCGTCACCACATTCGTCCCCGCGTTCCTTGCAGCGGCCAGGCACCTAGGCGCCCTGGGGGAAGACGGATACATGCCGAAGTCGCTCGCAAACCTCTCGTGGGCGTTCACCCTGGTTGCGATACTACTGCTGGCCATAGGCCCCCAGGACTTTCTCGTCAACATCACAGATTTCATGGTGCTAATCAGCCTCGGCATAATCAGCCTATCCGCTCTCTGGCTGAGAAAGAAGACCGCCGAGGAGATGAAGCTGGGGAGGACCCTTCCGCTCGCGGTGGGACTGTCCTGCTTCCTCTTCGGGGGTGCGGTCTACTTCATCAATCCGTCGGTGGTCGTCTTCGGCGCGATCGCGATCATGTTCGCTTATCTGATCTTCGATGTCATAGAGCTGGGGACCCTGGGAGCCCAGCTCTTCCTGTCCGTCTTTGGCTTCGTCTCGCTGCTCATGCTGACGGCGTTCGGGCATACGCTCTATACTGGCGGGGTGATTAGGCTGCTGACAAACCCGCTGGGCTCGGACCCGAACACGTTCCTTTCGATCGGACTGCTGATCTCGTCCGCCATCCTGGCGTCGAACGTAATGCTGGACGTCAGGATTCTGAGGCGTACTCTGCTCTAGGTGCGCGCGCCTCGTCCGTTGAACCTTTGTGATACTGATAGTCGAGGCTACTCATGAAGTCCCTGAACCCCAGCTTCTGACTCCTCAGTCGGGTGATGCTCCCGATTGCCGTCACGACGTTGGTGAGCACTATCACGTATGTGACGATGTTCAGGTAGGAGTCAGCGTGTGGAAGTCCTTCGCCAACCGCTATGATGGCGAGGGTCGCCGGGACCAGCCCCTGCGCGCACATCAGGATGATCTCTCTGCTGTTCTGCCTCAGCTCCGAGCCTTTCGTGCTCAGGGTCGTGCTTATGATTCTGAACAGCATGAGGACAAGCAGGACTTCGATCCCGATCGTCAGGTTGGCAAAGATCTGGCTCCCACTGATTGAGACATTGAGCCCAAGGAACACGAAGAAGAGGGTCTCCATCAGGAAAGAGATCTCCTCCTGAAAGAGCCCAAGCTTCTTCTGGAGGACATCCATGCTGAGATGCCAGTTGCCCAGTCCGTTAAGCAGCTGGTAGTTGCCCAGGATTATGCCGAAAATCAGGACTGACAGCTCACCACTTCCGCCCAGACGGTTGCTGATGACGTAGGTGGCGAAGACCAAGCCCAGCGTGAGGACGTAGGTGTATGCCCGCTGCTGGAAGCGGTTCAGTATGAACACCCAGGCGATAGACAGGGCAGCCCCCAGCACTATGCCGACAGAGAAGTTGGACGCAACAGTCTGGAAACTGCCTGCCCAGTTTGCCGCCCCGGTCTGGTACGCCCCGACGAAAGCGAAGAAGAGGATGATCGAAAGGATGGAGCTCATGGTTGACTCCAAGGTCAGGAACGCCACCGTGACTTCGGGAAGCTTGAGGGATCTTGAAAGCGGTATCACAACCGCGGCGGTCGTCTCTCCGCCCATCATCGAAGCGAAGATGAACGATGAAAGCAGGTCCCACCCCAGGAGCAGGGAGACCAGCAGGGCGATGGCTATGGTGCTCCCTATCATGTAGATGAACACCTGAATCAGCGCCCTTCCGCCCCCTCCCTTCAGCGCCACTCCCAGCCCGGTGTCCATGCCTCCATAGAACAGGACCATCAGCAAGGTGAGCTCGGCAAACACCACGAGAGAGGGCAGGAGGTTCGCCCTTGAGAGAAACCCGAAGACCGGACCGATCAGGATGCCCATGAATATGAGGAAGATGAACATGGGAATCCCAGTCTTCTTGAAGAAGAGCTCTCCGGCGAATCCGACGACTATTATGGCTGTAACAATCGAGAAGATCGATACGATGTCGAGCATCGGGCGCCGCCGATGTCGGGGAGGGCTTCTTAGGCCTAACTATGCCGGACTAATCTTCGGCGAGATCAGGGCCCTTTTGCCAAACAGAGCTTGTTTCTGGGAGTCGAGTTCTACCTGAGCAGAATCGAGGTCACAGACCGTCCCAGAAGAGGGCGGACTGAGCGGCACTTCCGTTGAATCCCTTGGCAGACGGGCCATGCTCCTGTTAAATAGCCGAGAGGGCCGATGCCTTTCAGCCATTATGAAGGACGTCATGGAGTGGCTGACCGAGCCGGAACAGCCTGCCGCGAGGTTCCTTGCGATGAGGGATCTCATGGGGGCGAGCGGGAGCGAACTCCGCGATGCGTGGAAGGAGATACCGGCCCGAGGGTGGGTCGAACAGATATTGCGGAAGCGCCACGAAGGGGGGTACTGGGTCGACAAGGAGAACTTGTATCGGCCGAAGTACCTCTCCACCAACTGGATGCTGCTTGCGCTCTCGGACCTCGGCGTCACTCGGGAGCTGCCGTGGCTGGCCGAGTCGGCAGATATGTGGAGAGACACCTACGCCAGGCCTGACGGCGGTTTCGACCAGCCGGAAGCAGAGAAGAGCGAGCTCTGCCTCGTAGGGAACACCGCCAGGGCCCTGGTGAAGTTCGGATACCAAGACGACCCCAAGGTGAAGAGGGCAATCGAGTGGCTGGTCAAGAACCAGAAGCCTAACGGGGGCTGGCACTGCTGGGGGAAGAACGGCGTCATCGACGGGTGGGAGGGGATGAGCGCCTTCGCGGTCTACCCCCGCGAGAAGTGGACTAGGAGCACGAAGGCGGCCGTCGACAGGGGCCTCGAGTTCTATCTCGAGCGCCGCCTGCTGCGGCAAGGCAGGCGGTACGACCCCTGGTACAGGCTTCACTTCCCCTACCACTACTACTACGACGTGCTGGTTGGACTGGAATTCATAGCCGCCTTGGGGAGGGGAGACGACCCGAGGGCGGCCTACGCTGTCGAGGTCCTCAAGCGGAAGAGACTCAAGAATGGGCGGTGGCCGATGGACGCAGTGCACCCTGACTACCTGAACGCCGGGAAGCTACCAAGATGGTGGCCGAAGTACTCGCATAGGTTCCAGCCGTTCTCCCTTGAGAAGGCCGGCGAGCCGAGCAAGATGATCACGCTTAGGGCGCTGCGTGTCCTGCGGCGACTGGGCGAGCCCATGCCTCCCTGAAGAACTCCTTTCACAGAAGACAGGGCGGAATGAGCGAAGACCCTTCCCCGGGTTCGAATCCCCAAGCATCGGGACCGAAACCTGCCGGGAGAGGCGCCCATGCCCGTCAGACATCCACAACCTTTACGGAGAGTCCGTTCGAGAGGCATGGCGCCTTGCTCCTCAGAGTCCACGTCGCGCCGAATGCTAGGGAAGCCGGCGTGGTAAGGGTTGACGACACTACCCTCGAAGTCAAGGTCGATGAAGAAGCGGAGCGCGGCCGAGCCAACAGGAGGCTCCTAGAGATCATGTCCGACTACCTCGGGGTCCCGAAATCGAAACTGAAATTGGTGGCCGGCGCTCGATCGAGGGACAAGACAATACTGGTGACCCCCTAGACGTGCACTACCACGTGATTCTCACGAAGGAATGCAACCTTCTCTGCAAGTACTGCGGGGGAGGGAGCGATGCGCCACCCAAGGAGATTCAGTATTCCTTGCCCCAGCTCAGGTCGTTCCTGTCCGAGGACGACGACCCGGTGGTTGAGTTCTACGGAGGGGAGCCACTGTTGCGCCTCAAGACAATGCAGATCATGATGGACGAGCTACCAGGGCGGTTTGTGCTGCAAACGAACGGCGTCCATCTGGATGAAATCGAGCCAAGGTACCTCTCCAAGCTCGGCACCATCCTGGTCTCGATTGACGGGACCGAGGCCGTCACTGACAGCAAGAGGGGGAAGGGGGTCTACCGACGCGTCATGCGCAACTCGGAGCTTATCAGGAGCATGGGTTACACCGGGGACCTCGTCGCGAGGATGACAGTGGCGCAGGGCACGGACATCAACGAGAATGTGCGGCACCTCCAAGACTCGGGGCTGTTCGACCACGTCCACTGGCAGCTTGACTTCGGAATGTTCTGGGAAGCCGGGGAGTACACCGAGCCGAGGATACAGGAGTGGATCTCCCAATACAACGACGGAGTCGCCCTGTTGGTCAGCTCTTGGGTGGGTGGAATGGAGCGCACAGGCAGAGTAGACGGGCTGGTCCCGTTCTTGGGGGTGATGGGATCCCTTCTTTCAGATACAACCACAAGGCTGAGGTGCGGCTCAGGCATCGACTTCTTCTCGGTCATGCCGGACGGGAGGATTTCTGCCTGCCCGGTGTCGCTAGACTTCGACTTCTCGATAGTCGGCTCCATCTTCAAGAACACGCCTGCTTCACTCCGCGACGCCGTCTTTGTGGGCGAACCGTGCAGTTCCTGCGACATTCTCGAGGTCTGTGGAGGCAGGTGCCTGTTCGTCAACCGGGCACAACAACTTCTTCGGGAGAACGGCTACTCCCTCATCTGCAGTACGGTAAGGCACCTGGTCAAGGTACTGCGCGATGCCCGTCCCCGCGTTGAAGAGCTCATTGAAAGCGGGGTAGTAAGGCCTTCCGACTTCGAGTATCCCGCTTTCAATAACGGGTGCGAAGTCATACCGTAATCGGTCCCCGATCCGATGGGCTGCAGGGATCAGCGGGAACGGTTTCGCCAGGTTTCCACAACCAAAAATCAGGCTCAAACCTGTGGCCTGACAAGGGTTCGGGCCGACCCGGATTCGAATGCTTGGCCTCTCGGCGCACCTGAGAAACGATGATGTCCGGGTGGCACCTGGTTCCCAACTTAGCTGCCCGCGAGGCACCCGTCCATGAATCGCTTAATACCTAGTTGGACGGTCGAATGCTTTGCATGGCTTCAAAGCTGACCGAGCTCTACCGGGAAGTGAAGGGCCTCAGGAGGGACATAGAAGAGATCAAGGAGATGCTCGTCCTCGAGGTCTCCCCAACAAAGTCTGAAAAGAGGGCGATTGCCAGAGGGAGGAAAGAGTACGCCGAGGGCAAGACAGAAGATTGGAGCGAAGCTCGGAAGCGAGTCACTGAATCCTAGTTGTATCGTGTCGTCCTGACCAACCGAGCTCGGAAAGGGTTGGAGAGGGCCCCTGAGCATGTCAGGAATCGAATTATCGAGGCGCTGGATGCTCTGCAGCAGTCCTTCGCTCCTGTCAAGCTCTTCGATGTAAAGAGGCTCAAGGGATACACTGACACATTCAGGATCAGGGTCGGCGACTGGAGGATGATTTACGAGCTACAGAGGAAGGAGTCGTTGATAGTGGTCTTGGAGATCGGACCTAGAGGAAGAATCGACTACTAAGTAGAGACCCAACCATTTCATTCGTTGATTCTTCAGGCCCAGACCTCGGCCTCCTGACAAGGGTGCGAGTCGGGCTGTTTTCGAACCCTTGTCTTTCTAGGGCTACGGGGGCTACGCCCAGAAACCGAGCCAATTTCTGACCACCGGGACTACGCACCTGCCTGTGATCTATGGTGGCCTGTGCAATACTTTCATGCATCCGTGTGTCTCGATGGTTCCCTTCCAACGGTATGGGTAAAGCCAAGAACGCCCGTTATTGGCCACGAGATGAACCACAGAACTTGCCGAAGAGTAAGAGGGAAGAGCTCACCGCCTTCCTCACCCTGGAGATCCTGATAGAGGGTCTATCCTCAGAGGTGAGGAACCTGAGGAAGATCCCCTTCAGCCCCGCGCTCGTAACGAGAGTGATCAGGGCCCTCCAGGACGCCAAAGTGATTGACAAGATAAACTATGGGAAGTACATCTTCAACAATGAGTTTCTCAAGTCCGTGAGCATGGACGTCTTTCCTAGGATGCCCCGGGCCGGGTTGGCACAGTACCCCGTCATGACAGTCTTCGACATCTGCAGGATGGAAGAATGGAGCGACGACGAGTTCGAGGCGTTCCTTAAACACCTTAGGTATCATAGAGCCGAACTCCGGAAGTGGAGGGCTGACGGCGTCGATGAAATCTATCAGGGATAATCAAGGCTTGCGCAGAATTCACCCCCAAATTGTGCTCAAGCGTTGAACACGGTCCCCAGTCCAAAGAAGGGGCTTCGCCGTCTGAGAAGATCGGGAGGAGAAAAGTCGTTCAAAAAATATATTGGGAGGTTGACGGGCAATATCCGCAACGCAACTCCTGGCAACCCTGCAGTGAGGGAGCCGAACATCGGAATGTGTTTTCATTTCGAACAACACCCGGATGCCGGGTGTTGTCCCTGCTGAAAGAGTACCCACACGCCGGGTATCACGCGGGGCAATAAACCAATTTTAAGTTCCAGACGGCGGAACTTGTTCCGGCAGGAATAGGTTCCAAACCCCGGAACTTACCCGGCTAGAAACAAGTTCGGAACCCCCGAACTGCATCCGGTTTCCGGGCATTGCTTCTCCGTCGGTTATGTCCGGTAGGCGGACATTGCGGGACATTTCGTTCGTGCGTCGCCAGCTCAGAGAGAGATATCGAGATATTGACTGACAACGAGCCGAGGGTATTTAACGCGGTGACGGAGGGTTGCCAAACCTACGGCAGGGTTGCCAACCAAAACGTCGCTTCTGCCCGATTTTGGCAACCCTGGGGGCTGAAATTGGCAACCCTACAGGTCAAGGTTGCCAACTAAACGCCGAAAGGTTGCCAAACTGGTTAATCCAGTATGTCCGTGCCAATTCCGGGAGGAAGTTAGTCTGCTGTGTGTAGAATGGCGTCGCAAGGGTAGAAGTCCCGGGGTCTGCGGCGCTGTGTGTTTTAAGGCGCCACCTTCCATTGAGATGCGACACAGAAAGCAAAGCGTACACTCGAAGATATCGAAGAATACTACTCTCCTGAGACCATCCTCCAGGTGATCGAAGAGGAGGCGGGATGGAACTACAAGGCCATGGGGGAATACTTCCAGCTAAGGGACAGGGCCCTGGTCTGTGTCCTGTACCTCTGCGCCCTGAGGGTCAGCGAAGCCCTCCGCCTGACGAAGTCCCAGTTCAGGGTGGAAGAGGAGAAGGGGCGCGTCAAGGTCGTGGGGATTCTCCTCAGCAAGAGGAAGGAGTATTCCATCGTGAAGTACAGGGAAGCCTGGCTGCCGCTCTCGTCGGGGAGCCTCCTGACGGCCCGGCAGAAGATGACAGAAATCGTCCTCGAGTATCTCAACGGCCTCGACGATGAGGAAAGGCTGTTCCCCTTCGGACGGTCGAGGGCATGGCAGATTGTCCACTCGATATCTCCAGAGTTCTGGTGCCACCTCTTCAGAGCCCTGGGAGAGAACCTCCTCTACGACGCCTGGGACCACGACATGCTAGCCGTCTCGGACTACGTCAAGGTGAACCCGAGGACTCTTGAGAAGTACATCAGGAGGAGTTATGAGAAATACCGTCCGGCATGAGCTGTTTTACTCTATGAGCAAAGTGTACGATGGTGTGCGCGCGCTCATTTGGCAGGACACTTGATAGGAATTCGTATCGGATCTTACCTTTCATCTCGTCAGACTACTAGCCAATCCTAAGAGCTCACTCAACGAGACTTGCCCGCCCACGATGTTTACCCAGAGATTGCGTTTGTCGTCGAGCCATGAGAGCTGATTGTTCGCAGGAGAGACAACTATGCTAAGCCCATTGCTCTTTGTGATGTACGCCAGTTCGGGAGAGTAACCTGTCCGGCATGACGTGCCGTTCGTACCTGTCATGCAAGCCGAAAGTGGCGCTATCTGCTCCTGTGCGGCCGCAGAACTATTGCCTCCAGGCGGGGCGGGCGTTTCAACAATGGCGATTCCTCCCGAATTGAATATCGCCAAGTTCGTCGTGCCGTTCGTGAAGACATGATTCCAGACGAAAAGCGTGACCGACCAGTAGGTCATCGTCCCTGATTGCCCGTCTACCGCCGAGTAGGTCATGTTGGTGGGGGCGGCGTTTATCCTGACTCCCACAACCTTGAAAGACTGACCGAGGGACGCCGCATCGGGCAAGACTATCTGCGTTTTTAGTAAACCATCAACGTAATTGGGTGAGTGAAGGACGAGAGGTACGGAGGCAATGGGTCCTCCTTGAGGGTTCTGGACAGGGCTGTTCATGTTAGGAATTCCCTGTTGGCTCACAAAATAGGTCAAGAAGATTGCGCTAATCAGCACTAGCGCGAACACAGAAGATCCTAACGCAATCGTCGATATGCCCCTTCGGGAAACTAGCAAAGGCCCCCCTCCACCAAATCGAATATCGATCTACTCAAGCTCCGTAACCACTCCAATTTGTCGGGCAGCTGGAACTCACGACCACATACGGAGAGTTGACCTGTGGCTCACAAGTCCCGGTCCATGAGAACCAGGTCGGGTTGTTCGACACGGTTGAGGAATACACCATGCTGTTTAGGGAGTCGCCTGAGACAGTATTGCAGCTCCCCGAGGAGATGTATTCGTTTTCGGTAAAGGCTTGAGGTTGCCCTTGCAACAGCGTCCCCACATTGGGGTGCGTACTCCACCCTCCCGCAGAGGGAGAGTTCATGTCTAGTTCGAAGGTATGAGTTCCATCGCCGTTGGTTTGGTAAGCAAATGCTTTGGCGTAACCGTTGTCGTTATCAGGAATGGTGTGCCCGGTGATCCAGATGATGCTGTAGGTGCTGTCGCTAATTTCGAAATATATCAGCCTGGTTGACGCGACTTGGCCCCCAACATCTCCTATTCCATAGCCTACCTGGACCCAATGTGGCCCTGTCCCATCATCGAACAGAAGGGTTGTCCACTCCAAGAGGTGGCCGTTGCTCCCGCTGAAGTAGTTCCATGCCTTCTCGTTGATGTAACCAGCGCTTCCGTCCCTGTCCGGCTGGTTGGTGAATCCTCCTGTGTAGTAGTAGCCATTTCCTTGACCGCCGGACGAAGAGCACGAAGAGATGGCCGGCCCGAACGACGCTGCAACCTCGCCCCAAGCAGTACTAGTTGAACTCCAGGGGACGGTGGTGGGGTCGCCCCAGGAAACCGCGTACTCTGAAGCGGCTGACCATCCTGTGTTGCCGCCAACCATAGTGTAACCAGACCCTGTCGTCCAACTCGAGGGACCAGCGGCCAGGCCTACGACAATCGCACCCGGGGTGGGAGTGAATGACGCAACCGCCGGGCTTGAACTTGTCCCAGACCCGTAGGATGTTTGATCTAAGGTATTCGCTGCTCCTTTGAACTCGATTATGAAACCATAGCTTAGGTACGACGCAGAACTTGTGGTGAATGTAACCGTGTCCCCGCCACTGGACTTCGCCTTTGCGTAATATATCGCAACGCAATCGTTGGTACACTTAACAATTGGGAGGTTCCAGATATTGTTCTGTGAGTCGGTCACGCCAAAGACTCCTTGTCCTGGCGTCCCGAACAATACCACGAGCAAGTCGCCAGAGGTCACAGAAGAGCCGAACGAGACTGTGAATGTGGCATTCGGACTACTGTTGTGCCCCCAACCAGACTGCACTTCAGCATTGGTCGCCACAGCCAATGGAACAGGCCAGGTTACAGCCGCCAACAGGGCGATGATGCTAAGAACAAGGGCTCGTCGGAAAGTCAGAAGTCGTCCTGAGTCTCTCCGACCCCATTTAGAGGGGGCCATCGCAGGATTGAGTTACTCCTGGCGAATAGCAAATGGATTTCACAGAACTGTCTGGGAAACTCTTTAATAACCAAAAGTGGTCTTCGCTACTACGCCTTTCTGGAAGTCTAGGCTTTCCTCTGTCTTCTTAGTATCGGCGACAACCTTCTCAATCGTCGAGACGATTCTCGCCTTCAGCTCCGCTTATCCGGCCAGCGTAGGGATGCCTTTTCCGCCCCCTCCGGGACCTTCGTCGGTCTTCTGGACCTATTCAATTCCATTTTCGCTTGGCGGGTGGCTAGTAGTAGGAGCAGGGGTTACCCTCACCTGGAGGGGGAGGGTGCCACCCGCTTGGAGGAACGCTGGTTTCGACAAGGACACCTTCGAGTTGATGGTGAAGATGCGTGGCGCAGGTTCCCGGTTGGCAATCCTAAGACTGCTCGAAGTTCCCAAGCACAGGAATGAGCTGTCAGAGCTAGCCGGCTCAGACTGGAAGGAGGTGGACAGGGAGGTGACCGTGCTCGAAAGATATGGATTGATTAGGGTCAGCGCACAGAGCGGGGCAATCAAGATGTATCAGATTACCGAGCAGGGGAAGACCTTGATGAGACTTATGAACGATCTGCAGTTCCCCCAAGCAACCTAATCCCTCATATGGCAAAACCCACACCGACCCTGACAGCCTGTCCGAAACCTCCCTGAGAAACGAGAAAGCGTTTCTGATCTCTGACTGAAGAACAGCCAGCGAGGCGAACTGGCTCATTGCGCGGGCCATCGACATGCCTTAGCTCTGGAGGGAGGCAATCTTCCCACCGGCCTGCCCTGTCTGCCGTGTCGTGCCCTCTCGCGCGCCATAGCGTGGTTTCCCTAGGGGCGACGCTCCACCCGTTCAGACAAGTGGTAAGGTAGCGCCTGTTCGAATCCAGACTTCCTCATCAGACACTACACGCATGGTGTGGAATTGGCTTCGGGTTGGGATCTACACTTGACCCGGTCTACTCGTAAGACTCCAACGTGCTCCTAATGACGACGTCGCTGATTGACATTAGCCAAAATCGCGAGACCGTAGACCCGGTCCTCTGTCTAGATCAGGAACCACTTGACAGGGGGATTGCTACGATCTTAGCGGGAAACCCAAGAGAGAAAGGCCTTACTCATTGGGAGAACGCCGAGAATAGATGTGGCTCACGTATTCCTGAAGTAAACATGTAAAACGACGAGTTGCCCCCACTCGTCGCCGCAGGCAAGGGTGTACCAACCAGGTTCGAATACATGGAAGCCTGTTGTGCCTGACCAGTACCCCGTCAAGGCTAATGTGAAGTTCATGCGAGTCGTGGTAAGATAGTAATATCTGTCTGCCGCGTCGCTTAGAGGGTGGAAAACAAAGATTGACACATATGGCACGTGAAAGGGACAGGAAACCGTTGAGTTCAAGCCGATAGGGCTTGCAGGGAAGACGGTCAAAATCGTCCCTAAAGAAAGATTGGTGCTGGAATAGTACCCTCTTTCGACAGCTATTCCGTATGGCAGTCCAAAACTGTCACACCCATTTGATAACGTCAGATTCTGAAGCGGCCAGTCATTAGCCGAAGACAGGTTGACGAATTGGTTCTTTGTGTTGATCAGGTCGATCATTACCTTCACGCCCTCTCCGTAGGAATCAGTACTAGAATTGACGGCAAGGGTGAGTTTGATTCCAGAAGTCGGATCGGTCAAGGAAGCAACTGACGGTTCGGGTCGAGCGACGGTCTTTAGGTACATCGTCGCAACTCCGGAGGCAACGATGGCAATGACCATCGATGCTAATATGTAGAAGCGGGCTCTCTTCCGAAAGATCGTTTCACCAACTAAACTGATGGTGCCCGTGAGGTTACGGTGGGCACGTCGTGCCTTCCGAGGAGAACGTACCCTCATTTGACTGTATGGTGTACCCGTAATACCCATTGTAAGTGAAGCTGTAACAGGCATAAGGCTGCTGGTAAAGGTTGGAACCTTCTCCCGTCTGAATCTGCTTGTTTCCATTACTCATGTCGTTGAACGCACTAAGCATGTCGATGTACCCCGAAAACAACTGTGTGTTCGCGGGACTGAAGGTCTGGTAATTCCAAGTTGTGTCGGTGCCAACAATCACCCCTTCTAACCGCGTAAAGAAGCCCACAAGAGTCACGCCATTCCCACTTAATTGACAATTTTGTGACACGGAGTAGAACACCTGCCCGGTATTCTGATTGCTCACAGTTAGCGAGAGCGTTAGTGGAATTGGCGGAAAGGTCGGATCTATGGTTATCTCTTCGTACGCGTTGTAGTTGGTTTGGTTTATGTTAACAAGTTGTGGAATCGAAAGACCGGGACAGCTCACATCACACCCCTCGGAGTAGCCGCAATTCCCCGAAGGTCCAATGAAATATTCGATATGAGCATCATGAACATACCAACCAGGCGGCTGACCTATTTTCGACCCAGCATCCAATCCAATGATTCCTTGCATCCAATATGTTCCACTGCATGGAGTCGGGAAACTCGTGCATCCGTTTACAACGGAGTTCATCTGGTACGTGAAGTAGGGGTTGCTTCCCTTAAACGGTGTGGACGTGTACACTGAGAACCTGACAAATGGAGTTGCGGGCTCAATTTGACCGTTTGATGAGAGGACTTGCCAGTTCGGATTCTGATTGTCGTTCTGCGCGTAGACCGAAAAAGGGCCAACCAACAAAAGCGTTAGAACACCCCCCAACACAACCGAAATTACAATGGATTTGGAGCTCTTGGGAGGCCTCATCTTGATGACACGGTTCCATTCACGAACAGACCTGGGGTGTGGTAAATGGTCATCCCGGTAAAGTTGTACGATCCGTTGGGGTTCTCCGGAACGTTAACCCAAAGGGCGCCTATCACCTTTTGACCCGGGTACGGATTAGAAGCGCAGAACGGCTGAGAAGCCACGCCATAAGAATAGAAGACCAGTTCAGTCTTCGGAGGAGAATAATATGGCGTCCCGCCCATAATAGTGCTTCCGGTTCCTCCGGTTGCGTTTCGCTGGTCCGTGTTACCCCCGCTCCGAACCAACGTCGCATTGACAATCCCTGTAGTCGCACTGGCATTAACCCCATAGCTGAGAGTGTAGCTGAGCCCTCCATCTGCAGCCGCGAACTTTGGGCTCTGTTCGACCGACTCCGCCAAGTTCGTAAGGTAAGATGGAAGCTGGCAAGTGGCATTGGATGACTGCCCTGCGGAGGAGGCATCGGTGAGAGCAGTCGCGAAGACCGAGAGGCCTACCGTGGTAGCAAATACCAGGAGAACAATGCTTTTGGCGACATGCACATCACGGCTACTGGCATTCCTTGTAGATTTCCCAGGGAGGGCCACGTGGGGTTTTTGGCTTCAGAGAAATTTACGACTTTTCCTGAGGACTCGGGAAAAAGTATTTATCACAAAAGTGCCGTGATTCTCAGTTGTCCAAGTCTGACTCGGCTCTTGCGGCGCTTATGGTTCTAGCAATACTGAGTTCTTTTCTTTTCACCCTCGCATTAGTCGGAGCGAGACCATTCGGCATTTGGCCCCCAAAACCAACTTCCGGCAATTCGACTGTCCTACCCCCACCCTTTACTGTGGCCACGCCGCTTGCAATCCTTCAGTCAGGTGCCTTCGTCCTAGCCCCAGTCAGTTGGTCGCTCGTTGTTGGGGCGTGGATTTGGAGAGGCCGGATGAAGTCAAATTGGATTCGACTTGGATTGACGAAAGACACCTTCAATCTCCTTATCAAGATGAGAGGGAGTAAGACAAGAATCGGGATGATTAGGGCCTTAACAGTCCCCAAGGACAGATACCAATTAGCAAAGGAATTGGGCTTGGACTGGACTACCGTGGACTATCACATTCGCGTGCTCCTCGAGAACGGCTTGGTTCATGAGCAGTCAGCGTACGGAAATGTCAAAATGTACGAGTTGACATCCATCGGATCCACACTACTGAAGGTCCTCGATGAAACTGATTCGGGCCGTTCGCCAAACTCGTGACCGGGTAAATATTTTGTGTGCCTGTAAGCTGTCGGGGGAAGCACCCATTTCATTAGGCTGTATACGCACGCTGTTGAATGGTAGCGATGCCCTCCGTTAATAGCCAGCCCGCACAAACTTCGCATGGCGCGCTGCCCTACTTGCGGCTCCGATCCTGAGAGAGAACTTGCTGCTCTAGCTCGTGAAATTGCAGCCCTTTCTCAGCTGCAAGTCGAGTTAGCATCGATTCAAGAGATTTTATTCGGTCCTCGAGCTCGCGGCTCTTCTCAGCCTGCACCCGGAACTGCTGGCTCTCCCCAGAGAGGAAGGGCTCGACCCGCGTATATTGCTCCCTGAAGTGCTCCGGGTAGGCCCAGGGCGACTTGTCGTACCCCAGGGGGTCGATGCTGTGACCTATGAAGAACTCCGAGACCGCGCCGTCCACTCCCGCGACCTTGCAGGTGGTCTTGAAGGTGTCCCTGAACTCGTGGCCGTGGATGCGGTACCTCTTGGTCCCCTCCACCCTCCTCTGCACCCCTGCCCTGAAGGAGGACTCCCTGACCACCTGGGCCACCAGCGCCTCGTAGATGGGGAACCCCTTGCTGCTCAGGAAGATCGGGTCGGAGACCTCCCCCTCCACCTCGCGCCGTATCCGCACCTCGGAGCCAGTGACCTCCCTCCTCACGTTCAGCCAGTCGCGCACGAACTCGAGTCCCCTGCGCGGGAGAAAGTTGTAATACTTCGTCATGGTCTTGGGCCTGACCAGGTTAATCCTCACCGGGCCCCTCTCGACGTCCCAGTCCTCGAACTTCTCGCCCAGCGCCTTCACCATCTGGGGATACGCGTAGTAGTTGAACTGGGTCGCCAGGGTGCTCTCGTCCAGCCCCATGTAGAGGAGGACCGCCAGGATCGCCTTGTCCCTGACCGGGACGCCCCCGTCGTTGATGATCTTCCATATCTCCTCCGGCTTCACGTACTCCTCGGCCCCGCTCGGCCCGTTCAGGAGCATGTCCTTATTGTAGACTATCTTCTCCCGCGGGAGGTCGGCCCTGTTCTTCCTGTAGAAGCCCCGGATGACCGTGAGGATGGAGTCCTTGGTGTCCCTGTCCGCCCTCCACGAGTTGAGGTACTCCTGTATCAGGTCGACGTGGCGGTACCTCGCGTCCTCGTCCTTCGCGCTCTTGTAGTCTTGGAGGGCCTCGGTGACCGAGCCGAAGTAACCCTTCTCCCTCAGCCACTGCTGGTAGCGGAAGAGCCTCCTCGTCCAGGGTCCCTTCGTCTTCTCGCTCCCGAGCTTGGTGAGCATCTTCTGCACGGCTGGGACCTGCTTGAACTCGTCCAGGCCCGGCGTCCTGTAGAAGCCCGTGGTCTCGGTCCTGAGCGCCCCGCCGTACTTCTTGAGGTGGAAGAGCAGGGGCCCGACGTACTCCCTCGACTTCCCCAGGATGGCCGCGATCTCGCTCACGGTAAGCCCCGGGTTCTCCCTCACCGCCTTCGCTATCTCTGCGTACATCTTCGGGTGGTGGAAGGGGGTCCCGGACCCATCGGCGGTGGGCAGCTCGGGCTCCTTCACGTAGTACCAGCGCGCGACCTTCATACTAGGCCACAGATTTGAGCCGGGAATTTAACAGTGGAAAGTCAATGGGCCGGAAGGGATGCAATTAATTATTTAAGCGAGTCCTATCTAGAGGGCCGTGAAAAATCCGTTCCTAGGCATCTCAGCCCTGTCGGTGCGGTTTCTGGCCCTGTTGGTCGAGTCTGGCTAGGCGAGAATCATGCATTTCGTGACTTGCCTGCTTGCATCGTGTCGGTGGCTTGCGTTCGTTGATGGTTGAAGATGGAGCACCGACCGGCCTGTTCGTCGTTGACGGACGCCGTGGTGGCCTCAATCTCCGTGATGAACCCGCTGGCGAGCTCGTCCTTGGTGTGGAGCTTGTAGCCGAAGAACGACCTCCCGCGCTTCTTTGTCCACGTGCCGTCCCTGCTCTTCGTGGTCTTCGCCCTGTCGCCCCTCGGCTTCGGCTAAGTGCTCGTCACAGCGATGGCGGGAGGGAGGGCACCGTCTTGCGGCTGCTCTGGTCCCGCCCGTCCCCCTAGGCTGCGGTGACGTTGAACGAAACATGCACGTCGTTGGAGAAGTCCAGATGGAATGTGTAGGTTAGGCCCGATGCCGGAGTGAATGGGATGTTGTTGCTTCCTGTCGTGAGTATTCCGCTGAAGGAAATGGTGACGGACTGACCGGGTGAGATGACTGTGGGGCCCACCGTTGCCGCATGGTTTTCGCCCTTCACTTGCAAAAGGGTCGTGCCGTTGACCGCCATCATGACTTCGTTCGGATGCTCGGGCCCACCTTCGGCACACGAAGTAGTGGTCGTCGTGTGCTTGCCGTCACCCGAGTCCGTTAAGGTGGCGCAAGTGCTTTGAATCATTGAAGTGAAATTGCCTCGTCCCTCCACCGCGAGCAGGTAAAGGGTCACGTTCCCTGTGTTCTTCAGGGTAAAGCTCAGGGTGGTTGCGTTCCCCGACGCGGAAAGCCTGTTCGATACCACTTCGGCGGCCCCGACCGCGCTGGCGAGCTTGTTCTTGTCGTCACTCGTCACTATGGACTCTGACCCTGGCTGTATGCTGCTTTGAGTGACGGTCGCTCCCGACCTGACGACTGCCGTGGCGCTCGGGACCATGAAGAGGTAGGCGGAGGTACCTGAAGCTATCTCAAGCACTCTGGGCGACAGGTCAAGCAAGGCTGCGCCAAGGTTGCGCACCTCGGTCGCGCCGACTATGGGGACGTCAATGATGTTGGTGGGAGTGGTCACACTATATACGGTCCCATTCACTCGTGCCTGGACCGAGGAAATATCGAACTTGACGGTGTCTACGACACTCCCGTTTGGAATATTTACCAGGGCTATCGTCCTCGAAAGGTTCACGAGTTGAACCAAGTCCACAGTCGCCGAAGCGTTTGTTCTGATCCACTGAGAGGGGGACTGGAGATGTAGCTCAAGGTCCGAGTATGTCAGGTTCAGCTGCCGAGTCCCTGGTGGCACGACAAGAGGGTCGGTGAGTTGCACCGCGTAAAGCGCGTATCCACCAATCACCTGTGTTTGGCTCGGCGTTGTCCTTGTTTGCCCAGAAGGACCGGTAGAAGACACCGGTGAAGTTGTTTGCTGCACGGAGGAAGGACTGCCTGGCGCCATGACCACGGAAGTGGCCACGATTATCAGTGTCGCGACGATTACGGCTGCTGTGCCGTGAGTGATTAGGCTCTTGTTGAGGGACACGTATATCAGCCTAGCATGGCGGGCGGGGGAGTTGAACCTACGGTCTTTAAGCCACTTTCAAGAGTGTTGAAAGCGTTCCAGGAATACTTGCTTGTTTCCCTGCTGTAGATAGGGACTGGAATCGCTGATTTCTCTCGTGCCGTCGCTCCTCTGACCACATGCATAAGGGGGTCGGCTCCGTCCCTTCTGAAGAAGATCGGTATCGATTTGGCACGATTGTATCGAAACTCTCTCATACCTGAATCGCTTTCGCTCGTCTGAGATAAACTGCAGTAACTGTCACGCCTATCGCAACCATTAACACGATCAGCAGTCTCCAGTCGATGCTCACATTATTGGGAGAAGAGGAGATGAAAGTGCTGGCGCTCAAAACGCTTGTTGAGATGTTACTCAACGTGTGGCCATCTAAAGGAGCGAAATACCCGATTGAAGATGCCGTCACGTAGTAAATCATCCCGTTGAGGAGGAACATGGAGTGCTGGGAAGCGTCGGGCGGAAGTCCGTATCCAGGAAGGGCGATGACAGCTTTGAGGTTGAAGTTGACATCATAGACGGATATGCTAGCTTGGACGCTGGCGTTGTCACTGGTTTCATAGACGTACAGAAGCCCATTCTTCGAGAATGTGTCGCGCGTACCGAGGGCATGGTTACCCAAGGTCCCCCTATTCTCGAACACGACTTTGTCACCGGAAACTGACATTCGGTAAAGTGTGAAATCCGCACTGTTCATCGAGTAAACGTTGGACCCCACCTCGAAGAAGCCCCTCGGCCTTCCGGGGGGAGGCAAGGCCCCCGTGGCCACGACGGTCAAAGAATCTGACTTGAGCACGCTGACGGCGTTCCTACACTCGGTCCAGAAATAGGTCCCGTCGTAAATCATCTCGTCTTCCGCAACGTTGGGGACTCTGCCGACCACGCTCAGTGTGTCGGGCGTGATCTTCAGGAGTGTGCAGAGGCCATCTCCTGACCACAGGTATCCTTTGAACTCGAAGACGAACCCGTTCGCATCGTGGCCTTGCATGGGTAGCTGAGCCCTGACCTGCATGGTCCGAGGGTCAATGCGGTAGATGTGGTACGGGGCAGTGTTCTTGGCTCCCCGCAGGAACTCCGTCCCGACGTACAATGAGCCGTTGTAGTAGAGGAGGTGCGCAGCTGAGTTGCGGTCAGGAAGCGCGAGGATCGCAACGGCCAGGCCACTCTGGGGGTTCATCTTCTCTATACTGCCGTTTAGGAGCCCGACGTAGAGGTACCCGCCTCCCGCGACTGCGCCCACGAAGAGGTTCTCCCGGGAGGTTGCCAGAAGTGTTACCTGGCCTGCCTGCGAATATGACGATGCGTACGGGATGGCACTCGTCACCGTCAACGCAACAAGAATCGCGCTTACAAGAAGGTTCTTGAAATTTTGCATCGCTTTCAACAAGTCCATTTCAAAAGAACACGGAAGAGATGAACACTTGACCTGCCCCTCCAGTCTAGCCGTCTACTTCTGCAGCATGCGCAGAGCCTGCTTCGTTGTCTGGGCCGCTGCCCAAATGCTGGAGACCAGAGTGCGCGTTGGGACCGCTCTGGATACTGGCACCCGTCGGGGATGCAGTGGTGCTGGTCGGACCGGCAGCATGGGCGATGACTGGTGTCAGGGGCCAGTAGTGCCAGTGCTCCAAGCGTCACCAATCCCAGTGCTGACTTCCTGTTGCTCAGGGTGAGGGTCCTATTGCCGACAAAGACTGCTCTGTGCGTTATCGTCTACCTTCCTTCGACTGATGCAAGCAAGAAGAAAGCTTAAGGCGATTGTGGTACAATTGTCAAAATTCGCGTGCTTCTGGATGGTTCCGAATCGAATGTGGATCTGAATCCGCGTATGGACCCTCTCCCTTGGGCACAAGCCTTCGACGGGTTCAGGCCGCGCGTTCTAGCGTAACTTCCAAAGTGATCGTCAAGACTGCGGACCTATTATTCTCTGACTCTTTCGGCGAGCGCTCTGGGAAGAAAGAATCTGCATTCGCCGGCGAGAACTACCTACAGATCGAATAAGAATAGTAAACTTGGTGCTTCGGCATTTGAGGGATATGGAAAGATCAACGCTGTGAATCTCTTGATGCTGCACGAACGTACACGAGCATTGTAGCGGTCAAAATAGCTATCCCCAGCCCGGGGAATATCAACGACAATGAAACTCCGGAGTGAAGTGAGGTCGAACTCCGAGAGAAGTCGGGTGGTGGCGTGGAGACCGGTGCCGTAAGGGACGTTGCTGGAGCATTAGTTACTACGTCAATTTGGGGCGACTGGGAGTTGGACGATGTCAGAAAAATAGACCCGATAATGAAGTATTGGAATTGAATATCAGTTGCAATGATGTCTGTTCCAAATACTCCAGAGTGAATCACCATTCCCTTCTGATAGCCGTGTTCGTACGCGGCAACAATCCAACTTGGATGGCGAAGGTTGCTAACTTGCCAATATGCGATCACCCTGTCGGTCGAATTGGTGATTATGTTCTCTTCATGCGCCCTGTACGAGACGAAGATATGCTGGCCAAATGAGTTCCGTAACAACACACTCAGAGGGTGACTTGTGTTGGCCACGGCACCGTTAATGTGATAACCCCCCGTGTAGAAAAGGGCATATTCACTCCCTACCCAATTCGAGTTCTCGGCATACCACCTGTGGTATGGTCCCTTCCAGGCTGCGGACCCGTTAAACATCCAGCCATGTCCCTCCACGAGAGCCAGCTTGTTCGCAGTTGGACTATACCTTACTTCAGCAAGGAAGTTACAGGCAGCGAGGAAAATAATCTTCCCACCCCTTGCGACGAAATGCTCTAAGTTCGAATACTCCCTCGCCGTGACGTATTCAGTGAAACCAAGCACAACGACATCGAACCTACGAGCTCCCGTGGAGGAATCAAACAACTTGCCATCATGGACACTTATGTCAGTGAGAATTAGCATGTTGTTACCCGCAATTACTCCAGCTCGTCTTGCCACACTAGATGTGACAAATGAATACAGTCCAAAGCTGTATCCCCAGCCGTCGACTATAGTAGCATTGAGAAGATCCAAGTTCACGTGAACAAGTTTCCCCGCTTGTGTGCTCGCATATTCGCGGTAGAATCGGTAGAATGAAGAATACGCAGTCGTGGTGAAGATTGGCTTTATCACCGCGATTCTGACCTGTCTTGAGGAGGCTGTTTGACTGGAGGGAAGCCCCTGCTTCGTCTTCGGTGCGCCCTGGGGTGCCAATGATGCTGCGAAAAGAGACTCGAAGAAGATCAGACCCACCATAATGATTACCGGTAATCTTGCCGCGTTCCTATTGGGCCGACGGCCAGTGTTGGATTTCGCTTGCCTAATAGTCCGTCTCATCTCCGTCGAAAAAAGGGGAAAATGGATGGCCCCGTTCCGCTGGGCTAGCCATCCACTTCTGCTGCGCTGGCTGATTCGATGTCTGGTCCCGTCTGGTCGCCAAACATCCCGGTTCCCTGGCAGTTGCCGTCTTCCTGCGGCGTGCCAAGGCCCGTACATGCCTGGGATGACGAAGTGCTCGTTGTCGCGCTCGTTGTCGGAGTCTGCGCGTGGACCACGCTTGCGAAGAAGACCAAGGAAAGGACCGCGCCAAGTATTCCTATCGCAAGCACACTCTTTCTTCCGCCAAGCATGCTTGGAGTCGCTAATTGCGTTTTTCTTTTCACCTCCTCATCAGATGGAAGAGGAAGGTATAAGGTGATTGTGATACAGTTGTCAGAATTCAGTTCGGGTCCGGGCGTATCGACATGATATGAACGACTTGGGCTTTGGATAGCTCATTTCGAGACTTGTACCTGCACCCTTAATAGGCCGACACGCTCGAATGTATACGCCTCGGGTGGTGCTGTTTTGATGGTTGGACCGTCGTCAACTTTGGGTCGAATCAGGATGTGAGCATGCCTTGACGAGCGCAAGCTGCAACCCTGATAGAGGCACACCATTCCGCTTGGTCAACTGGTTCCATTTGCAACCCCGAACCAATTCATATACACGAAGCTCGCAGTCCCTCCTCGGAGTGCCGCGAGACCATAGGCCGGCATCGGTGGAGTGATGAGTGTGTGGAAACTGGCTCCGAGGGTGCGAGCGGATCAAGAAGGGAGGAGGTGTTGGATTTCGTCAAGGAGCATCCGGGCACACACCTTAGGGCGATCAAGAGAGAGTTGAACCTTGGAATGGGTACCGTTCAGTATCACCTCTACACACTAGAAAGGGAAAGTAAGGTGGTCTCTCGAAGAAAGGGGTTGTACAAGAGGTTCTACGCTAGCAACGTCTTCGGGGAAAGGCAGCAGGAGATACTTGGCGTTCTCTCTCAAGAGCCGGAGAGGGATATCCTGCTCTACCTTGTTCAAAATCCAAACTCAACCCAGAAGGCTCTCGCTGATTATGCCGGCATGTCACCCGGCACAATCAATTGGCATATGAAGCGGCTGCACCTTGCTGGGCTCGTAGAGGCCACGCATGAAGGGCAGTTTGTGAGGTACGTCGTCGTAGCAGACCGTGCGGAGATACTGAGACTCCTCAAGGTCTACCACCCTGGAATCTGGGAGAGGTTGGCGGACAGGCTCGCTGACGTGCTTGGGGAGATCGGGGCGCCAAGCGAAGGGAATGAGGAGGAGAAGAGTCCATGAGCACAGCATGGTATTTCCTACAGCTGGCGCTGCAGGTCAGGCAATCCGATGTCGGAGACATCCAGGACCTGCTGAGCTTCGGCGCGGGAATTTTCGCCCTAATCCTCTTCTTGCTCTCGTCATATGCTTGGTCAAGGAGAAGGCAGCCTGCGCTATTGATCGTCTCAGCTGCTTTCCTCTTGTTCTTCCTGAAGGAGGTCTTCCAGCTGCTACCGCAGCAGACTAGCGCGTCGAATTTGATTTTAGGTCTAATCGACTTCGCTGTACTCGCGGCGTTCTTTCTTGCAATAGTTGTCAGACCGAGGAGAAAGGACCAGGGGGATGAACCAGCGGGCTAAACACGATATTAATCGGCTAACGGAGAATACACTCTACGTCAGAAGGTCAGAATAGCTAGAATCGAACTCCTTTCAGCACAAAGAGCAAGATAACGAATCATCTGGCCGACGCAAGAACACCCTTGCAGGTGGGTGTATCCTGAAATGAACTCCTTTCCTCAAGAAAAGCGTAATTCGTCCTCCTTTTGTCCCCCCTCTGGCGAGCCCATACCAGCCGACACCCCCCGAGCGAGCGGAGCGAGGGAGGGCCCCGCCTCAAAGCGGGGTGAGGGCGAAGGACGAGCGAGGAGCAAAGAGGGGGGAGGGAGCCCCGAAGGGGCGGAAGGCCGTGAGGAGCGGAGCGACGGACACGGCGAGCGAAGCGAGGGGGTGAATTTGCTCCGAAGCGATGGACGAGCCCGAAGGGTGTCGGCTGGTATGGGCGAGCCTTCATCCGGTCAGAACGGAACCTTGACTACCGCTCCCCCGTCAGGGAGGGAGGCCACATACTCGTACCCCTGCCCGATGTACGACCTGACCTCTTGGATCGGTACGACCTTCTGCCTCGAACCGTTGTTCGCCATCATTCCCGCCAGCTTCTGCCTCACCAGATTTTGAAGTTCCTCGTTGCTCATCTCGTCCAGCTTCATCTTCTCGATGTCCTCCTTCTGGAAGCCCGCGACAAGAAGGAATTGCTCGTTGAAGGTTCGCTTGATCTGCTCCTCGGTTGCCGATTCTGCTTTGGTGGAGAGAAGGGGTTCGCACTTCTTGTAAGCCTCTCTCATCTCCTCTATCATGGTCGGCGGGAGCCTGCCTTTGTTGGTCGAGTACCTGGCCTCTATGTCTCCTTTATGCCCCATCAAGAATTGGAGGTATGGATGAGATACCAAGCCCTTTGACTCAGCGACGATCATCCCTGTGTCGCAATATGCCCTGAGGACGTAGGGCCTCCAAGTGAACCCCGCCTTTACAATCGCCTCCTTGATGTCCCTCGTTACTAGGGTGGTTCTCAAGAACTGGTTCTTCCTCACTCCCCTCGGGTCGAACGCGAGAAGGGGGCTCTGAGGAGTTAGTTTCTCTCCCTGCTTGACCCTCTCCTGAATGTACTCTTGGATGTAGGTGATGGCCTCGTTGCCGACGAAGGTGAAGTATGGATGCCTTGCCTTGCTCAAGGCTCTCCTGATAAGGAGGATTGCAGGAACCTTCTCGAATTCAATGCCACGACTCGATACCTCCACTTCTTTGAAGTCTTCCAGCCTGATGCCGTCTGTCCCGAGATAGTCTCCGAGGCTTTCCGGCCTCAAGCCACTGAGCGCTATTGATGCGACGGATACCCTGCCTCTTGGAGATGCCATCCTGAGAATCTTTGACAGCTCATCCTTGCTTGGAACCCTCTCGTTGGCGATTGTCGGGGTGTCTGAGCTGCCCCTGATGTTCACCTTCAGCTTTACGTCCAGGTTGTTATACGAAGTCCACGAAAGGATGACCTTCTTGAAACGCTCAATGTAGGAGCCCGCCTTCCCCTCCTTCTCCATCTTCCTTACGAAGTCGGTAAAGCCATCTCGGAACTTCTTGTGCAGGGCTTCTGTGAGTATCTTCTTCGGGGTCGTCTTCGCAAGGTCGCAGTATAGACCCAAGGTTCTGAGGTAGACGGTGGCCGTAATGACAGACTTTGCCTCTAGGTTCTCGTACCATCTCCTAACGTCCCCATCTTCGAGAAGGTGCCTGTATTTGGCGCCTGTAGGCATGACCGAGTGTCAGAAGGGCGTGGTAATAAAGGATTCTCTTAATTGTTTCAGTGGGCCGGAAGGGATTCGAACCCTTGGCCTCCCGATTATCAGTCGGGTGCTCTAGCCAAGCTGCTCCTCCACGTAGGGATCTGAGCTACCAGCCCAAGTCGAGGCGCTTCGGTTCAGGGTATAATTCCTTTACAGGCAGGAAGAGCATAAGAAGCAACCCCCTGCTGCCTCACATACGGGCCGGTAGTTCAGCGGTACGAACGTCCGCCTTGCACGCGGAAGGTCGGGGGTTCAATTCCCCCCCGGTCCACCTTTAGTCCAGACGTCCTGCTGCACCCGCACCGCGAAAGGCTTATGAAAAATCCCAAACCCGTAATGACGCAAAAGAGTTGGCCTGCCATTAGAGGACGACCACCGCCGGAGATGCCGAAGCGGAAGAGAGGACGTGTTGACGATTTCGGGTTCGACTCTTACCTTTCCCCCTTTACCTGGAGGTACGGCTCCGCTTCGATGAGGAGCATATTCTCCGAGGTCGAAAAGAGGGCCACCTGGAGGAGGGCGTGGCTAGCTCTGGCAGAGGGAGAGCAGGAGCTCGGCCTGCTCACCAAGGCGGAGTTGGATGGCATCCGCTCGGCTTCAGGGAGAGAACACGTCGACGTCAAGGCGGCTCACGATCTGGAGGCGGCTATACGCCACGACCTGATGGCGGAGCTGAGAGTCTTCGCGGGCCAGGCGAAAGCAGGAGGAGGGAAACTCCACCTCGGAGCCACGTCAGCCGACATCGAAGACAATGCAGACGTCGTGCTTTACCAAAGAGCACTCGACCTGGTGCTCGCGAATCTAGGAAGCTGCCTCGCAGAAGCGAGAGAAAAGATCACCCGGTACAAGGGCATGGTCTGCATGGGGTGGACACACTTGCAGCCAGCGGAGCCCACCACGCTGGGATACAGGTTTGCGAATTATGCTCAGGACTTGGTCCTGGACATCAAGATGCTGGAATCCGTCCGCGCTCTGCTGTCAGGGAAGGGGGTCAAGGGTGCCGTGGGCTCGTCGGCCAGCTTCAAGGAACTTGTTGGGAGCGATTTGAAGGTAGGAGAGCTCGAGAGCAAAGTAATGGGAAGACTCGGCATCCCTTCCTTTGAAGTTGCGACGCAGACCTACCCGAGGAAGCTGGACTATCTCGTGCTTCTCGCCCTGGCATCGGTCGCACAGAGTTGCCACAAGTTCGGGCTGGACCTGAGGGTGATGCAGTCCCCGGCCTTCGGTGAACTCTCCGAGCCGATAGCGGAACGCCAAGTGGGCTCGAGTGCGATGCCTTTCAAGAGAAACCCGGTGCTGGCGGAGAGGATGTGCTCCCTGGCCAGGCTGGTCGCCGCCTTTCCTGCGGTCGGGTTCTTCAATGCTGCCAACAGCATCCTCGAGAGGACATTGGACGATTCTGCGGCGAGAAGGGTGGTGATGCCCGAGGCGTTCCTCGCCACCGACGAATGCCTGAGGTCGTACAAGGAACTGATGCGCGGGCTTCGGGTCTACCCCTCGATGATCAAGCAGAACCTGGAGAGGTACGGTCCCTTCGCCGGTACCGAGGCGGTGATGATGAAGGCGGTGGAAAGGGGCGCGGACAGGCAGAAGGTTCATGAGGCGATCAGGGTGAAGTCGTTTGCGGCCTGGGAGGAAGTCATGAGAGGCCGGCCCAACCCCATCGAGAGCCTGCTCGCTTCAGACAGGACCATATCGTCAAAGATTACGCCGATGGAGCTGAAGGGCCTCATGAAACCAGGGGCACACGTTGGGGACACGGAATCGAGGTGCGGGCGCTTCGTGAAAGACGAGGTCGACCCGCTGGTCGCGAAGTATTCAAAGGGCCCGAAGTTCAGGAAAGGCCAGTCAAGCGTATATTGACCCTCTCTTCGGACCAAACCATGTCAAAGGGCGATGCGACAGTCGGTCAGGTGATGTCGAAGGACGTGCTGGCAGTCGACCTGAACACGAATTCCAAAGCCTGCGCCAGGGCGATGATGAAGAAGGGAGTTAGCTGCGCGGTCATAACGGAGTCGGGGTCGGCGGTGGGGATTGTGACTGAAAGAGACCTGGTCTCGAAGGTCCTGGCCGAGTCCATCGAACCGAACAAGGTGCTGGTGAGAGACATAATGTCCACCCCTCTGATCACGACCACGCCGGATACGGCCCTTGTGAACGCCGCCGAGGTCATGGCTCAGTACCGCATCAGAAGGCTGGTGGTCGTAGACTCGACCGGCACACTCTCAGGCATAGTGACAGCCGGGGACATTGCCAGGTCGCTGGCCGAGAAGCAACAGTACCGCGACGCCACCCTGAACGCAGTGGCGAGATACTCGGAAAGGGGCGACAGCGGCCCCTACCAGTAGGTCAGTCTACCCGGAGCTTTACTCCGCCCTGGCCCGACGACTTCAACGGTATCGTGACCTCGAGGATTCCGTTGTTGTAGGTCGAGCGTGCCCCCTTCGGGTCGACGATGCCCGGGAGGTCCAGCTCCTTGTGGTACCCGCGGTCCTCGCTGTCGACCGAGATTACCATGGAATTTTCGTTGACTGTGACATTGATGTCTTCCTTTCTGACACCCGGCATCTCGGCAATCACCCTGACCTCTTTGCCCGAGCTCACCATGTCGACGAGAGGTTCGCGCTTGCCCTGAATCGCCTTCCAGGGCCTGCCTTCGCTCCTTCGCACGTTCCCGAACTCTCTCACCACCGGCTTGCCGTCAGGTCCGATGGTTACCGAATACCCATAGACGATGGGACCGATTTCTTTCTTGACCCCCCCGTCGGGGGTCCTGGATTCCCTTACGAGGCTCTTCGGTAGCTCCTTCTCCAGGTCCTTGAACTGCTCTGAGAACGCCCTTTCCATCTCTCTCATCATCTCGTCGATGTCAGGGAACCCCCAGGGACCGAAGGGAGACCCCCGGCGCCTTCGACTCGGCCAGTCGTTATTGTCGTCGTCTTCCATGCCCAATCTATGGAGCATGGACCTCCAGATGGATTTATCCTTTCAGGAGCCGGAGATGGGCGAGATTTTGGATGGATCTTGGAATGACACCGGGAAATCCTTTTACGCCCGCATCTGGTCGCGAGTTCTGAATGACGGCTTCGATGTATGCGAAGATCACGGGGCTCTTCTTCGTTCTCACCGCCCTGCTCATGGTCATCGGATACGTCGTCGGGTGGTACTTCTTCGGAGACCCGATATTGTTCGTCGGCCTTGCGCTCGTCCTGGCGGCTGTGCTCAACTTCGTGTCCTACTACTACAGCGACTCCATCGTCCTACGAATGAGCAAGGCCAAGATAATCCAGGAAGGGGATAACCCCACCCTCTTCAAGGTGGTAAGGAGCGTCGCCCAGAAGGCGAACATCCCGATGCCGAAGGTGGGCATCGTTGACTCCCCTCAGCCCAACGCTTTCGCCACGGGGCGGGGCCCCAGCAAGGCGGTGGTCTGTGCAACATCGAGCATACTCCAGACCCTCACCCCGGACGAGTTGGAAGCCGTGATAGGGCACGAGATGGGGCATGTGGTCCACAGAGACGTCCTGATGTCGAGCATCGCCGCAACCATCGCCGGGGCAATCTCCTACATCGGCCAGATAGCCCTCTTCTCGACGATGTTCGGCGGGGGAGGAAGGAACAGGAATGGCAACTCTGGGATCATGCTGCTCGCCGTGATCCTGGTCCCGATAGGAGCTACCTTCGTGCAGCTAGGAATCAGCAGGGATGACGAATACAACGCCGACGAATACGGAGCGAAGCTCACCAGGAACCCTGCGGGCCTCGCCAGCGCCCTGCAAAAGATCAGCGCCAAGGCTCAGGTCAGGCCGATTGCAAACAGCCAGGCGCAGGCGCCGTCTCCCGCGACCGCGGCGCTCTGGATAGTGAACCCCTTCAGGGGAAACTCCCTGATGGAGATGTTCTCGACCCACCCGTCCATGGCTCACAGGATAGAGCGGCTCAGGAAGATCGGGCGGGAAATGAACGTGTACGTCCCCTAGCCGGAGAGCAGCTTCAGCACTGCCAGAATTGCGCCGATTTCTAGGAGTCCGTCTCTCTCCTGACCCGAGGGAGGAGGCTGGCTAGTTGCCGTGGGGGGAGGGCCCACCTGTGAAAGCGATGGAAACATGGTTCCGGGGAACAGGGAGCCAGAGTAACCCTGGTATTGGGTGGGTGAGTACATGGGAGTGCCGTACATGGCGGGAGTCGCCATAGGTTGCTGCTCCGACGATGGCACAGTAGGCTGAGCCGGCGCGGTAGGAGTGATTCTCCTTGGCGATTGGGAGGGCGTGGGAGGGGACCGCGTTGGGAAGCGGGCAGAGGACAGGAGCGCCGGAATCAGCAACAGCACACCCAGGAACAAGACCAGATAGATGCCGAAGCCTATGCCGATCAGGATGAGGAAGATGGAGAAGTAGGCCAGGTTCTTGTTCAAGCAGCCCGCGAGATATTCTCCGTCGTATTAAGGGTTGAAGGTGGTGGGCCGGGGCGGAGTTGAACCGCCGACCTTCGCCGTGTCAGAGCGACGTCCTAACCATGCTCGAGGATTGAATCCACTTTGGGAGCCAACTTCCCCGCATGTGGCGGACTAGACGACCGGCCCGATATTGATAACCCCTGCCAATTCGTCATTAATACTCTTTGACCAAGTCACACCGGACCCCGCTTTGCCCACTCGCCTCCCTCTTTGACGTACGCGCTCTTCCATTTTGCGACCCCATCTTGGGGCAGAACGGTCCTGAGTATCGAAATAGCATCTGTGAGTTTCTGGGTCTTCCGGCGAGTTGAGAACCCCATCTTTTCGGTATGCTTCTTCGCGTCTACAAGACTGCTTATGATTAGACTGAAGAGAGTGCGCCTCATGTTGAATGTAGTCCCTCTTATCGCCTCATCGACCCAGCGTCGTGCTTGCGGTCAATCCTTGACCTGATGCCAGACTCCGACGCAAGCATGTGTTTCAATCTATTCTGCGGAAGGGAAAGGATTGTGTAAGTGGTTTCAGCTGATTCGCCGATTGACGAGACTCGGCGCCGCCCCTTCTACTGATTAAATAGCCAGCAGGGGGAGCGCGGTACGAGAATGTCGAAGAGCTCGGACCTTCAAGGGTTCTACAAGCTACCCATCGACAAGAGGAGAGAGGCACTGAAACAGTTCGCTTCACTCACAGACGATGAGATGAGAACCCTCGCCGACACCGGCGGCCTGCCGGCAGACTTGGCCGAGCACATGATCGAGAACGTCGTCGGAGGGTACACCTACCCCCTCGGGATTGCGACCAACTTTAGGATAAACGATAGCGACTACCTGATCCCCATGGCACTCGAAGAGCCCTCGGTCGTGGCCGCTGCCAGCAACGCCGCCAAGATGGCCAGGGTGAGGGGAGGATTCAAGGTCACCAACACCGGGCCGGTGATGATCGGCCAGATACAGGTCGTCAGCGTCCCCAGCCCCGAGAGCGCCAGGACGAAGCTGCTTGCCCGGAAAGCGGACCTTCTGAAGAAGGCGAACGAGCAGGACCCGATGCTGGTGTCCCTAGGAGGCGGCGCCAAGGATCTCAACGTGAAGGTCCTGTCCACTCTGAAGGGACCGATGGTGATCGCGGAGCTAATCGTGAACACCGGGGACGCCATGGGCGCCAATGCGGTGAATACGATGGCAGAAGCCGTGGCGCCGATGGTGGAAGAAATCACCGGCGGGCGGGTGTTCCTCAGGATAATCTCGAACCTTGCGGACAGGAGGCTGGTCAGAGCCAGCGCGGTATTCGAAAAGGAAGCCATCGGAGGAGAAGACGTCGTCGACGGAATAGTGTACGCGTACGCCTTCGCGGACGCAGACCCCTACAGGTGCGCCACGCACAACAAGGGGATAATGAATGGGGTCATAGCGGTGGGGATAGCCTGCGGGCAGGACATCAGAGCCCTCGAAGCGGGAGCGCACAGCTATGCCGCGAGAAGCGGAAAGTACAAGCCGCTCACGACCTGGGAGAAGAACCGCGACGGGGACCTGGTGGGGACCCTGGAGATGCCCATGGCCGTGGGATTGGTCGGAGGCGCGGCGAGGACTCACCCGGCAGCCAGGGCCAACATCAAGATTCTCGGGGTCAAGACGGCCATACAGCTGGCAGAAGTCATGGGAGCAGCGGGGCTCGCCCAGAACTTCGCCGCGCTCCGGGCCCTGGCCAGCGAGGGAATACAGAGAGGGCACATGAAACTTCACGCCCGGAATATCGCGATCAACGCGGGAGCCACAGGCGAACTCGCTGAGTTGGTCGCCAAGAGGATGATCGAAGAGCGGAAGATCAGGGCCGACAGGGCGGCAGAGCTGGTCAAGGAGCTCTCGAAGGCGAAGTAGCCGCACCAGTCTGGAATTCCTTAAAGCGCTCGTTTTGGGCCGAATCTGTGTTGCTTGGCCGCCTTGGGCGCACGGTTTCGTTTGTTCCGAGGAGCCGCGCTCTCTTCGTTGCTGCGCTCGCCGCATTCGTCATAGGACTGCTCCAGGCAGTCGACGTCATCGAGCTTCCGTTCGGGACTCTGTTTTCCTGGATCGGTGGGTCGATTCTCTCGTCGACGACGCTGAACAGCTTCATGACGACCTATGGCTACGCGAGCGTGTTCGCCCTGATGGCGCTGGAGAGCGCTTCGCTCCCGGTTCCCAGCGAGGTCGTCCTTCCACTCGCGGGGTACTTCGTCCGCACGGGCGCGCTCAGCTTCTGGCCGGTGATTGCTGTGAGCACTGTCGCGAGCCTTGGAGGCGCTCTCCTGGATTACTACCTGGCCAAGTGGCTTGGGAGGCCGTTCGTGGTGTGCCTCCTGAAGCTTTTCAGGCTGCACAGGGACAGCCTCGACAGGGCAGAAGCCTGGTTCGGCCGCTCTGCTCAGTGGACAGTGTTCGCTGCCAGGTTCGTGCCCGGACTCAGGACGATAATCTCGCTCCCCGCCGGGCTCTTCGAGGTGAAGGTTGGAAGTTTCGCGCTAATGACCGTGGCCGGGTGCTTCGCCTGGTCTGTGGTCCTGGTGTATGCAGGAGTGCTCGCGGGCAACGTGTCTTCGACCACCTTCTCCACGTCCTCCACCGTGATCGATGGACTATCGGCGCTGGTGGCGGTGATGTCGGCAGCCTACATCCTGTATTACGCCTACTCGGGAAGAAGGCCGGGCGCTAGTCCATCATCGGTATCTTGATGCCTTTCGTCTTGGCTGTCCTGATGGCTTCTTCGTAGCCAGCGTCCGCGTGCCTGGCGACCCCGATGCCAGGGTCGTTGGTCAACGCCGTCTCAATCCTTGCCTCTGCCTCGCGGGTGCCGTCGCACAGCACGGCAAGGCCGGCGTGAATGGAGTAGCCTATCCCGACCCCCCCGCCGTGATGAACCGAGACCCAAGAAGCCCCCGAGACCGCGTTGAGGAGGGCGTTCAGGACTGGCCAATCGGCTATCGCGTCGGAGCCGTCCTTCATCCCCTCGGTCTCCCGGTAGGGAGAGGCGACAGACCCCGAGTCAAGGTGATCCCTTCCGATGATCACCGGGGCCGAGATCGTCCCCTTCTTCACCATGTCATTGATGATCTTCCCGAACCTGGCTCTCTCCCCGTAGCCGAGCCAGCAGACCCTAGCCGGGAGGCCCTGGAACTGCACCCTGTCGTGCGCCTTCCTCATCCACCGCACCAGCGATTCATTGCTGGCGAACTCCTTCAGGACCGCTTCGTCTGTGGCGTAGATGTCATTGGGGTCGCCCGAGAGGGCAGCCCAGCGGAAGGGTCCCCGTCCTTCGCAGAACAGCGGTCGGATGTACTCCGGGACGAAGCCTGGGATTCTGAAGGGGTCTTCGACTCCTGCTTCCTTCGCCATCTTCCTGATGTTGTTGCCATACTCGAAGGCAATCGCACCGTTCGATTGGAAGCGGAGCATCGCCCGGACATGCTTGGCGATGGAGGCCATCGATCGGCTGACGTACTTCTTGGGGTCTGACGCTCTGAGGTCGGAGGCTTCCTGGACGGTGAGCCTTTCGGGGATGTAGCCTGCAAGGGGGTCGTGGGCAGCCGTCTGGTCGGTCAAGATGTCGGGCTTGAACCCACGTTTGAGGAGGTCAGGCAGGACCTCCGCGGAGTTCCCAAGAAGGGCCACCGAAAGGGGCGTCCCTCCCTTCGCTGCGTCTTTCACCATCGTCAGCGCCTCGCCGGTGTCTTCGACCATGACGTCACAGTATTTCTTGTCGAGCCTCCGTTGAATTGCCCTCCGGTCGACTTCGACCACAAGGGCGACGCCGTCGTTCATGGTCACCGCCAGCGGCTGGGCGCCCCCCATCTCCCCGAGCCCCGACGTGAGGACCACCTTCCCTCTAAGCGAGCCTCCGAAGTGCTTGGAAGCCACCGCTGCGAGGGTCTCATAGGTCCCCTGGAGAATCCCCTGGGTCCCGATGTACATCCAGCTCCCGGCCGTCATCTGGCCGAACATCGTAAGGCCCCGCTCCTCGAGCTCGCGGAAATAGTCCCAGTCTGCCCACTTCGGGACCAGCATTGCGTTCGAGATGAGTACGCGTGGGGCTGTCGTCGTTGTCTTGAATATCCCGACCGGCTTGCCTGACTGGATCAGAAGGGTCTCGTCGTTCTCAAGCGCCTTCAGTGACTTCACGATGGCGTCGAACGCCTTCCAAGAGCGCGCCGCCCGCCCTGTCCCTCCGTAGACAATGAGGCGCTCCGGATCCTTCGCCACTTCGGGGTCGAGATTGTTCATGAGCATGCGGAGGGCCGCCTCCTGGTGCCAGCTCTTGCAGGAGATTGTCGTCCCTCTCGGCGCACGGATCAGGTGTCTTTGCACAGGGCGCGACGGGGGTCTCTCGATTTAAGAGTTCACGGCTTGGCGACAAGGCTTATCACGAATGGGACGGAGCACAGTGAGGGGATTCGGTGCCAGACCTTGCATTGATCAACGCCGGTGAGCTGGTTACCTGCTGGGGGCCAGGGGAGACCGCGGAGGATAGGCTGGGGGTCATCGAGGGCGGCGCCCTGCTCGTCGACGGCGGGAAGGTGATCTGGGTCGGGACGACGAAGTCGCTGAGGAGGAAGAGTCTCGGGAAGCCCCGGCGGACGCTCGACGCAGAGGGGAGCCTTGTCACGCCAGGCTTCGTCGACCCCCATACCCACGCTGTCTTCGCCGGGACCCGGGAGGACGAACTGGAGCGGAAGACGTCGGGAGAGAGCTACACCTCCATCCTCGCCTCGGGTGGAGGTATCCTCAGGACGATGAGAGAGACGAGCGGTGCGTCTGTCAGCACGATAGCAGGCGAGTCGCGGGGAAGATTGACGCAACTCCTCAGGAACGGGGTGACCACGGCCGAAGTGAAGACGGGCTATGGCCAGGACTTGGAGAGTGAGCTGAAGATGTTGAAGGTCATCAGCCTCCTCAGAAGGTCCACCGACGTCGAACTCGTCCCCACCTTCCTCGGCCTTCACGCAAAGCCACCCCAGTCCGGGACAGCCGCGGAGTACACGGATTATGTGGTAGGGAAGGTGCTCCCTGCAATCGCCACGGCCAAGCCGAAGGCTGCCTTCTGTGACTGCTTCTGCGAGGAGGGGGTCTTCTCTCGAAAGGAGTGCACGAAATACCTTAGGGCGTCCAGGGACCAAGGGTTCATGTTGAAGACGCACGCAGACGAATTCGCCGATTCAGGGGGTGCGTCCATGGCGGCTGAGCTCGGGTGTGTTTCTGCCGACCATCTGGGGAAGAGTAGCCAGTCCGGCATAAGCGAGATGGCACACCGGGGGGTGACCGCAGTCCTGCTTCCTGGGACCTCGCTCTGTTCGAACATCCCGTATGCTGATGCCGCAGGTATTCTCAAGGCAGGGTGCACCGTCGCCCTCGGTACCGACCTCAGCCCGAATTCTTGGATTGAATCCCCCCAGCTGGTGATGAGCTTGGCCTGCAATGGGATGCGAATGACCCCCGCCCAGGCGCTGCTCGGACTCACAAAGAACGCTGCCAGGGCCGTTTCCAGAAGTGATTTGGGAAGCCTTGGGCCCGGGTCGGCAGCAGATTTTGTCGTCCATTCGTTCTCCGGGTACAGGTTCCTTCCCTATCGCATGGGAGGGAGCTACGTGAAGAGAGTGTTCAAACGGGGGAGAGAGGTGTACAGGGGCGCGAGTAGCTAGGGGAGCTTCCCCGCTAAGATCTCCCTCGCGATGGTCTCGATCTCCTCCCCCTGGGCCCGATCTCCCTTGAGGAGCGGAGAGTTCGCCCTTACTGTGCCGCACACTTTCCTGGCGTGCCCGGATACGCCGTTCGTGTCGGAGCCCAGGAGGTTCGAAGAGCAGATGAGCTCAATCGCGACGATGTGGGACACATTGGATGCGACCTGGAGGGCCTTCAACCCGGTGTTCACCCCGTGGCTGGCGTGGTCCTCGATTCCGCCAGACACGCTCGCAGGATAAGAGGATTCGGGGTAGACGTTCCTGGCATTGTCGGCGGCCAGGGCGGTGGCGGTGTACTCGAGGATCATCAGCCCAGACTCCAGTCCTGGCCTCCGTGCCATGTACTTCGAACCCGATGGGGTCTTCGAAAGAACATAGTGAACTCTGGCCAGTGACATCACCCCCAGATACGACAGGGCGAGCGACAGCAGGTCGAGCGCCATGGCGACGGGCTGGGCGTGGAAGTTGCCGCCGTGAAGCACGGCCCCGTCCTCGAAGAGGATGGGGTTGTCCGAAACGGAGTTCATTTCGTTGACCACTATCTTCTCGGCGAAGTCTATGGCGTCCTTCAGCGACCCATGGACCTGGGGCCCGCAGCGAATCGAATAGGGGTCCTGCGGCACCGGCTCGGAGCGTATCCTCCGGCTCCCCTTCAACAGGGAGCGGAGCTCCCTTGCGACCGCTTTCTGCCCGGGGTCGCGCTTCACTCCTGTGAGCCGCTCGTCGAAAGCCTGGGAACAGGCGCCGAGAGCTTCGGCTGTCAGAGCGAGGGCAGAGTTGGCCGTCCTCAGTAGCGCCACCCCCCGGTGCGTGGCGACGCAGCCGAGCGCAGCAGTGAAGGCTGTGCCGTTGATGAGCGAAAGCCCCTCCTTCGCTTGAAGCCTGATCGGCCTCAGGCTAGCTGCGGCAAGGGCCTTCCCCGAGTCGACTGCCTTGCCCCTGAACAAGGCTTTGCCCTCCCCGACCATGGCGAGCGCCATGTGGGCGGACGGGACTAGATCTCCAGAAGCCCCCAGTGATCCGAACTCCGGGACTACGGGGGTTATCCCCTTGTTCAGCATTTCGACAATCAGCTCCGCCACTTCCTTCCGCACGGCACTGTTCCCGTTGAGCAGGTTGTTGAGTCGAATCAGCATCGCCGCCCTGACCACTTCGGTAGGAAGAGGAGCGCCTACGCCGGCGGAGTGGCTCCTGATCAGGTTGAGCTGAAGCTCCTCGAGATCCTCCTGCCGGACTGCCTTGTCAGAAAGTGAACCGAAACCAGTGTTGACCCCGTATACCACTTCCCCTCTCTTCACCTTCTCTTCGAGGAGGGCACGGAACTTCTCCATGCGCTTCAGGCTGGCGGGGGCTGCTTCGACCGGCGCCCGGCCCTCCGCGACTTCTAGGGTGGAGCCGAGGGTGAGAGATTGGCCGTCTGCAACTACGACCATTGGTGGCGCTCCATTTGTCCGCGCATAAAAGGGTCACATACCTTTAACTCGAATCTCCGCGGCTGGACTCTATGTGAGGAAGCCGGCCAGCTATCCGGTACCGAGTTACTCAGACCCGAACGACAAGCGCCTAGTGCAGATCGTGCGCCCAGACGAGGTTTCCCAACCCAAGGCAGTCAACATCCTGGGCGTTCCCTTCGACGGGGCGGTTCTGGGAAGGAAGGGTGCAGCGGGGGGGCCGGGCGCCATCCGCCAGGTCATGGGCGGGTTCTCGAACTACAATGTCGAGCTTGGCGTGGGACTCGAGGACGCCAACGTCTCCGACCTGGGAGATCTCGTCCTTTACGATGACGACGTGGAGAAAGTGCACTCCCTGGTTGAGATGGAGGTTGGAAAGGAGCTCCGTGACGACTCCCTCCTTGTAATCCTTGGGGGAGACAACAGCGTCTCTCTTCCAGCGCTCAGGGCCAACGCGAAGAAGTTCGGCAAGCTGGGACTGGTCGTTGTCGATTCGCACCTCGATCTGAGGGGAGAGCTGAACGGGAAACCGACCAGCGGGTCGTCCTATGGGCTCGCCATAGAAGAGGGCATTTTGGACCCGAGGAACGTCGTCGAAGTCGGCGCGCATGGGTTTCTGAACGCCAGGGTCTATGTTGACAAAGCGAAAAGACTGGGAGTCAGACTGTTCACCGCAGAGGAGTTGAGCCGCCGGGGACCCGGAGCGGTCGCCCGGGAAGCATGCGCACTTGCGTCCAGGGGGACGGACGCCGTCTATCTCAGCTTCGACCTGGACGCAGTGGACTTGGCCCAGGTATCCGGTGTGAGCGCGCCGAGCGCCGGAGGGATGTGGGCCAGGAACGCCTTCGTCCTGATGTATGAAGTGGCGAAGGTGGCGAAGGTGAAGTGCGCCGATTTGGTGGAGCTTGCGCCTGCGCTTGACCCCAGCGGGAAGTCCGAGAGGGTTGCGGCAGGAGCCCTCACTTACCTTATCGCGGGGTTCGTGGCCCGGAACCGCTGATTCCTAGAATCCCAGGCTCGTAGCAAGTCTGGCTGCTGCATGTTCTTATTAGAATGAGTGCGGTGGCCGGGATTTGAATTCTCGAGTCATTTGCATGACTTCCCGAGTTAGTAGCGTGGCAGGCTACTGTCCTGGACCAGGCTAGACGACCACCGCTCGTTTCAAGTCGCGTCTTCGTGGAGGTTAAAAGGTTGCGGCCCCGGTTCTCTAGCCGACCCTGGTCCCGAGGGAGACCTCCCTGTCAGGAGACAGGAGGGAGAGTTCGGTATCGTTGAACGCGGCCAGCAGCATGCACTCTGACATGACCCCGGCCACTGCCTTGGGCTCCAAGTTCACCACGGCCACGACCACCTTCCCTTTGAGCTCCTCCTTGCTGTAGCGATCCTTGATTCCGGCTGCGCACTGCCTTGTCAGTCCATCCCCGAAGTCGACCGTGAGACGATAGATCGGCTTTCGCGCCGCTGGAACGTCGTCGACGGAGATGACCTTCCCGACCTTCATCTCGACCTTGCCGAAGTCAGCCATGGTAATAGACAACTCGAGCTACGGTCGTTGGATTGGAACCAAGGCTTAAAGAATGCTAGCATGCGAGGCGTCGATTAAGGGCTGGTCGTCTAGTCTGGTAGGATACGGCTAAGCGCGTCCAATCCCTTGGCAAAGAAATCCAGACTGGGAGAGGTCGGGGGTTCGAATCCCCCCCAGTCCACTTCTCTTGGAGGAGCTGGTCTGCCGGGCGTTCATGGGTTCCCGAGATGTATGAGCCTGGCAGAAAGCCCTAGACCGAAGAGCGAAGCCCCCGCGAGTACCACGATCGGTCCTGCAGGGAGGGCGAGATAGGCCGAGAGCAAGACCCCAATCATGGCGCTCGCCACGCCGAAGGCTCCGCTCAGAAGGGAGTACTGTGACAGGCTCGAAGAAATGTTGCGGGCGGCAGCAGCAGGGACGATCACCACCGCGCCGACAAGCAGGGTCCCGACCTCCTTAATCCCCACCGCGACCACCGTGGAGACAAGCAGGAGGTAGACCAGGTTTATCGCGTCCACCTTTACTCCGCTTGACACCGCCAACTCCCTTGAAATCATCGTCAACGCGAGTTTCCCGTAGATTGCTCGGAGCGCCAAGACGACGACGACCGAGATCGCAGCAGCAGCCACAGCGTCAGCGAGGGTGACCAAGGAGATGTCACCGAATAGGGCTTCGTACAACTCGACCTGTGGGGTAATCAGTATCCCTACGGCGAGGGCCAGCACAAACAGCACCCCGACAATCGACTCGACAGGGAGCTCTGTTGATTTCTGCAGATACCAGGTCACTACTGCCGTGGCTGCCAGGAGCACAAAGGCGCCGACAAACGGACTGAAACCGAAGAGAATCCCCAGAGCGAGACCCGGCAACGCGACGTGGGACAGGGCGTCCCCGACCAGCGCCATCCGCTTGGATATCATAATCGAGCCGAGGTACCCGGCGGCGAAACCAACAAACCCTCCGACGATCAGTGCGGGGACTACGTCGCCCAATGTTGCACTTCCTGCTCGGCGACCCGCTCTGCCTGTCGCCCGAGTTGCGCGCCATAGATTATTTCGAGGAGTCTTGTATGAGAGACCTTCTTCGATTCCCCGAAGAAGAGCGGCCGCCTGTTCAACGCCAGAACGAAATCCGAATAGTGCATCACGACGTGCATGTTATGGGAAATGAGAAGCGTGGTGATTCCAAGCTCGTCTTTCAGGTGCCCAAGCCGCTGGTAGATCGGTTCCTCGGCGCCGATGTCCACTCCTGACGTCGGCTCGTCGAAAAGGAGCACCTCCGGGCGGTCGACGATGGCCCAGGCAATGAGCACACGCTGCAATTCCCCTCCTGAGAGAGACCCGAGCCTCTGCCCGAGGACTTCGCTCTTCAGACCAACGGAGTCGATGCATTCCCCGTACCCCACTCTGCACTTGAAGGCAAGGAACTCCCTGACCGTGACAGGCAGCTCGGTTGCTATCAGGCTTTGAGGGACGAACCCTATCCTCGCGCTCCCTCCCCAGCTCACTCTCCCCGAGTGAGGGACGAGGTTCATCAGAGCCCTGAAGAGAGTCGTCTTTCCGCCGCCGTTCGGTCCCACGATGGCGAGGGTCGTGCCCCGGGGAACCTCGAAGCTGACCTCTTCAAGCAGGGTCTTGCCTGCGAGCTTCACGCCCAGGTCATGGACCGCTATCGCAGGCGCACTTCCCCCGGTGGTGACGATGCCAGCCCCTTCGGTATTTCGGTTCCCGTATTTGGCGGCCAACTACTGGTTCTTTCCCGGGCTCTTCGTGATCTCTCTGTAGCCCAAGTAGAGGTTGCCGAACCCTATCACCCCCACGGTCAGCAACACCAGGACCGACGCGACCCCGACCGAACTCAAGTTTGGTATGGTGTTTCCCGTGCTTACAGCAAGACTGTCGAGCAGCGGGAAGGCCACGATCAGGCCCCCGATTGCCGAGAACGCCAGTCCTCCCAGGTACAGCGTGCGCGCGGCGGCAGACCTTCCTACGTACTTTATCTGGTCGATGCTCAATTTCTTGACTCGCATTATGTTGGCGAATGCCGTCCCTATGACCACCTGCATGAGCATGGTCCCTAACCCAAAGCAGGTTCCGACCAGCGCGGCAAAGAAGATGTTCGGCATCCGAGGGGCGAGTATGAACACGATGATGCTGGCGTAGGCTCCGAACCCCCAGCCTGCGATGAACCCGTGAATGGTGGCCGTCCTCAGGGGGACGGGCTTGACAGGATCGTCAGGACCGTGCATCGGTATCCTCTCAGCCTTCGTGGTGTGGTGCTCCCTGCCTCCAAACAGCCTATCCAATGGAACGTGGATGTCCGTCCCTTTCAAGAGGTAGTATCCCGCGAGAAGCATGGCCACCCCCACGATGACGTAGACATACCCGTCAAGGTTGTATGTCTGGTAAACAGTGGCCAGGCCAGCGAAGCCCAGGGCTGCAAGTATCGACCTTTGAACGGTGAAGCCGCTCGAGAACATGAAGCCTGCCTTCATGCCTCCCCTGGAGCTGTAGCTCCCGATGGAGTAGCTGAACGTTATGGGCCAAGTGTGCTCGTCGGGGGTCAGTCCGTGGAGCATCCCCAAGACGAGAGCGATCCCGAGCATTGCCGGGATCGCAAGCCCTTGCGAGGGGTTGAGGAGAGAATTCAGATCAAACATGACGCCTGCCCACCGGTATCGGCCGGCCGTGGGGACACTTCTCGGGGTGACTCATCTTGGCGCAGAGCCTTTCGAGATCTGCTTCGTCTATGGTGTCGCCGATGGACGAAGATATCCGGCACGCGACCTCCAGCGGGATGCCATTCCTTGAGAACAGGGTCTCAAGGAGTCTGTGTGCCCTGATTGCTTCATCGTAGCACTCCACCCCCTTCTTTGAAAGGCGGTACCCGCTAGGGCCCTTCTCGACTAGGCCTTCCCCGCTAAGCTTGTCAAGGAACCCGACTGCCGTGGGCGGCCGCACGTTCATCCTGCCGGCGACGTCCTTCACCCTGGCAGCCCAGCCGTCAGATGACAGACTGTGCACCGACTCGATGCAGTCATAGTCCCTCCGGCTCAGACTGAATGTCATTCTGTCTATCCTAATGCAGTTAGGCAGACCCTAATTTAAACCTACCCGCCCGCTCCGCGTGACGGTCCTGCAGCGCTCCGTGTCACTGGAGGACGCTTTCTTCAGGGCTGGAGGGTTTCGGAAGCCGTCCGACGACCCATACCGCAGCGAACAGGAGCACCCCGGACAGGATAAAGGTCGTGTAGTAACCGTCGTACACGGATATGAAGCCCGAAGCGAAAGAGCCGACCATCGAAGCGATGCCGACCACCGCCGAGTACACCCCGAGCGCGGCCCCTGCTGACTTGCTCTGGACGGTCGTGAACATCATCGTGTTCGACGAAGTATAGTAGACGGCGAAGGCCACCCCACCCGCGACCGGGTAGAGCAAGAGCGCAGGGATGGCGAAGAACGGGGAGGCGAGGACGATGGCTGCGATGCCGATCCCCACGTAGGCCCACCCGCGAACCATGAGGCCCTGAATCGAGGTCGTGATCAGACTGCGAGCCCCCACAAAGTTGCCGGCGTAGCGGAATGCCGCGGTCTGCACCGCCATCCCTGCAAGTATGACAGCGAAGACCTCTTGATCTGGCATTGAAAAGAGGTGCATCGCGGGGACGAAGGAGGTGTTGAAGAGCCCGCTCGAGAAATAGAAGAGCAGCGTCGAGATGTAGAAAAGGGGGACGCTTCTCGTTAGGGTCGAGCGGATGCCTCGAAAGGCGCGCCTGAAGTCCCCAAGGGCCGGAATGGTTACGAAGAAGACCGGGTTAGCCAGGAGACGGGCGAAGAAGCTCGGCCTCCTCGCTGCGACGGTCTCCCTTTCGAAAACGAAAGACGGTTCCTGGATCAACGCCAGGGACATCGCCGAAGAGGACATTGCGAGCGCCCCCATCGGGACGAACAGGAGGACGAGCTGGTTGGGAAGGGCGTCGGTCCACACCGTGCTGATGAGGAGGCCGGCAACGTTCCCCACGCTCGAGACCATCGAAAGCCTTGCGAAGGTCCCTGCCCACCTCGACTTGGGCTCCGTCTCCATAATCAGGAGATTGAGCGGGGTTGCAGATGCTAGAGAAACAAAGGAGATCACCCCATATCTGCCAACTGTCCCTGCAGTCGTGCTGTCGAAATAGTAGGAGACCAGGGCGACGGCAATCAGTGCGTAGCTCAACGCTATCAGCCCCCTGCGCTTGCGCAGCCTGTCGATGGTCACCCCCCAGAAGAGGGCGGCCGGGATGCTGATCCCGTTGTAGACTGCAGATGCGAGCCCTCCGTAGATGGTGCCAAGCGCCTGGCCGTTGAGCGCTATCAGGTAGAGCTGCACCATCGTCCCCAGTGGGCCCGTGGCTATCGAGACCGGGAAGACGGAGTAGACCCATGCTGTCCTGCTCTTCCCCTTCTCTCCGGACATTGACCTACCCCTTACTCTGTTGGTTCATCTGCTTTGTCGGGGTTCACCTCCGGCAAAGCTGAATTAGCGCCCCTGGCGGTGCGCGCTGATGGCCCTGTTGGGACGGCGGCTGGCAATTTCAATCCCCGACACTGTCCTCGAGGAGAAGATGTCCCCAAGGGACAAAACCGCGAAGCTCGGGCTGATTGCAAGGGCCTGCGCCATCTACGGCGTAGACGTGATTGAGGTGTTCAGGGACAGACGGGGTGGAGGAGAGGCGGAGGCGATTCGGAGGGTGCTCGAGTATCTTGAAACCCCCCAGTACCTCAGGAGGAGGCTCTTCCCATTCGACGAGACATTGAAGTTCGCCGGCGTGCTCCCACCCCTGCGGATTCCGTCGCACAAGCCTCGCGTTCCCCTCGGCAGGGTCGCCCCTGGAGAGGTAAGGGAGGGAGTGGTCAATCCCGACGGCTCAGTCGATGTCGGGCTGGACGAGGCGCCGAAGCTCTTGGACCGGGCCGAACCGGACAGGAGGGTTACCGTGAGAATCTCTTCGATCAATCCCCTTGCGGCCAGGGTCATCGGGAGAAGCGAGGTTGACGGGTATTGGGGGTACTCGGTCGAGACAAAAGGAGTGGGCGAGGTCCTCGATGACCCCCGGTTCAAGGTGAAGATCGCGACGTCAAGGCTGGGGACCCCCCTGCCGCAGGCTCTCCCCAAGCTTCGGACCCTGCTGGAGGAAGGGAGTGGGGTCAAGCTCCTGTTCGGGTCGCCTTCGCAGGGGCTCTTCGAGATGGTAGGCCGAGACCTTCATCTGAAGGTCGACCTTGTTGTGAATCTCTTCCCAGGGCAGCAGGTCGAGACCGTGAGAACTGAAGAGGCCCTCTTTGCCGGTCTGGGGGCCATAGGCCTCGTTTCAGCCGAAAAGGCTTAAGTGCGAACCGCAAAACGGGCCCCCGGAAAGGTCTAGCGTGAATTGGGACATAGGAAGTATTCTGCGCCACGCAGAGGCAGTCTTGCATACAGTCCGAGAGGACGCGCCAAGAGCCTCATCCCAAGGATACGGACCTGGCCGGACATAGAGGCCGAGAAGCCGACCCTGCTCGGTTTTCCAGGTTACAAGGCCGGGACAGCCCACGTCATCACCGTGGATGACCGGGCGAAGACCCCCAACTTCGGCAAGCCTCTATTCAATCTCTCAAGCGTGCTCACTCTGCCCGATGCGCAGTTGGTGGGGCTCAGGCTGTATGGGCATGAGAATGGCCACGACCTGGCGATAGCTGACGTGAAGGCCGCAGGCCAGACGCCGGCCGACAAGCTCCCCCTGGAGCGGGCGACCCGGGTCGCAGCCCTGGTGTCGTCAGTCCCCAGGGATGTCGGGCTCTCACAGAAGAAGCCGGTGGTCCTCGAGGTCGGAGTGTCCGGCGGGGACCTGAAGGCGCAGGCAGAGTTCGTCCTAGGCCTTCTGGGGAAGAAGGTCAAGTTCACTGACGTGTTCAAGGCCGGGATGTACGTGGACGTCCTCGGAATAACGAAGGGGAAGGGGTTCGAGGGCCCCATCACCAGGTTCGGGGTGAAGAGGAAACAGCACAAGTCAAGGAAGAGCGTGAGGGCTGTCGCGGTCATCGGGCCGTGGCACCCCGCTGCTGTGATGTACACCGTGGCCAGGGCAGGGCAGATGGGGTTCCACCAGAGGACCGAGACCGGCAAGAGGATTCTCGTCGTGGGGAACGCGTCGGCGAGCCCCGTCACTCCCCCTGGAGGGTTCGATCACTTCGGCGATGTGAAGGGAGACTACGCAGTCGTCCGGGGGTCGGTGCCAGGCCCGGCGAGAAGGTTCGTCATGGTCAGGATGAGGGTAAGAGGGATATCGAGGAGCCAGGCTCCGCCACAGGTCATCGAAGTTAGCACCATGACCAGGGGGTCCCAGAGATGAAGGCCGAGGTGATGGGGCTGAATGGGAAGCCGTCAGGCCAGGTGGACGTCCCAGAGGTGTTCTCCACCGAGCTGAGGCCCGACCTGGTGAAACGGGTCTTCTGGCTCGTCGGGTCGCACGGGTTCCAGCCAAAGGGGAGGGACCCAATGGCAGGAGAAAGGACGACAGCGGAGACGCACAGCCCACCGACGGGAACGGGGAAGTCGAGAATCCCCAGGGTGAAGGGAGAGAGGTACTCGCGGGGAGGGCTCGCCGGCGGGGTGGCGAGCGTTGTCAAGGGGAGGCTGCCGCATCCGCCCAGGTCCGAGAAGGTCATCCATCTGGAAGTCAATAGGAAGGAGAGACGACTCGCCACAGACTCCGCCATCGCCTACACGGCCAACCTCGACGCGGTCAAAGCCCGAGGGCACAGGGTGAGCGAACCAAAGCTGCCCTTCGTCGTGGCCGACGATATCGAGACGGTGGAGAAGGCTGCGGAGCTCGTCTCGTTCCTGGAGAAGGTGGACCTCAGGGCCGAGCTGGAGAGGGTGGAAGGGCGGCCGAAGCGGAACACCGGCAAGCGTAGACTAAGGGGGAGGGTCTACAGGAGTCGCGTGGGCCCGCTTATCGTTGTAACCAACGACAGGGGGGTGGGCAGAGCAGCCGGAGGAGTCCCCGGCGTCGAGGTAACGCGGGTTCAGGACGTCAGCGTCCTCGAACTGGCTCCGGGCGGGGTCCCCGGGAGGCTCACGCTCTGGACCGAATCGGCCATGAGCGCCCTCGAGACGAGGGGAAAGGAGGTCGCGGCATAGATGAGGCTCGAGGACGCGCAGAAAATCCTGAAGAGGCCGTACGTCACGGAAAGGACGTTCGACCAGATTGAGAGGGAGAACAAGCTGTGTTTCGTGGTCGACGACAGGGTTTCGAAGACCCAGATTGCCAATGCCGTTCAGGCGCTGTATGAAGTGAAGGTGGACGCCGTCAACACGTCCCGGACCAACAGGGGGAAGAAGGCCTTCGTCAGGCTCACCGAGCCCGGAAAGGCGGCGGAGCTGGCGACCAAGCTGGGGCTGGTGTAGCGATGGGAAAGAGAATTCTTCAGCGGAGGCGCGGTAAGGCCGGGATCCAGTTCAGAGCCCCGAGCAAGGGGAAGGTGGCTCCGGTCAGGTATCCGAAGATGAATGGGGCGGCGACGGTCACCGCAATCCTGGACGAAAGGGGAAGGAGTGCGCCGCTCGCCCAGATCAGGCTCGAAGGCGACAGGTACACCTACCTCCCTGCGACAGCGGGGCTGACGGTCGGCCAGCAGGTTTCCCTGGGGCCGACTGCTCAGGTGGCCGGAGGAAACGTCCTTCCTCTCTCGGGGATCCCCGAAGGGACGAGGATAAGCAACATCGAGCTGAGGCCTGGCGACGGCGGAAGGCTTGTGAGGGCATCGGGGACGTCTGCAGTCCTCTTCTCCAAGGCGGGGGGGAGGGTCATCCTGAAGCTCCCCTCGGGAAAGAACATACTCGTGAGCGATAGGTGCCGGGCGACGGTGGGAGAGGTGGCTGGCGGAGGCCGGAGGGAGAAGCCGTTCCTCACAGCCGGTGCGAGGCATCACGCCATGAGGGCTGCAGGGAGGGTCTACCCGCGGATGAGAGGAATCGCCATGGCGGTGGTTTACCATCCGTTCGGAGGCGGGAGGCACCAGCACCCGGGCAAGTCGACCAGTACGTCGCGCAACGCCCCTCCCGGGAGGAAGGTAGGGTTAATAGCGCCGAGGAAGACTGGAAGAAAGAGATTGGCAAGAGCCAGCGCGGAGGTCTCGAAGTAGATGCCGAAGGAGTTCAGGTACCGGGGGAAGACCCTGGAAGAGCTGAACGCCATGTCCACGGAGGCGCTTCTAGAGTTGCTTCCGTCTAGGGCCAGACGTTCTCTGAACCGGGGGGTATCGGAGGAAAAGCGGAAGCTGCTGGAAGACGCCAGGGCGAAGAAAGAGGGCAAGCTCGAGGGGGAGATCAAGACGCACGCCAGGGACATGATCGTCCTCCCCACGATGGTGGGGCTGACAATCGCGGTCCACAACGGCAGGGAGTTCGTCAACCTGGAAGTCAAGCCCGAGATGATCGGAAGGTATCTCGGCGAGTATGTCATTACGAACAAGAAGGTCGTGCACGGCACTCCCGGAATCGGGGCGAGCCGTTCGAGCCTCTATGTCCCGCTGAAGTAGGCTAGACCACCGTGGTCTGAGACTGGTCCCTGACGAAGTTGAGCAGGTAGAACGGGCTCCCAACCCCTCTCCCTGTGACCCCGCTCGCCTTCCAGCCGGTGAATGACTGCGCTCCCGGCCAGGCGCCGGTGGTTGACCCCCCGCTCCTGTTCGCGTAGGCGACCCCGAACTGGATGCCGTCGAAGAAGGTTTTCACGTCTTTCTTGTTCCTGGCGAAGATGCCTGCGGTGAGGCCGTAGTCGGTCGAGTTCGCCTTTGCAACCGCCTCCCTGACCGAGCTTGCTTCGTTCACGACGACGAATGGGATGAAGAGTTCCTCCTTGACCAGGCGGCTGTCCTCGGGGAGGTCGGCGACGACGGTCGGAGAGACGTAGTACCCTTTCGCGCCACCAGCGGGGACTTCCCCCCCGGCGATGATCTTCGCCCCTGACTTCTTGGCCTCGTCTACTGCCTCCCTGAACTTGTTGACCGCCTTCTCGTCGATGACCGGCCCCATGAAAACGTCTTTCTCCCGCGGGTCGCCCACCCTGATCTTCTCGACCCTCGACGTCAGGGTCGACAGGAACTTCTCCTTCGCTCCCTTCTCGACGTAGACCCGCGAAGTGGCGCTGCACTTCTGGCCGCCGTAGCCGAACGCGGCGCGCACAGTTCCTTCTACTGCCTTGCTGATGTCTGCGCTGGCGGCGACGATCGTGGGGTTCTTGCTCCCCATTTCCAGCAGGATCGGCTTCGGGTACGGCTGCTCGGTGTGGAACCGCCTGAACAGGCGCATGCCGACGTCCTTGGAGCCGGTGAACGCTATGCCTGCCACGTCGGGGTTGGAGACAAACTCGTCCTCGAAGTTGGACCCGGGACCGGTGACGAAGTTGACGGCGCCCGCCGGCACCCCGGCGTCTCTGTAGAGCTGATAGAGCATCAGTCCTGTCAGCGGCGCCTGGCTTGTCGGCTTCAGTATCACTGTGTTCCCCGTGATTAGCGCCCCCATCGCCATGCCGTTGGCTAGCATGAAGGGGAAGTTGAACGGGGAGATGACCGGCCAGACGCCATGCGGCTTGCAGACGGTCTGGGCCCGTTCTCCCGGGCCCCCCTTGCCCATCTTCATGGTGTATCCCTTCTCCCTCCGCATTACCCCCGCGTAATATCTCACCGCGTCGATCGCCTCCCAGCATTCAGCCAGGGCTTCGAGCCTGTTCTTCCCGACCTCGTATGTGATCGCCGCGGAGATATCGAACTTCCTCTCGTCGATGAGCCTGGCGTAGCGTTCCATGATACGGACCCGCCGTTGCCATGGAGTCGCGCTCCAAGATTCGAAGCTCTTGCGCGCTGCTTCGATAGCCTGCCGAGCGTGGTCCCTCGTGCCCACAGGGAACCTTGACACCACGATGGCGGTGTCGATGGGGCTCCTGCTTTCGAACTCCCCTGCGTCCGACCTCACCTCTTCGCTTCCGATGTGCATCGGATAGCTCGCCCCCAGCTTCGCCGAAAGTCTCTTCAGCGCCGCTTCGAACCTGGGGTGGAGGCTCTCGTCTGCGGCCATTGTGACATAAGTAATCTTGGCTGGCTTCTTGGGCATGTTCCCCGCCGCCCTCTTTCCACGCTAAAACGTTGTCGCCTAATTCGAGGTCACGAGATGCTGATGCGACAACGACAAGCCTGTCACTGCCCCGTACTCCTTCGCCACCTTCGCTTTGACTTCGGCGAATGGGAGCTCCCGTCCGGCAATCTTCTGCATCGAAGTCATGGCGGCGGGGTCCAAACCGCAAGGGCGAATCAGACCAAAGTAGGAGAGGTCGGTGTTGACGTTCAGCGCGAAGCCGTGGTATGTGACCCAGTCGGTGACGGCGACCCCGATGGAGGCGAGCTTCTTCCCTTTCACCCAGATCCCCGGGTGCCCGTCGAGCCGCTCCCCTTCGATCCCGAAGGCGCGGACGGCTCTGATGATGGCCTCTTCGATGTTGCGGACGTGACGGCGGACGTCGTGGTCCGCTAGTAGGACTATGGGGTATCCCACCAGCTGGCCGGGGCCGTGGTACGTGGCGTCCCCTCCCCGTTCGACCTGGAAGACCGGGATGCTCTGGGGGTTGAAGTTGGCCGGGGTCGTCTTCCTTCCCAGGGTGATTACGTGGTCGTGCTCCACAAGAATCAGGGTGTCTGGGATCTCTCCCCTGGCCCGCTTCGAGGCGAGTTCACGCTGAAGTTCCAGGGCCCCGCCGTATTCCATCCTGCCGAAGTCGAGGAGGTAGCCGTTCATGTCTTCAGCTGGTGTATCGGGCGCCCCGAAGCCGACTCGGCAGCCTCCATGATCGCCTCTGGTAGGGTCGGGTGAGGGTGAATGGTCATCGCGATATCCTCGACCGTCGCCCCCATCTCGATGGCGAGGGCGACTTCGCTGATGAGGTTCGAGGCCTCCGGTCCGACGATCTGGACCCCGAGGACCACCCCGTCTTCCTCGTTGGATACGATTTTGACGAACCCTTCGGGGTCGCCGGTCGAAAGCGCCCGTCCGAGGGCCGCGAATTGGAACCTGCTCCGTTTCACTTTATACCCTGCTTCGGCTGCCTTGGCTTCGGTCAACCCGACGCTGGCCACCTCAGGATCGCAGAAGACCGCATCGGGGATGACCTTCCAGTCGGCGGCGGACGGCAAGCCCGCGATGCATTCGGCTGCGACGATGCCCTCCTTGGCAGCCTTGTGCTCCAGGAGAGGCGGGCCCCTCACGTCCCCTATGGCGTAGACTCCCCGGACGCCGGTCTGCATCTTCTCATTTGTCACCACATACCCCCGCTGATCTGTCTGGACGCCAAGCATGCTCAGGTTCATCTTCTCCGTGCGCGGCCTGCGTCCGACGCTAACAAGCACCTTGTCGACCACGACCGTTACCTTCCCTTCGGGTGTCTCCACCTCGACCTCTGCTTCTGACCCATTCTTGGTGAGCTTGGCGACTTTTGACTTCAGGTAGACCTTCGCCCCCCTCCCTTCGAGCTTCCTGTGCACGACCCGCACCGCCTCAGGGTCGGCACCGGGGAGGAGCTGGTCCATTATCTCCACCACTGTGATGGCGCTCCCGAGCTTCTGGAACATGGACGCGAACTCGAGACCTATTGCCCCCCCTCCCACGATCAGGAGCCGCCTAGGAGCGGCCGTCATGTCGAGCCCTTCCCTGGAACCAATCACCAGGCCTCCGTCGAACTCGAGACCGGGGAGGCTGGAGGACCTCGTCCCTGTCGCGATGACCAGGTTCTTGAAAGAGACCTCCTCCCTCCCATTTTTCGTCGTCACGACTATCCTGTCTTTCGAGACCACCTCCGCCTCGCCGAAGATCACGGTTGCATGGTAGCTGCGGAGGAGGAACTCGATTCCGCCCACCAGCTTGCCTATGACCTCCGACTTCCACTTCTGCATCTGCGCGAAATCGACCCGAACCCCCGATGACTGGACGCCGTACTTCTCAGCCTCCTTCACCTTGTCGACCAGGTTAGCCACCGTGATGAGAGACTTCGAAGGGATACACCCGTAGTTGACGCACTCGCCGCCGAGCCTGTCGGCCTCTATCACCACTGTCTTCAGTCCGAGTTGGGCCGCCCTGATCCCGCAGACGTAGCCGCCGGGGCCTCCGCCGACGATGGCCACATCTGCCTCAATCAAGATTGATCCTGGAGCCTCGCGAAGGCCTTATCGGCTTAAACCTTCCTGACGGTCAGAGGACTTCGGCGAGGAGCTTCTTGGTGTCCTGGATGGTCTCTACGATGCGGCTGGTGAAACGGGCGGCATAGGCCCCGTCAATGACCCTGTGATCGAATGACAGAGACAGGTAAGTGGTGTCACGGATCTCGATCTTGTCGTCCCGGACGACGGGGCGCTTGGCGATCTTGTGAAGGCCGAGGATCGCGACCTCTGGGATGTTTATGATTGGGGTGGCGAAAAGTCCTCCGATGGCCCCGACGTTCGTGATCGTGAAAGTGGACCCATGGACGTCATCCAGGGAAAGCTGGCCCCCCCTGGCCTTCGATGAGAGCTTCTCGATTTCCCCTGCCAGCTCGAAGATGTCCTTCCTGTCCACGTCCTTCACCACCGGGACCACGAGCCCCTGTTCGGTGTCTGTGGCTATTCCTATGTTGTAGTACTTCTTCAGGATGATGCTCCCACCCTGTTCGTCCAGCGCCGCGTTGACGTAGGGGAACTCCTTCAGAGCCGGGACGAGCGCCTTGATGATGAACGGCAGGTAGGTCAGATGGACCCCTCTCTTCTCGGCGCTCCCCTTGAGCGCCTCCCGGAGCAGCACGAGTTCGGTCACGTCCGCCTCGTCGACATGGGTGACCTGGGCGGTGGTCCGGAGCGACTTCGCCATCCTGTCAGATATCGTTCTTCTCAGCCCTCTGAGTGGGACGACCTCCTCCTTCAGGCTCCTGGCCGTAGAGACAGCCGGCGCAGTCTGGACCGTCACCGTGGATTGACCGGACCTCGAAGCAGAACGCCTCACGTCGTCGTCGGTGATCCTTCCTGCCGGCCCTGATCCACTGACTGATGTGATGTTGACTCCGAGTTCCCGGGCGAGTCTGCGGGTCGCGGGGGTTGCGAGCACGCCCTGTGCCGGAGGCGAGACATGAACCTGTGCGGGAGCAGCAGCCATGGCGGGTCTCGGCGCAGGGGAGACAGATGCAGGAGGAGGCGTGCTGCTTCCCCCTTCGTCAATCGTCATGATGGTCTGTCCAACCTTGGCAACGTCCCCCTCTTTGACGAGAATCTTCGTGACCCTGCCGGTCCTGGGCGACGGGATCTGGACGTTCACCTTATCGGTCATGACCTCCACTATTGGCTGGTCTTCTTTGACCTGGTCCCCTTCCTTGGTCATCCACTTGATGACCTCCCCTTCGGTGATCCCTTCTCCAAGATCTGGGAGCTTGAACTCCATTGCTGTTTGGGCGAGCGGACGGGAGGTTAAAAACTCTGGCTGACTCTCAGTAGTTGACAAGCTCCAGGGCTGCCTTCACCACCCTGTCCTTGTTGGGGATGTAGTTGTCCTCGAGGCGGGCGAGAGGGATGGGGATGTCGAACCCGGTCACCCTCTTGATCGGGGCCCTGAGTGAGTCGAGGGCCCTCTCCGCCACCGTGGCTGCGACCTCCGCCCCTATGCCCACGTTGCGGGGCGCTTCATGCACCACCACCAACCTCCCCGTCTTCCGCACAGACGTGAGGACAGTGGCGAAGTCGATGGGGGACACCGTACGCAGGTCTATCACGTCGGCGGAGACCGACCTTTCGCTCTGGAGTGACTCGGCCGCCTGGAGGGTCGGGACCATCATGGCGCCGTAGGAAACAAGCGTTATGTCGGTCCCCTCCCTGGCAACCTTCGCCTTCCCTATGGGGATGCGATAGTCCGTCTCGGGGACTTCCATCTTCGGGGAGTCATAGATCTTCTTCGGCTCCATGAAGACTATGGGGTCAGACTCGTTCAGCGCCGAGGCCAGGAGCCCCTTCGCGTCGTAGGGGGTCGACGGGATGACGACCTTGAGCCCTGGCGTATGCGAGAAGTAGGCTTCAGGAGACTCGGAGTGAAGCTCGGGGGGCCTGATGCCAGCCCCATAGGGGAACCTTATGATCCCCCTGGGGGCGAACCTCCCCCGGCTCCTGTTCCTCATCCTGGCGATGTGGCTGAAGATCTGGTCAAAGGCAGGGAGGGAGAAGTTGTCGAACTGGAATTCCGCCACCGGGACGAGGCCTCCGATGGAGAGCCCGACGAAGATCCCCGCAATGCTGAGTTCGGCCAGGGGGGTGTCGAAGACCCGGTCGGGGCCGAATTCGTCCTGGAGCCCCCGGGTCACCTGAAAGACCCCGCCGTTCTTGCCCACGTCTTCCCCGAAGATCACGACGTTCCTGTCCCGCTGCATCCCTTCTCTGAGCGCCATGTTGACGGCGTTCCTGATGTTCACCCCGGGCTTCCCGCCGGATACCGAGGGCTCGGGGCCAGGTTCCGGCATCTCTGCGGGCACGCCGAAGTTCTCGGCTCTCTCCATGATGAGGTTGGGAGTGAGGGACGAGTAGGTGTATTCGAATATCGAGGTGGGCTCCGGAGGAGGCAGCGCCCTGTACGAGGCGATGGCCTCGTTCATCCTGCTCTGCGCCGCCTCTGCGATGGCCTCCTTCGACCTGTCGTCTAGCAGCCCCCGTGACCTCAGGTACTTCTCGAACCTCGTTATCGGGCTGCGTTTCTCCCACTCTGCGACCTCGTCGGGGGCCTTCAGCTTGTTGGAGACGAGCTCAGCCGTTGTGTGCGGCCCCATCCTGTAGGTGGAGTACTCGATGAGCGTGGGGCCACCTCCTCTCCTGGCCTTGTCCACGGCATACTTCGTCGCCTCGTACGAGGCGATCACGTCGTTGCCATCGACCAGGATCCCCTCGAAGCCGTAGGCCACGGCCTTCTGAGCAATCGTCTTGGACGCGGTCTGGGCTTTCCTCTTCACCGACAGGGCCCACTGGTTGTTCTCGACACCGAACACCACCGGGAGGCTGTAGGCCCCGGCGAAGTTCATGGCCTCATGGAAGTCTGCCTTCGAGGTCCCTCCGTCCCCTGTGACGACGAACGTGACTGACTTTTCCCCCAGGATGTGCTTCGCCATCCCGAGCCCTGCGGCGTGCGGGAGTTGGGTTGCGACCGGGACCGCGAGCGGGAGCATGTTGAGGTCCTCCGGGACCTGCATCCCCCTCTCATCCCCTCCCCAGTAGAGCAGGAGCTTGAAGGCGGGCATCCCGAAGGCGAGCATCCCTGCCGAGTCTCTGTACATCGGGACGTACCAGTCCCCCTTCTCGAGGGCGTTTACCGGCCCGATCTGGGCTGCCTCCTGGCCCTTCCCGGGGGCATAGGTCCCAATCTCCCTCAGGGTAGAGAGGTTGGTCGCCTTCTCGTCGAAGAGCCGTCCGAAGACCAACTGCTCGTAGAATCGTTTCAGGACTTCGGTAGGGAGATTGGGGTCCTTCCCCTTCAGCGTGCCGTCAAGTGTAAGCCTCTGGAAGAGGTAGTCCTCCGTTTTCGTGAGCTTGAAGTCGGCCTCGCTGAAGATCCGGGGGACTGCGTCCGACCCCGCACCCTTCAAGATGTCTGCTTCTGTCAAACGTTGGTTTCGGCTCTGGTGGTCATATAAGATTGGTGCCGGTTTCGGGTGTCTTCCATCGCGGTTCTGATGAAGAACTCCCCGGCGCGGTAGCTACTCCGCACCAGGGGCCCCGACGCAACGTAGAGGAAGCCCAGCCCCTCCCCGATTGTCCTATAGCGTGAGAACTGGTCGGGCTTCACATACTCCATCACCCTCAGATGGCGGGGAGACGGACGGAGGTACTGTCCCACGGTGAGAAAATCAACGTCTGCGCGCCTCAGGTGAGCCATGGCCTGGGCCACCTCTTCCTCAGTCTCGCCTAGTCCCACCATGATTGAGGACTTCGTGAAGACGCGACGGTCGAGTTTCTTCACGTTCCTGAGAACGGAAAGGGACTGCCAATAGTGGGCTCGGGGGTCCCTGACCGCGGGGGTGAGGGCCATGGTGGTCTCGATGTTGTGTGCGATGACGTCGGGCCGCGCGCCCACAACCTGCTTGAGGTCGGCTAGGTCCCCCTGGAAATCAGGTATGAGGACTTCTACAAGCATGCCTGGGTTCCTCTGTTTGACCAGCCTGATCGTTCTCGCGAAGTGTGAAGCCCCGCCGTCGGGAAGGTCGTCCCTGTCGACAGACGTCAGTACCACGTAGGTGAGACCCATCTGTGAGAGCGCGAAGGCGACGTTCTCCGGCTCATAGCTGTCGAGGACCCCATTCGGTTTGCCTGGGGTCACCATGCAGAAGCGGCAGGCGCGGGAACAGGTGTCCCCCATGAGCATCAGAGTGGCGGTCCCCCCTCCCCAGCACTCGCCCACATTCGGGCAGTGGGCCTCTTCACAGACGGTGTGGAGATTGAGCTCCCTGAAGAGCCCCTTCAGGTCGGAGTAGCTCTGGCCCCTTGGCGAGGAAACGGTCAGCCATTCGGGCTTTTCGGCTTGCAAGATCAACTGCCGACTAGTATCTTGAGCCGGTCAAAATCCTTTCCGGAGAAGGTCCCTTCGCATGCCAGGCACCCTTCCACCTGAAACCCTGGCTCGAGGTCGCCGTGGAGGATGCACATCATCTTGTTGAAGCGGATGTAGTCGAGGACCTCGGTCATCGACCGCAGGGCCTCTCTCGTGTCGGGATCCTTGAAGGAGAGCTCTTTGGCAATCTTGTCGGCAGCTTTGGTGACTGTCTTGTCGCTTTCCAGGTTCACCATCACTCCGCGGGTCTTCCTCGTGTAGTTGCTGACCGAGGCCTGGGTGACCCCCAGACATTTTGCCACCTGCTGCTGGGTCATATGGTAGTCCTCCTGAAGCCTCCTCGCGACCATGGCCCTGAGCGCTGGAAGGGCCGATTTGGCCACTATTTCGTAGGGGCTAATCAACTTCGACAATTTCGATAACGTATGTTATACCCAGATATTTAAGGCAATAGCTCGTTTCCCACACCAGTTTCGTGGAACCCCTTCGTTCGGAGGATGCAATACCGCAAACTTATTGGAGGAGATTCGAAGGAAAAGCTCTCCTTCTCAGGATGTCTGTGTTGTCTCCCTGCATAAAGTTGAACCTGCCATGACGGAACAGAACGCGTTCCTGCTCCTTTCCCCTCCCCTGGTCGCCGCGCTCAAGGAGAGAGGGTTCGACGCCCCCACCGACCCGCAGCAGAAGCTGGTCCCCATAGTCCAAGAGGGGAAGAACGCCCTCCTGATGGCCCCCACCGGGACCGGGAAGACCGAGGCGGCGCTCCTCCCCATACTGGACGCCTTGGTCAGGGAGGGGGAATCGCGCGAGAAGGGGACCAAGCTTCTCTACATCACCCCCCTCAGGGCGCTCAACAGGGACATGCTTGACAGGATGCAGTGGTGGTGCAAGCGGTTCGACATCAGGCTCGGGGTGAGGCACGGGGACAGTTCCCAGGCCGAGAGGACGAACCTGAGCTACGCGCCCCCAGACATCCTCATCACAACCCCTGAGACCCTCCAGATCTTGCTGGTCGGAAGGAGGATTAGACAGAGCCTCGCCAAGTTGCGCTGGGTGGTAGTCGACGAGGTCCACGAGCTCTCCGAGGACAAGAGGGGGAGCCAGCTGAGCATGGGCCTCGAGAGGCTGAGGGACGCCGCTGAGAAGGAGTTCCAGATAGTCGGGCTTTCGGCCACGGTGGGCTCCCCCGAACGCGTGGCCCAGTTCCTCGTGGGGAGCGGAAGGAAGTGCGAAGTGGTCAGGGTGCCCGTGGAAAAGAGCCTGTCCCTGAAGGTGGTGGCGCCTAGGCCCACCGGGGACGACAAGGTGCTCGCGGACACCATCTACTCCTACCCCGAGGTCGCCGCACGCCTCAGGACCATCAGGGACCTCGTCGAGAGATACAGGTCGGTCCTCATATTTACCAACACCAGGACCGAGGCAGAGGCCCTCTCGAGCAGGTTCCGGGTCTGGGACCCTGACTTCCCCATAGGGGTCCACCACAGCTCCCTGTCCAAGGCGACCAGGGAAGCGGTTGAGCGGAGCCTGAAGGAAGGGAAGCTGCTGGGGGTGATATGCACCAGCAGCCTTGAGCTGGGGATAGACATAGGGTTCCTCGAGTTTGTGGTGCAGTACAACTCCCCACGCCAGGTCACGAGGCTGATTCAGAGGGTCGGGCGCAGCGGCCACAAGGTTGGGGAGGTCTCCAAGGGGCTGGTGATCACCCAGGACTCGGACGACATCCTCGAGGCGGCGGTCCTCTGCAGGAAGTCGGTGATGGGGGAGCTGGAGCCTCTGGAGCCAGTATTCAATCCGTACGACGTGGCGATACATCAGATCTCCGGGCTGCTGATCGAGCAGAGCAGCTGGAACTTCGACGACATCCTGGCGCTCTTCAGGCGGAGCTACGCCTTCGCCGACCTCGAGGCGGAGAAGCTGAAGAAGACCCTCACCTACATGAGGGAGAGGTACCCAAGGCTTGCGTACTACAGCGAATCGGACGGGAAGGTGTTCAGGGCCAGGGACGTCAAGCCGCTGTTCTCTTATTACTTCGACAATCTCTCGATGATTCCCGATGAGAAGCAGTACCTCGTCATCGAAGGGGACAACTTCGTCGGAACCCTGGACGAGGCGTTTGTGTCCGAGTATGGAGAGGTCGGGGTGAAGTTCGTTGAAGCTGGCCGGTGTTGGAAGGTCGAACAGATCTACGGCAACAAGGTGTACGTGAAAGCAGAGGAGGATCCCACCGGCGCGGTCCCGAACTGGGTCGGCGACGAGATACCTGTCCCCAGGGAGGTGGCGGCAGAGGTCGGGATGATCAGGAGGAGATACGCCGAGGAGCTGGAGAAGGGTACCGACGCCAAGTACTTGGACGAACAGGTGAGGACCTATCCCGTCCCCCGTGACGCGATGCTCGACGCCCTGAAGGAGGTGGCCGAGCAGCACGCGGCGAAGCTCCCGATACCCTCGGAGAGGACCGTCACCATTGAGAAGTGGGACAGATACGTCGTCATCCAGGCGGCGTTCGGGCACAGGATCAACAGGCTCCTCGCCCGGGTCATCGGGTATATGATTTCGGAGAGGATCGGTCAGTCGGTGGCGGTCCATCAGGACCCCTACCGGATCGTGATCGAGGCAGACGTATCTCCCCCTCAGGTGCTTTCGGTGATCGAAGAGCTCCACAAGCTCGACCTGAAGGTGGCGACCGAGAAGGCGGTCGAGAGGAGCGGGATATTCAAGCGCAGGTTGATCCATGCAGCCAAGAAGTGCGGGGCCATCGCGAAGGACGCCGACTATGCGAGCGTGTCCATCGCTGGGATAATCGAGGCGCTGAGGGACACCCCGGTCTACGAGGAGGCCATGAGCATGCTCTTCCACGACGACTTCGACCTGGCCGGAGCCATCGACGTCGTCGAGAAGATGGACGCCGGCGCCGTGGAAGTGAAGCTGGTGGAGTACGACGGGCTCACCCCCATCGCAAGAATCGGGGTGGAGGAGATCAGCAGGAGGGGAGAGATAGTCTCGCCCGAGAGGCTGGGGGCGCTGCTCAAGCAGTCGACGAGGGCGAGGATCAACGACACCTTCCTGGTGGCAGTCTGCACCAATTGCTGGAACTTTCTGGAGCTGCGGAAGGTCGGGGACCTTGAGGGGCTCGAGAAGTGCCCTGTATGCGAGAAGCCTGCTCTGGGCCTCTCCACGGACTCCTATGAGAACATCTTCTCCCTGGCGATGAAGGCGCGGAGCAGGGCGGACCTGAGGGGGTCCAAGCTCAGGCAGGTGGAGGCTCTGAGGAAGACCGCAGAGCTGAGGAAGGAATACGGCCACGTTGCAGACATGCTCCTCGCGGGGAGGGGGGTCAGGCTCGCCGAGGCTACGGCGCTGGGAGCGAAGATGAGGAAGGAGGGGACCGACGTAGTCGAGCTGATAATCGAAGGAGAGAGGGAAGCGCTGCGCCGGCGCTACTTCTTCGCTGCTTCTTGAGCCCTGGAAAGGATCAGGGTCATCAGGGTCTTCCCGTCCACCTCGGCGTGGGTCCTCCACCCGATGTGCAGCATGGCCCGGTCGTCCTGCTCGAGATAGCCCCGCTTCACGTACCTGTCCAGCGAGTAGTCGACCCTCCATTTGGGGAACTTCTCCCTGAGGAACTGCTCGACCTCCCTGCGGGCCAGGCGTCCCTGCTTCGAGTTGATGAAGGCGATCGTGGCAGCCAGGACGGCCAGGTCGTCGATTCGTATCCCCGACGTCTCGGCTTCGCTGATCGTGGGTGGCTCCCTGAAGCGCAGGAGGAACCTGGAGGAGTCGTCCGTCCCGTCGGCCCCCTTGACCTCGAAGACTTCGAGCCCCATCGGAGCCACGTCCTCCGAAAGGACCTCGATTATCTTGCGGTAGTCTCTGCCGAGGTGCCTCTTCATCTCCCACCCCTTAACGCCGGGGTTGCGCCCGCGCTGTAGTATGAGCACCTGAAACGCCCTCCGGACCTTCCTTTCGAGGAGGGCCTTGTCGCCAGGGTCGACTTCCATCAGTCATCGCCTGTTATCGAAATCGCCACCGACTTCGGGAGGCCTTTGACCTTCTCGGCCAGCGCCATGGTCCATATCTTCCCGCTGAGCGGCTCGGTCTTCAGGATAGCCCTCCCCTCGCTGATGAGGAAGGCGAGCAAGTAAGCGCGCCTCACCTTGGACTCGTAGCTATGGTCGCCGATGAACTCCCTGTAGTCCACCCAGTCCCCGTTGGACTTCTGCATTAGCTCCTCGTGCAGCTGCGCGAGGCTGCTCTCAAACTGCTCCTTTGTGAACACGCCGAGTTTCACGAGGTCCGAGTACTCCACGACTCCCGGTGCGACCCCGTAGCTCCCGAACTGGTCCTTGAACCGCTCCGAAATGGGGATGAGTTCGCGCCAATAGACGAACGCTCTCTCCAGCCCCTTGGGGGAAAGCTGGTCCACCTGGGCCACTGGGTGCCAGCTCTTGACGAACGCTTCCGAAAGGGCCTCCTTCGGGAGGAGCTTCAGTTTCAGCTGGATGAGGAGAGGGTCGATGTAGAGGGCGCTGGCCCGCTGCTTGAGGAACTGGTCCTGGAGCTTGATTATCCTGGAGAGCTCTAGTATCGCCTCCGAGTCGACGAGCAGCTCGTCGAGGAGCTTGAGGTCAGGGAGCCGTTGCCTGAGTATGAGCAGCTTCTCCTTGATGTCGACGTCGAACGGGTTGGCGCTGCTCGTTTCGACGTCTCGGCAGAGTTCGATGACCCTCAGGTAGTCGTCCAGTCTTGCCTGGTCCAGGCTACTTCAGCTCCCTTATCTCGGACGATCCATGGACCGCCTGCACCGTGATGACGTGGGCGCTCTTGTCGAAGACTGTGAGTATCGAGGGGGTGATGACGAGGTACTGGGACGCCTCCCGCTGCTTAATCTGCGACAGTATCATCTTGAACATCGCCTCCCTGTTCTTCGGGTCCATGTGGATGTCGAACTCGTCCATGGCCCTGAGTGGAGAGACGATCCTCGCCTGGAGGGACAGTATGAACGCCATCAGGGCCACGGACCTTTCCCCTCCGCTCTGCGTGAACGGGTCGAGGGTGGTCGGGGCGCCTCCGCGGAAGCCTACGTAAAGGTCCAGCCCCGCGTCTTCGATGGTGTCTGCCTGCTCGAACTTGATGAAGCCGCTGGCATCGGCGGCGGAGAGCACGGCCTGGTAAGGTGGGTCGACCGACTCGACCAGGTCCTCCATCGCCTTCTTCCAGACCCCCTTCCTCGACTCGAGTTCCGACAGCATGGACTTCTTGTTCTCCTGGAGCTTGGCGAGCTTGACCTTGAGCTCCTCGATGTTCCCGGAGTAGTCGTTGTAGATCTTCTCCGCGTCGTCGGGGACGTCCTGCATCTTCTGGATGTGGGCGGAGACGAGCTTCAGCTCTTCCGAGACCTCGTACGGCTGCCGGGCTGTCTCGATCCTGGCCCCCGCCTTCTCCAGGTCTGGAGCCAGCTTGTCGAGCTCAGCCTTGTACTCCCTGGCGCTTCTTTCGAGGTCGTGAAGGTCTGACTCGGTCACCCGTATGCGGTAGGACAGGACTTCGGCCTTGACCTTGAAGGACACGTAGCTGTCCATGGTCCGCCGAATCAGGTCCTCGGTCTTGGTTATCTCCGGCTGGAGTGACGACACCTCCCTGTCGAGGTCCCCCTTCCGGCGCTGAGCGTCCTCTTCCGCCGACTCTCCCTTCTTCCGGAGGTAGGTAGCGAGCTCCTTGAGTCTCTTCGCGCTCTTGTCCTCGCCCCTGGAGAGCAGTTCGTCTATGGAGCTGGACAGTCCAGCCAGGTCGTCTTTGATGGAGCGGTAGGCGTTCCACGATGCCTCGTCCTTCGCCTTCTCGGATTCGGCTCTGACAAGGGCGTAGTAGAGCTTGCGGAGCTCGACCTGCTTGTCCAGGAGGGTCTGATGGGTCTGTTCGGCGTCGCTCGCGACTTCGGTCTGCTGGGACTTCAGGTCCTCCAGGGCCCTCGTCTTCGCCATGATCTTCTCTTCGGCACCCTGCAGCGCTTTGCTGAGCCTCGCCTCCGTGCTCCACAGAAGCTCCTTCGAGAGCAGGTCCCGGTGCTCGATCTGCTTCCTCTTCTCCTGATATCTGTCGTAGACCTGCTTCCAGTACTCGAGGGCCTGGTTGGCGTTGTCTATGAGCTGGAGGAGCGAGCTCTCCTCTCCGATGAGCCCGCTGAGCTCCTGCTCGGCGAGCAATATCCTCTGCCTGTACTCGGAGAACCCCACGGCCTCCTCGACCATCCGCAGCCTCTCCTGCGGGGTGACCGCCCCAAGTTCTTCGATCATCCCCTGGTGCATGATGATCAGCAGGTTGTCCGGGTTGATCCCGAACTCTCTCAGGAGCCGCACGACCTCGCTCTTGTCTATCTCCTTGTAGTCGGCTTCGAACCAGTACGAGCCGTCCCGTCGGAGGTATCTGCTGAGCATGAAGGTGTCCGACTTCGAGTAGGGTATCGGGCGCTTCCCCGCCTTCGCCGAGTTGTCGAAGACAAGCGAGACCCGTGCTATGTCCTTCCCTCTGCGGATGAGGTCGGAAAGCTTCCTGGAGCGCTCGGTGTAGGCCTGTCCGAATGCCACCGAGATCGCGAGGAGCACCGAGGACTTGCCCGCCCCGTTTGGCCCCACTATGAGGTTCAGCCCCTCCCTGAGCGGTATCCTCGCATATTCGTAGCTCATGAAGTTCTCAAGGATGATCTCCTTGACTGCCGTAAGATGGGACGGCCTCTCCTGAGAGACCTCTCTGACACTCCCTGACAAGCTTCGTGGCCCCGGGGCCCTTAGGCGCTTTTAGACCTTGCTGACGCGGAGGCCAGTTTTCACTTTCACCGACCCCTCTCTCGCCACTGCTTAAATCGACCGAAGGGCCCGGAAGGCCAGTTGACCGCCGAAGCCGCCTTCGAATCATTGGCCCCTTCAGTGAGAGGAGTCCTGGCTGAGACAGGGATCAGGGACCCTACCCCCCCTCAGGTACAGGCATGGCCACTCGTGGGAAGGGGGGAGGATGTGTTGGTGGTGGCCCCTACGGGGTCGGGGAAGACCGAAGCAGCGCTCCTCCCGCTCCTCAGCCGCCTGGTGACAGAAGGGCGTGGAGAGGGGATTTCCATCCTCTACATCACCCCCATGCGGGCCCTGAACAGGGACATGCTGAAGCGCCTGCAAGTGTGGTGCTTCAGGCTCGGGCTGACGGTCGACATTAGGCACGGAGACACCCCGCAGTCCCAGCGGGCGAGGCAGTCGGCACACCCCCCAGACGTCCTGGTCACGACCCCCGAGACCCTGCAAGCGATACTCCCAGGCAGAAGGATGAGGGAGAACCTCGCTCCCCTGAAAGCCGTCGTAGTTGACGAGCTGCACAACCTGGTCGAGAGCAAGAGGGGGGTGCAGCTCACCATTGGGCTGCAGAGGCTGCGAAAGGTTGCGCCGAACTTCCAACTGGTCGCGCTTTCGGCGACAGTAGGGACCCCCGACGTCGCCGCCAAGTTCCTCTTCGGGGACGGGAAGAGGACCATAGTGAAAGTGGAAGCGCCGAAGGAGTTCACCTATGAGATCGAGTACCCAGTCCCCGACTCTTCGAGCCAATCCGCCGCCAAGGAGACGTACTCGGCCCCCGACCTGGCTGCCAGGCTCGCTAGGATCAGCGGCCTGGTCGACTCCCACGACTCGACCCTCATCTTCGTCAACAGCAGGACGGTCGCCGAAATGCTGGGGGACAAACTCGCCAGGCTGAGGAAGGACATAGGGGTACACCATGGCTCGCTGCCCAGGGAGGAGAGGGAACGGGTAGAGGAGGATTTCAAAAGCGGGAGGGTCAAGGCGCTTGTCTGCACAAGCACCCTCGAGCTCGGAATCGACGTCGGCTCGGTCGACCTGGTGGTCCAGTACATGTCGCCTCGGCAGGTAACGAGCCTCGTGCAGAGGGTGGGGAGAAGCGGCCACCGGCTCGGGAGGGTGTCGAAGGGGGTGCTGGTAACTGTGTCCGCGGACGACATCCTGGAGTCGTCGGCGGGCATAATGTCGGCAGCGCAAGGAAAGATTGAGCCGACCCGGCCCTACACCAACTCGCTCGACGTGCTCGCCCATCAGATTGCGGGGTATCTCATGGACTTCGAGACGATGGAATCAGGCCGGATGCTTCAGGAGGTCAGGAAGGCCGCGCCCTACGAGACCCTCTCCGAGGACGCCTTCAAACGGACCGCCCAGTTCCTGTCGGACCTCAGGAAGATCAGGTTCGACGGGGTGACCCTCTCAAGGACCCGGCTGACGAGGGACTACTACTACGAGAACCTGTCTATGATCCCAGACGAGACGCGGTACCTTGTTGTCGACGTCTCGACGAATCAGGGCATCGGAATCCTGGGGGAAGAGCAGGTGATACTGAGGACGAAGGTGGGCGTACACTTCGTGCTCAAGGGAAAGGTGTGGCAGGTGGAGCAGATCGCCGAAGACAGGAAGATCTATGTGACTCCCGTGGAGGACCCGCTTGCAGCGGTCCCTGGTTGGGATGGGGAGATGCTTCCCATTCCCTTCGAGCTGGCGAAGGCGACGGGGCGGCTCAGAAGGGAGATTTCCGACGCCTTGGACGGGGGGGAGGCTGCAGTGGAACAGGTGGCGAGGCGCATCCCAGGAGATGCCGCGGCCAAGGCGCTCGTCGTCGATGAGATTGCGGAGCACAAGAAGATGGGTGCCCCGGTGCCGTCGGACCGACTCGTCCTGTTCGAAGGGTTCGGGAAGTATCTCGTTGTCCATCTTTGCTTCGGAGAATCGGTCAACAGGACCTTCGCCTATGTCTTCGAAGAGATACTGTCGAGGAGGGGGTTGGTGAGGACCTGGTGGCTAGACGGGTACAGGCTGCTAATGGAGCTGACAACGGACACAGAGGAGCTGGACCTGAAGGCGATCGCCCAAGAGCTACTGGGCCTGGGCCCGGACGACCTCGAGAGGACGTACGCAGTGGCGGCGCAACGGAACTTCCCCTTTCCCACCAGGGTCAAGTTCGTCGCAGAGAGATTCGGGGCTCTCAGACGCGGGAAGCTCATCGCACACCCGAACCTCTGCTCACTGCCGACGAGGTTCGAGAAGACCCCCATCTTCGAAGAAGCGCTCCAAGAGACCGGGAGGGACCTGATAGACATGGAGAGAGGGAAGCAGATATTGGCAGCGGTGGCCGGCGGCGGCATCTCGGTGGAGACATTCCAGTCGGGAGAGAGGCCCACCCCCATCGCCTACAGTCTGCTCTACAGGTATCTCGAGGTCCCGGAGGCGGTCGCCCCCGACTCCCTCGGGAAGTCGTCCTACCAGAGGATGAAGGCGAGCATCTTCGGGACCGAGGTGAGCCTCCTGTGCGTGAAGTGCGGGACAGGCCAGGAACAGGCCACCATCGCGGATCTCCCCGACGAGCCGAAGTGCGAGAGCTGCGGTTCCGGGCTCCTCGTCCCCTGCTACTGGGGGACTGCGAAGCTTTCAGAACTCATCAGGAGGCGCGAGGAGAAGTCCCCTCTTAATGAGGAGGAACGGGCCGAGCTTTCCAGAGCCAGGAGGGGTGCAGATTTGGTGCTGTCCTACGGGAAGAAGGCGGTGGTCGCCCTCACTGTCTATGGCATCGGTCCCCAGACCGCTTCCAAGATCCTCGCCGAAATGCACGATGACGAAGAGGCGTTCTACAGGGACCTCCTTGAGGCGAAGATCAGGTTCGTGACGACTAGGCAGTACTGGGGCAACTGAAAGCCCATAAGCAGGAGGACCCGGGGCGGATCAGGTTGGTACTCGCAGGGAAGGTCTTCCTCGTGAGGGAGAACTATGAGATCGACACCCTTGCGGAGAAGCTGAAGTCATTCAGGATAGAAACCGAGACGAGCGTCGAGGAGAAGGAGTTCAAACTGGTCTCGGAAATCACGGACCTGAGCGTTGGGAAGGGGACCCTGGAGGGGAAGTTCTCCTTTGACTCGGTTTTCGTCGTCCCCCACAGAGGGGAACCTGTCCCGGTCCCGAGAACCTACGAAGCGCCGTTTTCGTTCAACATGCACAAGGACCGCATGTTCCTCACGGTCTACGACAAGAAGAACAGGGCCAACAACATTGCCAACGAGATGAGCAAGGCTGTGTTCATGAGCCTGGGCCAGGTAGTCGAGGCGAGGATCGACCCCGAGACTCTCAGGAAGTTCCATGAGGCGAACTTCGAGGATACGAAAGTGATCTTCTACTCGGATGTGGATCTGCCCAACATCACCAAGCTGTCCCTCTACGGCGCGGAGCTTGGCAACACCAGCCTCTACAGCGACTACCTTACGCACGGGAAGCTCTGGTACATCGTCTTCAAGAGCAAGGCGTACGGTTATGTCTTCGGCCTCACAAGGAACTGCATACTTACGGGGTTCAGCAAGATGGAGCTGTCAGAGTTCAAGAACTTCGTGTACGGCCAGGTGCTCCCGCTGATAGCATAGTTTGTTGAAGATAGTCCCCGGGGATGCGGCACTGGTCTTCATCCAAGAGGGGGAGAGCACGCTGCTGATCTCCGACCTGCACCTGGGGCTCGAAAAGGAGATGGCGAAGAAGGGGTTCCGCCTCCCGGCCTATTCGGTGAGGATGGTCGACAGGATACGAGACATCGCGGACCGGTACCACACTCGAAAGCTCGCCGTTCTGGGGGATGTAAAGCACGCAGTGGGGAAGGTGGAAGACATCGACTGGGGGGTGATCCCCTGGTTCTTCGACACCATGCTGGACCTCTTCGAATCGGTAGAGGTGGTCCCGGGGAACCACGACGGGAGCATCAAGACCGTGCTCCCGCAGCGGGTGGTGCTCCACCAGTCCCAGGGGACGGTGCTGGGGAAAGGGCGGGGGAAGGTAGGGGTCGCCCACGGCCACGCCTGGCCGTCCGAAGAAGCAATCAAGACCAGGAACCTGGTGATCGGCCATTCGCACTTCACCTACGAGATGAGAGACTCTCTGGGGTCCCGGACCAGGGAGGCCGTGTGGGTGACCGCACAATACGACGTCGCAGAGTTGATGGAGGGGGCGGGCTACTCGTCGAAAGAGACTGGGAGGGGGAAGCTGACTGTGATGCCCCCTTTCAACAGGCTCGTCGGCGGTCAGCCCATCAACAGGAGCAAGTCGTTCCAGTTCGGACCCGTGCTCTCGTCCCGGTCCGTGAGCCTTGACGACGCAGACATCTTCCTCACGGACGGGACCAGGGTGACCTAGCCCTCGATGGCGTTCCTTACCAGGCGCTCGAGGGAAGCCTCGCCGACAGCGCCTATCACCGCATCCATCGGCTGCCCGTTCTTGAACACCATGAAGGTCGGAATCGAGAAGACCTGATAGCGGGAGGAGATGTTCATCTCCTCGTCGACGTTGACCTTCCCGAAGAGCATCCTGCCGGAGTATTTCGCAGCCAGCCTCTCCACCACCGGCTCCATGATCCTGCAGGGACCGCACCAGACAGCCCAGAAGTCGACGAACATGGGTCGGTCGGACCTGCTGAGGGCGTCGAAGTTCTCTTCCGTCAGTTTCACCGTCAATTCGGTATCACTTGTCTCCAATCCCGATTCTCCCACAGCGCTTCGCGATGCGTATTTAAAATTGGGGGGCCCTCGAAACAGTCTGACATGCCCGGGGACCTGATGGCGAAGATTCAGGGGAGGCTGGTAGCCGACGAGCCGCAGCAGAAGGGCCTCCGATTCGCCGCCGTTTCGATGATTTTGCGAGACCGAAAGTCACCCAGCGTCCTGCTGATCGAGAGAGCGCGCCGGGCCGGCGACCCCTGGTCGGGCCAGATCGCCTTCCCCGGAGGGAAGATGCAGGATGGAGACGGGTCCGCGAGGGGCACTGCGGCTCGAGAGACCAGGGAGGAGGTGGGCATCGACCTCGACGGAGCGTCGGACTTCCTAGGGTACGGCCAAGTCGCCACTACCCACACAGGGACCATGGACGTAGTCCCGTCGGTCTTCTCGCTGCGCCACCAAGTCGAAATCAGACCCAACGAAGAGGTCGCTTCATTCAGGTGGATAGGACTGGAAGAGCTCCTGGCCCCCGGCGCCAGGTACACCTACCAGTTCGGCTCCGACGGGGGGGTGGTCCAGATGCCGGCCTACGCAGTGGGAGGGTACGTCGTGTGGGGACTGACCTACCGCATACTCAGCGCCATGCTGGGAGACTCGGTAGAGCCGCCCCTCACTCCTCGTCGATGAACTCTCTGATCTCTTTGAGAGCCCGGGGGTTCTTCCGGAGGTACTCAGCCAGGCGTTCGAACCTCTTCACCGTGATTGGATGTACGTGGTGCTCTATGCCTTCGGTATCGATGTAAGCCGTCTCGTCGTCGACCCCCAGCATTGTGATGAGCTCGGAGATTATCTGATGCCGCTTGATGACCGATTTCGCCACCTTCTCACCAGCCTGAGTAAGCCTCATCCCCCTGTACCTCTCGTGCTCGAGGTATCCCTTGCCGGCAAGGTTCCTGACCATGTTGGATACGGTAGGAGGCTTCACGGCGAGCCGCTCGGAGATGTCTGCGGCGCTCACGTAGCCCTTCTCAGCGTTCAGGTTGTAGATGGCCTCGAGGTAGTCCTCGACCCGCGAGATGTCCTTCTTTGATTGCAAGACCGTCGCCATTTCTACTGGCAGGCGGAACGAGCCGGAGGCGATAAAAGGATTCCCCGAACCCTTTGTTAGATGAGGCGAGCATTCTGCGGTCACCAAATCTATGTTTTGTCTCTCTAACCTTAAGTAACGCCTGAGACAAGGATGACGCCAATGCAGGCCCGCTCTGTGCGCGAATTCTTCGCCTACCTAGGCCCTGCGCTGATCGTTAGCATGGCGTACATGGACCCCGGGAACTACGGGACCGCGATTCAGAGTGGGGCGATCTTCTCCAACAGCCTGGTTTGGACCGTGTGGCTGGCCAGTCTCATGGCCATGGAGTTGCAGTATCTCTCCGGGAAGCTCGGTATAGCCACCGGGAAGAGCCTTCCGGAGCTCGTCCGTTCTTCATTGAGGTCGAGGTACTACACCTTCGCCTACTGGCTGGCTGCAGAAGCCGCGGCAGCCGCCACCGACCTTGCAGAGTACCTTGGGACCGTGCTCGCGCTCAATATGCTGTTCGGCATTCCTCTGTCAGTCGCAGGGCTCCTGGGAGCGGCTGACGTCCTCGTCATTCTGGCATTCGCCACGAGGAGGTTCAGGGTAATCGAGTACTTCTTCATGCTCTTCGTCTCCATCATCAGCATAGGCTTCCTGTACGAGATTGCGGTCCTCGGCCCCAACCTCTCCGACGTCGTCATCCACACCTTCACGCCTACCCTGAACCAGAGCAACATCCCGTTCGTGGTGGGAATCGTGGGGGCCACCGTCATGCCTCATGCGCTTTTCGTCCACTCGCACCTAGCGAGGCAGAAGCTTCAGAACGGCACCATAGAGGAGAAGAGGCGAGTCAGGAAGCTTCACCTGTCCGAGTGCGTCTTCACCCTGAGCATCGCCGCACTGGTAAACGCCGCTATCCTTGTAACGGCCTCGAAGGTCCTTTTCGGGAGCTACGGCGCGGTCCCAGCCTGCACGAGCGACATCACCAGCTGCGCCAACAGGCTGACTGTCCAGCACGCGGCCAGCACCATGGGAGCCCTCTACGGAGGCGCGGCAGCGACGGTCTTCGCAATTACCCTGCTCTCGTCGGGGCTCGCATCGTCGACCACAGGCACTCTGGCGGGCCAGGCGATAATGGAGGGCCTTCTCGGGACCAAGGTCAATCCCTACATCAGAAGGCTCGTCACGCGGTTCATCAATGTCATCCCGACGGAAGCCGCAATCCTCGCTGGACTCCAGCCCCTCCTGCTGCTGGTCTACAGCCAGGTGATACTGAGCATCATGATTCCGCTCCCGATGATACCCCTGCTCTACTACACTGCGAAGAGGAAATTCATGGGAGAGTTCGTGAACAGAAAGGCGACGACCGCCATCGCGCTCGCAGTCGGCGGCACGATCGTCGCCCTGAACATCTATCTACTTCTCAGCCTTTAGGTCTTCTTCCATCGCAGCCCGCTGCCGCCCAACTTCTCCCAGCTCGAACGGAAAGACAATCCACTCGGACACGCTCTCCAGATAATAGTCCGGCTCGACCGCGCTCCACGGCTTCTTGAACATGACCGCGGTCTCAAGCGACCTGGGCTTCTGGTCGAGGAGGTACTTCTTCATTAAGGTCATCGTGTCCCCCTGGTCGACAAGGTCGTCGACGAGAAGCACGTCCTTCCCCATAACCCCCTCAGTGAGGGTGGAAAGAATCCGCGGGGGAGACCTTCTCTCGATGTCGTCATAGGACTTCACGTTCACGAAGTCGATCTTGACGTTCAGGTGGTCTGACACCACCATGGCGACCGGGATTCCTCCCCTCGCGATTCCAACAACGAGGTTGTACTTCTTGCCGTTCGCCCTCACTTTCTCAGCTAGCGCTTCCGCGAGGTTGCCGTACTCGGACCAGCTGATGTACCTGAAGTTGGGCATCTGGCCTGGGACTATGATTTGCGTAGATAACTCTTCGAGCGAGACTTGACGGGATGATGTGAAGAGGTGGGCCGGGACGGATTTGAACCATCGACCATGGCGCGATCGCGCGTTTCGCCGTGTAAGGGCGACATCCTAACCGAGCTAGACTACCGGCCCGAGGCCCGCGCGACGTCCATATGTAATAAAGCGTTGGAACCGTCAGAGGCGAATCAGATTTAACGTGCCCATTGAGGTCGGACTGCGAGGAAGGCCTTGGCCGCTAGCCAGACGAAGATCATCTCGATAAAGTCGAGGCAGATCCTGGACTCGCGGGGCAACCCGACGGTGGAGACGGAGGTGCGGACGAAGGCGTCCGTGGGGCTCGCGAGTGTCCCCTCGGGAGCGTCGACCGGGACCCATGAGGCCCTCGAGCTGCGCGATGGCGATGCGAAGAGGTTCCGCGGCAAGGGAGTATCAAAAGCTGTGTCCAACGTCAACCGAGTCATCGGCCCGAAGCTAAGGGGAGCCGACTGCGCAGACCAGCGCGGGATAGACGGAGTCATCGTCCGGCTCGACGGCACGCCGAACAAGAGCAAGCTGGGAGCCAACGCGATTCTCTCCGTCTCCATGGCGTCGGCAAGGGCTGCCGCAAACTCCAAGGGAGTCAGCCTGTTCGCACACCTCAGGCCATCGCGGAGCTACGTCCTCCCGGTCCCCATGATGAACGTGCTCAACGGGGGTGAACATGCGGGAAACGAACTCGCCGTCCAGGAGTTCCTCATCGAACCGGTGGCGGCCGGGTCCTGCTCCGAAGCCATCCGGGTAGGGGCCGAAGTCTACCAAGCTCTGAGGTCGCTCCTCACTTCCAAATACGGGAGGGGCGCCATCAATGTGGGCGACGAAGGCGGATTCGCACCCCCTCTGAAAGAGACGAGGGAGGCTCTTGGCGCGATAGCAGAGGCAGTGAGGCAGGCCGGTTACGGTGAAGAGGAGGTCAGACTGGGAATCGACGCCGCCGCCTCCACCTTCTACCTCGAGAGGGAAGGGAGATACAGCATCGACGGAACGAAGATGAGCCCGGACGCCCTGGAGGACTTCTACGCGTCACTGAAGGACGAGTTCGGACTGCTCACAATCGAGGACCCATTCCACGAAGAGGCTTTCGAGTCCTTCGCCTCGATTACTGCACGATTGGGCAGGAATACCTCCATCATAGGGGACGACATCTATGTCACCAATGTCAAGAGAATCAGCGAGGGGGTCAGGATGAATGCGACCAATGCCATTCTGATCAAGCTGAACCAGATCGGCACGGTCTCAGAGACGGAAGAGGCGGTCGACCTCGCCAGGCGCTCGAAGTGGAAGGTCGCGATATCACACCGCTCAGGGGAGACCGAAGACCCGTTCATCGCCCACCTCGCGACCGCCTATGGTTCCGACTTCATCAAGACCGGAGCGCCTGCCCGGGGGGAGAGGGTCGCGAAATACAACGAGCTGCTGAGGATAGAAGAGGTACTCGGCTCGAGGGCGAAGTACGCGGGGAAGAGGCTCTAGGGGTCATGCGAGCGCAGGGGGTGGGACTGTCGCCCACCTGAGGGTGGGATTCGAACCCACGAGTCCCGTGAGAGACACAGGCTTAGCAAGCTTGCGCCCACATGGCTGCGCCTTACCAGGCTCCCCGTCGAGGACTCTAGGCTACCCCTGCGCGAGTGCCGAGCCGATTTACGACCGTTAAAAACGTGAGCGGCGGTGGTTCCTCCGGAGTTCACCATCACTCTCCGCCCCCATCTCGCTGGGCAGGAAATCCCCCACGTAGACGAGGCAGCGTGGCCACGTCGCCATAGGGCTGCTCCCTCCCGGACCTCGCCCGGTTCGGCAATTAAGAGTCAGGCCCTCTCCTTCGAGAGGGCTGCCCTTCATGGCCGCCCACCTCGGCGTGAGTTCGTCTTCCCTGTTCTGCGCGGGTGACGAGGAAGATGGCTTTACCCGGAAGTTGCTGGCCTCTCCGTGAAGCCTGTCTGAGTATTCTGGGAGAAGGCTAACCTCCCCGCCCTACCCACCGCCATCCGTCCGCGCCCTAGGCTCTGCTTTTAACGTGTTCCTCTACGTCCGCCTTCATTCTGCAGACGTTGCAGAGCCCGTTCGAGGAGGGTTTCCCGCAACTGCTGCATGGAGTCATCTCCCTGTCGGTTGAGTGAGCGTAGTGGGAGATCACGTCGAGGCTGGACCTGAGCAGGACGTTCTTCATCCCCGGATGGCCAGCCTCCATGGCGTTCAGGTAGTCGCGGACCTCGCTCCTGAGGCCCTCGTGCATATATGGGCAGCTCACGCTCTGGAAGGGGATCCCTTCCTGGTAGGCGAAGAGGGCCACCTCTTCCTCGTAGAGCTCCATGAACGGCTTCACCCTCCTGACAGGAAAAGACTCGTCAGCGTAGGAAGGGTCGAGCCATCCGAGCCGGGCGACGTCGCCGTGCATCAGGTTCATGAGGAAGGTCTGGACGTAGTCGTCAAGGTTGTGCGCGGTGGCGACCACCGACGCCTTGACCCTGACCGCTGCCTCGTCTATTGCGCGCCGTCTGAAGACTCCACAGAAGCTGCACGAAGCCACGTCCCTCTCCTCCTTCCAGTCCAGAGCCTCGTCAAGAGAGAAGCCGAACATCTCCTTGTAGGAGACGGTCGTGTGCTCGACGCCCAAATCGTGCGCAAGCCTCTGCGCGTGCTCCAGCGCCTCGTCCCTGTACCCTGCGACCCCTTCGTCGACCGAGACCGCTACAATGCGGTTCCTCTGAGGCGGGCAGAGTACCGAAAGCACTTTCAGCAGGGAGAGGCTGTCCTTCCCCCCCGAGACCGCGACAGCAATCCGCTCTCCTGGCGAGAACATGCGGTACTTTGAGACCGTCTTCCTCGTCTTCTCCACTATAGACTCTCTGAAGCATCCTAGGCAGAGGGATTCCCCCGAGTAACGCCTGGTGAAGACTGCCCTGCCTCCGCACCGGGCACAGGCCTGCATTGCTAGGCCTGGGCGGCCTTTCGCTTTAAAGTATCAAGGCTTAAAGAGAGAACGCGGTCGGCGAGGCCAAAATGGAAGAGCCGGTCAGAAGGTTCGAGCTCCATTTCGGGGTCATCCTCATGGTCAGGACCAAGCGGTTTCTTTCGGTGATGGACCGGATGGGGAGGAACCCCCTCTCGAAGCCCATCGGGTGGGGGCTGCTCTACCTCATGCCAGTCGCGGCTGCGACAGCACTGCTGCTCTTCATCAACGTCTTCTGGGCGCTGGCATCGTCCAGGGGCGCACAGGTGGCGTCGGGGATAGTCAGCCTGGGGCCGCTCGCCAACCTTGGAATCCCCGGCCTCAATCCGTACATCCCCATCCTCTACGGGTGGATCGCCCTCGTAGTGGGGATGGTGGTTCACGAAGGCGCCCACGGCGTCGTTGCCAGGAGCCTGGGTCTCCCTGTGAAGAATTCAGGCCTCATCCTGTTCCTCTTCGTGATTCCCATCGGAGCGTTCGTTGACATCGACGAGACCGTGCTCAAGCAGGCGAAGAAGTCTCATTCGGCGCGCGTGCTCGCAGCCGGCGCAGGGACGAACCTCGTTCTCGCGATACTCTGCCTGCTCCTGCTAACGAGCATCGTGGGTAGCATGAAGCCGGCCGCGGACGGGATCCCTGTCTCGCAGGTCAACCTGCCTTCGCCCGCTGCCAAAGCAGGCGTCCTTCCAGGCGACTTCATTCTCTCCATCGATGGCATCCCCTACAGTGATGGGAGTCAGATTCTCAGTGCCTCATGGTATAGGCCTGGGAGTGTCGTCAACATCACCATCTGGAGGCAAGGCGAGACAAAGGTCCTGCCTATGACCGTGGGCGCCAGGCCTAACACGACGCTGACCTGCGCGAGCCCAATTGCTCCTGGTGCGGCTGGGACGTGCACGGCAGTAATCTCAGGGTTCCTGGGGACGGTTTCGGGAGACAATGTCACCTTTGGGAGCAGCGGACCGGGGAGCTTCTCCTCCGCTTCGTGCACGATCGTTGGAGACTCGTGCAGCGTCGACTATACGCCATCGGCGCCCCAAGGCTCGCTACAGAACGTCACGGCCATCTATCAGGGAGACACCTACAACCTGTACAGTTCCGCGACCTTTCAGGTCAGGGTGGGGGGAACCTCTGGCGTTGCGGGGCCCACGTCCCAAACGGCAGCAGTCTCAAAGGCCAGTGTTCCTGACCCCGCGCACCCCCTGGGGTACATAGGGACCGAGAGCCTGAGCAACTCCGTCTTGACCGGGATGGCCTCGGCCTATGCATCGGTGCTGCGGAATCCGGTGCAATACATGTGCATCCCCACGCTCCCCCAGTGCCAGTCCGTCGTTCCTTTCGCAGGGGCCACGGGAATATTCTACACCTCGGCTCTGGGGGCTGCTACGATCCCTCTGGCAAACGTGTTCTACTGGATGTTCTTCCTGAACTTCAATCTTGCCATCTTCAACGCCCTGCCGATCTACCCCTTGGACGGGGGCCAGGCTTTCAGGGTCGGGGTGGAGGCCCTGGGGAAGGGGCGCTTCACGGAGGAGGGGGTGTCCAAGATTACGCTTGCGGTGACGGCGGGAGTGCTGCTCTTCCTGCTCGGGATAATCCTAGGGCCGTACCTCTACGTCCTCGTGGGTTGAAGTTCAGCCAGCTTCTCGAGACCTCCCCGGCGGAAGCTTTCCTGCGGTCATCTGGCATAGGGCGGGTTAAATATGAACCGCGCATGCAAAGTGGATGTCAGGCGTCCAGAGTCTTCCTAGTTGGGAGATCACAGTCCAGGAGTTCGCTCAGCAGTTCACATCCGCAATGAGTTATCTGCTCTACACGATAGATTCGACCGTGGCTGATTTGGCGAGAATCGTATACATCACACTCCTGGTGGTCGGAGTGCTGCTCTACTACACCCATGCGGCCCAGCGCCTCGGCAAAGACCTGATCAAGGGGGGAGTCGCCTTGGCAATAATCTCGGAGTTCCTCTACCCTTTGCTCATCAGACCCTGAGGGCATAGCGGAGCAGGGCGATGATGCCTCCGAACGAGGACACCTGCTTACCCAGTTCCGTCGAGGCGTCGGCCAGGTAGACGGATCCGCCCCTCTCTTCCACCGTATTCAGGACGCTGACTACGGTGTCTTCATCCAGCCCTGCTGAAAAGACGTCGTCTGAAACGATGGAGGCCTCCACAGCCCCCGCAGCCGCTGCCGCGCCGACCCTGGGGAGGGTGTAGGTCACCTTCTGGTCGCCGCTGGAGACCCTCCTGACGAACTCTGACACTGCGTTCTGCATCACTATAATGATCGAATCTCTGGCTTGCTCCTGAAACGACTGCGTCTTGATGATGGCGCGCACGCCGTCCGCCCCGGTCAAATCCAGCCCTTCAATCGTGGCAGCACCACCGGCCTTGACACGCTCCCTGATCTGGTTCAAGATCGCGTTCTTGAAGTTGCCAGGACCGGCGACCACTATCCTGTCCCCCTCGCGGGAGACTTGGGCGACCGTGTCGGCGACCTTTGCGATGTACGGGCGCGGGCTCTGCTCCTCTCCCTGCTTGCCTCCGAGCCCTGATTCGATGGACGCCACCACCGCGAGATGAGAGCCGCTGAGAGTCCCGATCCCAGCCTCCCGCCTGTCTGCGGCGACGAGCACGAACCGCACCTGGGTTCCGCTCGAAGGCCTCAGGAGCCTGGTGTCCAGCGGCGACCACGTCCTCTTCCTGAGGGTCAGGGAGTGGCCGGGAGACAAGGTCACGGAATGCGCGCCCACCTTTGTCACGCTTTCATCGCTCGCCTCGATTATCGTCCCCCTGACCCTGATCCTCTCGATGCTGCTGTCAAGGTGTACTTCGTCGACGGAGAGCGAAACCGTCACCTTCACTCGCTCGCCCTTGTCGGGCCTGGCGTATTCCTCTTCGCGCTTGACGACTCTAGAGCTGCGGGTGACCAGGATGTCCCCCTTCGCCATGAGACGGCGGAGGGTCCACAGGTCTTCGGCAGACTCGATGGTCAGGGAGCAGCGGCCGTGCTTCGGATTGAGCTCGTTTACTATCAACGGCCCTGGCTACTCGAGGCCGAGGTCGCGGAAGGTGCCTATCCTTACGTCGTCGGGGACCTGATTCAGCTCGCCCGTCCTGTGCCCGATGATGCCTTTGACCCCCACCTTGGCCGCGGATTCGACCAGCCTCTGCGTGACAATGCCGTCGAAGATGAGATATTGGGCGCCGCTGGTCCCTTCCATCTTCTGCACCAGCTCGCTGATAGGGAATCTTCCGATCTCCTGCAGGCCCTGATCAAGGAGTATCGCCTCGAGGGTGCCGTTCAGGTTCGGGTACAGCTCGCGTGTCTTTACCACCACAGGTTCGTCCGGCTCTTCCGCCTTCGGCTGTGGGGCCTCGGCCTGGCGTTGCCTTCGGGGCTGCGCTGCCGGCTCAACCTTCTCCGCCTTGAGCATGTTGATTACGTCAATGGGAGTCAGATCCTCGACCTCCTTCCCCTGGGGAGCGTGTATTACCTTCTCGACGCGCATCACCTGGGCGAGCTCCTTCTCTATCAGGTCTCCTCCTCTGTCGCCGTCGAGAACCGCGATGAGCCGCTTCTTCTTTCCAAGCTCTATTATCGAGTCAGGAATGCTGGTCCCCTCGAGGGCGACAACGTTCTCAATCCCTGCCCTCAAGAACAGCACGACGTCAGCCCTCCCCTCAACCAGGTAGACGAGTTCTGACGAGTGGACCCCCGGCCCTGCCGGGAGGTTCTCAAGGCCATAGTTGACCACCTTGGCCCTCTTGGTGGACTCTGTTACGTCCTTGAGGAGGTTCTCCCCCTCGCTGGACGTCTTCGAGCTCCAGTCCCTGACTATGAGTTTCGCCCTATCGACTATCTGCTTCCTCTTTACCGCCCGCACGTCCTCGATGTTCCCCACGGTGAAGTGGGCGCTGCAAGGTCCGACCTTGTCGACACTTTCCACGGCCGCAGCAATAAGCGCCGCGGTGCCGATGTCGGTCGACATCGGTATGATAACTTCACCTCTGGTCTTGTCGTTCTTCGACTCGAGGTTTATCTCAATCCTGCCTACCTTCCAGCTCTTCTGAAGCTCGTTCAGGTTCATTTCAGGACCGAAGAGACCCTCGGTCTGCCCGAAGATCGCCCCGATTACGTCGGCCCTTTCAACGACCCCGTCTACTTCAAACCTCAGCTTGACTAGATACTTTACTATACCTGAACCTGACAATTCCATTCTCTCCGTTCATTTCTGTTTCACTCGTGCTTAACGGTGTTAATCGTTAACTGAATTCCACCGATTTTGTCGGGGATATAAACTTCGTGTTTTCCACCGCTTCAATCCTCTGATTTCGCGAACCTCGAGAGGTTCTCGACGTGCAGAAAGACCCCCCGCGACGCCGCCTTCAGCCTCCTCCGCTCTTCGAGGGAGGTCCTTATGCCGTCGTGGTTCAGCCTTTTGACGAACTTCGCCGCGAGTGAAGCGCCTTCCCTGTCAAGGTCGGTCAGCACCATCACCTTCTTCAGTCGGGGGACGCCCGCGCCGCCTTTCCGAGCCACCGCCGGGACCGTTATCAGACTCCCGTCGTAACCGAGCAGACGCATCGCCCTCTCGTCCCTGGGCCCCTCGATGAGAAGCGCCCACCCTTCCTCCGACCGCTGGTTGAGGTCCCTCACGAAGCCGGCAAGGAACTCCCGGAACCCCTCGTAGACCTTCTTGTGCCCGACTGTCATGTCGACGCCTCTCTTGGAATGTTGCCCGTCTCTGACGAGCCCGGATCATGTCCCTGCTTTCAGCGGGGAGCATCACCGAGCCTCTTCAACGGGCAAACGGCTTCCGTCTGTCGCGCGACTGGGTAAACCATCCGCTCATCAAAGCGTTTCCGCCTTCGCAGGTGGCCGTTTGCCGCGCTTTTGAAAGCCGTCGATGTCCGTTTAATGACTTGGGGCTTATAAGCGTGAATCAGCCATTCGGGATTGTCTCAGGATACTGCTCTTGAAATCACCGGGTCGGCCGGACTTGACCGCGTCGCTTCTGGCGGGGGCAGAGAGGCCTTTCGAACTTCGTCGTTGCCCAACGTCTGACCACTTCGTTCGGCGTCTGGTTCTCCACAGATCCGGCACGTCGTGTCGTCAAGGAAGGTCTGGCCGCGACTAGCCTCCCTTCGTCCCCGAGATACTCAATCCTGAGCCCGAAGCGCCGCCTGGGTTCCGGTGGTTCGCCATAGTACCCCCGAGCCTTAAGACGGCCTCTTCCATGCTCATCGCCACGTTTCCGGTCTGCTTACGGATCTTCTCCAGCATGAGCCTTTGCAGCACCTCGCATCCGGGGTCCAGTATTTCCTTCGTGGCACTCTATGCAACTTTGGCTGTCTTAGACTCTTCGGCTTTCACCTTCTCTCCCGAAGAGGCTGGCACACAACTTTTCGGGGACAACCCCATCTTCCTTGCGATTCGCCCCTACGAGACGCATTCCCTATTCACATGCCGGGGATGCCCTCAGTGCATAGACCAAGGAGATAGCTCCTCGTAGGTTTGACTCCTCTTCAGCATCGAGTAGGCGAAGGGGGTCAACTTCCTTGCCACCTCGGTGGTCGCTTTCTTCTCTCCTCTCTCCCGTTTCAGCCTCATGTTCCTCCTCAGAAATCTGTCCCCTGTCTTGGTTATGTGCCCCATCAAGCTCACATCACCTGACTGATGCATGGAAGGGGCCAACCCCAGGTACGCGGCCAGATGTTTCGAGTCCTGGAAGCGGTTGATGTCACCAGTCGAAGACGAAAGGAAGGGCGCCGTGTGCGGACCGACGCCTGGGAGGGTGTCGAGCAGCTTCGCATTTTGGTCCATGGGGACCGCGTTCGCTATCTGCGAGTCGAGCCTCTCGATGATCGAGCCGACCAGCTCCAGCTCGTCAAGCCTGAAGTCTACCTCCTGCAGCCTGAGCTCCCGGAGCCTCTTCCTCCCCTCGTAGCTGAAGGTGTCCTTGGCTTCCATCCCTCTCCTCTTCAGGAGCCACCTGATGGTGGTCTTCGGCTGCGCCCTCCGCAGTCCGTACTTCACCCTGTCAGCGACGACGAAATTTCTTCTCCCTGGTCTCTTCGTCTGTCATGTAGGATGTGGGGAGGAAGTTGGTCCTTAGAAGCTCCCCAGCACCCTTGCATCAGCCCTGTCGTGCTTCAGCCTGCTCCTGGCAATGAGTCTCACGTTGTTCGGGTCAGCGACGGAGAACCTGCAGGATAGCAGCCTGGAGAGCCTGTCGTAGGTTGGGTTGACGAACCTCACCGATTCCATTGCTATCTGCTTTTCTCCGGGGAGAGCTGTCACGAAGGACTCCAGGTTGCCGGTCGGAATCCTCTTCTCCATCAGGAGGGAACCATCTTGGCCAAAGACCGCCAGCTGGGACTCCCTTTCGTGTAGATCCACCCCTACGAACAGGGTGGAGTCTTGGTTTTGCGTCATACCCTTGGATGCGAATCGCTTCCTCTTCAACGGTCATAGGGTTCACCTGGGTTGTAGGCAAGGTCTTCTCTGTGCAGCCCGTAGCGCCCGCTCAGGACTGCGTCGGCCACGTTCGCCCCGCTCCCCCCCACGACATTGAGCGCCTCGTCGAGGACTCCGACCAGCACCGCGACATAGGGCGGGTGTCGAGTGGGGGAAGGGAGGACTTCCTGTTTCTTCGTCGCATCAGCGGCAGGAATCTTTCCGGCTAACGTTCTTCCAGAAGCCGCGAGTCTTTCAGGCGGCGGCTCAGGCTTAAGCACGTCCATTCTCGGTTTGATTCCTCAACACAATCGTCTTGCCTTTAGGACGGGAGTGGAAGCTACGCTCACTCAGCTTATGCCTCATATGCGCCTGGAGCTCCAAGCTGTTTCTCCGCGTCATCAGGATACAGATGAATTACCATAGCGTTGGTTAGAAGTAATTCGACTTCGGCGTAGACACCAACAACTGTACCTGCCCTCGCCCTCGCTCGCAGCTAATGTCTAAACTCTTCACTATCACCTGCTGGAAATGAGAAAAGTCAACTGCTCATAGCAACGAGGTTTAGGAGGCTGCGCTAATTCTGTTGTTAGATAGGCTAACGTTGCCCCACACCGCCCTAACGCATTAGCATTTAGCAAAATGATAGGTTGTTGAATAACTACCGCTCAACGCACGCAGTTGGTAGATCAGGACCCGGTGAACGTGTGGATTTGAGCAGCCGGTGACAAGCTGCGGCCCTCAAACTGCTAACAACGACGGTAGAGTCGAGTTATTCAACAATGCTGCAAAATGAGGAATCCTTATACGATTATCATTGATTTTCTAGTTTGATGTCTGCGGAAAAGAAGCGAATTGGACTTCTTGTGGGGTTGGTTTTAGCGGTACGTCTCATAGGCCCTGCTGTTTACGCCTACACAACGTCACAGACAGGAGGCCATGACAAGGGAACGGTCGACGCTTTGGCCGCAACTCCCCTATCTCCGAGCGGATCGTATCCGGATCAGGCCACGTCTTGTCAAACTAGTTCTGACGGCGGAGCCTATGGTTGGGTTACGGCTTGGGGAGCCAATGGCATTGCGTATCAGGAGGAATACTACACAAAGGTGATAACCTCGCATGGGTCAGGAAGTTATGCTCAAGCCGCGTCGTATTGGGATCTTCAATGGGCGTTTGGACCAAAAGAGTATCTGAACACAGGGCAAACATATAGCACGAATCTGATAACGCAGGACAACACCAAGAGTGAGATACTCGTGTGGGATGGAACCAACCCAATGACGAACCCAACTAATTACTTGGTTCCCATGGTTTACAACATGTCGCCATGTCCTGCTTGCTCAGGACCGCAAATCCCATCCCCGTAGAGGCCCACTGGGAGGCTCATGCGAGACTGAGAAGTATGAACGCAAGGGCGCCCATGTCCAGCTTAGACGTTCCAGAGGCGAAGGCAGGCAAGAAATGGCTCGCCCTAGGAGTTATAGCGGGCGTCCTCGTCATTTCCTTGGTTGGGGTTCTGTTGTTGCGTGGGAGTGGACCCGGCCAAGTCACTACGTCGAGCGGGTATACCGTCTATCCCCAGGGTAACGTGACCGTTGTCCAACCCAACACGGCACGTGGAATCGAGTTCCTGATTTCCACCAATGGGACAATCAGCGGGAGTTTCAAGGCGACTGGAAATGTCACTGTCTACATCCTGTCCGAGGAAGAATGGAACTATTTCCCAATGTATCATAATGGAGTGGCATCCTGTCCTCTGGCCTGTCCCCCGTATTTCATCCTCAAGGACGCTAACAGTGGAACGATTTCCGCTCAACTTTCGCCGGGACGGTATTGGCTGGCCTTCGACAACAACAGCCCCACGCAGCAGGCCAGCATCACTATAACTGAAAGCGTCGTGGCCACGGGGGGTGGCTATGTGTGCCAGACCTCGAATTGTTGACTCTGCTGCAGTGCTGGCCTGACCAATTCAATTCTAAGAGCGAGAGGCAACGTGTCCGTGTTGGACTTCGGAACACGAGGCAATCGGCTATCCAAGACTGTATGACCACCAGCTCAAGGCCTTTGGGTAACCGCCAGGCTCCAAGACCCATGCCGCTGCGCCGGCATTCTGGTGAGTTGCTCAGATGCCTTCAGCCCGACCAGACCTGTTTTCCTTCGACAGAAGATAGGCTGCCACAAGGACAACGCCACCAGCTATCGTGACGTAGGGTCCGAAAGAAATCCCCACGGGTAGGCTCACCGTCTCCCCGACGAATCCGGGCCACTCCGACAGGCTGGCAACGATGGCAGGAGCGGTTGATGAGACTCCTGCAATCGAGAGAACGCCGGCAGAGATGGACAGGAGCCCCGAAGGGAACGTCAACCACCACTTGAAGAAGGCGGCCAGACCCAGCAGTAACCCCAGAACGACCGCTATTATCGCAGTAACTAGTTCCCAGCTGCCGGCGATGATGGGTGGCAGAGCGGAATCGACGTAAGCGTCGAAATCGAGGGTAGAGGCGAGGGAAGAGTGTGTAGGCCCGGTCCGCGACCCCACCATTCCGAAGAGGCAGAGCATGGTGAACTGGGCGAAGGACCCGCTGAAAGGGTCATTTCTGATGGTCAGCCAATAGGCACCCAGCGATATGAACAGCATGATGAGTCCAACGAACAACGCGAATCTTGCCGAGGCCAACAAGGATAGATGGGGGGAGGAATGGTACAAACCCGTTCTGCGGCTTGTTCGACCCCCACCGGCGGGTGGGATTCGAACACCTACGTCCGGAGTATGCCTACCCCAGTGAACCCTATGACCATTGAAGAGGCGGCGATTCGCATCCAAGGGTATGTTGCGAAGTCAAGACTTCGCCCTCACCTTGATGCCCAAGAGCACGATTTCGATTAGTTCTTTGAGTCGTCCCCCTATTTCATGTTCCTGAAGATGAGGTAGTCAATCGGTGAGCCGGTGAGCCGAGCTTCCACAGGGTTGTACTTCGCCAGGAACCCCGGCAGCAGCGGTGCCATCTGCTCCGCAATCTTCCCGCTCGGCCTCCGCCCCCTTCCTGTCATTCAGCGCCCTCGCGGCGAAGGCGTCCGAATCCCCCGGGTCTTGGCCATCATGCACCCGTAGACCCTGCGGGTGGCCTCGGTCCGGCGCGAGTCGATGAAGTCCCTGAACACGCGGCTGTCCCTCTAACATGAAATATGGACGACCGCCATATAACGGCCAATCTCAGCAGATAGACGCGCTTTAGAACGAAAGCCGTCTGCAGGTTAGAGGGGCCGGAACTATTTTAGGAGTTCGAACATCCTGCTGAGGTCTATCTCGAACCCCGAGACGGGGACCGCCAGGCCGAACGCCTCGATCGTTTCCGGCCTCATTTCGCCGACGTGCCCTAGCTCTTTGCCGTCCATCTGCGCCTTCGCACACCGGCCGGGGACGAACGCCCAGTGCTGACTCTGCTGCGCCATGACCTCCTTTCCTGCGAGGGTCCTGCAGGCGGCCTCCAGGTACATCTTCGCTTCGGTGTAGGAGGACTGTGAGTGTGCGACCACGCACCCCAGATGCCACGCTTCAGAGACCCCTGCCTTGCCTCTGGAGTAGATCCTCCCGATCTCGAAGACCCTCTGCGGGTAGTCGGACCTGACGTTCCCTGAAAGGGACGCCATCAGAGTTGGAAGAAGCGAATCCCTCAGGACGGAGTGCTCCAGGCTCTTGGGGTTCTGGACCCTGATCGAACCAGAGGAGGACCGCTGGAATCTGGAGTAGAGCGAGGCCTCGTCGGTGAGCTCGAAGGTCATCATCTCGATCATCCCGGCGCCGGCCATCACGGTCGACGCCGTATCCAGGAAGTCTTCAAACCCGTTGAAGGAGCCGGGACTCCCGCTGGGCGGATAGGTCGGACTAATTCGGTCGAAGCCGTATCCGAGGGCCACTTCCTCGGCGATGTCCACCGGGTGCATGAGGTCCATGCGGTACCTCGGAGCGAGCACCTTCCTCCTCCTGACGCCAAGTCGGCTTCGCGCGAGCGACGCGTGGATGTCTCTGTTCGACAGGTCGAGTCCAAGCACCGACCTGACAAGGCCGACATCCAGGGGGACCTCGGTCGGAGTGAGGTCCGGGGTCACTCTCGCCCTGGCGCCCCTTATCTCGACGGTGCCTATCCTGCCGCCGGCTTCCGCCAAGGTCGTGGCGACCACAGCCAGCACGTCGTCCCCCGCCTGCCTGACGGTGCTTGTCACGTCGACGAGGATGTTCCTCGTCTTCGGAGTGACCCTGGTGGCTGCACCGTTGATGACTGGGGGGAAAGAAAGGACGGTTCCCTTCGAATCGGTTATCACCGGGAAGTGCCTGCTTCCTCCGAGCGCTGCGCCGTACGCCTTCCCCTCGTAGGTCTCTGAAAGGACTGAGCCTATGGTCATCGGAGACCGTCCTCCAAGGGGGAGGAACCTGAAGGCACGCCCGACCGCCCTGTAGGACAGAGGGGGTGCGACCGCGTCTAGGTCGTGCAAGCCGATGGCGACGACCTTGCGCTTTCTACCGAGCCCGTTGTGTAGGTCTTCCTGAAGCGAGATGATCTGCCGCACGTCTTCGTCGTCAAGCCGGAGGCCTGTGGCCACGACGCAGGCAATGTGTGGGCGTACGGTAGCCAACCTCTTGTCCACGGTCACCGAGACCCCTGAAGGTTGGACCGGGAACCGTGGCAGGCCAACCTCCCTTCCAAGGATGCCTTTCAGGGCCCGGGCGACCCCGAAGTCTGTCCCGAAGTCAGGCCTATTGGGGCTGTATTCGACCCGGATGGAGTCCCCGTCGACGCTCTCTATGTCGAGGCCTACGTAGGGGATGCGCTCGATAATCTTCTTTCTGTCGGCCCCCACCATCTTGGAGAACCTTTGGAGGTCGATTCTAACTACGGGCAAGCTCTCTCCTTGTCCTGAGCCAAGATAGGTCGTCTCCGTACAGGGCCCTGATGTCGTCCAGGCCGAAGCGCAACAGCATCAGCCGCTCGATCCCGGGCCCCCATGCAAGCACCGGGACATTGACCCCGAGAGGAACCGTAACCTCCGGCCTGAAGACCCCTGAACCCCCGAGCTCGACCCACCCTTTCACTGCCTTCGAGTACCCCACCACCTCAAGCGAAGGCTCGGTATAGGGGAAGTATGTTGGCCAGAGCCTGACGTCCGACATGCCGAGCTTCTTGTAGAACTCTGTAAGGAAGCCCATCAGGTGCCTCACGTTCAGTCCCCTCCCGACGATGATCCCGTCCATCTGGTAGAACTCGGCCAGGTGCTTGTAATCGAGGTTTTCGTTCCTGTAAACCTTGGAGACCGCGAACACGCGCCTTTCCCTTTCTCCTTCATCGGAGAGCGACCTTACGGAGAGGACTGTGTTGTGGGTCCTCAGGACGAGCCTGCGAGCCTCTTCCACGTTCCAGCTGTACCCCCACCCTCTGCTGCCTGTCTTCCACCCATTCTCGTGCGTCGAGGCCACGTTGGCCACGACCCCGGCCCGTTTCATCTTCGCTTCAGAGAGGCCCTCGAGGTAGAAGGTGTCCTGCATGTCCCTTCCAGGGTGGTCCTGCGGAATGAAGAGGGCGTCGAAGTTCCAGAATGCGGGCTGCACGCTGTTTCCCTCCAGTTCTGTGAAACCCATGGAGATGTACGCCTCTCTGACCTCCCTGATGAAATCGCGGACGGGATGGCGCCTCCCCGGGTAGAACTGTGGGGCCTTGGCTTCCACGTCAATGGGACGCAGGGTCCTTCCCCTCCACCCCCCGGAAGCCAGGACCTCAGGGGTGAGCCGTTGAATCTGGTCACCCCGTTCGGAGACCGTGGCCGACACCTTCCCTGCTTCGGTGATCCCGATCGTCGTGCTGCGGCTCTCGATTCGCCGGAGGACCCCTCTCCTCAGCAGGTCGGGAAGGAGGGAAGCCTGATCATCGGGGAGAGTCTCTTCCCCCTTGCCGGTCGAGATAGCCTCGAGGAGAGATCCGAGCACCTCTGGGCCGGCGGGATTCGCGACCCGGACCGAAGGGGTCGGCTCCCCTTCCACCCTTACCCAGCCGGCGCTCCTGGCCCTCCCGAGGGCGGCAGAGAACTCTTCGGCCGAGAAGCCAGTCTTCAGCCTGTCCAGGGCCAGCGGCGCTGCGGACGCCGCGACCCTCTGGAACAAATCGAGCTCAGGCGGCCGGCGGGCGACCTCAACCCTGCTTTGCACCGTCTCGCTTATGGCCACCAGCCCCTTCGAGCTCAGCCACTGGAGGGCACGTCTCACCTGGTCTTCGTTCAGGGCGGTCGCTTCCACCAAGGCGTCGAAGGGGGTCGGCCCTCTCTGGGCCAGGGCCGCGAGAATCTTCTGCTCGAGGGGGTGAAGCGAAGTCGACATCCTTTTCACTCGCTCCCTGTCGAAGAGAGGTACTTCCTGCTCCTGACCAGGAGCTCCTTGGCGTCCCCCATCATGGACTCGCGCTTCCTGTGGTGTTCGATGAGGAAGCTCTTCACGAGCCCTATGGCCTCGTCCTTGCACTCCCCGCAGAGCCGGACTCCCTTGGCGCACTCGGAGTGGACCCGGTCGACGTGCTCGTCGTCGTGGGCAAAGTGGAACCGGTAGAGGTCGAAAATAGGGCAGATGTCGGGTCTTCCACCGAGCCTCCGCTGCTCCTCGACGGTGTCTCTGCCTCCCGTGAAGGCGACACGCACCCTGCGGGCAGCTTCGGTGGGACCGTCGTCGAGGGTGAACCCGGACTCGGGGACCCTCTTGGACATCTTCTGGCCCCCGGTAAGGGAGAGCTCGAGACGGTGATAGATCGCCGATGGCGGGACGAAGGCGAAGTCAGAGTGATAGCGCGCGGCGAGGTCTCTGCTCAGCCGGATGTGAGGGTCCTGGTCGGCGCCCACAGGGACGAGAACGGGCTTGGGTCCTCCGAACTCCGGGAGCTGCGGCATGAGGATGTCCCCCGCCTGAATCAGGGCCGACATGTAGAGGCCGATCTGCCGTTCACCGTAGATCGCCTTCAGCATGTTGTTCGTCACCCCTCTGGAGAAGATCGTCGACATCTTCATCACCCGCATCTCTTCGCTCTGCCTGTAGACGACCGCCCGGTCGGGGTCCAGCCCGAGGGCGAGTATGTCGGCCACATTCCTCACGGCCACCTTCGAGCTCTCCTCGTAGGAGAGGCCGTTGTCGGCATAGGCCTCCACGTCGGCCACCGCGTAGTAGACGGTGGCCTTCTTCGACAGTGATTGAAAGTAGATCATGTCATCGGCGGTCATCTTATTCCCCAGGTGGAAGACCCCGTCAGGCTTGATCCCGCTCATGACTGCAAAGGGCTTGTGACTGTCGACGGCGTCCAAGACCTTCGCCAAGTCTCTCTGCCCGAAGTCGATGCCTCGGCTTATGTGGGGGCTGGGGTTCTTGAAGCGCGGAACCAGCGGAGCAATCGGTTCAATCCCAAACTCCGACTGCAGGCGGGAGTAGTCCTTGATGGAGCTCGTCCCCCACGGGTCCAGTGTGTCCTTCTCCACATTACTTTCGCCTGAAGGAGTTCCGATTTAACCACTCCTCAAGTTCTGCCGTCTCATAGCCGGCTTCGGGGCCTGATTACCCTGCCTTCAGTGTCAATCTCCCCGTTCCTTATCCTCGTCGAGGAGATCGGCTCGCGGTCGTCGGCGAGGACGTAGTCGACAGTGACAACATCGAGCGGCGCGAACCCCTTTGCTGCCCTGGCGGCGTTGGCGATGGGTACCCTCTTCGCCGTCTCTCGGCTGACCACTATGGCCTGGACGTCGGGGGACGTGATGCCGGGCCCGAAGTAGTCGTCGAGTTTGGCGATCAGGTACCTCCTCCCCGGGAACTTGGCGCGGACCAGGGCTTCGAGGGCCCGGACCCGCTCGTCATACTTCTGGTCCGGCTTCTTCCCTTCTTTGAGGGCGAAGGCGTCGGACGTCACCCCGATCACGACCCGGTCCCCCACCTCGAAGCTCCTAGTCAGCATGGCGAGGTGCCCTCTGTGGATGTGATCGTAGGTCCCTCCGGTGGCAACGGTCGCGTATTTCAGGTCAGGCCGCCTCTGCTGCAAATCAGTTGAAATACCACTGACGATGCCGCCGGCCTCAGAACGGGATAAAGGGTTTGTGAAGTGACATTGATTCCAGACCAATACAGGGCTTCGGGAAAGATAACGAGCGAGGTGAAGGCGCTAGTCCCATCCGAGGTGAGATCCGGGGTCCCGTTCCTCGAGGTGTGCGACTTCGTCAAGAGAGAAGTCGAGTCGAGGGGCGGGAAGCTCGCCTTTCCCACTGGCATCGGGGTGAACCAGGTGACCGCCCACTACGCGCCCCAGGACGGCGACCTGTCAGTCTTCAAGGAAGACGACCTGGTGAAGGTCGACTTCGGGGTCCATGTCGACGGCTATGTCACCGATACTTCGGTGAGCGTCGCCCTCAACCCCGAGTACAACCTGCTCTTGGAGGCGACCCAGAGGGCGCTGGAAGCTGCCATAGAAGTCGCCAGGAGGGAGACCAGGACCGGAGAGATCGGGAGGGTCATCCACCGCGAGGCTGCGAGGTTCGGCTTCAAGACCATTGAGAATCTCACAGGGCATACTGTGGACCGGTATGTCGTCCACGCGGGCAAGAGCATCCCCAACTTGTACATGGCGCACACCCAGGACCTGAGGAGGGGAGACGTCTTCGCCATCGAGCCGTTCCTCACGCTCAGCTCCGGCGCCGGCTACGTCGTGGACGCCCCGAGCAAGACAATCTTCTCGCTGGTGGCAAGGAAGAGGACCGGGACCGCCGAGCTGGACGCATTCGCGGACAGAGTCTGGGACGAGAGGAAGACCCTTCCATTCACCCCGCGCTGGTACGCGTCCGAGTACGGCAGGGGGAAGCTCGGCCCCATCATCGACAAGCTGGTGGCCAAGAAAATCCTGAGGGCGTATCCGACCCTGGTGGAAGCCTCAGGGAGCCCGGTGGCTCAGTTCGAGCATACCATGGCGCTGGACGACGGCGGACTGGTGCTACTTACCTGAAGGCTTCGAGCCCTCGGCGTAGACCAGGCTGACACGGGTCTGGTTCGAGCACTTCGTACACTTCGCCCCTTCCTTGGTGACGTAGTCTCCGACCGCGAAGGCCCTCTTGGTCTTCTGACCGCAGGCGGGGCACTCTTCGATGGTGTATACTAGGAGCTTCGTCTTCTTGTCTGGCCCGGGGACCGAACTCATCATTGCGCGACACCGAGGGTGTTGCCGATACCAGCTACCACGACGTCGTCCCCCTCCTTCGTCTTCTCCTCTATGACCCGGTTCAGCACCTGGGCGACCTTGTCTGCGGCTTCGGCGATCTCCTTCCGCATGACCGTGATTGCCTCGAGGATGCTCTGTTTGACAAGGATGGCATAGAGGGGCGCCTTCACTTTTGTGGCCACCTCTTCGATCTGGAACTTCTCGACCCCGATCCCGCCTATGGCCGCGCCCACGCCTTCGGCAATCTCTCCGGTCTTCTCTCCCTCGAGCTTGAGGGCCGCATCGATCATCACGATGGCGCTCGGCTTGACCCCCATGTCATCAATTATCTTCTTCATTGCGACCCCCGGCTGCCCGACATAGGCCATGGGTCCGTCGGCCTTCAGCACGTACAGCTTCCTGCCCTTGTATTCAGTTATGGCCAAGACTGTGTCCTTCGCCACGACGCGCTTCTCCTGCCCGACCATGAACCGCGAGACAACAATCGGCCCGATGCCGTCCCCGACAGGCTGTCCCACCTTGAAGGAGTCGACGGCGTTGAGCAGGGCGTCCGCCTCCTGGATAATCTGCGGCATCAGCATCTGGAGCTGGATCAGGACGAAGTAGGAATTGGTCTTCTTGCCAAGGAGGTAGAAGTGCCTGACTATCTTGTGGATGGCGTTCAGCGACGTCGCCACCTCAAGGAGGTTCTCTGAAATCGACACCGTCACCGGGCTGTTCTGCCCCAGGAGCGCGCCGACCTCGGCCCTCACCCTGTCGTTGTTGGTGGTGACTATGTGGTCGATCTTGCCGATGATCCCTGCCGGGTCGGTGTCCACTGGCATTATCGTGACGTAGTCCAGGAACTGGTCGACACGCTGGGTCGGGTCGTTGGGCGCCTTGCCGACGTTGACCAGGTAGTCGATGGCTTCCTTCCTTGCCTTGTCCTTCATCCCCTTCAGCTTGGTGAGCCCCCTGTTGATGTCGTTCAGGGCCAGGTAGGACTGAATCCTCGTCTGATAGAAGAAGGTGATGAGGATGAAGCCGATCCAGAAGACAGTGATGAGAGTCGAACTGGAGTCCGCCAGAGTCTGGAGCACGTTGGCCGTCAGTACAAACATGAAGGTCCAAGAATCGCCGCCGCGCGCTCGGACTTAAATGTTCTGTAACAAATGAGACGGCAAACGCGGATTTTGAAGGTGCCAGCATCAGGGCTTCGCGAGGGCTCTCGCACCTCACTACCACCCTGACGACGCGCGGTTTGACTTCTTCCCCTCTCGCGAGTCTGGGATCGGAACGAGTCCAGGTCGGACCCGCGCGCTATGGCCGGCTGGGGGCGGGGGAAGTCGTTCGGTAGATTAACGTTTTGCTGCTCCGCCAAGCGTTTTTTAGCGGACTCGGGGGACGAACGGCATGCAAAGGAAGCTCCTCGACATCCTCGCCTGCCCCATAGACAAGCACTACCCGCTTGAAATGCTGGAATTCAACGTGAAAGGGGACGTGGTCCTGGACGGGGTCCTGTCCTGCTCCCAGTGCGGGAGGTACTACCCGATCGTCGATGAAATCCCCGTGATGCTCCCGGACAACCTCCGAAACAAGAAGGAAGATCTGGAGTTCCTCGAGAGATGGAAATCGAAGCTCCCGGACAGAGTGGTCCACGGAGGCAAGCCGTGGAGCCTCTAGCCGGCGAACCCCGGAAGAAACTCTAAAGCCCCCAGCGGTTCGCCCCGTAGGTTGTGGGGGGTATAGCCCAGGACCTTAACCAAGGTGGGCAGCTAGGCAGGGCGACAGGCTCCAGTGGTCAAACATAGAAGTTTGATGACACAGCAGCGTGGATGATTAGGCATTGGAGCTGCAGAAACCTGTAGACCGTCGGTTCAAATCCGACTACCCCCACACGCCCAAGCCAAAGGGCGAAGCGGCGTTCTAATTGTTACAATTATATACAGTCAGGACGTCCTAGGGAAGGTTTGGCGAGCAGATCTAGCGCTATTTTCTCTGCTGCAGTCCTTGTCACCCTGATTCTGGGCGCAGGGGGGGCTTCGGCGCAGACGGCCTACGCCCTGAAAGTGCAGACTGACCAGCAGTCGTATTTCGGAACCCAGCCCATCCTGATCTCAGGGAGCGTCACACCGGCGCCTGGCGCCTCAACGGGCGTTGTGTTTACCATAGTGAACCCCAGCGGAACGAAGCTAGGATACTGGAATGCAGACGTGAACGGGACGACAGGGGACTTCAGCTACTCCATTGTTGCCGGCGGGAGTTCCGCCTGGGTCGCGGGGACTTACACGGTGAACGCCACATGGGGAGCCTACCCTCCGCAGGTCTACGCCCATTCAACCTTCAGCTGGTCTCCCACAGCGACCACGACCACAACTACCACCACGACCACAGAAACGCCGACTACAACCACCACCACAACGCCATCAACGACCACTACCACAGCCGCCCCTTCTACGACGACCACTCCCAGCAGCAGCGGCGGGGGAATCCCGGAGTTCCCATTTCAGGCCGTTTCGGTGGGCATCCTCGTGGCCGTCGTAGTTGCAGGCTACCTCCTCGCGAAGAGGTCTTCACTGGCTGGGCGTCGTCTGCCGTCGCCTCGATGAGACCTGCTGGTAGTTGAAAGCTAGACTTCGGTTTCTCGCGTGGCTGGGCGCAGGCACAGCGCTATCCGCGGTCACCGCTCCCAACTTCATCCCCCTGTTCAGTCAGCTGCTGGGGGACCAGTTCGGGGACGTCTTCCCGGTCTTCCCGTTCGCTGCCCTGGTTGTTCTCATTACCGCACTCCGGTGGAAGGAACTGGCCGAAGTCCTCGACTCGGAGGATGGGGCGAAGTCCGAATGGAGAACTCGGGCGTCTGGGGTCTCGACTCTCCTGGCCCTCCTGGTCCTTGAGCCGTTGACCGGTCAGACGGTCACGACCGCGGGGGTCGCTCTTGTCCTTACGTTCTACGCGGCTGCACTCGCCATCAATCCTCTGACGAAGCGGCTCCTCCTCCCCTACGCCGCTGTGTTCGCAGCCGGAGTGGGGTCTCCTTCGGTGCTCCAGTGGGCCTTCGGAGAGCCCCTGGCGGTAGTCTCATCCTGGCTCTCGGCCAAGCTCGTTGCCATTGTTGGGCTCCCTGTGGCCTGGGCAGGGACGCAGTTTCAGTTCGTATCCAGGTCCGGGGACGTCATCAGCAGCTTTGTCGCCCCCGGCTGCTCCAGCATAATCTCGGTGACGACGTTCCTGGGGCTGCTGGCGCTGATGCACCTTGACATGAGGAAGGAACTGCGGTCCACCGCCCTGGTCGCAATCGCGGGGACCTGCATCCTCACGGTCTTGAACTCCGTCAGGATACTGGTGCTGATGTGGGTTGGATACGAGCAGGGAGCCGCAGCGTTCTGGGGAGTCCACAACTGGGTGGGGTACGTCCTCTTCCTCGCGTTCTACCTAGCGGTCCTCCCGGTCTACTCTAGGATGGGCGGGGGCGGAAGCGGCCCCTATTCCGTGAACACGGGGGTCCCGTACACTCCGTCATAGCCTGGGACCACTCTCACTTTCCCCTCCCGATTGGAGACTATGGCGGCAGCGACCTTGGGGGAGACAGCTTCGGCAAGCGCGCCCTCGGGAGCGTCCAGGAGTACGGTGAACTCGCTCCCGAACCGCGCTATCAGCCTTTCCTGGAGGTCGATGACCGACTTCGCGTATAGCCGGTTGATCCCCATCGAGTGCGAGATGACCTCGTACAGAGGGAGGAGCCTCTTGAACGGGATGGCGCCTTCGGGGACGTAGCCTTCCGGTCGGTCAGCCAGGTCGTCGACGCGCTGTAGGACCCCCACCGTCAGCTTCTCTCCGCACTTCGGGCAGACGTTCTTCAGACGCTTCGCATCGCCTGGGATGAGGGAGACGCCGCACTTCTTATGCCCGGTGAAGTGGTACTTCCCATATGCAGGGTCGACTTCCACTGTGAACAGGAACCTCTTGGGGTCCTTCCTTCTTATCGCGTCGAAAAGCGTCCGGTATGTCAGCTCCGGCAGGTCGAAGACGTTAGCCTCCCTTCCGAGCCGCCAAGGATTGGGCGAGTGGGCGTCCGAGTTCGAGATCAGTGCCACCCTGTCCAGCGACGATAGTCGCCAGTTCATGGGAGGGTCCGAGCTCAACCCCGTCTCAATGGCGAAGATGTCCTTCGCTCGGTCCCCGTAGCATTCTTCGAGGGAGTCGAACCCCGACCTACTCCCGAAGACCCCGAACCAGGGCGTCCAGGCGTGGGCTGCGGTCACGACCACGTCTCGAGAGACCGACAAGAGGGCGTCCGCCAACTCTGCCGAATCGATTCCTGTGAGGGTGGGCCTTCCATCCGAGCCTAGGTTGCCATGCGACGCCAGGACGTCATTGATCTGCGACACCGTATCGAAATCTGGGGCAAACACGAGGTGGTGGATCTTCCTCGTCCGCCCGTCCTGCTGGTAGACGGTGCTGACCTCGCAGGAAAGCAGCCAGCGGATTCCTCGGTAGCTGTAGATGCCCTGGCCATCTTCGGCGCCCAGTCTTGCTCTGATCTCCGCCAGCCACTTCGGGTGGGTGAAGTCCCCGGTCCCGAGGAGCCCTATCCCCTTCGCCTTCGCGCCGGCGGCCAGATGCTCCAGATCTGTGTCCTTGCTGGTGGCCATTGCGTACTTTGAATGAATGTGAAGGTCTGCGACGGTCTGCATCCGCTCTGGAAGGCATCTTCTGGTTAATTAACGGAGGGCAGGCGAGGCCGGCACTTGTCGCAGCCCTTTCCGGTGTCTTCTGGCGACACCGACCGCTCCGTCCCCACGAAAGTGAAGCTCCTAATCTACAGCCAGGTCCTCAACAACTTCGCCTTCGGGTACTTCCTCATCTACCTGACCGCCTATCTGGTCGAATCGGGCGTCTTCGACGCCTACCAGGTGGGGGTCATTCTTGGTCTCGAGACGGTCATCGTGATTGTCGCAGGCATTCCGATCGGGATCCTCTCGGACAGGAAAGGGAGGAAGAAGTTCCTGATTTTCGGCAATGCCCTGATCCCTGCCGTCCTCCTGATCGTCAGCTCCACCTACGACTTCGACTGGTTCCTGTTGGCCGCGGTGCTCCTGGGGCTGGCCGAGTCTTCGTCACTCGGATCCTGGAACGCGATAATCGCGGACCAGACTCACCTTGGGAACAGGGATTCCGCATTCTCGCGCTCCTTCGTGGTCAGTAATCTGTTCCTCTCCGGAGGCTTCGCCATCCCGCTGGCCCTCCCCTCGCTGCAGGAAGCCTTCGGATTGACCGCGGCGCAAATTCACTCCGGGCTCTTCTTCTGGTTCGGGATTTTCAGCATACCGGTCCCCCTGGTCATCTGGATGCTGCTGAGGGGGTACCACGAGAGGTCACGGGCGCTGCAGGAACCGGAGCGCCCCGGTGAACTGAAGCTCCTCCTCAAGTTCTCCGCCTTGAATGGGATCATCGGGCTGGGCGCGGGGCTGATCATCCCGCTCCTGGGCTCTTGGTTCTACTACAAGTTCGCTGTCCCCGACACGTTCAGCGGGCCCTTCATCGCGCTGTCGAACATCACCATTGCCTTCGCGGCGGTTGCCAGCCCCAGGCTGTCGAAGAAGTACGGCCTCTTCAACTCCATCCTCCTGACTGCCGGGAGCTCGACGCTGTTCATGTTCGGGATGGCGTTCGTCCCCACAGTGGCGATAGCGGGAGCGGTCTACCTGGTCCGCGCGGCGCTGATGAACATGGCCTCCCCTCTGTTGGACTCTTACCTCATGGGAATCGTGCACTCCGGGAGGCGAGGGTTGGGGAGCGCAATCTCGGCCATTGTGTGGAGGCTCCCCAACAGCGTGACTACAGTGGTCGGAGGATTTCTCCTCTACACGGGGTATGTGGCGGGGAACCACTTCCTGTACGACCTGCCCTGGATCCTGGCCGCAGGGCTTTACGTTGTCGGGATCGGGCTCCTGTATTACAGCTTCAGGAATGTGAAGCCCAGGGGGTAGAACGCGTGGCAAGGCTCGGGAGGGATTTTTTCGCGAGGTATTCACCGAGGGTCGCGAAGGAATTGATTGGGTGCAGCCTGGTCAGGGTCGTCGGCGGGACGAGGCTCTCCGGGGTCGTCGTGGAGACGGAGGCCTACAGAGGGAGCGGGGACCCGGCCAGCCATGCACACAGGGGGAAGACCGGGAGGAACGAGGTGATGTTCGGCCCGGCCGGGTTCGCCTACGTGTATTTCACCATGGGAGCTCACTTCTGCCTCAACGTGACCACGGAGAGGACGGGCATCGCGGCCGCGGTGCTGATACGCGCGGTCCAGCCCATGGAAGGCATGGAGGAGATGGGAAAGAACAGGGGGGTGGCGGAACAGACGAAGGTAGCGTCCGGCCCGGGGAACCTGACGAAGGCGTTCGGAGTGGACAGGCGGTTGAACGGCGAGGACATGGTGACCTCTGAGCGGCTTTTCTTCGAAGCGGGACAGAAGGTCAGGAATATCGGGGCCAGCTCAAGGGTTGGAGTCAGCGCGGGGAAATCCTTCAGATGGCGGTTCTATGTCAAGGGGAACCCTTTCGTCTCGAAGGGGAGGCCCTCATCTTGACCGGCAACCCATAACTATCTCAGGATTCGAGCATGGATTCGTGGGGTCGTCGGCTAGTCTGGTCTAGGCTTCAAGCCTTGGGTGACCTTGCAGTGAACTTCTGCGGGTCCGAGCCCGCTTGAGATCCCCGGTTCAAATCCGGGCGACCCCATCTCAGTTTGAGTTCAGAATCAGTAGCCGTTTTATGCTCTCTGCGCATCTTCCTTCTGGATAACCAATGCCAGCCCTGACGCGCTCGAAGTACAGGGGGCTGCTCGAGGACCCCGACTTCCGCCGGTGGTACGAGAACGTCTCGAGGGGGAGCCTTGCCACCGCCCAGGAGTGGTTCAGGAGGATGGGGCTTGTGCGAGACAGGTTCGGCGTGGCCCCGGGGGAGATAGCGAAGATGAGCCAGGGGAGGGCCTCCGACTTCCTCCTAGACGTGGTCGGGGCCCTCGACAAGGAGGGGAGGAGCGGGACCTACATCGCCAGCCAGGCCGGGACAGGCAGTCCACAGCAGGTGGGGCGGCTCTGCATGAGAGTCCTCGACAGGGCGAAGAGGGTGCTGGACCTCATCTACGAGGCTCCGGCGCAGCCCTGACCGGGGTTGCCATTGCGGATAATTTCCCTTTCAGCCCCTCTTCTTTTTTTGAACGAATCTCAGACTGCCGTAACCTTGCCAGCGCTTCAAGGCGCGCATCCTTTGTCAGCGAAGTGTGCCGCTTGCTCACACGTTAAAAGCGCCGCAAGTTCGAAGTCTTGGTTCTCAGATGCGGGATCGCCATAAAGCCATTACCCGTTGGTTGAAGTTTCTGGTTGTCGAACTAGCGATAGTTGGGGCGGCTTTAGGAGCGATTTGGCTCTCCTCATCCGGATCCAGTCTCTCTAACTCATCGTCAACGCAGGGAGGAGTTGAGATGTGCACGCCATTCACCGGCAAGATGAATGCCGCCAATGAGCTGACGGCTGAAAGAGGTCCTCTGGGAGCATACTACAACACCCAGTTCTGGCTAGGTCTAACGGGGAACTTCACGAGACTTGCGATCAACGTTACAGCGATAGCTCAGAATGACACATACGGGTTCGGGCCGGCCTACTTGCTCAACGGACTTGGCAACACTGGTTACTGGTACCAGGTGGGCATATCTTGGGACTGGGTTGATCATAACTCGACTTCTCACAATACAGGCTTCCACTTCATCTGGGAGGTTTTCGACGCGGCGACGAACAAATCGATTTTGCCTTATGGTGGAGGTTCTGGAGGCGGCAACTTCAGTGGGGTTGTGAATTCCGGAGATACCATCTCGCTGACGCTGGGGTTTGGCCGGGATTTCGTCAATGGGAGCGCGTTTGATGTGAGTTCCAGCGCCAGGGAAAGCGTCCCGTTACCTCTTTTCAACTCGACATCGTTCGTCGGCTCTCGTAACAGTGCAACTAGATATCCAACCTCGTTCCTGACCGAGTGGTATCACCTCCTCCCCTATTACTGCAGCCCACTTCAGGTTAGGTTCTCCAACGACCTCAACGAATCTGTAGTGTCCTGGGCCAAGATAGACGAGTGGAACTTCACTGGAATTCCGCAAAGCTAGTGGTTCAACGCCTCTGATCCCAAGCAACAGTTGTTTGGCCTTGGAACGTACCCCGGCGTTTGGGGGGAGTCATTCGCTTACGTCGAAACGAACGGAACAAGAATTTATGCAAACTATAGGACGTTCGTTACGCCCTAGGCTCCTCTCCCTCCCTACCCACCTCTTTTTTTGAACGATTTTCACCCTCCCTTGATGGTGGACATCCATGCGGCTTAGGACAAGCGCCCAGTTCCAGAACGCAGCCGACGCCCTGGCCGCCGAACACCATCTGGACGTCGGTTCCATCAAAGTCGTCCCCTCTTGGTTCAACCCGGTCCCGATGGTGGTCCACAGGAGTTCGAGGATGACGGAGATAGGCGACGTGCTGCTCGCTCTAGTTCTCATCCTCATTGCCAGGTCTTTCCCGCTCGGCGCAACCTCGGATCTCGCCGTCGCGCTTGTCTGCTCTTTTCTGCTCTCGTGGTTCGGCTTCAGAGTGTACTACGACTTCAGGTTCGGCCAGTCAGAGCGGATGATCCTCATCCCGCCCACGGCCAGCGACCACGTTCTCTTGCACGAACTGCTCCACGTCCACCTGGGGCACATCAAGAAGATGTCTGTCGCGCACCGGCTTCTGGCGATGTCCCCGCTGGGACCGTTCGAGTACGGGGTCAGGGTGGCGCGCGAGGATTACGGAGGGGAGGGGGTCGTGGATGAACTTCACGAGCGGACGAGGAAGAACCTTCACGGCTTCCTGGTTTCCCCGGGGCTGGTCACCTTCGGTGCCACCTCCTTCATCCTCTTCGTCCTCCTGATTGCCTTCGCGTTTGGGTGACCTTCATGATAACCAGATGATAACCCCTCCAGTCAAGAAGGCTGATTATCCCTCCGCGAGGGAGGTACCCCGCCTTGGAGACCGACTGGGCGTCCCTGCACAAGATCCTGAGCGACACGACCAGGAGGAGCATCCTGGGGCTCCTGGCGGAGAAGGAGTCCCTCACCTACACCGACATGATGACCCTGCTCCAGATAACTAACACGGGGAGGCTCAACTACCACCTGAAGGCGCTGGGGACCCTGATATCGAAGGACGAAGAGGGGAGGTACCGCCTGACGGAGCAGGGGAGGCAGGCAGCCGACCTGCTCAGGACCTTCCCCGAGAGGGTCCCACCTGAAAGGAAGCTCACAGGGGTAAAGGTCACAGCAGCAGTGGTGCTGATCTTGATCGGCGTCCTCCTCATCGCGAGCTTTTCGTTTGCGGTCATAGGTTTGGCGGGGACCGCCTACGTCAGCACGACGGAAAGCGGCGGGGTCGGGCCCCAGGCTCTGCCGCAGAACACCACTGTCAGCCTCATCGGCTGGCCCACGACAGTCCCGAGCTTCAGCATGGCGTGGAGCGCCCTCGGCCCGGTCCACATCTACGTCCTGAACCAGACCCAGAACGATGCGCTCCAATTCAGCCATTCGGAGGGGGGTCAGCTCGTGTACAACTTCACGGGCCCGCCGGCGGCGTGGTCCGAGCAGTACTACAAGCAGTCGGGGAACGTGACGGTCAGCCTCCCGCCCGGGCAGTACCATTTCTACGCGTGGTCGCAGTCGGCGAATTACCTCGACTCCCTCAGCCTGAGCCAGAAGAGCCAGCCGCAGGCGGTGCCCGTAGGGGGGTTCTCGCCCTTCTTCTTCCTCTTCCTCTACGGTGCCGTCTTCATCACCGTAGGTGTGCTCCTGATAGTGCTTGCAGCCTCGATACTCACCCATCGCTTCTGGCGCTGACCGGTCAGGCCCCTGTAGCGCGAGTGGTTCAGACCTTCCCTCTCCGCCCCTCTTCTTTTTTTGAACGTTTTCTGGTTCCGTTGGTGCTTAAGTGCGCCTGCGGCCGTCTGAGGCGTTGAGACTCCTCTGGGGCCTCCTCCTCCTGCTGGCGCTGGCGGCGTCCCCCCTCCTCGCGTTGGTCCTGCTCGCCCTGATCCCTATCGTCGTGATTCGTCCCCTTCATCGCAGGGAGTACGGCCGTCCTTCGATGACACTTCGGGGGGAGGTCGTCAGGAGTTACTCTGAGAAGGTCATCGCGGACTGGCTCTTCCGGAGGGGGATCAGATACGTGTACGAGTATCCGGCCTTCGACCGGAGAGGGTCGGTTATCAGCAGGCCGGACTTCTACCTGCCTGATTACGGCGTGCATGTCGAGTACTGGGGGCTTGCGGGCACCGAGAGGAAGTATGACAAGACGATGATGTGGAAAGCATCACAGTACCGAAGGAATGGGGTGAGGGTCGTCTCTCTGTATCCGGATGAGCTGACCGATCTTGACGCAGCATTCAGGTCCAAACTTGGGTTAACCGCTCCCGTCATCTAACCCCCGCTGCCCCAGGGGCGGACAGCGAAGCGGGAGCGGTTTGACTTTTCAGGCTCTGTTAGCTTGGCGGTTGTTCGTGCGGGTTCTTCTTCCTCTTAACTTGCGGTTGACGGCGCGGAATCAGGTGGTGCTAAGAGTCGGCCATATCCAGATAGCGCAGGCTACGGAGCGAACGGGACATAATGGGGTGCGAAAAGCCAAGAGAAGATGAGGTAAGAGACAGCGGCTACTATGATTATCATGATGATAGCCTTCGCTGTCAGCGACTTCTGCTTGCGATGCGCGACTTCGGCCTCTCTCAATTCTGGAACCTCGTGGGTGGTACTACGGATTGGTCGATGCCCACGCGTTGCCGAGGCTTTCCATGATTAGAGCAAGTTCACCGAAGCTGTTGTAGGTAATAGAGTTCGAGAATACGGGCTCTTCCCCTTTTGCTTTCCTTGTAAGTTGAATGTGGCCTCTCCTTGCGAACTTCGAAAGACAACCTATGTTGAACTGGGGGAACGCCCTCCAATCTTCGGTTTCCTCTCGGTATGTCTTCACAATATCCCTGCATCGGGACTTCATATCCCTAAACTTGACCTTCCTCTTTGCCATAGACGCGAGGGTTGGCCGCCTTCTTAATCAAGCTAAATACTCAGTAGGCAGTCGAGAGCAGCGAGCACGTGCATAGCATGGGAATGAGTGCCGTCGCAGGTCCATTGCAGTCCCGACTAGTGATGGTATTCATTGATGGGGCTGTGCTTCGCCGAAAACTGAGGGAGTGGTTTGGGCATGACCGGATTGACCTACTTAACTTCACATGGTACGAGCTAGTGCGGATTGTCGATTTCAACGTAGTCCACGGAGAGCTGGTGCGCGCCTACTTCTACGATGCAATCCTGCCTCCTAACGATCCCGACTCTGCTGCGCAGGAGAAATACTACGCGCGCCTGCGACGTTTCGAATTTTGCGAAGTCCGCCTCGGCCGAGTCATTCGCGGCGACGGGGGGCAACTCCGTCAGAAGGGCGTCGACGCGCTGATGGCAATCGACATGGTTTCGAAGGCCTTCCAGGGCCAGTACGACATTGCGGTGATGGTCGCAAACGACGACGATTTCGTTGACATCGCGAAGAGCATTCGTGATACCGGGAAGCGGCTATGTGGTGCGTACTTCGAACCCAACGTGTCGCAACGCCTGCTGGACCAGTTTGACCGCAGGAAGGCGTTGACCAAGGAGACCCTCGCAAAGTACATGATGAAAGAGGAAGATTGGGGGAAGGGAGTAGGCTCTGCACCTTGACGCAGCAAAAGGCGCCGGAGTCAAAGGGTCAGCCTGTGACCGGCAAGTGCAAGAACTGCGGGGAGGAGGCCGAGTTGAGCGACGACGGTCTCTGCGACGACTGCTACAGAGACGAGTGGGACGACTGGGGGGACGAAGGGCCCGGCGGCGACGAGCCATGGAGCGGCGACGAATATGAGCCAACTGACGATTACGGCGGACCTGAGGACAAGGGCTAGATCTGCTTACAACTTCTGCGACCGCTTCCTCTCGACCCTCTGCC
>DAHVIE010000047.1:0-5531 GCA_027322035.1 Nitrososphaerota archaeon
CTCAGGTATCGTCTGGCTGCTCAGCTCCTCGAATGACTTCAATGCTTCCGACGCCTTTGCGAGCTTAGCCTTCACGTCCCCATGCAGCTGGAAGAGCACCTCCGCCATCGCGCCATTGGGGTCGCTGATGTTGACGAGCAGCGAACCCATCTTGGTCCAACCCCTCGCCTGGGTCTTCTGAGGAGCGGACTTCTCGTCCTTCTCCTTGGGCTGCGCCTTCGACGCCGCCTTCTCCTGTTCGAGGGTCCGGAGGAGGGATCCAAGCTGGTCCCCGTAATCCTGGTTCAGGGCCTGATATTGGTCGACGAGCGCCTTCATGTACCTCTTCAGCTCGTCTTTCGAGTAGAATCGTATCAACCCGGTGGCGGACTGCTGGCTCCCCTGCATCATGGCCGCAACCTCCTACTGGCCGGCTATCGAACTTGAGACCAGGTCGTCTTCTACCGGGGCGCTGTGCTGAGGGGCCTGGCGCTTCACCGAGCTCCCCATCTTCTTCATCTCTTTGAGTATCCGCTCGAGTATCTCGACCCTGTCGCCGGTCTCCTTCCTCTTCGTGGCTATCGCCTTCTTGAGGTGGGGGGTGGCAGACTGCACTATCGAAAGTATCTCGCCTGACTTGAACTTCATCAGGGGGATGGCGCTGCTCACTCCGCTGTTGTTCATCAGTATCACCACCGCGTCGCCGCCGAGGAACGCCTCCTTCGCATAGCGGTATCCGGGCCCCAGGGCCTGCTTTTCGAGCGGTATGACCTCGTCGATCGCCCCCAGCACCTCCTTCAGCGATTGGACGAGCTTCTCGGCGTAGTCGTGCTCCATCTCCTCGAGCTCCCCGAGCTGCGCATATTCGGCCTGGACCTCCTTGAGCTCAGAGATGATGAAATCTCCTCCATTCTGGGCTTCCTTCTCTTCCTGCAAGACGGTAGAAGCATCCCGGTCTGGCATTAATACCTTTGTGGATTCGTGGTCTATTTCTTGGAACGGTAGGAGCGCTCTTACCGCGGCTGTTTTGATGCAGGGGACCGATCCTGCGGCCCGTTATCACATGCGAGCGGGAAAACCCTCACGTCTTAGCGGTGGGATGAAAGCGAGCCTCATTGGCGGTTAAATGCGCATGAGGTGCTTTCACCCCTTGAAGATGCCCTGGGCTTTCAGGTTCCGTCTCTATCCGAACAGCGAGCAGGAGGAGAGGATGCTCAGGACCATGGAGGCGTGCAGGAGGCTCTGGAACGACGCCCTCGCCCACAGAAAACTGAGGTGGGAGAAGCTCAGACAATCGACATCTTACAACCATCAGGCATGGGTTCTGACAGCAGAGCGGCACGCAGACCCTGCCCTCGCCGAAGTCTACTCCCAGGCTGCCCAGGACGTCCTCCGCAGGCTCGACAGGGCGTTCGAGGCTTTCTTCGAGGGCCGCTCTCGCCACCCTAGGTTCAAGAAGCTCTCGTCGGCTGGCTCCTTCGCCTATCCCCAGGCGTACAACGGGTCTGTGAAGCCCGATGTGGTTCGCAGGCGGCTCTTCCTCTCCAAGGTCGGGAACGTGAAGGCGGTGTTCCACAGGCCGCTGCCGAAGGATGCGAGGGTGAAGACCTGCACGGTGGTCAGGGAGCCTGACGGCGAGTGGTACGCCTCCCTCGTCTACGATGAGGTTGTGCCGCTGCAGGATGTCAGGACCCCAGCCATGCAGCAGCAGCCAGCCGGGTCGCCCGTCGGCGTGGACCTCGGCCTCCTCTCTCTGATAGCCACGTCCGACGGGGAGAAGGTCGAACACCCGAAGCTTCTCAGGAAGGCGGAGAAGAGGCTGAAGCGCCTGCAGCGTTCCCTCTCCCGCAAGAGGAAGGGCTCCAACAACCGGTCCAGGGCGAGGCATAGGCTCGCCTCTCAGCACGCCCGCGTCAGAAGGCAGAGGGCGGACCTCAACCACAAGCTCTCGACAGGGCTCGTGAAGAGCCATTCCCTCGTCGCCTTCGAGGACCTGAAGGTCAGGAACATGGTGAGGAACCGCGCGCTCGCCAAGTCCATCCACGACGCAGGCTGGTCCCAGCTCGTCAGGCTCGCCGAGTACAAAGCGTCGAGGGCAGGCAAGCTCGTGGTCAGGGTCCCGGCCGCGTACTCCACCCAGGAGTGCTCCTTCTGCGGCGCGCTGAACAAGGTCCCTCTCTCGGTCAGACAGTCCGAATGCGCCAGCTGTGGAAGGACGCTTGACCGCGACGTGAACGCGGCACGTATCGTGCTGAAGCGAGGACTCGCTCAGGTAGGGCAGGGCATGCCCGAGCTCAAGCCTGCGGAGACAGGGCCTCTGCCCGTCCCGACAACGGGACGCGCAAGCCAGGCCGAGGAAGCAGGAACTATACGCGACGTGGATCGTGCCGCCCGGCAAGAAGCCCGCCGCTGGAAGCCCACGGCTTCAGTCGTGGGAGGATGTCACGGCAAAGCGCTCGGCGGAGGGGGCCTATGGTGATTCGGGGGCGTTCTGATGAATTGCGAATCCATGTCGCTTAATATCATGGGGTTACGAGTCTCAGACGTGGGACTCAGAGCCAGCGACCCGGAAGTCTTCGAGAACGCCGTCGCCTCGCTGGTGGACGTGGCCAGCATCCTGTTCGCCTACCAGATCGGGGCCTACGGGTTCGGTCTGGGGTTCGGGGTGCTTTATGCGGGGTTCGATGCCTTCATAGTGATATGGATGAGGAAACCGATATCGCGTTTCGCGAGGGCGATAAACCCGTTCAGGCTCGTTAGGGCGCAGCTGAATCCGACTGTCCTAGGGGACGGTCCCTCTAAAGATGCAAAACCAGTGTTCCTGCCAATGGCCGATATCAAGAGCGCTGAAAACTGAGTGCGCCCTTCCAAGCGGGAGCGCCCTCGATGCCGTGGCCAGGTACCCTTCGACCTTGTGGGGCCTGGTGAGCCGAGAGCCAAGGCGAGGCTGATGATATCCTCGCGAGATACGGATCGGCAACTCGGCAAATCGGCTTAAGTACGACGCGGGCTTCTTAGCATCCCGATTTTGGGTCTCGCGGCTCCTGCTCGTCTTGGACGTTGGAAGGCTAGGCTCGTTTGGCACTACAAGATGGCGTCAGAAAGGGACAAACGATGGATCATGCAGCTCGACCTCGAGACTCTGCAGGAGTTCGTCTGGCCGTTGTTCATCGGGTTCGTGTGCCTGACCTTCCTGGACGTCTACACCACGACCCTGGCGTTCAGCTTCGGGAGCTTGTTCCACGAGGAGAATCCATTGGCGGCCGCCCTGTTCGACCTGCAATTCAGAGGGTACCTCCTCGCTCTCCTCTTCAAGTACCTCCCCATGATTCCGCTTTTCTACCTGGTCTTCATGCAGGACAAGGGAGAGAAGCACGCCATGCAGGTCCGGATGGTCAAGCTTTCCGCGGTGATCGCTCTCACGGGGGCGGACCTACTTCTGTTTTACGTGGTAGGCATCAATAATTTGCATGCCCTTCTGTCGACCGTCTGAGAAGTTGGGCATTTTCCACCCTTTCTTGCTATAAAAATATAGACTTCAGACACTAATTGTTGATACACAATTCTTATTTAACCGAGTCAAAAGGTTAGGGTTCAACATGCAGATAACGTACGGTCAAAGAAAAGGAATATCGCCAGTCATAGCCACGGTCATCCTCATCGCCATCACACTCATCGCAGCCATAGCCATCGCAGGGTTCGTGTTCGGCCTGTTCGGATCGTTCACGTCTGGAGCCAGAGTCTCAGGGAGTGCCTCCTGCACAGGAACCACCGCCATCAGTTGCGTCGTTACGCTATCCAACACAGGTACTGCCGCCACTACTGTGACCGGTGCGACAATCACGTTCGGGGCAAACACGAATCTCGCACTTGCGCTGGGGAGTGCGACTTCACCAATAACTGCAGGACAAAACAACCCATACACGTGGACGGCAAGTCCTACCAGCGCAGCATCTAGCGGTGAGACCTTCCTCATCACTGTGTCACTCGCCAATGGTGGGTCAGTACCCGTCAGCGGTTCATTCAGCTAGAGCGACCAACGATATACACATCACCCAAGGGCGACCGCCCAGAGCAAGGTGGGGCGCCCTACATTTCTCCTTGTTTCCCTCCAGTTAGACCATTTTTTCTGATTCAACGAAAAGACTGCTTGTTATCCAGTATACGCTACTCTTATACGCAGGCGACGGACGTGGGTATGTCACAGGGCACTCGGCGTCATCTGGAAGGGTTCCGTCCTGGGTTAAATCGTCACGACTAGTCCCATCAAGCCATTCCCTGTCCCTCGCAGGGTTGGATCGGGATTGGCCGGTCCAGATCTGCCCGCGCTAGGGGGGTGCTCTGTCATCTGTAACATCTGTAACCTCTGTAACATGGCGGCGGGCCGGCCAGACACGAGTGCTGGAACGCTTCTACCAGTAATGGCGGATGTGGGTTCTCGCGAGTTGTTGGCCTCGTCGCCGGTCAAGCTTGCCTAAAATCTGCTTGAGCCACGCAAGATAGGTCGAAAGGAGGCGAAAAGGCCCAGACTGATTGAGACATCGAGGGCCTTGGATTCGAGTCGCCGGTAGCGGCAGGTACCACGGGCCATAGCACGACCAAGCTCTGGCAACTCCAAGACTGTCCGAGGCGATTTCTCGGCGGGCGCTATCTCATGGGTGCCGCCCTCTTTCGGGTTGCTCCCTTTCACACCACCCCTTTTCAGGGCGCAGGAAACTTCTCGATGCTTCCGCCGTCGGATGCCCGCCCCGCGAAGGGTTAGAACGAAAGCGTGACCCTTCCCATCGGCTCTCCTGCAACAGGGCGAAGTTCTTCGCAGCCTGTTTGGATGGGTGAACCGAAGGCCGGGCTGGCCATTTCTTGCCGAGGAATCAGATGCGATTGTGTCTTCTTGAAATAATGTCGAGGAGCGAAGACAAACCGCTTCAACCTGACTCGGTCGTGCCGTTTACAGCCGGTTGCGGCCAGGGTTGCAATATCGTGCGGTTCTCCTTTCTGGCATCAAGAACCGCTATCACGGCGAGTATCGTCGCGAGGGGCAGGACGACCTGGAACGGGCCGAGGGGGGTGACCAAGGTAAGCGCCCCGCCGACGACCACAATGACTGATGATAGCCATGACCTAGGTGACGCGTAGAGCAGCGCCCACCCCGGCACGAGGTAGTACCTGTAGAGCGGGTGCACAAGCATGGCGAAGACAATGAGGAACCCGATTGTGGAATAGGCGGACGTGAGCTCGAGGACGTTGTCCTTGTGCCTGGAGATGAAGAGTGCCGGGAGCAGGAGTATCAACAGTGGGATCGTGATCAACGGGCTCAGCCAGTCCACGAGGTTTATCGAGAACGACAGGATAGGATTCGGATAGGTGACCGTCCACGTCTGAAGCGCACCTGTGGAAACGGAGGTCAGGGAAGCCTGCGTGCTGGCCGTGGCCTGGGCGAGGCGCTGGACAGGGTTGGGCAGGAACGAGTAGCTGATTGACGCTATGTATTTGGCCGGCGCGAGCACAAGGAACGGCAGTGAGACGGCGAAGAAGATCAGGGCGAATATCCC
>DAHVIE010000091.1:0-4855 GCA_027322035.1 Nitrososphaerota archaeon
GCGTGCCAGGCCATCCTGATGAGCAGAGGGCCGTAATTGCCAAAGTCAGCGGGCCACCATTCCTGCGACCTTGTCATGAGTTCGGCCAGATCCTTCTTCACAGCCACGAAGTCCAAGCTGTTGAATTCGGCTCTGTAATCAAAATCCCTGCCCATGGGATTAGAGTCGGGTGAATTCTGTCGAAGTATCCTAAGGTCTAGCCTCTCCGGCCACCACTCCCGAATCGTCTTCAATACTGAACTGAAGTGTCAGGCGCTTTCTATAAGTGTTCGGTCACGAAAAAAGATAAAAATAGAGATAAAGAAGCCAAAGCGAGGAAGTTTCTTGCTAAAGGAGTCAGATTTACGGATAGTCCAGCTGCTAGAGGAGGATGGGAACCTATCGTATGCCGAAATATCACGGAAGACTGGCATCGACGAGTCCACCGTAAGGAAGAAGATCCTCAAGCTCAAGGAAGACGGCGTCATCAAGAGGTTCTCGGTATCTGTCGACCCTGACAAGTTAGGAATGAAGAGCACAGCAGTAGTTGGTGTGGACGGCGACCCCGTTCATCTGCTGGAGATTGCTGAGAAACTGAAGGCGCTGCCTGAAGTCAGATACGTTGCCCTAACCAGCGGAGACCATATGATCATGATTGAAGTCTGGTGCGAGGACAGCGCGAGGCTTTCGCATGTTCTCATTAACAAGATAGCACGAATAGGAGGCGTTCGGAAGGTTTGCCCTTCCATGGTTTTGGAGAAGATAAAGGGATAGGTTTGTGAACTATCAACCAGGTTGCAGAAAGATCCGTTGTGGTTTCACGATTCCTGAGGATGTCCTTGATGCGAAGGCGCATGGAATCGAAACCCGAGGCATTTCGATTCTGAGTAGGCCGACCGGACATCGGTCTGAGCGGGTCCAGTCCTAACTGAGAGTCCAAGTTCTCCCCGACGATCGCTCATCAAACAAGAGCGCCCGAATGGACAAGAACAGGGAATCGAACCCAAACTGATTCGAATCCGCGGGCCCGACAGGACGTGCGTCGTAAACTGTGCTAGACCGGACCCGAACTCGAGGTACACACCATGCTTTTGGACCTCGCGACGAAGCCCCCATCCATTATCTGATCCATTTCAGATTAATTCCTTCTATCCCTCGGAAGATCTCCCGACTCGCGCCATGGCTGTCCATGACCAGACGGATATCCAGGGAGGCGATCGAGAAGGCATACGGCGAAGAGAAGGACGCGTACGTCAGCCGGAGGATGCTCCTCGTGCTGAAGGTGAGGTACGACGGAGAGAAGCAGTCCCATGCCGCAGAGGAGCTCCGCAGGGACAAATCCTGGGCGACGCTCTGGCTCAGGAGATTCGACGAGGAGGGGCTCGACGGCCTGAACACCAGGCCGAGGAGCGGGAGGCCCCCGAAGGTCGCCACGGAGACTCTGGCGAGCGTGAGGAGAAGGGTCTCGAGGTGGAAGAGAGGGTGCGGGGTCAGCGAGCTCAGGGAGCTGATCCGCAGGCAATCGAGGATCATGTACAGCGAGAGGCAGGTCTACAGGATAGTGCACGGGTGGAGGTTCAGGAGCGTCACGCCTGAGAAGAGGTTCGTCAACGAAGCATCCCACGAAGAGAGGATGCTTTCCAAAAAGGGACCGAACGGCTCCTGAGGGACGTCCCCGAAGGGTTCGCCGTGGCCTCCCAGGACGAGTCCTTCGTCGTGAGGGACGCCATCGTCACCAGGGTCTAGGCGCCGGAGGGGAGGAGGCCTGTCTGCAGGGTCACAGGCTACCACGAAAGGACTGTGGTCTTCGGGGCCATGGACATGGAGGGGGCGCAGGTCTTCAGGCAGTACGGCTCCTTCGACGGAACGGTGTTCCTGGACTACCTGAAGAAGGTCTATGCGAAGTACGGAAGGCTCTACCTCTTCCTGGACAGGGCGAAGCAGCACTAAAGGACGAAGAAGGTCAGGGAGTACATGGGCAGGAACAGGACGACCCTGAGGGTGAGGTGGATCCCGGTCGGCTCGCCGGCCTTCAACGTGATGGAGGAGTGCTGGAGGCAGATGGACGACGACATGCTGGCGTTGAGGTTCTACAGCTCCCTGGGGAGGCTCAGGATGGAGATGGGCGAATACCTGAGGACGAAGAGGTTCAGGCTGGACATGGCGAACTTCCTCCTAACGGACGGGTACGGTTGAGGAAGTTATGTCAGATGGGATAGTGCCCTCGTAGATTCCATACTTCCTCATACTTCCTTCGCAATTCCACCGGCACCGTAATTTTGCCTTCGTGTCACTGCGACTTCCTCAGTCATACCAATCTCTAGTAGTACATGACGTTGGTGCTGCTTAAGCGTACCGCCCAAGACAGTCGATACCGTTACGATAAGACCTCCTTGAGCTGATTGTCTACCCGTCTTGCGATGGGAGCTGAACGGCTCCCAGAACGCATCGCGGATTGTGAGACCCTACAATACGCTGCTGAAAGCCGCTCAGAACGCCCGAATCTTCAAGAGGAACAAAAGACCGCTGGGGAGCAAGGCTCTTGCCTGCTGCTCTACCTTAGTGGACTCTCCTACAGAGGGATGACATACCAGAGCGGGGTGGTCCCTGCCAGCCACGTGTCCGCGTTCAGGTGGGTCCATGCCATGAGGGGCATCGTCTCCCGCGTCCCCAGGAAGGAGAGGAAGCTCGTAGCGGTGGACGAGACCAAGCTGAAGATCAGGGCAAGGCGGGTCTTCGTCTGGGGTGCCATGGACTGCGACACCAGGGAGCTCCTCGCCGTGTACGTATCCTACTACAGGTCATCCATCAACACCCTCGTCTTCCTCAAGAGGGTGACGGAGACGTGCGACGGAAGGCCTGTCGTCCTTGTCGATGGTGGACCGCGGTACCCGTGGGCGCTGAACAGGTACGGGCTGAAGTGGCTCCACATAACATTCGGGGAGAGGAACGCCATAGAGAGGCTCTTCAGGACCCTCAAGGAGCGGACCAGGCAGTTCTACAACAACCTACCGTCGGACAGACTGGACAACCTGGAGGCGTTCATGAGCCTCTTCATGACCTGGTACAACCACCTCAGGAAGCATCAGGGGCTGGGACGGATACCCCTGGAGGTGACGTTATCGTAACGGTATCGGCTGACGCAAGTTTAATAGGTAAGCAGGCCTCTAGCAGACACAAGAACGAAAATGAGCGCGCAAGCCGAGAAAGAGAGAGAGCAGAAAGTTGCTTACGGCCTAGCAGCGGGCATAGGTGGAGGCGCAGCCCTCGGCGTCCTAGGGGGACCTATCGGTGTGCTTATCGGGGCAACTCTCGGTGCTCTGATTGGAGGGGCTGCAGGGGCCACAGCAGCCGAAACGAAACAGTAGCTCTCATTGCCTTTTGACGTGGCCGAGGGTCTCATCGTTCTGTTAGCATCCGTCACTCTCACAATCATGGTGGTCATTGCTAGGTGGAAACATTCGCCCATCCATGCCAGAAGGCTGATTTTCTTCGTAGAAGAAGCTGTCTGGTTCGGCGGCGCGGTGGTACTCCTGGTCGCTTCAATTACTCTAGCTCTGTACGATGTGTATATCCCTGGGCTGGATGGCCAGACCATGGGCGCTCTTGCTATGTTCTATACGCTTGGCGTCGTCGTGTTGAGTGTGTTCTGGATTCATGAAGAACTGAAGGGCTAACCGCGCGTTAAAACCGAAGACTCCCTCTGGGTCTGATGGAAAGCACGCATGTTCTGAAGATCATCACGGAATCCGGCGGCAGCCTGTTGCTCACTCTCACCGACGAGCTGAAGCTCATCGGAGCGAACCCAGGGCAGAAGGTGGCCGTCTCGGCGGACCCGCGTACGGTCCAGATAACCAGGGTGGGGGCCTGAGAGGATGTCGCAGGACCGGCATGCGAACGCACAGCAGAGAATCAGGCGCCACCTCACGATTATTGGCCTTGCTCTCCTCGCCCCTGTCCTCCTCTGGTTCGTCACTTGGATGGCAGCCACGGCTTCGGGGGCCGCGCCGCCGCCCCTCGCCTACGGGTTCGGGTACAGCGACAGCGGCGCGCCCAGCTACATCGCAACGCTCTGGCCCGGAGGCCCCCAGCTCCCGGACGTCTTCGTCCGATTCTTCAACCTGGTCTTCGGCGCCGTCGTGTTCATCGTCGCCGGATACGCGGGGGTAACCATGATAGGCTCCATCGGGGACCTGGTCAGCGGGGACGAAGGCTAGGGCGGGGCCCCGCGTCCTGTTTTAGGGCGAGGAGTCCGTTTTCACCGTGAGAACAGGGTCGACCTTCCGGACAATCACTGTCGGATATAGGAACCTTGCCCGGATCATGGCAGTCAGTTTCGTCTTCCTCGCCCTGTTCGCCCCGTTCCTCGCAAACGCGGCCTCGCCTCCTCCCGCGTCTTGGAGCCTCGTCATCTCAGGGGTCAAGTGTCCTTCAGACAACGCCCTGCTCGCTTCCACCTACTACTTCGGCGCAACCGTAGGGATAGTGGGCCCCCCATCATCGAACGCCCGGCTCACCCTGCGGGGGAAGGTCACTTGGTTCGACGCGAACCTCAAGCCGATCACGAGCGCGTCCCCGTCCTTCAGTCCCGACAACTTCGCCTGGCCAGGCACCAACAAGTCCGTGGCCTACGACATCGACTCCCCGTTCGGGTACTCTCTCCCCTCAGCCCAATCCTGCTCAGGCTGGATCGCCCTCTCGGTCAACGGAGTCCAGCAGGCGAACGCGACCCTCAACGCCGGCCAGAACGACGCGACCTTCCAGCTGCTGGTGGCGCTCCCGCTGTTCAACGACACGTCGTTCGGCACGACCGCCCACTGCCCCCAGTCCCTGAACCCATGCCAGGTCCCTCTCGGGGGCTTCTACGACTTCGTCG
>DAHVIE010000053.1:0-6321 GCA_027322035.1 Nitrososphaerota archaeon
GCGTCTGGGTTCACTGTCGTCAGCGCCCAGATTACAGACACGGGCGGGATACCTTTCACGTCGTTCGTTCTTTCTGTCGCCGGCGGGTCCTCCCAGCTTCAAATCACATACTCCTCGCCTCTGTCAGGCGGTGGAGGGACGACAACGGTCGCGGTCAGGGGCGCCTCAGGAGGCCCCTACTCCGCTGCTACCCCGAACACGGCAGTATCGGGAAATCTCGCGGCTTCCGTGGGGGACTCCTATGCCGTGGTGGTCGATGGCACTCTGAGCAACGGAGCGACCTACAGCCAGGCCTTCAGCGTGGTCGCCTCTCCATGATGTTTTATCTCCAAGCTCTGTTCGTCAGAGATGCGGGTCGCTTCTTCCGGTAGGTGCGGGGTCAGCGAAGTCGTCGCTGCCCTCCTGCTGCTTTCCATAACCGTTGGGGTCTTCGGCGTCTTCTACACCTACTACGTCAGCGGCCTGAACTCGTCCGGAGGGAGCGTGGCGAAGGGAATCCAGGACTCCGCCAAGGCGACTGGCGAACTGATGAGCCTCGTGAGCTACCAGGTGCAGGGCAGTACCGTCACCCTCTATCTCTACAACTACGGCCTTCAGCCGATAACGCTCAACCCGCCGCAGCAAGCCTTCCTCGTCGCCTCGGGCTCTCAGCAGGCCGCCCAGAGCTTCGCGCTCACAGATCCCTCCACAGGGGGAGCCATCAGCACGATACAGACCCAGAAGCTCGCGAAGCTGACCGTCGCCTTCGGCAGCATCCCGTCCTCGTTCTATGTGGAAATCATGGACAGCATCGGGAAGAACTTCGAGTTCCAGCTGTCCAGCTGACCCGCGTTAAAAGCCGGCTCCGCTTTCATACGCAATGAAGACCTCTTGCCACCGGAGGAAGGGTATCGCCTCCCTTCCAGTGTCCATCTTCTTTGTGGCCCTCGTGGCTTCCGCTCTCGTGGGCGTAGGCTCGCTTGCGTCCGGGCAGTCGGGTTTCTCAAGCAAGCAGATCAGCGTTGAAAGCGCGATGGCGCTAAGACAGCAGGAGCTCTCAGGCCTCTCCGCTTCCCCATCGACAGGTGGTACCATCCAGCTGGCCCAGAGCTCGGGGGTTCAGACTTCAATCGTGTACGCGCTTCTGCAGGAGAGCAGCGGTCAGACCATCTCTTCGCCGGTCAACTATGTGGTCTCTGCGGAGCAGGCAACCACGATTAACATCACTTCGTTGGCCGAATCGATAACCGGGGGCACGCTGCCAAGCCTTTCAAGCGTCACTTTGGTGACCAGCAGGGGTCTCTACATCACCTCCCAGGTCCAGACGGTGCAGCAGACTAAGCAGGTCACCACTTACCAGCAGGAGCAGGTCCAGCAGACTGGCCAGAGGCTTGCTGGATACAACGTCGTTGAGACCACCGACCCCCTGGTTGGCTACACTGTGACCGAGACTACCACGTCGAGCGTGCTGTCGGGCTACGACGTCACGGCGCACTACCCGGTGACTACCCAAGTCCTCTCGGGCTACGACCTCTACATGACCGTGGCCCACACCACCTACACTTGTCCCTCCGGGTGGACTAACTACCAGGACGGCCTCTGCAGCCTGACGACGACCAAGACTGTCCTTGTCGGCGAGCAGTACTGGGCGCACTATTGCTACTTCCCACTCTTCTTCATATGCGGCAACGAGCTACTGTCTCTGGTCACCTTTCCCAAGGTCATCATGTACACCTACCTGGTGCCCATCTACAGGACCGAGACGGTGACAACCTACGCGTCAGCTACGGTATCCACCTACTACACGACCCAGTACGAGGGCTTCTCGTCAAGCTGCCCCTCCTATGCCTACCAGCTCGGGATAACATGCGACCCCGTTTACACCACCCAGATGACCTACCAGACAGAGTCGCTCGGCCAGTTGTCGTACTGCCCGACGCCGAATTCATACACGAGAACCTACTACTCCTGCTCGCCAGTCTACCGCCAGCAGACGACTACGACCATCCTCGGTCAGCTTTCGTACTGTCCCACGGGAAGCTCGACCACGCAGTATTCCTGCTCGCCAGTGTACCAGGCCCACACGGTCAACCTTGGCCAGATCAGCTATTGCCCGTCAGGCTCGCAGTATTCCTGTTCGGCTGTCTACAGCACTTACACCTACTGGGTCACCGAAACAGTCCCGGTCGTAACCACCGTCAGCTACGAAACCCTGTCTACCTTGGGTTCGACTTGGCTGATCGGTGGTTGAGTAAGAGAGGCCTATGCAAGGCAATCTGCTATAGCACGCCAAAGTTGCGTGCTATGCGCAAGTCGTAAGTGCGGTAAAGGTTTACGTTAGCTTATCCGAAGGCCAAAGATAGGGAGCTGAAACGAGTTCCAAGAGCGCCCGCAGCCTTCTGTTCGCAGTCGTGGAAGTGGCAGGGCTATTGCAGGTCTATTCCTACGCATTTGCCGTTGTTTACGCGCTCTTCATAGGGGGAATAGATTTTGGTTGGCCAATCAAGGTAGCCTTCGGCTCCGCTCTCTTCTACATGGCGGTTAGGGCCATTATTGCTTTCAACATAGTGCGGATGAATCCAAACGCTAACGCGTCAGAACTCGGAATGGGCGCAATCGATTTCGGAATCGATGTCTTTTTCGTGTTGGTGCTTGCGGTGGTGGGAGCCCTATTTCTTCTTCGACCGATAGCCTCCGTCAACTTAACCTCGCTTGACTTGGACGTAAAAGGATCGATATCCTTGGGGGTTGCTTTGTCTCTGTTGTTCACTAACACGGTAGTCCAAGACTTGCGACGGCTCGGCAAGAGGCGCCCAATCCCACCCGTAATAGTTGCTCCACCAGAGGACCAAGGAGAAAGCGAAGAACCATGAGTGGAATGCCACAACCTAACCGTTACAGGTACCTCGGCGATTGGATTATCTCTAGATCTGAAAGCATCATAGGAGGCTTCCAGATTGGCATTTGTGCGAATGTAATCAGGCAGGAACAACTGGGCTACAGACTAAACAACGAAGATGTCCGAAGAATCCTCGCTCGGTATAAGGAGCACGTGAGTTTCTGGAACACTGGGCTCGATGTTATTCGTTCCGAACTTCAGATGCTTGCTGATTCGATGGGTCGAAGTTTCTACGAAATTGCCACTCTATTCGACAGCCTCGAACCAAGACGGATTCCACCTGAAATCATGTACACACTCGCCCGGATTAGGAAGGATGTGTTCGTCCCTAACCCACAGAACCCTAACATTGGGTATTGGGCGGCCGAAGATTTCAGCCAGGATGAGATTTCCAGAATCCAAATGAGCATGTTTAGTGGCTATCCGGCGGCTTCCCTGCAACTTCTTACGCCTCAGAACCTTTGTGAATTGCGAGGGGTCTTTACGCGAGGAGACCTTGAGCAAGTGCTGCATAATGCAGCACAGCAACAGGAGTACTTCGAGGGAAGGACCGTTAGGTATCAGATATTCACGCTCACTTAGCAGTAGCAAAAGCGACATTCGAAGTCGGAAAACCCCAGCGCAAGATTCAATCCCAGGGATGATGCAATGCACTCCTCTAGGAATTCCACCACACGTTTCCGAAGGAAGTCACCACCCCAACACTATGTAAGGAGGGGCTGACCAAAAACGTTGAAGTCCCTCGAGGGGCGACTGTCACCGCCCGGCCCAGCGCCACGACCTGTAGCTGACCGCCGCCGTTCACGCCCATGTAATAGAAAATCGCGGCAGTGGCCGGGCCGTTGTTTCTGATGGTCACAGTCCCCGAGCCCAAGTTCACAGAAAGACTCTCGTCGGCCTTGCCGCCGACAACAAGCTGAGCTTGAGCTGCTTGTCTTGCCATGGAGTACTGGGCTGCCAGGAGAGCAGTGAAGAGGCTGAACACGATCATGGCGAGGACTATGAAGAAGAGAGCGCCAATAATCTCGGCTTGGGCTCTTCTGGGCTTCCCACGCATCCTCATCTCATGAACAGATTCTTTGTCGCTAAAAGGAGGGGAGGGCCTGGGCTCGTCCAGGCCCGCTCTTGACCTCTACTGTACAGTTACAGTGACCACTTGGGTCTGGGTCGCGCCGTTGGCGAAAGTCGCCGCCACAGTGATGGTGTAGGACACTCCCGCAGTGACGGATATCGTTGTGGAGAAGGTGGTGCTGGTCCCGCCACCAGGTGCTATCGGCGAGCCTGACGATGGCGCGGGGTTCCATGTTGGCTGGGTCGCAGGAACGACTGTGCCTCCCAAGGTCAGGCCCGTCAGCGCTATCGATCCAGAGTCCGTCACTGAAACGACGGCCGTGCCAGTGCCCGAGCCGCTCGCTACCGCGATGGACGCGCTCACCTGGATCTGGTTGGTGTTCTGGGCCCTGCTGGCCGTGGTCGTGAAGTAGGTGTAGAGGACCCCGGCGGCGACGATGGTCATGGCGACGACGAGGATGGTTGCGATGATTGGAGAGATGGCTTTTCTTCGGCGTGTCTGAAGGCTAGTCTTCATTGAAGTCCGGGTCTGTATTCACTTTTAACGAACTCAGAAACCAAAGGAGAAGTTTGGAAGATACTGCGTGAGGACCACCGCCACCACCGCCAGTGCGAAGAGAATCGTCATGTTCAGGGTGTTCTTCGCTGTGAAGTCCGTGGCCCTAGTCATCGTGAAGGCTATGGCGCCCGCCGCGACAACTGTGACAACATCCACCGTGGCGTTCACGATGGCAAGCGAAGCGGTCCCGCCTCCGAAGAAGCCGGCACTGGACGCGCCGAAGTTTCCGATGACCCCGCTGATGACCTTCACGACGAGAGGGATGGCGACCGGGACGGCGTAGCCGAGCATCCTGTAGAGCCCCACCGACGAGGTGGCCTCCTTCTTCAGGCGGTTGTACCCTGATATGAAGTTGTAGAGGTCTTCGATGTTCGAAGGCGTTCCTCCACCGCTCTCGGTGATCTGGTCGAGGATGAAAATCGTCATCCTCCCCAGCCAGCTCCTCATGGCCACCTTCACCTCCCCGAGTCTCACCCCGAGGCTCATCTGGGCCGCCATCCTCTCCAGGGTCGAGTCGAAGACGGGGTTGAACTTCGTCTTCGCTGCTGTCTCCAGCACCGCCTTTCTCATGTTGTAACCAATCTTCCTGTACTCCGCTATGCTCCTGAGGAAGTCCGGGAGTGCGGACTCTGTCAGCCTGACCTCCCTGATCTGGGCCCTGACCGGAAGGCCGTACAGCGCGGTGCCGGTCGCCCCCGACACTGCCACTATCAGCCAGGCCTGCCCGGTGAACGAAGAAACGAGCGCCCCCGCGGCCAACCCCACTAGGCCGAGCCTCGCATCGCCTCCGAGGATGTCGTAGACCCTGGGCTGCACAGACTTCACCATGAAGTACATCAGCAGAGCGATGATCGGAAGGGCTGCCACGCTCACGTAGGAGATCATGGCGACCAGGTCGGGCGGCATCGTGATTGCCCCGACGACCAGCAGAAGAGGGAGAAGGACGAAGACTATGATTAGCATCTCCCCGATGGTCCCGACCTTCTCCGCGTAGCTCTGCCACCGGAACCTCATGGAAGCGAGGTACTCTCTAGTCCTGTCGGAGAGGTACAGGACCACGTTCCCGCCGGACTTCAGGACCCCAGTGTACCCGTAGAGAAAGTGCTTGAAGGAGTCGTCTGGGTGGGTGGATGCAAGGTCATCCAGAGCGCCGACCAAGTCCTTCCCGAACCCGATGCTCTTCTGAAGGAACCTCGCTTCCACTTCCATCGTGGGGAGTATCTGCTTCCCTAGTGTCCCCCTGAATGCGTCGGCGAGGGACCGCCCGGCCGACTGCATCACCGAAGAGAGTAGGGCGAAGAAGGGGAGTTCGTCCCTGACGTTCGTCTTCCTCTCGGATACTCTGTTTTTCGCGTTCAGGGAAGGCGTGTAGAGGATTATCGCCGGGACCATCATCAGAGCAAGAAGCGTGGGACTGACTAGGACGGAAAGGACGAGCGAGAGTGGGACGAAGACGGCTGCCAAGGCCACCGAGTAGAACGAGTATCTCGCAGCGAAGGCGTAGGGGTCCAGCTGCATCCCGCCCTTCACGACGTCACTCCTTATGCTCCGCTCTATCCTTTCGGCGAGTTTGTTCAGAAGCGGGATGCTCCTGGTGAGCCTGACAGCCTTGTCCTCTTTGACTTCACGAACTCCGGGACGGGCCCTGCGGAAGACGTCCAAGACTTTGCTCACCCGAACTTTGCTCTCGAGGCTGACATGAAACAGGCTGAGCAGGAGTGGAAAGACGACTAGGACTATCGCCTCAGAGAGGACGAAGCCGAAGATGAGTCCCTTGGAGAACCCTGACAGGGGACTTGTGCTCCGAAGAGCC
>DAHVIE010000018.1:0-8301 GCA_027322035.1 Nitrososphaerota archaeon
CCCACACCACCTACACGTGCCCCTCCGGCTGGACCAACTACCAAGACGGCCTCTGCAGCCTGACGACGACCAAGACTGTCCTTGTCGGCGAGCAGTACTGGGCGCACTATTGCTACTTCCCACTCTTCTTCATATGCGGCAACGAGCTACTGTCTCTGGTCACCTTCCCCAAGGTCATCATGTACACATACCTGGTGCCCATCTACAGGACCGAGACAGTAACGACCTACGCGTCGGCCACGGTGAACAACTACTACACGACCCAGTACGAGGGCTTCTCGTCCAGATGTCCTTCCTACGCCTACCAGCTCGGGATAACCTGTGACCCGGTGTACACCACCCAGACGACCTACCAGAGCGAGGCGCTCGGCCAGATATCGTACTGCCCGACGCCGAACTCATACACCAAGACCTACTACTCCTGCTTGCCTGTATACCGCCAGCAGATGACCACGACCAGCCTCGGTCAACTTTCCTACTGCCCCTCAGGAAGCTCGACGATACAGTATTCCTGCACCCCGGTGTACCAGTTGCGCATGACAAGCCTCGGCGAGATGAGCTACTGCCCTTCAGGCCCGCAGTACTCCTGTTCGGCGGTCTACAGCACCTACACCTATTGGGTCACTGAAATAGTTCCCGTCGTAACCACGGTCAGCTACGAAACCCTGTCAACCTTGGGAAGCACCTGGCTGATTGGCGGATGAGCAAGAAACGTCCCTTAACGAATGACTCAAGCCCGCGCCTACACCATGCAACACCGAAGCTCTCGGGGGCGCCTTAACTCTGGTAGCCTAACTCCTTCGGTTCTGGGAAAGACTAGAAGCACGTAAGAATGCACCATGCCTGCGGTAGTGGTGTGCAGTGTGCGTACTGTGGGAGGGACTTCTATCACCCTTTCAAGTGCGCCTATTGCGGGAACTATTATTGTCCTGAACACAGAGTCCCAGAAAGCCACCGTTGCGTGATCAGCAGGCGAGTCATGAATGTTCCCAACAAGGCATCGGCCAGAGAAAGTGGGAGATGGCTAATGGCCCGCTGGGCACGAAATCAGTCTCAACCTGCCGAAACTCCGGCTCAGTCGTCGTCGAATCGAGGAAGGCGCTTGTGGGGCTACAGGCCGACAGGCCACCACCGGCGGTTGCGAATCAGAAAGTCCTACGTCTTCCTCTTGATCTGGGTGATAGGCTTCGCCCTCGGTCTCTATCTCGTCCCTGGACCGAATTACCTAATCCTGATTGGGGTTTCGCTGTTCAACACAATCGTCGTCTCGATTTTTGTGTTCGGAATTTTGGGGATCGTCCATCGGGGCGTGGGCCACAAGGTCTTCGGGGTTCTGCTAGTCATGGTTCTCGTGGGATTCCTCTATCAGAACCCGGCTATCCTTGGCAACATCAACGGAAACTCGGTCGCCGGGCTATATTCTGACGAGGCCGCGTACGTCTCATCAATTCCGGCGTCGTTTCAAAGCAGCGGGACTTCGAATTCAGGGACGAACACCCAACCCAACATCATTCAAAGCATAGTCTCGGATGTTGGGGGCCCAACCATCAACGCTCAGTGGGTCCAACAGTTCATGGCGAGCGTCAACAGCGCAAGGCAGGCCCAAGGACTGCAAGCCATGGTCGAATCGAGTTCTTTGGACCAGTTCGCGCAGCAAAGGCTGCAGCTCGAAACCGAGGGCAACCACTGGGAGATAACCCACTACGGCTATCAGGACATCCCTCCTGGAATCGGAGAAGTCGTCTTCTATCCTGACGGTTACACTCCCTCGTCGTACGTCACGGACGTCCAGACAGACGCTCCCCTTCACTGGAATCTGCTCATGGACTCGTCCTTCTCGTCGTTCGGGTTCGCCTTGGGCCAGGGGACCACTTTGGGCGTGTATCAGCCATGTTCAGTGACCGAACTCCCAGGTCCTGGAATCAACATCACTCAGTACTACCAGCAGTATGGATGCAGCACAACACAGGAGACCGTGACCTGGCTCGTAATCGACATGAGTTGATTCAAATCTTTGGCCGCTTAAATAGCAGAGTTGAACCACGAGCTTCCATGGGACGGCGGACAACCCTAACCCTCTATATCGTTGCCCTTCTACTCGTTCTGTTGCTATTTCTCATAGGAACAACCCCGCAAGCAATGGCTGACCCCAATAATTGGATTAACCTCACGTTCTGGGGAATAGTCTTGGTGGTGGTCGCCATTCTCTTCGTAAGGACTCTGATGAAGAAGCCCGGAACGAAACCGCCTTCAGTTGCGCCTTCTTCTGCTAGCTAGCCTTCTTGATCTCCTGCCTCACAAGATTCCATATCGACAATCTGTCAAAAACCGGCCGGCCGAATGAGACCGAGGAGAACCCGAGTTCACTGGCAACGTGAGCTTCAGCCTTACTATTGATTCTCTTCCTTTATTCCGGTGATGACAGTGACTAGCTCTTCACGAATCTTATTTCTGTCCGTCTCTTCCTAGAATACACGTATGCTCCAACGAAGCAACCAATGCCTATCACGCCTGCCGCGATGTTTGAGCTGAACAAGGCGTACCCAAGCAATACAAGACCAGCTAGCACGATTAGAAATGGCACACTGACAAACGCAAACTCCCTTGTTTGCGAGGGGCCTTTCGTCCAGGTAATGCCAACATTGCTTCCCGCCACTTCTACTGGGCCAGCCTTCAACTTCTTCGGTTCCTTGACCACTTCGGACTCGAGGCCTGGGAGCTCAAAGGGCGCAGTTGACTTTAGCGAGCCGTCTGGTAGAATCAAAAGAATACCGGACTTCACAGCGTCCCTTACCATGTCAAATCGCTCTTGGACTACGTTGATGAAGAGCTCCCTATCTTGGCCCCAAGCTTTCGGAAGCCCTATGAAGAAAATCGGATCCTGGTAGCCAAAGAATGCCCAAGGCAGGATTCTCGTCAGAACCAGCAAAGCCTTCGTGTGCTCAGGAGGTGGGTTCACCGGAGCATTGTGGTTCACATGCGGTGACTTTCCCGTTTCAATCGATTTCTCTTTGTTCTGCTGTAGTTTGAGCTTCAAGCTCCAGATGTATTCAGCGTGCTGAAAATCGAGTCTGTGCGGATACACCCAACAGACGTCAGCAGCTTTGAATCCATCATAGCCCCCAAAGATCTTCTTCTTGAAGAACCAACCGTCGGAGAAGTAGTAGTCTCCTATTCTCTTGTCTTCGCTCTTGTGCAGGACGGCGGTCTCGAATGGAGCTTCAGTCAGCGCATCGGCAACGGTTAGCAACTGCCGCTATCGCTCCGGCTCTCACGGCCTCTCAGGCGGTGACTTAAGCCTAATCGCTTGTGCGTACCTCGCTTTGTCGGGCAAAGGAATCGGGTTTTTAGAAGTACCAAGTGGAGCAAAGCGGTTGACCTTGGGGGAGCAGGCCACCTCCGAAAAGAAGGTCTATTCAGCAGATGGGTTATGGGTTAGAGTGAAGGTTGAAAGAGAGGGAACCAAGTTCCTCGGAGAAACCATTACAGGTGGCATGAATGACATCAGGATAAGGGTGGACGAGAAGTACAGGGTGACCCTCAAGGCAAGAAATGACGCGGACCCCAAACTTCTCACTAACGCTGTAAGAGACCGAATGACCGGTCTTCTTGGATCCCCTCCTTCGGTACTCCCTTGGTCAAAAGCATCAGGTCTAATCGAATTCAATTGGGAAGGCCCAGCAAGCATTTCGAGCCCGGACCTTCTGTCAAAGATTGAAGGAACCATCGTGGCTTCGGACATCGGCAACGTCAATTCTGTGACCAGGGGGCTGGAATCCATGGTCAACGAACCAGCACGAGTAAAGGAAGAAGACGTGAGCTGGATGAACCAATCGCTCCACGAGGCCAAGGATGTTGTCAGCACTCACCACACCAGGTGTGACTGTGACCCGAATGCCTTCTTCTCAGCTTCGACGTTTGAACTATATGTGCAGAGAGACAAATCCTTCGCATTTGCTTACATCCGACTTGGGCATGGTTCCCACTTCCCCATAGGCGTCCATCCAATTCTCACTGAGCCTACTCCGTACAACCAACGAGCCTTGGTTGTCGTCCTCGTCCACGAACTCCTGCACGCTTTGCATCCGGCATGGGGTCATGAGAGGATAAATCCACAGGAAAAGCTCCTTGCCAACAAGGGAGGGTATTTCGACGCGCTCGTAGAGTTACAAAGGAAGGCTGTCAGCGGCGAGGTGCGTTTTTGTGGTGATTAGGCGGATTTCATGGAGCAGGTGCCTGCCTTCTTTGAACCCTTTTACAACCAAGCGTACTCAGGCATCGGCCTTGGACTTGAATACTTTCGCAGCTTCCGCGAAGTCTTCCATCGTTACCTGCAATCGGTCGAGCAGTTCCGGCGAGATTCGAGCAATCTCTCTCGGAAGGGCCTGAACCCATCTCCTGACTGCCAGTACTCCTGCTTCAGAGCAAAGCCGCTCTATGTCAGCTCCTACCAAGTTGCCTATCGTTTCGGCAATCTGTCGCAAATTGATATCCTGCGAGAATGGCATGTGCCTCGAATAGATTTGCAGGATTTCAAGTCGCCCGGCCACGTTGGGGGCGCTCAGAACGATTTCCGAAAATCTTCTTCGTAGGGCTGGTTCAATTGTTTCAGGACTGCGGGCCGCTGCGACGATTCGTTTGTTTCGGTCCAAGTTGTCAATCATTGAGATAAGTATTCGCAACACGCTCCCATCATCATGCTTCAGCACGAGATCAACGTCGTCAATGAAGAGAATGTCGTAGATACCAGCTGCGTCAATCTTTGAACCTAGGTGTTTTCTGAACTCGTCAATCTTAGAGGTGGCGTTGGCCGCATCAGCCCAGAGCAATCTTTGGCTTTTGGTCCGTTCGTCGTTCTGGAGCTCGTTTGAAATCGCCTTCATGAGGTGTGTCTTGCCGACCCCCGTCTCTCCTGCTAGGAGAACGCATTGTGGTGCTTGGGCTCCAAGCTTCTCATAAATTTCTGGATGCAGGAGTGGTAGCTCTATCCTTTCCCTTAACCACATCACTTGATTGGCTAGACCGCCCACGTAGGCGTATCCGGGAAACTTGAGTTTCTGAACGACCGAGAAAGTGGTGGCGCGGCGTGGCATCACCACGTCAGCCTCAGGCTTCACTCCGACAACCTGGTAGCTCAGAGATTCCCCAAAGTACGGAATCAGCACGTTATCCCCTACAGCCATTGGATGTCCTTCGAACGCGTCTGTGAAGTACCTCTCGTCTATTGGCGGAACTGGTTCTAGAGGGGTTATTTCGACTGCTTCAGCCGGAGTGAAAATCGCCCGTCTAACCTCCACCAAGTCTCCGATGTGTGCTCCAGCGTTGTTCCTGATTATGCCATCGAACCTTGCAATCCTCGGGCCCGCATCGTTAGATTGAAGGAGCTTGCACTTTGCGAAAGTCCGTCTGCTGCCCGTTATCGAAATGACCTCGCCCTCAGCGACTCCAATTCCATTCGCGGTAGTTTCATCAATCCTGGCTACGCCTAGCCCGACATCTTCTCTGTAGGCCTCAAGCGTCTCTAATTGCTTGGAACCTGACATTTTCTTGTGTCATCGCTTCCTGAAGGACGGTCCTTTCCAAGGGTCCCCTTTTCGTTTTTCCACCTTCTTTTCTTCGTGACCGCACTTCCTGCAATGACGTACCATTTCGTTCACGTTCGACCCCGTCCCAACGCCCATGTAGATGGTCCAGTTCGTCCACTCGTGCCCGCCCCCTCTAGGGCACCTCCCGAACATTCTCACATGGATTTCTTCCTGAGAATATTAAGTGTTGGCGCGACATTTTGCCGCGCTAGGAGTCCTAATGCGCAACCAGAACGAGCCCATTCCTCGGTCCGCCAATGTGCTCATGCTGTTACACAACCCCCGCACGGGTAGTACGCAAAGGATCCTGTTAGGAACTCCACCAAACGTTTCCGTATGAAGTCACCACACCAACGCTCTGATAGGAAGGGCTGACCAAAAATGTCGAAGTCCCTCGAGGGGCGACCGTCACCACCCGACCCAGAGCCACGACCTGCTGCTGGCCGCCACCATTCACGCCCATGTAATAGGGAATCTCGGCAGTGGTTGGGCCGTTGTTACGGATTGTCACCGTCCCCGAGCTCAGGCTAACTGATAGGCTCTCGTCCGCCTTGCCTCCCACAACCAGCTGGGCTTCGGCTGCCTGCCTCGCCATAGAATACTGTGCTACCATGAGGGCGGTGAAGAGGCTGAACACGATCATGGCGAGGACTATGAAGAACAATGCACCGATGACTTCGGCTTGGGCCCTTCGGGTCTTCATCGCATCGGGTGGGTGTTTCTCGCTAAAAGGAGAGGGAGGGCCTGCCGTCTGTGCAGACCCACTCTTGCTACTGAGCCGTAAGGGAGAGGACCTGGGTCTGGGATGCCCCGTTGGCGAAGAACGCCACGACCGTCTCCGTATACGATTCTCCCGCCGTGACTGCCGAGGTGGGGTTGCAGGTGTCGCTCAGGCCCCCGCCGGGAGAGACCGGCGTCGCCAAGGGATTCTTGAAGTTCGTGCTGGGGGAGCAGACCCCATTAGCTGTGATGCCTGTCAGCGCGATTGACCCCGAGTTGGTCACCGAGATGGCGAGGACTCCGGTTCCTCCGCTGCCCGAGCCCGGAGCTACAAGGCTTCCCGAGAGCTCGACCTGGGCGGTGTTCTGGGCCCTGCTGGCCGTGGTGGTGAAGTAGGTGTAGAGGACCCCGGCGGCGACGATAGTCATGGCGACGACGAGGATGGTTGCGATGATCGGAGAGATTGCTTTTCGAGATGTTTGAAGACAGATCTTCATCGAAGCTGAGGGTTAGCCCCGCATATAACGGGGTCAGAATCCAAGAGAGAAGTTCGGAAGGTATTGCGTGAAGGCTACCGACAACACCGCCAGAGCGAAGAGCACCGTCATATTCAGAGTGTTTTTCGCCGTGAAATCGGTCGCTCTCGTCATCGTAAAGGCAATCGCCCCTGCCGCAACAACGGTGACAACATCCACCGTGCTGTTCACTATGGCGAGCGAGGCGGTACCGCCTCCGAAGAAGCCGGCAGTGGACGAGCCGAAGCCCCCGATGACCCCGCTGATGACCTTGACGACAAGAGGGATGGCCACCGGGACCGCGTACCCGAGCATCTTGTAGAGCCCCACCGACGACGTGGCCTCCTTCTTCAGGCGGTTGTAAGAGGAGATGAAGTTGTAGAGGTCCTCGATGTTCGCCGGTGTCCCGCCCCCGCTCTCGGTGATCTGGTCCAGGATGAACACCGTCATCCTCCCCAGCCAACTCCTCATGGCCACTTTAACCTCCCCGAGCCTCACCCCGAGGCTCATCTGGGCCGCCAACCTCTCCAAAATCGAGTCGAAGACGGGGTTGAACTTGGTCTTCGCGGCGGTCTCCAGCACCGCCTTCCGCATGTTGTAGCCGATTTTCCTGTATTCTGCAACGCTACGCAGGAAGTCGGGGAGGGCAGCCTCGGTCATCCTGACCTCCCTCATCTGGGCCCTGACGGGAAGGCCGTACAGCGCGGCTCCCGCAGCCCCTCCCACTGCGACGGTCAGCCAAACCTGGCCTGTAAATGACGCGGCCACAAGGCCGCCGGCGAGCCCGATCAGTCCGAGCCTCGCGTCTCCTCCAAGGATGTCGTAGGTTCTCGGCTGGGCCGACCTGACCATGAAGTACATCACGAGCGCTATCATCGGGAGGGCAGCGACGCTGGCGTAGGCGATCTCCGCGACCATCTCCGGGGGCATGGTTATCGCCCCCACGACGAGGAGAAGGGGGAGCAGGACGAAGACTATGATCAGCATCTCCCCTATGGTGCCCACCCTCTCCGCGTAGCTCTGCCACCTGAACCTCATCGAGGCGAGGTATTCCCTCGTCCTGTCGGAGAGGTACAGGACCACGTCCCCGCCCGACTTGAGGACCCCGGTGTAGCCGTAGAGGAAGTGCTTGAAGGAGTCGTCGGGGTGGGTCGAGGCGAGGTCGTCCAGGGCGCCGGCGATGTCCTTCCCGAAGCCTATGCTCTTCTGGAGGAGCCTTGCCTCTGCCTCCATGGCGGGGAGGATGTGCTTCCCGACCGTCCCCCTGAAGGCGTCAATCAAAGAGCGTCCTGAGGACTGCGTGATTGAAGCGAGGAGGGCGAAGAACGGCAGCTCGTCTTTGACGTTGGTCTTCCTCTCCGACACCCTGTTCTTGGCGCTCAGGGAGGGTGTGTAGAGGATTATCGCGGGGATCATCATCAGGGCGAGGAGTGTGGGGCTGACGAGGACCGAGAGAGCGAGAGAGACGGGAACGAAGACCG
>DAHVIE010000029.1:0-3559 GCA_027322035.1 Nitrososphaerota archaeon
ACCGTGAAGGAACTGGTCAGCGCGAGGAGCAAGCTCGCCGACAAGAGCGTGCACCTAGAAGGAATCACAGGTCCGGAGATTGCTGAGGCGGCTAGCTTGGTGGCGCCCCGCCCCTCGCTGACGGGGACGAGGATGAAGCTACGGAAGGAGCATAGGAGCAAGGGTCGCGGGTTGGCTGAAACTCCGAAGCCCGTCCCTGAAAGAGAAGTTCCAATTCCTCTAGAGACCCCTCAGCCCAAGGCCGTGCCCTTCACCGAACTAACCAAGTTAAGTCTGAACGACGAAAAGATGCGCGCCCTCCAGGCCGAGGGGAACGTCCTCGTCATAGCCAACCCTGGAACCGGAAAGACCCTGCTCCTTGCGCACAAGTACTCCCAGCTGATTGGACGGGGTGTAAAGCCGGACGATATCCTCTGCCTCACGTACACCAACAAGGCTGTGGACGAAATGAGGCAGTCCATCGTGAGAGTCCTGGGAGAGATGGGGCTTGACTTCGACCTATCCAAGGTCAGGGTTACGACATTCCATGCTTACGCCCTCGAAGCCATCGGGGCCCAGGAGACGATCAGCAACAACCTACTCCGCTATGCCATCTATCGCTACCTAGTAGAGAACCGGATCCTTACCTACGGGGACGACTATCTGATCTCCACAATCGTTCCGAAGATAGAGGACTCAATCAGGTACCTCAAGAGCTTCGGGGTCCTCCCCAATGGGATTGACCTTGCCAGAGTCAAAACCGGGATTACCGAATACAGGGCCATAACAAAAGAGGAGATGGACAGATACGCCGAAGCCTTTGTCGAGATCTTCAAGCATTACGAAGCCGTGAAGGCAGGGAGGGGGATAGACTACGCCGACATGCTCCTCGAGTTCACGATGCTGAAGAAGAAGCCCCGCTTCCGGTATGCGCTGGTCGACGAACTGCAGGACGCGTCGGCCATCGAGGCGCAGATGGTCCTCGACTCTTGTGAGACCTTCTTCGTGGTCGGAGACAAGAAGCAGGCCATCTTTGCCTTCCAGGGCGGGTCCATCCTGAACTTCGCCAAGTTCGAGGATTCAACAAAGCCGATCCTCTCTGAAAACTTCAGGTCCACGAACCAGATCCTGGAATACGCCAGGGCCTTCTTCCTCGCGAAGACGAGGGAGCGAGCGGCGGCCGTGGAGATGCGCGACCTAAGGAACACCACCAAGGGGCCGGGCCCAAGGCCCAAGGTCTACAGCGTGGCGGACGAGGACACTCTTGGCTCTGTCTGCGAGCTTGTACAAGGGATCAGAAGCAGGGGGCTAAAGGTGGCGGTCCTCGCCAGGACCAACAGCAGGGTCAGGGAGATTTCTGAGGAGCTGGCTAGGCGAGGGGTGGAGCACTCTTCGACCTACTTCCAGGCCTCCGACGACGCCCATGACTACGTGGTCAGGTTCCTGCTCGGAATCTTCTCCGACAAGGCCAGGGACGTGAAGAATGCGATGTTCACCCCCTTCTTTCCCGTCTCTCTGAAGGAGGCGTTCTCTCTGGCGCAGCTGGAGGACGACGAGTTCCTGAGGGTGCTCCCTGAAAGATGCCCTGAATTCCGAAGGATGAAACAGAAGGTGAGGAAGCTTCCGGACGTGAACGAGCTCTTCCGCGCGCAGATAATCCCAGTAGCCGTCTCATACGGAAGGGAGTATCTGATGGCGGCGCTCGACCTGCAGAAGGCATTCACAGAATCGATGAGGCTTGTCGGGAACCTGGACCTGAAGGCTGTGATCACGTACCTGAGGTCAAGCGACTTGGCTGCGGACGAATCCCGGCGCGAGAAGGATGTAGTCCTCACGACGGTCCACAAAGCCAAGGGAAGGCAGTTCGAAGCGGTGGTCTACGCCCCCCAGGAGGTCCGGGGCGGTGAGAACTTCCAGGATCAGGTCGTGAAGCAGATACTCAAGACCAGGGGCATCAGCGTCGAAGAGGAGCTGGAGGAGGAGCCTCTCAGAATCGATTTCGTAGCTCTCACCAGGGCCAAGGACGAGCTCCATATCGTGACAGAGAACGCATCGAACTTTCTGAACGACTTCTCCGAAGAGGCTGAGGTGGAGCTCGCAGGCATCGAGTATGTGGATACTTCAGAGAGGCTCAAGCGCGCATTCAGCCTGTTCACGAGCGGGGACACGACGAAGGCAAGAGAGCTCCTTGGAGGGAAGGAGAAGTGGCTGAGAGACTGGATCCAGGAGTGGTTCGCCAACCTCGACCACGTGTCCTTTACCTCGCTCCCCGAAGGAGGAGACGAGACTGCGGCACAGGACTATCTGACCTCGAAGATCTTGGACATCAAGCTCCCTTCATCGGGGTTGGAGATAGGCAGCCAGGTGCATGAAATAGCCAACGCAATCCTCAAAGGAGAAGAGCATTTGGTTCCGGCGGGAATAGAGCCGTTCGTCACCAACGTCCAAACCCTGGTTGCGCAGGTCAAAGCGAAGTACCCTGAGGTCGTAGCCTCGGAGTTGGACCTTGAGGTCCCGCTTCAGAAGCTCGTGGGGGACGGCGAGGGGCTGAACTTCCAGGGTAGAATCGATGCGGTGTTCAGAGACGAGACGGGGAATCATCTAATCGTGGACTGGAAGACTGATAGAGACACCGGCAATGCTTCCACCCACAGGCAACAACTTCAGTCGTATCGGCACGCCTACTCGATTTCCACAGGGGTCCCAAGGGAGAAGATCAAGGTGGCAATCGGATTCGTAGGGCTTCGCGGTAGGGTAAACATCGGGCGGAACCACGCCATACTTGACATGATGCAGCCCTACGATTCAGCGTTTGAGACGTTTAAGACGAAAGTGAACAGAGTCTTGAGATGGAAGAAAAACCCCGATTCGTTCCTCTCAGAACTCGGAGAGGGGTCCAAGGACCTCATTTGCAGGGCTGTCCAGGAGCAGTACGAGTTAGAAGCAGACTAGGGGTTTTCCAGCCTGCTTGTCTCATGCTTTTTCCTCCTCTCACAAATCTCTTAAGTAGCCAGCCCACCGGAACGGGTAGGTTAGCATCTCATTGCCACGAGACCGCGACTACAGATACTGGCTCTACGAACACCAGTTCAGCAGCTCTGGGGAGTTCTTTGAGAACCTTCGAGGAATCGTCAAGAGCGGGGTCAAGCTCAATGTCCTCCTCATTGCAAGCCTGGTCGACCTCAAGCATGAACTGCAGATATGGTCGCCGGAGAATTACACCGTTACCGCGAGCAATTCACTTCCGGTGTTTACAATCGACGTCGAGAAGGAATTCAAGAAGCGAGAGCCCGCTCACGCCAAGGCTGTCATCGTCAGGTACACGGATGACCTGCCGGTCTACCTAGTCGTGAGCGACTGCAACGCTGTGGATTTTGACGAGCTTTTCACCCGTCTCATGAACAAGCACTATCCGAACACGGCACGTATCTTCCTTACGAACTCCGAAATGAGGTCGATATTCGACAGTCTAGGAAAGTCGACCGGAACCAAGATCTATGTCGACTCGTCGGTGGCCAAGAGGAGGATGATAAGCGGCAAGAAGGAGTCGTTCGTCCAGTACACCGACACTCCCTATGAG
>DAHVIE010000032.1:0-4941 GCA_027322035.1 Nitrososphaerota archaeon
CAGGTTGGTGTATGACGCGTTGATCCCTGTGAACGAGCCTATCGTCGCTGAGTGTGGGGTGCCTGAGACCACGAAGGACTGGGCGAACGGCACGGTCACGTGCACCGTGATGGTGCTCGAGTTGCTGTTGCCCGCCAGGTCGCTGGCGCTGAGTTTGACGGTCCAGTTCCCGGTCGTGAGACCGGAGATGGAGACGCCGTACGTCACGCTGCTTCCTAGGCTGTTGGTCCCGGTCACCGTGGCGGTTAGTGTCTTGGTTGCGGAGGTCTTGAGGTTCGTCGCGACTGCGGTGACGCTGCTCGCATTCAGGTCTCCTTCAGTGTCGACTATGTTTGCCGACACCTTTGCGGGAGACGAGACGTTGGCATTGTTAGCGGTCGCGAAGTTGATGTTTGGTGCTGTGGTGTCAACGAGCACCTGGTACGTGGCACTCGAGATTGTGTTGCCGTTCGCATCGGTGGCGTTGAAGCTGATAGTGTGCAGTCCAGCGCCGACGTTGACGGCCATGGCCCATGTTACTGGGGAGGTCGACTCCGCCTGGCACGCCGACTGGGTTCCTGCCGTGTAGCAGACCTGTGAAATCGTGTCAGCAGACGCCCCGGTCGTCGGATAGCCGGTTGAGACGCTGGCGTTGCCGTGGAAGACCATTGGCGTTGTCGTGGAGTAGATGGCGCCAGATACCGGCAGCGGGGAGGTCACGAAGAGTGTTGGCTTCGCGCTGACAACCGTTATGGTGCTCGTACCCGTCACTGCCTTCCCCGCGACCACGCCGGATGCTTTGATCGTTAGGGAGCCAGTGGAGGACGGCGCGGTGTAGATCACCGCTCCGAACGAGCCTCCGGTGTCAGAGTGCCCGGCTGTGATATAGACACTTGTTGCTGAAAGGGTTCCCGCCGTCGCGGCGAGGTTGACCTGGATGGTGTTGGCGTTCGACGACAAAGTCACGGTGTTCCCATAGGCATCTACCAAGGTTGCGTCTAGGTAGAGGGTGCCTGAGGAGACCACGCTGGTCGTGGAGGAGGTGAAGGTAGGTGGTGCACCAGACGCGTAGAAGTATGTGTTGACAGCGAACGAGGCCGCTGGGCCCGCTGCCGTCACCGCAGTTCCTCCCGCGTTAGGTACGGTGGAGTTCGCCAGCTCGTTTGTCGGCGTGCCATAGATGGGCGCCGTCACGTTGGCGACGAACTCGACCGTGGCTCCTTCGACGTTGTCTATGCTGAAGGACGTCTGGACCATTCCGCTGCTGTTGGTCGTGAGTGTTATGGCATGCATGCCGTTGGTGAACTGACCGGAATACAGGCCGTCACCGAGACTGACCTGCCCGGTACCAGGAAGGTAGAAGGCGATGTTGATTGGGACGCCCTGCTGAACAGTCGGCAGGGTCGCGTAGACGCTGATTGAGCTCCCTGCCTTGGGCGCCGTGGTGCTGACCGCGGGCTGTGGCGAGGAGGCAGCGAAGGTAGATGTCGTTGCTGTCCCGCTGTTCCCTGCGACGGTGAACGCTGATGCAGAAGGACCATAGGTTCCTGATATTGTCGCGCTGAGCTGGCCTACTGCGCCATACACAGGAGACTGGAAGTAATTGTATGGGAGGTTTCCGCTGACTGCTGTCCCGGTCCCCCAGGGCGAAGCGATGCATGCACTGTGGGCGCTGCAGCTCACGGTCGAGGGCAGCGTGGTGGCGGTGACGCCGTCAAAGACGCCGCCGCCGGACAGCGCAGAGATGGTGATTGAGTTGATGGTCAGGGTCGAAGCGGTAAAGGCGATTGCGTTGCCAAACTTGTCAGCCACAGAGTATGTGACCTGGCTGGTTGTCAACTCGGCGCCAGTGAAGTGACTGGGATACGTCGTCGAAGTCGACGAAGTGGTTGCTTCGGTCCTGAGGTAGTTACTGGATTCTGTGCTAATCAGGAAGGTCACCTCTGACGGTGGTCCTGCCTGTGTGGTCACCGCTGCCGACGCTGTCGATAGGACAGTGGCGGTGCTAGCGGTAGCCTCTGGGGTGTTGACTCCGAGGGTCGCTACGGCGAAGTTCGAGTCCCCTGCAGTGTTGCTGGGGGTGAAGGTCGCGGTCGCGACTCCGTTGGAGTTCGTCATCGAGCTGATGGCGGTTACCGTGCCAGACCCTGTTCCGCCGACTGTCCAGACTACTGGAACGCCGACTTCAGCAGCGGAGCTGCTGTCGAGGAGCGTTGCAGTGACAGTGTATGGAGAGCCGCCTGCTGTGAAGGTGGTAGAGGACGGCGACAGTGCTACCGTCAGGGTGCCACTGCTGTCGACCTCATAGAGTGTCAATGATGGCCCCGAGTAGAACGCGTTGGACGACGCGTCTTGAATCGTCGTCGTCAGCTTTCCGCTCGCTGGGTACGATGACACTGTTGGTCCCGCGATGCTTAGTCCCGTGACCACGAGTGCTATGCCAGGGGCGGAGTCTCCTCCAGTGCACTGTACCGAAGTTGACGTCACGGAGCATGTCGTGAACGTTGCTGCAACTGGGGTGCCGCTGACTGACCAGCCCGAAGGCATGGAGATTGTGAACCCGGTTATCGCGTAGTGGTTAGTGGCTGGGTTGTCTATTGTCAGTGTGACTGTTGTTGAACCAGTCCCCGAGAGGACTGTGTGGCTTGAGGTGAGCGTGTAGCTTGAACTTGAATTCGATGCGTTTGTCGTTGCCGCCAGCGGAACCAGGAGCAAGGCCCCTGAGAGCGCTAGCAAGGCAACTATGAGTCCTGAGCTAAATTTTCTTTGATACGCATTCGTAGGCGTATACATATTTTCGAGTTGGAGGGCCCTTGGATTTGTATATAAGGCGTGTGGACAAATCGTCCATATTCAGTTCGTTGCGGGCCTCGGGAATGGAGGACTGGGGCATTGCGTGGTCCCGCCTCGCTTTTTCAGGCTTGTGGGTGTCGCGGAACTTGGATCGGTCCCCTTTGGCCAGAATGACCTTAGTCTTTCCTTGGTTCTGGCCAGCGATACCTACAGCAGGTACTAGACCACCACGACGCTTACTGAGCCCCCATAGGGAAAGATTTGTACTTGTACGGTACCAGGGGTTGGGAACGTGCTGGTGTGGTTCGCTCCGGGAGGGATTGGGACGGAGAACAGAGGGGACGAGATTTGGACGGTGGCGGTACTTCTGTTGATCCATACAATCGGAGTCACATTGTGCTCTGCCGTTGCGGACGTCACGTTGGGACCACCGGGGCCGATGCTGACTCCAACCGGAGTCGGGACGTAACTACCGACCGCGTAGGCCGTCTTCCCGCCGATGACCGTCACAGATACGGGGTGAGGAGTTCGATACCACTCCAGAGGGGCGTAGCTCACTGTGTAAGTCCCCTGCCGTAGCGTGAGGTTGAACGGGGTGATACGAGAAGAACCCGACACCGTGGCAGAGACATGGAGATAGTCCCCCGGTGACTGCTGTACCCCTTGAGCGCGCACGACGAGGGTTCCAGAGCCCCCCGCGATAGAGCTGCCAAACCCGAGCAGGACTATGATGATCAAAGCGACTATGGGACCGAAGAAGAGGAGCTGCCCCAGTTTCTTTCTTTGTCTTTGTCTGGTCACGGCAGACTTGAGCCTGTGGATGACATAGAGAAAACGATTGCGCCCGCGGCAGGACAGTCATACTGGCCGAATGCAAGCCCCGGCACATTCGACTGCATGGCATGTCAGGTGGGAGGAATGCGGAGCGGTTTCTCATCGGTGCTGTAGTCTAGATGCATCATCTGCGACGGCACATTTGTCGTCCAAGGAGAGCCCGGGAAGGAATCTGGAAGACGGGCAGGGGGCTGAGGAAGGCGCAGACCCGTGTCACCGTCACGTACTGGCATCGATTCCACCTGGCGAAGCTAGTCTCAGGAGTGAGTTTCTGAAGTACTCGAAGGCGCCGTTCCTGTAGATGATGATGTTTGAGTAGATGAATATGGGGTCAGTGACTTGACAGGAGTCTGGGGTGTGCGAGGCGAGCAAAGACATCGCGGAGCTGACGAGAACCTGGCCTTGGTGGATCGACGAGGTCTGCTGAAAAAAGCCTCTTGTGAGGTCAGAAGTCCAACCCCCGGCGACGGTCGGTGTGAAGAAGAGAGCGACTAGAACTACAACCCCAAATCGGCAAGGGTCGCCCTTCCTCAGTGTCTTGACCTTGGTTATCTTCCGCTGTGGCAAGACCTCATCCAGACTAGCCCGCAAGGAGCGTAAGAGGGAGGAGCGCCTCCAGTGCAAAGCGCCATGCGGAAGCCCTGCAGGGCTGCGACCAAAAGGCCAAGGAACCATATCAGAGGTAGAATCAGGAGTCTCTCGATCTGAACCCCTTGTAAAGGGCTGCAGACAGGAGGATGATCAAGACGACGAATCCGGGGGCGCTCCTCGCGCCAAATACCAAACATACCAGAGAAGGGACAGACGAAAGTCCATCGATAGAAACCTATTGAGCCGCTGAGACTGCCCGCTGAGGTACGAGATGAGCATAGTCTTCAGCCTACCAAGGAAGATGAGAGCCCCCTGCGCCGCCGTACGCGATGAAAAAGACCGCTGCCATCAGACTACGTCGCGCGCCAAATCGCGTCAGAGGAGAAGATCGAGGAGCAGCATGGGCGGGTGGGCTACGGAACCCCAGCCTTAACTGCCGCCAAGACCTGTTATTGGTTTTGCAGTTTAAAAGGAGCCTCGGAAGAGCCGGCCCTCTTGTCAAACCAGGTGTCTGTCGAGTCGGACCAGGGCAAGCGGCTCATGCCGAAGCAGCCAGAGGTGAACATAGGCACTTCCGGCCACGTTGATCATGGCAAGTGTCTAAGGTGGGATCAATATGTGCTGGTCGACGGCCTCCCCCTTACCGGCGGGGAAGTCCAAGAGCTCGTTGCTCAAGACGGGAGGCTTCTGACCAAATTCGACGGGGGAGAGGTCTACGAGTTCGGACGGAACGACGTTGTGAGC
>DAHVIE010000033.1:0-17706 GCA_027322035.1 Nitrososphaerota archaeon
CAGGTTGGTGTATGACGCGTTGATCCCTGTGAACGAGCCTATCGTCGCTGAGTGTGGGGTGCCTGAGACCACGAAGGACTGGGCGAACGGCACGGTCACGTGCACCGTGATGGTGCTCGAGTTGCTGTTGCCCGCCAGGTCAGTAGCGGTGAGTGCGACGCTCCAGTTCCCGGTCGTGAGACCGGAGACGGTGACGGCGTAGGTCACGCTGTGGCCTAGGTTGTTGGTCCCTGTCACTGAGGCGGTGAGTGTCTTAGTGGCTGAGGTCTGGAGGTTGGTTGCGACCGCTGTCACGCTGCTCGCATTCAGATCGCCTTCCGAGTCGACTACGTGCGCCGACACGGTAGCAGGCGATGAGATGTTCGCGTTGTTCGCAGTCACGAAGTTGACGTCTGGCTTTGCACTGTCAACGAGGATGGTGTAGGAGGTGCTCTTTACTGTGTTCGCACTGCTGTCTGTCGCGTTGAACGAGACCGTGTTCAGTCCGCTCGTGAGCGACACTGGGATGCTGAAGGTGACTGAGTTCGCTGGGGTGATGCTGGCGCATCCGTTCGACCCTGTCCCCAGGGTGTAACAGACGCTGGTGATGGTTGTGGTAGGCGGGTAGCCCATCGAAGCACTAGCGTTGCCGTTAATGCTCACGAAGTCGCTGGTGACGTAGAACGTCTTGCCGCTTACCAGTGGCGATGTGTTCACCGTGTTGATGTAGAGCAGAGGCGTCGGCGTCACTATCGTGACGGTGTGAGTCGCCGTTCCTAGGCTGCTCGATGCGGTGAGGACCGCCGACCCGAGGGCCGTTGGAGTGGTCCATAGGATTGGACCAAAGCTACCCTTGGTGTCAGTTGCTCCTTGTGATATGTAGACATTGGTGGCGCTGAACGAACCGGGTCCCGACAGGGCTATCTGGATTTGGTACCCCAGAGTGTCCGTGGTCGGGTTACCATACTTGTCCGCTAGTGCTATGTCGACGTAGAGCGTGGTCCCTGCGGTGTTTACCGCATGGGTCGTTGACTCGGTCAGTGCTGAGTCGAAGTAGGTTGTGACGATCATCTTCGCTGGCGCACCGGCTACGGTAGAGATTGCGTATTCGGCCGAGGCCCCGAGGGTGTTGGCAGCGTTCCCGTTGATTGGCGCAGTGACGTTGTCGCCGAACATCAACGTCGCACCGGCCCCCGTGTCCATGACGAATGACGCCACGGCGGTCCCGTTGGTGCCTGTGTTGACGACGATGCTGGTCGCACCGTTCGAGAAGTGCCCGTTGGCATTCTTGAGAGTGCTTGCCGCCGCATCGAGGTAGACCTCAACTGGGACGCCCTTTTGAGCTGGTGAGAGGGTCACGTGTAGGTAGACGGTCGATCCCGCTGCTACAGAGGTGGACCCTTCGATGGATGGGGTGGGTGAGGGCGTGGTCGTGTCAAGTGTGGAGGTGATCAGCTGGCCGCTCTGGCCGGAGTAGGTTGACGAGCCACGGGTCAGCGCTGCGCTGATCGTGGAGATCGTGCCATAGAGCTCCGACTGGAAGTAGCCGTTGGTCACGGAGTAGCTGCTCGATCCAGAGGTAGGCGACTCCGTTATGGAGGTCGTCATCGTGGACCCGCTGTTGGGGTTGAACTGGCCGTTGCTGGTGATGATGTTGAGCGAGTCTCCGGCTGCGAAGGCAACGGGGTTACCGAACCTGTCAGCCAGAGAGATGCTGATGCCTGTGCTGACGCTCGCGAGCGTGACGCCTGCGGCGTCGGTCGCAGACGAGGTGATGTAGTCGGTAGGCGCAGTTGTGGCGAAGGTGCTACCTGGGAGTGTGATGGTCACCTGGGACGGGGCTGCTGCGATTGTGGTCACAGAGCCTGTACCAGTTGTTGCCGAAGTCCCTATCGTCGCAGTGAGCGTCGCTGTCCCAGCCGTGTTGCTGGGGGTGAAGCTCACTGTGAACGATCCGCCGCTCCCTGTCATACCCGATGATGCGGAGAACGTCCCTGATGTCGACGCAAGCGACACTGGGATACCAGCGTCATCTGCGTTGCTCAGCGCGACGCTTAGCGACAGCGGGGCTGAACCCGCCACGAAGTTGGTCACGCTGGATGGGGTGAAGGACACGGTGGTGCCCGTCTCGATTTCATAGACGGCCGTACTGGGGCCGGTGCTGAAAGCCGAAGACGAGGCGAACTGGACTGTGCTGCCCAGTGCGGCCTTTGCCGGATACGAGCTCACTGCTGGCGCCTGAAGGCTGACGCCCGTGACGGCTACGCTGCCGCCGGGGGCTAGGTCGCCGTTGACGCACTGCAGTGATCCGCCGGTAAGGACGGAGCAAGTGAATGTGCTCGCCGAGGGTGTCGTGCCGGGATGCGTCTCTGACATCACCCAAGAGCTGCTCGTCGGGAAGATGGTGAAGCCTGTTATGGCGTAGCTGTTGCTGCTCGGGTTAGCGATCGATACGGTGAGCCCGGTCGTCGCGGTCCCGAAGAACACGTTGGGGGCAAGTGAGATGGTCGGACTAGCTGTTCCTGAAGCGATTGTCGGCGCTGCGAGCGGCACAAGGAATAGCATCCCTGAGACCGCGAGCAGTGCCATGAGAAGTCCTGAGCTAAATTTTCTCAAATACACATTCGTAGGTGTATTCAATATTTTCACTTGGTGCGACCCCGCGAGCATATTTAAACTGCATGGACGAATTATCCATTTTTGTGGGATGTTCGACAGCTCCGACACCCAAAGCGGCTTAGAACGAGCGTTTCCGCCCCGTGCCCAAGCTCTGCTGGGGTTCGGCGCCAGTCCCTAGGCCCATGCGGCTGTGGGAGCCCCTTCCGATGTGTTCCATGCATGTCGCACTTTCGATTCGACCCTGACTGGGCGGAAAGCCGTTAAACGCAGCTTATGGTGCCGCTGAAACTCGTGTTTAGGATGGAGAACTCCACCGTGCCTCGAGACGCGAACACCTGGGTGTAGTTCTGGGAAGGCTCGAGTGGGATTCTGCCTATCCCGGTCACTACGAGGACCTCGACCGCGCTCCCCTCGTTGACCCATACGACTGGAGTGACCCCATGCTTTGCGGTGACTGTTGTAGCGTTGAACCCGCTGGAAGTCACTTGAATCGCCTTGACCACAGGCGTGTAAGTCCCAATGACATAGGCAGTCTTCCCGCCAATTAGGCTGACTGAATGGACCGGTGGAGCATCATACCAGTCTTCGTTTCCGAAGACGACGTTGTATTGTCCCTGTGGGAGCGAGAAGTTGTAGGGGGTGGTCCTCGTCGTATTTCCCACGGTGACTTGGACTTTGAGCTGGACTGAAGGAGAGTAGCGTCCGGAGCTCACTGCTTCGACGGTCAGGGTCCCAGATTGGGTCGAGATCGCACTTGCAAGCCCAAAAACCACCAGCCCCACTACCACGACGACGGGGATTGCGAAGAGGGCGCGTCCTAATGCCTTCGAGTCCTTTCTGCGCTTCAAGGCGAATGGCCTGCGTCCTTCCGCGAGGTAATAAGTCGTGCATAGCGCCACGCAAGCATGCGCCTGACCTGCGGCCTGAAACGCCTCCCCGGGGTGGTCAGGCGAGGGCGACCTGCTCGGCTGAACTGCTATGTCTACGGCCCGACGGCATCGGTTGAAAAGGCGCGGGCACGAGTCTGACGCTCTCGGCTTTGCTTTCGATATCCTGGCAAGAGTTAACTAAAGTCACAGGGCTGGCGCCAGGTTCCTAATGCTTCCGACAGACCCTAACGGGTTCGGCCTGGGATATCTGGTCTACTTGGCTGCAGTCTTCATCCCAGGCGTAGGATTCGGTGAACTCCTCGGCGCATGGAAGAAAGGGGACGGCCTGGGAGAGAAGCTTGGCTACGCCTTCGGGCTTGGACTCGCAGTGGACACGTTAGTACTCGTCGTAAGGATGTCCGGTGCGACCATCGCCGGATACAGGCTCTCTGGGCTCGGCTTGGAAACGGTGTACTTCCTTATCGCGGCGGGCATTCTGGCCCTCGCGACTTCCGTCGCCGCCAGGAAGACCGTGGCTCTGCCGTCCCGGCCGAGCAGGGCTGAAGCGGTCCTGCTCGTCGTCATCCTGATACAGGCGGGCCTTGTGTATCTCTTCTTCTTGAAGTACCCCGTGTTTCCCACCTATCCAAGCCAAGACTTCAGGAACCATGCTGAAGAGGCGCAGGCGCTAATCTCAGGCAACCTCACCATGCTCCCCGGGGGGCTGTTGTACTATGCGGCCCAGGGCCAGATAGCGCTTTCGCTCCTGAGCGTCGGCGGGTTCGCCCTCCTCACTTCAGAAGTGACGATGGCCATCATAGCCGTGCTTTCTCCGTTAATCGTCTACCTAGCCGCTTCGAAGATGTTTGCAGACAAGACTGCCTCGCTCCTGATTACGGCAATCTATTCGCTGACGGGGACAGTCTGGTACGTCACAGTCTTCGACGCGGGTCTCTACCCCAACTTCTTTGGAATACTGGCTTCGCTCTTCATGCTCGTAGCATACGTTGACGTCGTCCGGAGAGAGCGAGGCGCCCTGAAGTGGGCAGTCTTCCTGCTGGCCATGGTCTTGTTCTACATGGCACACTATTCTGACGTAGCGCTGCTAGTTGTATTCCTCCTGATACCCGTCTATCAGTATGTGAAGGACAGGAGCGACGTCAGACGCTACCTGTTGCCCAGCGCTATCTTGATCGCCCCAGCGGCGGCTGCGGCCTTGCTCTTGCCGGGGCTCTATCCTTACATCATAGCATTGGTCGAGAACGGCCGCGGGAATTTCATTTCCCATTCGACCCTCAGTACTCTGCTTAGCGGCGTTCCTGTTCTTAGCTACATGGCAGGAGAGGTGAACGACGACATCGAGTTCATAATCCTGATGGCGCTCACTGCGGTCTACGTAGTGAGAATGAAAGGAGGAAGCGCCCTCGCGCTCTTCCCATTGGCGTGGTTCCTCATCCTGGTCTCGGTCCCGGCGAACTCGAATTCCTGGCGTTTCGCCTTCGAAGGAGTGACACCGTTGATATTCATGGCAGGGTATTCCATCCGCTCGCTGACGGTGGAGAAGCGAAACCCCGGGACCAAGAAGATTCGGACGAACATTTCGAAGGGCTGGAAAGTAGCAATTATCCTCATCGTCCTCCTCACACCAATCATAGTCGGTTCGTGGACCACAGAGGTGGTCAGCGACACGACCACGAACACCAGGGTGGTCAGCCAAGGCGAGTATGCGTTGTACAACGCGATGATCTGGATGTCGCAGAGCACGCCAGCGAACTCGACCTTCCTCTCCCTGACTGACTGGCGCTTCTCATACCTCAACGGTACCATTGGGAGGACTACGATGCCGTTGTTCTTCTACCAGCCGGGTCCTGCTATCGCCTATGCTAGGTCGCATGGCGCCGACTACATCATAGTGACCTATGTCGTTACTGTCCCTGTCCCGAGCGGCACGAATGCGTATCCCTGGTTCAACTTCAAACCCTCGGCCAATCTCACTATGGCCTACAGCAACGATTACGTCAAGATATTCAAGATAGTTTGAGATGCGACGCCCGTCCATCCTGTCCGAATCGCACGTGCGGGCTCGCTGGTCGCACTCTACTCCGCGGAGGTGCCGATCGGCTTCTGGCTCACGGTGGTCACCATCTCCGTTACCTTCGGCGTGCTGGCGCTTTCGACGCTCGAAGAGGTGGCTCCCGGAGGGGTTCCGCAGCTCGCGTGGTGGCGTGCGCTGCTCACCATGTTTGAATCTGCCCTGATGCGCGAAAGTTATCACGGCCAGGTGCGTCGAATGCCTACCGAAGGTCCTCGAGACTGGGCTGACAGACCAGAGGGCCCGGGTCTTTTTATCCTCACTGCAGGGCTCCAGAGCGGTGAAACCCGCCAGGCGGCCGTTCGCGATAGCCAGGTGTCGCGTCTGCGGCTCCTCTGACCTGACCTCGCTCTTCTCCTTGGGGAACATCTACGTCTCTAACTTCGTTCCCCGGAGGGACGAGTCTCTCCCCAAGTGTCCCCTGGAGCTTGTCTTCTGCGAAAATTGCACCCTTGTCCAGCTGAGGCATACCGCCCCCCAGGAACTCCTCTACTCTCGGCACTACTGGTACAGGTCTGGGCTCAACCCGGTAATCGCCGCGGACCTCAGGCAGATAGCCACCGTGGTGCAAGGCGTGGTGGACCTCCGCGAGGGAGACGCGGTCCTGGACATCGGAGCCAACGACGGGTCCCTCCTGAAGAACTATCCCGAGAAACTAGTGCGAGTGGGGTGCGAGCCTGCGCGCAACCTCCTCCCACACCTGAAGAAAGTGACGCAAGAAGTCATCGGAGATTTCTGGAGTGAAAAGGCTTGGGAGGAGATCATGGGGGAGAAGAAGGCGAAGGTGGTCACGGCCATCGGGATGTTCTATGACATGGATGAGCCGAACCAGTTCATCGCGGACGTATCGAAAGTGCTCGCGCCCGACGGGGTCTTCGTGGCACAGCTCATGTGTCTGAAGTCGATGCTTGAGAAGAACGACCTCGGGAACATCTGCCACGAACACCTCGAATATTACTCCTACCGCTCCCTCAGGCACCTGTTCGAGTCCAATGGGCTCGAGATATTCAAGGTCGAAGAGAACGACATCAATGGGGGGAGCTACAGGGTCTTCGCCAGGCACCTCGAGAAGGGGAGCATAGGAGTATCGGAGAGATGCTCGAAAGAGGACGTGCTCGCTTTCCACGACCGCATCGATTCCAACAGGCGCGAGTGTGTGAAGCTTGTGAAGGACGAAGTCAGGAAGGGGAAGAAGGTTTACGCCTACGGGGCGTCGACCAAGGGGAACACCATACTCCAGTACTACGGTCTCGGCAAGGACTTGGTACGCGGAGTGGCGGACAAGGACAGGAGAAAGTGGGGGAAGGTCACAGTGGGGACGTGGATACCAATCACAGGCGAGGCGAAGGTGAGGGAGAAGGCGGACGTCATGCTAGTACTTCCTTGGGCGTTCTGGAAGGCGTTCCAGGCCAGGGAGGAGGCGTGGCTGGAGCGCGGAGGGAGATTCATCGTCCCCTTCCCGACGACGAAGGTCGTGGGTCCTCCCTGAGCGACCGCAGCGCGAAAAGGCACGGCAAGGGGACGGTTGAAGGGACCGGGCAGAGAGGGCTCTTGTCGTCGGAGAAGTACTCCGAGACCCTTGGGCTCATGCCCATACTCTGCGTCGACCTCGCACTCAGGGCCCCCGGCGGGTACATCCTGGTGAAGAGGCTGAGGGCCCCTGCCAAAGGAAGGTGGTGGGTCCCAGGAGGCCGAGTCCTTCGAGGAGAGAGCGTATCTGAGGCCGCGAGGAGGAAGGCGAAGGAAGAGCTCGGACTTGAGATAGAGATTCAGGGGGCACTCGGGTTCTACGAGCACTTCTACAAGATGGGGCACAAGGCTGGGAGCCACACAGTCAGCGTGGTCGTCCAAGCTAGACCCAGGGGCCTCGGCGTCCGTCTGGACTCCCAGAGCTCAGCGTGGAAAATCTCCCCTCATCTCCCCGACGACTTTAAGATGACACGCTTCGGCCGGTGACCGGTTCAATTTGGAGCTTCCTGCAAGCAACGGGAAGAGGGCCCTGGTACTGGGCGTCGGGGGGCAAGACGGCTCCTACCTGGCCGAGATACTACTGTCCAGGGGGTACGAGGTGCACGGGTTACTCCGCCGGTCCGCCACGGGCAACACGAAGAATATCGACCATCTCTTGACAGAGGAGGTCGCGGGCAAGAGGTTCTTCACCCACAAGGGGGACCTGGCTGATGTCACCTCAATCTATTCCGTGATCAAGGAAGTGGCACCAGACGAGCTTTACAACGAGGCAGACCAGGACCACGTGTCCTGGAGCTACGCCACCCCAAGCTATTCCTACGACATAACCGGGGCGGCGGTCGGGAGGGTTCTTGAGGCACTCCGCCAGGCAGACAAGGACACGCGGTTCTTCCAGCCGTCCAGTTCCAACATCTTCGGCAAACCTGTGGAGGTTCCCCAGAAGGAGACCACGGCGTTCAACCCGCAGAGCCCCTACGCTTGCGCCAAGGTCATGGCCCTCCTCATCACGCGACACTACAGGGAGGCTTACGGGATGTTCGCGGCCAATGGGATACTATACAACCACGAGTCCCCCCGTAGGAACGAGGAGTACGTGACGAGGAAGATTACTAGGGCGGCTGCCAAGATAGCCGCCGGACTCCAGAGCAAGATAAGCCTGGGAGACATAGACATCAAGATTGACTGGGGGTACGCGAAGGAGTACATGGAGGCGGCTTGGAACATCCTTCAGCTCCCAGTTGCGGACGACTTCGTGATAGCCAACGGGACGACCGGGTCGGTGCGCGAGTTCGCCACGGAGGCGTTCTCTGCAGTCGGGCTCAAGTTCGAAGACCATCTCTTCATTGACAAGGCCCTGCTAAGGCCGGCGTCCACGGGACTGCTCGTCGGAGACACATCGAAGGCGAAGAAGGCTTTCGGGTTCCACCCGATGGTGGGATTCAGGGACCTTGCGCGGTTGATGGTGGAGTCAGACGTGAAGAGCATCGGCCCGGCAAGGAATCGGGGCTGAGGCCTGGCACCTGCCTTCTCATCCCACGAACTCGCGCCACTCTTCCTTGTGCTTCCTCGTACCTTCGAGAAGCAGAAATGTGCCCTTGAGGTCGGCCCTTACCATCAGTTTCACCAGATCCTCGAAGCCAACCTTTGGCTGCCACCCTAGCTTCGACCTAGCTTTTCGGCTGTCCCCCATCAGGTAGTCGGCCTCCGTGGGCCTGAAGTATTCCTTCGAAGTGACAACGACGCTGTCCCCGCGCCCCACCTTCATGTGCTCCTTGAACTCAGAGCCATTCACCGACTCGACGATTCCCCTCGTCTCGTGGCCGTCCCCCTCCCACTTTAGGGCGACACCCACTTCTTTGAAGGCCCTCTCGGCGAATTCCCTCACCGTGTGTGCCTCTCCTGTGGCGACGACGTAGTCGTCTGGTTCCTTCTGTTGGAGCATCCTCCACATTACCTGAACATACTCGGGGGCGTACCCCCAGTCACGTCTCGCATCGATGTTCCCCAGAACGATGTTCCGCTGGACGCCAAGGGCGATGCGCGCCACTGCCCTCGAGATCTTCCTGGTCACGAACGTCTCCCCCCGCCGCGGGCTCTCGTGGTTGAAGAGGATGCCGTTGGCGATCCACATCCCATAGGCCTCCCTGTAGTTCACGCAGAGCTGATAGGCGGCCACCTTGGCCACGGCGTAGGGGCTGCGGGGCGAGAAGGGAGTTGACTCGTTCTGCGGGGGCGGGGATGAGCCGAACATCTCGCTGCTGCTCGCCTGATATATCTTCGAGTCGAGGCCCAGCGCCCTGACCGCCTCCAGGAGCCTGAGGGTACCAGTCGCGTCGGTGTCGAAGGTGTAGGTAGGGATTTCGAAACTGACCTTGACGTGCGTCTGGGCACCGAGGTTGTAGATCTCGTCAGGCTTCGTCTCGTGAAGAATCTGGATGAGTGAAGACTGATCGGTGAGATCGGCCCTCCACATGTCGAACTTTGCCGTCGAATCGGCTATGAGCCCGTCTATCCTCGCGGTGTTAAATGAACTGGACCTCCTCAGGAGCCCCCAGACGCGATATCCTTTTGACAGTAGGAACTCGGCGAGGTACGAACCGTCCTGGCCCGTCACCCCCGTGACGAGCGCTACCTTCCCCTTGGAAACCAAGCCCTAGGCCGGCCCCCGGGCTCCCACCCGTGGCGAAGGCGGATGTGCTCTGCTCATTGCGAGCCCTTGGCGCAGGCCTTTATCCGCTCGCATACGAACTCGACCTCGTCTTCCGTCAGGTCGTTCCCAGAAGGGAGGTTCATCCCCTTCCTAGAGATGGCGTCTGCCACGGGATAAGCGCCGGGGATCCCGAGGTTGGCATAGATTGGCTGTGCGTGCACCGGGTAGAAGAATGTCCTTGTCTCAACCCCGTCCCTCTCCAGCCTGTCCATCAGCCCCTGCCTAGAAATCCCAAAGGAGTCCTCGACCAAGATGGAGTACATCCAGTAGATGTTCTTAGCCCAAGGGGCCTCGGGGGGGAGCGACACCTTCCCTCCAAGCTCCTTCAGGAAGGAGTTGTAGAGGGATGCGTTTCTCCGGCGGACCGCGACGAACTCGTCGATGTGCTCCATCTGTCCCAGGCCCAGCGCCGCCTGGAGCCCTGAAAGGCGGTAACCGAACCCTAGGGCTTCGTGGTAGAAGTGCTTCCCCTCCCTTCCAAAGGCGTGGGCGCGGAGCCACTTCGCCTTTTCCGCGTACTCCTCGCTGTTGGTGACGAGCATCCCCCCCTCCCCTGTCGTGATGATCTTGTTCGCATAGAAGCTGAAGCAACCTATGTCAGACAACCCCCCTGTCCTCCGCCCCCTGTACTCTGCGCCATGAGACTCGGCCGCGTCCTCGACCACGAAGATGCCTCGCTCCTCGGCAAGTTCCGTGATGGGGCCCATGTCGGCCGGGTGGCCGTAGGTGTGCACTGGCATTATCGCCTTGGTCTTTGATGTGACCGCGGCGCGAATCTTATCGACATCTATGTTCCAAGTCCTGTCCTCGGCGTCTACTAGGACTGGCTTAGCCCCGGTATAGGTGACCGCGTTGGGGGTCGCTATCATGGTGAACGTGGGGATGATGACTTCATCACCTTCGCCGATGCCCAGGGTGGCGAGTGCCAGCTGCAGGGCCGTGGTCCCGCTGTTGCAGGCAACCCCGTATTTGGCGCCGCAGAACTTGGCGAAGTCGGCCTCGAACCTCTCGACGTAGGGACTGATGCCACTCACCCATCCGTCCTTCAGGCACTGGTTGACGACCCTGTATTCGCTCTCCCCCAGCTTGGGCCTGCAGACCGGAATCTTGTAGCCTCCTTGGGGGATGTGGGACACACCAGCGCTGCCCCTCTCATGCCGTCATAAGGGTTTCAATCGAGGACCGACGGCAGGCAAGCCAAGGGAGATGGTTGCGTTAATATGGGGAATATTGAGGGAGCGAGTTGATGCGAGGGGCGACCCCGGAATACCTGGAGCAGGAGCATCTACTGCGAAGGCGGCTTACGTCCCTGGCAGACGCCTCCGCAGCGTGTGAACTAGAGGCCCGGAGGGGCGCGAAGGCGTGACCGAGGGACCGGCTGAACGATGGCGTTACCCCGTATATCTGGTGGCCGGTGTCGTGGTGGCCACTTTCGTAGTTAGGTTCATCCTCCTTGGCGACTATCCCACCGCCACCTCCAACGACGCAGGCGCGTGGCTGACTGCTGCGAGGGTCGCCCTAGGGGACCACTATGTCGCTTTTCACACTAACAGATTCTGGCCCTTCGGGCTGATCCCTCTCTACAACCTGGAGGTCCCTTTCATCCCCGTACTTCCCCTGGCACTCCTCGTCTCCGGCTTTGGTGGGCTCCTCGGTCTCAAGCTTTTCATGATTCTCGCATCAGTCCTTCCCATCCCAGCTGCCTACTACCTGTTCCTCAAGCTGGGGGCGAACCGCATGGTGACGGTGGTAGCCGGGACCGCCTTCGCCTTCACCCCGACCTACGCGACCATGTTCGCTTGGGCCAACTTCGACGGCCTCTTCGGGCTGACCTTCCTCATGGTCGCCCTCGGGTCAATCATCTCCTACCTTGCGCGGCCGGACAGGAGGGGGCTACTCATCTCGGCGGTCGCCGTGGCGCTCACCGCAGGTTCGGACACCATGTACTTCGCCGTCCTCTTCGTCACGCTGGTGCTCTTCGGAGTATACTTGGCCCTACGGAGGAGGCTCCAGAAGTTCTTCCTCTTGGCCAAGTCGACGGTCCTGGGTCTCCTGATAGCGTCCCCGTTCTTCCCGATATACCTTGATCTTTACCTCGCCAGGGGCGCAGCCACAAGTCAGGTCTACTCCCCTGCCCAGGTCTTAGGGACACTATACAGCACATACGTCAATGTTCTCCCGGATGTACCCGTCTTCGTCATAATTGGGATCTTGGTTACCATGTACGCGTCCATCATTTACTGGCGCCAAGACGACACAGAACTCGCACTGATAGGTGCGGTCGTCCTGTCAGGCCTGGCCCTGACGCTTACTATCCTTTCGTTCAGGGCAGTGAGATTCTGGTACATACTCCCAGTGCCCGCATTCATGATAGGCGGGGTCTTCTTCACGCGTCTCAAGGAGAAGATTGCCAAAGTGAAGCCGCCTAGGACGAAGGAGGTCCTGGATGGGATTGCTGCGGGCCTCCTCATCGTCCTCCTGATAGGAACCGTGGCAACCGGGGTCGTCTTCACGGCTCACGCATACAAGTTCTATGAAGACCTCGACCAGCCCCGCCTGGACGCCCTGTCGTGGCTCGGCGCCAACACCCCGGTGAACGCCACGGTGTTGACCTCTGCTGGGAATGCGAACTCGCCACACTTCAATGAGTGGGTGAGCGGCATAGCAGGGCGAAACGCAGTCGGGGAGGAGTACTCCTTCATCCCATTCCTTCCTGACCTTACCTATGCCAACGAGCAGCTGAGGGCTCACCTCGCCGCCCTGGCCCTAAGGGGGAACCTAATGATTCAGAATGGGATGGTGATGATGGCTGACGGGTACCCATACGCTGCTCCCTATCGCCCATTAGTCGGGGTCTATGTGGGAGACTACCAGCCAGTGGCGTTCGTAGATTGGAGAAACACCAGCCTCACGCTGGTTGGGCCCGCGGCAACGCCCCCCGGGGGGGAGCAGGTAGCGCTCTCAGCGCTGGGGACGACCTCAGAGTACGCCGTTTCGCGCTCTAACAGCTCCATCGCCGTGTCCTACGTCTATGGCGAAGGACAGGTGGGGAACGGCATAGGAGTCACCAACTCTCTCGTCTACGGTCAAAGGAGCGGAGAGGTGACATATTCATGGAGCGGACTTAGTCCCGGTGCCCTTCCTTCGGAGCTAGACACAAGGATAGGAATCTTCGGTCCAATCACCGCGTACCAGTACGGGCCCCAGGGGCTCTCCTTCACCTTCCTGACTCAGTTCGGGACACCCATGGCGGCCAATATCTCCCTGTCAGGGTCTGGCACGGGGAACGAGTTACAGCTCACTGAAGCGAACTCCTCCCTGTACTACCTCACTGTCCACGCTGCCCTACCTCAGACCACCTCAGGGTCGTTGTCGATCAGATTCTCCTTCGGGACGATGATTAACCCCCAGCCTCTGGCGTTCTACGACTTCCAGTCGATACAGCAGCGGCTCGGGTTCAGCTACGTCGTAATCTTCAAGTTCCGGCTTCCATATGACCAGTTCGTCCCCTATGTTGGCACCCTCGTTTATGAGAACTCTGCAGTAGAGATATTCAGGGTGAACGCGACCTGAGCAGAACGATGCCAAGCGTCCGGGAGGGGGCATAGAGTTGGCGAAAGAGATAGTTCTTCTCCTGACCGTGGACAGTCTACGCAGGGATCATGTCGGCTGCTATCACGGCCAGAGTCTCACGCCCTTCCTAGACACCTTTGCCGAGGGGTCGACAGTCTTCGAAGGCGCCTGCTCTCAAGGAGGAGGGACGCCCGAGTCGTTCAGGAGCATAATGTTCTCCCTCCCGCCTCCCCTCAGCCTAGACGAGAGGCACGTCCACGGGAAGGAGTCGATAGCCAAGGTGCTCAGGGAAGCGGGGTACGCGACGGGAGGGTTCCACTCCAATCCATTCCTCTCGTCACACTTCGGCTACGACGAGGGCTTCGAAACATTCTTCGACGGAGGCGGTAAACAGACCGGTGACGCGACCCTGCTCGGGGACCTGGGGAACGCTGCGTCCATAGCGCTGATGAACAGAGGACCGGCGACGGATGGGAAGGAGATTACATCCAGAGCACTGGAGTGGGCGAAAGGAGCCAGGTCCCCCGCCTTCCTGTGGGTCCACTACATGGACACCCACTTCCCATACCTTCCTCCGGCCCGGATGCAGGGGTGGCGGGGGTCGCTGAGGAACAGGGTCGCCTGGGACATGCTCATGGCAAGGAAGATACAAGCCAAGGCAGGAGAGCCCTCGGAGGGGGTCCGTTCGAGGGTCATGTCGAGCTACAGGCTCTGCGTCCGCGAGGTCGACTCATACATCTCGACCCTGATCGAGGGAGTGTGGAAGCACTTCGACAGAAGACTGGTAGTCATGACCGCGGACCATGGCGAGGGGTTCTGGGAGCATGGAAGGTTCGGCCATGGCGGTGTTTACGACGAAATTTTGCGCGTTCCTTTGATTGTGAACTCGACTGGGGCAGGACCGGGCAGGAGGGTGCAGGGCCTCGCTCCCCTGGCTGACATCAAGCCCACAATACTGAGGCAAGCAGGCTTAGCGCAGGATGGAGGTCTCCCGCTGGCAACCGGCGAAGCTGTTACCCCTGGAAGGAAGCTGGTGTGCGCCAGCCTGGACCCGCCTGATGGGACCAGGACGCTGGGGTTCAGGTCGGAGTTGATGAAGTATATCAGGAAGGAGAGCCTGGACGGGAGCAAATGCGCGTCTGAGGAGCTCTACGACCTGGTGCGAGACCCCGGGGAGAGGATGGATGTCTTGGCGGATCGGAAGGAGGAGGGGTCAGCGGCGAGGGCCGGCCTCGAGGAAGTGCTGGCGCGGGGAGTGACCCAAGCGTTGGTGGACAAGTCAGACGAATCAGAGGTGGCGCGGAGACTGCACGCCCTAGGTTACGATTGAGCCAGGCAAGGAAAGAAGAGAGCTCGAACCCATGAAGATCGCCTATGTCTTCGACAGGGTCTATCCCTTCTCGAAAGGGGGAGTGGAACGCAGGACTTGGGAGATGGCTCGCAGGCACGCGCAGAAAGGGCATCAAGTAACCATCATCAGTATGAAGCAGTGGGAGGGAGACAGCGTGATGGACATGGACGGAGTCAGGGTAGTTGGGGTCTGCCCGGAGGTACAGGTTTACGTGAAGGGGAGGCGGTCTGTGGGGGCTGCCATCTATTTCGGACTCTGTGTCTTGTTCCCGCTCCTTAGAGAGAGGTACGATGTCGTGAACGCGAGCATCTTCCCCTACTTTTCCTGCATATCCGCCAAGATGGCATCCGTGGTCTGGAGGAGCAAACTCGTTTTCTCCTGCTGGGAGCTTTGGGGGTCCTATTGGGGAGAGTATGTCGGGCGGATAGGAGCCATCGGTAAGATGGTGGAGAGATTCACGGTGAAGCTCCCGGACTGGATTGTGGTCGAGACAGAGGATACCAGGAGGGGACTGAAGGTGTGGGGCTTCGACCCATCCAGGGTTACCCTTGTGCCAAGCGGGGTGGACAACGAAGCAGTCCAGTCAGTCCCATCGGCAGGGGAGGATGATGCGGCAGACGTCATCTATGTGGGGAGGCTTACGAGTTACAAAGGCGTCAGGACGCTCGTCGAGGCCGTGGGGGTCCTAAAGGGGCGGGGAAAGAGCGTGAAGGCATCCATCGTGGGAGACGGCCCTCAGAGGGAGGAGCTCCAACGCCTAGCCGAAGAACTCGGGGTCGGAGAAAGGGTGAAGTTCTATGGTCGGGTAGAGGACGGAAAGAGGGTCGTAGCCCTGATGAAGGCCGCCAAGATGTTCGTCTACCCTGCTGCCCCGCTTGGCGGGTGGGCCTTGACTCCGCTGGAGGCGAACGCCGCTGGGCTCCCGGTTATCACGACCAGGGCAGGGCCTGTCCTGGGGAGCACTGATGTTGTGCAGGACGGGCGCAATGGCCTGCTGCTGGACAAACTAACCCCCGAGGCCATGGCCACGAAGATCGCTGTCCTCGTCGATGACGAGGGCCTCCGGGAGAGGCTTAGCAAGCAGGCGCTGGAGTTCGCCCGAGAGTACGATTGGGACAGTCAGACAGGGAAAGTCGAGGCTATCTACTCTGGGCTCACCGCTGGGACGGAGACGTTAAAGTCGTGCGGTTTGAGCCATTGAAGCCGATGCGAGGAGGATGGAAGCCCGGGTGGGATGAGTCCGCGCGGCTGGCGGTGAAGGAGCGTCTTGGGAGGTAGGGAAGACACGGCCGCAGTCATAGAGGTCTCCGTCGTAATCCCCGCTAGGGACGAGGAGCAGACAATCGGGACCTGCATCGACAAAGCGCGGGCGGCATTCGATGCTCTGGGGGTAAGAGGTGAGGTAGTGGTTGCCGACAGCTCCAGGGACAAGACCAGGGAGGTGGCGGAGAAACACGGCGCCAAGGTGGTCGTCCCAGACAGGCATGGCTATGGGAACGCCTTCAAGTACGCCTTCAACCATGTTTCTGGGAGATACATCGTCCTGGGAGACGCGGACGACACCTACGACTTCGCCGAGATGGGGAGACTCCTCGAGCCGCTGATGAACGGGGAAGCGGACGTGGTAGTCGGAACCAGGCTGAAGGGGGAGATCAAAGACGGGGCGATGCCTTGGCTCCACCGGAAGGTCGGGAACCCCTTGCTGACCGGTTCGCTCAACTTATTCTTCGGGGCGGGAGTATCGGACGCGCACTGTGGGTTCAGGGCGCTGACGCGTGAAGCCCTGGGGAAACTGCGCCTCGAAGCGTCCGGGATGGAGTTCGCGTCCGAGATGATAGTGGAGGCGGCGAGGAGGAAGCTGAGGATAGAGGAAGTGCCGATTACCTACTATCCGAGGAAAGCGGGGGATTCCAAGCTCGGGTCATTCTCTGACGGGTGGAGGCACATGAAGTTCATGCTCATCAGGGCGCCGTCCTACCTGTACTTCGCCCCCTCCCTGTTGCTCGGTGTCCTGGGAGTCGGGCTGATGCTCCTCGGGCATTTTGGCATCGATGTCGGTTATGTCCCCGGCGTCCACACCCTCGTGCTAGGGGCGTTGTTCTTGATGGCCGGCTACCAGGTGTTCCTGCTCGGCCTCTTCTCTAAGGTCTATGGGGTGCGCATGCAACTATTCGAACCAGACCCTGCGACTGACCTAGTCTTGAGCCATCTGACGCTGGAGAGGGGGGCCCTCGTCGGCTCCGTGGTGTTTTTTGGGGGGGTCGCCCTCGCCATCACCCTGGCCGCGAAGTGGGTCTCCAGTGGCTTCGTCGAGCTCCCCCTGAACGGAGACGACATCATCTCGTTCACCCTGATAATCTTCGGCCTGCAGACCTTCTTCAGCTCGTTCTTCCTCAGCATGATCAAGGATGGATTGTAGTCGACCCGCGGTCGTGCTTCTGACTCGTGGGGGCCGAGGCTGTGCCGGAGCTGGCCCAGGGAAGGGGAAGGCCCACAGGCTTCAGCCGTGGGTAGCTTTGCCAGTTAGTCGAAGATTGGAGCGCGTCAACGCCCCTAATAGAAACTGCATGTAGGGGATGTGCTTAGCTTGCGCTAGTTTCGTTCTGGAAAATGCCGTCAGATGTTGTTTAGAGAGCTGAAATCGACCGCGAAATTCGGGAAGGCTAGACACATACTTTGTACGCAAGTGTATGTTCCAAGAACCGGCCGGGTCACACGGTAGGTGAGCAAACTCGCGTGGTAAGGTGCGGCTCGGCTTGGTAGTTTAAAAAGGCCCGAGAGACAGCGGACATTATTGTCTGAACAGAAGCTCGCGGAGCCCGCCGTGCCCCAGGCCCCGCTCCCGAAGCAGCCAGAGGTGAACATAGGTACTTCCGGCCACGTTGATCATGGCAAGTGTCTGAGGTGGGATCAATATGTGCTGGTCGACGGCCTCCCCCTTACCGGCGGGGAAGTCCAAGAGCTCGTTGCTCAAGACGGGAGGCTTCTGACCAAATTCGACGGGGGAGAGGTCTACGAGTTCGGACGGAACGACGTTGTGAGC